>NZ_JABBFV010000013.1 GCF_012927105.1 Sphingobium psychrophilum | reverse complement strand
GGTCTCGTTCGACTTGCATGTATTAGGCATGCCGCCAGCGTTCGTTCTGAGCCAGGATCAAACTCTCAAGTTTGATGTCCGATACGTACCAGCCGGAATAGGGCCGATACATACCGCTCATTTCCAGGAGCCATTCCTGCACAATATATTCTAGTGGAATATACTGAGACATATGAACGATCCGCCGAGCAAGCCCGACAAACCCCAATAAGGAACGGCCTAATTTAACCGACCATACCACGCCTGAAAGCCGTGGCAGACCGGAGCCGCCGCCCACATGTCCCTTCATCTATCCAACAATGTCAAAGAACCCGGCCAAACATTAGTGCGGACAACAATGCCGCCCCGATCCTTGCGTCTCGGAGGACTGCTGCCCGTCTATGTCGGCGACCATTCAAAGCGCTACCTGCTGGAAGCGCCCCGTCCGGTGAACAGCCCTCTAGGCCGGTTGCCCCGACCCGTCAAACAGTTTTTGCAATTTTATTTCAGAAATTTTTGGGAGTTGGCCGCTAGAGCAGGTGCATGATCGATCGGGCTTCAGGGAATATGGGCGCATGACATTGCAGGATGCCGACGCGAATGACGCGGGTTTCGGCGCACGGATACGCAGCGCCATATTCTGGCGATCGGGCAGCCAGATCGTGTCGCAGATGATGAGCTGGGTGGTGACACTGGCCGTCATCCGCCTGCTCGATCCCGCCGATTACGGCCTTTTCGCCATGACCCAGGTGATCTTGAACTTCGCTACCTTCCTGAATGGCTATGGGCTAGTGAGCGCCTTAGTGCAGTCCGACCGGGTCGAACCGCATCGGTTGCGCCAGGCCTTCACCATCATGCTGCTGCTGAACGGTGCGCTCGCCCTGCTGCAACTGGCGATCGCACCGCTGGCCGCGGACTATTATGACCAGCCGATTGTCGCCGACCTGCTGCGGGTGCAGGCGTTGCTCTATCTTTCCACCCCCTTCATCTCCGTGCCCGAAGCGATCATGGGACGCGCGCTGGATTTCAAGCGGCCCGCGCTGGTCAATTTGATCGCCGCGATCGCATCCGCCGCAGTAGCGCTGGTCGGCGCCTTGTCGGGATGGGGGGTGTGGACACTGGTCTATGCGCCGATCGCGGGTTTCTGGGTCAAGGCGGTCGGCTATGTCATCGCCACCGGATTCAAGCCGATTCCCAGCTTCGATTTTCGCGGGACCGGCGCGATGGTCGCCTATGGCGCGTCGCTGCTGGGCGGCCAGCTGTTCTGGATCGTCCAGAGCCAGGCCGATATCTTCATCGGCGGCCGCATGCTGGAACCGCATCAGCTGGGCCTTTATGCCGAAGCTTTGTTCCTGACCCAGATTTTCGTGAGCAAATTCGTGCCGCCGCTCAACGATGTCGCCTTTCCCGCCTATGCGCGGATGCAAAAGGACGTGTCGCGGGTGGCCTGGTCCTTCTGCAAGGCGGTCAAGCTGCTGCTGCTGCTGACCTGTCCCATCTATCTGGGCATGGCGGTGACGGCAGAGCCGCTGGTCGAGACGCTGTTCGGGCAGAAATGGCTGGAAATGGCGCCCTTCGTCGCGATCTTGGCGCTGGCGATGCCGTTCATGACGTTGCAGGTGATGTTTGCGCCGGTCAGCAACGCGCTAGGCCGCCCCGGCACGACCGCGCGCGTCGCGGCAGTCGGCGCGGTGCTGATGCCGATCGCCTTCCTGATCGGCATAAGGTCCGGTGCGATCGGCCTGGCCTGGGCCTGGCTGATCGCTTTCCCGCTGTTGACCGCCGTCACCGCCCGGCTGGCGGGCGGGCCGATGGGGTTGCGATTCATCGACCTGGTCCGCGCCGCGGCGCCAGGGCTGGGCTGTTCGATATTGATGGCGGGCGTGGTGATGGCGGTCGATCGGCTGCTGCCGCCGCTGTCCGCGCCATTGCGGCTATGCGTGCTGGTGCCGACGGGGGGCTTGGCCTTCCTCGCCGCGCTGATGCTGTGCGCGCGTGGCACGCTGATGGAACTGGTCGCGCTGGTGGTACGGCGCGCGCCGCCGGTCCAGGCACCCGCCTGAACCGGAAAAGCGCCCGAATCAGGCGGTCTGGATATAGTCGCGCAGCGCCGCAGCTTCCGATTCGATAGTGTCGATCCGATATTTGACCAGATCGCCGATCGAGATCATGCCCACCAGCGCGCCATCGACCACCACGGGCAAATGGCGGATGCGCCGCTTCGTCATCAACGACAGGCCGTGAATCACCGGGGTTTGATGGTCGATGGTGATGGCTGGTGCCGTCATAACCTCGCCCACATTATGATCGAGCGCGGCTGCGCCGTCCCTGGCCACCCGATAGACCACATCGCGTTCGGAAAAAATGCCGACGACCTGCCCATCCTCGACCACCGGCACACAGCCGATTCGCTTTTCCGCCAGCAATTGCACCACGGAGAGCAGGCTGTCCGTCGGCCGCACGCTGATGACGTCGCCCTTGCCCTGCAAAATCGCTGCGATGCTCATGACCACTCTCCTTTTCCGAGACATTCCCCGATAGGCGCTTGATGATCCCACTTTCACGGCCCAATGAAAAGAGATGACACGCAAGCAAGCCCTGGATGATCCCCAGATTGCCGCCATCGCCTGGGCCCGGTTCCGCCGCATCATGGCGTGGATGGCGCTGGGCGGTGCGATCTGCGTCGGGCTGGCGCTGCTATTCCTGCATTGGTGGGCCGGACAGTTGCCGATTCACATGCTGATCGCCACGATTTTGGGCGTATGGCTGACCTTCATGCTGGGCACCGGCCTGATGGCGCTGACATTTTTGTCGAGCGGCACCGGGCATGACGAGCAGGTGATGGACAGGCTGAAGGACGAGGTGCCGCTTGACGACTGATACAGCGAAGACCGGAGCGCGGGGCGAGGTAGTGCTGCGGCTGGTGCCGCATTTGACCGACATCAACGCCAATGGCCATATTTTCGGCGGCTGGGTGCTGAGCCAGATGGATATCGCCGGCGGCATCGTCGCATCGCGAATCGCGCGGGGCGCAGTAGCGACGGTGGCGATCGAGAGCATGACCTTTATCACCCCCATCCTGCTGGGTGACGTCGTGTCGGTCTATGCGATCGAGGAACGGCGCGGCCGCACGTCGGTCGCGATACGGATCGAGGTGGTGGCGATACGCGGCGTCGGCATGGAAGAAGTGCTGCTGACCAGCGGCGTCTATACATTCGTCGCGCTGGACGCCAACCATCGGCCCCGGCCCCTGCCCCCGACGCCTGACATAGGACGTTATTAACGGTCAGCGGGCCAGGCGCTCCGTATAGGACCATGTCAGGGCGTCGTTGGCGGGGATCGTGGTCCGCCAGATCCAGCCATTGCCGCGCCGCTCCATGCCTGTTGGACGCGGGGCGATGTCGTGCGGGATGGTGACTTCCGCCGTGACGGGGAAGGGCCTGGCGTTGGTCAGGGTGATCGCCCAGTCGCGGGATTTGCGGGACTGTCTTTTTATCCGCGCGGCGATGCGGACGTCGGCGCTGGCCGCCATGTCATAATCGACCCGCTCGCCCTCCGCCTTGTCGCCGATATCGGCTTCGCCCGCGAGCAGGCGCATGTCCTGGACCTGCTCGAATACCGCGACCCGGCCCGACGGCATGGGCAGGCCGAGGCCATCACCTTTCCGATTCTGCAAGCGCAGCCGCAGCGTCATCGGTTGTGATTCCGCCTCGCCATAGACGGTCGCGGCATAGAGGCGTTCGACCTTCACGCCGGGCTGATGCAACAGCGCGACCTGCTTTTGCGCATTGGCCGCGACATCGACCATTACCGGCACGCGATAGAGTTTGAGGTCGCCGACATCCTCCGGCGGTGGGGGAGGCGGCGGTGGCGCTGGCGCGGCCATCACGACGCCTTCGGTACGGCGCATCGATGTGACGACGATATCTTCCGCCTCCGCCGCTACATACATCAGTGGGGGAATTGGTCCCTCCGTCGGGGATAAAATCCAGCGTGGATGGGTGCTGGTGACGTCCGTCGGCCAGCAGGTGAGGCGCAGCGGACCGCCGGTCGGGCGCGGTTGCACCCTGCGCGCCTGCTTGTTGGGTTGGCCCGCGATGACGCTCAACTGCGCGTCGGGAAAGCCGGTGACGCCGCCATTGGCGACCGTCAGCCAGGCCATGAGGTCGAGCGTGTCGCCGTCATCGGCCATGTCCGCGACATAATTGGCGGCCCAGTCGAATCCTTCGGCCAGATAGGTGAGTTGCAGCGTCGCGCGAGTCGGGCGGTCGCTGGTGGCGATCACCGACAGGGTCGGACGGGGCGACAGGTCGGCAGGTTTCTGCGGATAGAGCATCCGTTCGGGCAAGCCGCTGCACCCCAGCGCCTCATAGCCCTGCGCGGTTTTCAGGATCACGCCGCCAGTCGGCCCGGCGCTGATGATGGCATCCTGCTGCGTCACCTTGCCGGTCTTGCGGTCGGTGCGGCGCAGGGTGACGCTGCGTTTCAGATAAGCGTCGACCAGCCCGGCGGGCGACAGCAGCCGGGCGTCCCTGTTCTTTTCCCGCACGCCGCGCGGCATACCGGAGAGGATCGCGGTTTCGGGCATCAGCCCTTCGGCCACCCCTTCGAACCGCACAACCGATTCGCCCTGTGGCAGATCGACGGTGCGGCTTTCGGTGATGAGCGCATAGCCGCCCGGCCAGTTGCGGTCGATCGGCCCCTTGGCGCGAAAGGGCGCGCGATAGACGGTGACCGCGACCGAATCGGCTTTGGCGGAGAGGACGGTGTCTGCCTGCGTCGGCGCAGCAACAGCCCACAACAACAGCATCAAAAAAGACCGTGTTCCCGCGAAGGCGGGAAACCAGTTCCGACGTTGCAACTGGGCTCCTGCCTGCGCAGGAGCACGGCATCTTGATCGAGCCAGCATGGCGCGCCGATCAATAACGCGAGTCGAAGGTGACGCCGAGGTCGACCGTGCCGTTCGCGGGCACCGGTACGCTCCATTCCATCCGGTCAGCGGAGATGCGCCGTCCTTCTATGATCTGACCCTCCAGGCTTTGCGCGACGACGCGGGTGTCGCCCCATAGCCCTTGCTGCGCCAGGTCGATCGTCACCGCTTCGGGCCGGGCGTTAGTCAGCGTGTAGCGCATCTTCGTTTCCCAGCGCGCGCTGCCCTTTTTCGTGCGCTGCTCTACGGTCGGCCGCACCTTGACGTCGAACGCCTCGCCGGTGCGCAGCGCCATGGAGGAACCCATAGGCGTATGGTCGATGCTGTTTTCGCCGATGAATTGCGGGTTGCCGCGCCCGTCGCGCATATAGACGCGGATCGTGCCGGCGGGGAGTTGATCGCCCAGGCCGCCTTCCTTCGACGTCGAGAATTTGAGCACGCTCGACGCGCTGACCGGTTCGGCCGAACTGCCGAGCCAGCCGTTGACATATTCATAGGTGGCGCGGGCCGGCGCGCCCTTCACGTCGAGGAAGCTGACCTGCTTCTGCTGCGCATTGGCGATCGTGGTGCGGGCGGCCAATGGATAGAGATAATAGTCACCCAGCCGCTCGCGCGGGCCGCTTTCCGTGCCGGCCTGGTCGATTGCGCCGCTGCCGGCTCCAGTTGAACCCGGCCACCAATTGGTGCGGCCGCCGCCATTGGCCGGGTTACCCGCGACCAATATCGTCTTCGCGTCGGTGAAAGTGGTGCCCGTATTGTTGGTGAGCGTGACCCAGCCCTGCATGTCCATCGCGCCTTTGGCCGCGTCGAACAGCGCGACATAGTCGGCGGTCCAGCCCAGATTGGGGGTGAGGTAGGAGAGGCGCGCGGGCACCGTGCCGCCGCGATCCGCCTGCACCGTGACCGACAAGGTCGGGCGGGCGCGCAGATTGGGGGGCACCCGGTCGAAGATGACGCGGACCGGCAGGCCGTCGTCGCGCAGCACTTCGATCCGGTTGCCGATCTGGAGGACAATGCCGCCATTGGCCGCGAGAATTTTTGCCCGTTCGCGGGTTTCCGCGCCGGTCGCCGGATTGGTGCGCAGCAGCGTCACCTCCTGCCCCACCGCCTTGTCCATCAGCTTGTCGGGGGAAAGGAGGTCATAATCGAAATTCTGTTCGATAATGGCCAGGCCGGGACCGGACAGGTTGACCGTTTCGGGGCGGATGCGTGCTGATACATCGGGAAACTCGATGCGATTGCGGCCCGCCGTCATGGCCAGTTGCCGGTCGTCCTGCACCAGCGACTGACCATCATTATAGATGGTGACGGCGACATCGCCCTGCGCGGTAGCGCCGGTGGGATCGGCCGCGCTTTGCGCCAGCGCCGACAGGGGAAGGGCGGTCAGCATCAGGGGCAGCAGGTGCGCGGCTCTCATCGGCATCTCTCCAGATATGCGCCATCTATAAGCGCCTTGTGCCGGATCGCGCCGGGGTTGCAAAGCAGGCTTGTCGGTAGCGGAGAGAAAAGACGGAGACATGAAAAAGGGGACGGCGCGTTGCGGCGCCGTCCCCTGATTTTTTCGCTATCGACCGCTTATTCGGCGGCTTCGGTCGCCGGACGGACGCGACGGGTGCGCTTCTTGGGCGCGTCCTCGGCCGCTTCGGCGTCATTGTCAGCGCGGGCGATGGAGGGCGGCAGTACCGCCAGGTCCAGACCTTCGTGCGTGTCCGCTTCCGCCACGACCTTGCGCGGGCGACCGCGACGGGGGCGAGGAGCCTCGGCTTCCGGCGCAGCCGCTTCGGGCGTCGCGGCCACGGGCGCGTTACGGGCGGCAGGCTGGCGCGCTATGTCCGGCTGGCGTTGGGCTTCCGTGGCGGGATTGCCCGTCGGACCCTCTACACCCATTTCCTGCTGCACCGGCGCATCGCCATCGAAGCGATCGCGACGGGGACGGTCGCGGCGGACATTGCCGACGCGGGGTTCGCGGTTTTCACGCGGCTCGCGATTGTCGCGGGGTTCGCGATATTCGCGGGCTTCACGATTGTCGTCCTGACGCTCCGGCCGGCGATCCTGCTGGTCGCGCGGGGCCTGCTGGTCGCGATTGCCTTGCTCACGCTGGCTCTGGTCCCGGTTGCCTTGGTCGCGATTGCCTTGCTCACGCTGGCCCTGATCGCGATTGCCCTGATCGCGACCGTTCTGGTCCCGCTGGTTCTGCTCGCGGGGGGGCTGTTCACGCGGGGTGCGGTCATAGGCGTGCTGCTGATCGGTGCGGAAATCGTCGACGCCGTCATAGCCGCCGTCGAAATCATCGCTATCCTGATCGAAACCATCGTCGCGGGTGCGCTGCCGGGGGTTTTGCTCGTCCTGACGGGCGCGATTGTCGGCGAGCACGCGGAAATAATGATCGGCGAATTGCAGATAATATTCGGCATTCACCCGGTCGCCAGCCATCTGGGCATCGCGCGCCATATTCTTGTATTTCTCAAGAAGCTGGGTCGCATTGCCGCGAGCGCGATTGTCGATACGGTTACCGTTGTCGCCACCGCCCCGATTATTGCCGCTGGGACGTCCGTTGTTATTATTGTTCCGGCCGCGATTGCGGCGGCCGGCCTGCCGGTTGTTGATCAAGATATGATCCTTGCGTTCGCTATGACATCATTGGCTGAAAACACTGTTCAGTCGCCATCCCCAAGCACGGCCTGTCCTTCAGGCCGGATACGGCTCCGCCACGGCATGATCCTTTCCGGATCATTACCCCGACTGCCAGCGGCGATGCGCAGCATGCGCCGTCATGACTATAAGGAGCTAAGAAAACGGCCTTTTCTATCAACGATCTAACCGACCATGTCACAAGATAGAGCCGTCCCTAAGGTCGATGTAGTGGCTTTCGCGCCATAAACCAAGCAATTTTCGCTCAGATGTCGGCAAATCGGTTATTTCTAACCTGGGTTTGTCACAATCAGGCAGCGGTCGTGCCCGGCCAGGTCGCGCCGCAGGGCGACGGCCAGGCCGTTTGCCCGCAGCAGTGCGGTGACACTCGCCGCCTGATCATAGCCGATCTCGATCGCGGCCATGCCGCCCGGCGCGATCAGCCTGGGCAGGTCGGGCGCGATGCGGCGATAATCGTCGAGGCCATCGGCGCCCGCGAACAGCGCGCTGGCCGGTTCGCGCAGCACGTCGCCGGACAACGGCAGGTCCGCGACGATATAGGGCGGATTGATGAGCAGCAGGTCGAACCGGCCTTCCACATCCCGCGCCCAGTCGCCCGGCTGGAAGGCGGCGCGCGTCGCCATGCCCAGCCGCGCCGCATTGCCCCGAGCCACGGCGAGCGCGGGGGCGGAGGCGTCTATGCCCAGGCCCTGCGCGGTGGGCCACTCCGCCAACGCCGCCAGCAGCAGCGCGCCGGAGCCGGTGCCGAGGTCGAGGATGGCGGCGGGGGCGCGGGTTGCGAAATGATCGACCGCGGCCTCGATCAGCGTTTCGCTGTCGGGGCGGGGGATCAGCGTATCCGGCGTGACGGCGAGGGTGATCGTCCAGAAATCGCGGGTGCCGGTGATATGGGCGATCGGTTCGCTATTGAGGCGTCGGGCGAGCAGGGGGGCGAAGGTTTCCGGCACGGTCAGGTCGCGTTGGCGCAGCAGCATGTCGTTACGCGACAGGCCCAGCGCATGAGCCATCAGCAGTTCGGCGTCGAGCCGGGCCGTGTCGCTGGCGACGGCGAGTTGGACAGTTGCAGCGCGTAGCGCGTCGGGGACGGTCATGCCTCTACCTTGCGTAGCATCGTGATGGCGTAAGCTCACTTCGCTCGCCACCCACCCCGACCCCTCCCTTGAAAGGGAGGGGAGAGAGTAAATCAACCCACACCGTCCAGCTGGGCCAGCCGCGCCGCCTCATCCTCCGCCACCAAGGCGTCGATGATGTCGGCCAGGCCGGGCCCTTCGAGGATTTCGGGCAGGCGGTGCAGGGTCAGGTTGATGCGGTGGTCGGTGACGCGGCCTTGCGGAAAATTATAGGTGCGGATGCGTTCGGAGCGGTCGCCCGATCCCACCATCGCCTTGCGTGCGCCGGCCTGTTCGCTGTGGGTGCGTTCGCGTTCCGCTTCGTAGAGGCGGGCGCGCAACACCTGCATCGCTTTTGCTTTATTCTTGTGCTGCGACCGTTCGTCCTGCTGGATGACGACGGTGCCGGTCGGCAAATGGGTGATGCGCACGGCCGAATCGGTGGTGTTGACATGCTGGCCGCCTGCGCCGCTCGCCCGGTAGATGTCGATCTTAAGGTCGCCGTCGGCGATCTGGACGTCCACTTCCTCCGGTTCCGGCAGGATGGCGACGGTCGCGGCGCTGGTGTGGATGCGCCCGCCGCTTTCGGTCGCAGGGACGCGCTGGACGCGGTGGACGCCGCTTTCGAACTTCAGCTTGGCGAAGACGCCGACGCCGTTGATGCTGGCGACGACTTCCTTGAACCCGCCCTGTTCGGACGCATTGGCGGAGAGCATCTCCATCTTCCAGCCCTGAGTATCGGCATAGCGCTGATACATGCGGAACAGGTCGCCCGCGAACAGGGCGGCTTCGTCGCCGCCAGTGCCGGCGCGGATTTCGATCATGGCGGGGCGCGCGTCGGCCGCGTCGCGGGGCAGCAATTGCAGCGCCAACGCGCGTTCGGCGGCGGGCAGCTGGCTCTTGAGCAGCTGCATTTCCTCCTGCGCCATTTCGCGCATCAGCGGGTCGGCATCGGCATCGACCCCGCCCGCCATATAATCGAGCGCGGCGAGTTCCTGCCGCAGACGGCGCACTTCATGCGCGGCGCGGGCGACCGGCTCGATCTCCGCATATTCCTTCGACAGCTTCACGAACGCATCGGGCGCGAGGTCGGCGCGCGTCATCGACGCCTGCACCTCGTCCCGGCGCGCCTCGATCTGCGCGATGCGTTCGGCGGAGATCTGCATTAGGCTTGAGGTTCCCCGCCGAAGCCTTTCAGCAAATCGGCAACATGGCCCGTCGCTTCGCTCTCACGCCCCAAGGGCATGGCGTCCAACAACGATAGCGGAAGATGGCTGATATGTTCGATAGGCTGTTTTGCCTGCGTGCCTGTTTCCAGGTTGCGCACTATTGCGACATTCTCAGCAAGTTCATCGTCACCAAGAATGACTACCCATTTGGCACCCGCGGCATTGGCACGCTGCATCCGCTTTTTCATGTTCCCACGAAAACCCATGTCGGTGACGACACCCGATCGGCGCAAATTGGCGACGATACCGATGGCGACCGCTTCGGCTGCTTCGCCCATCGGAATCACCGCAACGTCAATCTTTGCCGCTTCTGGCATATCCACCAGCATCGCCAGCCGCTCGATCCCCGCCGCCCAGCCGACCGCCGGGGTCGCGGGGCCGCCCAGATTTTCGATCAGGCCGTCATAACGTCCGCCGCCCAGCACGGTGCCCTGCGCGCCCAGGCGGTCCGTCACAAACTCAAAGGCGGTGTGGCGATAATAGTCGAGGCCGCGTACCAGCCTGTCGTTACGTTGATAGTCAACGCCAGCCGCCTTAAGCCCGCTAGTTACCTTGTCGAAAAACAGATGCGCCTCATCAGTGAGATAAGCATCGATCCCCGGCGCGCTGTCGGCGACCGGGCGGTCGCGGGGGTCTTTGCTGTCGAGGATGCGGAGCGGGTTTTTGGCCAGCCGTTCGACGCTGTCTTCCGACAACTGATCCTTATGCGCCTCGAAATGGGCGATCAGCGCCGCGCGCCAGGCGTCGCGGCTCGGCCCGTCGCCCAGCGTGTTGAGGGTGAGGGTCACGCCATCGGCGATGCCCAGTTCCTTCAATAGCTGGTCGGCCATGACCAGCAGTTCCACGTCCGCGCCCGGTTCGGCCGCGCCGATGATTTCGGCGTCGAGCTGGTGAAACTGGCGGAAGCGGCCCTTTTGCGGGCGTTCGTAGCGGAACAAAGGCCCGTGGGTCGCGACCTTGAGAGGCGCATATTGCTGCCAGCCTTCGGTGATATAGGCGCGGCTGATGCCGGCGGTAAATTCGGGGCGCAAGGTGATGCTGTCGCCGCCGCGATCTTCGAACGTGTACATCTCCTTCGAGACGACGTCGGTGCTTTCGCCCAACGAGCGGGCGAAGACGGCGGTGGATTCGAACACCGGCACTTCGACGCGCTGAAAACCGTAGAGTTTGCGCACCCGGTCGAACGTCGCGACCACATGGGCGAAGCGTTCCGCAAACGCCTCCGCCGTGCCGCCCAACATATCCTGCGTGCCGCGTACCGGACGCGGTGTTTCGATCTTCGCCATGGGGCCGGGCCTTTAACGGCAAATCACCCCCAAGGAAACGCGCTTTTTGCAGGCGTCCATCAGGGGTGGACGCCGCCGCGACGCCTTGCCATGCTAAAGGCAATCGGGCCGTCCGGCCCCATATCTTTCTGGAGACATCCATGATCCGCAGCCTTGCTGCCGCCCTATGCCTGACGACGGGCCTGACAACGGGCCTTTCGAGCGCCATCGCCAGCCCGCTTTTCGCGCAGGACGCGATCCGGTCCAAGCCGACCGCCCTGCCCGTAGACAGCGCCGCGCCTGCACCAAAGGACATTCCCTATCCCGGCGGCACCATCCGCCTAGAGGTCGATGCGACCGATACGGTGCAGCGCATCTTCCGCGTGAAGGAGACGATCCCTGTCGCTGCGGCCGGTCCTATGACGCTGATGATGCCAGCCTGGCTGCCGGGCAATCATGCGCCGCGCGGGCAGATCGAGAAGCTGACCGGCCTGACCTTCACCGCCAATGGCCAGAGCCTGGCGTGGAAGCGCGATCCGCTGAACGTCTTCGCCTTCCAGATCGACGTGCCGCAGGGTGTGACGCAGGTGGTGGCGCAGTTCCAGTTCCTGTCCGCGACCCAGCCCGCGCAGGGCCGCGTCGTCGTGACGCCCAAGATGCTCAATATCCAATGGGAAAGCGTATCGCTCTATCCGGCGGGCTATTATACGCGGCAAATCCCGATCCAGCCGACCGTGACCTATCCCGCAGGATGGCAGGCCGCGACCGCGCTGCGCGGGACCAAGACCGGCAATGCCGTCGCCTATGAGACGATCGATTATGAAGCGTTGCAGGATTCGCCGGTGTTTGCGGGGACGCATTTCAAGGCGGTGGACCTTGGCAGCAATGTCACGCTCAATATCGTCGCCGACGATGCGGACGAGCTGAACTATAAGCCCGAGCAGATGGCCAAGCATAAGAAGCTGGTGGCCGAAGCGGGCGCGCTGTTCGGCGCCTATCATTTCAACCATTATGATTTCCTGCTCGCCATCACCGACGAAATGGGCGGCATTGGCCTGGAACATCATCGCAGTTCCGAAAATCAGGTCGAGCCAGGCTATTTCAAAAGCTGGGACAAGGGCGAGGCGTTGCTGGACCGCAACCTGTTGCCGCATGAATTCACCCATAGCTGGGACGGTAAGTTCCGCCGCCCAGACCTGCTGTGGACACCCGATTTCAACGTGCCGATGCAGGATAACCTGCTGTGGGTCTATGAAGGGCAGACGCAATTCTGGGGCTATGTGCTGGGCGCGCGGTCGGGGATGTTTTCCAAGGCCGAGACGCTGGATGCCTATGCGCAGATCGCGGCGAAGCTGGACACGGCGGTCGGCCGCCAGTGGCGCGCGATGGAGGACACCACCCATGATCCGATCATCTCCGCCCGCCGGCCCAAGGGGTGGGCAAGCTGGCAGCGGTCCGAGGATTATTATAATGAAGGGCTGATGATCTGGCTGGAGGCCGACGCGATCATCGCCAAGGCGACCCGCGGCAAGAAGGGGCTAGACGATTTCGCCAAGGCGTTCTTCGGCATCAAGCCGGGCGACTGGGGCCAGGTCGTCTATAATCGCGGCGACGTCATCAAGACGCTGAACGATATCGCGCCTTATGACTGGGCGGGCTTCTTCCAGAAAAATGTCGATAGTCCGACCAAGGAAACGCCCAAGGGCGGCTTCATCCTGGGCGGCTACACCCTTGTCTATGGCGAGGAGCCGGGCGCGATCACCAAGGCGGCCGAGGGCGCAAACAAGATGGTCGACCAGAGTTTCGGGATCGGCGCGATCGTCAAGAATGACGGCGAGGTGAGCGGCGTCGTGTGGGACAGCGCGGCGTTCAAGGCGGGGCTGGTGACGGGCGCGAAGATATTGGCGGTCAATGGCGACGAATATTCGGGCGACACATGGAAAGCGGCGATCAAGGCCAAGACGCCGATCCAGATCATCCTAAAGCAGGATAAATACTATCGCACTTTGACACTCGATTATTCGGGCGGGCTGCGCTATCCGCGCCTCGACAAGACAGGAGAGGGTGAAGGCAGCCTCGACAGGTTGCTTAAAGCCCGAACATAATCACCCGTAGCGTAACGTGTAGCAAAAGGCGTTTCCATGAATATCGAACTGATCCCGGTCGGCGACGATCCGCCCAACAGCCTGAACGTCATCATCGAAGTGCCAGTCGGCGGCGAGCCGGTGAAATATGAATTCGACAAGGCCAGTGGCGCGCTGTTCGTGGACCGCATTTTGCACACGCCGATGCGCTATCCTGCGAACTATGGCTTCGTGCCGCACACGCTGTCACCCGATGGCGATCCGCTGGACGCGCTGGTCATCGCCCGTTCGCCCTTCGTTCCCGGCTCCGTCGTGCGTGCGCGCCCGATCGCGGTGCTGAACCTGGAAGACGAAGCCGGCGGCGACGAGAAACTGGTCTGCGTGCCTGACAACAAGACCTTCCCTTATTATGCCGACATCAGCGAGAAGGACGACCTGCCCGGTATCGTGATGGAGCAGATCGAGCATTTCTTCACCCACTATAAGGATCTGGAAAAGACCAAGTGGGTGCGCATCGGCACCTGGGGCGGGGCGGACGACGCCAAGCAGATCACGCTGGAAGCGATCGCGCGCTATCAGGCGAGCAAGAAGACGGCGTAAGGCCGGTTTCTTTCGAGAGTTGAAAAGGCCGTGTGGATCGATCCGCGCGGCCTTTTCATTTCTTCGTTCGCTATATGAGCCGGTCCGCATCCAGCGCCATGGCCAGCGAATCGCGGCCCTTGGGCAGGCGGGCGTGAAGCCGGGCGTCGGCCTCGACCAGCCGCTCGATGCCGATGTCGAGTTGCTCTTCGGGCAGGGTGAAGGGCAGGCGCAGGAAGCGTTCGAACGCGCCACTTACCCCGAAGCGCGGGCCGGCGGCGATGCGGACGCCAAGACTTTCGGCCAAGGCCGCCAGCGCGGTCGCCTCCGCACGGGGCAGTTCGGCCCAGAGCGACAGGCCGCCCGCGGGCGATTCCACCCGCCAATGGGGCAGGCGATCCGCGATCAGGCCCAGCAGATGGTCGCGCCGTCCGCGCAGTTGGCCGGCCCGCTCGCCCAAGCCGACATCGGCGTCGATGAGTTGCGCGACCGCGATCTGTTCGACCACCGGGCTGGCCATGTCCATCGTCGTTCGCAGGCGGCCGAGCGCAGCGACCGTCTGAGGGTCGGCGCGAATCCAGCCGACGCGGAGGCCGCCCCAGAAAATCTTGCTGGCCGACCCTAGGGTGATCACCTGCCGCCCCGACGGATCGTGCATCGCCACGGGTGGGGGTGGCGCGAAGTCGAGGCCCATCGCCACCATCGTTTCGTCGACGATCAGCGGGGTGTGGGTGCGCGTCGCGGCGGCGACCAGCGCGCGGCGGGTGGCCGGGTCCATGCTGCGGCCGGTAGGATTGTGGAAATCGGCGATGACATAGGCGAAGCGGGGGCTGGTCTGGCGGAAAGCGGCCTCCATCGCGTCGACGTCCCACCCCTGGCGCGGCAGGCCGACCGGCACTGGCACGACATGGGCGCGCTGCAACGCCTGGATGGCGTTATGATAGGTCGGGTGGTCGATCACCACCCGGTCGCCCGGTCCCGCCAGCCATTGCAGAAGCAGCGAAAAGCCCTGCTGAGCGCCGTTGGTGACCATGATCTGGTCGGGGGAGGTGGGACAGCCGCGCCGATCATAATGGGCCGCGATCGCACGGCGCAGCACCATGATGCCCAGGGGATCATAGCCAAGGTCGCCGAGATAGGCGGGCAGCGCCTCCACCGCATGAGCATAAGCGCGCGCGACGCCGGGCGCGGCGGGCAGGGCGGCATGGGTCCAGTTAAGCAGGTTGCCGCCGGTCGTCGTGTCGATATCGCCCGGCGCGGTTTCGGCCCGGCCCGGCGGAATCCGGGTGACGCTGCCCGACCCCTGCCGGCTTTCCAGATAGCCTTCGTCACGCAACCGGTCGAAGGCGGCGGCGACGGTCGTCCGGGACAAGCCCAGCGCTGCTGCCAGTTCGCGTTCGCCGGGTAGCCGGACGTTGAGGCCCACCCGCCCGTCCAGCACCAGCATCCGCAGCGCCTGCGCCAGTTGGCGATAGGCCGGTTCAGCGCTGTCCTGCGCGCGCCAGGCACCGAGCAGGCGGAGCAGGGACGGGGGACGAAGAAGCGAAGTGGACATGGGGCACATTCCAATCTGACCATGGATCAAGGCCATTTATGCCAGACTGGTCCTTTTTGAAAAGGCCAGTTGCGTCGAATTAGCATGGCATGACCAACCACCGTTACGCCCTCCGTTTTTGGCAGCTCTTTTGGGGCCTGTGCCTCTACGGTTTTTCCATGGCGCTGATGCTGCGCGCCAATCTGGGGCTCGATCCCTGGGATGTGCTGCACCAGGGGCTTGCGCCGAAAATGGGCCTCAGTTTCGGCATGACCGTCAACCTGATCGGCGCGCTCGTGCTGCTGCTGTGGTGGCCGCTGCGGCAACGGCCGGGGATCGGCACGATCGCCAACATCCTGGTGATCGGGACCGCGGTGGACCTGTCGCTGATGCTGCTGCCGACGCCCGAAGGCTTGTGGGTGCGCGCGACGTGGCTGGTCGCGGGGATCATCCTGAACGGTATCGCCGGCGGCGCCTATATCGGCGCGGGGATGGGACCGGGGCCGCGCGACGGTTTGATGACGGGGCTGTGCCGCCGGACCGGCTGGTCGGTCAAATGGGTGCGCACCGGGATCGAGATCGGCGTGCTGGCGATCGGCTGGCTGCTGGGCGGCACGGTGGGCGTGGGCACCATCCTCTATGCCGCGACGATCGGCTGGATCGTCCACCATGCGCTGCCCTTTTTCCGCATCGCCGAGGTGGAGCGCCCGGCGCAAGCGTGACAGAGGCCCCTGACTGGTCGATGCGCCAAGCATCGGCCGGTCCTTTTTCCGTTGAAAATAAGGCGCATAGTCATTGACCGGGCCAGGCAGACAGGCATGATCCGCCGCGCCTTTCTCCCCCGATCAAGGAGCATCCCCCCATGCGCCCCTTCCTCGCCGTCGCCCTGCTCCTGCCGTTGACCGCTGCAGTCCCGTCGCAACCCGCGCCCGAATCGGCCCTCGCGCCGCTGGCCTTCGAACAGGTGGCGCCCGTCGGCACGAAAATGCCGCGGTTCAAGGTCGATGCCGCCTGGCCCGCCATGCCCGACGACCTGCTGCTGGGGCAGGTGAGCGGCGTGGCGGTGGGACCGGACGATTCGGTCTGGGTCGTGCACCGGCCCCATAGCTTGACCAACACCGATACTGGCTTGGCGCAAAGCCCGCCGATCGCCGCCTGCTGCAAGCCCGCGCCGCCGGTGGTGCGCTTTGCCAAGGATGGCCGCTATATCGGCGGCTGGGGCGGCACGGCGAGCGGGCCCACGGTCGATGGCGTCAACCAATGGCCAGCCAGCTTGCACGGCATCTTCGTCGACAAGGCGGGCACCGTCTGGTTCGGCGGCAATGGCAAGGGCGACCATGTCGTCATGAATTATAGCGCGGACGGCCAATATATCCGCCGCTTCGGCCAGCGCGAGAAAACCGGCGGCAATGATGCGACCGACCAGTTGGGCAACCCGTCCGACGTCAATCATTCCGACGGCATGGTGCTGGTATCCGACGGCTATGTGAACCGCCGGGTGATCGGCTTCGACGCGCAGAGCAATGCCTATAAGGGTCGCTGGGGTGCCTATGGCAAGCCGCCGATCGCGCCCACCCGGAGCGGCGATTTCGACCAGAGCCATGCCGTCGACCCCAGCAAAATCGCCGATCCCAAGGCGCAGACCTTCGCCGACATCGTGCATTGCGTGGCGCCGACACGGGACGGCCATGTCTATGTCTGCGACCGCAACAACAACCGCGCGCAGTTGTTCAAGCGAGAGAAGGATGGCGGCCTGACCTTCATACGCGACCTCGCCATCGCGCCGGAGACGGGTGGCACGCATACGGTGACCGACATCGCGTTTTCGCCCGATCCCGACCAGACCTATCTTTATGTCGCGGACATGATGAACGGGCGCATCTGGATAGTCTTGCGCAAGACGCATGAGGTGCTGGGCGCGATTGGCCGGGTCGGCCGGCAGGCGGGACAATTTACCTGGCTGCACAGCATTGATACCGACAGCGACGGCAATATCTATGCGACCGAGGTCAATACCGGCCGGCGCGTACAGAAGCTGGTGTTCACCGGCATCCAATGAGAGGGGGACGCCCGATGGCGACCACATTATACGACCTGACCATACCCGTGTTCGTCCGCGGGTTGACCGCGCTGTCGGGCCTGCTCGACAAGGGTGCCGCTTATGCCGCCGAACAGGGCATCGATCCGGCGACGCTGACCGGCGCGCAACTGATCGCGGACATGAAGCCGCTGACGGCGCAGGTGCAGTTCGCCTGCGACACCGCCAAGGGCACGGTTACGCGACTGGGCGAGCTGGAGCCGGTGGCAATGCCGGACGATGAACAGACGTTCGCGCAGTTGCAGGCGCGCATCGCCAAGACGATCGCCCTGCTGGAAGCGGTGCCGCGCGAGACAATCGACGGGCGCGAGGATGCGACCGTGGTGCTCAAGATACCTGGCGGCGAGATTCCCTTCACCGGCCGCAGCCATGTGCAGACCTTTTCCTTGCCCAATTTCTATTTCCACCTGACGATCACTTATGCGCTGCTGCGCCAGGCGGGCGTGCCGGTGGGCAAGATGGATTTTCTGGGCGGAGTTTAGGGTGCAGGCCCATAAATTACGAGGTCGAGATGGAGACGAAAATGGCTGGTGGGAGGGAGAGCGCGCCGCGAGATAGCGGGACTATCTTGCAAGCGTTCGACCGCTCCACCGGCCATTTTCGTCCCACCCCTTTGGGGCAGGATTGTCTCGATCCTCGTAATTTATGGGCCTGCACCCTAACCCGCGATCAGCTGGACATAGGCGCTGGCGACCCAGCCGCTGGCGCAGGGGCCGACATAGGGTTGCTTGCGTTCCACAGGGGACGCGACGCCGCAATCGGCCGTCGGCGGCGCTTCGCCGGTCGCTGGCACAGGCAGCACCACCACGCCCAGCCATTTTTGGTCGAGGGTGCGGGCGCAGATATAGACGCGCTGCCCGTCGTAAAGTGGCCCCAATGTCTTTGCGTCGTTAAAGGGCGCGGCGAGTACAGGAAGACCGCTTGCCCCGCTGCGCGTCACCCGTCCCAACCCACCGCAGGCATCCATCCGCGGGCCATCCTCGCCGATCGTCACCGGGCGCGCGACGGGCGCGTCCATGCGGGTTTCGGGCACCTCCGCGCGGGGGGCACCGGCGAGCGAACTGTTGGGTAATTCTTCATAGACGTCGTTGCTTTTCGAGCAGGCGCCAAGCGGCAACAGCAAGGGCAGCAGGAGGAGAGGGACGATGCGCATGAAAGCCGTGATAGACCCCGGCGGACCCAAGCGGAAGCCGCCATGTTTTGCTTTAGTTTTGGGGCCGCTGTCCCTATATGCTCGGCATGAGCGATGAACCCGTAAACACCCCCAATAATAACGAATATGGCGCCGACAGCATCAAGGTGCTCAAAGGCCTGGACGCCGTGCGGAAACGCCCCGGCATGTATATCGGCGACACGGACGATGGCAGCGGCCTGCACCATATGGTGTTCGAGGTCAGCGACAATGCGATCGACGAGGCGCTGGCGGGCCATTGCGACAAGATCGTCATCACGCTGAACCCCGACGGGTCGGTCAGTGTGGAGGATAACGGCCGCGGCATCCCGACCGGCATCCATAAGGAAGAAGGCGTGTCGGCGGCCGAGGTCATCATGACCCAGTTGCACGCGGGCGGGAAGTTCGAGAATACCAGCGACGACAATGCCTATAAGGTATCGGGCGGCCTGCATGGCGTGGGCGTGTCGGTGGTCAACGCGCTGTCGGAATGGCTGGACCTCAATATCTGGCGGGACGGCAAGGAACATTATATGCGCTTCGCCTTTGGCGATGCGACCGCGCCGCTGGAGGTCATCGGCGATGCGCCAGCGGGCAAGAAGGGGACGCGCGTCACCTTCCTGGCCAATATGGAGAAGGCGCCGGGCGACGGCGCGACGTTCAAGAATCATACGGAATATGATTTCGAGAAGCTGGAGCATCGCTATCGCGAGCTGGCTTTCCTCAACAGCGGCGTGCGCCTGTTCCTGGTCGATGCGCGGCATGAGGAGAAGAAGGAGATCGAGCTGTTCTACGAGGGCGGCATCGCGGCCTTCGTGAAATATCTCGATCGCAACAAATCGGCGATGATGCCGGAGCCGATCGCGATTTCGGGCACCCGCGACGACGTCACCATCGACGTCGCGCTGGAGTGGAACGACTCTTATTATGAAAACGTCCTTTGCTTCACCAACAACATTCCGCAGCGCGACGGCGGCACCCATCTGGCCGCGTTCCGGGCGGCGCTGACGCGCACGCTCAACAATTATGCGGAAAAGTCGGGCGCGCTGAAGAAGGAAAAGGTGTCGCTGACCGGTGAGGACATGCGCGAGGGCCTGACCGCCATCGTCTCCGTCAAGCTGCCCGATCCCAAATTCTCGTCGCAGACCAAGGACAAGCTGGTCAGTTCCGAAGTGCGCCAGCCATTGGAAAGCCTGATGGCCGACAAGATGGCCGAGTGGCTGGAAGAAAATCCGGCGTTCGGCAAGATGATCGTCCAGAAGGTGATCGACGCCGCCGCCGCGCGCGAAGCGGCCAAGAAGGCGCGCGAACTGACGCGGCGCAAGGGCGTGCTGGACATCGCGTCGCTGCCCGGCAAGCTGGCCGACTGCCAGGAACGCGACCCCGCCAAGTCCGAACTGTTCCTGGTCGAAGGCGATTCGGCGGGCGGTTCGGCCAAGCAGGGCCGCAACCGGCATAATCAGGCGATTTTGCCATTGAAGGGCAAGATCCTGAACGTCGAGCGCGCGCGGTTCGACAAGATGCTATCGTCCAAGGAAGTCGGCACGCTGATCCAGGCGATGGGCACCGGCATCCGCGATGACTTCAACCTGGAAAAGCTGCGCTACCACAAGATCGTCATCATGACCGACGCAGACGTCGACGGCGCGCATATCCGCACGCTGCTGCTGACCTTCTTCTATCGCCAGATGCCCCAGATCATCGATGGCGGGCATCTCTATATCGCCCAGCCGCCGCTCTATAAGGCGACGCGCGGCCGGTCCGAAGTTTACCTCAAGAACGAGGCCGCGCTGGAGCAATATCTGGTCGATAATGGCGTCGAATCGATGGCGCTGGAAACCGGCAAGGGTCCGCGCACCGGCGAGGATCTGCGCAGCCTGATCGAACATGCCCGCCGGATGCGCGCGGTGATGCGCTATGTGCCGCGCCGCTACAATCCCGCGATCATCGAGGCGCTGAGCCTGAATGGCGCGCTCGATCCCGAACTGGACCAGGCCGCGCAAGCCGAACGGCTGGCCGCGACCGTCACCTGGATGGGCGCGCAGGATGTCGAAGGCCGATGGACCGGCAGCGTCGCGGAAGAGGGCGGGTTCCACTTCCAGCGCGCCTGGCGCGGCGTCACCGACCATCATGTGATCGAGGGCGGATTCATCGGGTCGGCCGAGGCGCGCAAGCTGCACAGCATCGCCGCCGAGGATGCCGGCAGCTACCTGACCCCCAGCCGCCTGATCACGGTCAAGGCGCTGGCCGCCGAAGCCAATGACGACGACCTGCCCGTCGCGCCGACCAAGGGCGCGATGGTGACGCGGCCGAGCGAACTGCTCGACGCGATCCTGACCGCCGGGCGCAAGGGGCTGGCGATCCAGCGCTACAAGGGGCTGGGCGAGATGAACGCGGAACAGCTGTGGGAAACCACACTGGACCCGGATAATCGTTCGATGCTGCGGGTCGAGGTGGAGCAAGCGGACGTCGCCGACGAAATCTTCACCCGCCTGATGGGCGACGTGGTAGAGCCGCGGCGCGAGTTCATTCAGGACAATGCGCTGAACGTCGCCAATCTGGATGTCTGATCGCAAAGAACAGGTCCGGTGCGGCTGGTGCGGCACGGACCCGTTCTATTGCGCCTATCATGACGCGGAATGGGGCGTGCCGGAGCGCGATTCGCGGATGCTCTGGGAGATGTTGATGCTGGAGGGGTTCCAGGCGGGCCTGTCCTGGATCACCATATTGCGCAAGCGCGAGACATTCCGGGCGGCCTTCGCCGGATTCGATCCCGACAAGGTGGCGGCCTTTACTGATAGCGATATCGAGCGGCTGATGGGCGATCCGGGTATCGTCCGGGCGCGGGCGAAGATCGTCGCGACCATTGCAGGCGCGCGGATTTTCTGCGCGATGCGCGACGCGGGTGAGGATTTCTCGGCCTATGCCTGGTCCTTCGTCGATGGCGTGCCGTTGCAGGGCGACGGGGTGACTTTTCCGGCACAGACACCGCTGTCGGTCGCCATCTCGAAGGATTTGAAGGCGCGCGGTTTCAAATTCGTCGGCCCGACCATCGCCTATGCCTGGATGCAGGCAACCGGCCTGGTCAACGACCACGCCGCCGCCTGCTTCCGCCGTGACGCGCTGCGGCCGTGAAAGCGGTGCGCCTGCTTATCCCCGTCGCCCTGCTCTATGGTTGCGGGGACGGGGAAACGGCCGCGAATCAGACGCAGCCTGCGCCGACGACCGCGATCGCCACGCCGGTCGATACGAACAGCACCGCCAACGCAGCGGTAGCGGCGGCGCCGCCGTACCCGACGCCGCCCAAGCCTTTGGTTTCACGTGAAACACCTCCGCCGCGCCCAGCGCCCCCCGATTATCGCGCGATCGGCACCGAACCTTTCTGGGCGGTGACCATCCGGGGATCGACGGCCACGCTGGAGCGGCCGGACCAGGTGCCGCTGCGCTTTGCCGTGCGCGCTGACGGGGACGACAAGGCCGTGCGCTATCAGGGCGAGGGTTTCGCGATGACGCTGACGCCGGGGCCATGCAGCGACGGGATGAGCGATGCGATCTGGTCCGACCGGGTGCAGGTGGCGTTTGGCGAAGGGACGTTAAAAGGCTGTGGCGGCGAGCGGGACGCCATGCGGGAAGAGGTGCCCTGATCGTTATCCCAGTTCGCCCGCCCCTTTGAAGGGAATTACGATGACCACTGATACGTCCCGCCGCGCCCTGCTGATTGCCGCCGCCGCCCTGTCCACGCTGACTGTGTCCAGCGGCGCGGCGGCGCAGCTATCCCTGAAACCGCCCGTCCCGCCCAGCGGGCCGAAGACAATCCTGGGCATGGTAGTGTTCGACGGCTTCGAACTGCTGGACGTTTTCGGTCCGCTGGAAATGTTCGGGATGCTGAAAGACCGGATCGAGATCGTGATGATCGCGCAGAAAGCCGGGCCAGTTAAGAGCGGCGCAGGGCCGGCCACGATCGCTGATTTCGGCTTTGCCGATGCGCCCAAGCTCGACATCCTGATGATTCCCGGCGGCATGGGTACGCGGCGGGAGGTGCATAACCCCGCCTTCATGGCCGCGATCAAGGATATCGCACAGGCCACGCCGCAGGTCGCCACCATCTGTACCGGATCGGGGCTGCTGGCCAAGACCGGCCTGATCGGCGGGGTGAAGGCCACCAGCAACAAAATGGCCTGGAAATGGGCCACGGCGCAGGGTGCAAAGGTCATGTGGGTGCCGCAAGCGCGGTGGGTGGAGGATGGGAAATATATCTCCTCTTCTGGCATTTCGGCCGGGACCGACATGGCGCTGGCCCTGATCGCCAAACTCTATGGCAAGGACATGGCGCATTGGGTCGCACATCGCGCCGAATATCGCTGGAACGAGGATGCGACCGACGATCCGTTTGCGGCGATGAACGGCCTGGGCAGCTGAGGATCAGTCGGCGCGCATCGCTTCGGCGACCAGCGCTTCGGCCTCGATCAAAAGCGCATCTTCAGCCGCCGTCTGCGCCACATGCTCGCGGCCAATCAGGATCAGCACCGGCACGGCGAGCGGACTGACCCGCTCCAGCGTGACATGCAGCATCGTCGTCGCAGCCCGATCGATCAGGTCGCCCAGCCGCCCGACATCGGTCATCCGCGCGCGCGCATCGGCCCAGGCAGCCTTCAGCAGCAGATGATCGGGCTGATATTTGCGCAGCACGTCGTAGATCAGGTCGGTGGAGAAGGTGACCTGCCGCCCGGTCTTGCGCTTGCCGGGATGCTGGCGCTCGATCAGGCCGGCAATCACCGCGACGTCGCGGAAAGCGCGCTTCAGGAGGCTCGACTGTTCGACCCAGTCGACAAATTCATGATCGAGAATATCGGCGGAAAACAGGCTTTGCGGGTCGGTGATCGGTTTCAGGCCATAGACCGCCAGCGCATAGTCGTTGGCGACGAAGCCCAAAGGCATCAGCCCCTGGCTCTCCATGCGGCGGGTGAGCAACATGCCGAGCGACTGATGCGCGTTCCAGCCCTCGAAACTATAACAGACGAGATAATGGCGCCCTTCATGCGGGAAGGTCTCGATCAGCAGTTGGCCGGGCTGGGGCAAAGCGGAGCGCAGTTTCTGCATCTCCAGCCATTCGCGCACATC
This sequence comes from Sphingobium psychrophilum, assembly GCF_012927105.1. GTDB lineage: Bacteria > Pseudomonadota > Alphaproteobacteria > Sphingomonadales > Sphingomonadaceae > Sphingobium > Sphingobium psychrophilum. Next base: position 98,456 of record NZ_JABBFV010000013.1, on the reverse strand, counting down.
GGGCGGGAAGCGGTGCCACTCCTGCGGTTCGGCCAGGAAATGCCGCACCCGGTCCGCGAGACGGGTGGACATGGCCATGCGTGATCCGCCCCAACTGGGGATGCGCGCCTGTTTCGATGTCGCCCGGACGGTGAGGTCGGATGTGTCCATCCGCACCACTTCCAGCGCCATGCCGGAAAAGAAGAAACTGTCGCCGGGGCGGAGCTGCGCGGCGAAGCCTTCCTCCACCGTGCCCAGCTTACGCCCATTGGCGAAGCGCACGGCCAGCGCCGGTTGATCGACGATGATGCCGGCGTTCAGGCGATGCTGCTGGATGAACCGGGGGTGGGAGACGCGCCAAAGCACATTGCCTTGGCCATCAACGTCCTGCGTCAGCCGTTTGAACCGGTCATAGGCGCGCAGGGCATAGCCGCCGCCCTCGATAAAGTGCAGCACATGGTCGAATGCTTCGGCGGTCAGGCCACTATAGGGCGTGGCGGATCGCACTTCCTCCAGCAGTTCCTCCGCCCGGAACGGCCCGGCGCAGGCCAGGCCCATGACATGCTGGGCCAGCACGTCCAGGCTGCCGACGCGGAAATCATCGGCGTCGCGCTCCCTCGCCTCGACGGCGTCGAGAGCGGCGCGCGCCTCCAGATATTCGAAGCGGTTGCCGGGGATCACTATCGCCTCGCTGGCTTGATCCAGCCGGTGATTGGCGCGGCCGATACGCTGGAGCAGGCGCGAGCTGCCCTTGGGCGCGCCCATCTGGATCACGCAATCGACATTGCCCCAATCGACGCCAAGGTCGAGGCTGGCGGTCGCGACCAGCGCGCGCAATTTGCCCGCCGCCATCGCCGATTCGACCTTCCGCCGCGCCTCGATCGACAGGCTGCCATGGTGGATGGCGATCGGCAGGTTCGCATCGTTGGCGGACCAGAGTTCCTGAAAGATGAGTTCAGCCAGGCCGCGGGTGTTGCAAAAGACCAGCGTGGTCTGCCGCGCCTCAATCTCCGCCATCACCTGTTTCGCAGCATATTTGCCCGAATGGCCGGACCAGGGGACGCGGCCTTCGGGGATCAGGATGGCGACATTCGGCTCCGCCCCCGCTTCGCCCAGCACCGGGATCACGGTGTCGATGTCGCCATCGGGCGCGAGCCAGGCGCGATAGGCATCGATATCGGCGACCGTCGCGGACAGGGCGACACGCCGCAGCGCGGGATTGATCGCCTGCAAGCGCGCCATGGACAGGTTGAGCAGGTCGCCGCGCTTCTGCGTGGCGAAGGCGTGGACCTCATCGACAATCACGGTCCGCAGGTCCGAGAAGAGCAAAGCGGCGTCGGGATAGCTGAGCAGCAGCGACAGCGATTCGGGCGTGGTCAGCAGGATGTGCGGCGGACGCACCCGCTGGCGCGCCTTGCGATCGGACGGGGTGTCGCCAGTGCGCGTCTCCACGCTGACGGCCAAACCCATTTCCTCGATCGGGGTCAGCAGGTTGCGGCGGACATCGACCGCCAGCGCCTTCAGGGGCGAGACATACAGGGTGTGCAACCGGTCGGTCGGATGGGCGATCAGATCGGAGAGGGTCGGCAGGAAACCCGCCAGCGTCTTGCCCGCTCCGGTCGGCGCGACCAGCAAGGCATGATCGCCCCGCGCCGCCGCCGCCAGCATATCCATCTGGTGCCGTCGCGGCCGCCAGCCGCGCGACGCAAACCAGCTTTCGATAATGGCGGGAAGGGCAAGCGGCATAGTGGAGATGTAGGGGGCCATCGTGCCGCTGTCACCGTCTGCGCTTTGCCATGGCGTTGCGGCCATGATAGACATAGGCATCTTCCTTCCGAACCGCGCAACTCCATAGGGGATCGTGCGTATAGGGTGTCGCGCGGCACAGCGCATGGAGAGTGGCCATGACCGAGAAAATCACCCCCCAGCCTATGCCGGACGTCTTTTTCGACATCTGGTTCATGCCGGCCATGTTCTGGACGCAATGGTGGGGCTTTTATGCCGAGACTTTGCAGGTCGGCCGTTTTTGCATCCCGCACAAGCCGGTGGAGCAGGATCAGGCACCGGTCGATGTGGAGGTCGAGGAAGGGCTGGTCGCCTGACCTTTGCCGCCAGCCGTCGGAATAATCATATAGCGGCGAGAAATAATCTTACGCGCGCCTCTGGCCCTCGGCTGCCGCCCTGCGTTACACTCCTGCCCATGACAGCGGCGCATCAGACGCCGCCGCAGCAGGAGAAACGATATGACTGGCGAAACGCCCCCTAAACTGTCCGAAGCCGACCTGACCGGCGTGGAAGCCCCTGGCAACCGCCGCCGCCCCAAGGCCCCGATCATGGAGATTGACGGCCGTAAGCTGAAGCCCGCCACACTGATGATGGGCCATGGTTATGACCCGACCCTGTCGGAAGGCTCGCTCAAGCCGCCCATCTTCCTCACCTCCACCTTCGCCTTCGAAAGCGCCGCCGCGGGCAAGCGCCATTTCGAAGGCGTGACTGGCATCCGGCCCGGCGGATCGGAAGGGCTGGTCTATTCCCGCTTCAACGGCCCCAATCAGGAGATTTGCGAGGATCGGCTTTCGGTGTGGGAGGAGGCGGAAGATGCCTTGCTCTTTTCCAGCGGCATGTCGGCGATCGCCACCACATTGCTGGCGCTGGTGCAGCCGGGCGACGTGATCGTCCATTCAGCGCCGCTCTATGCCGCGACCGAATCGCTGATCGGCCGCATCCTTGGAAAGTTCGGGGTGCAATGGGTCGATTTCCCGGCTGGTGCCACCGAGGAGGAGATTGGCGCGGTGATCGAAAAGGCCAAGGGTCTGGGCCGCGTCGCCCTGCTCTATCTTGAAAGCCCGGCCAACCCGACCAACGTGCTCGTCGATGTGGAGGCGGTGGTTGCGCAGCGCGACTCGCTGTTCGTGGGTGAGGCGCATGTCCCGCCGATCGCCATCGACAATACATTCCTGGGACCATTGTGGCTGAAGCCCTTGGCCCATGGCGCAGACCTCGTCATCTACAGCCTGACCAAATATGCCGGCGGCCATAGCGATCTGGTCGCGGGCGGGGTGTTGGGGTCCAATGCGCTGATCACCACCATCCGGCTGATGCGTAACACGATCGGCACGATCCTCGACCCTCATAGCGCCTGGATGCTGCTACGGTCGCTGGAAACGCTGGAGTTGCGGATGAGCCGGGCGGGCGAGAATGCGGAGACGGTCTGCACCTGGCTCAAGGACCAGCCGCAGGTGGAGAAGGTGGTCTATCTGGGCTTTCCCGAAACCGAGCGGCAGGCCGATATCTATCGCCGCCATTGCACCGGCGCGGGATCGACCTTCTCGCTCTATCTGAAGGGTGGCGAGGCGGAAGCCTTCGCGTTCCTCGACGCGCTGAAGATCGCCAAGCTGGCGGTCAGCCTGGGCGGGACCGAGACGCTGGCCAGCCATCCCGCCGCGATGACCCACCTGTCCGTGCCGGCCGAGCGCAAGAAGGCGCTGGGCATCGGCGACAATATGGTGCGCATTTCGATCGGCTGCGAAGATGCTGACGATCTGATCGCCGATTTCGCCCAGGCGCTGCGGCAAATCGGATGAGCGACGCGCGCCCGGTCATTCTCATCGCCCAGCCGCATCTGGCGCCGTTGCTGGGCTTGCTGGCGACGGACTATGCGGCGCTGCCTTTGTGGGAGGCGGCCGGGCGCGCGCGGATTGCCGAGGCACGGGCGATCGTGACGGCGGGCGAGTTCCAACTCGACCCCGCGTTGCTGGAGGCGATGCCGCAGCTTGGCCTGATCGCCTGCTTCACCGTCGGTTATGACGGGATTGACCTTGCGCGGGCGCGGGCGCGGGGCATCGCCGTGACCCATGCGGGCGACGCCAATGCGGAGGATGTCGCCGACCATGCGATTGGCCTGATCCTGGCGCATCGGCGGCAGATCGTTTCCGGCGACCGGCAGGTGCGCGCAGGCGCGTGGGTGGCGGGGGCCAAGACCATCACCCGGTCGCTGGCCGGCGCGCGGGTGGGGATAGCAGGCATGGGCGCGATCGGCATCGCCGCGGCGCGGCGGGCGGAGGTGATGCGGATGCCGGTCCGCTGGTGGGGGCCGCGCCCCAAGCCCGCCCTGGCATGGCCGCGCGCCGACAGCCTGATCGCGCTGGCGCAGGACAGCGACATGCTGATCGTCGCGGCCAGGGCGGATGAGACGAATCGCGGGATGATCGATTCGGTGGTGATCGATGCGCTGGGGCCGGGCGGCCTGCTGGTCAATGTGGCGCGCGGGCAATTGGTGGACGAAGATGCGCTGATCGCCGCGTTGCAGGATGGCCGGCTGGGTGGCGCAGCGCTGGATGTGTTCGCACAGGAACCGACCGATGCCTCGCGCTGGGCCGATGTGCCCAACTGCGTGCTGACCCCGCACACCGGCGGCGCGACCGATGCGGCGGTGGCGCGGATGGCGGCGATGTTGCTGGCCAACCTGCGCGCTTATTTCAGCGGGGCGGCGCTGCCGTCGCCCGTGCCCGATTCGGTTTAGGGCGGAATCCTTCCCGTAGGCGGGCGTTTCATTGAAACGGCGGAACTGGGCTGCCGCCTGCGCGGGAGCACGGCGTTTTTCATCGCGCGTATTTACGGTGGAACAGCCATCTGGGCAGCACACATGACTATGCGCTGTCGTAGGATTCGCGATTGGCCGACGGCTACGCCATCAAGGCATCAGAATTTGAAGATAGTGCCCAGATAGACGGCCTGGCTGTCCTGACGTTCGTCGGTCATCGGCGTCGTGCGACCCGCTACGCTATTATTATAGCGCACACCGGCAGTGACGTTGAGGTTGCGGGTCAACGAATAGGAACCCGCCAGATCCAGCGAATAATCCTTGTCCGCCGACGGATTGCGCACGGTCGCTGCCGCCACGCCGGATTCGCGACGATTTTCCAGCATCATCTTGGTGCTGAACCGATCCTTCTTGCCGTCATCCAGCGAGAAATTCTTGGCGTCCACCATCGTTTCGACCGGCACCGGGTCCAGCGTCTTGCGGCCAACCGAATCGGGCAGGGCGAATTTGCGCCAGTTGTGCGCGCCGTTCAGGCTGAAGGCGACAGGCTTGATATCGATCGCATCGATGGTGCGGTTCACGGCCACCTGATCGGCACCGCCAGCGGCCCGGACCATCACGGTCACCGAACGCTGGCCGCTCAGCGAACCACTGGTCGGCGTGAAACGGAAACCCTGTCGACTGGCCGAGGCCACCATCTTGGCATAGGCCGCGGCGAGGCGCGGATCCTTGATCGTGGGGGTGAAGGAGGAAATGCTGCCCAGCCCGCCAAGCGAGACAGGCGCTTGCGTGCGCAACCGCATGAAATCAGTCGCCGCACCGAACGCGGGAGACAGCATGAAGCCAGCGACGGCCAGCGCCGCGCCCGTTCCTGCCAAATATCCCCTGTTCACACGCATGACCCGATTCTTGTCCCCGTTCATATATCTTGCGTAACGCTCTACACTCGCAAAGCCTCCACTGACTAGGGGCAGAACGCCTTTTTGTCTGAGCTGTTGCATGGAACACACAGGCCGGAGTCCCTGGAACGGGAGCGTTACCATCGTCCGTCACCGCGCCGTCCGTCGCGCGCACCGTCACGCCCCCTTGCCCCACGCCGCACGGCCACTATAGAAGCGGTCAGTTTTTCGTCTTTTTCATGCTAGGACATGCCTGATGGTCCGCCGCCTTCCCGCCTCTGCAACCGCCGGCCTGCTGCTGGCCGTGCTCCTTCCGCTGGCTGCCTGTGGCGGCGGTGCCAAGGACCGGCCCAAGGCCGACCTTGCCGCATCGAAGGTCACGACGATCGGCGTCAACGCCTATCTGTGGCGCGCATCGCTGGACACGCTGTCCTTCATGCCGATGGTGCAGACCGATTCGAACGGCGGCGTGATCGTCACCGACTGGTATTCCAATCCCAACAGCCCCAATGAACGGATGAAGCTGACCGTGTCGATTCTGGACCAGGATCTGCGCGCCGACGCCCTGCGCGTCGCGGCCAGCCGCCAGGTGAATCAGGGCGGCCAGTGGGTCGATGCCCCGGTCGCTGCGGCTACCGTGCAGAAGCTGGAGGAAGTGATCCTGACCAAGGCGCGCGACCTGCGCCGCACGGCGATCGGCTGACACCGCGCTTTGGGCGGCGCTGGCGCGACGCCCGTATTTTCTGATCTATCGGGGCTGGGCTTGGAAAGGCCCAGCCCGATCGCATTTGTAAGGACATGACATGCAGAGGCGCTTCAACCCGCTTGAGGCCGACGCCCGCTGGCAGGCGACCTGGGACGAACGGCAGAGTTTCAAGGCCGACGACGCATCGCCCAAGCCGCGCAGCTATGTGCTGGAGATGTTCCCCTATCCGTCGGGGCGCATCCATATCGGTCATGTCCGCAATTATTCGATGGGCGACGTGCTGGCGCGATTCCGCCGGATGACGGGGCATGAAGTGTTGCATCCGATGGGCTGGGACGCCTTTGGCATGCCGGCCGAAAATGCCGCGATGGAAAAGAAGGTCCATCCTGGGACATGGACCCGGTCCAACATCGCCAATATGCGTGCGCAGCTTAAAAAGCTGGGTTTCGCGATCGACTGGAGCCGCGAACTCGCCACCTGCGAGCCGGACTATTATGGCCATGAACAGGCGCTGTTTCTGGACATGCTGGAAGCGGGCCTGGTCTATCGCAAGGAGTCGGCGGTCAATTGGGACCCGGTCGATATGACCGTGCTGGCCAATGAGCAGGTGATCGACGGGCGCGGCTGGCGTTCGGGCGCATTGGTCGAGAAGCGCAAGCTGTCCCAGTGGTTCCTCAAGATCACCCAGTTCGCCGACGATCTGGTCGCAGGGCTGGCCACGCTGGACCAGTGGCCCGACAAGGTGAAGCTGATGCAGGAAAACTGGATCGGCAAGTCGGTCGGCCTGCAATTCCATTTCGAGCCGGTGGCCCCTTTCGACAGCCGGATCGACGTCTATTCGACCCGGCCGGACACAATTTTCGGGGCAAGCTTCGTCGCCATCGCGGCCGACCATCCGATCGCGCAGGCTGTGGCCGCAAACAACCCGGACGCCGTCGCCTTCATCGAGACGTGCAAGGCGGGCGGCACCACGGCGGCCGAACTGGAAACGGCGGAGAAGCTGGGCTTCGACACCGGCCTCAGCGTCGCGCATCCGTTCGATCCCGACTGGCACCTGCCCGTGTTCATCGCCAATTTCGTGCTGATGGATTACGGCACCGGCGCGGTCATGGGCGTGCCTGCGCATGACCAGCGCGACCTGGACTTCGCGCGCAAATATATGCTGCCGGTCGAGCGCGTGGTCGCCCCGGAAGGCGAAGCCGATAAGCCGATCCATGACGAGGCCTATACCGGCCCCGGCAAGTTGGTGAACTCCCGCTTCCTCGACGGCATGAGCGTGGATGAGGCGAAGGCCGCCGTCATCGCGCGGGCCGAATCCGAAGGCTGGGGCGCAGGTAAGACCGTGTTCCGCCTGCGCGACTGGGGCGTGTCGCGCCAGCGTTACTGGGGCACGCCGATCCCGGTGATCCATTGCGCGACGTGCGGGCCGGTGGGCGTGCCCAAGGACCAGTTGCCGGTCGTGCTGCCCGAAGACGTGACCTTCGACATTCCCGGCAATCCGCTGGATCGCCATCCGACCTGGAAGCATGTGACATGCCCGTCCTGCGGCAAGCCGGCGGTGCGCGAAACCGACACGTTGGACACGTTCGCCGATTCGAGCTGGTATTTCATCCGCTTCGCCAGCCAACCGTCGGAAAAGCCGTTCGACCGCGAAACCGTCGAAAAATGGCTGCCGGTGGGCCAATATATCGGCGGCGTGGAACATGCGATTCTGCATCTGCTCTACGCCCGCTTCTGGACCCGCGCGCTCCAGCATATGGGGCAATTGGGCTTTGCCGAGCCGTTCACCGGCCTGTTCACGCAGGGCATGGTGACGCATGAAACGTACAGCCGCGAACAGGGCGAGGGGCTGCCCCCTGTCTATTTCGCGCCCGGCGAGATCGACCGGACGTCCGAGGGCGCGACGCTGATCGCCGACGCTGCGCCGGTGGAGGTCGGCCGGGTCATCAAAATGTCCAAGTCCAAGAAGAATGTCGTCGATCCCGACGATATCATTGCCCAATATGGCGCGGATGCGGTGCGCTGGTTCATGCTGTCCGATAGCCCGCCGGAACGCGACCTGCCCTGGACCGAGGCAGGGATCGAAGGATCGTGGCGCTTCGTCAACCGCGTCTGGCGGCTGTTCGGCGACTATGACACCGCCGCCGAGGGTCAGGACAAGGCGCTGGACCGCAAGCTGCACCAGACCGTCGATGGCATCGCCAGGGATATCGAGGCGCTGGGCTTCAACAAGGCGGTTGCCAAGATATACGAGCTGGTAAACGCGATCGAAAAAGCCAAGCCGTCCGCATCGCGCACCGCCGCGATCCGCGGGCTTGCCCTGCTAGTCGCGCCGATGACGCCGCATCTGGCCGAAGAGGGCTGGGCGGAGATGAACGGAGAAGGCCTGATCGCCGACGCTGCCTGGCCGCCGGTCGATCCGGCGTTGTTGGTGGACGATGAAGTGACCATCGCCTGTCAGGTGATGGGCAAGCTGCGCGACACCATCACCGTGCCCAAGGGGACGGCGAAGGACGAACTGGAGCGGCTGGCCCTGGCCGCTCCCAATGTCATCCGCACGCTGGACGGCGCGACACCGAAGAAAATCATCGTCGTACCCGATCGGCTCGTGAACCTAGTCATCTAACAAAACGCCGCTCGGCCTGAGCCTGTCGAAGGCCCGCTTCTTCCTGAAAAGGAAGGAAAGCCCTTCGACAGGCTCAGGGCGAACGGTTATGGAGGTTCGCATGAAACCTTGGCCCCTGCTCTTGATCGCCCTTGCCTCCCTCACCGCCTGCGGATTACGCCCCGTCTATGGCGGGGGCGGGCAGGGCGCGGTGGCGCAGGCACTGGGCAATGTCACGGTCGAACCGATCGAGGGCAAGGGCGGCTGGCTGGTGCGCAATGCGCTCAACGACCGGCTGTCGGCGATGCGCAGCGGTAGCGGCCCACGCTACAAGCTGGTGGTGAAGCTGGACGATGATATCAGCGGCTTTGGCCTGCGATCCGACGCCGCGATCACGCGCGAGCGCCGCAGTTTACGTGCCCGGTATCAACTCGTTGATGAAACCACCGGCGCGCAATTGCTGGACGATACCGCCGGGTCGGACGCGGGCATCGACGTCACGTCGAGCGAATATGCCACGATCGCGGCCGAAGACACGGCGCTGGAACGGCTGTCGCAGACGGTGGCGGACCAGATCGTCACCCGGCTGGCGCTTTATTCGCGCAAGGCCGCCAATCCTTGAAGGCCAATCGCGGCCAGATCGAACGGGCGCTGGACGCGCCGCCGCAGGATATCCGCTTCTTCCTGCTCTACGGCCCGGACGAAGCGGGCAGCCAGTCGCTGGCCAAACGACTGGAGCGCGCCATGGGGCCGCAGGCCGAACGCATCGACCTGGACGGGGCGACGCTGAAGGACGATCCCGCCCGGCTGTCCGATGAAGCGGCGTCCTTTTCCATGTTCGGCGACAAGCGCTGGATTCGGGTCAGCGGCATGGGCGAGGAATCGGTGCCGGCGCTGACCGCCCTGCTGGAGGCGCAGGCCGCCGGCAACCCGGTGATCGCTGTCGCAGGCGCGCTGAAAGCGACGTCGAAGCTGGTCAAGCTGGCGCTGGATCACAAGGCGGTGATGGCGTGCATATCCTACCAGCCCGATGCGCGCGAATCGGAACAGATCGCCGTTGGCATCGCGCGCGACGGCGGGCTGCGCCTGCCGTCCGATCTGGCTCGCCGCATCGTCGACCTGGCCAATGGCGACCGCGCGCTGATGACCGGTGAGATCGAAAAGCTGATCCTCTATCTCGACGCCGCCCCCGATCGCCCGCGCGAGGCGACGGCGGAAGCGCTCGACGCCCTGTCCGCCGACAATCCCGATACGGAGGTCGGCCCGCTGGTCAACGCCGTGCTGGGCGGCGATTTGAAGGCCATGCACCGGGAACTGACCAGCCTGAGCGAAACCGGCACGGCCATGGCCTCGGTCATCCGGCCGCTGCTGAACCGGGCGATGCTGATCGCCAATATCCGCACCGATTTCGACGCGAGCGGCCGGCTGGACGGCGCGGTCGAGGCGGCGGGCAAGGCGGTGTTCTGGAAGGAAAAGGGGCTGGTGTCGCGTCAGGTGCGGCAATGGGACTCGCCCGGCATCGCCCGTGTGCTGCAACGGCTGCTGGAGGCGGAACGCGCGACCCGGTCGGGGCGGGGGCTGGGCGACCTGATGGTCCGCCACGAATTGCTGACGATCGCGCGGCAGGCGGCGCGCGAGCGGACTTGAACCCAGTGTCCGGCAAGGCCATATTGTCGCCATGGACAAGCTGAACCTGAGCGACGCCGAATGGCGCGACCGCCTTTCCCCCGAACAATATCATGTGCTGCGCGAAGCGGGCACGGAGCGGGCCTTTACCGGCCCCTATAATGGCAACAAGGCCGACGGCGTCTATTATTGCGCCGGCTGCGGTGCCGAACTGTTCGACGCCGGTGAGAAATATGACAGCGGGTCTGGCTGGCCCAGCTTCACCGCGCCGGTCGATGGCGACGCGGTCGAGGAAATTCGCGACGCCAGCCATGGCATGGTCCGCACTGAAGTCCGCTGCGCCACCTGCGAAGGGCATCTGGGCCATGTGTTTCCCGATGGTCCCGGCGTCAACGGTCTGCGTTACTGCATGAACAGCGCCAGCCTGGACTTCAAGCCGCGCGACGACGAGGCGTAAGCCCCTTTACTCCGTCCGTTTTGAACGAAGTCGAGAAACACGAGCGCGGCGTTAGACGCTTCTCGACTCCGCTCGATGCAAACGGGGTTTCTCTTATTCATCCCCGGTAAAGCGCCGATCCCCATGGAAGGCGCGACGGTCTTTTTCCACGCCAGGCGCATGATTTGCGCTGGCAGGGGCCGGGATTAGCGCGTATCCGGGGCGGCACAGATGGCAGGATCAGGCAAGAGCAAGGGCGCGCCGCGTGGCCGCGCGAAGACATGGATGCTGCGCGGGCTGAAGATCGGCCTCGCGACGGCGGTGGCGGGCTTGCTGGCCGTGGTGATCGCGGTGGTGATCGCGATGCAATCGCTGCCCAGTTATGACAGCCTGAAATCCTCCCCCAACGGCCAGATGATCCGCGTCCATGCCGCCGACGGCAGCGTCATCGTGTCCTTGGGGCCGAGTTTCGGCCAGTGGATGGATTATGACCGGATTCCGCAGGTCATGGTCGACGCCATGGTTTCGACCGAGGACAAGCGCTTTTACCTTCACCCCGGCGTCGATCCGATCGGCATGGCGCGCGCCGCCTGGGTCGCGGTGGAAAATCGCGGCAAGGGCCGCCGCTGGCAGGGCGCATCGACCATCACCCAGCAGGTGACGCGCAACATCTTCCTCAACAACAGCTATAGTTTCGGCCGCAAGATCCGCGAAATGGTGTTGGCGCTGGCGCTGGAGCGGAAATTCTCCAAGCGGCAGATCCTCGAACTCTATCTGAACAAGGTCTATTTCGGCGGCGGCGCATACGGCATCGACGCGGCCAGCCGCAAATTTTTCGGCCATCCCGCCGTGACGCTCAGCCTGCCCGAAGCCGCGATCGTCGCCGGGCTGGTCAAGGCCCCGTCCAGCTATTCCCCCACCGCTGACGCAGACGCCGCGATCGGCCGCGCCGGCGTAGTGCTGGACCTGATGCAGGAAAATGGCGTGATTTCCGCTTCGCAGCGGGCGGACGCCGATATCCAGAGCGTCAAGCTGGCTCCGCAAGCGCCGCAGAACAGCGTGCGTTATTTCACCGACTGGGCGCTGCCCCAACTCGACCTGCTGATCGACGAGCCGAACGAGCCGCTGGAAGTCTATACCACCATCGACCTTGGCATGCAGAAAGCGGCGACCGCGGCCATCCAGGCCAATGTGCCGTCGGGCACGCAGGGCGCGCTGGTCAGCCTGGACCGTGACGGCGCGGTGCGCGCGATGGTCGGCGGCCTGGATTATGTGACGTCCAACTATAATCGCGCCACCACCGCGACGCGCCAACCAGGGTCTGCCTGGAAGATCTTCGTCTATATGGCGGCGCTGGAGTCGGGCTACACGCCCGATACCGGCGTGACCGACGAACCGGTGACGATCAACGGGTGGAGCCCGCGCAACAGTTCCGGGCGCTTTTCCGGCGATATCGATATCCGCACCGCCTTCGCCTACTCGATCAACACGGTCGCGGCGAAGCTGGGCGTAGAGGTCGGCTTCCCGACCGTCGCCGACATGGCGCGCCGCTTTGGCGTTACGACGCCGGTCAATACCCACCCTTCGATGGTGCTGGGCACGTCCGACGTCCGCCTGATCGACATGACCCGCGCCGCCGCCTCGATCGCGCGCAAGGGCATTGCGGTGACGCCCTATGGTATAACCAAGGTCACGACCGCCGACGGCCGGCTGCTCTACAGCCATCAGGACGACACCAGCCGCGTGCTGGTCGCCCCCTGGGTGGCCGCCGGCATGACCGACCTGATGCAGACCGCGGTCAGCACCGGCACTGGCAAGGCGGCGCAGATCGGCCGCCCGGTGGCGGGCAAGACCGGCACCACGACCAGCAACAAGGATGGCTATTTTCTGGGCTTTTCCAGCGGCATTACGACCGGTGTATGGATGGGCCGCGACGACGCCAAGTCCGTGGGTGGCCTGCAAGGCGGCCGTGCGCCGGCCCATGCCTTCGCCGATTATATGAAGGTGGCCGTGTCCAAGCGCCCGGTGGAGGAGTTCGAAACCCAGGTGACGCTGCCCGAATGGCAGCTGGAGCCGGACGAGGAGGCCTATTATGGCAGCCCCGACAATGGGATGGGCGGGGGCATGGATGGCGGCACGGGCGGCGGCATGCTGGTCGACGAAAACGGCCTGCCCATCGAGCGTCCCCGCACGCGGTCTTCGGACCTCGACAGCGACGATCCGCAGATGGAAGTCGATCCCGAAGACCGGCCCCAGCAGGACCGGCCGCAGCCGCCGCGCATCGACCAGCAATGGATCGACAATGTGCTGGGCCGCGACCGCCAGCGCCAGCAACAGCCTGCGAACCGACCGACGCCCAATCCTTAGCCGCCCTAACCCTTAACCTCGTCATTCGCGGCAAAGTGGGTCTTTTCCAGCGCGCTGCCGTCGGGCAGCAGGAAGTCGACCTTCCCCCGGCCGAAATCGATCGCCACCCGGTCGAAAATCCGCAGCGCGCTGATGCCCAGCAGCAGCGCCGGCTTGTCCTGCATCCCCAGTTCGGCAAAGGGGCTGGCGTCGGCGAACAGCACCGGCACCTCGGTCAGGTTGACGCGCCCCATGCGCACCGACTTGATCCGTCCGACCTGTCCCGTCAGCGTGCCGCCGGTGACGCTGGTCAGCGCCGCCGTCAGCATCGCCGGCGCGCGCTTCTTCGCCACCAGCTTGTCGCGCAACGCGATATTGCCGATGCTGAAATTGGTGCCGGTATCGAGCATGATGTTGACCCGCATCCCGTTGACGTCGGAATCGAGCAGGATCAGCTGGCCACGCTTGCGCCGCGCCTCTACCACGATGGTATCGGGATCGGCCGACAGGCGGCGGCGGGGGTTGCTGCTGCTGATTTCCATCCGCCCGGTGCGGAAATTCAGCGTCAGCCGCTTGGCGTGCAAACTGTCCAGTCCCAGCAGGCCCGGCGCGCCCAGATCCACGCCCTCCAGCACCGGCGCCTCAATATCGTCGATCGTCCCGCCGCCAAAGCCCAGCCGCGGCACCGCGACCGTCCCGGCCTCCGACCGGCCGGTCATGCTGATGATCGTGACATTGGCGCGCGGCGACAGCGCCAGCTTTTCCGCCAGGTCGCGCGCGATGACGGTGCGCTGCGACCCGGTGTCGATGATGAAGTTCCACGGCCCCTTGCCGTCGATCGAGATCGGGATGGTCACCCGCTCGTCCAGCGCGGGACCGGTTTGGACCACCGCCGGCGGCACATCAGGATCGAGGATCGCGGAGGCGGGCAGCGGCGCATCCTGGACCGCCAGCGCAGGGCCGCCAATCGCCAGTGCAAACCCCAGCAACGCCCTCACACAGAGAGGGAGCCGTCCCATATCCTCATCCTTCCATTTTATGCGGTGCTTATACCATGGAAGGCCATGGTCGCACCAGCGCCACCACCCGGCGCAGATTGGGGCGGAAAGGCGATTTTCCGCCGCTGCGGCTTGCTGTCATGCCTTGACTTGACCGCATCTGGATCGCTAAACGCCTGATGATCCCTCCCGTTCGTCCAGAACGGGACTCGACCGGCGTCCTGCTCGGTTATTAATCCTTCCCAATTTCCGCCCCAATTCACCCTCTCGCCATCGGACCGATTCGCAATGCATCTCAAGGACCTCAAAAAAACAGCGCCCGCAGATTTGGTCACCATGGCCGAAGAGTTGGGCGTCGAAAGCGCATCGACGCTGCGCAAGCAGGATTTGATGTTCGCGATCCTGAAGGCCGAGGCGGAAAATGGTGAGCAGATCATGGGCGAGGGCACGATCGAGGTGCTGCCCGACGGCTTCGGCTTTCTGCGCAGCCCCGAAGCGAACTTCCTGGCCGGTCCCGACGACATCTATGTCTCGCCGAACCAGGTCCGCCGCTTCGGCCTGCGCACCGGCGACACGGTGGATGGCGAAATCCGCGCGCCCAAGGATGGCGAGCGCTATTTCGCGCTGGTGAAGCTCAACACCGTCAATTTCGACGATCCCGATGTGGTCCGCCATCGCGTGAACTTCGACAATCTGACGCCGCTCTATCCCGAATCCAAGCTGACGCTCGACCCTTATGACCCTACCCAGAAGGACAAGTCGGCCCGCGTCATCGACATCGTGTCGCCGCAGGGCAAGGGCCAGCGTACGCTGATCGTCGCGCCGCCCCGCGTCGGCAAGACGGTGATGCTACAGAATATGGCCAAGGCCATCACCGACAACCATCCCGAAGTCTTCCTGATCGTGCTGCTGATCGACGAGCGGCCGGAAGAAGTTACCGACATGCAGCGCAGCGTGAAGGGAGAGGTCGTCTCCTCCACCTTCGACGAGCCTGCCACCCGCCACGTCGCGGTCGCCGAAATGGTGATCGAAAAGGCCAAGCGGCTGGTCGAGCATAAGAAGGATGTCGTCATCCTGCTCGATTCGATCACGCGCCTGGGCCGCGCCTACAACACCGTCGTCCCGTCTTCGGGCAAGGTTCTGACCGGCGGCGTGGACGCCAATGCGCTCCAACGGCCCAAGCGTTTCTTCGGCGCGGCGCGTAACATCGAGGAAGGCGGTTCGCTTTCCATCATCGCGACGGCGCTGATCGACACGGGCAGCCGCATGGACGAAGTTATTTTCGAAGAGTTCAAGGGCACCGGCAACTCGGAAATTGTGCTGGACCGCAAGGTTGCGGACAAGCGCATCTTCCCTGCGCTGGACGTCGGCAAGTCCGGCACCCGCAAGGAAGAATTGCTGGTCGACAAGGCCAAGCTCAGCAAGATGTGGGTGCTGCGCCGCATCCTGATGCAGATGGGCACGATCGACGCCATGGAGTTCCTGCTGGACAAGATGAAGGACAGCAAGACCAACGAAGATTTCTTCGATTCGATGAACCAGTAAGCGGAAGGATTATCAGGCCGTCATGTTCGACCTTTTCGCCACCGCCGCCGCTGCGGCCCAGGGGCTGGGTTCGCCCGCCGATATCTGGGGTCATATCGTCAATGATTTCAGCAATATAACATCGCCCAGCGCGCTGGCTGCCTTTGGCCAGGTGCTGATGATCGATATTCTTCTGGCCGGCGACAATGCGATCGTCGTCGGCGCGCTGGCGGCGGGGCTTCCGGCCGCACAGCGCCAGAAGGTGATCCTGATCGGCATCATCGCCGCGCTGGTGCTGCGCATCGCCTT
The DNA here is from genome assembly GCF_012927105.1 of Sphingobium psychrophilum. Classification (GTDB taxonomy): domain Bacteria; phylum Pseudomonadota; class Alphaproteobacteria; order Sphingomonadales; family Sphingomonadaceae; genus Sphingobium; species Sphingobium psychrophilum. The sequence continues at coordinate 82,485 of NZ_JABBFV010000013.1, read as the reverse complement.
TGCGCTGGTGGTCAGCCAGTTGATGCAGATTGTCGGCCTGATCCTGGCCGGTGGCCTACTGCTGCTGTGGGTCAGCTTCAAGATGTGGCGCGAACTGCACCCCAAGCGGGGCGGGGATACGCCGGGCGACACCAGCGACGACGATGTGTCGGGCCTGCGCCCGGCCAAGAGCTTCGCAGCCGCCGCCTGGGCGGTTGCGGTCGCCGATGTCAGCATGAGCCTGGACAATGTGCTGGCCGTCGCGGGCGCTGCGAAGGATCATCCGGGCATTCTCATCATAGGGCTGATCCTGTCGGTCGCGCTTATGGGCATCGCCGCGAACATCATCGCCAAATATATCGAGCGGTTCCGCTGGATCGCCTATATCGGCCTCGCGGTCATCGTCTATGTCGCGGTCAAGATGATCTATGAAGGCTTTGTCGACCAGAATGTTGGGTTGCTGACGCTGTTCGGCTGATCCGCACGCGGCAACGCGACAAAAAGGGGGCGGAGCCATGCTGGTTCCGCCCCCTTTTTGGTGCATCAGTAGAGCCTCAAGGGATGAGGATCGTCGCCCCAGTCGTCTGCCGCGCCTCCAGCGCGCGATGCGCCTCCGCCGCGTCCGCCAAGGCGAAGCGCTGGCCGATCACCGCCTTGACCACGCCGCCCCGCATCCGATCAAACAGGCGATCGGCGGTATGCGCCAGTGACTCTGGCGTCGCGATATAATCAAACAGGGTCGGGCGGGTGACGTAGAGCGAACCGCCCCGGCTGAGGTCCAGCAGGCTGACCGGCGGCACAGCGCCCGATGCATTGCCATAGCTGACCATCAGCCCGCGCCGCTTGAGGCTGGCGAGCGAGGCGGTCCAGCTATCTTTGCCGACCCCGTCATAGACCACGTCCACACCCTGGCCGCTAGTGAGGTGACGCACCGTCGCTGCCAGATCATCGAACGAACCGTGCAGGCTGTGGTCCGCCTCGACGCGCGCCGCTTTTTCCGCCGATCCGCAATGGGCGATGACGATCACGCCCTTGTCGCGCAGCCAGTGGACGAGGACGGAGCCGACGCCCCCGGCTGCGGCATGGACCAGCGCGACCTGTCCCGCCTGTAGCGCGATCGTGTCTTCGGCCAGATAGCAGGCGGTCATGCCCTTGAGCATCATCGCCGCCGCTTCCTGCGTCGATACGCCATCGGGAATCCGCACCACCTTGTCCGCCGGCACGATCCGGTGGGTGGCGTAAGACCCCAGCCCGCTGGCGCAGCCCACAACATCGCCGACCGCAAAGCCAGTGACGCCCGGCCCGACCGCCGCGACCCGGCCAGCACCTTCCGACCCCAAGGGGGTGGGCAAGGGGGCGGGGTAGAGGCCGGTGCGATAATAGGTGTCGATGAAATTGAGGCCAACTGCATCCTGCGCGATCAGTATCTCAGTCTCACCCGGCGTGCCGGGATCGAAATCCTCGCGCGCGATCACCTCCGGCCCGCCATGGCTGCGGGCGACCATGCGCCATGCGCCGCCCATCAGGCGAGATGCTCGGCGAAGAAATCGGCGGTGCGGCCGTCCGCCAGTTCCGCGCCGGCGTCGTCGCGACGCTGGCCCATCTCCGCCGCGAAGCCATGATCCAGCCCCTCATAGTCATACAGTGTAACATGGCGGTTGTCGGCTAGACCCTGATGCATCGCCTTCTGCGCGTCGGGCAGGACGAAATGGTCGGCGGTCGGCACATGCAGCAGCACCGGCTTGCCGATCGCATGTTGTTCGCCCAGCAGGCCGTCGATGCCGACGCCATAATAGCCGACGAACGCATCGCCATCGGTGCGGCAGGCGCTCATGAAAGCCAGCCGCCCGCCCAGGCAATAGCCGACCAGACCGACCTTGCCGCCGCCCGCCGCCGCGCGCGCGGCCTTGATCGTCGCCTCGATATCGCGAATGGCCTGATCCTGGTTGAGCTTCTGCATCAGGCCGATCGCGGTCTGAAAGTCCTCCGGCACGTCGGCGTCCAGTTCAACATGCGGCTCCTGCCGCCAGAAGAGGTCGGGCGCATAGGTGACATAACCGGCCTTGGCCCAGCTGTCGCATTTGCCGCGAATGCCCTCATTCACGCCGAAAATCTCCTGAATGACGATGATCGCCGCGCTTGCCGCCTCTTCGGGTTTCGCCACATAGGCGTCGAACTGCCCGTCGCCGTCCAAGGTCGTGATAGAAGTGAAGTCGCCCATGCCGATATCCTTGCCGCTATGAGAATGGAGCGCATATTGGCCGAACCAGACCGGGGCGCAACCGTGTGTCACGCTAAAAAATTTGCCTTGATGCAGGCAATTGCGGCATGACAGCGTGCGTAGCATGCAAAGGCCGAAGGAAAGGGCAGCGACATGAAGGTTACCGTCGACGTGGACTGCACACCGGCCGAAGCGCGCTCTTTTCTGGGCCTGCCCGATGTCACCCCCATCCACGACAAATATATCAAGACGATGCTCGACGGGTTCGACGGCGTCGCCAATGTCGAGCAGATGGAGACGATGTTCAAAAGCTTCTCGCCCATGGGCGATGCGGGTATGCGCCTGTTCCAGCAGATGATGAATATGGGCTTGGCGGGCATGGCCGGCGGCGACAAGAAATAGGCCTGTGCCCTGTTCCGACGGCGACACGATCTTCGCCCTGTCGAGCGGTGCGCCGCCGGCGGGGATTGCGGTCATACGGATAAGCGGGGCGCAGGCGAGGTCGGCGCTTAACGCTCTGGCACGCCGCCTGCCGCCGCCACGCACCGCCAGCCTCGCCCTGCTGAAAGACCCACGCGACGATGCGCCGCTCGACCGTGCGCTGCTGCTGTGGATGCCCGGTCCCTCAACCGTCACGGGCGAGGATATGGCCGAACTCCATTGCCATGGCGGTCGCGCCGTGGTGGCCGCCGTCGAAGATGCCCTGCGCGCGATGCCCGGATTACGCCGGGCGGAGGCTGGGGAGTTCACCCGCCGTGCCTTCGCCCGTGGCCGCATGGACCTGAACGCGGTGGAGGGCCTGTCCGACCTGCTCGCCGCCGAAACCCAGGGCCAGCGCCGCGCCGCCTTGTTGATGGCAGAGGGGCATTTTTCCCGCCGCATCGATGGCTGGCGGCTCAGCTTGCTCGACCTGTCCGCCATGGCCGAAGCGGCGCTCGATTTCTCCGACGAGGATGATGTGCCCGACGCGGCGATCGAAACGCGGATCGGCGCGGGGATCGCCGCACTGGCGCAGGACGTCGCCGCCATTCTCGCCGCGCCCTCGGCAGAGCGGTTGCGTGACGGCATCCGCGTCGTGCTGGCAGGGCCACCCAATGCCGGCAAATCGACCCTGCTCAATGCGCTGGTCGGGCGCGAGGCAGCGATCGTATCCGATATCGCCGGCACCACCCGCGACCGGATCGAAGTGCCAGCCGCGATCGGCGGCACCGCCTTCCTCTTCACCGACACCGCTGGCCTGCGCGGCGAGACGGATGATGCGATCGAGGCGATCGGCATCGATCGCGCCCGCGCCGCGCTGGACGCGGCCGACATCATCCTGTGGCTGGGCGACGCGGCTGAACTGCCCCACGCCGATGCCCTGTTGATTGCCGCCCAGTCCGACCGTAGCGATCCTGATCGTCCCGGCCTGCGCCTGTCCGTCCGCACCGGCGAAGGCATGGATAGGTTGGTTGCTACGCTTCAAGACCGGGCGGCGGCGCTGCTGCCGGGGGAGGGCGACTATGCCCTGCACGCGCGACAGAGACAGCAAGTTGGACAGTTGTACGCGCATCTTGCAGCGGCTGGCGCGACCGCTGATTTGCTCGTCATGGCTGAAGATTTGCGCCAGGCCCGCCGCACCATTGATGCGCTGACAGGGCAGGCGGGTACCGAAGATATGCTCGACCGCCTCTTTTCGGGTTTCTGTATCGGCAAATGATGCATGTTCCACGTGGAACGCTTTTGACCCACCCCCCCTCATTCTGATAAGGGGCGGCCATGCAAATACGCTATGATGTGATCGTGGTCGGCGGCGGCCATGCCGGCTGTGAGGCCGCCGCTGCGGCGGCGCGCAAGGGCGCGTCAGTCGCGCTGCTCACCTTCGCCCGCGACACCGTGGGCGCCATGTCCTGCAACCCGGCAATCGGCGGGCTGGGCAAAGGCCATCTGGTGCGCGAAGTTGACGCGCTCGATGGGCTGATTGCCCGCGCCGCCGACGCCGCCGCCATCCATTATCGGATGCTCAACAGCAGCAAGGGTGCCGCCGTGCAGGGGCCGCGCGTGCAGGCCGATCGCAAGCGCTATCGCGCCGCGATCCACCAGATGCTCGATGCGCAGGCGGGTCTGGAGATCCTCGAGGGCGAAGCGAACGCATTGCTGATCGACGGAGATGCGATCGCAGGCATCGCACTGGCCGACGGCCGGACCATCGCTGCGCCGACGGTGGTGCTGGCGACCGGCACCTTCCTTGGCGGCAAACTGTTCCGCGGCGATGAGCGCGAAACCGGCGGGCGGATCGGCGAACGCGCCGCCAGCGCATTAGGCGTCCAGCTCCGCGACCTGGGCCTGCCCATCGCACGGCTTAAGACCGGAACGCCACCCCGCCTCGATGGCCGCACCATCGATTGGGCGCGTCTGGAAACGCAGCCATCGGACGGGGAGAGGTGGACCATGTCCCCGCTGTCGTCGGGCCGCGTCCTGCCACAACTCGCCTGCGCCATTACCCGCACCAATGACGCCACCCATGCGATCATTCGCGGTGGCATGGACCGGTCGCCGTTGTTCAGCGGGGCGATCGAAGGGCGGGGGCCGCGCTATTGCCCGTCGATCGAGGACAAGGTGCTGCGCTTTGGCGATCGCGACGGCCATCAGATCTTTCTGGAGCCGGAAGGGCTGGACGATCCGCTCGTCTATCCCAACGGGATCAGCACCTCACTGCCGACCGACGTGCAGATCGCCATGGTGCGATCGATGCCGGGGCTGGAGCAGGTCGAGATCGCCGTGCCGGGCTATGCGGTCGAATATGACCATGTCGATCCGCGCGCGCTCGCTTCCACGCTGGAAGTCCGACAACTGACCGGCCTCTTCTGCGCTGGTCAGATCAACGGGACGACAGGCTATGAAGAGGCGGCGGCGCAAGGGCTGGTCGCCGGAATCAATGCCGCTGCGCGCGCGCGTGGTGAAGCGCCGATGATCCTCGACCGGGCTAGTTCCTATATCGGCGTCATGATCGACGACCTCGTTTTGCAGGGTGTGACCGAACCCTATCGGATGCTTACCGCCCGCGCCGAATATCGGCTGCGGCTGCGTGCCGACAATGCGGAGACGCGGCTGGGTCCAATCGGTCTTGCCCATGGCGTGATCGGTGCGGATCGCGCTGCCCGATTGGCGGAGCGTGAGACTCAGCGCGCCGCGATCGAGGCGGACCTGGCCCAGCCCAGGACCGCCAGTGAGATGGCGCGTGCTGGTGCCATGGTCCGACAGGACGGCGCACGGCGTAGCCTGTTCGACTGGGCGCGCTTCCCCGAAGTCGATCGGGCGTTGCTGTGCGCACTTGCCCCAGCATTGCGCGACGCGCCCGCCGACCTGCGTGACGAAATATTGGAGGACGCCCATTACGCCCCCTATCTGCAACGACAGGATAGCGAGATTGCCGAACTGCGCCGCAACGAACGAGTCATCATCCCGGCCGATTTCGATTTCCGCACCATCGGCGGCCTTTCTACCGAGATGATCGAACGCCTTGACGCCGCCCGTCCCGACACGCTGGCCGCCGCCGGTCGCATCCGCGGCATCACCCCGGCAGCGCTGGCGGCGATCCTGGTCCATGTCCGCCGGGTGGCTGCGTGACCGAAGAGGAAGCCCGCGCCTGGCTGACGGCGCATTGCGATGTTTCACGTGAAACATGGAGCAGGCTGGAGCGCTATGTCGCCATCCTGCTGTCTGCTATGGACGAACAGAATCTGATCGCGGAATCGACCCGTCCTCATGTCTGGGCGCGCCATATCGTCGATTCCGCGCAGTTGCTTCTTCACACCAAGGAAGCGGGCGAGGGGGATTGGATCGACCTCGGATCGGGTGCCGGTCTGCCCGGCATCGTGTTGGCCTGCCTGTCCGACCGGCCGATACTGATGGTCGAATCCCGGCGCAAGCGGATCGATTTTCTGAACAGCGTAATCGCCGAACTGGGCCTGGCCCACGCCCGCGTCTTTGGCGGTCGCGTCGAAATGGTGCCGCCCGCGCAGGCCGCCGTCATCAGCGCGCGTGCCTATGCCCCGCTGCCCAAGCTGTTCGAATCCGCGCTGCACCTTTCGGATAAAAAGAGCCTCTGGGTGCTGCCCAAGGGACGAAATGCGCAAAATGAACTGGAGGCGGCGCGTCCGGCATGGCAAGGTGTGTTTCACGTGGAACCCAGCGTAACGGATGGCGATAGCGCCATCATCGTTGCCCACGCCGTAAAGCCCGCCAAAAGGAAAGGCCGAGGATGATCCGCATCGCCATCGCCAATCAGAAGGGCGGCGTGGGCAAGACCACCACCGCGATCAATCTCGCGACCGGTCTGGCCGCCACGGGGCTGCGCGTATTGCTGGTCGATCTCGATCCGCAGGGCAATGCGTCCACCGGGCTGGGGGTCGGCCATGCCGATCGCGCCCAATCCAGCTACGACCTTCTGGTCGGCAATTGCGCCCTGGACGACGCCGTTGTCGCCACCCGCGTTCCTAAGCTGGATCTGGTTCCCGCGACGCAGGATCTGTCGGGCTGCGAAATCGAACTAATCGAATATGAGCAGCGCACACACAGGCTGGAGCGCGTGTTGGCCGAAGCGCAGCCGGGTCGTTGGGACATCTGCCTGATCGATTGCCCGCCTTCCTTGGGCCTGCTGACCATCAACGCGATGGTCGGCGCGCAATATCTGCTGGTGCCACTGCAATGCGAATTTTTCGCGCTCGAAGGCCTGTCGCAACTGCTCCAGACGGTCGAGCGTATCCGCGGCCGCTTCAACCCCGGCCTGTCGATCATGGGCGTGGCGCTGACCATGTATGATCGCCGCAATAGGCTGACCGACCAGGTGGCCGACGATGTGCGCGCGTGCCTGGGTGATCTCGTCTTCTCCACCGTCATCCCGCGCAATGTCCGCCTGTCCGAAGCGCCCAGCCACGGCGTGCCCGCCCTTATCTACGACTTCCGCTGTTCGGGGTCGGAAGCCTATATGCGTCTGGCGCGCGAACTGATCGCCCGCCTGCCCCGACAGGAGGTTGCCGCTTGAGCGACGAAACGACCGAAAAGCCCAAGATCGCCAAGCGCCCCCATGGTCTGGGCCGCGGGCTGTCTGCCCTGCTCGGCGATGTCGCGCGCGAAGAGCCGGTGTCGCCCAGCGCCATACCCGCCAACGGCAAGGCGGTGCAGAGCATCGAAGTGTCGCTGATCCAGCCGCATCCCGAACAGCCGCGTCGCCATTTCGACGAAGGCGCGATGCAGGAACTGGCCGAGAGCATTGCCAAGCGCGGCGTGATCCAGCCGATCATCGTGCGTCCCCATGGCGGTGGTTTCCAGATCATCGCCGGCGAACGCCGCTGGCGCGCGGCGCAGCGGGCGCAGATGCATCGCATTCCCGCGATCGTGCGCGATTTCGACGAGCAGGAAACGCTTGAAATCGCGCTGATCGAAAATATCCAGCGCGAGGATCTAAACCCGATTGAAGAGGCGGAGGCCTATCGCAAGCTGATCGCTGAATTTCATCACAGCCAGGACGCGCTGGGCCGCATCGTCGGCAAATCGCGCAGCCATGTCGCCAACCTGATGCGCCTGCTCGAACTGCCGCAGACGGTACAACAGCAGGTAATGGAAAGCCGGATCAGCATGGGCCATGCCCGCGCGCTGATCGGCCTGCCCGATTGCGAGGCGCTAGCGCGGCAAATCGAGGAAAAAGGCCTGTCGGTCCGCGATACCGAGAAGCTGGTGCGCCGGGTCAAAACAGGCGCAGAAGCGCCCGCTGTCCGGCGCAGCGTCGGCACGGGCGACAAAGATCCGGACATTGCGGCGCTGGAGCAGCATCTGGCCGACATATTGGGCCTGAAGGTCGAAATCGCGCATGAAGGCGCATCGACCGGTGGCACCTTGGCGTTGCGCTATTCCAACCTCGACCAGCTGGACATGCTGTGCCAGCGTCTGTCGGGCGAGCGCATTTAAGGCATAGCCCGCGAACCCCATTCGTCGCGCCGCATAACGGCGACGTTCGAGGGGGTCTGGGCTGTGTGGCCGTAAAGCCCGCTGGTCTTTTCATCCCCCGCTCCTTAGATTGCAGGGATGGCCGACATGATATCCACCCACGCCGCTGCGCCCACCATCATTCGCCGGGTGGACTATCGTCCGCCCGACTGGCTGGTGCCCGACGTCACGCTCGACTTCGATCTCGATTCCGCGCTGACCAGGGTACGCGCGACATTGTCGGTCACGCGCAACGGCGATCATGACCGGCCTCTGCGCCTCGACGGCGAAGGCATCGTGCCGCTGGCCGTGTGTGTCGATGGTCGGCCGCTGGCGCAGGACGAATGGCATCTGGAGGCCGGCGCGCTCATCATCGCGCTGCCCGACGGCGCGCACAGCGTTGAAACGCTGGTGGAGCTGTCGCCGGAGGGCAACAGCAAGCTGATGGGTCTTTATGCCAGCGGCGGTCTGCTCTGCACCCAATGCGAAGCGGAGGGCTTTCGCCGCATCACTTTCTTCCCCGACCGCCCCGACATATTGTCGCGCTACAGCGTGCGGATGGAAGCGGACAAGGCGCGCTTCCCGATCCTGCTCGCCAATGGCGACCCGATCGAACAGGGCGACTTGGCCGAAGGTCGCCACTGGGCGCGTTGGAACGATCCCTTCCCTAAACCCTGTTATCTCTTCGCGCTGGTCGCGGGCGATTTGGCCTGCAACGCCGATCGTTTCGTGACGATGAGCGGACGCGAGGTGCAACTCGGTATCTGGGTGCGCGAAGCCGATCTTGCCCGAACCGACCATGCGATGCAGGCGCTCAAGAACAGCATGGCCTGGGACGAGCGCGTCTATGGCCGCGAATATGATCTGGACGTGTTCAACATCGTCGCCGTCGCCGACTTCAATTTTGGCGCGATGGAGAATAAGGGCCTCAACATCTTCAATTCGCGCTATATTTTGGCTGATCCCGAAACCGCGACCGACATCGATTATGACGGGGTCGAAGGCGTTGTTGCGCATGAATATTTCCACAACTGGTCAGGTAATCGGGTCACCTGCCGCGACTGGTTCCAATTGAGCCTCAAGGAAGGCTTCACCGTCTTTCGCGACCAGAATTTCTCCGCTGACATGGGCAGCCATGCAGTCAAGCGGATCGAGGATGTGCGCATCCTGCGCGCTGGTCAGTTCCCGGAGGATAGCGGCCCGCTCGCCCATCCGGTTCGACCCGAATCCTATATGGAAATCAGTAACTTCTACACGGCCACCATCTATAATAAGGGTGCGGAGTTGATCCGCATGATGGCGCTGATGCTGGGCGCGGAGCGGTTTCGCGCCGGCACCGATCTCTATTTCGACCGGCATGACGGGCAGGCCGCCACTTGCGAGGATTTCGTGCTGGCGATGGAGGAGGGTGGGGGCATCGACCTCACCCAGTTCCGCCGCTGGTATGAGCAGGCCGGCACGCCCCATGTCCGCGCCCTTATCAGCCATGACACGGTCAGCCAGAGCGTCACACTGACGCTGGAGCAGACGATGCCGCCGACGCCGGGCCAGACCGACAAACAGCCGATGGCGATCCCGCTGCGCACCGCCCTGTTCGATCCCATCACCGGGCAGCATCGCGGTGATGAACTGCTGATGCTGACGGAGGACAAGCAGAGCTTCACCTTCGCCGGTTTTCCCGCCGCGCCCATCCTGTCGATCAACCGCGGTTTTTCCGCCCCGGTGATCGTGGAAACCAACCGCAGCCAGGATGATCTCGCCTTCCTGTCGGCGCATGATGACGATCCCTTCGCCCGTTACGAAGCGATGCAACAGTTGATGGTCAATGTGCTGGTCGGCCGCATCGCGGGCCACGCCACCGACGACGCGGCCGTGGTCGATGCGGTGCGCAATATCATCACCGATCCGCTGCTGGACCCTGCCTTCGTTGCGGAAGTGATCCGCCTGCCCAGCGAAGCCTATCTGGGCGACCAGATGCGCCTGGTCGATCCCGACGCGATCCATGCCGCGCGCGATGCGCTGCAACAGCAGATCGGGACGGCGCTGGAGCCGCTGTGGCGCGATATCCATGCCCGGACAAAGGCGAACGCCTTCTCCCTATCCCCGGCCGCCAAGGGTGCCCGCAAGCTGCGTAACGCGGCGCTTCATTATCTGGTGGCGTCGGACGCGCAGGATGGACCGGCCATCGCTTTCGCCCAGTTCAGCGAGGCCGACAATATGACCGAGCGTCAGGCGGCGCTGGGGGCGCTGGCCAATGGGGCCAGCGCGGAGCGCGAGGCGGCGCTCGATATCTTTTACAATCGCTATGCCGCCGATGCGCTGACGCTCGACAAATGGTTTCAGACCCAGGCGTTCGCGCTGCATCCCGATACAGTGGAACTGGTCGCGCGACTGAGCCAGCACAAGGATTTCACACTTGCCAATCCCAATCGGGTGCGGTCGCTGTTTGGCGCGTTCGCGGGCAATCAGTGGGGTTTCCACCACAAGTCCGGCAAGGGCTATCGCCTGCTCGCCGATTGCATCATCGCGCTCGACAGGCTCAATCCGCAGACGGCGGCGAAGCTGGTGCCGCCGCTGGGGCGCTGGAAGCGGTTTGAGGAAGGGCGCGCGGCGCTGATGCGGGCGGAACTACAACGCATCCTGACGCAACCGGGATTGTCCAAGGATGTGACCGAACAGGCGGGTAAGAGCCTGGAATAAGCAGCCCATAGCGGTTCGCTTCGCGTCGCGAAGCGAACCTTTAGTGCGTCAGTTCTTCACCGCCGCGGCCCAGGCGGCTACGTCAGCCGCCACCTTGTTCGCCGCGACATTGATCGGCAAACCGATCGTCCCGGCTTCGATCTTACCGCCCACCGGCTGGCTGGCGGTGAACCGCTGCCGCGCCATCGCGACGCCATTGGGGGTGGTCAGCACCGCGTCATAGGTGACGACGGCGCTGTTGCTCGCCGCATCGATACCGAAGGCGACCAGTTCGCCACTCAGTCGTTGGCCGCCATCACCGGAAAACTGCCCCGAATCCAGCACCACCCGATCGGTCGTCGCGGAAATGGTTTCGGCCAGCAGGCCACGGAACAGATGGCGGGGCGTGTCGGCCCACTGCACCTTGGTCACATAGGCGACGGAGGTCGGACCCAGTTGCACCGGCACCCGTACCGTATCCAGCATCTTGGGCGCGTCTGGATCGGTCACGATCAGCGTGCGCCCGCCACCCGCGACCCGCGCAGCACCCGACGGCACCTTTTGCGCCGCATCGAGCGTCAACAATTGCGCTGGCGGCTTGGCGCCGAAGGATACGCAGCCCGACAGCAGGACCGCGGCGGTCAGCGCGGTCAGCGCGCCTTTGCGCGACACGCCAGGGTGTTTCACATGGAACATGGTCCGCATCTCTCTCATCATCATGGCTTATAGTCCGGCAGCTTGGGCGATCCGACCAGCGACCCGGCACCCTGCTGGTCGAGCTTTTCCGCGACGCCGCGGAAGGAGCGCGACATTTCGCGCAGGTCACGGACCAGCTGGTTGACCTCCGGCATGGTTTGGGTGCTGAACGCCTTCACGCCCGGCTGCGCCTCACCGATGGTCTTGTCCAGCGTCTCGATGCTGCGGGTGGCGGCCTGCACGCTCTTGCGCAGGTCGCTCATTAGCGGCTTGCCTTCCTCGGTCAGCATCGAATCGGTCGTCGCGGCCAGCTTGCCGATCTGTTCGATCGCAACGCCGGTGCGCTGCACCGCGATCCGCGCTTCGGCCAAGGTAGCGGCGATTTCGGGGCTGCGATCGGCCAAAGCGCCCGACACGCGCTCGACATTGGCCAGGATGCCCGCGATCGACTGCTGATTCTTGTCGTTCAGCAATTCGGTCAGGCGCTCCGTCAGCGTCGAAATCCGCTCCAGCAACTGCGGCGCATTATTGAGCAGTTCGCCCAGCGCGCCGGGCTTGGTCGGGATCACCGGCACACCGTCGGGACAGGTGGCCCGGACATTATTGGCCGGGCAGGCGATCGGCGGCGCGCCCTTGACCGCGCCGTCCAGCACCACTTCGCTAACGCCGGTAAAGCCGACGCCCGCGATGGTCGCGGTCGTGCCTTGCAGGACCGGGGTGCCATCCTTCACCGAAATGCGGACCTTCACGAAACTGGGGTCTTGTTTCCACAGTTCGATATTTTCGACCTTGCCCGATGGGACGCCCGCATAATTGACGCTGGACCCCTTGGCGAGGCCGCTGACCGACTGTTTGAAGAAGATGTCGAACTCCCTGTTCTCGCCATCGGAAATGCGCGAAAACCAGAAAGCGGCGGCCATGATCGCAGCCAGCAGCAGCAGCGTGACTGCACCGACCAGCACATGATTGGAGCGGGTTTCCATATCCTATCGCCTTCCGTCCGACGGCCTCTGCGCCGCCTGTGTCTGTTCGCGGTCCTTGTGGCGCGACACGGCCGCGGTCGCGGCCCGGCCGCGCGGACCGTTGAAATATTCCTGTATCCAGGGATGATCGGTCGCCAGCAATTCGTCGATCGTGCCGACCGCCGTCACCTTTTTGTCCGCCAGCACCGCCACCCGGTCACAGATCGAATAGAGCGTATCGAGATCGTGGGTGATGAGGAAGACGGTGAGGCCCAGCGTCTGCTGTAGCTTGCGGGTCTGGTCGTCGAACGCGGCGGCACCGATGGGGTCCAGGCCGGCGGTCGGTTCATCCAGAAACAGCAGGTCCGGGTCCAGCGCCAGCGCGCGGGCCAGGCCAGCGCGCTTCTTCATGCCGCCAGACAGTTCGGAAGGATATTTGGGGCCGGCCTCGGTCGGCAGGCCGGTCATGCGGATCTTGTAAGCGGCAATCTCGTCGCGCAGCTGCGGCCCGATATTGGGATAATATTCGCGGATCGGCACTTCGACATTTTCGGCCACGGTCAGCGTCGAAAACAACGCGCCGCCCTGAAACAACACGCCCCAGCGCTTGCGGATCGCCAGGGCCTCATCATCCGACCGTCCGACCATGGACTCGCCAAAGACGTGAATTTCCCCCTCATCAGGCGTCTGGAGGCCGATGATCGAGCGCATCAGGACCGACTTGCCGGTGCCGGACCCGCCGACAACGCCCAATATCTCGCCCTTGCGCACGTCCAGGTCCAGCCCGTCATGGATCAGTTGGTCGCCGAAACTGTTGCGCAGACCGCGCACCGAAATCGCGATGTCGGCGGTCTGGACCGCTTCGTCGATACGCCGTTCCTCGGCTTGGGCGATGTCCTGCTCGCTCATCAGTTCCAGCCCACCCACGTAAAGAAGACCGCGAAGAAGGCGTCGATCACGATGACCATGAAGATCGCCTGCACCACGGCCGCGGTGGTGCGCAGGCCGACTTCCTCGGCATTGCCCTTGACCTGCATCCCCTGGTAGCAGCCCGACAGCGCAATGATGACGCCGAACACCGGTGCCTTGATCAGGCCGACCCACAGGTCGGTGATCGGCACGACTTCGCGCAGCCGCTGGACGAAGGTGATGGGCGGAATTTCCAGCGCGATCGCGCACAAGAACCCGCCGCCGATCACCGCCATGACCGATGCATAAAATCCCAGTAGCGGCATCATGATGACGACGGCGAGGGTGCGGGGCAGCACCAGCGCCTCCATCGGCGACACGCCAATGGTGCGCATCGCGTCGACCTCTTCGGTCAGCTTCATCGTGCCCAATTGCGCGGCGAAGGCGGAGCCGGAGCGGCCCGCGACCATGATCGCAGTCATCAGCACGCCCAGCTCGCGAAACGTCAAGCGGCCGACCAGGTTGATCGTCAGCATCTCCATGCCGAACTGGCGCAGCTGCACCGATCCCTGCTGGGCGATGACGATGCCGATCAGGAAACTCATCAGGCCGATAATGCCCAGAGCGGAAACGCCGACCACCTCGAACCGCTGGACCACGGCATTGATGCGGAAACGATGCGGATGGCGGATGACGCTCCATGTCGCGATTAGCGTAGCACCGAAGAAGCCGAGCAGCCCCATCAGGGTCGCGCCCGAAGCGATCACCGCCTCGCCGATCTGGCCGACGACGCGGCGCAATGGATGGATATGGTCGGGCCGGATCGGCACCGGCTCATCCAGTTCGCCGACGGCATCGATGAGGCGGCGGGCATCGTCGCTGGCACCGGTGACCGCACAGCCCAAACGCTTGGTCGTGCGATGCACGGTCCAAGCGCCGATCGTGTCCATATGGTCGACAGCGGACAGGTCGATCGCGCCGACCGGACCCTGCACGGCGTCCAGCCGGCCCGGCAGATCACCCAGACAGGCGATCGCCAGCGATCCGGAAAGCCGGACCACATTGCTGCCGTCGCGCTGTTCCTCGACTAGTTCCGCGGCTTTGTTCATGCGATGGGATTACTGGTCCATTATCGGTTGCACGGCAAGCCGAAACGGCCCATCCGCAAGCCAGAACGACGGGCACGGGTAAAAGTTTCGGATACGGCATGACGACGCACAAGTTGGCCATCTACGATATGGACCGCACGGTGACCTTCAGCGGCACCTATACCGGCTTCCTGATCCATGTGGCGGGGCATATGGCGCCGTGGCGGCTGGTGCTTTTCCCCTGCGTCATCCTGCTGATGCTGGCCTATGTGGTGAAGCTGATCAGCCGCCAGCGGCTCAAGGAATATAATCAGGCGCTGATGATCGGCTTCAACGTCGAACGCGCGAAACTGATGCCGCATGTCGAAAGCTATGCCGACCGGGTGATGGCGCGCAACCTGCGCGCAGGCGCGGTGGCGCAGATCGCGCAGGACCGGGCCAATGGCTATACGCTGGTGCTCGCCACCGCCTCCTACCGCCTCTATGTCGAGCCGATCGCGCGGCGGCTGGGCTTTGACGCGGTGATCGCCACCGATCATCTGAGCCAGGACCTGCGATATGTCCGCGCCAGAATCGCCGGCGAAAATTGCTACGACACCGGCAAGCTGCGGATGATCAAGGCGTGGATGGCGTCGCAGGCGATCGACCGCGCCCAGGCGCATATCCGGGCCTATTCCGACCATGTGTCCGACGCGCCGATGCTGGAGTTTGCGGATATCCCCTTCGCCTCCAACCCGCACCAGCCGCTGGCCCGACTGGCGGCGGAACGCGGCTGGACGCGGGTGGACTGGAATTAGAGTAGATGAATATGTTTTCCCGCGCAGGCGGGAACCCAGTCCTACCGTAACACATCGGCGCTTCGTCAGAGCTGGGCTCCCGCCCTCGCGGGCGCACGCAGCTTCAATCGGTCAGCCCGTCGATCGCAGCCCAGCCATTCGCACCGATCATGCTGAGCATCACGCTATGCAATCCGCGCACCCCGCCCAACGCCAGCACCGGGGCATCCACCTGCCGCGCCAATGCTGCAAAGCGCACCCGCCCCAATGCGCCAGCACC
The DNA here is from genome assembly GCF_012927105.1 of Sphingobium psychrophilum. Classification (GTDB taxonomy): domain Bacteria; phylum Pseudomonadota; class Alphaproteobacteria; order Sphingomonadales; family Sphingomonadaceae; genus Sphingobium; species Sphingobium psychrophilum. The sequence goes on along the minus strand of NZ_JABBFV010000013.1, from coordinate 66,928 downwards.
CGGATGCGATCGGGTCGGGAAGAGGGGCGAAACGAAACATATGTCTGCGCCGGCCCGCCGCGCCGCTACGGCCTCGCGCGCATCATGCACGGCGCGGCTGCGTACTAGCGGCCGGACCGTACGACGCCCGTCCCGCCCATGCGCGCCATCGGCCCGCCACGCCGCCGCATCACGCGCCGCCCCGGCCAGCAGCAGCATAAGCCGTCGCCGCCGCGCGATCGACCGCAGCGCCGCGAACAGCGCGCGCCGCTGCGCCGGTTCAGTCCGGTAATGGCGAAAGACGATGCCGCCGCGCCCCTTGGGCAGGCGCGCGGCCGCCGCCAGCAACGCGGCCGCATCGACCCGCTCGTCGGTCATCAGCCACAGGGCAGGCAGTTTTTTGCGGTGGCGACGATCCATGGCCTTCGCCTATAGCAGCGCGCATGACCACAGACAGCCTAATCGAAGCCGCCCAGCGCCTAGCCACCCTGCGCGACAGCATCGACCGCGCCGCGCGCCTGACGCAGCGGACCGCGGACGACATCAACCTGATCGCGGTATCGAAGACGCACGACGCCGACACGATCCGCCCGCTACTCCATGCCGGGCAACGTGCGTTCGGCGAAAATCGGGTGCAGGAAGCGCAGGAGAAATGGCCCGCGCTGCGCGAAGAATTTTCCGCCGTCAAACTGCATCTCGTCGGCCAGCTTCAATCGAACAAGGCGGCCGATGCGGTCGCGCTGTTCGACGTCATCCACAGCCTCGACCGCTCGTCGCTGCTGACCGCGCTGGCCAAGGCGATGGACGGCGCGAACAGGCGCGTCCCCTGCTTCATTCAGGTCAATATCGGCGCGGAAGAGCAGAAGGGCGGCTGCGCCATTGCCGATCTGCCGGCGCTGATCGCCGCGGCGCGCGCCGCCGACATCCCAGTCCCCGGCCTGATGTGCGTGCCCCCCGCCGATATCGAGGCGGCGCCCTTCTTTGCGCTATTGGCCAAGATCGCGCGGGAGGAGGGGCTGGAACGCCTCTCCATGGGCATGTCGGGCGATTATGAAACCGCGATCATGCTGGGTGCGACGGATATTCGCGTTGGCACCGCGCTCTTCGGGCAAAGGCCCTCTCCCGCCCGTCCGGTTCCGGCGAGCGGGAGAGGGATGCTTAGAAACTCCCGCGCCTAGAAACTCCCGCGCAGGGTGATGCCATAGGTGCGCGGTTCGGCCAGATAGGCGGAGATCAGCTGGTTGGCCATCGGCGCGCCTTGGCCGAACTGGCCGGTGGTCGACGTGCCGGGGCTGCTCGACTGGAGCGGGCTGGAGAAGGCGACCTGGGTATAATTCTGGTTGAAGATATTCTGGCCCCAGAACTCCACCGCCCAGCGCTGGTCCGGCCCACGAATACCGACGCGGGCGTTGACGATGGCATAACCATCCTGCCGCTTTTCGGGGAACAGGTCGGACCCGGTATTATAGTCGCTGGTCAGGCGGCCATCGACGTAAAAGAGCGCCGACAGGCCCGATGCGCCGATGTCCGGGGTCCAGGCCATGCTGGCGGTCGTGACCAGTTGGGGCGCATTGCTGTTGATCGATCCGGGCAACAGGAACAGCGCGGGGTCGAGCGGCACAGCGCCGTTCCCGCTGCCCACCAGCCGGTTGGCGAATTTGGCACGGGCATAGGTCGCGCCGCCCGACACGCGGAAATTGCGCGCCGGGGTGACCGATGCTTCCAGCTCCACGCCCTGGCTGATCAGGCCGGGGCCAACGTCGCCGCTGTCACAGGTCCGCGCAGCGCTGAGCGCGCTGTCGCAGCCATTGATATTCTGCACGACGAAGCTGGTGCCGTTGAACGTGTTCAGCTGGAAATTTTTGAACTCCTGCCGGAAGGCGGCGATGTTCACGCTCCATTTGGGCTGCGCAAATTTCAGGCCGACCTCGAACGAATCCACCTTTTCCGCGGCGAAGCGCAGGCTGGCGACGTCGGCATTGGTGCGCGGCGAAAAGACGGCGGGAATGGCGTTCAGGCCCGTCGATCCCAACTGGAAACGATCCAGATTATAGCCGCCCGCCTTATAACCCTTCGAATAGCTGCCATAGAGCAGCAGTTCGTCGATCGGCTTCCACGACAACACCGCCGTACCGGAAAATTCGCCATCGCTGATCTTGTCATTCAGGTCGAGCGCATTGAGTCCGGTGGACGCATTGCCGAGGCAGCCCAGCGTCAGGATGCCGCCCGCCAGCGTCGATGCGCTGCCCAGCGCCGGATTGGTGGCGATGCCGGGCAGGCCGGACGCCTGCAACGCCGCGCAGGTCGCGTTGTTGTTGTTGAAATCGGACGAGAAGCGCTTGCTTTCATGGGTGTAGCGCAGGCCCAGGGTCAGATCGAGCCGATTGGTGATGTGGACGATATTATGCGTAAAGAGTGCCCAATTCTCGCTCTTCTGGCGATACAGCGACGCGACGTCGCCGGTGCCGGACGGGATCGCCGACAGCGCGCGCAGGCCGTTGCCCAGCCCGGTGGAGATCGCCCCGGCCTGCGCCGCCGCGATCGCTGCCGGCACGCCACGCGCGATCAGCGCGGCGGTCAGCCCGGCGTTCAGGTTCGCCTGCGTCCCGCTGATGAGCGGCTGGGTGGCGAGGCCGCTGCCACAGGCGGCGAGTTGCGGCGCGGTGAAATTGCTGTTCACGCTCGCCCCCGCCATCAGGCGACAGGCCGCAAAGCGCCCATAGTCCGCGCCGAAGCGGATATTGTCCTGCAACGTCAGCCGTTCATTGGCGTAATAGCCGCCGACCAGCCAGTCGAGCTTATCGGCGAAGGCCGACCCTTGCAGCCGCAATTCCTGCGTGAAGGTCTTGAACTGGCGATAGGTGTTGGGATCGCGGTAGAGAAGATCGGCGCGATTATAGTCATAATCGCCATAGTCGCGGGATTTATAATCGCGATAGGCGGTGATGCTGGTCAGCTTGGCGCCGCCGAAATCATAATTGATCTCGCCCGAAACGCCCCAATCCTTGAGCTTGCTGACATAGTCGCGGCCCGGCGTGGTGGCGAGTTCGCGATCATAGGGATCAGCCGGAATGACGCTGCCCTGGCCGGCCAGGATCGCGGCGATGCGATTGAACGGCGCGTCGGTATAGCCGCCGCCGGCTGCGGGTCGCCGCTCGCGCGATTCGATATAGGCCGCGCCGCAGCAGCTTTCGTCGCGATTGGTGTAATCGCCGATCAGCCGGATGGAGAGCGCGTCATTGGGTTCGATCAGCGCCTGGCCGCGCACGAAATAGCGGTCACGGTCATTGGTGTCGCCGACGGTTGCGCCCGTGCCATCGACCAGCTTGTAAAAGCCGTCGCGCTTGGACCAGACGCCATCCAGGCTGAGCGCGATGCCATCGGCGATCGGCCCGGTGACGCGGCCCGACAAGCGCCAATAATCATAATTGCCATAGGTGATCTCACCCTTGGCATGGAAGGTGTTTTCCGGCGCCTTGCTGATGATATTGATGAGGCCCGCCGACGCATTGCGGCCGAACAGCGTGCCCTGCGGCCCGCGCAGCACCTCGACCCGCTCGATCTCGCCCAGTTCGTTGAGGCCCGACCCGGTGCGCGAGCGATAGACGCCGTCGATGAACACCGCGACCGAGCTTTCCAGCCCCGGATTATCGCCCACCGTACCAATGCCGCGGATACGCGCCGACGCATTGGCTTCGGACCCGGTGGAGGACACGAGCAGGGAAGGGGCCAACTGGTTCAGCGTGCGGATATCGCTCGCGCCGCTATTCTGCATGGCGGCCGCGCCCACGGCCGACACCGCGATCGGCACGTCGGACAAGGGGCTGGCACGGCGGGTGGCGGTAACGATGATGTTGGCGCCCATATCGTCGGCGACTGGTTGCGGCGCTACGCCGTCCTGCGTTCCATCCTGTGCTTGCGCGGCGGATACGCCCGCGACCGCACTCATGGCCAGCGCGACGATGGCGGCAGATGCCCAGAGACTCTTGTCTGTCATGATTGGCTAATCCTCTCCTGGTCCGCGCGACTTTTCGCCGCGTCGGAACTGTGGGTGATTATGCGGCCACAGCAGGGCGAAGGCAATAGAGCCCAGCTTTTCTGCGCCTTTTGGCACAGCTGACGGCCGAATGATCCGGCTCTGTTGCCTATAGGCAACGGCTTAACATCTGCTTTCCGTAACGTCGCCTTACGATAAGGGAAAGCGCAATAATCGGTCCGCGACCGGCACCAGAGCGGCCGCTCCCGGCCCCACGGCGCGGCGAATCTCTCCATGACCGGCATCCAGTCCCCCTGTCAGCGCGCCCAGCGCAGGCAGGATCAGCTTGGTCGCCGACCCCACGAAGCATCGCCGCGACACATGCCGACCGCGCAGCGAGAGGCGTAGCTTGGGGTGGAAGTGGCCGGATATTTCGGGGCGCGGATCGTCCGCCTCCGCCTCATGCCGCAACCAGATCCCCTCGACCTGCGCCTCTGCCACCCGTTTTCCGCCGGGCATGGTCGCGACACCGACGTCATGATTGCCGGTAATCCAGGTCCAGTCCAGCCTTTCCGTAAGGGAAAATAATCGATCCCTGGCCCGCGGGTCCAGCCGGGTGGCGCCATCGGCGTCATGGAAGCTGTCGCCCAGCGACCAGACCGCCTGCGCCCCGGTGCGCGCCACCAGCGCCTCGATCACGTCCAGCGTTGCTTCGCTGTCATGCGGCGGCAAGAACTGGCCGAAGCGGGCATACCAGCTCGCCTTTTCGAAATGCAGGTCGGCTACCAGCAGCGCCCGCTGCGCCGGCCAGTAAAGCGCGGCCTCGGGCAGGGCCATGAAGGCATGACCTGCGAACGAAAGGGGAACCATCGCCCGGCTATGCGCCTCAACGCCCCGGCTTTCAAGAGGGCGCGCAAACGCCTATAGGCCCTGGCCATGTCCGCTACCCCGCCCGCTTATACCGTCGCCGCCCTCTATTGTTTCGCCCGCTTTCCCGACCCGGATGCGATCGCCGTCGACCTGCGCGCCCGCTGCGCCGATCTGGGCACGCGCGGCACGCTGATCCTGGCGGGGGAGGGGATCAATGGCACCGTCGCGGGTGATGCCAATGCCGTCGCCGCGCTGGTCGCCCATATCCGCGCCCTGCCGGGCTGCGCCGACGTCGATGTCAAATATTCCTGGGCCGACGCCGCGCCCTTCGCCCGGATGAAGGTGAAGGTGAAGGCGGAAATCGTGACGCTGGGCGTGGGCGATCTCGACCCGGCGAGCCAGGCTGGCACCCATCTCGACCCTGTCGAATGGAACGCGCTGATCGCCGATCCCGACACGGTCGTCATCGACACGCGCAACGCCTATGAGGTGGCGGTCGGCACGTTCGAGGGCGCAATCGACCCGGAAACCCGGTCCTTCCGCGAATTTCCCGACTGGTTCGACGCCTTCGCCGCCGACCTGAAAGCACAGGGCCGCGCACCCAAAATTGCGATGTTCTGCACCGGCGGCATACGCTGCGAAAAATCCACCGCCCTGGTCAAAGCGCGCGGCTTTGACGACGTCTATCATCTCAAGGGCGGGATATTGCGCTATCTTGAGGAAATGCCGGAGGCCGACAGCCGCTGGCAGGGCGACTGTTATGTGTTCGACGAACGGGTTGCCGTCGGCCATGGGCTAAAGGTCGGCGACTATGTCACCTGCAAGGACTGTGGCCTGCCATATTTGCGCGATGGCGCGCATGATTGCGCCGGTGACGAGACCGGTGTTTGGCCGCACCGGGGGTAGAATCTCAGCGTGTTCCCGCGCAGGCGGGAACCCAGTTCAGACGGTGGGACTGGGTTCCCGCCTGCGCGGGAACACGCTGGATTGATGCTTCAACCGTCAGTCTCCACCAGTTCCGCTATCTCGAAATCATAGCGTTTCCACCCGCGCATCTTCGCCCCGTCTGCGGCGGCGGCACGCTTTTTCTTCGCTTCGGCCAGCGATCGGACATGGCCCCAGAACACCTCGGTCTTGCCATTGTCCAGCACCGCGACGATCCGCCAATAATGGGTGAAGGGATCAGCCGTCGGCCCGATCGTCTTGACATAGCCGTCCGCCATCGTGGCGGTCAGAGTGCGTTTCCGGCGGGCCATGGTCAGGCCCGATAGCGATGCAGGCCCGCGCCATGCGCCCGCAGCCACGCCCGCGCGGGACGCGGGTCCGCGCCATAGATGCGCGCATGGGCGGCATGAAAGGCGGGGCTGTGGTCCATGTGCAGCAGATGCGCCAGTTCATGCGCCACGGTGGCGCGGCGCACCTCCGGCGGGGCCAGGATCAGCCGCCAGCTATAGCGGATGGCCCCGGACGACGCGCAACTACCCCAGCGGCTGCGGGTATCGCCCACGCCGACCGACGCGACGATCAGGCCATGCTCGCGCGCCAGGAGCTGGCTTTCGGTTTCCAGCACCGCTTTGGCGCGGTTGACGAGCCAGCGCTGCACCCGCGCGCCCACCGATTCCGCCGCGCCGCCCAACAGCAGTCGGTCGCCTTCCAGCCGGATCGTGCGGGTCGCGCCCGCGACCCAGTGGATCGTCACCTCGCGCCCCTCCAGCGGGAAGACCGCGCCATGGTCCAGCCGCGTGATGGCGGGCTGCTTCGCCATTTGGGCGCGCACCCAGCCTTCATGATCCTGCGCCCAGCCCAGCGCCTTTTTCAGGTTCGCGCGCGTCGGCAGCGACAGGCGCAGCGCGCCGCGCGCACTGTCGATCGTCAGCCGATAGGCCCGCGCTCGCGCCGACCGGCGCACCAGCACCGGCATCGCCACGCCGTCGATCAGGATCGCCGCGTCTGGATCAGAGTTCGCGGTCGACAAGATGATTTTCCCAATCGCCCGCATCGGCCTCCGCAATGGTCCAGCCGCGCACCGATTCCTGCGCGCGATGCACCGCTTCCCGGTCGCCGCAGATCAGATAATGCCAATCGGGCAGCGGCAGCCCCTCTTCGCGCAGCCGATAGGCGCATGTCCTGGGCAGCCAGCCGATCTGCCTGACCTTCGCCGGGGTCAGCCGCACGCAATCGGGCACGAATTTGCGCCGATCCTTGTAATTGCTGCATTGTCCGCTCTGCCGGTCGAGCAGGCGGCAGGCGACGTTGGTCGGATAGATCCGCCCCGTCTCCTCATCCTCGGCCTTGTGCAGGCAGCATTTGCCGCAGCCGTCGCACAGCGCTTCCCACTCGACCTTGTCGAGCTTGTCGAGCGGCTTTTCCCAAAAGTTCGTCACTTGACCCATTTTTCCAGGAACGCCAGCACCTTGTCCGGCGCGCCTTCGTCCACGTCCGCCGTGGCGGGATCGTCCACCGGCACCAGTGCCACCGGCTTGCCCTCGCCGTCGAACAGATAGGGGGTGCGGCTGTGACTGACCATATAGTCGCTCGCTCCCCCAGCCTTTCCAGACCCCTCTTCAGCATTGTAGATCACCACGAAATCCTTAGCGACCTTGGCGATCTGGTCTTTCGTGCCAGTGAGGCCGATCAGCCGGGGGTGGAAGGCGGCGACATAGGGTTTCAGTACCGCGGGCGTATCACGCTGCGGATCGACGCTGATCAGCATCGGCTGTACCTTGGCGGCCAGCGCCGGCCTGGTCTTTTCGAACTTCGCGAACCCCTGCATGATCTTTTGCAGGTCTACCGGGCACACATCCGGGCAATAGGTATAGCCGAAATAGACCAGTCGATACTGGCCTTTATAATCGTCCCAACGGGTCGGCTTGCCGTCCTGATTGGTCAAAGTGAAGGGCGCGCCGATCCGCGCGCCGATCAATTCGCCCTGTTCGCTGTCGCCGCTTGATGCGTTACCGCCCGCCCCCATATTGCAGGCAGCCAGCAGGGCGAGGAAGGGCAAGGCGATGGACTGCAGGAGTGGGGGCGCGACGTCTTTGTTCATGGCATGGCCAGCCATGCCCTGCTAGGACGCGATTTGCAAATGCAACGGGGCGCCAAGATGAAGACGAAGCTTATTTCCGTACTACTGGGTTCGATGGCGCTGGCGCTGCTGGCACCCGGCCCCGCGCAGGCGCAATTTTCGGACAGTTACAACTTCCTGAAGGCGGTGAAGGACAAGGATGGGGAGAAGGTCACCGACCTGATCCAGAAGCCCGGCTCCACCGTCATCAACAGCCGCGACGTGTCCACCGGCGAAAATGCGCTGCATATCATCGTTGCCCGGCGCGATGCGACCTGGCTGACTTTCCTGCTGGCCAAGGGCGCCAATCCGAACCTGACCGACAATGACGGCAACACCCCGCTGATGGATGCGGTGCAGGGCCGGTTCGAGGAAGGCGCGCGCACGCTGCTCGCTTACAAGGCGCAGGTCGACAAGGTGAACGACAGCGGTGAAACTCCGCTAATCCGCGCCGTGCAGCTGCGCGACGTCGGTCTGGTCCGCCTGCTGGTGGCGCAGGGCGCGAATCCCGAAAAGCGTGACACCATGGCCGGCATGTCCGCCCGCGACTATGCCAAGCGCGACGGCCGCACGCCGGGCCTCACCGAAGCGCTCGACGCCGCCAAGCCCGCCGCCGCGCCCAAGGGTCCGGTGCAGGGACCGGTGTTTTAATCAACGCTGCTTGACGACTTACCAACCCAGTTCCGTAACATGGTCCGGGTCGCTGAGCGCCGTCAACCGCCGGGCGGCGCGGCGGGCGAAGCGGAGCGTTTCCGCCTTGCGCCGCGCCGCCGCCAGCGGCTCCACCGGGGCGGGACGCACCAGTTCAGCGTCATATTGGTCCGCGACGATCAGGCCGGTGCGCGTCGGCCACAACGCTTCGCTCTCGAACGGGCTAAGGTCGAACCCGGCCGGCACCGCCCAGAAGAAGCGGTCGCAATAATCGAAATAGTCGGGCCATTTCATGTCGCCCAGCAAATCCGCCCGGCTGCACTTGATCTCCACGATGGTCAGCCGCCCGGCGCAGTCGATCGCCATGATGTCGGCGCGGCGTCCATTGGGCAGCGGCACTTCCAATATCCCGCTCATGTCGTGGCGGAAGAACAAGCGCAGCGTGCCCCGCGCCACCGCCAAAGCGGTGCCGTCGGTCAGCGGCGAACAGGTATCGATAGGGGCGCTACTCATCCTGTCATCTTAGAACAAGACAGGAACAAATGAAAAGGCCGATTCGGATGAACCAAACCGGCCTGAAAGTCTCGCCAAAGCGAACCGGCGCGTTCCCCGCGCCCGACCTCAACGATAGAAGATATGATTGTCGATCATCGCCAGCTTGGCCTTGCCCCAGCCCGGCGATACGCGGCGAGCGTGGAAGAAGAGCGCGCCTTCTGCGCGGCTGTCCCAGCTATCGTTCATCGCGATCTGGGCGATGGCGACGGCTTCGCGCCAGCTGCGGCTGTCGGCGCGCACGGCCGGGATCGCATGGCCGCGCACGAAGCTGAACTGGCTCGGCTGGTAGACGACGCCGCACAGGCTGTCGGCGAAGCGGCCGGACTTGGCGCGGTTGATGATGACGCGCGCGACGGCCAGCTGGCCTTCCAGGCTTTCGCCCTTGGATTCGAAATAGACCGCACCGGCCAGGCAATGCATGTCGCCGTCCAGCTCCTCAGGCGCGCCTTGGGCGTCGACCAGAGCAGCGAGGCTGGTTGCCTGCGCGTCGGAATCAGAAGAAAAATCGGGGTCGGCCTTATTGGCCGATGCCAGCGGCTGCGTAATTTCACGCGGCGCGGCGAAAATGACGGCGGATTGCGCGCCAGTCGGGGACGTTTGCGGAAACGTCTGGGGGAGAGAGGTGGCTGTGGCGATCGATTCGCCTGCGATCGACATGTCGGACGCCGTGACCGCAGCAGCGGCGGACAGGGCAAAGGCTGCGGCGATGGCAGCTTTTAGACGAAAACTCATTATTACTCAAAAACATGCGGTTATTGGCCAGAAACGTCGTTTTCAACGCATATTCTATGACGTTCGGCCGCCCCCCGTCTGCGTGTTTACCGGCCCCGCCCCCCAATGGGCGAATTCGGCAACCTGCGCGTTGGCGTGGGGGGCCTGTGCCGAAACCATTGCGATGAGTCAACGATCGCAGAGTGTTTCCACGGCAAACCGTTCCGCTTCCGCGATGTCGAGTTCGATTATCCACAGGTCAGGGTCCGACCTGCGCCGGCGCGCCACATAGTTGGCAAGCGCTTCTGGCCCCTCTTCGACCGAAGGACCACAGCGCATTAACGCATGACCCCCGGCAAAGTTCGACACGCGCTCGAAAAGACCTGATTCGCGTCCTTTTTTTTGCGTCTGGACCAGAATCACACCGCTGATCTCGTCGCCCTTGACCAGGATCGTGGCAAAACCGCCAGCCGCCGCGACCCGCCGCCGCAACGCGCCCACCAGCATCGCGCTGGTGAGCCGGGCCTCAGCGGCCATAGCCGGGCAGCGAAGAGAGCGGAAATTGCGATCGCATGAAGGTGCCGGTGCCACGCCCAACCTCTTCGCCGTCCGCATCGATCAGGCTCGCTTCGGCGACATAGACCCGGCGCTTGCCGCTGATCCAGCGGCCCTCGGCGCGAATCCGGCCCGGCGCGATCGGCCGGGTGAAGAGCAGGTTGAAGGCGGTGGTCAGCAGGAAGCGATCGCTGACCAGGCTGTTGGCGGCATAGAAGGCCGCATCGTCCAGCATCTTGAAATAGACCGTGCCATGCACCGCGCCCGCGGCGTGGAACTGGCTTTCATCGACATCGAAGTCGATCACCGACCGGCCCGGTTCACTGATCGTCAGGTCGGACCGGAACAGCCGATTGATCGGCGCGGAGCGGTAGAGATTCTCCAGCGCGCGGAAATGCGCGGTTTCGCCGCTCGCGCCGGCACCGGGCGTCGTCTCAGGCAGCGTCACGCGCCTCGCCGCCCGCCAGCAGCGCATGGAGCGCACCGGTCGACTGTGCGCCGCGCAGCCGGGTGACCTGACCTTCATCGCGCAGATAGCGGGACACCCGCGCCAATGTCTTCAAATGCTCCGCGCCGCTATCGACCGGCGACAGCAGGGCGAAGACGACATCCACCGGCGCGTCGTCCACTGCGTCGAACGGCACCGCCGGGTCAAGCAGCACGACCACGCCGCACATTTTCGACAGGCCCGCAATCTTGGCATGGGGAATGGCGACGCCGCCGCCAAAGCCGGTCGACCCCAGCCGCTCCCGCTCGAACAAGGCATCACCGACCTCATCGGCGTCCAGATCATAGGCGCAGGCCGCCAGCGCGGCGATCTTCTGGAATAATTGCTTCTTGCCGTTGGCCGAAAGGCCCGTCGCGAGCGCTTCGGCCGAAACGATGTCGTTGAAATGAACCATGGTCAATCCGAAACGGCCGAGCCGCGCGGCACAGTCTTCGCGCTTTCCTCGGACAATGAAAGCCCGGCCCCATAAGCCGCCCGCACCATCAGGTCAACAGGCGGCCGGGGCCGGGCGCAGGATCAACCGCGTGGATCGACCCAGCCACCACCCGTGGCGTCAGCCACGGGGTTCTACCCAACCACCACCCGTGGCATCAGCCACGGGGTTCTACCCAACCAATGGTGCCGTCATGCCGACGATAGACCATATTATAGGCCGATGTCCCGGCATTGAGGAACAGCAGCGCATTGGTATTGCGCAGATCCAGCATCATCACCGCGTCCGACACGCTGGCTTCTGGAATGTCGACACGGGTTTCCGCCACGATCAGCGGCGCGTCGGCGGCGTCTTCCTCATCCTCCATGTTGCTGGCAAAGATGGTGTAGCCAGCGCCGTCGATATCATCGACGCTATAGCCGTTGGTCCGCTGCGCTTCCGCGGCGGCCGCCTGGCTGCTGCGGTCCTTGAGGCGGCGCATGTAGCGGCGCAGCTGCTTTTCGATCCGTTCGGAAGCCTGATCGAAAGCGGGGTGCGCCTCCTGCGCTTCGCCGGCCCCCTTCAGGATCAGGCCGGTCATGACATGGCACACGATATCGCAGTGGAACGCGCCATGGGGCGCCTTGCGAAAAGTCACCTGGGCGGAAATCGTGCGGGAGAAATATTTCTCGGCCATGGCCTCCAAACGGTCGGTGACATGGCTCTTAAGTGCCTCACCCGTCTCGACCTGATGCCCGGAAATGCGAATGTCCATATATCTTCTCCTTGTTCTTGCCGGATCGCCAGGACGACGGTCCGGTTGGTCTGGAGCCATGGGGACCGGTCAACGACCGGCTTGTCTCAGGCCTCCTCCAGCCAGAGCGGCTTGGTAAGCGTTGCGATGAACGCGCCATGCCGCTCCAGCTCCTGCGCGCTGGCTGTAAAGACGCGCGCAGGACGAACAGGGCGAACCACGGCGCCAGCCGACAGTTCCACCCCGACGATCTCTTTATCCTCCTCCTGTGCAAGACCCAGGCCGATCTGACGGCCGCCGGTCAGTTCGATATAAAGCTGCGCCAGCAATTCAGCGTCGAGCAGCGCGCCATGCTTGACGCGATGGCTGCGATCGATGCCGTATCGGGTGCAGAGCGCGTCCAGGCTATGCTTGGCACCAGGATGCAACGTGCGGGCGATCGCCACCGTGTCGATCATCCGGTCGAGCGATACGTCGGGATGGCCGCACCGCCGCAATTCATGATTGAGGAATCCGAAGTCGAACCGCGCATTATGCGCGACCAGTGGGCTATCCTCCAGAAAGGCGAGCAGGTCCGCTGCGCCCGTGTGGAACAGCGGTTTGTCCGACAGGAAATGGGTCGACAGGCCATGCACCGCCTCAGCAGCGCTGGGCATGTCGCGCTGCGGATTATAATAAGCGTGGAAAGTGCGACCGGATGGCACCCGGTTGATCAGTTCGATGCAGCCGATCTCGACCATCCTGTCGCCGGATGCCGGATCGAATCCTGTCGTTTCGGTATCGAAAATGATCTCGCGCATCGCCCTCTTCGTTTCGACTCTGTGGGCCAACCCTTATCGACCTGTCTGCGCGCCAAGGCAAGCGACCAGACGGCGCACCTGCGCGCGGGTGTCGGTAAAGGTTGTGCCGGTGTGGATGATGTGGTCCGCCCGAAGTCGCTTTTGCGCATCGGGGGTTTGCAGATGGACGATCTGGCGGAATTTCGCCGCGGTCATGCCGGGTCGGGCCAGCACGCGCTTGCGCTGTTTCCACGCTGGGGCGGTGACGACGATCACACCGTCCAGCCGCCTGTGGCCATGGGTTTCGAACAATAAAGGAATGTCGAGGATCACGAAGTTGCGCGACCGGTGCCGACGCAGGAACAGCCGCCGCGCCGACTGCACCGCCGGATGGACGATCGCTTCCAGCGCCCGGCGTTCCTGCGGATGGCCGAACACCGCCGCACCCAGCTTCGCCCGGTCCACGCCCTTTGGCCCGGTGGTGCCGGGAAAGCGCGCCTCGATCGCGGGGAGCAGCGCGCCGCCCGGTCCCTGCAAGTGATGCACCTGCGCGTCGGCGTCGAACACAGGCACGCCCTCACGCCGCAGCATCGCCGCGACCGCCGACTTGCCCATGCCGATCGATCCGGTCAGGCCATAGACTTTCATCAGTCGGCGGCGAGCAGCAGCGCGCGCAATTCCGCGTCCAGGTCGCGCGGCGCTTGCGCGTCGAAGAAAATGTCGAACGCCAGCGCCGCCTGGCCGATCAGCATTTCCAGGCCATCGAGCGTCTTGAGGCCCCGCGCCTTCGCAGCCTTGAGCAGTCCGGTGTCGAGCGGCGCATAGACGATGTCATAGACGGTCGCATTGTCCGCCAACGGGGCAAGGTCCAGGTCCAGCACCGGCTGAGCGATCATGCCGAGCGATGTCGAATTGACCAGAAGGTCGGCGGCCGGCAGCGCGTCGCCCAGCCCGATCGCCCGGCCGGGCGTGCCGCTGCGGTTCAGCAGCGCCTGCGCCTTGGCCACGTCGCGCGCCATGATGGTGATGTCGGGCACGCCCAGGCTGGACAGCGCGAACAGGATGGCGCGCGCCGCGCCGCCCGATCCGACGATGACGGCGCTCTGCCCCTTCCACTTGTCGCGCAGCAGCGGCTGAAGGAAGCCGCCCGCATCGGTATTGGTGCCGATCAGCGGCCCGCCGGTTTCGCTGGCGATGGTGTTGACCGCACCAATCCGCTCGCGCACGCCGCCCGGATCGTCAACATAGTCCATCACCGCGATCTTGTGCGGAATGGTGACATTGCAGCCCAGCCAGTCGGGATCGCTCCGCCGCATCAGGAAATAGGCGGCCAGCCCCTGCGGCGTCACATGGGTCTTCTTATATTCCGCCTCGATATCCAGCGCGTTCAGCCAGAAATTATGGATCAGGGGCGATTTGCTGTGGTCGATCGGATCACCGATCACTTCGGCATAGGGGAGGGCGTCGCTCATGCCGCCAAAACGCCGCGCACGCGCAGAAAGTCAAGCAGCGGCAGCAGCGGCAGACCCTGAATCGCAAATTGACTGCCCTCGACCTTGCTGAACAATTGCGCGCCCGGCCCCTCGATCCGGTAGCAGCCCACGCACCAGCGAAGGTTGTCCCAGTCCGCATCGAGATAGGCGGCGATGAAGGCGTCGGACAAGGGCCGCACCGTCATCCGCACCCGTTCGACATGGCGCCAGATCGGCTCGCCGTTCAGCACGATCACCGCCGCGCTATGAAGATGATGCACCCGGCCGGACAACAGCTTCAATATCCGTGCCGCATCGGCGCGATCGACCGCCTTGTCGACCATCTCCCCGCGATCGTCGCCATCGCCGATACTCAGCGTTTGATCGCAGCCCAGCACCAGCGCGCCCGGCACCCGGCGCGACACTTTGAGCGCCTTCAACTCCGCCAGCGCATCGGCCAGCGCGCGCGCGTCCAGCCCGTCGGCGCGTAGCGCGTCCTTGGCGGCCTCCTCATCGACGCCGGGCGAGAGGGTTTCGAACGGCACCTGCGCCGCCGACAGCATCGCCTTGCGGCTCGCGCTCTGCGACGCGAGGACGATCATGCCCAAAACCTCATAAAGCGTCGCCCTCCGCCAGTTCGCGGTCGTTGAACAGGTTGATGATCGCCGCGGCGGCCTCCTCGATCGACCGCCTTGTCATGTCGATCACCGGCCAGCCATTGTCAGCGAACATGCGCCGCGCGAAGGCCAGTTCCTCCTGCACCTTCTCATTATCGACATAGGCGGTTTCGGGTGCCTGGTTGAGCGAGAGCAGCCGGTTGCGGCGGATCTGGATCAACCGTTCGGGGCTGACGGTCAGGCCCACGACCATGGGATGCTTGAGGCTATAGAGATTGCGCGGTGGCGGGGATTCAGGAACGAGCGGGATATTGGCGGTCTTGTAGCCGCGATTGGCGAGATAGATCGACGTCGGCGTCTTGGACGCGCGCGACACGCCCGCCAGCACGATGTCGGCCTCCTCCCAATTTTCATGCCCCACGCCATCGTCATGCGCGATGGTGAACTGGATCGCCTCGATCCGGGCGAAATAGGCTTCGTCCAATATATGTTTGCGCCCAGGCCGGGTACGCGTTTCCTGCCCCAATATGTTGGACAGGGCGTCCGCCACGCTGTCGAGCGCCGCGACATGGGGCAGGCCGAGCGCGCGGCAGCGCGTCTCCAGTCGCTTGCGCAAGGGGTGATTGGTCAGGGTGAAGAGGACGAGGCCGGGATTGGCGCTGATCTCCTCCATGATCCGGTCGAGATGGACATCGGACCGCACCATCGGCCAGAAATGCCGGATCGCCTCCACATTTTCAAACAGGCCGATCGCCGCCTTGGCGATATTCTCCAGCGTTTCGCCGGTGGAGTCAGACAGGAGATGGAGATGGATGCGCGCCATGGGCATATCTCTGTGGGCAGGCTGTGGATAAAGCAAGGGATGAAATAGGGGATAAAAACCCGCCTTTCCGCCATCCCCGGAGCCGGGAATCTTATCCACATGCCCCCAACAGACCCATAATTTCATCCACAGCCTGTGGATAGCGTGGATGACCATGGTGACTCGGACGGCAAAGCGCGGCGTCCCTGAGTCAAGCTGTTGGCAAATCCGGGCGCAACGCATAAACCCCGCTGCCAACCGCCCTACTATCTCCATCATCCCTTTTGAATCTTAATATAAGAGAGACTATAGATGAGCCCCGACGCGCCGAGCGACCGTCCCGACCAGTCGCTCCTCAAGCCGCTCATGGCCGTCCTCAAGGGCGAACGTCCCGCCGTCCCGCCGCTGTGGCTGATGCGCCAGGCGGGCCGCTATCTGCCCGAATATCGCGCGCTGCGGGCGGACAAGGGCGGGTTCCTCGAACTCGTCTATGACAGCCCTGCCGCCGCTGAAGTGACGCTCCAGCCGCTTCGCCGCTTCGGCTTCGATGGCGCGATCCTCTTTTCCGATATTCTAATCGTCCCCTATGCCATGGGGCAGGATTTATGGTTCGAAGCTGGAGAAGGCCCGCGCCTCGCCCCGATCCTGGCCGAGACCGACCTGTCGGCGCTGACACCCGATTTTAGCCGCTTCGAGGCGGTCTACGAGACGGTGCGGCAGGTGAAGGCGGCGCTGGACCCTTCGGTCACCTTCCTGGGCTTTGCGGGCAGTCCCTGGACCGTTGCGACCTATATGGTGGCGGGGCAGGGCAGCAAGGACCATGGCCTTGCCCGCCGCATGGCCTATAACGAGCCCGATCGCTTCGCCGCGCTGATCGACGCCATCGTCGATGCAACCGTCACTTACCTTTGCGGCCAGATCGACGCCGGCGTCGAAGCCGTCCAACTGTTCGACAGCTGGGCCGGCAGCCTGTCGCCGCTGCAATTCCAGCGCTGGGTGATCGAACCCAATAAGCGGATCGTCGCGCGCTTGAAGGCGCTGCACCCCGCCATTCCCATCATCGGTTTCCCCAAGGGCGCGGGCGCGAAGCTCGCCGACTATGCCGCGCAGACCGGCGTCGATGCGGTCGGCGTCGATGAAACCATCGATCCACACTGGGCGAACCAGGCGTTGCCGCAAGGTATGCCGGTCCAGGGCAATCTCGATCCACTGGCGCTGATCGCGGGCGGCCGCGCGGTGGAGGAGGCGGTCGACAAGATCCGTGCCGCCTTCGCTGATCGGCCGCATATCATGAATCTGGGCCATGGCATTTTGCCCGATACCCCCATTGCGCATGTCGAAGCGCTCATTAGCTATGTGCGAGGAGCATGAATCCGCTTAAGGGAGTTTCCGTCTGATGGCCTATCTTGGCGCTGCCTATCTCTGGGTGAAGGCCGCCCATGTCATCTTCGTCATCTTCCTGATGGCGGGGCTGTTCATGATGCCGCGCTTCTTCGTCTATCATCAGGAAACCGCCCCAGGATCGCCTGAGGATCGCAAATGGATCGAGCGGGAAGCGCGGCTGCTCAAGATCATCCTCAATCCCTCGCTGGTCCTGGTCTGGCTATTCGGCCTGATGCTGATGGTGGAGATCGGTGCGTGGAGCTTCGGCTGGTTTCACCTGAAACTCCTCTTCGTCCTCGCCCTGTCGGGCTATCATGGCTGGATTGCGGGCTATACGAAGAAGCTGGCGCGGGGCCTTCGCCCGCTTGGCGACAAGCAGTTGCGGATGATGAACGAAATCCCCGGAATCGCCGCCGCTGTCATCGTCATCGCGGTGATCGTGAAGCCTTTTTGACGAGGATGTAGGACGATGAATCCGCCCAAACTCTGGTTCGGCAAGAAGCGTATCGGCTGGGGCTATGGCCCGCGGACGTGGGAGGGCTGGGCGGTGATCGGCCTGTTTATCGCCGCCTGCATCCTTTGGCGACGACTGGTCTGACTATCCGGCCGGATCGACCGCGATATTGTCGATCAGACGGGTCTTGCCCAGTTTTGCCGCGCCCAGCAGCCGCGCCGGCCGATCCAGCACCGTCATCGGTGCGAGCGTCGCTGCGTCGCACAGCGTGACATAATCGATCGGGTCGAAGCCATGCGCTGCCAGCGTCGCAATCGCCTTGGCCAGCGCCCCTTCGACCGGCTCGCCCTTCTCGATCTGCCGCTTCGCTTCACCCAAGGCGCGGGGCAGGGCCAATGCCGCCTTGCGCTCCTCTTCGCTGAGATATGCGTTGCGGGAAGAGAGGGCGAGGCCGTCCTCGGCCCGCTGGGTCGGCATCCCGATGATCTCGATGCCCAGATTAAGGTCGATCACCATGCGACGGATCACCGCCAGTTGTTGATAATCCTTTTCACCAAAGATCGCGATATCGGGCCGCACCTGGTTGAACAGCTTGGCGACGACGGTCGATACCCCGTCGAAATGCCCCGGCCGGGCTGCGCCGTCCAGCCCTTCGCTCACGCCCGACACGCCGATATTGGTGGCATAGCCGGCCGGATACATGACATCGACCGGCGGCATCCAGAGGATATCCACGCCGGCCGCGGCCAGCATCTGCGTATCCTTCGCCTCGCGCCGCGGATAGGCGTCCAGATCCTCGTTGGGACCAAACTGACGGGGATTGACGAAGATCGATACGACCACATGCCGCCCGTGCCGCCGCGCTTCTTCCACCAACGCCATATGCCCGTCATGCAGCGCGCCCATGGTGGGCACCAATACCAGCGGCTTTCCATCGCTTTTCAGCGCATCGACGGCGGCACGAAGGGCGGGCAGGTCACGCAGCGTTTGCACGGAAGGAACGGCTCCGATAAGGGCGACAGGATAGGGGTGTCCTGCTAGGCTCGCGCCGGCGCGACCGTCAACACACATTGCGACAATCAACGGGGTTATCTGGGGCCAATGGCGAATCCGCAGCCGCATCTCATCGTCTTCGCCAATGAAAAGGGCGGCACCGGCAAGTCGACCACGGCGGTCCATACCGCCATCGCCTTGAGCGCGCTGGGTCATCGCGTCGGCATGATCGACCTCGATCCGCGCCAGCGCACCGTCACCCGCTATATGGAAAACCGGCTCGATACCGCGCGTCGGCGCAGTATCGAATTGCCCACGCCTGATTTCGCCGTCTTTACCGGCGACAGCATCGCCGCGCTGGACGATCAGGTCGTGACCCTGGCGGCGGACAAGGATTTTCTGGTCGTGGATACGCCGGGCCGCGACGATGTCTTTGCCCGCCATCTGGCGCCCCATGCCAACACGCTGGTCACGCCGATGAACGACAGTTTCGTCGATTTCGACCTGATCGGTCAGGTCGACCCGGAAACCTTCAAGGTGCGCCGCCTGTCCTTCTATTCCGAACTCATCTTCGAAGCGCGCAAGACGCGGGCGAAGGTCGATGGCGTGGCGATCGATTGGGTGGTGCTGCGCAACCGCGTCCAGCATCATGACGCGCGCAACAAGAAGCGGGTCGGCGACGCGCTGATGGAACTGTCCCGCCGGGTCGGCTTCCGCGTGATACCCGGCCTGTCGGAGCGCGTGATCTTCCGCGAACTCTTCCCCTCCGGCCTCACCCTGCTCGACAAGGGGCATCTGGGTGAATTGGGGGTCAGCCATATCGCCGCGCGCCAGGAATTGCGCGAGATGGTGTCGGGCCTGGCCCTGCCGACGCGCGATGGCGTGGCGTCGATGGACATGCTCGGCGCGGCCTGATGGGCGTGCTGTCACTCCTCATCGCAGCGCTTGCGATCTGGCTGATCTGGACGGGAAAGCTGCAACGCATGACGGCAAAAGATGGCATGGCATTGGGCGTGGCGCTGGTGGGCGCGGTGCTGGCGGCCAAGGGCAAGCCGGTGATCGGCGCGCCGCTGTTGATCGGCGCGGCCCTGTTCTTCGCCAAACAGGGCAATAGGAAAGCAAAAGGTCGCAAGCGCCCCACCGCTCCTGTTGCGCCGCCGCCTGCCGATGACGTCGCCAGGGCGCGCGCGCTGCTGGGCGTAGCGCCCGATGCCGACGCCGGCACCATCCGCGCCGCCCATCGTCGCCTGATCGCCTCGGTCCATCCCGACAAGGGCGGGACGGAGGCGCTCGCCGCCCAGATCAACGCCGCGCGCGACCTGCTGCTCGACGACCAGACGCAGCTTTGACCCACCGGTTCGATCCCACGCTGCTGCGCGACTATGATCTGCGCGGCAGGGTGGGCGATACGCTACACGCGGCTGACGCCTGGGCGCTGGGGCGCAGCTTCGGCACGATCGTCGCCCGCGCCGGGGGCCGACGTATCGCGGTCGGCTATGACGGTCGGCTGAGTTCGCCGATGCTGGAAAGCGCGCTGGTCGATGGATTGACCGCCACCGGGATCGATGTGCTGCGCGTCGGCCTTGGCCCGACGCCGATGCTATATCATGCCGAAGCGACCGGCGATGTGGATGGCGGCATCCAGATAACCGGCAGCCACAATCCCGGCGACCAGAATGGCTTCAAGCTGGTCCACCGTCATGCCCCCTTTTTCGGGGACGATATCCAGCGTCTGGGCGTCATGGCCGCGGCGGGCGACTGGGAACAGGGCACGGGCGCGGCCGAAACGGCCGATGTCATGGCCGCCTATGTCGCGCGCCTGATGCATGGGTTCGACGGCCCGGCCTGTCGCATCGGCTGGGATGCGGGCAATGGTGCCGCTGGACCTGTGGTGGAGCGCCTGACGCAACTGCTCCCCGGTGAGCATCATCTGCTCTTCACCGATATAGACGGCCATTTTCCCAACCATCATCCCGATCCTTCCCAGGAACGGAATCTGGCCGACCTGCGCGCGCTCGTCCTCGCCAAGCAACTCGATTTCGGTGTGGCTTTCGATGGCGACGGCGACCGGATCGGCGTGATCGACGGGCTGGGCCGGACGATCGCGGGCGATCAGCTGCTCGGACTCTTCGCGCAGGTCGTGCTTGAAAAGCGGCCTGGCGCGCGAATCGTCGCGGATGTGAAGGCCAGCCAGACCGTCTTCGATCGCATCGCGATGCTGGGCGGACGACCCGAGATGTGGAAGACTGGCCATAGCCATATCAAGTCCAGAATGAAGCAGATTGGCAGCCCGCTGGGCGGCGAAACCACCGGGCATCTCTTCTTCGCCGACGATTATCCCGGCTATGACGACGGTCTTTACGCCGCCGTCCGGCTGATCCGTGCGGTGGGGTCGCTGGGAACGAGCCTGACCGCGCTGCATGACGCGATGCCGACCAGCATCATCACCCCCGAATGGCGCTTCCCGGTGGCCGAAGCCCGCAAGTTCGCGGTGATTGCAGATATCCTCGCCCGGTTGCAGGCCGCGGGCGCCGATATAAGCGCCATCGATGGCGCGCGGGTGCGAACCGTCGATGGCTGGTGGTTGCTGCGAGCGTCCAATACCGAGGCGGCGTTGGTGGCGCGCGCCGAATCGGCCGACGAGGCGGGACTGGCGCGCCTAATTGCGCAAATGGATGCGCAACTGGCCGATTCGGGCATCATCCGGGTAGTATCGGCCTGAAAAACGCCTGTATCCCTCTTATACTTTGGTATCGTTAATCCGTTTTCTCTCGCTACTTTCCCTTACGGAAAGCATAGCTCCAGATAACGATTGCAGGAAACGCAATCGTCCCTCCATGTTTCGCATTTGCGACACTCTGCGCTGCACCGCAAAAGGAACTCGCCTTTCAGGCATCCTCTCCTAAAACTTCAAGGCCGTCCTTCGGGGCGGCTTTTTTTTCGTCTTGATCCGGTCGCCGTCCTGCCCTGTTGCCGTAGCGTTTTGCCATGCTGCATGCGCCTATAGCCGCGGAAATGCGATGAATCGGGCGATCCGCTCACTGGAATTTAACCACAATCCTGATAATCGGGCTGCGTCCAAACAGCCGGTCGGGCGTTCGAACGCCACCGATCAAGGCCAATATCATGTCCAGTAGAGGATCTGCCATGTTGCTTCGCGGTCGCCATTTCTCCGCTCTTTTCCTGACCGGCGCCATATTGGCGTCCGCGACCCCGGCCTTTGCCGGCGGCTTCTACCTGCAGGAACAATCGCCCAAGGAAACCGGACGCGCCCTGTCCGGCGGCGCGGCAGCCGGGGATGATCCGTCCACAATCTATTTCAATCCAGCCGCGATGACGCAGTTGTCGGGCATCCAGACCTCGGTCGGCGGCGTCGCGCTGATGGCGTCGGCGCACCAGACCAATCGCGGTTCGCGCCGCAGCATCCCCGGCTCGACCCTGTCGGTCCCTGTCGGCGGCAATGACGGCGGCAATCCGTTCGAAAGCGTCATCCCCATCCCCAGCTTCTACGCCAGCGCGCAGGTCAGCGACCGGCTCTGGGTCGGCCTGGGCGTCAATGCGCCCTTCGGCCTGAAGCTGGAATATGATGACGGCTTCTTCGGCCGCTATGACTCGCTCTACACCGACCTCAAAACCTATAATATCCAGCCTTCGGCCGCCTATAAGCTGAGCGACAATCTGTCGATCGGCGGCGGCGTCGACGTGCAATATGTGAAGGCGACGCTGACCAACGCCCTGCCGCAGCTCTCGCCCTTGGTCACGACGGATGGCTTCGCCAGCCTGAAGGGCGACGACTGGTCGATCGGCTGGAATGCGGGCCTGTTCTACACCACCGGTGACACCAATTGGGGCGTCCATTATCGCTCCGGCGTCAGCCACACGCTGGCCGGCACGCAGATCGTGTCGGGCCTGGTCGGGCCGGTCGCCGCGGGCAATGGCGAATTTGCTGCCACCGCGCCGCTGGAATTGCCCGATATCGTCACCGTCTCCATGATGCACAAGCTGACGCCGCAACTGCGCGCGATGGTTACCGGCAAATGGTATAATTGGTCGAAGTTCAAGGGAATTGCCGTCACTTCCGCCGCGGGCACGACGAACAAGGAACTGGACTACCGGGATAGCTATTCGGTCAGCGTCGGCGGCGAATATGATGTCAGCCCGGCCTTCACCGTGCGCGCCGGCACTATGTTCGACCGTTCGCCGACCAATCCGCAGCATCTGACCACCCGTGTCCCCGATGGCGACCGCGTCTGGCTGACCGGCGGCGCGACCTGGAACATGTCGGACGCCTTCGCGCTGAACCTCAGCTACGCCCATACCTTCGTGGAAAAGGCGAATATCATCCGCCCGGACAGCTATTTCCCCTCGCCCGCCACCGTCACAGCGACGACGCTGGCGCAAACCAGCGGCAATGCGGATCAGGTTGCGGCATCCGCGACGCTGCGCTTCTAACCGTCACCAAACATCCCTATAGAGGCTTTGTAGCTTACGGAGCCTCTATACATGTCCGATCATAATCCCGGCCTGCGCCCCTGGCGTGACATAGCGCGGCGGCAGTCGCGTCAGATCATGGTCGGCAATGTCCCCGTGGGTGGCGGCGCACCGGTCACAGTTCAGACCATGACCAACACGCTGACTCACGATATCAAGGGCACGATCGACCAGATCCGCCGTTGCGAGGAAGCGGGCGTCGATATCATCCGCGTGTCCTGCCCCGACGAGGAATCGACCGCGGCCCTGAAACAGATCGTCCGCGCCGTCCGCGTCCCGATCGTCGCCGACATCCATTTCCATTATAAGCGCGCGCTGGAAGCGGCCGATGCGGGCGCCGCCTGTCTGCGCATCAACCCTGGTAATATCGGGTCGGAAAAGCGGGTCAAGGAAGTGGTCGATGCGGCCAAGGCCAATGGCTGCTCGATCCGCATTGGCGTCAATGCGGGGTCGCTTGAGAAGGATTTGCTGGAAAAATATGGCGAGCCTTGCCCCGAAGCGCTGGTCGAATCCGCGCTCGACCATATCAAGCTGCTGCAGGACCAGGATTTCCACGAATATAAAGTCGCGGTGAAGGCCAGCGACGTCTTCCTCGCCGTCGCGGCCTATATGCAGCTTGCTGACGCGGTCGATTGCCCGCTGCATCTGGGCATTACCGAAGCGGGCGGCTTGATCGGCGGCACGGTGAAAAGCGCGATCGGCATCGGCAACCTGCTCTGGGCCGGAATCGGCGACACGATCCGCGTTTCCCTCTCCGCCGAACCCGAAGAGGAAGTGCGGGTCGGCTATGAAATCCTCAAATCGCTCGGCATCCGCACCCGCGGGGTGAAGGTCATTTCCTGCCCGTCCTGCGCGCGCCAGGGCTTCGACGTCATCCGCACCGTGCAGGCGCTGGAAGAACGGCTCCAGCATATCCATACACCGCTTTCGCTCTCCGTACTGGGCTGCGTCGTCAACGGCCCCGGCGAAGCACGCGAAACCGATATCGGCCTGACCGGCGGTGGGGCTGGCAAGCATATGGTCTATCTGTCGGGCATCACCGACCATGTGATTCAGGACGAAGGCATGGTCGACCATATCGTTCGCCTGGTAGAAGCCAAGGCGGCGGAGATCGAGGCGGCCAAGGCCGAAGCCGACATGACCGACGCGGGCAAGGCCGAGGCGGCGGAATAGGCGGAGCGATTCCGTTGCGCACCATGCCCGGCGGATTCGCCATTCCCTTTGCCGTCTGCTGCGTCGGCGTCGCGCTGTTTTCGGTGATGGACGCCGCGATGAAGGGGCTGAGCCTTGCTATCGGCCTTTATAACGCTCTCCTCTGGCGCGCCGTCGCGGGCAGCTTGCTTGGCCTGACGCTGATGCTGCTCACTCGCCAGCGTTGGCCGGATCGAGCCGTGCTGCGCCTGCACCTGCTCCGCGGTTCGGTCGTGGCGCTGATGGCGTCGCTCTTCTTTTGGGCGCTGATGCGGATGCCGCTTGCCGAAGCGATCGCGCTGTCCTTCATCGCCCCGCTGATCGCCCTCTATCTCGCCGCGCTGCTGCTGGGCGAGACGGTCGGGCGGCAGGCGATCGGGGCCTCGCTGCTGGGACTGGTCGGCGTGGGCGTGATCCTGTCGGGGCGGTTGCAGGGGCGCTATGACGCCGACGCGCTGCTGGGCGCGGGCGCGGTGCTGGGATCGGCCGTCCTCTTCGCCTGGAACCTCATCCTCCAGCGGCAGCAGGCGCAGCGCGCCTCGCCGATCGAGGTCGCCTTCTTCCAGCATATCGTCATGCTCGGCGTCTTTGTGCTGGGCGCGCCGGTCTGGGCTGTGCTGCCCGATCGTTCTGCGATTCCGCTGGTGCTGCTCGCCGCCGGCCTCGCCTTCACCTCGCTCGCCGCGCTCGCCTGGGCCTATGCGCGGGCGGAGGCGCAGCGGCTGATCCCGATCGAATATAGCGCTTTTTTCTGGGCGGCGCTGATGGGCTGGCTGGCCTTTGGTGAGCGGTTGACCCTGACGACGGTGGCGGGCGCATTGCTCATCGTCGCCGGCTGCCTTATCGCCGCGCGCAGTAAAGGGGCCAATGTAGCCCATGTGGAAGCGGGAACGGCATGACCGACATCATCATTCGCGACGCGCAGGCCGACGATATCGGCATCATCCATGACTTCATCCTGGCGCTGGCCGACTATGAACGGCTCGCCCATGCGGTGAAGGCGGACCGCGCCACGCTCGCCCGCTATCTGTTCGGCCCGCGGCCGATGGCTGAGGTGCTGATCGCGGAGCATGCCGGCAGAGCGGTTGGCTTTGCCCTCTTCTTCCACAATTTCTCCACCTTCGAAGCGCGGCCGGGCGTCTATCTGGAGGATCTGTTCGTCCTGCCGGACGCGCGCGGCCTGGGCGCGGGCCAAGCGCTGCTCGCCCGTCTCGCGCAACTGGCGATCGAGCGCAATTGCGCCCGGCTCGAATGGTCGGTGCTCGACTGGAACGCCCCTGCCATCGCCTTCTACCAGTCGCTGGGCGCGACGGCGATGGACGAATGGACGGTGCAGCGGGTCGATGGCGACACATTGACGGCGCTCGCCGCGCTCTGATCGAGCGCGCGGGACGAGCCGATCGGCCGCGCTCTTGACCGGGACTCCCCGCTTGGCGCATTGTGCCGAAACGGAACATTTGGGGGACAAGCAGGATTATGGCCGTCGGCCGCACCGTGAAACGCACGCCGGAATGGCGCGAAATGTTGAAGCGCAGCCTGATGCGCAGCGGCGCGCTGATCGGCGCGATCACGCTCGTCCTGGCGACTCTGTTCCTGGCCCTGGCGCTGCTCAGCTATACGCCCAGCGACCCGTCGATGAACACCGTCGCGGGCGATCATGTCGCCAATATCATGCAGTCGCCTGGTGCCTGGACCGCCGATTTCCTGCTCTGGCTGCTGGGCGTGCCCGTCGCCCTCATCCTGCCGCTGATGGCGGTCACCGCCCGTCGTATGTGGGGCGACCAGGATATGCGCGAATGGAAGGGCCAGTTCGGCAAATGCCTGTTCGGCATCGCCCTGATCGGCATTGCGCTCGCCTTGTTCCAAAGCGCGCCGCTGGTCGGCCTGCCCGCGGGCTGGGGCGGGGTGATCGGCCTGGTCGTCGCCAAGGGCATTGCCAGCCTGACAGCGCAGGCGCCCGCCGCCGCGTCATGGATCACGGGAATCCTCATCGTTGGCGCGCTGATTGCGGGACTGTTCGCCTGCTATCGCAGCCTGGCGCTGGAAAAGCCGATCATCGCGCTGCGCCGGCCCTCATTGCCCAAACTCAACCTGCCGCGGCCGACGCTCGGTTTTGCCGGTTCCGCCGCCGTGGTCGATGCCGACGATGATGGCGATGACGAACTGGCCGGGCGCGTCATCGCCCCGCGCAAGCAGGTATCGCACGAACCCAAACCGCCTATCACCATCCAGTCGCCCAAGCCCGCGCCGGTGCAGCGCCCCATGGCGCCGATCAGCCAGGACGACCTGTTCGGGCATAGCTCGCTGCCCTCGCCCGACCTGCTCAACCCCGTCCCCGCGAACCAGGGCGGCAAGATCGACAAGGCCGCGCTGGAACGGAACGCCCGCCTGCTCGAATCGGTGCTCGACGATTTCCATGTGAAGGGCAACATCACCGAAGTCCGCCCCGGCCCGGTCGTCACCATGTATGAACTGGAACCCGCGCCCGGCATCAAGGCGAGCCGCGTGATCGCGCTGGCCGACGATATCGCCCGCAACATGTCGGCCCTGTCGGCCCGCGTCGCGACGATTCCCGGCCGCACCGTGATCGGCATCGAACTGCCCAACGCCCATCGCGAAGGGGTGTCCTTCCGCGAACTCATCACATCCGAACAATTCATGCAGGAAGCGACCCTGCCGATCATCCTGGGCAAGAATATCTCGGGCGAACCGATCATCGCCGACTTGGCCCCCATGCCCCATCTGCTGATCGCGGGCACCACCGGGTCGGGCAAGTCGGTCGGCCTCAATGCCATGATCCTGTCTTTGCTCTACCGCATGACGCCCGACCAGTTGCGGCTCATCATGATCGATCCCAAGATGCTGGAACTATCGACCTATGACGATATCCCGCATCTCCTGTCCCCGGTCGTCACTGAACCGGCCAAGGCGATCCGCGCGCTGAAATGGGCGGTGGAGCAGATGGAGGATCGCTATCGCATGATGGCGTCCATCTCCGTCCGCAACCTGGCCAATTATAATGAGAAGGTCCGCGCGGCGAAGGCGAAGGGCAAGCCGCTCGGCAGGCGGGTCCAGACCGGCTACGACCCCGAAAACGGCAAGCCGATCTATGAGGAGGAGCAGTTGGATTTCCAGCCGCTGCCGCAGATCGTGGTGGTGGTGGACGAACTGGCCGACCTGATGATGACCGCGGGCAAGGAAGTCGAATTTCTGATCCAGCGGCTGGCGCAAAAGGCGCGCGCGGCTGGCATCCACCTGATCCTCGCTACCCAGCGCCCCTCGGTCGACGTCATCACCGGCGTCATAAAGGCAAACCTGCCGACCCGCATCAGCTTCTTCGTCACCAGCAAGATCGACAGCCGCACCATATTGGGCGAACAGGGTGCCGAACAATTATTGGGCAAGGGCGACATGCTCTACATGCATGGCGGCAAGGGGCTGACCCGCGTTCACGGTCCTTTCGTGTCCGACGATGAAGTGCGGATGGTCGCCGACCATTGGCGCGCGCAGGGCCAGCCCGACTATATCCAGGCCGTCACCGAGGAGCCGGAGGAGGGCAGCTTCGCGCTCGACGGCGTCGATCTGGGCGACGACAGCCCGGACGCGCAGCTGTTCCGCAAGGCGTGCCAACTGGTGTTCGAAAATCAGAAGGCCTCGACCAGCTGGCTGCAACGCCAACTCCGCGTCGGCTACAACAGCGCGGCGCGCCTGATCGAGAAGATGGAGGAGGAAGGCTTGGTCGGCCCGCCCAACCATGTCGGCCGCCGCGAAGTGCTGCGCGACGAAAATGGCAATCCGCTCTGAGGCTGGCCGCTCTGATCCGACTAAAATGGTTACGATTGCGTATCGTGCAATTGCTCTTACGCCCTTCGCATTTGCAGCATGAAGCTGGAGCGGGCAATAGGATCAGGCCTTTCAGGCATCCTCTCCTAAAACTTTTCGGGCTGATCTTCGGATCGGCCCTTTTTTTTGTCCGCGAATAGGGCTAAGCGAATCACGCTGCTGCCGCGCCGATAACATAATTGGAGCGGTGCCGCCGGTCAGACCGGCAGGGCGAGGCGGGAGCATGGGGGATAGAGCTGTCCCGACCGTCTGCGACATGCTCTCCCCCATCACGCTTCCAAAGCTTGCTATTTCGGAACAGCCGGGTTCACAGCGGGTTCAAGCCCGACCTTCTACCCCACATATTCCTGAACAACCGGAGTTGAACGCCATGCAGCGCAGCCTTGCGCCCCTGATCCTGGCCCTTGCCGCCGCGCCGGCCGCCCTGTCGGTCATCGTGCCGACCGCGCCCGTCGCCGCGCAGCAGGCCTCGTCCGACCTGACCCAGGTCAATGCCTATATTCGCGGGGTCACCACCCTGACCGCCGATTTCACCCAGACCGACCGCAGCGGCCAGACCCTGACCGGTAAATTGACCCTCAAACAGCCGGGCAAGATCCGCTTCCAATATCAAAAGGGGGTGCCGCTGCTGATCGTAGGCGACGGCAAGGCGCTGACCATGATCGATTATGAAGTGCGACAAGTGCAACGCTGGCCGATCGGCAACTCGCCGCTGGGCGCGCTGCTCGATCCCAGCAAGGATCTCTCCAAATATGGGAAGGTCGTGCCGACCGGCGATCCATCGATCCTGAGCGTCGAGGCGCGCGATCCCAAGCGGCTCGAATATGGCACCATCACCATGATCTTCAAACGCAACCCGTCCGGTCCCGCGGGCCTGCAACTCTATGGCTGGGTGGCGCTCGATTCGCAGAATAACCGTACTGCGGTGCGACTGAGCAACCATGTCTATGGTGCGCCGGTGGCCGATTCCGCCTTCCGCTGGACCGATCCGCGACCCAGGGGACGGTCGGCCGGCGGCTGACTTCTAGGCTCCGCAAGGCGGCCCGAGCGCCTTGCAGGACAGATGGAAAAACTTGGCGCTTTGTTCATCTGCCGCTCATATGGCGGGCGCTAATTACAACTCAAGGCGAGAGACAAACCGGGATTTCCCCCCTGTTATCCGGTCCACTCTCTCGCCGCGAAGCGCTTCAAGGGCGCGATCGAGACCCCCGTTCCACGCCCCCGGAGCGGGGGTCTTACTTTATGCGGCCCCCTTTCAGCCGCTTGCGTGACCGCCTGTGGCCTCCTAGGTGGAATGCCATGGCCGACACCCTCTCCATCTGCTCCTGGAACATCAACTCCGTCCGCGCGCGTATCGACATCGTCGAACAGCTGCTGCGGCTCGAAGCGCCCGACATATTGTGCCTGCAGGAAACCAAGGTGGTGAACGAGACGTTTCCCACCGAAATGTTCCGCCGCATGGGCTATGTCCATCAGGTGCTGAACGGCCAGCGGATGCATCATGGCGTCGCGATAATGAGCAAGGTGCCGGTGCATGAGGATGACCGGTTCGACTGGCAGGCCAATGGCGAAGCGCGCCATGTCGGCGTGCGGCTCGACAATGGCGTGCGGATCGAAAATGTCTATGTCCCCGCGGGCGGCGATATTCCCGATCGGGAGGTGAATCCCAAATTCGGCCAGAAGATGGATTTCCTCGAACGGATGATCGAGTGGTCGTCGGCGCTCGACAAGCAACCCGCGATCCTGACCGGCGACTTCAACATCGCGCCGCTGGAATGCGATGTCTGGAGCCACAAGCAGTTGCTCAACGTCGTCAGCCACACGCCGGGGGAATGTGACATTCTCGCGCGGTTGCAGGCGTCGAACGACTGGGTAGATATCGGCCGCCATTTCCATCCTGCGCCTGCGCGCCTCTATACCTGGTGGAGCTATCGCGCGAAGGACTGGGCGGAATCGGATCGCGGCCGTCGCCTCGACCATATGTGGATGACGAAGGATGTCGCGGACAAGGCGGTCAGCCACCGCGTTGTCGAACCCGCGCGCAGCTGGATCAAGCCATCCGACCATATCCCGATTATCACCGAATTCGCCTTCTGATGCCGGGGACAGGCAATGGACGGGCCAATGGCCGCGATGCCGCGCGCGCGATCGACGCGCTGCGCCGCGGCTGGGCGATCCGCCTGACCGCGCCCGACGGCGCGATCCGGCTGATGGCGATCGAGGGCGCGGACGCGGTCACGCTGGTGGACTTCGACCCGCACGGCCAGGCCGATATCCTCATCTCCGCCGCACGCGCCGAAACCTTGAAACTCGCCAACCAGCTGGCCGCCGCAGACCCCGACCTGCCGGTGCTCGTCGAACGGGCGCCTTGGATTGACGCCGATGTCGCCACCGCCATTTCCGACCCGGTGCTCGACCTGGCGTCGCCCCTTAAGGGACCGTTTCGCGCGCGGTCACTGGCCGCGCCGCAAGCCGCCAAGGCGGCGCTGCGCCTCGCTCGCCTCGCTGGCATCCTGCCCGCCTATTTCTTGACGGAAGGCGATACTTCGGTCGAAGCGACAGTGAGCGCCGA
The DNA here is from genome assembly GCF_012927105.1 of Sphingobium psychrophilum. GTDB lineage: Bacteria > Pseudomonadota > Alphaproteobacteria > Sphingomonadales > Sphingomonadaceae > Sphingobium > Sphingobium psychrophilum. The sequence goes on along the minus strand of NZ_JABBFV010000013.1, from coordinate 36,296 downwards.
CTCTATCGCGGCCTATGACGACGCTACCCGCCTCGCCATCGCCACCCGCGCGCGCCTGCCGGTGTCGGCCAGCGAGAGCGGCGAGATCATCGCCTTCCGCAGCCCGGACGAACCGCGCGAACATGTCGCGCTGGTGGTGGGCAAGCGCGATGCCTCGCCGCCGGTCGTCCGCCTGCACAGCGAATGTCTGACCGGTGACGTGTTGGGCAGCCTGAAATGCGATTGCGGCCCGCAACTGCATGAAGCGTTGCACCAGATCGCGGACGCGCCTTGGGGCATCCTTCTCTATCTCCGCCAGGAAGGGCGCGGCATCGGCCTGGTCAACAAATTGCGCGCCTATGCGATGCAGGATCAGGGATTTGATACGGTCGACGCCAATGTCCGGCTCGGCTTTGCCATCGATGCGCGCGATTTTTCGGTCGCGGCGCGGATGCTCGACCTGCTCGGCGTGGGCGCGGTGCGCCTGCTCACCAACAACCCGAACAAGGTCGCCGGACTCGAATCGGCGGGGATCGCGGTGACGGAGCGCCTGCCGATCATCCTGCCGACCAATCCGCACAACGAACGCTATCTCGCCACCAAGCGCGACCGCACCGGCCATCAGCTGTGAACCCGGAGGCATGAATATTCTCCGCGTCGATTGCGGCGCGGGCCGCCTGATCTTCGGCGATCTTGAAATGCCCTGCACCATCGGCCGCGGCGGTGCCTGCCCGGCCGCCGACAAGCAGGAAGGCGACGGGTGCACGCCCTTGGGTCTCTGGCCGATCCGCGGCGTCCTGCTGCGCCCCGGCAAGGTCGTGGCGAGCGGCGTAAGGCTCCCCTGGCGCTGGGTACGGGCGCAGGACGGCTGGTCGGACGATATCGCCGATCCCGCCTATAACCGCCCGGTTCGCCTGCCGCGCGCCTTTTCCGCCGAAAGCCTGATTCGCAGCGACGATGCCTATGACGTCATAATCGTCCTGGGTCATAATGACGCGCCGCCGGTATCGGGGCAGGGGAGCGCCATCTTCCTCCATCTGTCCGAAGGCCGCCCCACCGCCGGCTGCGTCGCGGTGGATCGGGCGGATATGCTCCGCCTACTCCCGCTGCTGTCGCCGGGCGATGCGATGGACATCGTGCGCTAAAGCCACGGCAACATAATATAAAGCCGTTCGCCCTGAGCCTGTCGAAGGGCCTTTTTTTCGGCCTCGCAAAGAGGAACAGGGCTTCGACAGGCTCAGCCCGAACGGAGATAGGCCTGACCTTTGGAGCCGGAGCCGCTCACGCCCGCTCCAGCGCCTCACCCACTTCGCCGCCGGCTGCTTCTAGCAAGCGCCGCTCCAACGTCTGCAACCGCGCCTTGCTCTCGATCTTCCCGCCGAACAGGTCGGTGACATAGAATGTATCCACCGCGCGCTCGCCATAGGTGGCGACATGGGCGCTGTGGACCGTGACCTTCGACTGGAACAGCGCATTGGCCAGGCTGAACAGGAGTGCGGGCCGGTCGCGCGCATTGACCTCCACGACGGTAAAGCGGTTCGACGCCTTGTTATCGATCAGCACATTGGGTTCGATGCGGAACGCTTCGGCGCGGGTGCGGGGCAGGGGGCGCGCCGCCAGCTTGGTGATCATCCGGTGGCGGTTGGACAGCGAATCTTCGATGGCGTTGCGGATGCGCTGCAACTGGTCGGGGCTGTGGAACGCGCCGCCCAGCGGGTCTTGCACCAGGAAATTGTCGATCGCCACGCCATCGCGCGTCGTGTGGATGCGCGCGTCGATGATGTTGCCGCCGGCCAGATGGATGGCGCCCGCGATACGATAAAAGAGGCCCGGATGGTCCGCGGCATAGACCGTCACCAACGTCGCGCCGCGCTGCGGATAATATTGCGCGGCTATCGACAGCGGCGATTCGCCCGCCGCCAATATATGCTGCGCATTGTGGAACAGGATGTCGTCCGGCTCGGCGATCCAGTAGGATTCGGGTAGCCGCTTGCTGAACGCAGCGAAGGCCGCGTCATCAATGCCCAGCGCCCGTTGCAGCGTTTCCTGCTTCACGATGACCCGCTCGCTCCGCCCCTTCTGCTTGTGGCCCAGCCGCAGCAATTCTTCGGCGCTGTCATACAGGTCGCCCAGCAACTGGCGTTTCCAGCTGTTCCACACCCCCGGTCCCACCGCGCGAATGTCCACCACCGTCAGGCACAGAAGCAGCCGCAGCCGCTCCGGGCTCTGCACCACATCGACGAAATCGAGGATCGTCTTATAGTCGGACAGGTCGCGTTTGAAGGCGGTGGCCGACATCAGCAGATGATAGCGCACCAGCCAGGCGACCGTCTCCGTCTCCGCCGGGGTCAGCCCCAGCCGCGGGCAAAGATGCTCCGCCACTTCCGCGCCCAGCAGGCTATGGTCGCCGCCACGCCCCTTGGCGATGTCGTGCAGCAGCACCGACACGTAAAGGACGCGCCGCGACAAAATCTTGCCCATCAGGTCGGTCGCCAGCGGATGATCCTGCGGCAGCTCGCCCTTCTCTATCCGCGACAGCAGGCCGACGGCGCGGATGGTATGCTCATCGACCGTATAATGATGATACATGTCGAATTGCATCTGCGCCACGACGCGGCGGAAATCGGGCACGAAACGCCCGAACACCGATGATTCGTTCATCCAGCGCAGCACCGTTTCGGGGTCGCGCGGGGACGTCAGCACCTCCAGAAAGGCGGCGTTGGCGCGCGGATCCTTGCGGATCTTCGCATTGATCAGCCCAGCGTCCCGGCTGGCCGCGCGAATGGCGCTGGGGTGGATCTGCAACCCATGCTTGTCCGCGACGGCGAATATCTCCAGCAGCCGCACCGGGTCCGCCTGGAAAAAATCGTCGCTCGGCAGGCTCAGCCGCCCGCGCTCCAGCACGAAGCCGTCCAGTTTCTTGGGCCGGCGGAAAATCGCCGGGATATAGCGCCGCCCCTTTTCCGCCATCTGATCATCCAGATGCGCCAGGAACACGGCGGTCAGGTCACCCACGATCTTCGCGTTGAGGAAATAATAGCGCATGAACCGTTCGACCCCGGACTGGCCGGCCCGCCCGGTGAAGCGCATCCGCGTCGCGGTTTCCAGTTGCAGGTCGAAAGTCAGCCGGTCCTCGGCACGCCCGGTAATGGTGTGCAGGTGGCATCGCACCGCCCACAGGAAATCCTCGGCCTTCTGGAACTGGCGCAGTTCCAGTTGCGTCAGCAAGCCGACATCGACCAGCTCGGCCACCGACCGCACCCGGTTCACATATTTGCCGATCCAGAAGAGCGTGTGCAGGTCGCGCAGACCCCCTTTGCCTTCCTTCACATTGGGTTCCACGACATAGCGGCTGTCGCCCATCCGCTTGTGCCGCTCGTCGCGCTCGACCAGTTTCTCGGTCACGAAGGCGCGGGCGTTGCCCTGCATCACCTCTGCGTCGAAACGGACCGACGTTTCCTCATACAGCGCCCTGTCGCCCCAGACATAGCGCGCCTCCAGCAAAGCCGTGCGCACCGTCAGGTCGGCCTTGGCCATGCGCATCGTCTCGTCGATCGACCGGCTGCTATGGCCGACCTTCAGCCCCAGATCCCACAGCGAATAGAGCATGGATTCGATCACCTGCTCGGTCCATCCGGTCGGCTTCCAGGGGGTGATGAAGCCGATATCGACGTCGCTGTGCGGCGCCATTTCGCCCCGGCCATAGCCGCCCACCGCGATCAGCGCGATCCGCTCGCCGGTGCTGCGATTGCCCGCCGGATAGAGGTGATGCGTCGTCGCGTCATAGAGCAGGCGTAAAATCTGGTCGATCAGGAAGGCGAAGGCGGTCACGGATTCGCGCCCGCGCGTTGGCTTCGCCTCCAGCCGCCGGGCGACTTCGGCCCGGCCTTCGTCCAGCGCTGCCTTCAATTCCTTGACGATGGCCGCGCGCAGCCGGGTGCTATCGCCCCGATGCTCTATCGCCAGGGCGTTGATCGTGTCGGAAATCGCGCGCCGGTCGATAATCGCGCGGCGCGATCCCAGCGCGGGGAACTGCATGACCATCTGCTGTCTCTAGTCGGGCCGCCGCTCAGCGGCCAGTTGTTTCAATCGATATATGTGATCGAGCGCCTCACGCGGGGACAGCGCATCCGCGTCGATCGCGTCGATCGCCGCCAGCAGCGGGTCGGGCGCGGCTTCCTCCTGCATCGCCACCGCCGCGAACAGCGGCAGGTCGTCCAGTCCCGCGGCAATTCCGCCGGTCTTCGCCTTGCCCGCCTCCAGCCGCGCCAGCACGTCCTTGGCGCGCTTCAACACCGGCTGGGGCAGCCCCGCCAGCCGCGCCACCGCCAGGCCATAGCTGCGGTCGGCCGGTCCGTCGCTCAGTTCGTGCAGCAGGACAAGGTCGCCCTTCCACTCGCGCGCCCGGACATGATGCAGCGACAGCGACGGCAGCGTCTCGGCCAGCCGCGTCAGCTCATGATAGTGGGTCGCGAACAGGCAGCGGCAGCGATTGACCTCATGCACCGCCTCCACCACCGCCCAGGCGAGCGCCAACCCGTCATAGGTGGATGTGCCGCGCCCAACCTCGTCCAGGATGACGAAGCTGCGCGGCGTCGCCTGCGCCAGGATTGCGGCCGTCTCGACCATCTCGACCATGAAGGTCGATCGCCCCTTGGCGAGGTTATCCGACGCGCCGACCCGGCTGAACAGCCGATCCACCAACGTCAGCGTCGCCGATTGCGCGGGGACATAGCCGCCTGCCTGCGCCAATATGACGATCAGCGCATTTTGGCGCAGGAAGGTGGATTTACCGCCCATATTCGGGCCGGTGACCAGCCAAAGCCGGTCGCTCTCGCTCAAGCGGCAGTCATTGGCGACGAAGGGCTGGCCGTCACGCCGCAACGCATCCTCCACCACCGGATGCCGCCCGCCGACGATGTCCAGGCACGGACCTGCGCCGTCCTCGGCCACGAAATGCGGACGCTGCCACCCGCCCTCGGCCGCCCGTTCCGCCAGCGACGCGGCGACGTCCAGCCGCGCCAGCGCCTCGGCCGCGCGGGCGATGTCGGCCTTGCGGTCCAGCACCGCGGCGATCAGCTCCTCCAGATGCGCGGCTTCGGCGACCAGCGCATGAGCGCCTGCCTGCGCCACGCGCCCGGCTTCCTCATGCAGGTCGATCGAATTGAACCGCACCACGCCGGCCAGCGTCTGGCGATGGGTAAAGCCGCTGTCGGGCGCCATCAGCGTATCGGCGGCGCGCGCCGGCACCTCGACATGATAGCCCAGCACGCCATTATGCCGGATCTTGAGCGCGGAAATGCCGGTCTGCGCGCGATATTTCGCCTCCAGCGCGGCGATCGCGCGGCGGCCGTCGCCGGCCATGCGGCGCAGCTCATCCAGCGCCGGATCATAGCCGTCGGCGATATAGCCGCCGCTCGCCGTCTCGGTCGGCGGCGCAGGCACCAGCGCACGCGCCAAGGCATCGACCAGCGCGCCATGCCCGTCCAGCGCGGGTAATATCCGCACCAGCAACAGCGGCGGCTCGGCGATCCGCCCCAGCCGCTCGCGCAGTAACCGGGCTTCGCCCAGCCCATCACGCAACTGCCCCAGATCACGCGGCGACCCGCGCCCTACCGCCACGCGCCCCAGCGCCCGGCCGATGTCCGGCAACGCCCGCAGCGCGCCGCGCAGTTGGTCGCGCAGCGTCGCATCGTCATGGAAGAGCTGCACCAGCCCCAGCCGCGCCTCGATCGTGGCCATATCCATCAGCGGCGCAGACAGATCCTGCCCCAAAAGCCGCGCGCCCGCGCCCGTCACCGTCCGGTCGATCGCTCCCAGCAGGCTGCCCGCCCGCGCGCCCGCCATGGTCGCTACGATCTCCAGGCTTTCGCGCGTCGCTGCGTCGATCGCCACATGGCCGCCGCTGGTCTTGCGCAGCGGCGGCGCGAGGAAGGGCAGGGTGCCCTTGCCCGCATGGTCGAGATAGGCGATCAGCCCGCCCATCGCCGCCAGTTCCGCACGACCGAACTGGCCGAACCCGTCCAGCGTCGCGACCCCGAACAGGCGCTTCAACGCATCCTCCGCCCGCGCACTGGAAAAAGCCGCGCGGTCGAAGGGGTGGCAATCCGCCACGTCCAACGTCGATCCCTCAGCCATCACCACCTCGCTCGGCCGCAGCCGGGCCAGTTCGGCGGGCAGGTCGCCGATCGGACAGGTCATCGTCTCGAACCGGCCGGTGGAAATATCGGCGGCAGCGATGCCGATCTCGCCCGCTCCGTCTCCGCCGACCTGCGCCAACGCGACCAGCATATTGTCGCGTCGACTGTCGAGCAAAGTCTCCTCAGTCAGCGTGCCGGCGGTGACGTAGCGCACGATCGCGCGCGCCACGAGCGTCTTGCCGCCCCTCGCCTTGGCCTGCGCCGGCGTCTCGGTCTGTTCGGCGATGGCGACGCGATGCCCGCCCTTGATCAGCCGCGCCAGATAGCCCTCGGCGCTATGCACCGGCACGCCGCACATCGGGATTGGCGCGCCGCCATGTTCGCCCCTGCTGGTGAGCGCGATGTCGAGCGTCGCCGCCGCCATTTTGGCGTCGTCGAAGAAGAGTTCGAAAAAATCGCCCATCCGGTAGAAGAGCAGGCAGTCCTGCGCTTGGCGCTTGAGCGCCATATATTGCGCCATCATCGGTGTCGGCGCGGCGGTATCGGTCGAAAGGGCCATGGCCAAGCCGATAGCGTGATCCTCCCATCGAAACCAGCGCTTCGCCCAAACGCAGTAAAATTGCGCTTCTCGCACTTGCCCACAGGATAACGATACCGCTAGGGCCGCCCTGTTGTTCCAATATATGGGTGCCACGATGTCCGACAGATCGAATGTGGAATTTTCCGAGCGCGAGGCGCTGTTCTTCCACTCGACCGGACGCCCCGGCAAGATCGAGATCATCGCGTCGAAACCGATGGCGACCCAGCGCGACCTGAGCCTCGCTTATTCGCCCGGCGTCGCGGTGCCGGTGCTGGCGATCGCGAAAGATCCTGCCAAGGCCTATGATTACACCGCCAAGGGCAATCTGGTCGCGGTGATCACCAATGGCACGGCGATCCTGGGGCTGGGCAATCTTGGCGCATTGGCGTCCAAGCCGGTGATGGAGGGCAAGGCGGTCCTCTTCAAGCGCTTCGCCGACGTGGACAGCATCGATATCGAGCTGAAGACCGAGGATGTCGATCGCTTCATCGACGCGGTCGAACTGATGGAGCCGACCTTCGGCGGCATCAACCTTGAGGATATCAAGGCGCCTGAATGCTTCATCATCGAACAGACTCTGAAAGAGCGGATGAACATCCCGGTGTTCCATGACGACCAGCATGGCACCGCAATCATCGCGGCCGCAGGCGTCATCAACGCCGCGCTGCTGACCGGGCGCGAGATGAAGGACTTGAAGGTGGTGGTGAACGGCGCGGGCGCCGCCTCCATCAGTTGCACCGAACTGATCAAGGCGCTGGGCGTCCCCCATGAAAATGTCATCATGTGCGACAGCAAGGGCGTGATCTACCAGGGCCGCACCGAGGGCATGAACCAGTGGAAGTCCGCCCATGCCGTTCGCACCGACGCCCGCACCCTTGCCGAAGCGGTCAAGGGCGCCGACGTGTTCCTGGGCCTCTCGGTCGCTGGCGCGATGACGCAGGATATGGTGAAATCGATGGGGCCAAAGCCGATCATCTTCGCCATGGCCAATCCCGATCCCGAAATCCTGCCGCCCGACGCCCATGCCGTGCGTCCCGACGTGATCGTCGCCACCGGCCGGTCGGACTTCCCCAACCAGGTCAACAATGTCCTGGGCTTCCCCTTCATCTTCCGCGGCGCGCTCGACGTGCGGGCGACCGGCATCAACGAAGCGATGAAGCTGGCCGCCGCCCACGCCATCGCCAATCTGGCGCGCGAACAGGTGCCGGAGGAAGTGGCCAAGGCCTATGGCCGCTCGCACAGTTTCGGCCCGGACTATATCATCCCCGCCCCCTTCGACCCGCGCCTGATGGAGGTGGTGCCCGCCGCCGTCGCGCAAGCGGCGATGGAAAGCGGCGTTGCGCAAAAGCCGATTCCCGACATGGCGGCCTATCGTCAGTCCTTGAAGGCCCGGCTCAACCCGACCACCACCGTTCTCACCACCGCCTATGAAGTGGCCAAGGCCAATCCCAAGCGGGTCGTCTTCGCCGAAGCGGAGGAGGAAGTGGTGTTGCGCGCGGCGATCCAGTTCCGTGACCTCGGCTATGGCATCCCGGTGCTGGTCGGCCGCGGCGACGTGGTGGAAAAACTGAAAGCACTGGGCGTCCGCGATCCCGAAAGCTTCGAACTGCACAACAGCGTCAATTCGCCGCTGGTGCCCGACATGGTCGACCTGCTTTACGCCCGGCTCCAGCGCCGCGGCTATCTGCGCCGCGATTGCGAGCGGATGGTCAATCGCGATCGCAACATTTTTGGCACGTTGCTGGTCAAGATGGGCGTGGCCGACGCGATGATCACCGGCATGACCCGCCCCTATGCGCAGACGCTGCGCGAAGTGAAGCGGGTGATGGACCCGGCGGTCGGCCGCACCCCCTTCGGCATCCATGTGATTGTGGCCAAGGACAAGACCGTGTTCCTGGCCGACACGACGGTCAACGAACGCCCCACCGCCAACGAACTGGCCGATATCGCCGAAGGCACCGTGGCGGTCGCCCGCCGCATGGGGGTCGATCCGCGCGTCGCCTTCCTCTCCTATTCCAATTTCGGCAACCCGCCCGGCGCCTTTCTGGAAAATGTGCGCGGCGCGGTGAAGCTGCTCGATGAGCGCGACGTCGATTTCGAATATGAAGGCGAAATGACCGCCGACGTCGCGCTCAACCCTGCCGTCATGAAAAACTATCCGTTCAGCCGCCTGTCCGGTCCGGCCAACGTCCTGGTCATGCCGGGGCTGCAATCGGCCAATATCTCGGCGAAGCTGCTGCGCGAACTGGGCGGCACGTCGATGATCGGGCCGGTGCTGGTCGGCATGGAAAAATCGGTGCAGATCGCGACCATGTCCTCCAATGCATCCGAACTGCTGACCCTGGCGGTGCTGGCGGCGGGCGGGGTTGCGCTCTGATCCGGGGGGCGTCGTCTGCGGTTTACCCCCCGTCGGATATGTGTGCTTTGCACTTGCAATTTGCATGTTGCGCACGCGAAGAGATTAAGGACCCTTTCGGGAGCAAGATATGAGCATGGCCAGTTTCGACAGTGCGACCTTCCGGCGGGTGCTGGGCCATTATCCGACCGGCGTGTGCGTCGTCACCGCGGTCGAGGCGGATGGGACGCCGGCCGCGATGGTGGTCGGCTCCTTCACCTCGGTCTCGCTCGATCCGCCGCTGGTCGCCTTCTTCCCCGCCAAAAGCTCGACCAGTTGGCCGCGCATCCAGGCGGTCGGCAAATTCTGCGTCAATGTCCTCGCCAGCGACCAGAAGCCGCTGTGCCGTCAGATCGCCGGTCCCGGTCCCGACAAGTTCGCCGGCATCGCCCATCGCGTCTCGGCCAACGGCTCACCGATCCTCGACGATGTCGTCGCCTGGATCGACTGCACGCTCGATGCGGTGCATGAAGCGGGCGACCATGATATCGTGCTCGGCCGTGTGGTCGCACTGGAAGTGGACCGTCCGGGCAGCCCGCTGCTTTTCTTCCAGGGCAATTATGGGGAATTTTCTCTGCTTGAATGAAGGAAGCGCGCGCGCCGCGTCGTCTAAGGGGCATGGGGATCGAAAGAGGCGGCAAGCCGTTGTCCGATAGGACATAGGCGCAACCATTACCCCTCCTTAACTCCCTTTATCTACTCAGGCTTGTCGCCCCCTGACCGGACCGCCCCCATGACTGCGCTGCTCATCACCGTCGATACCGAACTCTCCTCTTCGCTGCACCAGCGGGGCGTCGGTCTGGCGGACAATGTGGATCGATCGATCTGGGGCCAAGCGCAGGGCAGGCCCTATGGCATCGGCTGGCAGATGGACCTGCTCGAACGCCATGGCCTAAAGGGGGTCTTCTTCCTCGATCCGATGCCCGCTTTGGTCCATGGGGCTGATTTCCTGGCACCGATCGTGGGTGCCATCGTCGGGCGCGGGCATGAAGTGCAGATGCACATCCACAGCGAATGGCTCGCCTGGGCGAAGGATTCGCCCGTCGGCGGCCGGCAGGGTCGCAATATCGGCGACTTCTCCCTGGCCGACCAGATCGTCCTGCTCGGTCTCGCCAAACAATGGTTGGAAGAGGCCGGCGCCCCCGCCATCACCGCTTTCCGCGCCGGGAATTTCGGCGCCAATGACGACACGTTGCGCGCGCTGGCGACCCTGGGCGTCGCTTGGGACAGCAGCGTCAATCCCGCCTATCTGGGCCGCGAATGCGGCATCACCGCTGATCCGGCCCAAATTAGTGCAACCCGCCATCTAGGGGTCATCGAACTGCCCGTCTCGGGCATCGCCGACCGCCCCGGCGGTTTCCGCCCGGCCCAGATCTGCGCCATGTCGGCCGCCGAAATGCGCGCCGGGATGCGCCATGCCGTGGGCGAAGGGCATGACGCCTTCGTCGTCGTCACCCATAGTTTCGAAATGCTCTCGCGCGATCGCCAGCGCCCCAACCGCGCCGTGATGGCCCGGTTCGAGGCGCTGTGTCGGCAAGCCGCCCGCCTGCCCGATATGCACGGCGCAGGGTTCAACGATCTGCCCGCCGACCTTGCCGACCGGCCGGTGCGCCGCCTCAGCCGCGCCGCGCCTAGCCAGTGGCGCACCGCCCTGCGCATGGCGGAGCAGGGCTGGGCGACCTGGCGCTACGAACATCGGCTGGTGCCTGCGTGAAGGCGTTACCGCATGTGCTGCTTTTGGGTATGGAAAATGCGATCGCCCTGACGGTCGTGCGCGAACTGGGCGGCCATGGCGTGCCGGTCCATGGCATCGCCCGCAGCGCCGCATCGATCGGGACGGCATCGCGCCATTGCGCCGACTGGACCCTGCGCCCGGCTGGCCCGATCGCCGACTGGCTGCCCGGCCTGATCGCCCGCACCGGCGCGCGGGCGGTGCTGGCCATCTCCGAATCCGACCTGATCGAACTGGCCGGCCTGCCGTCCATGATTGGCGACTGCCATCTCCTCGTCCCTCGGCCCGAACCGCTGGGCCGGGTGCTCGACAAGCTGCAGACGCTCCACGCCGCCGCCGCCGCCGGGCTGCGCGTGCCACAGACCTGGCAACCGCGCGCTGGCGAGGATTTCGCCGCCCGCGCCGCCCAGATGCGCTACCCGCTAGTCGCCAAATGGGCCAATCCGCCGGACATCATGGCGGTGCTGGAACAGGCGGGGTTGGAGTGGATCAAGACCGAGTATGTCCGCACGCCCGACCAGCTGGTCGCGCTGCTGGACCGCTATGCCCCGGTCGGACGCTGGCCGCTGATCCAGCAATATTGCCGCGGCGTTGGCCTCGGCCAGATGCTCTATATGCAGGATGGCCAGGCCACATTGCGCTTCCAGCATCGCCGCCTGCACGAATGGCCGCCCGAAGGCGGCGTATCGACCCTGTGCCGCGCCGAACCCACAGATGCGCATGGCGCGCAGATGGCGCTCTCCGAAAAGCTGCTGCGCGCGCTCGACTGGGAAGGGCAGGCGATGGTCGAATATCGCTATGAACCGGACAATGATCGCTATTGGCTGATGGAGGTCAATGGCCGCTTCTGGGGCAGCCTGCCGCTGGCGCGCCATTGCGGCGCCGATTTCGCCTGGGAAGCCTACCGCCGCAAGGTGCTGGGCCACATTGACGTCGCCCCGGCGCCGCGTGACGATCTGCGCGCGCGCTACATGGTGCCGGAAACCAAGCGACTGGCGCGCATCCTGCTCGCGCCCGGCCGCATCGGCGATCCCTTCTTCCGCCGTCGCCCGCTGGTGGATCTCGCCAGCTACCTGCTCGCCTTTGTCGATCCGCGCGCGCGCTATTATGTCTTCAGCGCCTCGGACATGCGGCCCTGGCTGCGCGACATGGTGCAGATGGTCAGGAAAGCCGTGCGCCGGGAAAGGCACTGACCAGCCCGCCGATCGCCCGGTCGATGCGGCGCAGGCAGGTCGCCATATAGCGGTCGTCCAGCTCATAGGGATCGTGCAGATGCGGCAGCATCGGCCGCGTCCAGCGCCCCAGCAACACCCGCGGCAGGCCGGCCAAGCGCGAATCGGCGGCCAGCCGGTGCAATTGCCGCACCTCCATCGCCAGCAGCAGGTCGCCTTCCTGCGGGACATAATCCTTCAGGTCGATCGCCTGATGGTCCGACAGGTCATGGCCCAGCGCCCGCGCCGCCACGATCGCGGCGTCATGCGCCGCACGCCCGGTGGTGGTGGACAGGCCGAAGGACGCCGTATTCAGCCCCGCCCGCCGGCCTGCGACATCGGCAAAGGCGCTGCGGCAGATATTGCCCTGGCACACGAACACCAGCCGCCGCACCTGCGCCGGGTCAGGCGCCCGGCTGGCCGACTGACCGAGCATCAGCTGTGGATAGGAAAGGGCGAGGCGGACAAGTCCGCGAAAGGTGCCGAAGCGGGATCGGATCAATGCACGGGACCTGTAAAAATTGGCGGAGACGGAGGACTTAGAAGGTCCACACCTAAGAATTTGATATTAAAATCAATTCATTATGCCAAATGGTTGCTTCCCACATTCGATACCACAATCATCCAGTTTCCATAAGTGTCCACCGACGTCCAGGTACATTGAGGAGATATATTTTGGTTGTCCAGTCTGGAATATCGGGCTTGGTTGTTATCCCCGAGCCTCGCACTGGAATCACCACTTCAGTCGGATCTCACAGCTTTGGCTTGCGGTTTTGCAGTTATCGCATTGGTGCGTAAGAGGGCCTTCGTCATGCCATGTTTTGCCGACTACGGAATGTGAGGTTTGCAGTTCAGATTCTGGGATAGCTGCTAGTTTGCAAGGTCGCCTGTCGACTAGACCCGGCCGTTCCCGGTGGCTGAGCGAATGGCGGCTCCGGACAGGAGCCGCCATTCGCGCTGCAGGAGGCTTTCACGCGATCGGCTCAGCCATTCGCCACCATAGCATTCACGATCTCTCTTACTTTGCCATCCCGTTCAGCGAAGCGGAACGGCGTTACCTCGTCGACGATGATCTCGTCCGCCGATGGCTGGGCGACGAGTAGCGCCAATACGTCGTCGGCGAATTTCTCGAGCGGCACGCTGTAGGGCGATTCCTTCAGGCCCTCCATCAGATCGGTCGCCACCTGCGGCGGGATGATCTCGATGACCTGAAGGTCATCTCGCAGCAGAGCGCGCAATGACACCGTATAGGAGTGTAGCGCCGCCTTGCTCGCCGAATAAGTCGGCGCGGCCGGATACGGTACGAAGCCAGTGCCGGAGGAGACAACGACGATGGCCGCGGCGGGGCGGCTCTTCAAATGATCCACGAGCGCGTCGATCATGCGTACGGGGCCAAGAAAATTGGTTTCGACCATCTTTTCCGCGCGCGAAAGATTACGGGCAGTCGTCGGATCTTCCGCGCCCGAAATCCCGGCGCAATTGACCAGAATGTTGAGGTCTGGATGCTCGGCGATCAACCGTCGCGTCACTCTCGTGATCGCGTCGGAGTCATCGACGTTCAGTTCGTAAAACATCATACCCGGTCGCCCTTCGACCGTTTCCTCAAGCGCGTCGCGCCGACGGCCTGCGACGATCACCTTATTACCCCAATCGTGCCAGCGATGCGCCAGTGCCCGGCCGATGCCGGAACTCCCGCCGGTGATAAAAATAGTGTTTCCTGCGCGGTTCATGTCGCCTCCATTCGTATGAACTGCACGTAGGCAATTGCCGCTCACTTCGCGCGCCTGATCCTGTCCAACTTTTGCCTAATCCTGCCCATTCATTGATTCCAAGTGATCGGCATGGGATAGGCGCGCAGATGGATGAGACTATTGCGGACTTGGCTTCTAAGGTTGCAAAAAAGGGCCAGGAAGGCCTGACGCAGACCGCCATGCCGAATGTTGGGTTGTACAAAGTCAGCCGGTGCATCGAACTTCTGCCGGAAACCTATCGGCCGGTTGTCAGCCTGATACTCCAGGGCGAAAAACGGTTGTTAATCGGCGATGAGGTTCTGACCTATCGCGCCGGCGACACCTTCACCGCGGCCCTTGAACTTCCGGTTTTGGGCAAAATCACGCAGGCGAGTGCGGATCGACCCTATCTAGCGATTAGTCTGGCCATAGATCCTGGGATAGTCTCCGATCTGGTTCTGAATATGCCCGATCCCACTGGCGAAGCCTATCGAAAGGGGTTCGCAGTCAATCCTGCGGGGCGCGACCTGCTCGATGCCTGGAGCCGGATGCTACGGCTGATCGACCGGCCCGCTGAGATGCGGATTATGGCTCCGCTGCTGGAACGAGAGATTGTATATCGCTTGCTGCTCGGGCCGCAGGGCGTCGTTCTGAAGCAGGTCGCTGCGGCCGGTTCGACGATATCGCAGATTCGAAATGCGCTGGCTTTGATCGGGGAAAACTACGCGAGCCCGTTCAAAGTAGAGGATCTCGCGCGGGCGGTTGGTATGAGCCCTTCGGCCTTTCACCGGCGGTTCAAGGCTGCCACAGGCATGGCTCCGCTTCAGTATCAAAAAACCCTTCGGCTATACGAGGCGCGGCGATTGCTTCTGACCGAACCGTTGAGCGCGACGTCTGCCGCCTTTTCGGTCGGTTATCAAAGCGGGTCTCAGTTTAGTCGGGAATATAGGCGAATGTTCGGCACGCCGCCCATGCGAGAAGTTCGGACGGGTCGAATGGATTGGCAGGATAGCGTTAGCTGAAGGCTTGAGCATTGTCGCAGACCTATCGTTCTCATCGGCCGCCCCAACCTATTCTGACACCTACGAGCGAGGCCGCTCAATGCTCGAGCCATCCATCTGTGTAATGCACCAACCCGCTGACGCCATCGAGCGCGTGCGGCGTCAGCGAGAGAATCATGCAGTTCTCGGCAGGCACTTCGAACGGCAGCGTGATCGGATAACGGCTCAGTGGTTCGTAGCCGAACTGCGGGTAATAGGATGGGATCCCAACGAGCAGGACGCTCACAAAGCCGAGATCGGCCGCTCGCCGATGGGCTTCGCCTACGAGCCGCTTACCTACGCCGCAGGACTGATGCCCGGGGACGACCGATAAGGGAGCGAGCGCCAGCGTCGCCACCGATGAGCGCGTGTCGCGTATTTCTGCTTGTGTAAGCAGAATGTGGCCGACCATCTCGTTATCGATTTCCGCCAGAAGCGATAGCCGTGGATCATAGTCCTCCAACTTGCGCAGGCGTTCGATCATCAGATGCTCGCGATGGTCGCTATACGCGACATTGGCGTAAGCGCGACGCACGGCGTTTGTGATCGCCGGACCGTCATCTGGTCTCTCCGATCGGATTGAAATTTCTCGGTTCATGTTGCCTCGATGCGTCCGATGTCTCGCCGGAGCGATCGTCAGGTCCGGGATACCTGGTAAGCCATGCGCGCTAGGAGCGAGCGCGGCAACAGACGACTGACGAAGGCGCCCAGTGTGTTGATGCGTCCGGCTATCACGCTTGACCGATGGGCGAACATCGCATCGAGTCCGATTGCCGCGACCTTGCCTGTCGATAGAACCGAGCGTCGCATCGAGGCCTTCATCGTGAAACCCGCAACGTCGTGAAACTCCGTTTCCATCAAGCCGGGCGACATGACCGTCACGCCCACGTTCGGACCCAGCTCGACGTTCAGGGCTACGCCTAACGAGAGCACATAGGATTTAGCGGCACTATAGGCGGCGGCGAGTGGAGATGGCGTATAGGCACCGACGCTTGCCACAAGAAGGATGAGACCTCTCCCACGCTGCGCCATCGATCGTCCAAACGCCTGCGTCAGCTCTGTCAACGCCATGATGTTCAGCTGGAGCATTGCCCGCAAGCGCTCCGGGTCTTGGTCAAGGAACGGACCGCTGATAGCGAAGGCTGCATTATTGACCAGAATGTCGACGGCGATCCCGTCGACGTCGAGCATCTGCTTCAATCTTGCGGTGGCGTTTGGTTTGCCCAAATCCAGCGATTGCACGATTACCTTGATCCGGTGCTCCCGTTGGAGCTTGTCGGCGAGTTCGCGCATGGGGCTTTCGCGCCGAGCGATCAGAATTAGATCGTACCCCCGCCGCGCCAACGCCGTCGCGAATGATACGCCCAGTCCGCTGGATGCCCCGGTTATAATCGCCCAGCCAACAGAGGTATCGTGACCTTGGTTCGGCATAAAATTTGACCCTTCTCATTGGGTTAAAACACCTGAGTGCTCACTCATTATGCGAGCAGAGCGCGATCACGGTTTGTGAACCGCAATGGCACCCCAAAGGGTTTCCCAACCCAAGTCCTTACATTCGCCGATCGTGCTCTCGTCGCGCGCGAACGTTTCGAGAACAAGACTGGCAATGCTTTGGATGACCCCCCAGAGGAATAGTACTGGTTGGATACGGAGCGTCCCAGACGCAAAGCCTGCCTCGACCAGGCTTTGGAGTTCGCGCGACATGGCTTGGCTCGCATTCAGCGCCGCATCGGAAATCTTGTGCGACACCTCGAGCTGTCGCAGCGCCTCATGTTTTTTAGGGAAATTCGTTCCCCAATCTATATAACGGTCCCATAGATGACGAAATTGCGTCTGCGTATGTGCCCTCGGCAAATCTTCGATTAGGAAGCTAATTAGGTCTGACTTCAGCTCTACGTACAACGCATTCAGCAGATCGTCCTTGGTTGGGAAATATCGAAAGAGCGTGCCCTCCGCGACGCCAGCGGCCGTCGCGATGCTCAGGGTAGAGGCGGCTATGCCCGAGGATGCGACGGCGGCGGCTGTAGAATCGAGCAGCGAATCGCGCTTCTCATCGCTCAGGGGGCGAGCCATCAAAGAATCTTGAGTGAGTGCATACGCATTTATTAGTTTACTTCCCAAGGAAGTCAACGGTCAGGTTGGCGGGAACGGGCAGACATGGGCTTCGCCTTGAATGACAGTTTCTCGACGAAGCCGCCTTTAGGCCGGCATGAAGGACCGGAATGTCCCAGCTGCCGCCTACCGATGTCGACCCTTCTGAGACATTCATGACCGAATTTCTCGATCCCGATTCCAGTCAGTCCGCTTCTTCACATTGGCACGGGTTGGAGGTGCTGCCGCGCTACATTCTTCACAGCGTCGGTCATGACCTGAAGGGCTTGTGCATGGAGACGGGATACGGTCCAGAATAGGGGCACATCCATTGTGTCTCCCGGCACCAATTCGACCAGAGTACCCGCATTGATATGTGGTTTTGCCAATGTCTTCGGTTGAAGCCCCCATGCAAGCCCGGCGCATGCGAGATCGAGAAATCCCTGCGTCGATGGAATCCAGTGCGTTGGTGCGTTCAGGTCCGCCTCGAAAGTAGCCTTGGCCCACCTTCCCTGTAGCTGGTCTTTTCTGTTGAAGCGCATGACGGGCGCTGTGTTCAGACTGTGCCTGTCGACCCCGGTCGGGAAGTATCGGTTGACGAAATCAGGGCTGGCGCAAGCCACATAGCTCAGTGGCCCGAGCGCAATCGTCCTGCATCCTGCGACGGGTTCCGGGTCGGATGTGACAACAGCCAGCACTTCGCCGGTCCGCAGCCGATCTGCCGTGTGGCCTTCATCCTCCAACGTCAATTCGACGAGCATGCCTGTCGTTCGGGCAAAGTCAGCGACTGCGTGTGGGAACCATGTCGCAAGGCTGTCGGCATTGACCGCAATGCTCAGAGACGGACGAGAGCCTCCACTGGCGGAAATCACCGTCAGGTCTGCTTCAAGCAGCCGCACCTTGTCGAAATGCGCGCATAACTCGCGGCCTTGCTCTGTCGCGATGCAAGGTTGGCCGCGAATGACGAGGGCGACCCCCAGCCGTTCTTCAAATCCTCTGACCCGCTGCGAAACCGCCGAGGGCGTGATCTTGAGCAGAGCGGCGGCTTTTTCGAAGCTGCCTTCGCGCACAACGGCGGAGATGGCCGCAAGGGAGGGGTAATCTAGCATGATGAAGTATTGCTTCATCAGGATTAGAATAACAAGTTATGCTAAATCATGAACGTGCTGAATATGGAGAGAATGACCGACATATTCGCTCCCTTTCTCTCTGGCTTCCTGCTGTCCGCCGCATTGATCATGGCGATCGGTGCCCAGAATCTCTTTGTGCTCCGACAGGGACTCAAGCGCGGGCATGTCGGGCCGGTCGTCCTGTTCTGCGGCAGCGCAGACGCTTTGCTGATAGCGGCGGGCGTTGTAGGCGTCGGCGCCTTCCTTACAGCTGTCCCGCAATTGACGCTCTTTTTAACGATCGGCGGCGCAGCCTTTCTGGGCTGGTACGGCGTCAAGGCATTACGACGCATGGCCGCACCCGAGGCTATGGCAGTAGCCTCAAACGGCAGC
Organism: Sphingobium psychrophilum; assembly: GCF_012927105.1. Lineage (GTDB taxonomy): Bacteria > Pseudomonadota > Alphaproteobacteria > Sphingomonadales > Sphingomonadaceae > Sphingobium > Sphingobium psychrophilum. Next base: position 17,896 of record NZ_JABBFV010000013.1, on the reverse strand, counting down.
ATCAGCCTTGGCGGGGCGATTGCTGCGACGGCTGGCTTCACCTTTCTCAATCCGCATGTCTATCTCGATACGGTCTTGCTGATGGGCGCGGCGGGGTCGGCTCAGCCCGCTGCCTTGCGACCGATCTTTGTCGCAGGGGCCGTTTCAGCCAGTTTCACATGGTTCGCTGCGCTGGGCTACGGTGCCCGTCTGCTTGTACCGCTGTTCGCCCGTCCCATGGCCTGGCGCGTGCTGGATGCCATCGTCGGGATCACCATGCTTTCCCTTGCGGCATCGTTGCTGATGCGCAGCTTCGCCTGACGGGTCGCGCCATGTATCGGCCTCCCGCTTCCCGCGAAGATCGCATCGAAATCCTCCATCAAGCGATCGTCGCCTATCCGCTCGCTATGCTCGTGACATCGGGAGCCTGCGGCATAAGCGCCAACCTCGTTCCTTTCACGCTGCAGTCCGACGCTGGCGAAAGAGGGATACTACATGCACATCTGGCGAAGGCAAATTCGCAGCTTGCGGACCTTCGCGCGGGCGCCGAGGCGCTAGTGATCTTTCAGGGACCACAGGCCTATGTTTCGCTGTCCTGGTATCCCACCAAGCGGCTGGATGGCAAAGTCGTTCCTACCTGGAACTATGTCATGGTGCAGGCGAGGGGGCGGCCGATCGTCATCGACGATCCCGACTGGCTCAGGAGGCAGATCGACGCTCTCACCAGGCAGCAGGAGCGATATCAACCCGAGCCATGGTTCGTCGCTGATGCGCCGGCAGCCTATATCGATGGCCAGCTTAAAGGCATCACCGGCATCGAAATCGCGATCGAACGGATCGAGGGCAAGTGGAAGGCAAGCCAAAACCACCCATCCGCCAACAAAGCCGGTGTGGTTGATGGATTGATGGCTCAAAACCCGCTCTCTCCGATGGCTTTGATCATGCACAGCCTTGCCGATAGCAGGGCATGGAAATCCTCACCCTTTCAGGCGAATTACGTCGAACGACCCATGGTGCCAATGCACCTCATCGCTATCCTTTTCCTCTCATTGTCAGGAATGCTGCATGATCCGCTGGCCGCTCATTTCTTCCGCCGTTCTACTCGCTGTGGTGATGGTCGCGCGCGGAGACGCCGTGCCAACAAAGAAGTCGGCCTGGAATGGCGCCGCAGCAGCAGCCTATCTGGACAATCGCCTCACCTGGTGGCGTCAATGGCCCAAGGCTGAGCGGGATCATGGCACACGCTGTGTATCCTGCCACACATCCCTGCCCCATGTCCTTGCCATGCCATCGCTCCGCAGCCAGTCAGGCAAGCAACGGCGAAGCGTCGACGAGATGGCAATGTTTGATGATGTGGTGAAGCGCGTCTATCTCTGGGATGAGGTGGAGCCATTCTACCCCGACCAGACACGCGGCGTCCCCAAGTCGGCGGAATCGCGCGGCGTCGAAGCCGTTCTCAACGCGCTGATACTGGCGACGCGGGATCAGGAACGCGGCCATCTTGGACCCGACACGCAACAGGCCTTCGCCAATATGTGGGGCGTGCAGATGAAAACGGGCGATCAGAAGGGCGGCTTTACCTGGCTCAATTTCCGGCTGGAACCCTTCGAATCTCCGACTGCGACCTATTGGGGAGCTACTTTGGCCGCGCTGGCTGTCGCGCGTGCGCCGGACGGGTACGCCGCCGATCCGGTAATTGCTCCGCAGATTGCAGCGCTGCGTGCCTATCTACGAACCGGCATCGGCGGCTCGCTGTATTCCCGCGCCCTCATCCTGTGGGCTGACAGCCAGCTTGGCGGCGTATTAGCACCAGATCAACGGGACAAGATCGTATCGGAACTTGTCGCATCCCAGCAAGCAGACGGCGGATGGAATTTACCAAGCCTGTCGACCTGGCAGAGGATCGACGGCTCCGCCCTGCCGCAGGAGAGCGATGGATATGCTACCGCCATTGTTGCGGTCATTCTGCGTGAAGCAGGAGGCGTGACCAGCGCGGCCGCGCTCATGAAGGCGCAGACTTGGCTGGCTGCTCATCAGGACAAGGACGGCTCCGTCACGGCAAAGTCGATCAACAAAGATCGCAAGCCTGGGACGGGCGCCTATCTTTTCATGACAGACGAGGCGACCGGCATGGCTGCGCTTGCCATGCGCCGTTAGAGATCGGCAGGCATAGGTCGACCCTTTCCGGGCACCCGGCGGCCAATTTAAGCTCCCCAGGTGCGGACTGTCAGTTATCTCGGGCGCTGCCGATCAAGTTAGGTTGCTCCGATGTGGTGCGAGGAATGTAAGCTTGCACCAGAGCCGGCTATTCTCCAGTTTGCAGTTAGACGGCAGGACGGAGCGCTCTTTCCCGACATCCTCGCCTGCTAACAGGGCACAAAAAATCCGTCGTTCATCAGGTTTTGAGTGGCTTGCCAGCGTCATAGTCACACGGACCGCCGCTTTCCGTGGTTTTGACGCTCTGACTGTCGATCACTCCCGCCGATGGCGAGGCCTCGCGGCCAGCCATCTCGCGCGACGCCATAAGCAGAATGTGGTTCATCGTCAGCCACAGGCCGTTGTCGCGCCAGAGGTAAAACCAGCGCCGCACCGTCGAGACCGGCGGAAAGCATGGGGGCAACATCCCCCATGGCAAGCAGCCATGCAGCAGGTATAACATCGCTTCGACAATGCGCCGCATCGGCCAATTGCGGGGGCGTCCCACATGCGATGCCGGTGGCAACAGCGGTTCGAGCACCGACCACGGCATCCGTCACATTGCTTGGCAAAATCAGCCCGCGTCGCGCATGAAGCTCGCGAGTGGAATCGGTCCACATCGTTGATCCTTGGTAGTTTCGCAAAACCCCTGAATCAACGACAGGCATAGCCGTCAAGCTAACCTGCTCATACCAATCACCTTAATTTCAGATCAGACACTAAGGCACCCGATGACGACGGGTCGGATCCATGGTCGACACCGAGCAGCGCAGCTTGCGGGTCTGGGGCAACACCCTGGTCAATGCATCTGACGCCAAATGTCGACCATCCGTGCAACTTTGTCCCGACACCAAGTCGAAGTCCGTGAGCGGGAGGCGTGTGCGAACCGCAACCCATCGGTGCGGAATAGCCCCGCTGCTGGACAACAGTCTGAGATACTTCAGAGATACTGATGCGCGCGGTATCCTTTCTGCATTTTTGGCAGTCCTACCCTATCACGGGAAATTATAGGGCTGTTCGTTTTATCATGGAACCGTCACCTGTCGCTGGCCATGCGAATTGGCTATGAAATGTGACGGCACAGTTAAAAAGATAAATATAAGTATATTTCCATAAATGAGTATTATAATTATCGAGGCTGCATATCATGTCTTCTAATGAAATTTCTGTCAGGCAAGAATTGGCGGCAATATTTCGGCTTCTTGCTCATTACAGAATGACCGACCTGATCCACACGCATGCTTCCGCACGTCAATCCGACCACACGCTTCTTATAAACCGTTACGATCTTATGTTTGAGGAAATCACTGCATCTAGCCTCGTTGAGATCGATGAGTCCGGTGCCCTGATGCCGGGCTATGAAGATGCGGAGGTCAACAACGCCGGTTGCAACATCCATAGCGCGATCCACGAAGCCTTTCCGGAGATCGGTTTCGTCGTTCATACCCACACGCGCGCGGGTGCCGCCGTATCAGCGCAAGCCAATGGTCTGCTGCCCATTAGCCAGCAAGCGCTGATGTTCGGTGGCGCGATCGGTTACCATGATTTTGAAGGTTTCGTGCTGAGCAAGGAAGAGCGTGTTTCGCTGGCACGCGACCTTGCGGGCAACAAGGCATTGATCCTGCGTAACCACGGCCTGATCGTGGTCGGTGCCAACGCCTATGAAACCTATAACCGCCTGTGGAACCTGGAACGCGCCTGCGAAATCCAGATCGCGGCGATGTCTGGCGGGGCCGAACTCGTCCTGCCTGCCAAGGAAGTACAGGAATTGATGGGGCAACAGGCGCAATCAGAACGCCAGCTGCAGATTGAGAAAATGGCATGGAATGCCAGCCTTCGACTGATCGAAGGCCAGGGAGCCGACTACCGGACATAAGGTCCGGTCGGGAACCATAAAAACAAAATTGAGGTCGTGGAAGGGTCAGCGTCGTGCGACGCTTGGCGTGCCCTGTCCGTGATCTCGTCAACAAGAATAAAAATGCAACCAAAAGATAAAATCAGCAGCAGGAACGAGGCGACATTTTTCTAGGGGTGATCGATGATTTACGGCAATAAAATCAAGCTGGGACTGAAGTGCGGCGTCTCATTTTCTACGGCGATAGCTGCTTTGTGCATTCCGCATCTGGCATTGGCTCAGCAGAGATCGGCGGCCGATGAGGCGCAGCCGCCAGCCGAAATCGTCGTCACCGGCTCGTTTCTGCGTTCGCGCAACAATGACGCCAATCCTGTTCAAACGGTGACGGCCGAAGCCATTTCAAAGACATCGGCGACCAATATCGGCGACTATCTTCAGCGCCTGCCTTCGATCGGCTCGACCGCATCCAACAACACCCGCGCCAATAGCGGCGCCGGCCTGAACTGCGCCGACATCCGTAACCTTGGTCAGGCGCGCGTTCTGGTTCTGGTCGATGGCAAGCGTCAGGTCCAGACGATGGCGCCCGGCCTAATGTGCGTCGACCTCAATCAGATTCCGGTCGGACAGATTGCGTCGGTTGAAATCCTAAAGGACGGCGGCTCAGAACTATACGGTGCCGACGCCGTATCCGGCGTCATCAACCTGAAGCTGCGTCACGATATTGACGATGGCAACCTGACCTTCCGCAGCGGCGTGACATCGCGTGGCGACAATGGCACGCTGATGGTGTCGGGTTACAAGGGCTTCAACTTCGACGAAGGCCGCGGCAACATCACCGTCTTCGGCCAGTATCGCGCGCAGGAAGGCATTTATCAGCGTGATCGCGCCTTCTCGCGCCTCGCGTCCAGCAACAATCCGGCACCGGGCGGCAGCTATGTCTTTGGTTCGGGCCTGACCGACCGCACTCGCGTCGACACGTCTGGGCTGAACCTCATCAGCAATAATGACGGCACCTTCTCGCGCTACACTACCGCCGACAATTACAACTTTGGCAAGGATCAGATGATCACCGGTCGGACGCGCGACCTGTCCCTGTCGTTCGATGCTCATTACGACCTGTCGGATGCCGCGACCTTCTACGCCAGCGGCTCCTATGCCCATCGCGAGTTCCACAATAATTCGGGCGGCGTCGGCGTTCAGGGCAGCGGCGTCACCACGTCGACCCTCCCCAGCACATTGATCCTGCCGGCCAACAATCCCTATAACATCTGGGGCCGCAACGTTAACTTGTACAAACGGTTCGCCGATCTGGGCGATCACCCGCTCGACAACACCATCAACAGCCTGCAGGGGATGGCCGGTTTCAAGGGCAATATCCTTGGCGACTGGAATTATGATGCGTCGGCCACTTATGCAACCAGCAAGTCGAAGCTCGTCACCGGCAACAATGTCAACTATCGCCACCTGTTACAGCAACTGGGCGTGCGTCAGCTCGATCCGAGCAGCTCGTCCAGCGCTGTGGTGTATGACCCAACCGTCTGCACTAGCCAGGCCGGTTGCGTACTGGTCAATCCATTCCTGCCCTGGAGCGGCGCTGCCGCCGACTATATCGCGATCGATACGACCGACCGCTCCAAATATGAGATGGTCGACCTCAACCTGCGGGTGAACAATGATCGCCTCTTTTCCATGCCTTATGCGGGCGGTGGCGATGTAGGCATCGCGTTCGGCGTCGAACATCGCTGGGAACATGGCCGCTATACCCCGGATAGCCGAGTGGTAAACGGCGATGTCGCCGGCATCAGCACGGCCGCCACGTCCGGCGGCTTCTCCGTAACCGAAGCCTATGGCGAAGTGCGCGTACCTTTCCTTGAAAATGTTACCTTCGCCCGCGACCTTTCAGTCGACCTTCAGGGCCGCTGGTCGCACTACAGCACGTCGGGTAGTAACGAAAACTGGAAAGTCGGCGCGAACTGGGCACCTGTCCGCGACATCCGCTTCCGCGGCACCTATGGCACCTCCTACCGCCAGCCCAGCATCTTTGAGCTATATGGCGGCAGCACCCTGTCGTTGGTGTCGGCGATCGATCCCTGCGCACAGGCGGCGACCTATGGCGCTTCAGCGGCAACCGTTGCGGCGACCTGCGCCAACAATGGTGTCAATACAGCCACCTTTACTTCGGCCTATTCGGGTCAGTTGCCTACCCTATCGGGTGGCAACAGCGATCTGCGCCCCGAAAGCGGCCGTACCTTCACGCTCGGCACGGTCCTGACCCCGCACTGGATTCCGAACCTCAGCTTCTCGGTTGAATATTGGAACTACAAGATCAGCAACACGATCGGCACGCTGCCAACACAATATATTCTGGACCAGTGCTATACGGGCGCGAATACCAGCTCCTGCAGCTATGTGTCACCGCGTAGCTCTTCGGGGCAGTTGACCCAGATTGCGGCCCGTTACCAGAATTTGGGCACCGTAAAGGCGCGGGGCATCGACTTCGATCTGAAATATTCGATCGACCTGACCAGCAGCGACCGCATAACCTTGGACAACACGCTTCAGTGGCAGATGGCCTATCGGCAGCAGAACCGCCCCAATGGACCGTGGCTCGATTACACGGGCGACGTCCTCTACTCGTCGGGCTTTGGCTATCCTGATGTGAAGGATTACGCGACCGTTACTTGGACTCATAATAATTTCGGCATCACCTATATGCTGAATTACACGTCCAGCCTGAATTACAATAACGGCACCCGCGAACTGACGGCGGCCACCAACCAATATTATAAGACCGGCTCGGTGGTGTCGCACGATATTCAGGTGGAACTGAACCTTGATCGCATTAAGTTTCAGGCCGGGGTTACCAACCTGTTCGACCGCCAGCCGCCTTACATTCCTACCGGTGTCTTCAATACAGCCGGCGGTCTGTACGGCGCACAGATGGTTGGCCGTTATATGTGGATCCAGGCCGGCGTGAACTTCTGATCTGGACGACACGGATGTCGGCGGCGCGCCATGCCGCCGACACCATCTACATCCTCATGTTTATCCAGGGCCAGAACCATGCAGATTGCCATTGACGATCGGGTTGTTCAGACCGAGCTTGATGAAGCTTCCTATGACCGTAAGGGGGCACGCCGCGCATTGTTCGCCGCGATGTCGGGCTATGCGCTCGACGGTTTCGATCTACTCATCCTCGGTTTCATGATGGTGCCGCTTGCGGCGGATCTTCAATTGTCGCAGACCCAAGCTGGCGGTCTTGTCACATGGACATTGGTGGGCGGGGCCATCGGCGGGTCAGTGTTCGGCATTCTTGCCGATTATTTCGGTCGTGCCCGCATCCTGAGCATTTCCATCCTCATCTTCTCAGGTTTCACCTTCCTGTGCGCATTCGCGACCAGCTATACCGACCTGTTCATCTACCGCATCCTCGCTGGCATCGGCCTGGGTTGCGAGTTCGGGGTCGGTGTCACGCTCGCAACGGAAGCCTTCCCCAAGGCGATGCGCAAGCGCATATCGGCCTATGTCGGCATGAGCTGGCAGTTGGGCGTACTGGGCGCGGCGCTGCTGACCCCGCTGCTGCTGCCCTACGTGGGCTGGCGCGGCATGTTCCTGATCGGCGGCCTGCCTGCTCTCGCCTCCTATTTCATCCGTCGCGGCGTCAAGGAATCCGATGATTTCGAGGCTGTAAGAAAGGCCGGCATGCCGGAGTTTCCGTTACGCACCCTGTTCGCCGACCGAGCGACCTTGATCCGCAGCATCGCGGTGCTGGTCATGGCGACCATCCAGAATTTCGGCTATTACGGCCTGATCATCTGGCTACCGTCGTACCTTATGTCGAAACATGGCATGTCTGCACCCGCATCGGGCCTGTGGACCGCAGCGTCGGTGATGGGGATGATCCTAGGCGTCTTCATGTTCGGCCGCCTGTCGGAAAAGCTGGGCCTCAAGCGCACCTTCATCGTCTATCAGTTGCTCGCCTGCGTGATGGTGATGCTCTATGCGTTCACGGAGACTTCGGCGATGCTGCTGATCGTCGGGTTCCTGGCCGGCATCTTCGTTAACGGCATGATGGGCGGCTATGGTGTGCTGATCACATCGCTCTACCCCACCCATGCCCGTTCCACCGCGCAGAATGTGCTGTGGAGCGTAGGGCGCGCGCTGGGGGGACTTGGCCCTGTCGTCATCGGTGCCATCGTCGCCCATGGCTCGTTCCAGATAGCGCTGGCGCTTTTGTCTCTGACCTACCTCATCGACATGGCTGTCACCGCCTGGATGCTGCCGTCTGCCTCCACCTTCGATGTGGAGGAAGCAACGGCCGCATGATCCATCATCAGGACCAGCGGGCCTTCAGGTCGCACAACAACGTCGAAAAGGCGTGAGAACACTTATGAAGAAGCTCCACATCATCAATCCCAACTCGTCGCAGCCGGTGACGGACACCATCCGCGCAACCGCGGTCGGCCTGTTGCCTGATCTTGCTGATCGGATGGTGTTCGCGACGCTGGCGGATGCACCCGCCGGCATCGTCAATCAGGGACATAGCGACCGCGCCGCCGTGCTGCTGGCCGATCATGTCCGTCATGCGGATGCCTATGCTGGCGCTTTTCTGATCGCCTGTTTTAGCGATCCGGGCCTATATGCTGCGCGGGAGATCACCTCCAGCCCGGTCATCGGCATCGGTCAGGCGTCGCTGGCCGCGGCAGCAGCCTTCGGATCGCGCGTCGGCGTGGTCGCCATCAGCCGCCATGCCATCGCCCGCCATTTCCGTCATTATGCCGCCGTTGGTCTGCGGTCGCTAGTGGTCGGCGAACGCGCGATCGATTTGGCTGTCGATCAGTCCGGCAATGACGTCGCCCGCGCACGGGTGATAGAGGTCGCGACTGCCTTGCGCGACCGTGACGGGGCCGAAGTCATCATTCTGGGATGCGCGGGGATGTCCGCCCTGCGCGCTGAGATCGAGTCGTCGGTCGGCCTGCCGGTCGTCGATCCCGTCGCGGCGGGCCTCGCGGTGGCGGCGGAGCGCCTCACCAATGCCGCCCATGTTTGATCCCAGCCGTCAGGCCGGCGAGAAGCTCGGTATATTGGGCGGCATGGGGCCGCTCGCGACCGTCGATTTTCTGCGCAAGATCATCGAACGCACACCAGGACAAGTCGATCAGGATCATATCCCGGTGATGGTGCATAGCGTGCCGCAGATACCCGATCGCTCCACCGCGTTCCTGAATGCGTCCGATGCGCCATGGTCTTATCTGCTTTCGGGCCTTTACACGCTTCAGAGCGCCGGCGCACGGCTGATCGCCATTCCGTGCAACACCGCCCATGTCTGGCATGCGCGCCTTTCGGCCAAGGCCGATGTCGAGGTCGCGCATATTGGCAGAGTGACGACGACGGCTGTCCTGGCAGCAACAGGCATGGGCGCTCGCGTGGGCGTGCTGGCGACCGATGCCACCTTGCGCGCGCGCATCTATCATAATGAACTGGAATGGGCCGGCATGACTGTCGTCGAGCCGCAGCCGGAAATGCAGGAAACCGATGTCATGACCGGCATCCGTCTGGTGAAAGCCGGGCAGATCGCCGCCGCACGCGACCGGCTGACGGCGGCGGCCAGGGGACTGATCGCGCAGGGTGCCGATGCCGTCGTCATGGCCTGCACGGAGATCCCCATCGCGCTGGAGGGGGTCTGCTTCGACGCCGCGGCGATCGATCCGACGGCGGAGCTGGCACAAAGCTGCGTCGACTGGTGGGCCAATCGATATGCGCCGGTTCGGCAGCGTGAATGTGAAGGAGTGTGAATGATGTCGATCAATGATCTGGTGATCCGTGGCGGCCGGGTCGTCAGCGATACGGATGTGTTCGAGGCCGATGTCGCGGTTTCCGATGGGCGCATCGTGGCGGTCGGCCCAAACCTGCCCGCCGGCAAGCGGGAGATTGATGCGAGTGGCCAACTGGTCATGCCCGGCGGCGTCGACACTCACTGCCATGTCGAACAATTGTCGGGCATGGGCCGCATGTCGGCCGACGATTGGTATTCCGCCAGCGTCTCCGCGGCGTTCGGCGGCACGACCACGATCGTTCCCTTCGCCGCGCAACATAAGGGCGCGGATCTGCGCCAGGTGGCCGATGATTATGCCGCTCTGGCTGCGGCCAAATCCGTCATCGATTACAGCTATCACCTGATCGTGACTGGCACCGATAGCAAGACGCTGGAGCAGGATCTGCCCCAGTTGATCAAGGAGGGCATCACCTCCTTCAAAATCTACATGACCTATGAGCAGCTCAAGCTCGACGACTATCAAATATTGGACGTCTTGTCGGTCGCCGCGCGCGAACAGGCGCTGGTCATGGTTCATGCCGAAAATAACGACGTCATCCGCTGGATCAGCGAAAAGCTACTCTCGTCTGGCCATGTCGCGCCGCATTTTCATGGCGTGTCGCACAGCCATCTCGCCGAAAGTGAGGCGACAAACCGCGCCATCGCTCTGTCGCGTGTTCTCGATGTCCCTATCCTGATCGTACATGTGTCGGCGCAGGATGCGCTGACCACCATCGCGGCTGCGCGCCGGCGTGGCGCCCCCATCTATGCGGAAACCTGCCCACATTATCTGACGCTGACCGGCGACAAGATGGAAAAGCCCGATATGGAGGGCGCCAAATATTGCTGTAGCCCGCCGCTGCGCGATGGTCAGGCGCAGGAAGCGCTGTGGTCGGCTCTCTCTGACGGTGTGTTGCAGGTCGTCTCTTCCGACCATGCGCCCTATACTTTCGATGCCAAAGGCAAGCTGCCCCATGGCGACAAGACCACATTTGCAAAGGTCGCCAATGGCGTTCCGGGTATCGAAGCACGCCTGCCGCTGCTCTTTTCCGAAGGTGTGGGCAAGGGGCGACTGAGCCTGCCGGAATTTGTCGCACTAGGTATCACTAACCATGCCCGATTGTACGGCATGTACCCGCGCAAAGGCGTGATAGCCGAAGGATCGGACGCAGACATCGCGATCTGGAATCCTGATGTGGAGGTCGTGCTGTCGACCGACATGCTGCACGATCGGGTCGGCTACACTCCTTATGAGGGGATGGTGGTAAAGGGCTGGCCCCAGACCGTCATCAGCGCGGGCGACATAATCATCGAAAATGGCACGATGTACGCACAGGCTGGTCGCGGCCGCTTCATCGCGCGCGGCACGCCGGGCCCCTGCACCGAAGAGTGCGCCGTGAGCGAACAGGCGCAGTTCCTGCGCACCATCACCAAAATCTGACAACAACAACGCATAACAAGTGTGAGAATGACATGACAAATGACCGCCGACTGGGCCTGGCCGTCGCCCAAATGGGGCCGGTAAATCTAGCCGATACGCGCAAGAGCGTAGTGGCAAGGCTGGTGGAAATGCTGCGCGAAGGGGCTTCACGCGGCGCCGAGCTGGTTGTGTTTCCGGAAACCGCGCTGACCACTTTCTTCCCCCGCTACTGGATGAGCGACGAGGAAGCGACCGAGCGCTTCTTCGAAACCTCGATGCCTAGCGCGGCCACCCAGCCCTTGTTCGATGTTGCGCGGCAACTCAGCGTCGGCTTCTATCTTGGCTATGCCGAAGCAACGCCCGAGGGCCGCCGCTTCAACACCGCCATCCTGGTCGATCGATCGGGTAAGATTGTCGGCAAATATCGCAAGATCCATCTGCCCGGTCATTCTGATCACAAGGTCGAGGCCCCCTTCCAGCATCTGGAAAAGAAATATTTCGAGGTTGGCGACCTCGGCATTCCGGTGTTCGAAGCGTTCAATACGCGCGTGGGCATGTGCCTATGCAATGATCGCCGCTGGCCCGAAACATGGCGCGTCATGGCGTTGCAAAGCGCTGAACTGGGTATTTTGGGTTACAACACCCCGTCATGGAACATCCACTGGAACGAACCGCCGCACCTGCGCATGCACACCCATCTCGTCTCGCTTCAGGCGGCCGCCTATCAGAACGGCATGTGGATCGGCGCTGCCGCCAAATGCGGGTTCGAGGATGGTTTTCATATGATCGGAGGATCAGTGATCGTCGCGCCTTCGGCCGAGATCGTGGCGCAGAGCCTGACCGAGGCAGACGAGGTGATCTTCGCCAACATCAACCTGAGCTGGGGCGAAAATATCCGCAACCATGTCTTCAACTTCGCCAAGCATCGCCGCCCGGAAAATTATCGCCTAATCACCGAGCGCACCGGCGCAGGCGAACCGCTGAAGCCTGCGGCCTGACACAAGACTGACGCCGTCGCTTGTTCGGTGGCGTCGTGATTTTTGCAAGAATTGCGATCCTGGGACTGGTACCCTTACGCCCGGTCCCGGGATTTCACATCTCAGGCTTGGTTCATGTTCCCGAACATGGCGTCAGCTTCCCGTTGTACATCATTGACAAAGGCATCGCCGAGCCGCGTCAGCCCCCGGTTGGCCGCCCATATAGCCGACGCTGACACCTTGATCTCCGGCGCGAATGGCCTGAATACGAGCCCGTCACGTAGTGAAGGGATCGCGGTCATCAGATCGACAACCGCCAGCGACATTCCCTCCTGAACGATCCGGCAAGCGGTCATCGCATAGCGCACTTCGATACTGGCTGAATATTGGACACCCGCACTGGCAAAGGCATCACGAATGGCCTGACCCATCCGCGTATCAGCCAACAGTCCGATCAAGCGCTGATCGTGAATGTCCTGCGGGGTAATGACCGCCTTTTCCGACAACGGGTTGGCGGCCGGCATGATGCACACCATTGCCCCACGATAGATGGTTTTCGACATCATGCCGGGATGATCGGTATAGTTGACGAGAAACCCCAGCTCAGAATGGTTCATCTCGACGCTCTCGATGACCTCCTCGAAATATTGCACTTCGAAATAGGCGCGAACCTGCGGTCGTGGGATTTGAAAGCGTTCCAGCGCGCGCGTCACAACGCTATATGCCAGCGGCGGCGTCGCGGCGATCCGCAACTGCCCCGACCGATTGTTACGGATGTCCTTGACTCGGGTTTCGATTTTCTTGTGTATTTCGAAAATGGGCCGGGAATCCGCAATCAGCATCTTCGCTTCGGCAGTGGGGAAAATCCGGTTATTCTCGCGCAGGAAAAGCTGGAAACCCACCATATCCTCGATACGACGCAGCGCGTTGCTGATCGCGGGCTGCGACATGCCCAGCGCCTTCGCCGCCGCCACCGTGGTATTATAGGTTATGATCGCGTGGAGGATTTCCAACTGCCGCAGGTTCATTTAATTTTCCGTCAGTTGGCAAGCATCAGTATCCGGCCGCTTGTATCGATGGCTTTGCGACTTTCGAAGCCTAAGCAGAAATAGGATTTTCGCACTCTCTTAGAACAATTGCAACTTGCCCCCGCCTCGTTTGTGCGAATGATTGCGGATCACTCCCGTGGTGGTTCTGCATCGCCGTTGACGGGCTTAAGCGCCGATTGCAGCCTATTACCTGATCGAATAGCGCCGAGGCTTTTTATCATAGCGTGCGATCTATCCTTGGATTGGCAGGCTGATAAGGTTTGTGGCCACGGGCAAGGTGGAACCAATTGTCCCGTGGTGAAGATAAGAGGCCCGCATTGCTGCGTCATAAAAGATCATATGAGGTTTGCGGGTTCGATCCTGATTTTCCGGCCGTTTGCCAGTCGCTCTGAAGGTATATCGTGAAGACTTTTCCAGAAATTAACAGACGGGTGCTGCTTCGCCGCGCCTTGCTGCTTGCTGGCGCGATGGCGCTGCCCATGTCGTCCAAGACGGTTCTGGCCGCGACTGCGGAACCGACGGCCTTGAGCGCCCCCATGTTCGCGCTGCTCGGCGCCGTGGCTGATACGATCGTCCCGCAGACCGATACGCCCGGTGCTGTCGATGTCGGCGTTCCCGCGCTGTTCGATGCGCTGATAAAGAATTGGGCATCGCCCGCACGGGCGCTGGCTTTAACCAGTGCGCTGGCGGCGATCGACAAGAGCGCGATGGATGTGGCGGGGCGATCCTTCACCGCCCTGTCTTCTGCCCAGCGTCACGACATTCTCTCGGCTCACGACAGCCGGGCCCTGGCGCCCGCCGCTCCATTGACCGCAATCGATAGCGCGCCGCAGGTCAAATCGCTCGGCGCGCTGATGAATGCGGGGCCGGTTGCCGAACCGGCCTATGCCAAGCTCAAGGAGTTGATCGTCATTCTCTATTATTATTCTGAGCCTGCGCTGACTCAGGAACTCACCTACGAACAGGTGCCCGGCGAATGGGTGCCCTCCATCCCCCTTACACCCACGACCCGCCAGACTGGCGGCGCCGGTCTATTCTGAAGGACGCCGATCCATGTTTGACGCTATCGTAATCGGTTCGGGGATGAGCGGGGGCATCGCCGCCAAGGAATTGTGCGAGCGCGGCCTCAAAACCCTTGTGGTGGAGCGTGGGCGCAAGATCACCCACGGGGAATCTTATACCGACTGGATGCAGCCATGGGACTTGCCCAACGCCAATATGATCCCCGAAGAGGAACTGGCGCGCGACTATCCGGTTCAGGGCCGCTGTTACGCCATCAATGAAGCAACCAAGCAATATTGGGTCAAGGATCATGAGCATCCTTATGAGACGCCGGGCGACAAGCCCTTTTCCTGGATTCGCGGCAATCATCTGGGCGGCCGTTCGGTCATGTGGGGGCGGCAGACCTATCGCCTGTCGGAAATGGATTTCTCCGCCAATGCAAGGGACGGACATGGGTCGGACTGGCCGATCCGCTACGCTGACATCGCGCCATGGTACAGCCATGTCGAACGCTTTATCGGCGTGTCGGGATCGTCGGAGAATCTGCCGCAGTTGCCTGATGGCGAATTCCTGCCACCGTTTGCGCTAAACGATGCCGAACTGGATGTGAAGCGCGAGATCGAAGAGCGCTTTGCCGGACGCAAGGTCATTCCCGGTCGGACGTCCAACCTGTCAAAGGCCGGACCAGCGCAGGAAGCGCTTGGCCGGATGAGCTGCCAGAACCGCTCCTTTTGCGAGAGGGGGTGCAGTTTTGGTGCCTATCATTCCAGCCTCAGCTCGTCGCTCCCGGCCGCTGAACTGACTGGAAACCTGACGATCGTGACCGACGCCATCGTCGATAGCATCGTCCATGATCCCCAAACCGGGCGGGTAACAGGAGTGCGCGTCATCGATTCGGTGACGAAGGAGCAGCGAACCTATGAGGCAAAGACGATCTTCGTCTGTGCATCGGCCATCGCCACCGCGCAGATCCTGCTGAACTCGACATCGGACGCTTTCCCACGGGGCTTGGCCAATTCATCCGACATGGTCGGGCGCAATCTGCTCGACCATCTCTATTCGCTGCGGGTCGCGGGCGTACTGACCGATGGTCCCGACACCACCTATCATGGGCGCCGACCGACGGGTTTCTACATTCCGCGCTTCCGCAACGTGTCGGAACCGGGCGACTTCCTGCGCGGCTATGCTTTTCAGGGATCGGTATTGCGCATGGGGTGGAAGGCGGAGGCGCTCGGTACCCCAGGCATTGGCACCACCCTCAAGGATCGCACGGGCGAACCAGGCCCGTGGGTCATCACCCTTTCGGGCTTTGGCGAAATGCTGCCCAATCCCGACAATCGCGTCACGCTAAGTTCGACCCGCAAAGATCAGTGGGGGATGCCGGTCGTCCATATCGACTGCGCCCATGGGCAGAATGAGAAGAAGATGGTGTCGCATATCATGGCCGATGCCAAGGAGATGGTCGAAGCGGTTGGTGGCCGCATCATGACGACATTTTCCGAACCGGCACCTCCGGGGCTTGGCATTCATGAAATGGGGACAGCCTGCATGGGCAAGGATCCGGCAAAGTCGGTCCTCAACGGTTTCAATCAGGCGCACGACATTCCCAATCTGTTCATCACGGACGGGGCGGCAATGGCGTCGGGCGGCTGTCAGAACCCGTCGCTGACCTATATGGCACTCAGCGCGCGGGCGGCCGACCACGCGACCCAGCTCATGAAGCAAGGCACGATCTGATCGTTGCTATTTTCACCCTCCACATCGCTTCAGCCAGCATCATGAGACATCATTTATGAAGACTCGCAAATTCAGTCTGGCGATGCTCGCCATTGGCGGTGCAATGGCTAGTGCATCTGGCGTGAACGCAAAGACGGCTGATCCGCTGGCGGACTGCCGTCTCGCCTATGCGCCATACTCGTCAAAGACGCCGATCTTTGACCTGCTGCTCAATCTCAGAACCCGTGCGATCCTGAACGAGGCGATTGGGGGCCGGCTAGATCAGGTGCCGGCCCGCCTCACGTCGACGCAGACCCCATCCTTCGCCACTATCATGAACATCGATCAGCTTATGCTGCGGATCGGCGGTGGCGATGTTGCGGCGACGAAGGCGTGGCTGGATAATCGGTTGAAGACGATCCCGGTGACGGATGCCGATGCGCGGGCTCGATGCGCGCGCTATGATCGCGATCCGCCGGTCCTGCCGGCCGAAATCAGCCGTCCGGCCCTGTTGGTGTTCGACAAGATTGACGGGTTCCGCGATGGTCCGTCCGTCGATGCCGCGACCGCCGCCTTGAAAGCGATTGCGCAGCGTAAGAAATGGACGATCATTTTCAGCGATAAAGGCGCGGTGTTCAACCGGCGCGATCTGGCACGCTTCGATGCTGTGGTTTGGAATAATGTTAGCGGCGATGTGCTGACTGTGCCGCAGGAAAAGGCTTTCCAGGCCTATCTGGCAAAGGGTGGCGGTTATGCGGGCATCCATGGGGCGGGCGGTGATCCGACCTACATTTGGGATTGGTACGCAGACAAGCTGCTTGGCGCGCGCTTCATCGGCCATCCGATGACGCCCCAATTTCAGGAAGCGCGGGTCATCATCGATGACAAGTCCAGCGTTATTGCGCGGGGGCTTGGTGACGGCTGGACCATGAAGGAGGAATGGTATTCCTTTGACCGCAGCCCGCGCGCATCCGGTGCCCGCATCATCGCTCGATTGGACGAAAGCAGCTATAATCCCGTGGGCTATCAGGGCACCGACCTCAGAATGGGTGACCATCCCATCGCGTGGAGCCGCTGCATCGGGAATGGACGGGTCTTCTATTCCGCTACTGGCCATCATCTGGAAGCGTACAGCAATGCCAGCAACCTGACCCTGATGGAAAATGGTATGAGCTGGGCTATGGGGCTGGAACCCAGCCTGTGCCGCCACGGCAAAGAACGCCCCCGGCAAACCGCTAGCCGGACGGCGGGCAAATAGCTGCGTTCATGATTGGGCTGTCATTCGCTTTTTCAATCCAAATACTATGATCTGGCGGTTCCAGCATAGCAATCCTGGCGCTGCCTTCATGCAGCTATACGCTTTATGTTGCGAACCGCCCGCATATTCAGGCGGCTGATATCGCGCCCCAGATTGGGAATGTGGCTCTCTTCGCCTGCAAACTGTTTGACAAGGATTATAGGCAGAATCTGCCGGTCCGGACCGGCAATAGCGGTTTGATTGTTGGCACGCCCAGCGAACCTGGCTGCTCGACTTGGCAAATATCGAGAACGCAATGGCCTGAGCCGGACCAGCGCTCGGCCCCTCGGATAAAAATTATCGCAGCGAGCAAGTGCAGCCGATTTTGATCGGATCGCGTTCCCTGGAAGGAACTTTATTAGCCCGTCAACGACTTCTATCTGCGGCAGCCTCGTCTGAAGCTGACCGTCGCAAATGTCCCATTAGTCGCAAATGCAAAACGTGATTTAGACCTCAATGTGTGTTGATTGTCAACGGCGGTCAGATTCCAGGCCATCGGGGCGGAGTAAAAGTAGGCCACTGTGATGCGGGCCTGACGATATGAAGAGGGCCCCGATCGGGGCCCTCTTCATATCGTTGTCGTCATTGAT
>NZ_JABBFV010000012.1 GCF_012927105.1 Sphingobium psychrophilum | reverse complement strand
CCGGCCAGCGGCTTCTGGAAAACGCTGCAATCAAAGGCCTGACAGAAGACCGCGCTCGATCACCTGTTCACCGGTTCAAAAACTTCTTGCCTCACGGGCGGCAACCACAGAAGACTCTTAGCCCGTTCCCCTAACGGCGCAATATGACAAGACGACGCAGCGGGTCAGGCGAGCCAGTCGCGCAGCGTCATCCAGGCCGTACGCTTGGCGTCCCGCGACAGGCTGGCATAGGCGCCGCTGGAGGAGGGCAGGTCGATTAGCGCCAGGCCCGACCGATCGCCCAGTTGCCGTCGGCCGTGCAACGCGGCGGTCTTTCCGTTGAAGGCGATGGCTTTGAGCGCGGGCAGGCGGGCGACGAAAGCGCCAAGATCGCGCAGTTCCGCGCCCCGGATCGCGCCGTCCAGACTGCCTTCGCGCTCGGCGCTTTCGATCACGTCCCACAGGCCGACGCCGCGCGCGCGCAACCGTTTCAGCCGCATCGCATAGGGTTGCCCGCGCAGCTCCTCGCCCAGCACGTCGCCAAGCAAGGCCCAGAAAGCGTTACCGCGATGGGCATAATATTCGCCCTGCCGGATCGACGCATCGCCCGGCAGGCTGCCTAGGATCAGCAGGCGCGTATGGGCGTCGACGCTGGGCGGGAAGGCGGCCTTGCGTTGCATAGGGTTCCCCCAATAGCGTCATGCCAGCGCAGGCTGGCATCTCAGGCGTTTTGGTGCGCTGTCGCCTGAGACCCCAGCCTGCGCTGGGGTGACGGCAATAGTCAGACGTTAAAGCGGAACAGCATGATGTCGCCGTCCTGCGTGACATATTCCTTGCCTTCCGACCGCCACTTGCCCGCTTCCTTGGCACCTGCTTCGCCGTTAAACTGGACATAATCGGCATAGGCCATGGTTTCGGCGCGGATGAAGCCCTTCTCGAAATCGGTATGGATCGCGCCGGCGGCCTGGGGTGCCTTCGATCCCTTGGTCACCGTCCAGGCGCGCGCTTCCTTCGGCCCGACGGTGAAGAAGGTGATGAGGCCCAGCAATTCGTAGCCAGCGCGAATGATGCGGGCGAGGCCGGCTTCGGCGAGGCCCAGCGCTTCGAGATATTCGGCGCGTTCCTCGACCGGCATGGTGACCAACTCGGCCTCGATCGCGGCTGATACGATCACCGCGCTGGCATTTTCGCTCTTGGCCTTTTCGAACACGCGTGCGGAAAAGGCGTTGCCCTCCGATGCGGCGTCTTCCTCGACATTGCAGACATAGAGGACCGGCTTGGCGGTCAGCAACTGCGCTTGCTTGAACAGGCGGTCTTCCTCCTCGTCGCGCGGCACGGTGAGCCGGGCGGGCTTGCCTTCACGCAGCAGGTCGAGCGCCTGGCCCAGCACGGCGGCGGCGGCCTTGGCTTCCTTGTCGCCCTGCGCGGCTTTTTTGGCGAGGTTGGGGACGCGCTTTTCCAGGCTTTCCAGATCCGCCAGCATCAATTCCATCTCGACCGTCTCTGCGTCGGCGATGGGATCGACCTTACCCTCGACATGGGTGATGTCGTCATCCTCGAAACAGCGCAGGACGTGGACGATGGCGTCGGTTTCGCGGATGTTCGCCAAGAACTGGTTGCCCAGCCCCTCGCCCTTCGACGCGCCGCGCACGAGGCCGGCGATGTCAACGAAGCTGAGCTGCGTTTCGATGATCTTCGCGCTGCCGCCGATCTTGGCGATCGTGTCGAGCCGGTCGTCGGGCACGGCGACGCGACCCTCATTGGGTTCGATCGTGCAGAAAGGATAGTTGGCCGCCTGCGCCGCCTGCGTTTCGGTCAGTGCGTTGAACAGGGTGGACTTGCCCACATTGGGGAGGCCGACGATACCGCAACGAAAACCCATTTGACTGCCTTATAAGATCGGAAGGATTGGCGCGCCCGATAGCGGTTTGCGCGGCCGATGGCCAGCCTTGGCGCGCGGTGCGGGCAAATGGGGTGGGACAAAAGGCGCAATTGCTAAGCGACGCGCTTTGGCCGCATAGAGGATCATGACCCAAGAGATGATCGAACCGAGCCGCGAAACCCACTGGATCGACCAGCAGGGGCGCGCGTGGAAGAAGCGCCCGGCGCATGAAACGGGCGTGTTCGGCCGCTGCCCGCGGTGTGGGGAGGGGCATATCTTCACCGGGTTCCTGACGATGCGAGATCATTGCGAGGTCTGCGAGCTGGACTATAGCTTCGCCGATCCAGCGGATGGTCCGGCGGTGTTCGTCCAACTGTTCGCCTGCGTGCCGGGCGTCATCTTCATCATCATGCTGGAGATCATGGCGCGGCCGGGGCTGTGGGTGCATCTGGCCGTGGGCATACCGGTGCTGATCCTGACGACGCTTCTGCCGATGCGGCCGATAAAGGGCTGGCTGATCGCCGCCCAGTTTACGAATAGTGCGCAGGAAGCAGGGACGGCGGCGTTGTGGGCCAAACTGCATGGCGACGCGCCGCGCGGTTAGGGCTGATGAATAATGCCGCCTCCGTTCGCTTCGAGCGAAGTCGAGAAGCGGATGGCGCAGTTCCGATGTTTCTCGACCGCGCTCGAAAAGAACGGACGATGGTGAGCGTCCAAGGCTTTACGGCTTGGGCGCGACCTTGATCTCGAACAGTTTTGGCCAGTTCTTGCCGGTGATGAAGACGCGGTCCTTCGCCGCATCATAGGCTATGCCATTGGCCACGGCTTCGCTGTCGGTGACGCCGGCGGCCTTGCGAAGCGGGGCGACGTCGATCCAGTCGATCACCGCGCCGGTCGCGGGATCGATGCGGGCGATGCGGGTGTCGTACCAGATGTTCGCCCATACCTCCCCCTTCACATATTCCAGTTCGTTCAGTCGATCGACCGCGCGGCCGTTCCAGGTGACGGTGATGCGGCGTCGTTCGGTCAGTCTGTCGGGATCGAGGAAGCGCAATTGCGCGGTGCCATCGCTCATGATGAGGCTGCGGCCGTCCTGCGTCATGCCCCAGCCTTCGCCGTCATAACGGAATTCGGATAGCGGCGCAAAATCGGCCAGGTTCCAGACGAAGCCCCGGCGATGGCGCCAAGTCAGGCTGACCAGTTTGCCGCCCCAGTTGACGATGCCCTCGCCGAAATAGGGCGGGTCGACCACGCGGCGTTGCAGGACTTTGCCGGTCTTGAGCGCCACCTTGCGGATGTCCGACTGCCCTTCCAGCCCGGTGCTCTCATAGAGCGCGCCATCGAGGAAGAAGAGGCCTTCGGTGAAGGCAGTGGAATCATGCGGATAGGTTTTGACCAACGTCCAGGGCGTGTCGGCCTGGGCGGGGGGAGCCAGGACGAAGGCGCTGAAGAGCGCCAACAGGGCGCGCTTCATTCCGCCGCCTGGCTTGCGATCGCGGTGGCCAGCCAGGCGGGCAGGGTGGCGGGATCGAGCGTTTCCACCCGGCGCAGTTCGATCGAAAGGCCGATATCAGGCAGCGCGGCGCGCTGGCGCTTCTCGTCCGCCTGCGCGATCGGCACGGCGACCAGGCGGCGGCTCACCTTGTTGCGATAATGCATCCGGGCGGTGTTTTCCTGGCCCACATAGCAGCCCTTGTCATAATCGACGCCGCGCAGTTCCTCCGCATTGGTTTCCAGCCATAGCGTCTGGTCCTGCCCCAGTTCCTCTGCGCCTTCGAACACGCCGAGCCTCAGACGATGCGCGCGGAAGGCGGGGGTGGCGTCGCCCGGCGTCGTGGGGGCAATCCAGCGATGGCCAAGCGCAGGCAGGCGGGGATCAAGCGGCTGTTCGAGAGCGTCGAGCGACCAATGAACGGCAAGTCCCTCTTCGCGGACGATCGCCACCTTGCGGCGCAGGCGATAGATGGTCAGCCGCTTGGCGAGCAAGTCCGCCTGCGCGGCTTCGCAGTCTATCAGGACGTCGTCGCCGTCCGCCCACAGGATGAAGTCGAACAATGCCTTGCCCTGCGGCGTCAGCAGCCCGGTCCAGCGGGGCTGGCCGGGGGTGAGGGTCAGGACGTCGCGGGTGAGCAGCCCTTGCAGGAAGGCTTTGGCCTCCTCGCCGGAAATTCTCAGGATCGCGCGGTCGCTTAGGGTGGTGCCGGTCATCGGCTTTAGGTAGGACGGCAACACGACTTAGCCAAGCCGTCTGCGCGAACGGAATATAGGAATATCGTCATGACCCAGACCTTCGACATGATCCTGAAGAACGGCACCGTCCATACGCCGGGCGGCGCGGAGAGCGTGGATGTGGGCGTGCGGGCCGGGAAGATCGTGGCGATCGGCACATCCTTGGGCGATGCGGGCGAGGTGATCGACTGCACTGGGCTGGACGTGCTGCCCGGCTGCATCGACAGCCAGGTCCATTTCCGCGAGCCGGGGCTGGAGCATAAGGAAGACCTCGAATCGGGCAGCCGCGCGGCGGTACTGGGCGGCGTGACCGCGGTGTTCGAAATGCCCAACACCAATCCCAACACCGACACCGCCGATCGCGTGCATGACAAACTGAAGCGCGCGCATCACCGCATGTGGTGCGACCATGCCTTTTATGTCGGCGCGACGGCGGACAATGCCGAGCAATTGAAAGAACTGGAGCGCATCCCTGGCACGTCTGGGGTGAAGATCTTCATGGGCGCGTCGACCGGCAGCCTGCTGGTGGACGATGACGACGCCCTGTCGCGCGTGCTGGCCAGCGGCTCCCGCCGCGTCGCCATCCACGCCGAGGACGAGACGCGGATGAACGCGCGCAAGGTCCATGCGCTGGAGGGTGATCCCTCGACCCACCCCGTCTGGCGCGACGATGAAAGCGCGATGATCGCGACGAAACGGATCATCGCGCTCGCCCGCAAGGCGCGCCGCCGCATCCATATCCTGCACATCACCACGCCGGCCGAGCTGGAATATATCGCGCAGAACAAGGATATCGCGACCTGCGAAGTGACGCCCCAGCATCTGACGCTGGCGGGGGAGGACGCCTATCCGCGGCTGGGCACCTATGCGCAGATGAACCCGCCGATCCGGTCCGGCTCCCACAGGGACGGCCTATGGTTCTGGCTCAACCAGGGCGTGCCCGATGTGCTGGGCAGCGACCATGCGCCGCATACGATTGAGGAAAAGGCCAAGACCTATCCGGCATCGCCCAGCGGGATGCCGGGCGTGCAGACGCTCGTGCCGCTGCTGCTCAACCATGTGGCGGAGGGGCGGCTGTCGCTGCGGCGCTTCATCGAACTGACGTCTTCGGGGCCGCAGCGGGTGTTCGGCCTGGTCGGCAAGGGGCGGATCGCGCTGGGTTACGACGCCGATTTCACCGTGGTCGACCTTAAGAAGCGCTGGACCGTGGGCAGCGACTGGCTCGTCTCGCGCTGCAATTGGTCCCCGTTCGAGGGCGACCAGTTGACTGGCAAAGCGATCGGTACGATCATTCGCGGTAACCGGGTGATGTGGGAAGACGCGCTCGCCAATGCGGCGGTCGGCGAAGCGGTGCGGTTCGAGGCGACCCAGTTCCAGTGAAACGCGCCGGAGCGGCGGTCAGTCAGGCCGCCGCCATCCGGTTGCGGCGGGCGGCGGCGATGCCGTCGCTGGCGAACAGGATCAGGCCCAGCCAGATCAGGCCAAAACTCGCCATCTGCCCCTGGCTCAACCGTTCGCCCAGCAGCACGACGCCGCACAGAAATTGCAGTGTGGGGGCCAGATATTGCATCAGCCCCAGCGTCGCCATCGGCAGTCGCTGCGCCGCCGTCGCAAACAGCACCAGCGGCACCGTCGTCACCGCGCCCGAAATGACCAGCAGAGCGGTCGTCGCTGCATCCTGCCCGAAATCGGCACCGCCATGAGTGATCTCCCAAAGGAGATAGGCGATCGCGAACGGCGTCAGCAACAGCGTTTCGACGCCCAGCCCCGTCATCGGCGCCACCGGGGTCAGCTTGCGCAGCAGGCCGTAAAAGGCAAAGGTGAAGGCCAGCGCGAGGCTGATCCACAAGGTGGTGATGGCTGACGCGGCCAGGATCGCGACGCCGACCGCCGCGACGCCGATGGCGGCCAGCTGCGTACGGCGCAACCGTTCCTTGAACACCACCATGCCCAGCGCGACCACGACCAGCGGGTTGAGGAAATAGCCAAGGCTGGCCGCCACGACATGGCCTTCATTAACCGCCCACACATAGGTCAACCAGTTGAGGCCGATCAGCAGGCCCGATCCTGCCAGCGGTCGCACCAGCCGCCGGTCGCGCAACGCGGCCAGCAGCGGCGCCAATCCCCGGCGCGCGGCCAGCAGCAGCAGGATTAGCAGCATCGACCAGAGGATGCGCTGGGCCACGATCTCCACCGGATCGACATGGTGGAGCAGGCGGAAGAAGAGCGGCAGGAGCCCCCACAGGCCATAGGCGACCAGGGCCGCCAGCATCCCCTTGCGCGTCTCCACAGGGTCGGGGGTCAGAAAATGCCCCCACCCAGGAACAGCCGCAGCGCGCCGAAGGCGGCGACGATCAGGCAGAAATTCCGGCCGCCGTTTTTGGACGACACCATGCCGACCAGCGCGCCGAACAGGGCCAGCGGCACCAATATCCAGTTGAGCGCGCCCAGCAGCGGGATGACCGCCGGGATCATGATGATGAGGGTGACAAGGCCGATGAAGCCTGACAATATATTGAGCATCGGCCTATAATGGCCGCGATACTGTCCCAGAGCAAGACAGCGGGACAAGGCCAGTCGGTAAGTGCTGGCCATTGCCGCAAAAAATCGGCAGATTCACCACATATCCTAATGGAAAATTAACTTGCCCTCTTCATGGCTTGTTTACGAAGGAGTGAAGCATGGCGCGTGTCCGGTCTGTAGCGATGGTATCTTTGGTGTTGGCGCTGGCCGCCTGCGGCAAGGGGGACAAGGATGCCAGCTTGGCCGCGCTCGACGCGCAGCTGACCGACAATGCGACCGACCCGGCGCTCAAGGGCGCGCTGGCCGATCCGATCGTGGTCGATCCGCAACTGGTGGGGCAGGCCAACCGCAACGCCGTGCGTCCCGCCGATCGTCCCGCCAATGGCGCGGTGCCGGTTCTGACGGGGGATGCGGGCGCGGCGCAGGCGGAGGCAGTGAAGCTGGCCGGCGGCAAATTGCTCGCTGCGCCGACCGCGAGCGAGGGTGAGGCGATGGCGTCGATCGTGACGCTGGGCGCGGTCGCGCGCGAGGAAGCCGGGCGTCGTGGCAGCAATGGCAATTGCGCGAAGAAACTCAATTACGGCATGGAATGGGCGCAGCGGCTGCCCGAACCCTTCGGCCTGTTTCCTGGCGCGCAACTGACGGAGGCGGCGGGTGCACAGGCCGATGGCTGCACTCTGCGTGCGGCAAGCTTCGTGACGCCTGCGCCGCGGCAGGGCGTGATGGACTATTATTATACGCTGGCGCGCCGCGCGGGCTATGATGGCGAGCACAAAATATTGGGCGGCGATCATGTGCTGGGCGGCACCCGCGGGTCCGACGGCAGCGCCTATTTCATCCTGTTCACCGACGCGCCGGGCGGCAAGACCGGCGTCGATATCATCGCCGATAACGGGCGGTAAGCCGCGTTCCGAGACAGGGAGTTGGACAGTTGCGCCTGATATCGCGATTATAACTAGTTGTAATATATTGATTTTTTGGGCACTGTCCTTTGGACGTGAACCAAATCTGTCCTATTTTCACTTATAATCAATGACTTGCTTTATTGGATGAGTGACGAAAATTGCGGACAATTGGCCCTGTAGCGGGCATTGCCGCATTCGCGCTGCGCACTCGGCCGCGTCCTTATGCTAAAATGCGATGATGCTGAATAATGGGCGGCGTTCCCCGGCGAAGGCCGGGGTCCAGTTCAGACATCGGGACTGGACCCCGGCCTTCGCCGGGGAACAATATGCTATAGGTTCCTACCAATGTACCTTGGGATTAGTGCCGGAAAAACAGCGTCACCGATGCGACATGGTTGACGCGCTGGTTGCCGGCCCGCTGGTTGACCAACTGGTTGAGGTAACCCACCTCCAGCGTCGATGCGCCGGGTAGGCCGATTTCCGCGCCGACGAAACTGCGTAGCTGGTCGAAGCCGCTGCGTGCGCCCCAGTCGGTGTCGTTGAGCGCGGCGAACCCCTCTGCATAGACCAGCGCGTTGACGGCGTCGCCGTCGGCACGCAGCGGCTTTTCGTAGCGGAGCATCTCGCGCAGCCGCCAGCCCATGTCGTCGCCGTCCGATCGCCAGCGTTGTTCGAGACGGGTGCGCGATGACAGTTCGCCGCCCCAAGGCTTGCCAAGCGTCCAGCTTAGCTGCTGGAAGCTGCGCTCCTCATTGACGTCCTTGCCGCCGGCGATCGGCACGACGACATGGGCATAGCCCTGATAGAGAGTCAGCGCAGGCGAGAATTTCCAGCCGACAGCGCCGCGAAACAGCGACTGGTCGACGCGGGAGACGCCATCGCCGAAGCGCGGCTGGATTTCCGCGAAATAGACCAGCTCGTCCTTCACCGATCCCATGGCGGTCAGGTTGAGCCAGACCTGCTCATCCTCGCTGGTCGCCGCGCGGGTCGGGGCGGAGAACAGGGCAAGGCAGGCGGACAGGCAGAGAGCGAGGCGGCGCATGGATGTCCTGGGATCGGGAAAGGGATACCCTCCCTCTAATCCGCGCGCATTTCCGCCTTGTTGCCGGGGCGTTAGTTTATGTTCTGTTCGGCCCGTTCGAAGCCGGGCGATCAGGTGATGACGCTGGGCTGGTCCATGCCGGTATAGCCCCTAATGTCGGCCAATTCCTGCGCCGCGGCGATCAGCGGGGCAAGGGCGTCGCCGGTTTCCAAGCCAAGGTCGCCGTCCGGGCCGACATAGCGTTCGATATAGACGCGCAGGGTAGCGCCTTGCGTGCCGGTGCCGGACAGGCGGAATACGACGCGCGATCCGTCTTCGAACAGGATGCGCACACCCTGATTGCGGCTGACCGACTGGTCGGTGGGGTCGGTATAGGCGAAATCGTCGGCGGCTTTGACCGTGCCGCCGCTGTTGGCGGTGCCGGGCAGCGTCGCCAGCTTGGCGCGCAATGCCGCCATCAGCGCATCGGCCTTGTCCTTGGCGATGGCTTCATAATCGTGGCGGGCATAATAATTGCGGCCATAGGTCGCCCAATGGTCCGCCATGATGGCGGCGACGCTCTGCTGCCGGACGGCCAGGATGTTGAGCCACAGCAGCACGGCCCAGATGCCGTCCTTTTCGCGCACATGGTCGGAGCCGGTGCCTGCGCTTTCCTCGCCGCAGATGGTCGCCATGCCCGCATCAAGCAGGTTGCCGAAGAATTTCCAGCCGGTCGGCGTTTCATAGAGCGGCACACCCAGTTTTTCCGCGACCCTATCGGCCGCGCCGCTGGTCGGCATGGAACGGGCGATGCCCTTGAGGCCCGCGGCATAGCCGGGCGCAAGATGGGCGTTGGCCGCCAGCACGGCGAGCGAGTCCGAGGGCGTGACGTAGCTGTGTCGGCCAATGATGAGATTGCGGTCGCCGTCGCCGTCCGACGCTGCGCCGAAATCGGGTGCGTCGGGGGCCATCATCCGGTCGTACAACTCCTTGGCGTGGACCAGATTGGGATCGGGATGGTGATGACCGAAGTCGGGCAGCGGCGTACCGTTCATCACCGTGCCCTGCGGCGCGCCCAGGCGACTTTCGAAAATCTCCACCGCATAGGGGCCGGTGACCGCGCTCATGCTGTCGAAGGCGAGGGTGAAGCCGCCGGCGATCTGGGCGCGGATCGCGGCGAAATCGAACAGGCTTTCCATCAGGTCGGCATAGGCGGTCACCGGATCGACAATCTCGACCGTCATTTCGCTCAATTGGCTCTCGCCGATCGTGTCTATGTCCATGTCGGCGGCGTCGAGGATTTTGTAGCTGTCGATGACGAGCGAACGGGCGGCGATGGCGTCCGTCACCTTTTCCGGCGCGGGGCCGCCATTGCCGATATTATATTTGATGCCGAAATCTTCGTCTGGGCCGCCCGGATTGTGGCTGGCCGACAGGACCAGGCCGCCGAACGCGCCGGACGCGCGGATCAGGTGCGAGGCGGCGGGGGTGGAGAGGATACCGCCCTGGCCGACCAGCGCCCGGCCAAAGCCATTGGCCGCCGCCATCTTGAGGACGATCTGGATGACTTCGCGGTTGAGGTAACGGCCATCGCCGCCCACCACCAGCGTCTGACCGGCAAAGCCGTCGAGGCTGTCGAAGACCGACTGGACGAAATTTTCGGCATAATGGGGCTGCTGAAAGACGCGGACCTTCTTGCGCAGGCCCGACGTGCCGGGCTGCTGGTCGTCGAACGGCGTCGTGGCAACGGTCTGAATCACCCAATATCCCCTGAAATGGCATTTCCGCCGCGCCTTATGGCCCGGCAATGTCGCAACGCGCAATCGGGTTAAGACTGTTCAGGCGGGTTAGCATTGACCGGAACCTATAGCGCATTGTTCCCCGGCGAAAGCCGGGGTCCAGTTCCACGCTCTGGACTGGACCCCGGCTTTCGCCGGGGAACGCCATGCCTGTTCCGATAAGTCATTATCACCGCGCTTCGGTGTGAGATGTTTAGGCGGTTTAAGAGTTCAGGCCGCCAGCCGCAGCGCCACTTCGTTCATGAAGCGCGCGTCGTCATTCTTGGCCAGCCATTCTGCTTCCGCGCCGATCGCGGCCAGCATGTCGGCCAGGGCATCCATCTCGCTCTTGGCGTAATTGCCCAGGACATAGTTATGGACCTTGTCCTTGTGCCCCGGATGGCCGATGCCGATCCGCACGCGTCGGAAGTCATTGCCGATATGCGCGTCGGTCGAGCGCAGGCCGTTATGCCCGGCATTGCCGCCGCCGCGCTTTACCTTGACCTTCATGGGTACGAGGTCGAGTTCGTCGTGAAAGATGGTGACGTCCTGCGGCGTCAGCTTGTAGAAGCGCATCGCATCGCCAACCGACCGGCCGCTGTCGTTCATGAAGGTGGCGGGTTTCAGGAGGATGATCTTTTCTGGCCCGATCCGCCCTTCCTGCACCCAGCCCTGGAACTGTTTTTTGGGTGGTGAGAAGCGATGCAGGTCCGCGATCAGGTCCGCGACCATGAAGCCGACATTGTGCCGGTGCATCGCATATTGCTGCCCCGGATTGCCCAGGCCCGCCCAGATTTGCATGGCTTTTCTTCCCGAATCAAAAACCTCCGTTCATCCTGAGTAGACATTGAGCGAAGTCGAAATGGCGTATCGAAGGATCGGTCCTTGGGACCAATGCTTCGATACGGGCCTTCGACAAGCTCAGTCCATACTCAGCACGAACGGAGGTTTAAGAGGTTGAGGCGCTAGAGGCTTATTCGGCCTCGCCAGCCTCGTCTTCCGCTTCGCCTTCGGCGCTCTTGAGCGCCGACGGGGCGACGACGGTCGCGATCGAGAAGTCGGTGTCCGCGTGCAGCGCCTTCGTGCCCTTGGGCAGGGTCACGGCGCTGATGTGGATGGAATCGCCGACTTCCAGGCCGGTCAGGTCGACCACGACTTCGTCGGGGATTTCGGCGGCGTCGACTTCCAGTTCGATGTCATGCGCGACGACGTTCAGCACGCCGCCCTTCTTCAGGCCCGGCGAGGCGTCTTCATTTTCGAAGCGCACAGGCACATGGACGTGAACGGTGGCATGTTCGGACACGCGCAGGAAATCGGCGTGCAGCGGACGGTCACTGACGGGGTGGAAGGCCACGTCCTTGGCGAGGGTGCGGACGGTCTTGCCGCCGACTTCGACCATGATGACCGAATTGAAGAAGTGGCCGGTGCCGAGCTGCTTGTTTAGGAGCTTTTCCTCGACGTGGATCGACAGGGGTTCTTCGTTCATTCCATAGATGACGGCGGGTACGCGGCCCTCACGGCGGAGGGCGCGGGAGGCTCCCTTGCCTGCCCGATCGCGTGCCTCGGCCGACAGCGTAAGCTGCTCGCTCATTGCGTGTCTCCAAAAGCAAAATTGATGTACGTTCCCACCACGCCTCCAGGGATGACCATAGCGGGAAGGCGGCCCTTTAGCAGAAAAGGGCGGGAATGCAAGGGTGGGGCGCGAGCAACATCCGTTCGTCCTGAGTAGAGGCTGAGCTTGCCGAAGCCTCGTATCGAAGGATGTAGGCAAACCTATCCTTCGATACGCCATTTGCCCTTCGGTCGTCTTTGACTCCGACTTCGCTCAATGGCTACTCAGGACGAACGGCCGTTGATGGTGAATCACTGCACCCGCGTCACCGTGAATCCCTTGGCCTTGAGCAGTTCGATGAGGTTTTCCCGGCCGGTCAGGTGACCCGCGCCCACCGCGATGAAGGGGCGGCCCTGCATCGGCTCGATCGCCTTCACCCAGTCGCGGTTGCGGGCGACCAGCACGGCTTCCTCGACCATCGGGTCGGGCTGCTCGCCGATCTGGTCTTCCTTGGCGATCGCGTCCATGTCGCCCTTGCCCCAGGCGGTGAGGATGCGGTCGTACAGCGCTTTCATGCCCTTGGCTTCATGGATGGTCTGCACCAGCAGGCGCGATTGCGCCGCTTCGGGGAGCGTATCGAAGGCGGCGAATTGCCGTTCCACCGTCTCCAGCCCGCCGATCGGCTTGCCGGCCTTCTTGAAGCGCTCGATCAGCACGGGTTCGACGCCGTCATCCTGGCTGACGCCCAGCCCCTGCTGGCTGGACGCGGACAGCAGCATCGCGGCGGCCCAGCTTTCATAGCCGGACAGCAATTGGCTGTTGGTGCCGCCGTCCGCCATCGCCTTGACCAGGGCCGTCTTTTCCTCGTCCGGCACGCGCCGTTCCAGCGGCGGCAGGCCGGCGCTGCGGCCCATTTTCTCGAACAGCGACAGCGTCTTTTGCTCGTCCTGCAAGTCCGCGGCTTCCAGCACCAGCCGGTCGGACGCGGTCATCGCTTCGGTGATCGTCGGCGTGTCCCAGGACAGCCCCTTGGGCAGGACATGGATGGTGCCGAACAGCCAGCCGTTCAGTTCGCCGCGCTGCACTTGCCACAGGGCCGGGCCGCCCTGCGCCTTGGCGGTGGGCGTGTCATTCTGTCCGCAGGCCGCGACCATAGTCAGCGCGAACAGGGCGAGGAGGCGGGTGACGACGCGCATCATGGTTTTACGTCCTTTATGCGGCGGGCGCGCAAGCCCAATGTCTCGAGTTGATCCTGCACGCTGCCCTTGCCGGCCAGATGGCCCGCGCCCACGGCGACGAAGACGGTGCCGGGCTGATCCAACCGCGCCTTGATCCACTTGGCCCAATTGGCGTTGCGGCCGGTCAGCAGCACCTGCGCGAGTTCCGGCGTCGCTTCGAGCGATTCGTTCATCGATTTTGCCAGTCTGTCCGGCTGCCCCGCCTGCCAGTAGCGCAGCAGGTCGCCGAACTCGTTCTCCATATCCGGCAGGCCGTCGACGGTGGCGTTGAGGAATTGCACCTGCTGCGCCATCGGCAGGCTGGCGAAGAAGCCGACCTGCTGCTCGACGGTTTCCAGCGCGGCGACTTTCTTGCCCGCGCCTTCCGCCGCGCTGCGCAGGATTTTCTCCGCGCCCAGGTCGTTTTTATAGCCTAGCTTTGCGAGCGGGGCGACTGACAGGGCCATGCCGCTCATCCAGGGGTTGAACAGGTCGAACGTGCGCCAGGGCAGGCTGTTGGCGTCCATCGCCGCCTGATATTTCGCTCGCGCGTCCGGGGTCAGCCGGTCGGACAGCTTTACCCCGTCCTTGGCCAGCGCCATGCCCGTCATGGTCGCGCCGATCGCGTTTGGATCGTCCGGCTCGATAATCTCCAGCACCAACTCGTCCGAGCGGTAGAAGGCGCGTTTTATGTCGCCGTGGAACCAGTCGATGTCCGGCTTCATCACATGGACGGTGCCGAACAGATAGATGGTGGTGTCGGCATCCCGCACCGCCCACAGCGCCGGGGTGGCGGCGGTAGGCTGGGCATGTGCAGGGACGCCGCCGATCAGCAGCCAGGCGGCGCCAAACGCCCGCAACAGGGTGGGAAGCAATGTCATGGCCCCTTCAATGGGGAGCGCGCGGCGGGAGGGCAAGCCGCTTAACCCTGTTTACGGCGGCTTTCCCCTAACCCTTGGCCCGTAACCCTTGGCCCCTAACCCTTGGCCCTTGACCCTATCGGCCCCATGGGCCAAGGCGCGGCCACGTAAATCAGCACTTTCGATAAGGACGTTTCGTGGCCGAAGGCAAAGCGCTTTCCTTCCAGGACCTGATCCTGACCCTCCATGCCTATTGGGGGAAACAGGGCTGCGTCATCCTGCAACCCTATGACATGGAAGTGGGGGCAGGCACATTCCACCCCGCGACCACGCTGCGCGCGCTGGGGCCGCAGCCCTGGAACGCCGCCTATGTCCAGCCCAGCCGGCGGCCCACGGACGGCCGATATGGCGAAAATCCCAACCGGTTGCAGCATTATTACCAATATCAGGTGATCATGAAGCCATCGCCCGCGAACTTGCAGGAACTGTATCTGGGGAGCCTGGTGGAGATCGGCATCGATCCGCTGGTCCACGACATCCGCTTCGTCGAAGATGACTGGGAAAGCCCGACGCTGGGCGCCTGGGGCCTGGGATGGGAAGTGTGGTGCGATGGCATGGAAGTCACGCAGTTCACCTATTTCCAGCAGATGGGCGGTTACGACTGCAAGCCGGTCGCGGGGGAGTTGACCTACGGGTTGGAGCGGCTCGCCATGTATATTCAGGGCGTCGACAGCGTATACGACCTGAAATTCAATGACGCCGGCGTCACCTATGGCGACGTGTTCCTGGCCAACGAGCAGCAGATGTCGAAATGGAATTTCGAGGTCGCCGACACCGACAAGCTGTTCCGCTGGTTCAAGGATTGCCAGGCCGAATATGCGCAATGCATCGAGGCGAACGTGCCGCTGGCCGCTTATGACCAGGCGATCAAGGCCAGCCATGTGTTCAATCTGCTCCAGGCGCGCGGCGTGATTTCCGTGCAGGAACGCGCCAGCTATATGGGCCAGGTGCGCGACATGGCGAAGGGAAGTTGCGAGGCGTGGATCGCCAGCAATAGCGACGCATGGAGCGCCAAATTTCCGGGGTGGGTGGCGTGAGCGGGTCGACCTGCACCCAACAGCCGTTCGTGTCGAGCGAAGTCGAGACACGCTCGCGCGGCCTGTCCTCCACGTCTCTCGACTTCGCTCGAGACGAACGGAAAAATGAAATATGACTGATTTCCTCCTCGAATTGCGCTGCGAGGAAATTCCCGCGCGTATGCAGGTCAAGGCGTCCGACGACCTGGCTCGCCTGTTCACGGAAGAGCTGGCCAAGGCTGGCCTGAAGCCCGCGGCGATCGACAGTTTCGTGACGCCGCGTCGGCTGGCGCTGATCGCGCGAGGCCTGAGCCAAGAAACCGCGGCGGTGAGCGAGGAGTTCAAGGGGCCACGCATTTCCGCGCCGCCGCAGGCGCTTGAAGGCTTTTTACGCAAGACCGGCCTGACCCAAGATCAGTTGGAGGACCGGGACGGTGTCTGGTTCGGGCAAGTGAACAAGCCCGGCCGCGCGACCATGGATGTGCTGGCGCAGGCCGTGCCCGCCGTCATCCGCGCCTTCCCCTGGCCCAAGGCGATGCGCTGGGGGGTGGCCAGCCAGACGACCGAAAGTCTGCGCTGGGTACGCCCCTTGCAGGGCATCGTCGCGATCTTCGGCGAGCAACTGGTCGACATCGCGGTCGAGCATGTGCGGTCGGGCTATGCGACGCTGGGCCATCGTTTTCACCATCCCGGCGTCATCACCATCGGCGGCGCGGACGATTATGTCGAAAAGCTGCGCGCCTGCCATGTGATCGTGAGCCATCAGGAGCGGCAGGCGATCATCGCGGAAAAGGCGGCGGAGGCTGCTGCGGCGCATGGTTACACCGTGATCGAGGACAAGGGGCTGGTCGCGGAGAATGCGGGGCTGACCGAATGGCCGGTGCCGCTGCTGGGCGATTTCGACCCGGCCTTTCTGAAAGTGCCGCCTGAAGTCATCCAACTGACGCTGCGGATCAACCAGAAATATTTCGTGCTGCACGACGCGGCCGGCAAACTGGCGCCCGCCTTCATCTGCACCGCCAATATCGAGGCGAAGGATGGCGGCGCGGCGATCATCGCGGGCAACCGCAAGGTTCTGGCCGCGCGGCTGAGCGATGCGCGCTTCTTCTGGGAACAGGACCGCAAGACGCGGCTTGAGGACCATGCCAAGAAGCTGGGACGGATTACGTTTCACGAGAAGCTGGGCACGGTTGCGGACAAGGTCGAGCGGGTCGCCAAGCTGGCGCGGTGGCTGGTGGAAGAGGGGATAATCCTCCCCGATACGGGGAGGGGGACCGCGAGCGAAGCGAGTGGTGGAGGGGGGGCGCGTCCTGACGCTGGCCTCTCGACGTCGTCCTCAACCGATAGCCCCCTCCACCAGCCTTCGGCTGGTCCCCCTCCCCGTGCCGGGGAAGAATTGGCCGATCTAGCCGAACAGGCCGCGCGCCTGTGCAAGGCCGACCTGGTCACCGAAATGGTCGGCGAGTTCCCCGAATTGCAGGGCGTCATGGGCGGCTATTACGCCCGCGCCGAAGGGCTGCCCGATGCAGTGGCGGATGCGATCCGCGACCATTATAAGCCGGTCGGGCACGGCGACGACGTGCCCACCGCGCCGGTGACGGTGGCGGTGAGTTTGGCGGATAAGCTGGATAGTATTGTTAGCTTTTTCACAATCGGGGAGAAGCCGACCGGATCGAAAGATCCGTTTGCTCTTAGGCGTGCCGCGCTAGGCATTATTCAATTGATATTGGCAAATAATCTCCGTTGCTCGATTGACGGCTTACATTATGCGGCAGGCCAAGATTTGTTTCGTGTTGAAGCTAATGACATTGCACCTTTTTTCGCAGACCGTCTCAAGGTTCAGCAGAAGGAAGCGGGGGTCCGTCACGACCTGATCGATGCGGTGTTCGCGCTTGGGGGCGAGGATGATCTCGTTCGCCTGCTCGCCCGCGTCCATGCGTTGCAGTCATTTGTCGCGACCGATGATGGCGCGAACCTGCTTGCCGGATACAAGCGGGCGGCCAATATCCTCAAGAAGGAAGGGGCTGGCGTCCAACCCACTACCGTCATCCCCGCGAAGGCGGGGACCCATCTCCCAGCCGAGCAGCGAGACGCAGCGCCGGAGATGGCTTCCCGCCTTCGCGGGAATGACGGGGTTTGGGATTACACCCCCGAACCCGCCGAAGCCGCGCTGCTCGCCGCGCTGGACGCGGCCGAACCCCGCGCGGCGCAGGCCGTGGCCGATGAACGGTTCGAGGACGCCATGACCGCGCTTGCCACGCTGCGCGCGCCGATCGACGCCTTCTTCGATTCCGTCATGGTCAATGACGCCGATCCGGCAAAGCGGGCGGCGCGTCTCGCGCTGCTCGACCGGTTGCGGGTGGCGGTGCATGGCGTCGCGGACTTTTCGAAAATTACGGGCTGAGGGATAAGTCGGACATATCTGTCCATAAAAATGACGATATGACGACGAAATCCCAATAAAGGCAGGTGCAATATTCGCCTGTCTTTTGTACAGACTGTTGCAGCGCACAATATCCACGGCAATCAGTGCAGGGAGAGCCGGATCATATGCTTAAGACACAAGAGGCCATCATGAACAGCACCGCGACGCGCTATGTCTATCGTTTCGGCGGCGGTGTGGATGATGGCGGGCAGGGTGACCGCAACCTGCTGGGCGGCAAGGGCGCCAATCTGGACGGCATGGCCGCGATCGGCCTGCCGGTGCCGCCGGGTTTCACCATCACGACGGCCATGTGTACTCGCTATTATGAAGATGGCGGCGTCTATCCCGATAGCGTCCGGGCCGAAGTGGCCACCGGCCTTGCCCATATCGAGGGGATCACCGGCAAGACGTTCGGCAATGCGGCCGATCCGCTGCTGGTGTCGGTCCGTTCGGGTGCGCGCGCGTCGATGCCGGGCATGATGGACACGGTGTTGAACCTGGGCCTGAACGACGAAACCGTCATCGGCCTGGCCACGACCAGCGGCGACGAGCGTTTCGCTTGGGACAGCTATCGCCGCTTCATCCAGATGTATTCGGACGTCGTGCTGGAACTGGACCATGGCGCGTTCGAGGAAGCGCTGGAAATCGCCAAGGAAGACCAGGGCTATAGCCTGGACACCGAGATGACCGCCGCCGATTGGAAAATGCTGGTGGCCGAATATAAGGCGCTGGTGGAGAAGCTG
Organism: Sphingobium psychrophilum; assembly: GCF_012927105.1. Taxonomy (GTDB): domain Bacteria; phylum Pseudomonadota; class Alphaproteobacteria; order Sphingomonadales; family Sphingomonadaceae; genus Sphingobium; species Sphingobium psychrophilum. The sequence continues at coordinate 106,257 of NZ_JABBFV010000012.1, read as the reverse complement.
TGGAACAGGCCCTTCCCGCAGGATGTGCATGACCAGTTGTGGGGCGCGATTTCGGCCGTGTTCGGATCGTGGCAGTCTGAGCGCGCGAAAGTCTATCGCCGCCTGAACAATATCCCCGGCGAATGGGGCACCGCGGTCAATGTGCAGGCGATGGTGTTCGGCAATATGGGCGAAACGTCCGCGACGGGCGTGGCCTTCACGCGCGATCCGTCGACCGGCGAAAATGTCTATTATGGCGAATTTCTGATCAACGCGCAGGGTGAAGATGTCGTCGCGGGCATCCGTACGCCGCAATATCTGACGCTCGCGGCGCGCGAACGGGCAGGGGCCAAGCCGCTGTCGATGGAAGAGGCGATGCCGGAAACCTATGCCGAACTGGCAGGCGTTTTCCAGATCCTCGAAACCCATTATCGCGACATGCAGGACATCGAATTTACGGTGCAGCAAGGCAAGCTGTGGATGCTCCAGACCCGGTCGGGCAAGCGCACCGCCAAGGCCGCGCTCAAGATGGCGGTCGATATGGCGCATGAGGGCCTGATCACCGAGGAAGAGGCGGTCGCCCGCGTCGATCCCGCGGCGCTTGACCAGTTGCTGCATCCCACGCTCGATCCCAAGGCACCGCGCGACGTGCTGACCAAGGGGCTGCCCGCTTCGCCGGGTGCGGCTTCGGGTGCGATCGTGTTCGACGCCGATACCGCCGAGCGGCGCGCAGAAATGGGCGACGCCGTCATCCTGGTGCGCGTCGAAACCAGCCCGGAAGACATTCACGGGATGCATGCGGCCAAGGGCATCCTGACCGCACGCGGCGGCATGACGTCGCACGCCGCCGTGGTGGCGCGCGGCATGGGCCGTCCCTGCGTTTCGGGCGCGGGCGGCATATCGATCGAAAACAAGACCAAGATATTGCGCGTCGGCGGCCGTGAGTTGAAGGAAGGCGACATCCTGACCATCGACGGGTCGACCGGCGAAGTGATGGCGGGCGAAGTGCCGACGGTACAGCCTGAGCTGGCCGGCGACTTCGGCGTGCTGATGGTGTGGGCCGACAAGGTCCGCCGCCTGAAGGTGCGCGCCAACGCCGAAACGCCGCAGGATTGCAAGGTCGCGCGGGAGTTCGGGGCGGAAGGCGTTGGCCTGTGCCGGACCGAACATATGTTCTTCGACGCGGCGCGCATCACCGCGGTCCGCGAAATGATCCTGGCCGACAGCGAGAAGGGCCGCCGCTTGGCGCTCGACAAGCTGCTGCCGGAACAGCGGGACGATTTCGCGCAGATATTCATGGTGATGGCCGGCCTGCCCGTCACCATCCGCCTGCTCGATCCGCCGCTGCACGAATTCCTGCCGCATGGCGAAGCGGAGTTTGAGGACGTGGCCAAGGCGGCGGGCGTCAGCGTCGATACGCTCAAGCGCCGGGCGAACGAACTGCACGAGTTCAACCCGATGCTGGGCCATCGCGGGTGCCGCCTGGGCGTGACCTATCCCGAAATCTACGAGATGCAGGCGCGCGCGATCTTCGAAGCCGCGCTGATCGTCAAGGCGCGGGGCGGCGAAGCGCCGATCCCAGAAGTCATGATCCCGCTGGTCGCCACGCGGAAAGAACTGGAACTGATGAAGGCGATCGTGGATCGCGTGGCGGCCGACGTGTTCAAGGAGCAGGGCGAGAGTGTCGAATATCTGGTCGGCACGATGATCGAACTGCCGCGCGCGGCTCTGAAGGCTGGTGAGATTGCGGAAGTCGGCGAGTTCTTCTCCTTCGGCACGAACGACCTCACCCAGACGACGATCGGCATCAGCCGCGACGACGCCGGCCGGTTCCTGACGCAATATGTGGACAAGGGCATCTTCGCCCGCGACCCCTTCGTCAGCATCGATGTGGAAGGCGTGGGCGAACTGATCGAGATCGCCGCCGAGCGTGGCCGCAAGACCCGTCCGGGCATTAAGCTCGGCATTTGCGGCGAACATGGCGGCGATCCGGCCTCGATCGCCTTCTGCGAGGCGACGGGCCTGGATTATGTGTCGGCATCGCCCTATCGCGTGCCGATCGCGAGATTGGCTGCGGCGCAGGCGGCGCTTGCCAGGAAGGGATAGCAAAAGGGCGGGGTATTAACCCCGCCCTTTTTCGTTTCAGTGCGATCCCGTCAGGCGGCTGAGCAGGCCGGGCTTGCTGCCGTCCCGTTCCAGCGCCAGCGCCTGGCCACGCCAATCTTCCTGCGCGATGGTGCCCGGTTTCAGGCCCAGTCGCGCCTCCAGTGTCGCTTCCTGCTCCGCATTGAGCGCGGCGATCTGACCATAGCGATGATAGCCCGCGTCGTTCAGCGCGATTTCCTGCGCCTGGCTTACGCCACCGATCCGGCTCAGATCGTCGCGGCCGTGGGTTACGCCCGCGGCCGTCGTGGTAGCGCCGGCGGCGATCGGGGCGGCCGAGTGCCGCTCCAGTTCGGCGATCCGCGCGTTGGACGCTTCGATGCGGGCGTCGCGGTCCTTGATCGCGCTGCGGTGCACCGCCTGTTCGTCCTGCCACAGGCGGCGATATTTGCCGCGCCCGCTCATCATCAAGCCCAGCAGCCAGCCGATGACCAGCACCACCAGCAGTAACGCAACCTCGTTCAGATTGAAGCTCATCATGGCGTCCTCCTGCCCCACTGAACGAGGGATGGGGGATAAAGGTTGCTAGGCCATAAAAGTGCAAAAAAGGGGCTTGCCCAATCGGCCAAGCGCTTCTATCTGCGCGTCTCCACGCACCCATAGCTCAGCTGGATAGAGCATCAGACTACGAATCTGAGGGTCGGGCGTTCGAATCGCTCTGGGTGCACCATAGTTTCAGAAGGGCTTTTGGTCCGGGCTTATAGCCGCGGTCCGATTGTCTTTTCTTCGCACCCATAGCTCAGCTGGATAGAGCATCAGACTACGAATCTGAGGGTCGGGCGTTCGAATCGCTCTGGGTGCACCATATTATGATCGAATAAAAGGCGGCGTCTGGCCGCCTTTTTTGTGATGAAGGTCAGGCCGTCGCCAGCGCCACCATGGCGTCGATATCGACATGGCTTTCCAATAGTACGGCCACTTCGTGCAGGGCATCCTCGACCGACTGGTCATAGTCGACGCCCGCCGATGCGCCGCCCAGCCGCCGCAGCAGCGCATTGCGCAGCGCCGTGCTGGCGAGCAGGCCGTGGACATAGCTGCCCATCACGCGCCCGTCGCGGCTGATCGCCCCATCCGGGCGCGCGCCGTCGATCAGGGCGAAGGGGCGGGCGCAGTCCGGGCCGTGGGTTGCGCCCATATGCATTTCATAGCCGGTAAAGTCGGCATCGAGCGCACGGCCCTGCACCTGCTCCAGCGTCTTGGCCCCGGACAGGCGCGTTTCTATGTCCAGCAGGCCCAGACCCGCGACGGACCCAGCCGGTCCTTCGAGCCCTTCGGGATCGGTGATCATGCGCCCCAGCATCTGATAGCCGCCGCACAGGCCCAATACCGCGCCGCCGCGCCGGTGATGGGCGCGAATGTCGATGTCCCACCCTTGGGCGACCATGGCGCGCATGTCGGCGACCGTCGCCTTCGATCCGGGCAGGATCACCAGCGCCGCATCGCCGGGGATCGCGTGGCCCGGCCCGATCATGCGTAGGTCTACCCCCGGTTCCAGCTTGAGCGGGTCGAGATCGTCAAAATTGGAGATGCGCGGCAGTACCGGGCAGGCGACGATCAAAGGCGCAGCGGTCGAGAAGCTACGCCGTTCCAGCACCACCGCGTCTTCGCTGGGCAGCCGGGTGACGGCGTCCAGCCAGGGCACCACGCCAAAGCCGCGCCAGCCCGACAGCGCCTCTATCTGGGCATAGCCATCCTCGAACAGCGCCGGGTCGCCGCGGAATTTGTTGATGAGGAAGCCGCGGATCATCGCCGCGTCGTCGGGGTCGATCACCGCGCGGGTGCCGACCACTGCCGCGATCACGCCGCCCCGGTCGATGTCGCCGACCAGTATGACGGGCACATTGGCCACGCGGGCGAAACCCATATTGGCGATGTCGCCGGCGCGCAGGTTGATCTCCGCCGGTGATCCCGCCCCTTCGACCACCAGGATGTCGCACTGGTCGCGCAGCCGTTCATAGCTTTCCAGCACTGCGCCCAGCAACTGCCCGCGCGCGCTGCGGAAATTGCCCGACCCCAGCGTGCCGCGCACCTGGCCATGGACGATCAGTTGCGACGTGCGGTCGGCCTGGGGCTTGAGCAGCACCGGGTTCATGTCGGTATGCGGGGGCACGCCGCAGGCGATCGCCTGCAACGCCTGCGCCCGGCCGATCTCGCCGCCGTCGCTGGTGACGGCGGCGTTGTTGGACATATTTTGCGGCTTGAACGGGCGCACCCGATAGCCCCGGCGCAGCAGCGCGCGGCATAGCCCGGCCACCAGCACCGATTTGCCGACGTCCGATCCGGTTCCCTGCAACATGATAGCGCCCATGGATCGCTCCTGACGGGGGAGCGCCGCGAAGGCAAGGGTTAGGCTACGATAGCGGCCATGCCGCAGCGGCGTTCGTGCACGCGCACGTCGGCGGACCCCACCCTGACGCCCAGCGTGGCGGTGACGCTATTGATGATGCCATCCAGCAGCGGCGCGGTGGTGCCCAGCACGGCGCCGACCAGCGGGCTGAGCGGGCTGTTGCCGATGGTGATGCCCAGCAGCGACACCTGGATCTGGGTCTGACTGGCCAGGCTGGCGGCGATGCCCTGCGTCAGATCCTGCGTGCTGACGGTCTTGGCCTGCTGCGCGCTGATCTCCGACGGAGAAAAATGGACATTGTGGGTCTGGGTGCCGCCCAGGCTGATATTGGCATAGCCGGTGACGCGCGTGCCCAGCGTCTGCGCGAGCAGGGCGGCGCGCGGATTGGCGGGGACCGAGAAGTTGGTGAGCGCATTCATATCGACGTCGCCCAACGCCGCGGTGCCGACCGAGGGCGTGACCGCCAGGGTGACGCCGCCGTTGGCGCCGCACTGGATATCCGACAGGCGCGCCTCCGCCGCTGCCAGTTCGACATAAAGCGGCACGCGCACAGAGGCTATGCCGGACAGGATAGTGGCGACCGTGCTTTCCAGATAGATGCGCGTCTGGGCGGTGCGCAGCACCACGTCGCGCTTGGCGGTGATGCTCATTAGCGGCGATCGCGCCTGTCCCTCGCCCGTGACCAGCATCAGGCGGGTGCTGGTGAGGCCCGGCACGGTGACGCGCAGGTCCATAGGCACGCTCGTCCCCGATGGCGGGCTGAGTAGCATGCGCAGCATGGAGAAGGCGTCGAGCAGGATATTGGGTTGTCCGGTCGCATTGGCCGCGCCGCGCATCGGGCCAAGGTCGACAATGTCACTGAGGCGGATGGAGCGGCCGGGTATGCGGCTCGACAGCGCCAGCAGCGTGGCGGCGGCGGGGCTGGTCCCGGCGCTGTCCGCCATTGCGCCGAGCAAGTCGGACAACGGAATTTGCCGATCGAACAGCGCGCCATAGGCTTCCCCATCGCGTCCGGTCCGCACGCGCAGCGCATCGGCGATATGCAGCAGGTCGAGATTGGCGCTGGCCAGCCCGTTATAGTCCATCACGGACAGGTTGAGTTCGGTGCCGGCAAGATTGGACAGCAGCATGTTGGGCAATCCGCCGCTGATGGAGGCAAGGCCGGTGCCCAGGGAAAAGGCGGCGGCGTCGGTGCGGGCGGCGGTGGCGCGGGCGCTGAGATCTATGCCGTCGCGGCCGACCAGCAAGCGGCCGAAGAACAGAGGCGCGCGGCGGCGTACTTCGACGCGCATCGCTCCACCATTGGGATCGCCCGCGCGGAAGCGCTGGTCCATTGGCATGGAGGAGTCGGCGATATAGCTGCCGCTGTCGTAGGTCGCGAGCGCCGCGCCGCTGATCCCGCTGCGCCCTACCAGTTGTTCGGCGGCGGTGCGTCCGCCATCGGCGGCGGCCAGCGCGGCGGCGTCCGCCACGCCCTGCAACTGGCGGCGGGCGAGATAGACCGAACCCAGATCGACCGCGACGGTGGCGGCACCCGCCAGCATGAACAGCGATCCGGCAAGGATGACGGTCACGCCGCCGCGCCGGTCCCGCTCCAGCGCCCGGTGGAAGCGCGCGCCGGTCATTGGCTGGCGATCCGCACGACGGCGGTGCGTTCCAGCACATTGCCGGGCATCGGGAAGGGCATCGCCGAGAACAGGGGCGCGCTGGCGAGGGTGTAGCGCAGCGTCACGGTATAATAGCCGCTGCTTTCGCCGGTGCTGACGCCGATCGTCTGGGCGCCGGGGACCGGAAAGGCGGCGCGGGCGGCGACGACGCTTTGATCGACCAGGGTTCGGCGCTCGGTCGCGTTCAGCCCGGCCACTGACGCGCGGGCGGCATCATTCGCCGCCTGCTGGAGGCTGTGGGCGGTCATGAACCAACTGCCATAGGCCAATATGCCCATCAGCAGTAGGATGAGCAGCGGCAGGGCGAAGGCCGCCTCGATCAGGCTGCTGCCCGCCTGATGGCGCAGCAGCGCGGCCAGCGGTCGACGCGATCGGGCGGTGGAGCGGGCGTTATCGTGGGACATGACGACGATGCTACGGGGCGCTGTTCAATTTCGGGTGTGCTGCGCCAAGTCCGTGGTTGGCGGGTTTTACATGGCCAGGCGCGGCGCTCAGGAGCAGAAAGCCGCCCTTTCCGGTAAATCTTGCGCAGATTCGCCCGGCATCCTCCGATATGGACGTTGTTGTCGCACATTCAGGGGGCGTTCGTGGGGGTAATGACAATCACCGCGCCCTCCGTCCCGTAAATGCCGTGCAACCGGGCGATCGCCGCGTCGATCGGCGCGACCGAACCATCGTTGGTCAGCAACTGCGTCGCGAAACGCATGTCGCCTTCCCCGCGGAGCACTCGCTCCATCTGCTCACGGAAATGGGGGCGGACGGGCAGCGCCACCAAGTCGGCGACCGGCGCGTCGGCCAGTCGATCGGCGGTCAGGCCGACCATCGCGCAGAAGCTGTCGTTCACCACATCGATGAAGCCGCGCATCGATACCCGCACATAGCCGACCCCGCCATGCACGCCCATCGCCTTGAGGATGGCCGATTTGACGTCGGCCAGCCGGTGGCGCTGCATGTCGGCCGTGATGTCCCGCAGCAGCAGCGCGACCCCGCCGGCAAAGGGAAAGGTCTGGACATGCAGCCAGACATCGTCGCGAAAGGGGGAGGGAATATCGGCCGCGCTCGCCTCGCCAGAGGCCAGGCTGTGACGGATATGCGCCTCCGTCAATGTGCCGGCCAGTTCGGGGAAGGCGTCCCACAGCGACTGTCCCTCCAGATGCCGGTCCCACCGCTTGGCCATCGCAAGCGCGACGCCATTGACATAGTCGATGGAAAGGTCTGCGCGGCACAGGACCAGGCCCTGATGGATGCGAGCGGCGATTTCGAAGGTACGGTCGGGCGCCACCGCGCCTTCGTCGTTGACCGTCATCGTGCGGAACCGGTCGAGCCCGATGAAGACATGGGTTTCCCGACCATGATGGGTCACCATCACTGGCTCATGCGATCCGACTTCGCGCCAATGGGCGAAATTGCGCACCAGTTCGGCGGCGGGCACGCTGCGCCTGCGTCGATCGTCCAGCATGTGTCGTCACTCCTTCATCGTGAACGGAGGAAGGATAATGCAGGGAGGCCGGTTATAGTGGTCGAGTTCGATCCATTTCGGAACAAGCGCGGCGTTATATGCCGCGTTGATAGTCCAGTGCGTCGAGGATCTTGCCCCCCGCCATGAAGACCGCGCCCGAACAAGCGAGCGCCAGCAGATGACCGCCGGTGCCGGGATATTGCTGCATATAGACATGACCGCGCTCGGCCGCGCCCAGCGCCAGGGCATAGATCACCAGGAACGCCTCGAACTTGGTCTTGATGATGAAGAGGCTCTTGATCCGTTCCATATCGATTCCATCCGGCGTTGCCCCCGCCGTCAGGGCGAAAGATCGCCCGACAGCTGCAAATGGTCAACAAGCGTTAACCATGATTGCTCGATGCGGGCAATCAGCCGTGTGTCGCTCAAATCCTGGGGTGCGATCGATTCTGGCCAATATTGGGACACGATCTGCGCAATATTATCCAACTGCGCCTCATCCACCAGGAAACGGGGATCGATGTCCAGGGGATCGGCGACGACGCGCAGCCGCAGGCAGGCGGGGCCGCCGCCATTGGCCATGGATTGACGCACATCGACAGGTATGATGCGGCGGATCGGCCCGTTGCCCGCGATCATCTGTTCCAGCCAGGTCCAGACCGCAGGGGTATCCCGCGCCTCGGTCGGCAGGATCAGCGCCATGCCTGTCCCGAGCGAAGTCGAGGGGCCGCCATCAGGCAGGGTGACGAGCTGCGCATTGAACAGATAGGATTTGATCGCATCGGCCAGGCTGACCGCGCTGGCGGGCACCTCGACAATCTCGACGCAGGGCAGGGCGGCGCGCAAATCGGCGTAGAAAGCGTCCTTGTCGGCGAAGGCCTGTTCATGGGTGAAGAGCACGCGCTCGTTTGCGACCGCGACGACGTCGTTGTGGAAGGCACCGGCTGCGATCGCCGCTTCGGATTGCTCCACGAAAAGGGTGCGGGCCGGGTTGAGGCCATGGATGCGGGCGACGGCCTTGCTCGCCTCCCTATGCTGGCGGGCGGGGAAGGCGCCGCCCGACCGACCATAGACGAAGACCTCCACGCCCGGCTGGTCGTGCCGTTCGGCCAGGCGCATGTGATTGGCCGCGCCTTCGTCGCCGAAGGGGGCGGGGATGGGATCGTGCACGGAAAAGGCGCGCGCGTCGGAAAAGGCGATGCGCAGCTGCGCCAGCGTTTGCGGCCATTCATGGCTGCGATGCGGCATCGTCACCAGATTGGCGACGGTCAGGTGCGTGCGCCCGTCCGCCGTATCGCTGGCGGGCGAGACGGTGGCGGCATTGGCCGCCCACATGGAGGAGGCGGACATGGCGGCCGCCCGGATATGCGGATCGGCGTCGCCGACATCGGTGCCCAGCTTCGTCAGCCAAGCGACGTCAGGGCGCCATTGCGGGAGGAAGATGCCCTGGGCCAGGCCGAGGCGGATATTGCCGCGCATCTTCTCCAGCCCCTGAAGCGCCGCCGCGCGGGGGTGGGCCACTGCGCCAGCATTGCGCGCGGAAGCGAGGTTGCCGAGGCTCAGGCCCGCATAATTGTGGCTGGGACCGATGATCCCGTCGAAATTGATTTCCCTGACGCTCATGCCCGCCCCGCCATGGTGAAGGAACCGCCGATATCGAGACCGATGCGCGCCGCGCTGGCTGCATCCATCGATACCGCGCCATTATCATCTTCCTGCACGAAACCCCAGGTGCATCGATAATCGGCCAGTTTGCCGGTCGCGATCAGCATCTTGTCCCCGCCCTTTTCATGGGTGGCGGACAGGGTGACGTCGCGCGCCGCCGCGATCGTCTTCAACTGATCGACCTGCCCCACCATGGTCGGACCGCCGTCGAATATGTCGACATAGCCGGCATTGTCGAACCCCTCCGTCTCCAGCATCCGCATCGCGGCGCGGCCATTGGGGTGGGGCAGGCCGATGACGGCGCGGGCGCTGTCGGTCAGCATCGCGGTGTAGATGGGCGTCTTGGGCATCAGGTCGGCGATGAACTGGTTGCCGTTCACCGCGTTGAACTCGTCCGCCTCCTGAAAATTCATGCCGAAGAAACGCCCGGCCAGCCCGTCCCAGAAGGGCGATCCGCCCGCTTCGTCGATGACGCCGCGCAATTCGGCGATCACCTTGTCGCCAAAGCGCGCACGATGGCTGCGGATATAGAGATAGCGGCTGCGCGCCAGCAACAATCCCAGCCCCTCGGCCCGCTCGCGCGGGTGGAGGAACAGGCCGCCGACCTCGACCGATCCTTCCAGATCGGTGGTGAGCGAGAGCATCTGCGCGCGGAAAGTGCGGCCGAGTTCCCGGCTATGCTGGGTCAGCGTGCCCAGGCGGTAGCTGTAGAAGGGCCAGCTTTGCCCCACCGTCGAGAATATCTGGCAGGTGCCGCGGACCTGGCCCGTCTCGACATTTTCCAGCACCATGACGATCAGTTCGTCCTCGATGCCTTCACTGTCTCTTGCGAGCGCCTGTTCGGTGCGCTCCAGCTTGGCGGACAGCGCGGTGCGATCGGGCGGCAGGTTGGTGAAGCCGCCGCCGGTCAGCTTCGCCATCTCATAGAGCGTCTGTAAATCGTCGGCGCGCGCGATGCGCATGATGAAGCTCAAGCGGTGATCCCCTCTCTTTTGAATTGTCCCTGGGCGATCCGCCACAGCGCCAGCGCCGACAATTGCGCCCGTTCGGGCAGGCTGTCGGTCAGCAGAAATTCCGCGTCGCTATGGATGCTGCCGCCGCGCACGCCCATTGTGTCGACCACCGGCACGCCGCAGGCCGCGATATTATTGCCGTCGCACACGCCGCCGGTATCGCGCCAGCCGATGTCGAGGCTGAGGTCCGCGCCGCATTGCCGCACCAGCCCGAAGAGCGCCTGCGCCTTGGCATCCATCGGCTTTGGCGGGCGGCCAAAGCCGCCGTGCAGGTGCAGGCTGACGTCATGGTCGCGCGCGACATCGGCCATCGCCCGGTCGATCAGGGCGCGGGCTGCGATCTCGTCCGCCGGCGTGCGCGGCCGGAAATTGACGCGCAGCACGGCATGGTCGGGTACGACATTGTTCGGGCTGCCGCCATCGATCTTCGCGGGGTTGCAGGAAAATCCCACGCCGCTCCCCGCTTTCAGCCGCAACGCCAGGTCGGCGGCGGCGAGCAGGGCGTTGCGGCCGTCATCGGGATTGCGTCCGGCATGAGCGCTCAGGCCCGTGACGACGATCGAGAAATTGCCACTTCCCGCGCGCGCGCCGGCCAGCGTGCCGTCGGGTAGGGCGGAGGGTTCATAGGTGAAGGCCGCCAGCTTGCCCGCCGCCATTTCCCGCAACAGTGCCGCGGATGATGCGCTGCCCACTTCCTCGTCACTGTTGATGATGACGTCATAGCCGAGCGTGGCGACGGCGTCCGATCCCTCGATGGCATGGAGCGCCGCCAGCATGACCGCGATCCCGCCCTTCATGTCGGCGACGCCGGGGCCGTTGAGGACGCCCGGCTCCAGCCAGCGCTGCTGCTGAAAGGGGTGATCGACGGGAAACACCGTGTCCATATGCCCGGTCAGGAGCAGGCGGATGGGCGCTGTGGGGCGCACCGACAGATGGAGATGGCGGCCATGATCGATGGTCTGGACACGCCCGTCCGGTGATACGCTTTCGACCGGGGCGGGATCGGCCAGGCGGATCGCGCCGGGCAGCGTGGAAAAGGCGTCCGCCAGAACATCCGCCATCCGGGCCAGCCCGGCCAGATTGCGCGTTCCGCTGTTAATCGCCGCCCACGCCTGCGTTTGCGCCAACATCGGCGCGGCCGCAGCGCGGTCGAGCAGCATCCGTTCCTGCGATGAAAAATCCGTCATCCGCCCTGATCTATCAGAGCGCCGCGCGCGTCTCCACCCCCGCAATAAAATTGCGTGGTTCAGAAATCATAGGTCAAGGTCAAACGGCTCAGCGTGTCGAGGTCGCGGGTCGAGAGCAATGTCTCTGATTCATATTGGACGTTGTAGGAGAAAGCCGCAGACAGCCGCGTGCTGACCTTGGTTTCGACCGAGGACAGGGCGTTGAGCGTATAGACGTCGCTTTCGGCATAGCCCGATGCGGTCTGCTTGAACGTCAGCGTCGGCGTCGCGCGCCAGGCCAGCGCCATCGATCCGCGGACGCCCAATTTGGTTTCCCGCTCGCCGATCATATATTTAACGTGGCGGATGGATGGACCGATGTCGGCCGACAGATCGACCGGCTTGCTGACGATCAGCTTGTAACCGACGCCGACCGATGTGGTGTAGCGCTCGTCATAGCCGATCGACGTGTCCCGTTCGAATTGCGCCAAGCCATAGATGAAACCGCGCGGATCAAATTCATATTTGGGTTCGTAACCCGCAAAATAGCGTTCGCGTGAGGTGACGCCATTGGCACGGCGATAATCGGCGGCGGCGGTCAGCTTGTGCGACCATTGCAGCCCGGCGCGAGTCGCTGTGGCCGCCAGGGTTATGCCCAGTTCGCTGGTCGAACCAGTCGATCGAAATCCGCCCGCTTCGACCCGGCCGGTCCATAATTCGTTGAAGCGCGCCTCGCGAATCACCGTGTCGTGGGTCGCCTTGGTCCGTTCCTTCCAGCTGTTGACCATGCGCTGGATTTCATCGGACGAGCCGGGGTTGGTCTGCTTGGCGATTTTGGAAACGGTGGCGATGTCCGTTTCATTGCCGTTGGCGATCGCCGCCTCCATCATCTCGCGGACGGCCGGCGGCAACAGCGCCGATTCGGCCGCTTGGCCCGTGGCGGGCAGGGCGGCGATCAGCAACGACAGGGGGATCAGGCGGGCATGCATAGCCCCGTCATAGCCAACCGACCGGGGATTTTAAGCCCCCAAACGCCAGTCCGTTCAGATAAGCGCGCGGAACTCTTGCAATATGTCGCGGTACAGCTTGCGCTTGAATGGCACGATCAGGTCAGGCAGCGTGTCGGGGGCCGCCCACTTCCATTCCCGAAATTCCGGGTGTCTGGTCTGGATATCGATATCGCCGTCCTGGCCGATGAAGCGGGCGAGATACCAATATTGGCGCTGGCCGCGATATTTGCCGCCCCATAATTTGCCGACCAGTTCGGGCGGCAGATCGTAGAAATGCTCGTCCTTCGCCTTGGCGATGATCTCGACCAGGTCGGGGCGGATGCCGGTTTCTTCCTGCAATTCGCGCAGCGCGGCCGCCTTGGCCTCCTCACCTTCGTCGATCCCGCCCTGCGGCATCTGCCACGCTTCGACCACATTATCCAGGCGCTGGCCGACGAACACCTTGCCGTCCATATTCACCAGCATGATCCCGACGCAGGGGCGGTATGGCAATTCTGTATCGTTCGGCATCGAAGCCATGTGATCCCCAAAAGATTTCGGCCCAAAAGATTCCGGTTTCGGGCGTTGTTCGCCGCAAAGACCGCCATTGGCGCCGCTTCCCGACGCTTGGGTCAGAATAGGCAGCGGAAGGCTCCGCGTCCATCGGTCGAATCATTCGCCTGTCGATTTGTGGTGAGACGTTGGAAAAGGCGATGAACGATGGGATGAAGGCAATATGCCCCAATAGCCGCTTGGAACCGGCGACGGTGCGGCGCATTGCCTCGATATGTCTGCCCCCCTTATCCTCTGGCTCCGCCAGGATCTCCGCCTGTCCGATCAGCCGGCGCTAGCCGCCGCCGTCAGCGAAGGGCCAGTGATACCGGTCTATATTTTGGATGATGAAGCCCCGCGCCAGTGGGCGATGGGTGGCGCGGCGCGCTGGTGGCTGCACCATAGCCTTGCGCGGCTGGATGAAAGCCTGCGCGCCAAAGGATCGCGCCTGATCCTGCGGCGCGGGCGCAGCGCGGAGATATTGGCTGCGTTGGCGGAGGAAACGGGGGCGTCGCGCGTCCACGCGCTGCGTCATTATGAACCTTGGTGGCGTAACGCGGAAAAGGCGGTGGGCAAGACGCTCGACCTTTGCCTGCATGACGGCGGCCTGCTGTTGCCGCCGGGGGCGGTGCGGACCGGGGCGGGCGGCATGTATCGCATCTACACGCCCTTTTCCCGCGCGGTGATGGAGCATATGCCTCCCGCCGCGCCGCATCCTGCGCCGCATCGGATCGACGGGCCGGCGCACTGGCCGACGAGCGATTCGCTGGAAGACTGGGCCTTGCTGCCGACGAAGCCGGACTGGGCGCAGGGCTTCGCGGCGGACTGGACGCCGGGCGAGCAGGGCGCGCGCGCCAATGTCGCGGATTTTCTGGACGAGGTCGGCGATTATCCGACCGCCCGCAACCTGCCCTCGATCGAGGGGACGTCGCGCCTGTCGCCGCATCTGCATTTCGGGGAAGTGTCCCCGGCCTATTTGTGGCACCGGATCGAATCTTCAGGCCATGATGCAACGATCTTCCTCAAGGAACTGATCTGGCGCGATTATGCGCATGTCCAGATTTGCGAATTGCCCGTCTATGGCTCCGAAAATGCGCGACGGGATTTCGATGCGCTGGCGTGGCGCGACCTGCGGGAGGCGGGGGGCGATTTTACCGCGTGGAAGACGGGCAGGACCGGCTATCCGATCGTGGACGCTGGCATGCGGCAGCTGTGGACGACCGGCTGGATGCATAACCGCGTGCGCATGATCGCCGCCAGCTTCCTCATCAAGCACCTGCTGATCGACTGGCGGCATGGGGCGCGCTGGTTCTGGGACACGCTGGTCGACGCCGATTACGCCAATAACAGCGTCAATTGGCAATGGGTCGCGGGCAGCGGCGTGGACGCCAATCTGTTCACGCGAATCATGGCGCCGCTGACCCAGTCCGACAAGTTCGACGCGGCCGACTATATAAGGACTTGGGTGCCGGAACTGGCGGGCCTGCCCGACGGGGCGATTCATGATCCCGATGCCCATGGTGCACGCCCGGCCGCCTATCCTGCCAAGATCATCGACCATCGCGAGGGGCGCGAACGGGCATTGGCTGCCTATCGTCATAGCAAGGGGTGATTGCAGCGGGTGATTGCAGCGACGGGCGGCTTGCGGCAGGATTGGCGTCATGAACGCTATCACTCCCCGGCGCGGCCGGCGCGCATTATCAGTCAAGCATCCGCCGCGGTCGGGCGCACCCGGCCTGGCGTCGCGCGCGCTGGCGCCGCTGTTCCATCGTCTGCTCGACCGGATCGATCAGGGTCTGGCGGAAGGCGGACTGCAAGCCTCGCTCCCCGACGGTACGCGCCGCCTGCTGGGCGGCCGGGTGCCGGGACCGCATTGCGAGGTGGACCTGCGTTCCTGGCGGGCGCTGGTGCGGCTGGCTGTGGGCGGATCGGCCGGCTGGTATCGCGCCTGGGCGGCGGGGGAGTGGGCCAGCCCCGATCCGGTGCCGCTCTTCGCCCTGTTCATGCGCAACGCGGCGGCACTTGGGCAGGCGGCGCGGCCGCGGGGTCCGGTGCGCTGGATCGGGCGCGCGACGCATTGGCTGCGGCGTAACAGCCGAACCGGATCGCGGCACAACATCGCCTATCATTATGATCTGGGGAATGATTTCTACCGGCTCTGGCTGGATGAAACTATGCATTATTCCAGTGCCTTGTTCCTTAATTCTGCGGATCGACATGAGGATTTCGAGCAGGCGCAGCGGCGCAAGGTCGATGCGGTTCTCGACCGGCTGGACCTGACGGACGGCGCGTCGCTGCTGGAAATCGGCTGCGGTTGGGGTGGGCTGGCCGAGCAGGCGATGGAGCGGTGCGCGATCGCCTATAGTGGACTGACCCTGTCGACCGAACAGGCCGATTATGCCCGCGACCGACTGGGATCGGGCGCGCAGATTTTGCTGACCGACTATCGTGATGCGCAGGGCCAATATGACGCCATCGCCAGCGTCGAGATGGTGGAGGCGGTGGGACAAGCCTATTGGCCCGCCTATCTCGCCGCTATCCATCGGTTGCTCAAGCCCGGCGGCAAGGCCGCGATCCAATATATATTGATCGATGACGCCATTTTCGAACGCTATGCCCGCGGCGCAGACTTCATCCAGGCCTATATCTTTCCCGGCGGGATGCTGATGTCGGAAAGCCGTTTTCGTGCGCTGGCGGAGCAGCAGGGGCTGGAATGGCACGACGTGCGCCGTTTCGGCCAGGACTATGCCGAAACGCTGCGCCGCTGGCGCGAGCGGTTCGACCGGGCGATCGAGGAAGGCCAGTTGCCCGCCAGTTTCGACCAGCATTTCGTGGCCTTATGGCGCTATTATTTGATGTATTGCGAAGGCGGTTTTCGCGGTGGCGGCATCGACGTAGCGCAGGTGACGCTGGTCAAAAACTAGATAATCGATGTTCAGGCATTTTTCTATTGTGCCTGATTTGCGATTCTTCCATACTCGTTAGGCAGATCAAAATCGACGTACCTTGCTGCGATTTAGACCTGCACCTGACGAGCGATTGCAAGGCGTTCGATAGGTTGTGAAACGCTGAACATTTTTATCTCCGAAGCTTTCTCTTCAGTGACGCAAAATCGATGTTCGTTGCTGCTGGATCGCGATCTCTGAATGAGAGGGGCGAGTTTTACTCGCTCCTCTTTTTATTCAACCCGAGTTTTGTGCCCGGTCGGCGTATCCGCCGTCACCAGATCGACGATCGCGCTGGCCACGACCTCCGGCCCCTTGAGGCTCGCCGGATCTTCGCCAGGGAAGGCGCGGGCGCGCATCGCCGTGCGGGTCGCGCCCGGATCGACGATATGGGTGCGGATGGCGGAGATGTTCTTCATCTCCTCGCCATAGGCCCCGACCAGCGTTTCCAGCGCCGCCTTCGACGCGCCATAGGCACCCCAATAGGCGCGGGGTGTCACGACCGAGGAGGTGAGCGCCACCACACGCGCATCGCCGCTGGCGCGCAACATGGTGTCGAAGGCGGCGATCAGCGCCTGCGGCGCGGCGATGTTGAGCGTCAACAGCCGGGCAAATTCCTTGGCGTCGATCGCCGGGACGGAGGCCAGCGCGCCCAACGTCGCGGCGTTGAGCACGAGAATGTCGAGCGCCTGCCAGCGACCCCCGATCGCCTGCGCCAGCCGGCCGATGCTCTCGCCATCGGTCAGGTCGAGCGGCGCGATGGTCGCATGGCCGCCGGCCTTATGGATGCGATCCTCCACCTCTTCCAGTCCGCCTGTGGTCCGCGCGGTCAGTACGACATGCGCGCCCGCCGCGGCCAGCGCTTCGGCCGTAGCGGCACCGATGCCGCGGCTCGCCCCAGTGACGAGCGCCAATTTGCCGGAAAGTGGGCCAGGAAGAGGAAGGTCGGACATGATATTCCTAGTCGTCCCGATCGCAATCGGAACCGCATGAAGGATGAAAGGGAATGGGCGGCCCGGTCAGGAACCGCCCAGGGCCGTCAGACCACGCGCTCTGCGAGCAGTTCCAGCTGGTTGGTCACCACCACGTCATCCTGGTCGGTGAGCATCGTGGGATAATCGCCGGTGAAGCAGGCGTCGCAATATTGCGGGCGGATGTCGGCGCGCTTGGCTTCGCCCAGCGCCTTGTACAGGCCGTCGATCGAAATGAAGGACAGGCTGTCGGCATGGATGAAATCCTGCATCCCGCCCACGTCCAGCTTGTGCGCCAGCAGCTTGGTGCGTTCGGGCGTATCGACGCCGTAGAAGCAGCTATGCCGGGTTGGCGGCGATGCGATCCGCATATGGACCTCCGCCGCGCCAGCTTCGCGCATCATCTGCACGATCTTCAAGCTGGTGGTGCCGCGCACGATCGAATCGTCGATCAGCACGATCTTCTTCCCCTGGATCAGCGCGCGATTGGCGTTGTGTTTCAGCTTCACGCCCAGATGGCGGACCTTGTCCCCCGGCTGGATGAAGGTGCGGCCGATATAATGCGACCGGATGATGCCCAGTTCGAACGGGATGCCCGATTGCTGGGCATAGCCGATCGCGGCGGGCACGCCGCTGTCGGGCACGGGGATCACATAATCCGCATCCACCGGATTTTCGATCGCCAATTGCGCGCCGATCGCCTTGCGCACCGAATAGACGCTGGAGCCGTCGACGATCGAATCGGGACGGCTGAAATAGACATGCTCGAAGATGCAGGGGCGCGGATGCACATCGCCGAAGGGGCGGTGCGACCGGATATCGCCTTCGTTGGTGACGATCACCAGTTCGCCCGGATCGATGGTGCGGACATAGTCGGCACCCACCACGTCGAGCGCGACGGTTTCCGACGCGAAGATGGTCGTTTCACCCAGCGTGCCCATCACCAGCGGGCGGATGCCCAGCGGGTCGCGGCAGGCGATCATGCCTTCAGGCGTCATCACGATCAGCGAATAAGCGCCCTCGACCTGCTTCAACGCATCGATGAACTTGTCGAGCAGGGTGCGATAGCTGGACGTCGCCACCAGATGAATGATGACTTCGGTGTCGGAGGTCGACTGGAAGATCGAGCCACGGCGAATCAGTTCGCGGCGCAGCTTCATCGCGTTGGAGATATTGCCATTATGGGCAATGGCGAAACCGCCGGAGTTCAGTTCCGCATAAAGCGGCTGGACGTTGCGCAGTGACGTTTCGCCGGTGGTGGAATAGCGGACATGGCCGCAGGCGGTATCGCCGGGCAGGCCGCGAATCACCTCGTCCCGGTCGAAATTGCCGGCCACATGGCCCATCGCCCGGTGGGTATGGAAATCATGCCCGTCCCAACTGGTGATGCCTGCGGCTTCCTGCCCGCGATGTTGCAGGGCGTGAAGGCCAAGCGCGACGATGGCAGACGCCGTTTCCGCGCGGGAAACACCGAAAATGCCACATTCCTCGCGCAACTTGTCGTCGTCGAAGGGGTTTGTCGTAATCATGGGTGCGAGCGGTTCCATAGCCGTTCCTGACATGCCCCAAGGGCCGTCTTTGGGCGCGCATATAGGGACTTCCGTCCGCTTTGTCGCCCTCCTGTCATAAAAAAGCGTGATGGGCCGAGGTAAGACTGCGTTTTGCGGGCTTTGCTATCGGCAAAATGCCCCACTGGCGTTGCCTTGCGCGCCCGGCTAAAGACGCAGCCCTGATGCACCGCTTCGCCAATCCCGCCCGCTTTCTGAAGATCGCGCGTCCGCTGACGGGCTGGCTGTTCTGGCCCGGCCTGCTGCTGCTGCTCGCCGGATCGGCCTGCGGATTGTTCGTGACGCCGGCCGACTATCTTCAGGGGCAGACGGTGCGCATCCTCTATATCCATGTGCCGGCCGCCTGGCTTGGCATGGGCGGCTGGAGCGGGATCGCGATCGCCGCACTTATGCAACTGGTCTGGAAGCATCCGCTCGCCGCCGTCGCCGGGCGCGCCATCGCCGCGCCGGGCGCGCTGTTCACCGCCATCTGTCTCATGACCGGCTCCATCTGGGGCCGTCCGACCTGGGGGACGTGGTGGGAATGGGACGGGCGTATGACGTCGATGCTGGTCCTCTTCTTCCTCTATCTGGGCTATATCGCGCTGGGTAACGCCAGCGCCCGGCAGGCGCAGCAAGGCGGCGTCAGCAATGTCACCGCCATTTTCGGGCTGGTCGGCGCGATCAACATTCCGATCATCAATCGGTCGGTGGTGTGGTGGAACAGCCTGCACCAGGGCCCGTCCATCACCCTGCGCGGGTCGAGCATCGACGGATCTTTGCTTTGGCCGCTCGGCCTGACATTGCTGGGCTTCACCCTGTTGTTCGGCGCGATCGTGCTGATGCGGATGCGCGCGATCCTGGCGCAGAACAAGGTCGAGGCGCGGATGCAGCGTCTGGCCAGAGGTTAGAATGATGAACCAATGGGCTTTTGTGATCGCCGCTTATGCGGTGACGCTGGCGGGCACGGCGATTGTTAGTGTCGTCAGTTGGCGCGCGATGCGTGGCGCTGAAAAGCGGGCCGATCAGGTGTCTGACCGGACATGAAGGCGAAACATCAAAGACTCATTCTGGCGCTCGCGGCGCTGGTGGCGCTGGTGGGGGCGGGGCTGCTCGCGGCATCGGCGCTCAAAGATGAGGCCGCTTATTTCTACGCGCCCAACGACGTCAGGACGAAGGGTGTCGAACCGGGCAAGGCCGTCCGGCTGGGCGGCATGGTGGTCAAGAACAGCCTCAAGCGCGCGGCCGACGGCGTCACCATCCGGTTCGACGTAACCGACGGCAAGGCGACCGTCCCGGCGACCTTCAGCGGCATCGCGCCCGACCTGTTCAAGGAAGGCAGCGGGGTCGTGGCGGAGGGATCGTTCGATGCCAAAGGCACTTTCGTCGCTACCAACCTGCTCGCCAAGCATGACGAACGCTACATGCCCCGCGAACTGGAAGGCATGAATTATAATGAAAGCACGCATGAGATGAAGGCGGAACGGTGAGCGCTCTTTTCCTTTTCGTCATTCCCGCGAAGGCGGGAAACCATCTCCTGACGGTGCCTGATGGTGCAGAGGTCTGGAGATGGATCCCCGCCTTCGCGGGGATGACGGGTGGTTTTGCCGTGGCATCGCATCCATGATCGCCGAAACCGGCCTCGCCGCGCTCTGGCTCGCCGCGTCGCTAGCGTTGCTCCAACTCGTCCTGGCCTTTGCGGGCCTCAAGGGCGGCAAGCCCGACCTGCTCGCCGCCGTCCGTCCGGCCGCCGTGGCGCAGGGCGTGCTGACCGCGATCGCCTTTGCGTCGCTCATCACGCTGTTCCTGCGCTCAGACATGTCGGTGCTGCTGGTCGTCACCAACAGCCATTCGATGAAGCCGTGGCTCTACAAATTCGCCGGCACCTGGGGCAATCATGAAGGCTCGATGCTGCTGTGGGTGACGGTGATGGGCGTGGCGGGCGCAGCCGTAGCCCTGTTCGAGCGCGCGTTGCAGCGGAACGCCCATATGGCGACGTTGGGGGGGCAGGCCGCGATTTCGCTCGGTTTTTATGCCTTCCTCCTTTTCTCCTCCAATCCCTTCGCGCGGATCGATCCGGCACCGGCGGATGGGCAGGGGCTGAACCCGCTGCTGCAAGACCCCGGCCTCGCCTTCCACCCGCCTACGCTTTATCTGGGCTATGTCGGCCTGTCGGTCGCCTTCTCCTTCGCCATCGGCGCGTTGCTCACGCGGCAGGTCGACGCCGCCTTCGCCCGCGCGATGCGGCCATGGGTGCTTGGGGCCTGGGTGCTGTTGACGCTGGGCATCACGGCGGGCAGCTATTGGGCCTATTATGAATTGGGCTGGGGCGGCTGGTGGTTCTGGGACCCGGTCGAGAATGCGTCGCTGATGCCATGGCTGGCGGCGACGGCGCTGCTCCACAGCGTCACCGTGCTGGCCACCCGCGACGCCTTGCGCGCCTGGACGGTGATGCTGGCGGTGGTCGCTTTCTCCATGTCGATGGTCGGCACCTTCCTCGTGCGCTCCGGCATATTGACCAGCGTCCACGCCTTCGCCGTCGATCCGACGCGGGGCAGCTTCATCCTGGGCTTGCTCGCCCTCTACATCGGCGGCGCACTGGCGCTGTTCGGTTGGCGGATCGGATCGGTACGTGAAGGCGCGCCGTTCGAACTGGTCAGCCGCGAAACCATGCTGGTGGTCAACAATCTGCTGCTGACGGTCATATTGGGCCTGGTCCTGATCGGCACCCTCTATCCGCTGATGACCGAGGCCTTCGGCCATAAAGTGTCGGTCGGCGCGCCCTATTTCGACCGGATCGCCGGGCCGATCGCGCTGGCGCTGATGGTGGCGATGGCGGCGGGGCCGCTCACCCGCTGGCGCAAGGATCAGGCGCGGGCTGTTGGAAAACGATTGCTGATCCCGTTGTGCATCGCGCTACTGGTGTCCATCTCGCTGTCTCTTTTCGCCTGGGGTCGCATCGGCATCCTGCCCTTCCTCGGCCTCGTCATCGCGGTCGCGGTGGGCGTCAGCAGCCTTGCTCCGCTGTGGAAGCGCAAGCTGCTGCGCACGCCGCTCTTCACCTATGGCATGGTCGTCGCCCATCTGGGCTGCGCGGTCAGCCTAGCGGGCATGGCCTGCGATTCGGCCTTCACGGTCGAAAAGCTGGTGGCCGCCCGTCCCGGCGACATGATCCAGACAGCCGGCTGGTCGCTCCGCTTCCGCCAGATCATACCGATCGCGGGCGACAACTGGACCGCGTTGCAGGCGGACATGGATGCCAGCCGCGGCGGGTCTTCGGTGCTGATCCGCCCGCAATCGCGCTTCTTCGCCTCACCGCCGACCACGACCAGCGAAGCGGCCCTGCTGACCCGCTGGGACGGCCAGCTCTATGTCGTGCTGGGCGAGGAAGTGGAGGGCGGCCGTTGGCAATTGCGCATCTGGTGGAAGCCGTTCGTTACGCTCATCTGGCTGGGCGGCATCATGATCGCGCTGGGCGGCGCGCTGGCGCTGGTCGGTCGCGAACGGCGCGGTTGGCTGATGAAATGGCGGGCGCGGGAGGCGCGGCGATGAGGAGGCTGCTGATCTGGTTGCCGCTGGCGCTGTTCCTGGGCTTCATTGGCCTGTTCGCCAGCGGCCTGTTCAAGCCCGACGATCGCGTCATTCATTCGCGTCTGGTCGGCCAGCCCCTCCCGGCCTTCAGCCTGCCCGCGGCGGCCAGCGACCGTCCGGCGTTGACCAGCGCCCAACTCGCCACCGGCAAGCCGCGGCTGCTCAACATCTTCGCCAGCTGGTGCGTGCCCTGCGCCGCCGAAGCGCCGCAACTCGAAGCGCTCCGACAAGCCGGGGCGCAGATCGACGCCATCGCCATCCGCGACGCTCGGCCGGATGTGGACGCCTTCCTGAAACGCAACGGCAATCCCTATGCCCGCATCGGCCTGGACGCCCGCAGCGCGGTGCAGATGGCGCTCGGATCGTCGGGCGTGCCGGAAACCTTCGTGATCGATGGCCGGGGGCGGATCGCCCATCAGCATATCGGCGACATCCGCGCCGACGACGTGCCGATGATCCTGCAAAAGCTGAAGGACGCGCAATGAGGCTGATCGTCGCCCTTATGCTCGCGCTGTTCGTCACGCCGCTTGGCGCGCAGACCGCGCTGCCGCCTGCCCCCTATGCCGACCGGCAGATCGCCGACCCGGCGCTGGAGCGCAAGGCGAAGGCGCTGATGGAAACCATCCGCTGCCTGACATGCCAAAGCCAGTCGATCGCCGATTCCGGCGCCAGCATGGCGGGCGACATGCGATCGCAGATTCGCGAGCGGATTATGGCGGGCGAGCAGCCCGAAGCGATCCGCGACTGGCTGATCGCCCGCTATGGCGACTGGGTCAGCTATGAACCGACCGCCGCGCCGATCCTGTGGCCGCTCTGGGCTGCGCCGGTGCTGCTGCTGGGCCTGGGCCTGCTGCTGTTGCGTGGACGGATCAAACGGAGGAAACGGGCATGACCGGCTGGTTCATCGCCTTCGCACTCGCCGCTGTCGGATTTATCGCCTTGCTGGTGATTGGCCGGATTCCGCGATCGACGCGGGAGATCAGCGCGGCGGCGCTGCTGCTGGGCTTGGCCGGCTATGCCTGGCAGGGTAATCCGGGGGTGGCAGGCGCGCCGCGCGCCAGCAGGGAGAGCGCGGGCGACAAGTTCGACGAGAAGCTGGCCGAACAACGCCGCGGGCTGGCCGAACGCTATGGCCCGGCTGGCCAATGGCTGATGATGTCCGATGGCCTGGGTCGACAGGGCAAGACTCGCGAGGCGGCCAATGTGCTGCTGTCTGGCCTGCGCGCGACGCCCAATGATCCCAATCTCTGGCTGGGGCTCGGCAATGCGCTGGTCGCCCATGCCGACGGCGTGGTGTCGCCCGGCGCGGACTTTGCCTATCGCCGTGCGCTGACGCTGGACCCGGAAGGGCCGGCGCCACGCTATTTCTATGGCCTGGCGCTGGCCCGCAATGGCCAGTTGCACGCGGCGCGCGACCTGTGGGCACCGCTGGCCGCCAGCGCGCCGACCGGGAGCAAGGTGAAAGCGGAACTGGAGGCCAATATCGCGCGTATCGATTCGATGTTGGCGGCGGGTGCTCCGGCCCGGCCATGATGCAGTGCAGCGTTCGCATTGCGCGCCCCCCGGAGCCATGATAGGGCGCGGCGGTTTACAGGGGACAAGCGGACTATTCCGCCGTCGCCCCCCTATGGGTGTCGATAAGAGCATGATCCTTCATGGCTGACCTCCTTCCCAATACTGCCCCGGCTTCCGATGACGAGGATCAGGGCGGTCATGGTCATGCGCGGCAGAAGGCTACGCTGAAACTGGTGGTCGGCGCGATCGGTATCGTGTTCGGAGACATCGGCACCAGTCCGCTCTACGCCTTTCGCGAAACTTTCGCCGGCCATCACAAGCTGACGCTGGACCCCGATCATATATTGGGCGTCATCAGCCTGATGTTCTGGTCGATGATGCTGGTGGTGACGCTGAAATATGTCAGCATCATCATGCGCGCCGACAATAAGGGCGAGGGCGGCAGCCTGGCGTTGCTGGCGCTGATCAACGGCCAGACCAAGACGCAGCGATGGTCACGCGGTATCGTGCTGCTGGGCGTATTCGCTACCGCGCTTTTCTATGGCGACTCGATGATTACCCCGGCTGTGTCCGTGCTGTCGGCGGTCGAGGGGCTTACCGTCTACAATCCAAACCTGGCACCCGTGATCCTGCCGGTGGCGGTGGTCATCCTGGTCGGCCTGTTCTGGATTCAGGGGCTGGGCACCAACAAGGTCGCGGCCTTTTTCGGCCCGATCATGCTGCTCTATTTCGTGACGATCGCGGCGCTGGGCGTCCTTTCGATCATCAAGACGCCGGGCATCCTCTTCGCATTCAACCCCTATTGGGCGGTGATGTTCTTTGTCACCGATCCGCTGCCGGCCTTCCTGGCGCTGGGGTCGGTCGTGCTGGCGGTGACGGGGGCCGAGGCGCTCTATGCCGATATGGGCCATTTCGGCCGCAACCCTATCCGTGTGTCCTGGCTCGCCTTCGTGCTGCCCGCGCTGATGCTGAACTATATGGGGCAGGGCGCGCTGCTGTTCCGTGAGGGTGCCGCCGCGCTGCATAGCCCCTTCTATAATCTGGCGCCGCAATGGGGCCAATTGCCGCTGATCGTGCTGGCGACGCTCGCCGCCATTATCGCATCGCAGGCCGTGATTTCCGGCGCCTTTTCCGTGACGCAACAGGCGATCCAGCTGGGTTTCATGCCACGCCTGCGAATCGAACATACCAGCGCATCGACCGCGGGCCAGATCTACATCCCCCTCATCAACTGGGGTTTGATGGTGATGGTGATCCTGTTGGTGCTGACGTTCAAGACATCGTCCAACCTGACCGCGGCCTATGGCATAGCGGTGACCGGCGCGATGTTCATCGACAATGTGCTGCTGACCGTCGTGCTGTACCGCCTGTGGCACTGGAAATGGTATTATGCAGCGCCCGTGCTGGCGATCTTCTACCTCGTGGACGGCGCCTATCTGGCGGCGAACCTGACCAAGGTGCCGGACGGCGGCTGGTTCCCGCTGCTGATCGGCTTCGTCATCTTCACCCTGCTGACCACCTGGTCGCGTGGCCGCCGCCTGGTGCAGGACCGTCTGCGGGAAGCGGCGATGCCGATCCCCGTTTTCGTCGCGTCCGCCGCCAATAGCGCGGTGCGGGTGCCCGGCACGGCGGTGTTCATGACGTCAACGCCCGATGGCGTGCCCCATGCGCTGCTCCACAACCTCAAGCACAACAAGGTGCTGCACGAGCGGGTCATATTGCTGACGGTCAAGATCAGGGACGTGCCGGTGGTCGAGGATGACGGCCGGTGCAAGCTGGAGGATCTGGGCCGGGGCTTCTTCCGCATGGTGCTGCAATATGGCTTCATGCAGGAACCCGACGTTCCCGCCGCGCTCAAGAATGTCACCGGTTGCGGGCAGGCGTTCAAGATGATGGACACCAGCTTCTTCCTGGCCCGCCAGACCCTGCTGCCATCGGCCAAGCCAGGGATGCCGTTGTGGCGGGAGAAGATTTTCGCCTGGATGTTGCGCAATGCGGAAAGCGCGATGGAGTTTTTCCGACTGCCCACCAACCGCGTCGTGGAACTAGGCAGCCAGGTCGAGATATGAAAAGGGCGCGGCCTTATGGCACGCGCCCTTCATTTTCGCATCGATGCCGGGATCAGGCGGCGTTGCGATCCTTGATGCTGATGTCGACCAACTGGCCGCCATTGACGGCGATCTTCTTGGGCTTCATCGCTTCGGGCACTTCGCGGACCAGTTCGACGATCAGCAGGCCGTCGGCCAGGTCAGCCTTTTCGACCCGAACGAAATCGGCGAGTTCGAAGCGGCGCTCGAAGCTGCGGTTGGCGATGCCGACATGCAGGAATTTGGAGCGGTCCGCCGACGGGGCTTCATCCTTGCGACCGATCACCTGGAGCAGGTTCTGCTGGGCGGTGATGTCGATCTCTTCCGGGCGGAAGCCAGCGACGGCCAGGGTCACGCGATAGCGATCCTCCGACAGGCGTTCGATGTTGAAGGGCGGATAATTGTCACCCTGCGCCAGCCGGGCGTTGTTTTCGATCAGGTCGAACAGACGATCGAAACCCACGGTGGAGCGGCGATAGGGGGTAAGGTCAAAAGCACGCATTGTCATAATCTCCCAAAGAGCAAAATGAACGGACCGAACCCTGAATCAGGCGTCCGGCGCTATGATGTGCCGTCCCATGTAGGCGACTGCACAGGCCGGATATGGTTTGATCATCCGGGGTTTCAAGAGGGTGGCGCGACCCGACCCGCAGTTGCAAAAGGCAGGGGGTGGACGCTTTGTCCCATCGCCCGCACCGTCATCATGCCGTAAAGAAGGGGCAATAAAAAACACCCGGATCGTGTTTTCACGATCCGGGTGTTTAATGGACGATTGCTCGTCTCCCCCTTGGCCTGCCTCAACCGCTTCTCAGCCCCCTAAGCTCGAAGCGGGATGCAGTATCCCTGAACCACGGCCTTTTACCTGTGCTTCGATTGTCTTGCTATGACCGACGCGGAGCCGAGTCACGGCCAAAATCTGGGCCGTGCTATTTTCCGTTCGTCGCTGTTGCCACGATGCAACAATCGGGCAATGCTTGCCGTTATAGGCCTCCATGCCTAGAGCGTCAGGCAGACCATCCTGCAAGGGGCCGTTCGCGCCACATGATTCTATCCCGTTACGAACGCATGATCGCCAAGCGCTACCTGTTGCCGGGCAAGGGGGAGGGGTTCATCTTCCTCGTCGCCGGCATCAGCCTGGCCGCCGTCATGCTGGGTGTCGCCGCGCTCATCATCGTGATGAGCGTGATGAACGGCTTTCGCGCCGAACTGTTCGAAAAGATCGTCGGTTTGAACGGCCATGCCGTAGTGCAGGGCTATGGCGGGCGGCTGCCCGACTGGCAGTCCGTGCTGAAGCAGGCGAGAGCGACGCCCGGCGTCACCAGCGCCACGCCGATGATCGAACAGCCGCTGCTCGCGACGTTCAATGGCCGGGTGGAGGCCGTGCTGGTGCGGGGCATGACCGTGCCCGACATTCGCGCCAATAAAACGCTCAAGGGCAAGGTTCTGGCCGGTAGCCTGGACAATCTGGTTGCCAATGCGGGCAAGATCGGCATCGGGTCGCGGCTGGCCGAAAATCTGGGCATCCAGCTGGGCGACAGCCTGACCATCATCAATCCGGCGGGGCGATCGACGCCGTTCGGCACGGTGCCGCGGCAGGTCGCCTATCAGGTGTCGGCGATCTTCGAAGTCGGCATCTATGATTATGACAAGGCCATGGTGGTCATGCCGGTGGAGGACGCCCAGACGCTGTTGCTGCTGGGCGACGTCGTCAGCATGATCGAGGTCGAGACGGTTGATCCCGACAAGGTGGGACAGATATTGGAGCCGCTGGCGGGCAAGGTCGCCGGTCGCGCGGCCATCACCGACTGGCGGCAGATGAACGCATCGCTGTTCGAAGCGCTGGCGGTGGAACGGGTGGCGATGTTCGTCGTGCTGTCCATCATCGTGCTGGTGGCGGTCTTCAACATCCTGTCATCGCTCATCATGCTGGTGCGGGCAAAGACGCGCGACATCGCGATCTTGCGGACGATGGGGGCGAGCCGGGTGGGGCTGGTCAAGATTTTCATGACGGTGGGCGTCACCATCGGCACGCTGGGCATGGTGGCGGGCATGGTGCTGGGCTTCACCTTCCTCTTCTTCCGCCAGAGCCTGGTCAATGCGATCCAGTTCGTGACGGGGCAGAATCTGTGGGACCCCTCGATCCGATTCCTGACAGAACTGCCCTCCCAGCCCGATCCGGTGGAGATCACCGTGATCTGCATCATGGCGCTGGTCTTCAGCTTCCTCGCCACGCTCTATCCGGCCTTCAAGGCCGCCAATACCGATCCTGTCCAGGTGCTGCGTTATGAATGATATCCTGAAGGTCACGGGCCTTGCCCGCAGCTTCACCCAGGGCGGGGTCACCATCGATGTGCTGCGCGGCATCGACCTGACCGTCGGGCCGGGCGAGATCGTCGCGCTGCTGGGGCCGTCCGGTTCGGGGAAGTCGACGCTGTTGCAGGCGGTCGGCCTGCTGGAGGGCGGGTTCGACGGGTCGATCCGTATCGACGGCGAGGAAGCGGCGAAGCTGGACAATGACGGTCGCACCCGGTTGCGCCGCGATGCGCTGGGCTTCGTCTATCAGTTCCACCATCTGCTGCCCGATTTCAACGCGACCGAGAATGTCATCCTGCCGCAGGTGATCCGCGACGTGGAGATGGCGAGCGCGAAGGCGCGGGCGGAATCGCTGCTGACAGCGCTGGGCCTGGGCCATCGGCTCGACCATCGGCCCAGCCAGTTGTCGGGTGGCGAGCAACAGCGCGTCGCCGTCGCCCGCGCGCTCGCCAACCGGCCCGCGCTGGTGCTGGCGGACGAGCCGACCGGCAATCTGGACGAGCGCACGGCGGACGTCGTGCTGTCGGAGTTTTTGCGGCTGGTGCGGGGGGAAGGTTCCGCCGCGCTGGTGGCGACGCATAATGAGCGGCTGGCGCAGAAGATGGACCGCGTCGTTCGGCTGCACGAGGGCGTGTTGCAGGGCGCTTAAGCCGCCGCGGACGCCCCATCCCGCACGGTCGCCACCAGGATGCGGTCCCGGCCTTCCGACTTGGCGCGTAGTAAGGCGGCGTCGGCGGTTTGAAGCAGCCGGTCGGGCCGCCCATGATCGGGGAAGGCGGACAGGCCGAAGGAGGCTGTGATCGGTCCCAGTTCCTTGCCATTATGGCCCAGGCGCAAATCCTGAATGCGCCGCTGGATCTGCATCGCGCGGCCCAACGCCTGATCGAGGGTGAAGCCCGGCATCAGGATAACGAACTCCTCGCCGCCCAAACGGAAGGCGTGGCCATGTTCGCGCAGCGAGTCGCCCAGCACATTGCCCACCGCGCGCAGCACGGCGTCGCCCGCATCATGGCCATAGCTGTCGTTGAACCGCTTGAAATGGTCGATATCGACCATCAGGCAAGCCAGCGGCGTGCCGTGGCGATCGGCGTCCTGCACCAAGGTCTGGAGCATGGCGTCGAACTGGCGCCGGTTGGGCAGGCCGGTCAGCGCATCGGCCATCGCCATTTCCCGCAGCGCATCGCGCAGGCGCAGATTAGCGAGCGCCAGGCCGATATTTTCCGCCAGCATCTCCAGATATTGGCCGGTCCGTTCCCGGTGATCGGCGCTGCTGTTCGTCGGTTCCTCATAATAGAGCATGCCGATGCTTTCCCCCTGCGCGGCAAGCGGGATGCAGATGGTGCTGACGCTATCCGTCACGCCCAGATGCTCACACGGTATGTCGACCATCTCGCCGATCGGCCGGTGGGTCTGGCCGCGGCGTAGCGCCCAGCAGGCCGAGGGTGGAAATTCGCCGCGCGAATAAACGGGGGAGAGCCAGCCGCAGGCCTGGGTCATGGCGTTGCGTCGATTGTCGTGGATGTAGAGCCGGCCCGGAAAATCAGGCGCGATTTCGGGGGCGAAGCGGCGCACGACGTCGACCAGGTCGCTGACATTGTCGCAGCCCTGGAGCCGTTGCGTCAGGCGCGAGATCAGGTCGCGCATCATGCGGTCGGCGTCGCGTTCCTTCTCCAGCCGTTGCCGCTCCAACCCGTTTTCGCGGAAGATACGGATCGCCTGCGCCATGTCGCCGATTTCATCGACATGGGCGGTATCGGGCGGGATGGCGTCATAATCCTGCGCGGCGAGGCGGGTGACGACGTCGCTGAGCCGCACCACTGGTCGCAGGATACGCTGTTTCAACACGAAATAAAGAACGCACAGGAACAGCAGGGCGGTCATGCCCAGCATGATTTCGGACATGGTGCGCCATTGCCGGGCGGTGTCGGTCGCCCGTGTCACCGCATGATCGGTGCGCTGGTCGAGCATATATTGGAACTTGCCGACTTGCGCCGCGACACGGTCCAGTTCCCGGCCATATTCGTCGCCGAACAAGATGGTGCGGGCGGTCCCGGCGTCGCTGGCCTGCGCGGCCCGGATCGCGGTTTCCTGCTCATCCGTCAGGGCGTCGGCCCAGTGCATCGCCTGGCGCAGGGCGGTCAGTTCGGCTTCGCTGGCGCCGACATCGCGCAGATGGGCGATCCGCTGTTCGACCGAACGCAGCGCTTCCTTTTCGCGGCGATAGGCGATCAGATGGCTGGGATCGCCGCTGATGACGAAGCCGCGGGCCTGTTCGGTCAGGCGATAGACATCCTCCTCCAGCGTGGCGGTCGCCTGGTCGAAGGTCGCGCGTTGCGCGACCGCGGCGCGCTCACGCTCCTCGGCGCTCGACGCCATCAGCATGGTGACGCCGGAAAAGAGGGTGAGGGCGACGGTGGCCCCATAAGCCCAGTTGGTGATCGTGGAGAGACGCATGATAGCAGCAGCGATAGCGGCGACAGGTTGGTAATCTGTTAAGCATTGGGTCGTTGTGGCTTACCCACAGATTTCGTCGTCGAAGGGGTGGGACGAATCAGCCATCGCCCCTAGATTGGTCGGCATGCCCCATGCTCCCTTTGTACCGCTGCGCGTCTTTTCCTCCTACACCATGCTGGAAGGGGCGATCGATCCCAAGAAGATCGCTAAGCAGGCCAAGGCTCTGGGCTTTCCGGCCGCGGCGATCACCGATCGCAATGGGCTATATGGATCGATGGCCTTTTCCGACGGGTGCAAGGATGAGGGCGTGCAGCCGATCATCGGCGCGATGCTGGGCGTGTTGCGGCCGGGGCGGCCCGCCAATGCGCCGATGCATGACTGGCTGGCGCTCTATGCGCAGGACGCCGCAGGATATGACAATATCTGCGCGCTGGTATCGATGGCGCATCTGGATCGGCCGGTCGAGGAAGTGCCGCATGTGACGATGGAGGCGCTGGCCGGGCGGACCGATGGCGTCATCGCGCTGACGGCGGGGGGAGAGGGCGCATTGGCGCGGCTGTTCGCGGAGGATCAGCCCGACGCAGCCATCGCCTATGTCAAGCGGCTGGAGGCGCTGTTTCCCGATCGGCTCTATGTCGAGATTTGCCGCCGGCTCGACCCGGTTGAGGGCAAGGCGGAGCCGCATCTGCTCGACCTGGCCTATGATCGCAACCTGCCGCTGGTGGCGACCAATCCCACCTGTTTCACCGAGCCGCATTTCCATGAAGCGCATGATGTGATGCTGTGCATCGCCGACAGCGCCTATGTCGACATGCCCGACCGGCGCACGAGTTCGCCCGATGCCTGGATGAAGCCGGCGGGCGAGATGAAGCGCCTGTTCGAGGATCTGCCCGAAGCGCTGGCCAATACGCTGGTGGTCGCGCAGCGCTGCGCCGTGGCCGCGCCCAAGCGCAAGCCGATCCTGCCCAGCCTGGCCGGCGATATCGAGGGCGAGGCGACGATGCTGCGCGATTTGGCGAGCGCTGGACTGGACGCGCGTCTGGCGAAGCTGGGCATCATCGCGGATGAAGTACGCCAACCCTATATCGAGCGCCTGAAGTTCGAGACGGACATCATCATCCAGATGGGTTTTCCGGGCTATTTCCTGATCGTCGCCGACTTCATCAAATGGGCGAAGGATCATGACATTCCGGTGGGGCCGGGTCGTGGTTCCGGCGCGGGGTCGGTCGTCGCCTGGGCGCTGCTGATTACCGACCTGGACCCGTTGCAACTGGGTCTGCTGTTCGAACGCTTCCTGAACCCGGAACGCGTGTCGATGCCCGACTTCGACATCGATTTCTGCGAAACCCGGCGCGGCGAGGTGATCCGGTACGTGCAGCAGAAATATGGCGCCGACCATGTGGCGCAGATCATCACCTTCGGTAAGCTAAAGGCGCGCGCGGTGTTGAAGGACACCGGGCGGGTGCTCCAGATGAGCTATGGCCAGGTCGACCGGCTGGCCAAGCTGGTGCCGAACCATCCGACCGATCCGTGGACGCTGGAGCGATCGCTGAACGGGGTAGCCGAGTTCCGGGCGGAATATGACAATGACAAGCAGGTTCGTCGCCTGATCGACTATGCCATGAAGCTGGAGGGCTTTCCGCGCCACAGTTCGACCCATGCGGCGGGCGTGGTGATCGGCGACCGGCCGTTGCAGCAGCTGGTGCCGCTGTATCGCGATCCGCGATCGGACATGCCGGTGACGCAGTTCGACATGAAATATGTCGAGGGCGCGGGGCTGGTGAAGTTCGACTTCCTGGGGTTGAAAACCCTGTCGGTGCTGCAAAAAGCGGTGCAGTTGCTGGCGGCGCGGGGCGTGACCGTCGATCTCGATACGTTGGCGTGGGATGATCAGGCGGTTTATGACCTGCTCCAGCGCGGCGACACGGTCGGGGTGTTCCAGCTGGAATCCGAAGGGATGCGCAAGACGCTGGCGGCAGTGCGGCCGACCAATTTCGGCGATATCATTGCGCTTGTCTCGCTCTATCGCCCCGGCCCGATGGACAATATTCCGATGTTCGGTCGGCGCAAGAACGGCCAGGAAGAAATTGAATATCCGCATATATTGCTGAAACCGATCCTCGAAGAAACCTATGGCATCTTCGTCTATCAGGAACAGGTGATGCAGGCCGCGCAGATCCTGGCCGGCTACAGCCTGGGCGACGCGGACCTGCTGCGCCGCGCGATGGGCAAGAAGGTGAAGGCGGAGATGGACGCCCAGCGATCCCGCTTCGTGGAGGGCTGCGCCGCGAGCGACATCAAGCCGGCCAAGGCAAATGAGCTGTTCGATTTGATCGATAAGTTTGCGGGCTATGGCTTCAACAAGTCGCACGCCGCGGCCTATGCGCTGCTCGCCTATCAGACGGCCTGGTTGAAGGCGCATTATCCGGCAGAATTTTACGCCGGGTCGATGGCGTTCGACATTCATCTGACCGAGAAGCTGACCGTGTTCGTGGACGATATGCGGCGCATGGGGCTGACATGCCTGGCGCCCGATCTCAACCGCAGCCAGGCGGACTTCACGGTCGAGGCCGTGCCCTGTGAGGGTGAGGACAAGCGGCTGGGCTTTGCCGTGCGCTATGCGCTGGGCGGGCTGAAAGGCGTGGGCGAGAAGGCGATGGAGCAGCTGGTCGCCGAGCGCGAGGCGGCGGGGCCGTTCAAGTCGCTGGACGATTTCGCCGACCGGATCGAGCCGCGGTTGCTGAACCGGCGGCAGTTGGAAAGCCTGGCGGCGGCGGGTGCGTTCGATGGCATATATACCGATCGCGCGGGGGTTCATGCGGCAGCGGAAACCATATTATCGGTCGCGTCAAGCAACGCGGCGGCGCGTGAAAGCGGGCAGGGTGGCCTGTTTGGTGATGTCGAAACGCCGCACGCCGATGTCCGTGTGCCGCCGCATCAGGCCTGGACCGTGGCGGACCGCATGGCGCAGGAGAAGGAGGCTTTCGGCTTTTATTTCTCGGCCCATCCGGTCGACCGCTACAAGCATTTGGCCGAAGCGCGGGGCGCGCGCAGCTATGGCGCGGTGTGTCAGGCGCCGATGCCCGCGCCCAATGCGGACGGGCGCGCGATGACGATCATGGCGGCGATGGTCGAGGATGTGCGCTGGCGCGAAACCAAGCGCGGGGCGCGCTATGCCAACGCCACCTTCTCCGACCAGAGCGGCCAGTTTCAGGCGAGCTGTTTCGATGAGGGCGCTTGCAAGGCGATCGAGGAACTGGCGGCGGACGGCGATTGCGCGCTGCTGGTGGTGGAACTGGACCGATTGCCGGGCGAGGAAACGCCGCGCGTGACGGTGCGCGGGGTCGAGCCGTTCCGGGCGATCGCCAGCGCGTCGCGCATGGAATTGACGGTCGACGTCGAGACGCCGCAGGCGGTCGAGGCGCTGGCGACGTTGCTGGCCGGGGCGAGTGGCGGGCGGAGCGAGGTGTTCCTGCGTGCGCCGGTGAGCGCCGGGCAGGCGGCGCGGCTGTTCCTGGGCGATCAATATAGTTTGGGCGCGGATCAGGTGGACGCGATCTCTACGATCAAGGGGCTGAGCATCCATAGCTTCGAGCGGATGGACGTGAAGGCGGACGGGTATAAGACGCGGACGCGGCGGACGGCGATGCGGTTGGTGGGGTGATATTTTTCGATGGCGGGTGGCGGGCAGGCCTACGGAAGGCGAAGGCCCGATGACCGTCACCCCAGCGAAGGCTGGGGTCTCAGGCGATGGCGCGATAGGTTTTGGAAGTGCAGGTTCGACGGTCGCGTGCCTCCGCACGAGACCCCAGCCTTCGCTGGGGTGACGAAAAGAACGAGCCCTAAAATAACCGCATCTGCGCGCCTTCCGGCGGGCGGAAGAGGTCGGTGCGCAGCGTCAGCCGTTCCGCGCCAAGGCCTGCGCGCTTGCGGGCTTTGACGAAGCGGGTGCGGAGGAGGTCGGCCCAGACGCCCTGACCGCGCATCCGAGTGCCGAAATCGGGGTCGTTGTCGCGGCCGCCGCGCAGGTCGTTGATGATCGCCATCACCTTGGCCGCGCGGTCGGGATAGTGGGTGTCGAGCCAGGCGCGGAACAGAGGGGCGACTTCGTGCGGCAGGCGGACGGGGATGAATGTCACCTCGCGTGCGCCGGCCTGTGCGACGCGGGCGACCAAGGCCTCGATCTCATGGTCGGTGATGGCCGGGATGACCGGTGAGATGCTGGCGGTGACGGGGATGCCGGCCGCCGATAGCTGGCGGATCGCCTCGATCCGGCGCAGCGGATGCGGCGCGCGGGGTTCCAGGGTGCGGGCGATGGCGGGGTCCAGGCTGGTGACGGAGAGCATGACCGCCACCAGGCCGTCGCGGGCCAGATCTGCGAGCAGGTCGATGTCGCGCAGGATGCGGTCGGACTTGGTGGTGATGAAGGTCGGGTGCCGGGTTTCAACCAGCAGTTCCAATATGTCCCGCGTGATCCGCCAATCCTTTTCGATCGGCTGATAGGGGTCGGTATTGGTGCCCATGGCGATCGGCGCGACGACATAGCTACGCTTCGACAATTCGGCGCGGAGCAGTTTCGCGGCGTCGGGCTTGGCGAACAGCTTGGTTTCGAAATCGAGGCCGGGCGAGAGGTCGTGATAGGCGTGGGACGGGCGCGCGAAACAATAGATGCAGCCATGTTCGCAACCGCGATAGGCGTTGATCGATTGGGAAAAGCCGATGTCGGGGCTGGCGTTGCGGGTCAGGATGGTGCGGGGATGTTCGATTGTGACCTGTGTGCGGCGGCGGGGGACGGGGCCGTCCAGATGCTCGACCGCATCGAGCCAGTCGCCGTCAGCCTCCCGCTGGGGCAGGTTGAAACGGTGGCTGTCGCCGTTCAGCGTTGCGCCTCTGCCTTTCTCGATCGCCATAGAGCATGAGAACATGAAGGGAACAAAATGTCAAATGAGACAACAAGTGCGACAATAGAATCATATTGCTCATTTTCATTAATTAGCTAACTAATTAAATTCATGCCCAATCTTATCGCTCGGTCAGGCGCGGCATCAATTCGACGAAGTTACAGGGGCGAAAGCGGCTGTCGAGCTGGGTGACCAGGATGCCATCCCAGGCGTCCTTCACCGCGCCGGTCGAGCCGGGGAGCGCGAAGATATAGGTGCCGCGCGCGACGCATGCGGTGGCGCGGGACTGGATGGTGGACGTGCCGATGCTTTGGTAGCTGAGCCAGCGGAACAGTTCGCCGAAACCGGGGATTTCCTTGTCCTGCACCTGGGCGAGCGCTTCGGGCGTGACGTCGCGGCCGGTGACGCCCGTGCCACCGGTGGTCAGGATAACGTCGACCTGCGGATCGTCGATCCAGGCGTGGAGGCGGGCGACGATGGCAGACCGGTCGTCGCGCTCGATGTAACGGTCGGCGAGGATATGCCCCGCACCCTCCAGCCGTTCGATCAAGGCGTCGCCGGAGCGGTCCTCGGCGAGGCCGCGCGTGTCGGAGACGGTGAGGACGGCGATCCGAACGGGAATGAAGGCCCGGCCCTCATCGATCGGCATCAGTCGGAACCGCCGCCCATAGAGGCTGTAGAAAGAGCGCGTCCGTCCGCCTTGCTGATACGCACCAGCTTCACGCCCTTGGCATTGGGGAAGGTCGGCCACATACCCTGCGCCATGCCTGTGAGGCACTCGGCGCTGCCCTTCGCCTGGATTTGGTACATCCAGTAATTGCGCATCACGATGTTCACATAGGCGCGGGTTTCATAATAGGGCAGCGATTCCATGAAGAGCAGCGGATCGCCCTTGTCATGGACCTGCGTGTTCCAGCGGCTGACGGGTAGCGGACCAGCATTGTAAGCGGCCATGACCTTGGGCAGCAGGCCGCCGGTCGCGCTCATGTCACGCAGGGTTTCCAGATAGCGCTGGCCATATTCCATGTTGGTCGACGGCACGAACAGTTGCGATGCCGATGCCAGTCCCATGTCGCCGCCGGTGCCGGGCATGACCTGCATCAGGCCGCGCGCGCCCGCGCTGCTGACGACGTCGGAGCGGAAGCCCGATTCCTGTAGCGTATGGGCAAAGATCAGGGAAGGATCGACTCGCCAGCCGCCATCGGGCCGCCAGTTCGGCGCGGGGAAGCGAGCGAAGCTGGCCGGCTGCTTGCCCGCCGGGCCATTATGGGCAAGCCACAACTGAGTCGCGGGCAGGCTGAGCGCGCCGGCAAGCCGCAGGATCGCATCATATTGTGCAGGGCCGCCGATCTTGGCCTGATAGCGCAGGATTTCGTCAGCACGGCCATTGTCGCCGATCGCCGAGAGGGCAATGGCGGCGCGGACGTTGGGACTGTCCTTCAGCACGCGCCAGTCCATGTCGCTGAAACGGCTGACCAGGGCCGCGACCTGCATCGGCATACCGAGCGATTCGCGGGCGAGCAGGCCGTAGAAGGTTTCGTCAGAGCGGGCCGCTTGCTTCAGATAGGCGGCTACCTTCTCCGCTTCGCCGCAGACCATATAAGCGCGCGAGGCCCAATAGGCGCCGGCGGCGCGCATGTCGGCGTCGCCCGCGAGCGCGGCGACATTGGCGAAGGCGGGGGCGGCGGTGCGGCAGTCATTTTGACGCCAGGAGGCGAGGCCATTGGTCCAGTGCGCCTGCACCATCCAATCGCCGCCGGTGCGGGTTTCGAGCGCGCGCGTGGCCATGCGGCGGGCGTTCACATCGTCATTTTCGATATAATAGGCCCAGGCGACGCGCTGGCGCACCTCAGTCAGCCCTTCGGACGTCAGGCCCGCTTCGCCAGTGGCGAGCAGTCCTTCCGCGCCGATCGGATCGTCATTCTTCACATAGGTCTGGATCTGGCCGGCGAGCGCCTGGGCCAGCGCATCGGTCTTGGTCGCGGCGACATATTGGCGGCGGGGGGCGGCGCCGAGCCAGACCATCTTCTGAATTTGCGGCAGGGTCGGCAGGATGGTTGCGCCGCGCCTTTGCGCCAGGCGGGACAGTTGATCCGCCTTGGGCAGCCAGGCGGCCTTGTTGACGAGGTCCAGCAGGTCGAACAGTTCGACCCGCGGCGATCCCTTCGCCAGGTAGATTTCGGAGAGCGCGAGCGGGCGGACGGCATCCTGCGGGTCCAGCGCGGCGATCATCGCCTTGGCATCGTTCCATTGCTGTGCCTGGATCGCGGCGAACAGCGCACGGTAGCGGGCCTTGTCGCCGTCGCTCAGTTGCAGCGGGGAGGTTTCGGTGGCGAGGGTCGGCAGGACGGGTGCGGTGTCGGCCTGGGCGGGAAGCGCGGCGGCGAGGCCCATGGCGATCAGGGCGAGGCGGGACATTTGGGTCGCTGCGCGAATCACGGACGGGTTTCCTCGATCAGGCTTTGCAGGGTGCGCCAGCATTCCGCCTTGGCCGCAGGCTGGGTCAGCAGCAGCCGGGGGTGGAATGTGGCGATAGCGGGCACAATGCCGCCATCATGATTAAATTGGCGTAAACTATTCGCCGGTGATGCTCCGTCCGTCGGCATCAGCGCACGGATCGTCCGGTCACCCAGCAGGAGCAGCCGGCGTGGTTGGGCCAGCGCGACATGGGTGCGCATGCGATCGGCCGCATGGGCGAGGTCGGACGCTTCCACCATGCCGCCGGGCGGGCGAGCCGTGAAGAGCGAGGCGAGGTGGATGGCGTCACGGTCGAGGCCGATGGCCCGCAGCATCGCGTCGAAGAGCAATCCGGCGCGATCGGCCAGCAGGCGACCTTCGCTCATATCGGCAGGATCGGGCAGGTCGGTGACGACCATCAGCGTCGCCTGCGCCGGGCCGGTCGGCGCGATGGGTGTGCCAGCCCAGCGTCGTTCGGGCTGGGCGGGATCATGGGCAAGCCAGGCAAGGAACGATTCGAGGGTTTGCGGTTTCTCCACCACGGCCGCTGTCATGGTGACGGGGCGCGCGGCGACCGGGCGCAGCCAGTTCACCGGCGATTCGCCTATGGCGCTATCCACGCCTGCAAGCTGCCACCACGCCAGATAGGCGTCGGCGGTCGCCGCATCATCCTGCAATAATCCCCGCATCACGAACAGTTAGGGCCAGAGGTTGACGAGGGGGTCAAGGTGCTTCATCGCCTTGGATGGTAAAGTGTTGGACTAATGCGGCGATTGGAGAGGACGGGGTGCAGCCCGCCGATCGCCCCAATGGAGGGATGAATGAGCGAACGGGAATCGATGCCCTATGACATCGTGATCGTCGGCGGCGGGCCGGCCGGTCTGTCGGCGGCCATCCGGTTGAAGCAATTGGCGAATGATACGGGTCAGGAACTGGCGGTTTGCGTGCTGGAAAAAGGGTCCGAAATCGGCGCCCATATCCTGTCGGGCGCGGTGATCGATCCCAAGGCGCTGGACGAATTGTTGCCCGATTGGCGGACGCAGGGCTGTAGCCTTGCCGACGTGCCGGTGACGGACAACCAGCATTGGTTCCTGACCAAGACCGGCAAGGTCGCCATGCCGCACATCATGACGCCGGGCTGGATGCACAATAAGGGCACCTATACCGGGTCGCTGGGCAATTTGTGCCGCTGGCTGGGTGAACAGGCCGAGGCGCTGGGCGTGGAAATCTTCCCCGGCTTCGCGGCGGCCGAAATCCTCTATAATGAGGATGGCAGCGTGAAGGGCGTGGCGACCGGCGACATGGGCGTCGACCGCGAGGGGAATCATAAGGGCGATTATCAGCCCGGCCTGGAGCTGCACGCCAAATATACCTTCTTTGCCGAAGGCGCGCGCGGCCACCTGACCAAGATTTTGAAGCGCCAGTTCGCGCTGGATGCGGACAGTGAGCCGCAGGTCTATGGCCTGGGCATGAAGGAATTGTGGGACATCGATCCCGCGATGCATCAGCCGGGGCTGGTGATCCACTCGCAAGGTTGGCCGCTGACCGATTCCTATGGCGG
This sequence comes from Sphingobium psychrophilum, assembly GCF_012927105.1. Classification (GTDB taxonomy): domain Bacteria; phylum Pseudomonadota; class Alphaproteobacteria; order Sphingomonadales; family Sphingomonadaceae; genus Sphingobium; species Sphingobium psychrophilum. The sequence continues at coordinate 66,915 of NZ_JABBFV010000012.1, read as the reverse complement.
CGGCTTCCTCTATCATCAGGCCAATGGGCAGGTGGCTTTGGGCTTCGTCGTGGGGCTGGGCTATCGCAACCCGCATCTCTATCCGTTCGAGGAGTTCCAGCGCTGGAAGCAGCACCCCGAGATCCGCAAATTCCTCGAAGGCGGGCGCCGCGTGTCCTATGGCGCGCGGGCGATCAATGAGGGCGGCTGGCAGTCGATTCCGAAGCTGGTCTTCCCCGGCGGCGCGCTGATCGGTTGTTCGGCGGGCTTTGTGAACGTGCCGCGGATCAAGGGCACGCATACGGCGATGAAGTCGGGCATGCTGGCGGCCGAGGCGGCGTTCGAGGCGATCCAGAATGAACGTGCGCGCGACGTGCTGGACGATTATGAGCTGCGCCTGCGGTCGAGCTGGATTGCGGACGAACTGAAGCTGGTGAAGAATGCGGAACCGCTGTTGTCCAAGTTCGGCGGCACGATCGGCACGCTGCTGGCGGGCATCGACATGTGGATGCGGACGCTCAAGATCGGCCTGCCCTTCACGATGAAGCACAAGGCCGACAATGAGAAGATCTGGCCCAAGGACGCCTGCGCGAAGATCGCTTATCCCAAGCCCGATGGCGTGGTGAGTTTCGACCGGCTGTCGTCGGTATTCCTGTCGAACACCAATCATGAGGAGGACCAGCCGGTCCATTTGCAGCTGAAAGATCCGGCGATCCCGATCAGCTACAACCTTCCCCTTTATGACGAGCCGGCGCAGCGTTACTGTCCGGCGGGCGTGTATGAAGTGGTCGGTCAGGAAGAGGGCAATCCCCGGTTCCAGATCAATGCGCAAAATTGCGTCCACTGCAAGACGTGCGACATCAAGGACCCGACCCAGAATATCAACTGGGTCGTACCCGAAGGCGGCGGAGGACCGAATTATCCGAACATGTAAGCGCCTGACCCTGTTATTGATGTTGACGACCCCGGCGGTGGTTCCGACCATGGCGGGGGCGTCGGTCGATCCCGCCATGGTTAGAAATGGCGCGCTCCACGCCTATGCGCGGGCGCGGATGGCGGATGGGGACGGTGCGCTGGGGCTGGCGGTGGCCAGCTATCGCGAGGCGTTGAAGCAAGACCCGGCGCGGATCGAGATTGCCCGGCGATCCTATGTGCAGGCGTTGGAGAGCGGGGACCGGCTGCTGGCGCGGCAGTCGGCGGCATTACTGGACGGGGCGGGATCGCTGCCGCGCGACGGCACGCTGCTGTTGATCGGGGAGGCGTTGGCGGCCAGGGATTGGGCCGATGCGCGGACATTGACCGACCGGATGTTGGAGGAAGGCAATTTCGCCTTTCTGACGCCCATCATCCGCAGTTGGATTTCGCTGGGCGAGGGGCAATATGCGCCGCCGGTGATCGACGGCAAGGATCGTTTCGCAGCGCTGGGACTGCGCTATGCCGACGAACATGCGGCGTTGCAGGCGCTGGCGCGGGGGGACCTGACGACGGCGGCACCCGCGGCGCGGCGGGCGCTGGCGGTGCGCAGCGGCGATGGCGCGGCGTTGCGGCTGGCCTTTGCCGGGCAATTTGCGGCGCGCGGCGCGAAGACGGAAGCCTTGACCCTGTTGCCGGTGGGCAGCGCCAGTTTCGCGCAGGCGCGCGCCGACATTGAAAAGGGTAAGGGGCTGAAAGCGGCCGGGGCTGCGACGACGCCGGCGCAGGGCTTTGCGCGGTTGCTGGCGCGGCTGGCGGTCGATGTGTCGTCGGATTCCGGCAGTTCGACGCTGGGGCTTCGGCTGGCGCGGATCGCCACGTTCGCCGATCCCACTGGCCCGGAAATCCATATCGTCGCGGCCCGATTGCTGACGGCGCAGGGCCATGCGGCGGGCGGCGTCGCCGAAGCGGGCGAGGTGCCGGCCAATGGCTGGTATGGCGCACTCGCGCAGGCCGAACTGATCGACGCGCTGGCGGCTGCGGGCGACATGGATGGCGCGCTGGCGCTGGCCCGCACGCAGGCGGCGGAGCCGGGCGCGGAGGCGGAGCGGCAGGTGCGGCTGGGGCGTTTGCTGGCGCAACGCGACGATTTTGATGGCGCGGCGGCGGCGTTCCGGGCGGCGCAGGCGGGCTATGCGGACGATCAACTGCCTTGGACGCTACTGCTGTTCGAGGGCAGCGCGCTGGAACAGGGCAAAAGATGGGACGAGGCGCGTGCGGTGCTGGAGCGGGCGGCGAAAATCGCGCCCAATGAACCGGTGATCCTCAATTATCTGGGCTATGCGCAGATCGAGCGGCGGCAGAATGTCGCAGCGGCGCTGGAATTGCTGAAGAAGGCGAGCGCATTGAAGCCGCAGGATGCGTCGATCACCGATTCGCTGGGCTGGGCGCAGTTCGTGACGGGCGATGTCGATGCGGCGGTGCCGGTATTGGAGCGTGCGGCGGCGGCGGCACCGACCGACAGCACGATCAACGAGCATCTGGGCGATGCGCTGTGGGTTGCGGGGCGGCGCTATGAGGCGCGCTACGCCTGGGCGGCTGCATCGGTCTTTGCCGAGGGCGATGTCGCCACGCGGCTGGCGGCGAAACGTACAATGGGGATGAGGCCCGAATATGCCGCACCCTGACACCGGGCTGGATGGTGAGGCGTTGATGACGCCTGTAACCGAGATTGCCTACGCCAAGGTCAATGTCGCGCTGCATGTTCGGGCGCGACGGGACGATGGCTATCATGCGCTGGAGAGCCTGTTTGTCTTTGCCGAAGATGGCGATCGATTGCAGGGATGGGCGAGCGACGATGGCGCGATCGACCTGACGATCGACGGGCCGTTCGGGGCGACGCTGGACGCGGGCACGGACAATCTGGTGTTGCGGGCGGCGCGGGCGTTGCAGGCTTATCTTGGTGAGCAGCGCGGGGCGGCGATCCGGCTGACCAAAAACCTGCCGGTTGCGTCCGGCATTGGCGGCGGATCGGCGGATGCGGCGGCGACGCTGCGCTTGCTGGCGCGGCTGTGGGATGTGCGGATCGACGACGGGGAGTTGATGGCGCTGGCGCTGGACCTGGGGTCGGACGTGCCGGCCTGTGTGGTTAGCGCGACGCAGATGGTCGGGGGGCGCGGCGAAAGGCTGGCGCGCCATGCGGTCGAGGGGCTGGACGCATGCCCGATGCTGCTGGTCAATCCGGGCGTCGGCGTATCGACGGCGCGGATATTCGCCGGGTGGGACCGGGTCGATCTTGGGCCGCTGGATGGCTCCAGCCTTGCAGCGCTGAGAGACAGCGGGCGAAACGATCTGGAGGCACCCGCGCTGGCGATCGCGCCGGTGATTGGCGATGTGCTGGCGATGCTGGCGGCGCAGGAGGATGTGCTGCTGGCGCGCATGTCGGGATCGGGCGCGACCTGTTTCGCGTTGTTTCGTAGCGACCGCGCCCTGGCGGCAGCGGCGCAGGCGGTGCGGCAGGCGCAGCCCGATTGGTGGGTGATGGAAACGCGGATCAGGCGCGCATGAGCGAAGCCTATACACAGATTGAGGGCGGCGGACTGGACCTGCTGATCGTGGGCGATCATGCGTCCGCGCATGTGCCGGAGGATATCGACCTTGGCATCGACCCGGCGCTGCTGGGCAATCATATCGCGATCGACATCGGCGTGGCGGAGGTTAGCGGGCTGCTGGCCGCGCAACTGGGCGCGACCGCGATATTGGGCGGCGTGTCGCGGCTGGTGATCGACCTGAACCGTGAGGAGGACGCGCCGGGCCTGCTGCCTGTGATGAGCGATGGCCATGCGATCCCTGGCAATCGCGATGCGGATTTAGGCGCGCGTATGATGCGCTTTCACCATCCCTATCATCATCGGGTGGCGACGTTGCTGGAGCGCATGACGTCTCCTTTCATCCTGTCGGTCCATAGTTTCACGCCGCAATTGGCGAGCGATCCGGGGCAGCAGCGGCCGTGGGATATCGGGGTGCTGTATAATCAGGACGATCGCGCGGCGCGGATCGCCATTCCGCTGCTGGAGGCCGCGGGGCTGAGGGTCGGCGACCAATTACCCTATGCCGGGACAGTGCTGAATGCGACGATGAACCGCCATGCCGAAGCCAATGGCATCCCCTATCTGGGCGTGGAGATGCGGCAGGATCTGGTTGGCGATGCCGCCGGACAGGCGCGGTTCGCAGCGATATTGGGGCCGGTGGTGCTGGCATGCAGGAGCCGATTGGCATGATACGTGGCGGAATGGGGGTGGCGGCTTTGATGCTGCTGGCGGGTTGTGGTGGCGAGGCGGCATCTTCGCACGATAACTCTACCGCTGTGGCGGATGCTGCGCCGGTCGATGACGGCAAGGCGGATTGTGCGCTGGCAGGGTCGGGCGAGTGGGCGCGCGACTGCCTGGTCGAGCGCGTAGGCGAGATGCTGACGCTGCGGCACCCCGATGGAGGATTCCGGCGCTTTCGCGTGTTGGCGGACGGGCGCGGGCTGGCGGCTGCCGATGGCGCGGAGGCGGCGAAGCTCAGCATATTGGACGACAAGCGGATTGAGGTGGTCGCAGGCGACGATCGCTATCGGCTGCCGGCGCGGATGGCCGGTTCCGGGCGATGACCGGCGGGCCGGTCCTGACGGCGGCGCAGATGCGCGCGGCGGAGCAGGCGGCTTTCGATGCGGGGATCGACGAATATGGGTTGATGGAGACGGCTGGCGCGGCGGCGGCGGCGATCATCTGGCGGGCCGGGCATAAGCGGGACGCGCTTGTGCTGTGCGGGCCAGGCAATAATGGCGGCGACGGCTATGTGATCGCCCGGCTGTTGCGCGACCGGGGCGTGCCGGTGCGGGTGGCGGCCCTGGGCGAGAGCTGCACCGTGTCGGGCCAGCGGGCGCGGGCGGCATGGGGCGGGCCGGTCGAGAATGTGATGCGCGCTGCGCCGGCGACGCAACTGGTCGATGCGCTGTTCGGCACTGGTTTGACGCGCGGGCTGGATGACGCGGTGGCGGCGCGGCTGTGCGCGCTGGCCGGGGCGGCGGCGATTAGCCATGCGATCGACCTGCCCAGCGGGATCGAGACCGACAGCGGTGCGATACTGTCCGCCGTGCCGCTTTTCGGCACCTGCATTGCATTGGGGGCTTATAAACCCGCCCATGTGCTGCAACCTGCGGCGGGGCATATGGGACGACTAGTGCTGGCGGATATCGGCATCGCGACACCCGCTACAGTGCATCGGTTGAGCGCGCCTGTGCTACCTGCGCCGGTTGCGCAGGCGCATAAATATACGCGAGGGCTCGTCGCTGTGGTTGCCGGCGACATGATAGGGGCCAGTTGCCTGTCAGCCGAAGCGGCGGCGCGATCGGGGGCGGGCTATGTCAGATTGCTCGCCCATGGACCGGTTCCGCGCATGAGCCATGCGATCGTGCAACACGCTTCTTTGGATTTCGGTCGCGCCAAGGCGGTTCTGGTCGGCCCCGGACTTGGCCGTGACCATGCAGCTTGGGAGAGGCTGGCCGCCGCCGCCAAGGCAGGCGTTCCGATGGTCGCCGATGCCGGTGCCCTGTGGTTGCTTGCGGAAAAGGGATGGGGTGATTTGCCTTCACCCGCTATCGTGACGCCGCATGAGGGCGAGTTCCAGCGGCTGTTCGGCGACTTGCCCGGCAGCAAGATCGATCGCGCGCTGGCGGCGGCGCGCAGATCGGGCGCGGTCGTGGTCTACAAGGGGGCGGATAGCGTGATCGCGGCGCCGGACGGGCGGGCGGCGGTGGCGTCGGGCGCGTCGCCCTGGCTATCGACCGCCGGGACCGGAGACGTGCTGGCCGGGCTTTGCGCCGGGCGGCTGGCGGTGACGGGCGATCCGTTCCGGGCGGCGTGCGAGGCGGTGTGGCTGCATGGCGAAGCGGCGCGGCGGGCCGGGGCGGCCTTTGTCGCGGATGATTTGCTTGAGAGCCTGCCAGCGGCTATCGCCGCGCGATTGTGACAGACACCGACCTAGACACCATCATCCGCATCGCCGCCAAGGGCGACGGCATCACGGCCGACGGCCGCCATTTCCCGCTGACCGCGCCGGGCGACCGGATCGGCCCCGGCGGCGCGATCATCGCCGGGCCGCATCATGTCGATCCAGCCTGCATCCATTTTCCAGCCTGTGGTGGGTGCCAGATCCAGCAACTGGACGAGGTAAGCTACGCTGAGTTCGTAACCGGGCGGGCGATCGGCGCGCTGGCGGGGCAGGGTGTGGTGCCCGGCACCGTGCTGCCGCCGCACATCTCCCCGCCGATGACGCGGCGGCGGGCGGCTTTGCGGGCCGCGCGGGCGGGCAAGCGCGTCACCATCGGCTTTGCCGAGGAGGGCAGCCACCGGCTGATCGACCTGGAGATGTGCGCGGTGCTCGATCCGCAGCTGTTTGCGCTGGTGTCGCCGCTGCGGGGGCTTTTGGCGACGATTCTGCCCGACAAGCGGGCGGCGCATGTGAAGATGTCGCTGATCGACCAGGGCGTCGATTTGCTGCTGGAAGGCGTGAAGGTCGAAGGCTTCGCAGCGGACGAGGCGCTGGGCGACTTTGCGCGGGCGCATGGCCTGGCGCGGTTGACCATCGATGAGGGCGACGGCGCGCAGACGCGCTGGGAGCCGGAGGCGGCGACGGTGAGTTTTGGCGGCGTGCCGGTTGGTTTTCCGCCCTTCGCCTTTTTGCAGGCGACGCCCGATGGCGAGGCCGCGCTGGTCGGGGCGGTGCGCGATGCGCTGCCGGAGACGGGGGCGATCGCTGATCTCTTCGCGGGCCTTGGCACGTTCGCGCTGGCGCTGGGCGACGGGCGGCCGGTCTATGCCGGTGAGGGCGCGCGCGATGCGATACTGGCGCTGAAGCTGGCGGCCGGGCGGGCGCAGCGGCGGCTGGCGGCGGATCATCGCGACCTGTTCCGGCGACCGCTGACGCCGGAAGAGCTTAATCGCTTTGCCGCGGTGATCCTCGATCCGCCGAGGGCGGGCGCGCGGGAGCAGGTGTTGCAACTGGCGGCATCAAGCGTGCCGGTCATCGCCTATGTGTCCTGCAATCCGGCGAGTTTCGCGCGGGATGGGGCGCATCTGACGGCGGCGGGCTATCGGCTGGATAGTGTGAAGCCGGTGGGTCAGTTCCGCTGGACTACCCATGTCGAGATGGTCGGCATCTTCCGCAGATAAAAAACCCTCGCCGCAGGGGGAGGAGCGGCGAGGGATTTTCAGTTTTTTGTGTCCCGGCTTATGGTCGGCCGGGAACAGGCATCCTCTCCGGGGAACCGGATTCGGTTTAGCCCAGCTTGATGACATTCGAGCGACGGCGCACGGGCATGACTTCGGTATAGAGGCTGGCCATCGGCTCATCCGCCACTTCGATCGTCGCTTCCGAGGTGAAGCCGTTGAAGCCGGTCCGCATCGCCGCGCCATAGGCGCCGAGCATCCCGATTTCGATATAGTCGCCCACGCCGATGTCCGCCGGGAGCATGAATGGGCCGACCATATGGTCCATGTCGTCGCAGGTGGGACCGTAGAAGGAGAAGGCGGTCAATTCCTCCTCGCTCTCGTCTTCCCGCAACAGGGCGACGGGGAAGCGCCAGCCAATATGCGCCGCATCGAACAGCGCGCCATAAGCGCCGTCGGTGATGTAGAGTTCAGTGCCGCGACGGCGCTCCACCCGCACGATGATCGAGCTATATTCCGCCGACAGCGCGCGGCCGGGTTCGCACCACAGTTCCGACGAATAGCTGACAGGCAGGCTCTCAAAACCGCGATGGATCGCTTCGAAATAATTTTCGAGCGCGACCGGCTCCATGCCCGGATAGATGGACGGGAAGCCGCCGCCGACATCGATGATGTCGACAGTGACCGCCGCATCGACGATCGCCGCGCGAACGCGCTCAATTGCGTCGCTATAGGCGCGGGGGCTCATCGCCTGGCTGCCGACATGGAAGCAGATGCCCAGTGCATCAGCCGCCTGGCGGGTGGCCATCAGCAGTTCGCGGGTTTCGCCCAGTTCTGCGCCGAATTTGGACGCAAGGCTGAGTTCCGAATGTTCGGACGACACGCGCAGACGCACGCACAGCTCCAGATCGGTGGCGTCGCGGCAAGCGCGCATGATCTTTTCCAGCTCGTCGATCGTGTCGAGCGAGAAAGTGCGCACGCCATGGCTGTGATAGGCCTCGAAGATCGCTTCTTCGGCCTTCACGGGATGCATGAAGCACAGTTTGGCGTCCGGCAGCGTTTCCGCAACAAGGCGGACCTCGGCAATGGAGGCCACGTCATAATGCGTGATCCCGCCGTCCCACAACGTCCGAAGCAAATCGGGCGAGGGGTTCGCCTTGACCGCATAGAGCGAGCGGCCCGGAAACTTCTCGACGAAGAATCGGGCGGCCCGAGCAGCGGCTTCGGGACGAATCAGCGTTACCGGTGCTGCCGGTTTGAGGGCGGTTGCTACCCCCAGCGCGCTAGGATGCTTGTGCAATTCAAGGGACCTCCAGTGTCGTTCATGGGCGAAGAAGCTGCCTTGCGGTGGAAGTCCCATGGGGCAGCGGACGGCCGCTATATGCGGAGGGGTCCCCCCTGTAAAGCGCATGTGAAAATTTTGTTGCGCCGCCCGCTACGAAACGTGCGTCAGGAGAGGCGAGCCTTGAAATCACTGTAGGAAAAGGACCGGATTTCCCTGAGTTCGTCCGTTTCCGAGTGCCACAGCCAGATGGCCGGCAGGGGGACGCCGTTGAAGGTGTTGGTCTTCACCATCGAATAATGGGCCTGGTCGAGAAAGGCGATGCGGGTGCCCGGTTCCGCGCCGCCGGGGATTCGATAGTCGCCGATAATGTCGCCCGCGAGGCAGGAGGGGCCGCCGAGACGGGTGAGCGGGCCTTCCTCCGGCTCATGCAGCATGGCGGGGCGGTAGGGCGCCTCGATCACGTCAGGCATGTGGCAGGTGGCGCTGATGTCGGTGATGGCGACGGGCATGCCATTGTCGATCACGTCGAGGATTTCGCCGATGAGGATACCCGCATCGAGCGCCATCGCCTCACCCGGTTCGATGTAGAGGGTAAGGCCAGTCTGCGCCTTGATCCGCTGGAGGAAGGCGATGAGATCGTCGATTTGGTAATCAGCGCGCGTGACATGGTGGCCGCCGCCGAAATTCAGCCATTTCAGGCCCGCGACATGGGGCATGACATGGGGTTCGATCGCCGCCCAGGTGCGCTCCAGCGGGGGTAGATCCTGTTCGCAGAGATTATGGATGTGGAGGCCGTCGACGCCCTCCAGATGTTCTGGGCGCAATTGGTTCACGGGGAAGCCGAGGCGGCTGTGCGGCTGCGACGGGTCATATTTGGGCACCTCGCCCTCCGGGTGGAGGGGGTTAAGGCGCAGGCCGATGTCGAAGATGTGGCCATCGGCGCGAGCGGCGTCGATGACGGGCTTCAGCCGCGCGATCTGGCCGGGGCTGTTGAAGATGACATGGTCGGAAATCTTGAGGATTTCGGCCAGGTCATCGGGCTTGTAGGCGGCGCAATAGGTCGCGACCTCGCCCTGATATTCCTCGCGGCCGAGGCGGGCTTCATAGATGCCCGATGCGCAGACGCCGTCCAGATATTCGCCGAGCACGGGGCCGAGCGACCACATGGAGAAGGCCTTGAGCGCGCCCAGCACCTTGATACCGGCGCGGTCTCCAATGTCGCGCAGGACGGCAAGGTTCCGCCGCACCGCGGCCTCGTCCACCACGAAGGCGGGCGAGGGGACGCGGTAGAGGTCGAAGCGGGCGAAGGCGGCGGGATCGCCGGCACGGGTTTCCATAACAATAGCTCCGTCACCCCAGCGAAGGCTGGGGTCTCAGGCGAGAGGGCACGGCGACGCCGCACGAGACCCCAGCCTTCGCTGGGGTGACGACTAAAGTCGTCAGAAATTCAGCGGCGCGTCCAGTTCCTTCACCTGCCAGGGCAGGCCATGCTTGTTGAGCATGTCCATGAAGGGATCGGGATCGAACTGTTCGATGTTGAACACGCCTTCCCCTTTCCACGCACCCGTCAGCATCAGCGCGGCGCCGATCATGGCGGGGACGCCGGTGGTGTAGCTGACCGCCTGGTTGCCGGTTTCGGCATAGGCTTCCTCATGATCGCAGATTTGATAGACATAGACGGTCTTTTCCTGACCATCCTTCCGGCCGGTGGCGATGTCGCCGATGTTGGTCTTCCCCTTGGTCGTGGAGCCCAGGCTGGACGGTTCGGGCAGCACGGCCTTGAGGAACTGGAGCGGGATGATTTCCTGGCCATTATAGATGACCGGGTCGATCCGGGTCATGCCGACATTCTGGAGGACTTCGAGATGCTTGAGATAGGCGTCGCCGAAGGTCATCCAGAAGCGGATACGCTTGATTTCGGGATAGAATTTGGCGAGGCTTTCCAATTCCTCATGATACATGAGGTACATGTTCTTTGGGCCGACCTGGTCGAAATCGAAGCTCTGCTTGTGGCTCAATGCCGGCCCTTCGACCCACTCGCCATTCGCCCAGTGGCGTGACGGCGCGGTCACTTCGCGGATGTTGATTTCCGGGTTGAAGTTGGTGGCGAAATGCTGGCCATGGTCGCCGCCATTGCAGTCGAGAATGTCGAGCGTGTCGATGGTGTCGAGCAGATGCTTCTTGATGTAGCTGGCAAAGACGCTGGTGACGCCGGGATCGAAGCCCGACCCCAGCAGCGCCATGATGCCGGCTTCCTTGAAACGCTCCTGGTAGGCCCATTGCCAGCTATATTCGAACTTGGGCGTGTCGCGCGGTTCGTAATTGGCGGTGTCGAGATAGTCGGTCCTGGTCGCAAGGCAGGCGTCCATGATCGCCAGATCCTGATAGGGCAGGGCGAGGTTGACGACCAGCTTTGGCTGGACCTTTTCGATCAGCGCGATCGTTTCCGCGACATTGTCGGCATCGACCTGCGCCACGTCGATGGTCGCGCCAGTCAGCGCCTTGACCGATTCGGCGACCTTCTGGCAACTTACGAGGCGGCGGCTGGCGAGGGTGATATGGCTGAAAATATCAGGATTCGTAAGGCTGACTTGGGCCATCTTGTGAACCGCGACAGACCCGACGCCGCCTGCGCCGATGACCAGAACCTTGCTCAATTCAACTGCTCCATCCTTATGGTCGCGCCGGACGCGCGAAAGCGCCCATATAGGGACGTCGCGTGACAGAGCAAAGACGCAGTAGGATCGTGCCGGCTTCCCCTGTACCCTTTAGGTCATGCATGCATCCATTGGCCGTGCTCGGACGTATCTGCCGCGCATCCCGACACTCTTGGGATGCCAAGATGGTAGAAGGATGCTCCGATGAAATTCACCCCCATGACGATCGCGATCGCCAGCGTTTTGTTGACCGCCAGCGGCGGCGCAATTGCCAATGCACAGATGGCCAAAAACCCGATGGTCGGCGGCGCGGCGATGTATCCGACGAAGGATATCGTCGACAATGCGGTCAATTCCAAGGACCACACCACGCTGGTCGCAGCGGTCAAGGCCGCGGGTCTTGTCGATACGTTGAAGAGCGCTGGCCCGTTCACCGTGTTCGCGCCGACGAATGCGGCCTTCGCCAAGCTGCCTGCCGGCACGGTCGAAACGCTGGTGAAGCCTGAGAACAAGGACACGCTGACGAAAATCCTGACCTATCATGTGGTGGCCGGCAAGCTGAGCGCCGCTGATCTGGTGGCTCAGGCGAAGGCCGCTGGCGGGAAGGCGACGCTGACGACCGTTCAGGGCGAGCCGCTGACCGCCTGGGTCGAAGGATCGTCGGTGTATTTGCAGGACGCCAAGGGCGGCAAATCGAAGGTTACGATCGCCGACGTTAACCAGTCCAACGGCGTCATTCACGTCATCGACACGGTGTTGATGCCCTGACCCCAGTTGTCCCCTGACCTCGTGGTCATGTTGTGACGGCCGACGGGCCGACGGCTGCACCCCTGGCCGTCGGCCCGTTTGTTTTGCGCTCAAAAGCTGGCACCATCGACTTGATTGATGGTTAGCATGTCGATGTCGATCGACGGCACGCAGCGCAGGTTGATCGCGCGCATATCGCCCTGCGGTGACTTGCCGAGCGCAAAGGCTTCCGTGCCGCATGTTTTGCAGAATTGATGCGTGATGGCGTGTTTGTAGAAGAGATAGTCGGTCAGTTGGTCCGCGCCGCTTTCCAGATTGAACTGGTCGGCGGAGACGAAGGTCAGGACCATCCCCTTGCGGCTGCAGTGGGAGCAGTTGCAGGTCATGGCTTCGGTCGGCGCGTCCGCCGCGACGGTGAAAGTGACGGCACCGCAATGGCAGCTTCCGGTATAGGACATGATCGTTCTCCTTTTGGTCCAAGCTGCCCTAACTCACCAGTTTCTTCAACCCTTCCACTGTGTCCGCTTCCTGCGCGGGCTTATCTTTTCTGATCCGGGCGATGCGGGGGAAGCGCATGGCAAGGGCGGATTTGTGGCGCTTGCTGACGTGGATGGAGTCGAAGGCGACTTCCAGCACTAGCGTCTTTTCTACCTCGCGGACCGGGCCGAAGCGGGCGACGGTGTTCTGGCGAACGAAGCGATCCAGCCATTTCAGTTCTTCGTCGGTGAAGCCGCTATAGGCCTTGCCCACCGGATGCAGTTCGCCGTCATCCGTCCAGCAGCCGAACGTGTAATCCGAATAGAAGGATGAGCGTTTGCCGTGGCCGCGTTGCGCGTACATCATCACGCAATCGGCGGTCAGCGGATCGCGTTTCCATTTATACCAGAGTGCGGCCTTGCGCCCGGCGACATAGGGACTGTCGCGGCGTTTGAGCATGACACCCTCGATCGCGGCGTCGCGCGCGCCGGCGCGGATGTCGGCCAAGGATTCGAAATCGGGGGCGTCGATGATGGCGGACAGGTCGAAGCGGTCGGGATCGAGGCCAGGCATGAAGGCTTCCAGCCGGGCGCGGCGATCGGTCCAGGGCAATGCGCGCAGGTCGGTGTCGCCTTCGATCAGCAGGTCGTACAGGCGGACGAAGGCGGGATATTCTTCCATCATCCTGGCGCTGACCGCCTTGCGGCCCAGGCGTTGTTGTAGGGCGTTGAAGCTGGCTGCGGCGCCGCCATGTTCGGCGGCGCCCTGCACCTCGCCCTTCACCAGCAATTCGCCGTCGAGAACCGCATGGCCGGCGAAGGCGGCGGCGATTTCGGGGAAGCTGCCGGAGATATCGTCGCCCGCGCGGCTGTAGAGGCGCGTTTCGCTGCCGGTGCCGACGATCTGGATGCGGATGCCGTCCCATTTCCATTCGGCGGCATAGTCAGCCAAGTCGACGCTGTCGGCCTCCAGCGGATGAGCGAGCATGAAGGGGCGGAAATAGGGCGTGCCTTCGGGGTCCGGGCGGCCGGTGCGGCCTTCGGCCCAGTCGAACAGTTCGGCATAGGGCGGGGCGAGGGCGTGCCAGACCTGTTCGACATCATCGACGTCGAGGCCGAAGCCTTGGGCGAAGCCAGTTTTCGCGAGGCGGGCGGAAATGCCGACGCGCAGTCCGCCGGTGGCGAGTTTGAGCAGGGCGAAGCGGCCGGAGGAATCGAGATGATCCATCATCTGCGCGAGCGCGTCGGGCGCGGCGGCGCGGCTCAGCCCAAGCAGGCGGTCGATCACGGCGGACAGGCTGAGCGAGCCGTCGTCCAGTTCGGCGGGTTGCTCGTCCCGCTTGGGCCAGAGCAGGGCGACGGTTTCGGCAAGGTCGCCGACATAGTCGCGGCTCATTTCATAGAGGACGGGGTCGGTGCGGGCGCGGATCATTTCGCCGATGGCGGAGGATTTCACGGCTTTGAGGTCCAGATTGCCGGTGAGCGCGGCGAGCGCCCAGCCGCGATCCGCGGCCGGCGCGTCGCGCATATAGGCGGCGATCAGGTTCAGCTTCGCGTTGCGCGAGCGGGTATAGACGAGGCCGTCGAGGAGTTGGGAGAAAGCGCGCATGACCTATCTCCGTTCGCTTCGACCGCAGTCGAGAAGCGGATAGGGCTGCTCCAGCGTTTCTCGACTGCGCTCGAAACGAACGGATGCTGTGCGTTTATCCATCACCCTTCATCCTCATCTTCGCGTCCCACCATGGCAAGCGCCCGCGCGCGGATCTGGTGGGTCATGCACCAGTGGAGCAGGGCTTCCTCGCGCCCATGGGTGATCCAGGTTTCGGTCGGCGCGACTTCGCGTATCGTGTCGGTCAGTTCGTCCCAATCGGCATGGTCGGAAATGACCAGCGGCAGTTCGACATTCTTCTGCCGCGCGCGCTGGCGCACACGCATCCAGCCCGACGCCATGGCGGTGATCGGATCGGGCAGGCGGCGGCTCCAGCGGTCGTTGAGCGCGGAGGGGGGCGAGACGATGATGTGGCCGCGCATGTCCTTCGCCGCGACGCCGGTCGCCGGGCGCAGTTCGCCCATGGCGACGCCGAACTCTTCATAGAGGGCGCACATCCGCTCCATCGCGCCATGGATGTAGATGGGGTCATGATGGCCGCGCGCACGCAGTTCGCAAATGACGCGCTGCGCCTTGCCCAGCGCATAGGCACCGACCAGCACGCAGCGGTCCGGGTTGGCGTGGAGCGCGGCGAGCAGGCGGTCCATCTCGCTGCCAGTGTCGGGGTGGCGGAAGACGGGCAGGCCAAAGGTCGCTTCGGTCACGAATATGTCGCAGGGGACAGGCTCGAAGGGCTTGCAGGTCGGGTCGGGGCGGCGCTTGTAATCGCCCGTCACCACCACTCGCTCGCCGGCATGTTCCAGCACGATCTGCGCCGATCCGAGCACATGACCGGCGGGGACGTAGCGGATGGTGACGCCGCCCATGCGCACTTCTTCGCCATAGCCGACCGCGGTGCCGCTGGCGGTGCCGTAGCGCAGCCCCATGATCGCCAGTGTTTCGCGGGTTGCCCAGACATGGCCATGGCCGCCGCGGGCATGATCGGCATGGCCATGGGTCACCAGTGCCCGTTCCTGCGGCAGCGACGGATCGATCCAGGCATCGGCGGGACGGACATAGATGCCGGTCGGGTGGGGTTCGATCCAATGGGCCATGAATGCAAAAGATGGGAGAGGGCGTTGCGGTTCCGCAAGGCGGCTTCCCTAAAGACCGTCATCATGGCGTAACCCGGCCGTCATGCGCGCGACATGCCATTGCCCTAAGCGCGCCGGAACGACCCGGCAGCAGGAGTGCGCACCATGGCAGCGACAGCGGACCAGACTGGTCACCAGAAAATCACCAACGCCGTGCATCGCCACCGGCATCTGTCGAAACAGGGACTGTTGGAGCGCGCTTTCACCTTCGCCTTTCGGGGGCTGGTCTATGCCCAGATCTGGGAAGATCCGGCGGTGGATATGGAGGCGCTGGCGATCACGCCCGACAGCCATGTCGTGACGATCGCGTCGGGCGGCTGTAATGTGCTGAGCTATCTGACGGCCGATCCGGCGAAGATCACCGCGGTCGACCTCAATACCGCGCACATCGCGCTCAACCGGTTGAAGCTGATGGCTGCGCAGAGCCTGCCGGACCATGCGGCCTTCCACCGCTTCTTCGCTCAGGCGGACAACAAGGCCAATATCGCCGCCTATCGCGATGTCGTGGCGCCGCAGCTGGACGAGGCGACGCGGCGTTATTGGGAGGGACGCGATCTGATCGGGCGGCGGCGGATCGGCGGGTTCGCGCGCGGCATTTATAAGCATGGGCTGCTTGGCCGCTTCATCGGTGCGGCGCATCTGCTGGCGCGGCTGCATGGCGTCAATCCCAAGCGGATGCTGGATGCGCGCAGCCGCGAGGAGCAGCGCGAGATTTTTGAGCGGGAGCTGGCGCCGATCTTCGACAAGGGTTTCGTGCGCTGGCTGACCAGCCAGCCGGCGTCGCTGTTCGGCCTGGGCATCCCGCCCGCCCAGTTCGAGGCGCTGGCCGGTGACGCGCGGATGGATAGCGTGCTCAAGACGCGGCTGGAGAAGCTGGCCTGCGATTTCGACCTGAAGGATAATTATTTCGCGGTGCAGGCTTTTGGGCGTGGCTATGCTGGCGGTGAGGGGCCGTTGCCGCCCTATTTGCAGGCGGCGAACCATGACGCGGTGCGGGTGCGGGCGAGCCGCGTGGATGTGCTGCATATCAACTTCACCGATTTCCTCGCCAGCCAGCCGACGGCGTCGTGCGACCGCTATATCCTGCTGGATGCGCAGGACTGGATGGACGATGCGCAGTTGAACGCGCTTTGGGGTCAGATCACACGGACGGCCAAGCCCGGCGCGCGCGTGCTGTTCCGCACTGCCGGCGAACCCAGCCTATTGCCGGGGCGGGTGGCCAGCGATGTGCTGGATCGCTGGGACTATCGGGCCGAGGCGTCGCGCGACTATAGCAGGCGCGACCGGTCGGCGATCTATGGTGGCGTTCATCTCTATGTGCTGAAGTCGGCCCAGTGACAGCGCAAAAGGCGAACGACCATGGCGGGCTGATGGACGGGGTCTATCGCTATCAGCGGCATATCTACGACCTGACCCGCAAATATTATCTGCTGGGGCGCGACGGGCTGATCGCCGATCTCGATCCGCCGCCGGGCGGGGCGGTGCTGGAGATTGGCTGCGGCACCGGGCGCAATCTGATCGCGGTGGGCAGGGCGTGGCCGGGCACGCGCCTCTATGGCGTCGATATCAGCGCAGCGATGCTGGAGACGGCGCGCGCCGGGGTGGCGAAGGCCGGGCTGGCGGATCGCGTGACGCTGGCGCAGGGGGACGCCTGCGCCTTCGATCCGCAAGCGCTGTTCGGGCGGTCGGGGTTCGACCGGGTGTTCATCAGCTATGCGCTGTCGATGATCCCCGATTGGGAGGCGGCGTTGCGTCAGGCCGCGCGATGCGTCGCGCCGGGCGGCAGGCTGGAGATCGTGGATTTCGGGCAGCAGGACGAGTTGCCGATGCTGTGGAAGCGCGCCCTGTTCGGCTGGCTGGCGCAATTTCATGTGTCGCCGCGGGCCGACCTGGCCCCCGCGGTGCAGCGGACGGCGGAGGCGGTCGGCGGATTGCCCAGTTGCCGGTCGCTCTATCGCGGCTATGCCCTGCGCGTTGGCGTGATGCGGGTATGACCAGCTTCACCTCCACTTCGAACAAGCCGAGGCGACTACTATGCGACGGATGGGGGAGGTAGATCGGCCTGATTTTGCAACTAACCTGAATTAATGTCGTTATCTCCTCATCGTTGGCCCGTTCCGAGCATCATCGACTGAGAGACACAGGCGCTCCCGCTCTACTGAGGCGCGCGCATGCTCACTGGACTGTCGATTCTGATCGTCGAGGACGAGCCGATCATTGCGATGCTGATGGCCGAGGATGTCGAGGCGTTGGGCGGCATCGTGCTGGGGCCATTCGCCAGCGTCGCCGACGCGCTGGCCATCCTGGCGGACAACAAGGTTGCCGGCGCAGTAATGGACGCCAACCTGCTGGATCGGGATATTACCCCGGTTGCACTGCAATTGCTCGATCGCGGCGTGCCGTTCGTGATCTACAGTGGCACTGGCCTCCCGTGCGCCTTGGCGGCGCGCGCGCCCAATGCGCCGCTGGAAATGAAGCCGGGCCAGCCGCTCGATCGGCTGATGGCGATCATCGATGCCGATGCAGGGTGACGCCCCGCCGCAATTCAAGCGGCTTGGCGCGCGATCTTTTCCAGTTCCAGCCGATCCCAGATCTCCGCCAGCGCCAACACCAGTGCGCGCATCATCGCTTCGTCATGGGCCGGGCCGGGCGTGAAGCGCAGCCGCTCCGTGCCGCGGGGCACGGTGGGATAGTTGATCGGCTGCACATAGGCGCCATATTCGGCGAGCAAAATATCGCTGATCCGCTTGGCCTTGACCGGGTCGCCGACCATCAGCGGGACGATGTGCGTGACCGACGGCATGACCGGCAGGCCGGCCTCCGCCATCAGGTGCTTGAGCAAAGCGGCGGATGCCTGCTGGCCCTCACGCTCTTCGCTCGATGCCTTGAGGTGGCGCACGCTGGCCAGGACGCCCGCGACCAATACGGGCGAAAGCGAGGTGGTGAAGATGAAGCCGGGCGCATAGCTGCGGATCACATCGACGATCATCTGGTCGGCCGCGATATAGCCGCCCATGACGCCGAACGCCTTGCCCAGCGTCCCTTCGATGATGGTGAGGCGGTCCGCGACGTCATCGCGTTCTGAAATGCCGCCGCCGCGCGCGCCATACATGCCGACGGCATGGACTTCGTCCAGATAGGTGAGCGCATTAAATTCGTCGGCTAGGTCGCAGATCGCCGCGATAGGAGCAACGTCGCCGTCCATCGAATAGACGCTTTCGAACGCGATCAGTTTGGGCGCTTCGGGGTCTTCGGCGGCCAGCAGCTCGCGCAGATGGTCGACGTCATTGTGGCGGAAGACGCGCTTTTCGCAGCCCGAATTGCGGATGCCAGCGATCATGCTGGCATGGTTCAGTTCGTCGGAGAAGATGATGCAGCCGGGCAGCAGCTTGGCGAGGGTGGAGAGCGTCGCTTCGTTCGAGACATAGCCTGACGTGAACAGCAGCGCGGCTTCCTTGCCATGCAGATCGGCCAGTTCGCCTTCAAGATCGATATGATAATGGGTGTTGCCGCCGATATTGCGGGTGCCGCCGGAGCCGGCGCCGACATCATGCAGCGCCTCTTCCATCGCGGCGACGACCTTGGGATGCTGGCCCATGGCGAGATAGTCGTTGGAACACCAGACGGTGATCGGCTTGGGGCCGTTATGGCCGTGGAAACAGCGGGCATTGGGATAAGACCCGCGATTGCGCAGGATGTCGATGAACACGCGGTAGCGGCCTTCTTCATGAAGCCGGTCGATCGCCTGCGAAAAGATGTGTTTGTAGTTCACTACGCTTCTTCCCGTTTGCCCGCGCGCTGGTTGTGCCGCTGCGCCTTCCTCTGCCCGATGCAGCGTTTAACCACCCAGCCCCGCCATTACCAGCGATAACCGCTCGCAATGTAGGCAGATAGGTGCCTCAATATATCGATCACACAGATCGGCCATTGGACAAATGGCCTACCCCTTCATTAAAGAGCGTCCAGCCGATCGAGGCCATAACCCGCCAGAGCGGGGCGTAGCGCGTCTACATTTGCGTCGATCCGGGTGAACACCGCGATACCTGGCGCGGCTGTCGTGGGCCATTTTTGCCCCTGGGTAAGGAATGCGATCCGCCGCGCGATGCCCTCGCCGCCATGGACGAAGCCCATGGGGTGCGGGGCGGCGGCGGCGAGTTCCGCCTCCACCAGCGGGAAATGGGTGCAGGCCAGGACCACCATGTCCATTTGGTCGCCGCCGGGCTGGTCGAGCAGGCCCGCCAGCGCATCCCGCGCCACGTCGGGATCGAGCGCCTCGCCGCGCAGCTTGGCTTCGGCCAGTTGCACCAAAGCGGCCGAGCCATAGCGCAGCACGGTGCAATCGGCGCCATGTGCGGCGGCGAGCCGGTCGACATAGGGCTGGCGCACTGTGGCGTCGGTGCCAAGGACGCCGAAGACGCGGCTTTTGGATAGGAGCGCGGCGGGCTTGATCGCCGGAACCGTGCCGACGACGGGTATGTCGAGCGCGGCGCGGACATGCTGGAGCGCAATGGTGGAGGCGGTGTTGCAGGCGATGACGGCGAGACGCGGACGGTAGCGTTCGACGAGGCGTCCGAGCAGGGCGGGCACGCGTGCGGCGATTTCCGCCTCGCTCTTGGTGCCATAGGGGAAGCCCGCGCTGTCGGCGGCATAGACGATCGGCGCGGTGGGGAGCGCAGCGCGCGCCGGGGCGAGGATGGAAAGGCCCCCGACGCCTGAATCGAAGAACAGGATGGGAGCGTCAGGTGCGACCGTCATAGCCGCTGTGTCGCGGCAGGCGGCGGACGTGTCAACATGCGCGGGGCCGGCAGCGTAAGTTGGGGATAGCGTTTCAGCCATTGTTTTTGCAGGAAGCGTTGCTGGAAAATATGATGTTTCGATGTGAGGAAATAAGGCGTTGGCACCAGACAAAAATCAAACAGGTCATCCAGTCCATAAGGCGCGTTGATTTCCAGATCGCCCTTTTCTGAAAGCCGCACGGCAACGGCCGTCGCTGTTTCAGGCCAATGTCGCATAGCATCCGCAACGCAATTATAAGCAGCATCACCATTTCGCACGTTCATGCGCGACTGATTCTTGACTGACCAGACGAGCGTGGAGCATCGTTGCTTCAGTTCAATTTCCAGGCTCCTGTCGATTGCGGCTCCCGATTGGGCAGGGTCGAACCACAATATATCGACGTCGCCTGCCGGACGAAGCGAGCCGCGTCCATGCAATTGGTCCCAAACGGCATCGCGAACAAAACCTGCGCCGATCCATCCGTCCGCCAGCGCCATCGCCCTCACATCCGCCAGCGCCTTCATCCGCACGGCATCGCTTGCAAGGATAGCGACAAGGTCCGATTCATATTGCATGGGTTGCGACGTTTAGCATGGAATTGAAGGGGCAACCCATATGTTGTGGATTGCTCCGCGCGGCTGTCACGCTATGGTCGCGCGCACCATTTATCGGCGATTTTCATGACACCTCCCTGGCTGCTTCCCACATTCGTCCTGGTTCTGGGCTATCTGCTCGGCTCCATCCCCTTTGGCCTGCTGCTGACTCGCTTTACCGGCGCGGGCGACCTGCGGCAGATCGGGTCAGGCAATATCGGCGCGACCAATGTGCTGCGCACCGGGCGCAAGGGGCTGGCGGCGGCGACGTTGCTGCTCGACCTGCTCAAGGGCGCGGCGGCGGTGCTGATCGGCGCGGCGCTGGTTGATGGCGGCGGGCCGATGGCTGGGGCGATGGCGTTTATCGGCCATTGCTATCCGGTCTGGCTGCGCTTTGCCGGGGGCAAGGGCGTGGCGACGATGATGGGCGTGGTGACGGCGATGTTCTGGCCAGCGGGGTGCATGTTCGCGGCGGTTTGGCTGGCGGCGCTGTTCGGGACGAAATGGTCGTCGGTCGGCGGGATGGCGGCGGCGGTCAGTGCGCCGGTTGCCATGTGGGTGTTCGGGCGGATCGACCTGGTGCCGGTCGCCCTTGCGCTGGCGCTGATCGTGCTGTGGCGGCATCGGGCGAATATCGCCCGGCTCGCCAAGGGTGACGAACCCAAGATTGGCGGGTCCAAAGGCATTTCCGCCTGATGCGCGAGCGGGAGCGGTTCGACCGGCTGCGGCTCATCCGCTCCCCCCGGATTGGTCCGGTCAGCTATCGGCAATTGCTCGCGCGGTTCGGGACGGCGGCAGAGGCATTGCGCGCCATTCCCGATCTTGCGGCGCGGGGCGGCGGTAAGGCGAGCGTGGCCGATGCCGGCGCGGTGGAGAAAGAGATTGCGCAGAGCCGGGCGCTGGGCGCGCGCTATCTGCTGATGGGCGATCCCGATTATCCTGTGCTGCTCGACCAGTTTGACGGTGCGCCGCCAGCCTTGATCCTGCGCGGCGATACGGCATTAGCGAGCCGCCAGTGCATCGCGATGGTCGGCGCGCGCAATGCGTCGGCCGCCGCGTGCCGCTTTGCACGCACATTGGCGCAGGATCTGGGGCAGCGGGGCGCGGTGGTGGTGTCGGGGCTGGCGCGCGGCATCGATACCGAGGCGCATCGCGGATCGATCGAGAGCGGGACGATCGGCGTCATCGCCAGCGGGATCGACATCGCCTTTCCGCCGGAGAACCGGGATTTGCAGGCACAGGTGGCGGAGCGCGGTCTGCTGGTCACGGAGCATCCGCCCGGCGTCCAGCCGCTGGCGCGGCATTTCCCGGCGCGCAACCGGATCATCGCGGGACTCGCGCTGGGAACAGTGGTGGTGGAGGCGGCGCCCAAGTCGGGGTCGCTGATTACCGCGCGGTTGGCCGGCGAGGCGGGGCGCGAGGTGATGGCGGTGCCGGGATCGCCGCTCGATCCACGGGCGCAGGGCTGCAATCAGTTGATCCGCGAGGGCGCGATCCTGATCCAGAATGCCGCCGACGTGCTGGAGGCGGTGGGCAGCATCGATCCGCGCATGGTGCGGCAGGGCAGCTTCGATTTCATCGGCGCGCCGGTGTCGAGCGATGTCGCGGCGCAGGAGCGGGCGGCGGTGATCGGGCTGCTGGGGCCGGTGTCGGTGCCGATCGACGAACTGATCCGCCTGTCGGGCCTGTCACCTGCGGTGGTTCAGACGGTGCTGCTGGAACTGGAACTGGCGGGCGGGCTGGAGCGGCAGGCAGGGGGACGGGTCAGCCTGCGCTGAATAATGGCGGCGAAGGCATTGTCGCCCCCGCCGCCCGATCCGCTGCGATTAATGCTGCATGCTGTGCTTGAGGTCACGCATCTCGTCATGGCCCTGCTTCACCGAGACATAGCTCTGTTCGATCACGGCGCGGACCGCCTGGGACAATTCACGGTCGGCGATGGCATCTTCATATTTCGCTTTGATATGATCCTCGCCGGCCTCGACCTCATTAATGATGGCCTTGTCATCCTTTCCGGTCAGCGTCGCCTTCAGGTTCAAGAACAGGCGGTGGGCACCGGCCAGGATGGTGCCGTCATCTTCCGGGTTGCCGCCAAGGGTGCGTACTTCCTGCTGGAGACGGGTGACGACCTGGCGGCGCTCGGCCGCGCGGCTGGTGAAAAGCGCGGTGAAGCGACCATGGTCGCTGTCCTTCGCCGCTTCGGTATAGCCGTCCGCGCTGTCGAGCGTGGTGGCGATCAGGCCGTTGAGTGTGGAAATATCATGGCTGTTGGAATCGGACATCGTCATTCCTGTCTAGATAAGGGATGTCGCCGGTCGGGGCGTTCCGGCGATGGGGCTAGAACCCAATGCCGCGATAAAAGTCGCACGGTTTGCGACCGACTTGATTTGCATCAGTGGGATAGTGGACGGTCCGCGGTCGGGTGGTGCTGCAACCGGGACGGATCGACAAGATACTGGCGTTAGCGCGCCTTCTCCCTTACGCACAGCCCGCTTGACGCTTGCCGTCATCGCCTTCCACACTCGCGCGTATACGTGAGAGACTTATTTCCGGGGCCTAAATGCAGCTTGTCATCGTAGAATCGCCGGCCAAGGCGAAGACCATCGAGAAATATCTGGGCGGCGATTTCCATGTCCTCGCCAGTTATGGCCATATTCGCGACCTGCCCGCCAAGGACGGGTCGGTGGACCCGGACGACGGCTTTGCGATGTCCTGGGAAAATTATGGCGACAAGGGCAAGCAGCTCAAGGCCATTGCCGACGCGTCCAAGAAGGCGACGCGCCTGATCCTGGCGACTGACCCTGATCGCGAAGGGGAAGCGATCAGCTGGCATGTGCAGGAGGTGCTGCGCGCCAAGAAGGCATTGCCTCCGGTCGTAGACCGGGTGACGTTCAACGCGATCACCAAGGCGGCGGTGCTGGAGGCGATGGCCAAGCCGCGCGCGCTGGACGAGGATCTGATCGACGCCTACCGCGCGCGCCGCGCGCTAGACTATCTGGTGGGCTTCACTTTATCGCCAGTGCTGTGGCGCAAGCTGCCCGGTGCCAAGTCGGCTGGGCGGGTGCAATCGGTCGCGCTGCGCCTGGTGGTGGAGCGCGAGCGGGAGATCGAAAGCTTTACCGCGCAGGAATATTGGTCGGTCGCCGCCGATATGGAGCAGGACGGCACCGCCTTTACCGCGCGCCTCGTCCGCTGGAAGGGTGAAAAGATCGAGCGGCTGACGATCGGTCGCGAGGGCGACGCGATGGCGGCCAAGGCCGATGTCGAAGCCGGGCGCTTTACGGTGGAGAAGGTCGAGACAAAGCCGCTCACCCGCAACCCGCCGCCGCCCTTCACGACATCGACCATCCAGCAGGAGGCCGCGCGGAAGCTCGGCTTTTCTGCCAGCCATACGATGCGGATCGCACAGCAACTCTATGAAGATGGCGCGATCACCTATATGCGGACCGATGGCGTGCAGATGGACCATAGCGCCATCTCCGCTGCTCGCGCCGCGATCGCGCAGCGCTATGATGGCGGCTATGTGCCGGACAAGCCGCGCATCTACCAGACCAAGGCGAAGAATGCGCAAGAAGCGCATGAAGCCATCCGTCCGACCGATTTTTCGCGCGACAAGGTGGGCAGCGGCGATCACGCGCGGCTTTACGACCTGGTGTTCAAGCGGGCGCTGGCCAGCCAGATGGCGTCGGCGCGGCTGGAACGCACGACCATCGACATGAACGACGCCACCGGCACGCATACGCTGCGCGCGACGGGACAGGTGGTGATCTTCCCCGGCTTCCTGGCGTTGTATGAGGAAGGGCGCGACGACAGCGACGATGACGACAGCAAGCTGTTGCCGCGGATGAGCGAGGGCGATACGCCGGCCAAGAAGAAGGTGACGGCGGACCAGCATTTCACCCAGCCGCCGCCGCGCTATTCCGAAGCATCGCTGGTCAAGCGGTTGGAGGAACTGGGGATCGGGCGTCCGTCCACCTATGCCTCGACCTTGCAGGTGCTCAAGGACCGCGACTATGTGCGGATCGAGAAGAACCGCTTCTTCGCCGAGGAAAGCGGGCGGCTGGTCACGGCCTTTCTGGAGCGCTTCTTCGAACGCTATGTGTCCTATGATTTCACGGCAGGGCTTGAGGACCAGCTGGACGATGTCTCCGGCGGCCGCGCCCAGTGGCAGGAAGTGCTGGAAGCCTTCTGGAAGGATTTCAAGCCCAAGACCGCCGAGATCATGGAGCAGAAGCCGTCGGATATCACCGCGGAGCTGGACAAGTTCCTCGAACCCATGCTGTTCCCGCCCAAGGCGGACGGCAGCAACCCGCGCGCCTGCCCGCTGTGTGCCGATGGGCAGCTTTCGCTGCGGGGCGGGCGCTTTGGCGCGTTCATCGCCTGCTCCAATTACCCGGAGTGCAAATATACGCGCAAGTTCGGCCAGCCGGGCGGCAAGGATGGCGAAGATACCGGGCCGGAAGTGCTGGGCCAGCATCCCGAGACTGGGCAGGATATCGTCAAGAAATCCGGCCGTTTTGGCCCCTATATCGAAATGGGCGAGGGCAAGGAGGCCAAGCGCGGGTCGATCCCCAAGGATCTGCCCGATGGCGAATTGACGCTGGATTGGGGCGTGAAGCTGCTGAGCCTGCCGCGCGAGGTGGGGCTGCATCCCGAAACCGGCTTGCCGATCGTGGCGAATATCGGGCGCTTCGGTCCCTATCTGCTGCATGACGGCAAATATGGGCGGCTGTCATCGACGTCGGAGATTTTCGAGGTCGGGATGAACAGCGCCGTCGTGAAGCTGGCGGAAGCGGCCAACCGTGGTCCGCGCAGCGCCGGGCGGGAGCCGTTGAAGGTGCTGGGCGCGCATCCGCGCACGGAACTGGAGATCAAGCTGATGGAGGGTCGCTACGGCGCTTACGTCACCGACGGCACGACCAATGCTACCCTGCCCAAGACGGTGGACAAGGACCAACTGACGCTGGAGGAAGCCGCGCAACTGATCGACGCGCGTGCCGCGGCGGCACCGGCGAAGAAGGGCAAGAAGGCGGCGCCGAAAAAGGCTGCGGCCAAGAAGCCCGCTGCCAAGAAGGACGGGGAAACCGTAAAAAAGCCGGCCGCCAAGAAGGCTTCTGCGAAGAAAGCTGCTCCGGCGAAGAAGGCGACTGCGGCGGAATAAGGTCAGGCGGCGCGCCGTACCTGGTTGCGGCCGCCGGTCTTGGCGGCATACATGGCGAGGTCGGCGCGGTGCAGGCTGGCCTCTATTGGCCGTATCGGATCGCTCGCGCTCAGGCCGATGCTGGCGGTCACGCGCACGATATGGCCGGACGCCGCACGTACCCGCAACGCCTGGATCGACGCGCGGACATGTTCGGCGCGGCGGGTCGCCAGGTCGGCGGCGCAATCGGTCAGGCAGACGGCAAATTCCTCGCCACCCAGTCGTCCGCTCAGGTCGGCCGGTCCCAGCGCCTGCGCGATGGCCGATCCCACCGCATGCAGGACGGCGTCGCCCGTCTGATGACCATGATCGTCGTTGAAGCGTTTGAAATGGTCGATGTCGATCAGCAGATACCAGTTGCCCGGCCGCGCATGAACCCGGCCAGCGCGGTCGAAAAAGGCGTTCCGGCTAAGCAGGCCGGTCAACCCGTCCCGATCGGCCAGATAGGCTAGTTCCTCCACACGCCGTTCCAATTCGTGGCGGAGCAGCCGGTTTTCTTCACCTTGCCGCACCAGCAGGACGCAGACCGGGGTGGAAATGCTGGCCGAACAGAAAATGCC
The DNA here is from genome assembly GCF_012927105.1 of Sphingobium psychrophilum. Taxonomy (GTDB): domain Bacteria; phylum Pseudomonadota; class Alphaproteobacteria; order Sphingomonadales; family Sphingomonadaceae; genus Sphingobium; species Sphingobium psychrophilum. The sequence continues at coordinate 40,773 of NZ_JABBFV010000012.1, read as the reverse complement.
GACACTGAAATAGCGCAGTGGGATGAACATGCCGGGGATGGTCGATACGATCGCCATGATGAGGATCGTCCCCATGACGGAGACGCCCACGGCAAAAGCGATTTTCTGTTTCGGTCCCATGGAACGGGGACGTAACGACATAAGGTAAAGGATGGATTGACCCTATGTCGTGAACATTCATTCCACCCAGTCGAGGCCGATGTCGCGATAGATGCTGCGGTCGTCCTCCCAATTTTCCTTCACCTTGACGTGGAGGTAGAGGTGGACCTTGACGCCCAACAGGGTGGCGAGTTCGGCGCGCGCCTTCGACCCGATTTCCTTCAGGCGCTGCCCGCCCTTGCCCAGTACGATGGCGCGTTGCGTCGGGCGACCGACCAGGATCTGTTGGTGGATTTCCACCGACCCGTCGTCGCGTTCCTTATATTGTTCGGTATCGACCGCGGTGGCGTAGGGGAGTTCGGCGTGGAGCTGGTGATAGAGTTGCTCGCGCGTGATTTCCGCGGCCAGCATACGGTCGGTGGCGTCCGACACCTGGTCTTCTGGGAAATGCCATGGCCCTTCCGGCATCGCTTTGGCGAAAGCGGCCTTGAGTTCGGGCAGGCCATCGCCGGTCGCGGCGGACACGAAGAAGATTTCGTCGAAACCCAACGTGTCGTTCAGCACCTGGGTATGGGTCAGCAGCTTTTCCTTGATCGCGATGTCGACCTTGTTGAGGATCAGCCATTTGCGTTCGGTGCGATGCTTGAGCGCTTCGATGATCGGTTCCAGCTTGGGGCCGCGCCCCGCCTTGCCATCGACCACCATCGCGATCAGGTCCGCGCCCTGTGCGCCGCCCCAGGCGGCCTGCACCATCGCGCGGTCCAGCCGCCGCTTCGGCGCGAAGATGCCGGGGGTATCGACCAGCACGATCTGCGCATCGCCCTCGATCGCGACACCCATGACGCGGGTGCGCGTGGTTTGCGCCTTGGGACTGGTGATCGCCACCTTCTGCCCCACGAGCGCGTTGACCAGCGTGGACTTGCCCGCATTGGGCGCGCCGACGACGGCGATGACGCCACAGCGCTGGGATGACTGAATTTCCGAACTTTCCAAATTAAACTCCGTTCGCCCTGAGCCTGTCGAAGGGCTTCACTTTTCTGTCTTTGATCGCGCCAAGGATGAGATCAACGTCCAGTCATCACGGATGAGGGCCAGCTTTTTCGCGCGGCTCCATCCCTTTATCTGTCGTTCGGCTTCAAGCGCCTCTATACGGCTGGAGAAGGCCTGCGACCAGACCAGTTTTAGAGGACTGCGTGTTTGCGTGTAGCCTGGGATTTGTCCGACTTCGTGTTGGCCAATCCTGACTTCCAGATTATCGGTATGACCGACGTAGAAGCTGCGGTCTGCGCAATGCAGCATGTAGGTCCAGAATGTCATATGCGGGCCGAAAAAGAGGGAAGGCCCTTCGACAGGCTCAGGGCGAACGGGGAGAAAGATTGGCGCGTCGTCAACCCGTCAGTTTCTCCAGCAGCGCCTTGGCGGCGGCCGTTTCAGCTTCCTGTTTGGAGGCGCCGGTGGCGGATGCTTCGCCCGCGCCCTTGATTGCGACGGTGACGGTGAAGCGGAGCGCGTGGTGCGGGCCGGAGCGGTCGGTCAGGACATATTCGGGCGGCTTGCGCTTGTTGGCGGCGGCCCATTCCTGAAGATAGGATTTGGGATGGCGCGGGGCGCTGGTCTGGGTATCGACCCGATTGCCCCAGAGGCGGCGGACGAGGGTGCGCGCCTCTTCCAGTCCGCCTTCCAGATAGAGGGCACCGATCAGTGCCTCCATCACGTCGCCCAGCACATTGTCGCTGTCGGCGGCGCCATCGTCGCGGGCCTGCTTGCCCAGCACCATATGGGTGGGAACACCAGCGATGCGAGCGACTTCGGCGCAGGTTTCGCCCGACACCAGCGCGTTGAAGCGGCGGGACAGCTTGCCTTCGGGTTCATCGGTGAAACGGTCGAACAGCCATTCCGAGATCAGCAGGCCCAGGATACGGTCGCCCAGAAATTCCAGCCGCTCATAGTTCAGCGCCTTGGCGCTGCCATGGGTCAGCGCCTGTTCGAATCGCGCCGGATTTTTCGGCGCGCGGCCGATCAGATCTTTCAGCCAGCCAGCCGTGTCGGGCCGGGGAGACGCAGCTTTCAAAAGCCTTCCCCGATACGGCTCCAGCGCGCGGCGGTGAACCAGGTCCAGGGCAGTATCCAGTTGGCGCTGCCGTCGGTCGAGAAGACGGAGATCATCGCCTTGCCCACCAGATTTTCTTCAGGAACGAGGCCGATGCCGCCCCCTTCGACCGCGGGGAAGCGGCTGTCGGCGCTGCGATCGCGATTGTCGCCCATCATGAAGAGATGGCCCTGCGGCACCAGTACGGTGTCACGATCGTCCGCCGCGCCATCGGGCAGCAGGTCGAGCACGTTGTAGCTTTTGCCGCCGGGCAGGGTTTCGCGGAACTGGGGGTAGCGGCACTGTTTGCCGCCGCCGGCCGCGGCTTCCTCGAAATCGGGGCGGTAACAGGGGGACGCGGCACCTTCCCTGGCGGCGGCGTCCTCCATATTCGGCGTCACCGGAATGACGAGATCGGCGACCTTCTGCTTGGGGATCGCCTGACCGTTCAGATAGACCGTCCCGCCACGCACGCCGATCATGTCGCCGGGCAGGCCGATGACGCGCTTGATATAGTCGTTCTTCTGATTTGGCGGGGCCTTGAACACCGCGACGTCGCCGCGCTGGGGCGTGGACGCCAGGATGCGGCCGGGAATCAAGGGAATCGAGAAGGGCAGCGAATAGCGCGAATAGCCATAGGGCCATTTGGCGACGAGCAGATAGTCGCCGATCAGCAGCCGCGGCTGCATCGATTCCGAGGGAATATTGAACGGCGATATGATGAAGCTGCGCAGGATGAAGACAAACAGCCCGAGCTTGGCGAGAAACCAGAGAAAGTCCCGCGTTTCCGATTTGGCAGTCATGGAGTGTCGTCTGATCCCTTGGAGAGGCCGAGAAAGCGGCCGTTGCGGCTTTTGAAGCGTGAACCATAGCGCGTCAAGCAGTCCTTAGCGATGCAAAGCACGCGGCTTTGCGCTAGACATAACGGGAATCGACCGGTGCAGCGTCGATATCGACCAACGTCATGAGGGATATATCCATGCCCAGTTCTGCACTGCCAAGTCCTTTGGCGGCGATCGCCGCGCTTCCGCAAGCCGATTTGAAGACCATTTTCACCACCGATCCCGACCGGCTGGACAAGCTGGTCCGATCCCAGGGTCCGATCCGGTTCGATTGGTCCAAGACGCATCTGACCGACGATGTGCTGGCGGGTTTCCTGGCGCTGGCCGACCAACAGGGCTTTGCGGCGCATCGCGATGCGCTGTTTTCGGGCGAGGCGGTGAACAATACAGAAGGCCGCGCTGCCGAGCATCCCGCTGAACGGGGGGAGGGCAATGCCGACAGCGTCGCCCATGCCAAGATGCTGCATCGGCGGATGCGCGGCCTGATCGACGCGATCGAGGCGGGCGCGCTGGGCGAGATTCGCCATATATTGCATATCGGCATTGGCGGGTCGGCGCTTGGCCCCAAGCTGATCGTCGATGCGCTGGACGGCGACGGGGTGCGGTACGATGTGGGTATCGTGTCCAATGTCGATGGCACCGCGCTGGAGCGGGCGATCGAGGGGTTCGATCCCAACGCCACGCTGATCGCGATCGCGTCCAAGACCTTCACCACCAGCGAGACGTTGCTGAATGCAGCGAGCGCGATCAACTGGATGGTCGAGGCAGGGGTGGACGATCCCTATGGCAAGGTGATCGCGCTGACCGCCGCGCCCGACAAGGCGATGGAATGGGGCGTGGATGAAACCCGCATCCTGCCCTTCGCCGAATCGGTGGGCGGGCGCTATTCGCTCTGGTCTTCGATCGGCTTTCCGGCCGCGCTGGCGCTGGGCTGGGATGCGTTCGAAAGCCTGCTGGAGGGGGCTGCGGCGATGGACCGGCATTTCCGCCTGTCCGATCCACGCGAGAACGCGCCGCTGATCGCGGCGTTCGTGGACCAATATTATACCCGCGTGATGGGGTGCCAGACCCGCGCGCTGTTCGCCTATGACGAGCGGCTGGCGCTGCTACCCTCCTACCTCCAGCAGCTGGAGATGGAGAGCAACGGCAAGAGCGTGCAGCGCGACGGCAGCCCAGTGGACGGCCCGACCGCGCCGATCACCTGGGGCGGGGTGGGCACCGATGCGCAACATGCGGTGTTCCAGTTGCTGCACCAGGGGACGATCGTCTCGCCGGTCGAGTTCATCGCGTCGATCGAGCCGGGCCATGCGCTGGACCCGGCGCATCATCGCGCTTTGCTGGTCAATTGCTTTGCGCAGGGCGCGGCGCTGATGCGGGGCAAGGACAATGATGCCGACCCGGCGCGCTCCTATCCCGGCAACCGGCCGTCGACGACGATCCTGCTGGACGACGTGACGCCCGAAGCGCTGGGGGCGCTGATCGCCTTCTACGAGCATCGGACCTTCGCCAATGCGGTGTTGATGGGGATCAACCCGTTCGACCAGTTCGGCGTGGAATTGGGCAAGGAGATCGCCAAGTCGATCGAGGCGGATGGGGCGGTCGGGTTCGATCCATCGACTATGGCGCTGATCGAGATCGCGCTGGGCGGGGAATAGTCAACAGCCGTTCGTTTCGAGCGTGTCGAGAAACGGTGGCGCTGGGCTTCCCGTTTTTCGACTGCGCTAGAAACGAACGGAGGTGGTTTGGCTGCCAGCAACAATATTCCCATTTGTAACTGGCGCTCTCACCCGCCATATCCGCGCCTATTCCATCGGAGGCCCGGCATGAGTGACTATGATTTCGACCTTTTCGTCATCGGTGCAGGATCGGGCGGCGTGCGGGCGTCGCGGGTCGCGGCGGCGCATGGCGCGAAGGTTGCGGTGGCCGAGGAGTTTCGCGTCGGCGGCACCTGCGTCATTCGCGGCTGCGTGCCTAAGAAGCTGCTCATCTATGGCGCGCATTTCGCCGAGGATTTGAAGGACGCCCGCCGCTTCGGCTGGGATGTGCCGGAATGCGGGTTCGAATGGACCACGCTGCGCGACAATGTGCTGGCCGAGGTCGATCGGCTGGAAGGCCTGTATGGCAATACGCTCGACAGCCATAAGGTCGAGGTGATCCGCGAGCGGGCGACCATTACCGGGCCGCATGGCGTGAAGCTGGCGAGCGGGCGGGAAGTGACGGCCAAGACGATCCTGGTCGCGACTGGCGCCTGGCCGGTGATCCCCGAAGTGGAGGGGGCCGAACATGGCATCACCAGCAACGAGGTGTTTCATCTGGAGGCGTGCCCAAAGCGGATCGTGATCGTCGGTGGCGGCTATATCGCCAACGAGTTCGCCGGCATCTTTCACCAGTTGGGCAGCCATGTGACGATGGTCAATCGTGGCAGCGACCTGCTGCGCGGTTATGACACGCAGATCCGCGACCGGCTGCTCCAGATTTCCATGACCAAGGGCATCAATTTCCGCTTCAATGCGAAGATGGAGCGGATCGAGAAGAATGAGGACGGCACGCTATGCGTCCGCTTTCAGGACGGCGACCCTGTCGCAGCCGATGTCGTGATGTTCGCGACCGGGCGCAAGCCGCTGACCGAAGGGCTGGGGCTGGAGACGGCAGGGGTCGAGTTGACCGAGAAGGGCGCGATCAGGGTCGACGACTATAGCCAGACCAGTTGCGAGAGCATCTATGCGGTGGGCGACGTCACCGACCGGCTGCAATTGACGCCGGTCGCGATCCGCGAGGGCCATGCCTTTGCCGATACCGTGTTTGGCGGGAACAAGCGCAAGGTCGATTATAGCTGTGTGCCGTCGGCCGTGTTCAGCCATCCGCCGCTGGCGGGCGTGGGCATGACCGAGGCGGAGGCCAAGAACCATTATGGCACGGTGAAGGTCTATACCTCCGATTTCCGTCCAATGAAGAATGTGCTGGCCGGACGCGAGGAGCGGGCGCTGTACAAGATGATTGTGGACGCGACGACCGACAAGGTGATCGGGCTGCACATGATCGGGCCAGATGCGCCGGAGATATTGCAGGCGGCCGCGGTCGCGGTGAAGGCCGGGCTGACCAAGCAGGATTTCGACGATACTGTGGCGCTGCATCCCAGCATGGCGGAAGAGCTGGTGCTGTTGAAATGACCTGATCCTCCCCGGTACGGGGAGGTGGCTGGCCATAGGCCAGACGGAGGGGGTGTGCCGTGCGGCGCCTCCCCTCCACCAATCGCTACGCGATCGGTCCCCCTCCCCGTGCCGGGGAGGAAAAGGTCACCACCAACGCGTCGCGCCACGCCGGTTGCGCCGGGTTTAGCGCGTGAATTTCGGTCACGCCGTGCAGGATGCGGTGGTCGTCGATCAGCATCGTGTCGCCCGCTTCCGTCAGGGTGAATTCGCCGAGCGGCGTGCCGTCGGGCGCGCCGATGCGGGTTACGCCTTCGCGGACGTTGCGGCGCTCCACCAGCATGACCAGCACATGATCCACCCCGTCGCGGTGCATTCCCTCGGGAGTAGGGGAGCCTGCCGCGCCCGGTTTCGCTTCGATGCGGAACTGGTGCATTTCCACATGCCAGTCGCCGCGGTGGGCGGTGTCGAAGCTGTCGGCGGCGAAGGCGAAGATCGCAGCGCAGACGGGGTTGGCGACCGTCGCCGCTTCGACCGGGTCGAACCAGCGCTGCACGTCGCCGTTGAGCGGGTTATAGTCCCGGCTTTGATAATGGGGCTGGTGCGGCTTGCGGGTGAAGCGCCCCCGTTCCAGCGCGAAGGCGGCGTGGCGGCGACGGCGATAGCGGCCGCCATCGGCCATGAAGAGGTCGGGGCCGAGATCGTTCCAACTGGCGGCGAAGGCCGACCAGTCGGGTTCGGCGATATCCAACCGACCGAACATCGCTGCGCCGGACAGGCGGGCATAGCCGTCCGTCAGCAGCGCATCGTCGATTCTGGATAGGCTGTCCGTGTCGCTCATCTTCGCTTCCTTAATGGAGGCAAGAGACGAGCGACAGGGCCAGTTTCCGCAGGGTGGGTTGGCACTCCCACCCCGTTCGTGCTGAGTGGGGTCTGAGCTTGTCGAAGTTGAACAGGTCGGATCGTCCCCCGGACGATCCTGAACCATCCGGGGGATGGTTCACCTGTTCAAGTATCGAAGCATCAGGCGCTGGGCTTGATCCTTCGATACGCCATTTCGACAGGCTCAATGGCTACTCAGGACGAACGGCGTAGGTGAGTGAACTCAGGCGATCGTCGGGACCATGCCGCCTTCGACACGGACCGCCGCGCCGTTGGTGGCGGCCGCCAAGGGGCTGGCGAGATAGGCGACCATCGCGCCGACTTCGTCCGCCTCGATCAGCCGCTTGATGAGCGAGAGGGGGCGGAGTTTGGTGAAGAATTCGGCTTCGCGATTGGCTTCGGAGGCGTCCTTATTGTCGACCACGGAGCGGATGAAGTCCACGATGCCTTCGGAACGGGTCGGGCCAGGAAGGACGCTGTTCACCGTGACGCCGGTGCCGCGGGTATGTTCGGCCAAGCCGCGCGAGATGGCGAGTTGGGCAGACTTGGTCATGCCATAATGGATCATCTCAGCGGGTGGCAACAAGGCGCTTTCGCTGGCGATGAACAGGACGCGGCCCCAGTTCTTTGCCAGCATTTGCGGGAAATAATGGCGGGCGAGGCGCGCGCCGCTGACGACGTTGACTTCGAAGATATGGTGCCAGTCTGCGTCGCTGATGTCCGCGAAGTCCTTGGCTTCGTAGATGCCCAGATTGTTGACGAGGATGTCAGTGGCGGGGACGGCGGCGATGAGCGCGGCGGCGCCTTCCGCCGTTGCGGGATCGGCGAGGACGGCGTTGACGGGCAGGCCGATGTCGGCCGCGGCAGCGTCCAGCTTGGACTGGCTGCGGCCGGTGATGGTGACGGCGACGCCCTCCTCCGCAAGGCGCTTGGCGATGGCCAGGCCGATGCCGGCGGTGGAGCCGGTGACGATGGCGGTCTTGCCGGTGAGTTTCAGGTCCATGGCTGTTTCCTTTTGAATGAGACAACGAGTTGAACAGTTAGATAGACTTTTTCCGATTGATGATTAGACTGCATGTCTTCATTTCAGAAGTGCATTGAAATCATGGATAACCGGTTCGGCGACGTCGAGAATTTCCTCATGGTGGCGGGCGAGGGCAGCTTTGCCGCGGCGGCCAAGATATTGCGGCTGACCCCGTCGGCGGTGAGCCGGTCGATCGCGCGGCTGGAGCAGCGGCTGGGCGTCGCGCTGGTGCGGCGGACGACGCGGTCGCTGGCGCTGACCCGCGAGGGGCAGGTTTATCATGACAAGATGATCGCGATATTGGGCGACATGATGGACGTGGAGAACAGCCTGAGCAGCGAAGGGCAGGGGCCGCGCGGGTTGTTGCGTATCAATGCCTCGCCGTCCTTTGGGTTCGAGTGCCTGATCCCGATTTTGCCGCGCTTTGGCGAACTGTATCCGGCGGTGACGGTGGACCTTACGCTGACCGATGCGATCGTGGATCTGGTCGAGGAGCGGGCGGACATCGCGATCCGCATCGGACCGCTGCGGGATACAAGGCTGCGGGCGAAGAAGTTGGGGCATAGCCGGATGGTGCTGGTCGCCAGCCCCGATTATCTGGCGCGGCGGGGGACACCGACGACGCCCGATGATTTGGCGGCGCATGAATGTTTGCGCTTCAGCTTTCGACGGTCAGTGGATAGCTGGCCGTTCCGGGTGAAGGGCAGGCTGGTGCAGCGGCCGGTGCAGGGGGCGTTTTTCGGCAATTCGGGCGAGGTGGTACGGCGCATGGCGATCGCGGGCGGCGGCATTGCGCGGCATGGGCGGTTTCATGTGGCGAGCGATTTGCGCGAGGGGCGGCTGGTGGAGGTGCTGGCTGATTATGATGCGGGGGACGGGGAGGATATTCACGCGCTGTATGCGGCGGAGGATCGCGGCGCGGCAAGGGTGCGGGCGTTTCTGGATTTTCTGGACGGGACGCTGGTGGTGGAGGGGTGAGCGGGGGTTGCGCTTTGCCTGTCGGTGCATCAAGCTGTTGAGATCAATGGGAGTTATCCATGTTCGCTCTTTTGTTGCTGCTGCAATTTCCAAGCGATATCGTTGTAACCGGGCAAAAGCTGGAGCAGGTGCAGGCAGAATGCGCCAAGGGCGGATGTACGCCGTTGCGCGACGCGCAAGCCACTATTGCGCTGGCCGAAGTCCAGTTTCGCGACGGAGACTATCAAAAGGCCAAGGCTCTGCTGGCCGCCGCCGCATCACGTAACGAGAAATATGCCGCGGAGGCGCCGCGCCCGGTCGCTGCGCTTTATGAAGCCTATGCCACTGTCGCGTTGCACGAAGGCAGCAAGCTGGATTATCGCCGCGCGACGTCCAAGCAGGTGCAGACGTTGCGCGACAACCTGCCCCAGGATGATCCTGCCGTGTTTGCCGCGACAACTGCTTATGGTGACATGTGGATCGAATTGCGTCGTTTCCGCGAAGCGGAGGCTGCGTTCAGCGCGGCGGAAAAGTCGGCCCTGTCGTCCGGTCAGGATGGGGCCGCATTTATAGCGGGCATGAAGCGTGCCTGGATCAAGTCTGCCATGGGGCAGCGCCAAGAGGCCGCGTCGATGCTCGACGCATTGGCGCGACGCCCGATCGCGCAACAAGCGTCCTACAGGTCCGCGCTGCGCGTGCTGCGTCTACGCCTGGCGGCGCGGGATGCGAATGGGACCGAGATCGATCGGCTGGTCAAAGACATCGGTGAAGACCAGAGTGGCGGGCCAGTGCTTATTTCCGCTCCTGCCTATGAGGATGACGCGGTTACCAAGGCGAACAATGCGTCCCGCGCCTTTGACATGACGAATGCGATCGATGTCGGTAGCGCAGAAACGTCCAGCATTCGCTGGGCCGACGTCGGATTTTCCATACGCCCGGACGGGCGCACCGCGGACATTGAGGTGTTGCGCGGAGTGGGAGCGAAGGCCTGGCTGACCCCTGCTCTGCGCCAGATTGCCGGACGGCGCTATTCAACCACCACCGGCGCAGGCAACCAAGGCGCTTATCGCGTCGAACGCTACACATTGCGTGCGGAATATATGGTGCCCAAAGGCAGCCTGATAGCGCGGCGCGCACCGACCGGCGGCTTCGACGTGCTGGACCTCACACAAGCACCTGCCGCGCCGCCGCCAGCGGAACGGGACACCGCTCACCCAATCCAGTAAGGCACGATCTGGCGGTTGTCCGGGTCGACATGGATCGGGCGGTCCGCCGGAGGAAAGGCGCGCTGGTCGCAGCTTTGGCGGGGGCAGAGGCGGCAGGTGATGCCGATGGGGGTGGCGGCGCCCTCCTCCTGCAAATGCAAGCCATCGGCATAGACGAAGTTGGCGGCGTGGGCGACTTCGCAGCCCAGCACCACAGCGTAGCGGCGGGGGGTGCGCTTGTAGCTGCCCGAAGGTTTCACCAGCCCCTTCGCCATCGATACATAGCGCACGCCGTCGGGGGTTTCGCCCAGTTGCACGTTGATGCGGTCGGGCACGGCGACGGCTTCATGCACGTTCCACAGGGGGCAGGCGCCGCCGAAGCGGGCGAATTGCAGGCGGGTGGCGCTATGGCGTTTGGTGATGTTGCCGGCCATGTCGACGCGGCAGAAGAAGAAGGGGATGCCGCGCAGGCCGGGGCGCTGGAGCGTGGAGAGGCGATGGCAGGCCTGTTCGAAGCTGACGCCGAAGGTGCGGCCGAGCCGGTCGATATCGTGGCGCATCGTCCGCGCCGCTTCCCGAAACGGGGCATAGGGCATGAGCAGCGCGCCCGCGGCGTAATTGCCAAGGCCGATCGCCAGCAGCCGGTCTGCGCCGGGGACGGGCAGGGCGGCCTTGCTTACGACGTCGGCGATCACCGCCTGCCCCTCCAGCATCATGAGCTGGTGGGAGAGCATGAATTTGCGGCTTTCGGTCGGCAGCGCGGCGTTGACGAACAGGCGCTTGTCGGCGCGGGTGTAACTGCGCAGCGAAGAGCCGGGGGTGTCGGCGATCAGCGTTTCGATGCCGTGGCGGCGGGCCAGCGCCTCTACCAGCATCCCTTCGTCCAGGGATTGCCCGGCGGTGAAGCTTTCGGCCATGTCTTCGGCCAGGCAGTCGATGCTGTGGACATAATTGCCCGCTTCATGAAACCAGTCGCGGGCGGCTTCCCACGGCAAACGCGCCTGCACTTCATGATCGTTGGCAATCGCTTCCTCAATCATGTTGATGCGTTCGTTGGCGCGCATATGGGCGTTGTAGAGATCGACATAGCGGGCGGCAAATTCGGGAAATTGCAGGTGCAGCTTCTCGATCCGCTCCGGCTCCATCTGGTTGCCGGGCAGTTCGGGATGCCCCAGCGCATAGGTGAAGGCGCCGAGTAGCTGCTCATCCTCCCGGCTGTCGAAACTGGCCCAGTCGGTGGGAAAGGCGCTGGCGAGCGCGGCCTTGACCTTGGCGGTCAGGGGACGATCGTCATTTTCCATCTGCGAAAGATAGGATACGGATATGCCCAGCGCCTGCGCCATCGTCGCCTGGTCCATCCGATGGTCCAGACGCAGTTGGCGCAGGCGCGGGCCTGCGAAGATACGGTTGCCACGTGCCATAAACTGCACCGTAATTTGCGAAGTCGTGATTTGCAATTTAGCAAATTTGCATTTGCGAAAAAAGTGAAAGCCCGCGTAGGGATGGTTCAAGGCGGCACCATCGTACATCTGGTGCCGCAAATTCGGAGAGATGCCCGCATGTCGAAGCTCGCCATTATCGAACAGCTCGAAGCCAAGCGCGAAGGCGCACGCATGGGCGGCGGCCAACGCCGCATCGACGCGCAGCATGCCAAGGGCAAGCTGACCGCGCGCGAGCGGCTGGACGTGCTGCTGGACGAGGACAGCTTTGAAGAGCTGGACATGTATGTCGAGCATAATTGCGTCGATTTCGGCATGGACGAGCAGCATATTCCGGGCGACGGCGTCGTCACCGGATCGGGCACGATCAACGGCCGGCTGGTGTTCGTGTTCAGCCAGGATTTCACCGTCTATGGCGGCGCGGTGTCGGAACGGCATGCGATGAAAATCTGCAAGATCATGGACATGGCGTTGAAGGTCGGTGCGCCGGTCATCGGCCTTAACGACAGCGGCGGCGCGCGGATTCAGGAGGGCGTGGCTTCGCTCGCCGGTTATGCGGAGATTTTCCAGCGCAATGTGCTGGCCAGCGGCGTGGTACCGCAGATCAGCGTCATCATGGGGCCATGCGCAGGCGGGGCGGTCTATTCGCCCGCGATGACCGACTTCATTTTCATGGTGAAGGACAGCAGTTTCATGTTCGTGACCGGACCAGATGTGGTCAAGACGGTGACGAACGAGGTGGTCACGCAGGAGGAACTGGGCGGCGCGGTGACGCATACGACCAAGTCCGGCGTGGCGGACGTGGCGTTCGAAAATGATATCGAGGCGCTGCTCGCGGTGCGCGATTTCGTGGACTTTCTGCCGGCGTCGAACCGCAAGCCGGTGCCGGAGCGGCCGAGCGCGGACGATTGGGACAGGATCGAACCGAGCCTGGATACGCTGATCCCGGCCAATGCGAACCAGCCCTATGACATGCACGAACTGATCCGCAAGGTGGTGGACGAGGGCGATTTCTTCGAGGTGCAGCCGGCGCATGCAGGCAATATCCTGTGCGGGTTCGGCCGGGTCGAGGGCAAGACGGTAGGGATCATCGCCAACCAGCCGATGGTGCTGGCGGGCGTGCTGGATATCAATTCATCTAAGAAGGCGGCGCGGTTCGTGCGCTTTTGCGATGCGTTCGAGATTCCGATCGTGACCTTTGTCGACGTGCCCGGCTTCCTGCCGGGCACCGCGCAGGAGCATAGCGGCATCATCAAACATGGCGCGAAATTGCTGTTCGCCTATGCCGAGGCGACCGTGCCAAAGATCACGGTGATTACGCGCAAGGCCTATGGCGGGGCCTATGACGTCATGTCGTCCAAGCATCTGCGCGGCGATTTGAACTATGCCTGGCCGACCGCGGAGATCGCAGTGATGGGGGCGAAGGGCGCGGTGGAGATCATCTTCCGCGGCAAGACCGCGGACGAGATCGCCGAGCGGACGGCGGAATATGAGGGGCGCTTCGCCAACCCGTTCGTGGCGGCGAGCAAGGGCTTCATCGACGAGGTGATCCAGCCGCATTCGACGCGGCGGCGGATCGCGCTGGGGCTGCGCAAGCTCAAGAATAAGAGCCTGGAGAATCCGTGGAAGAAGCATGACAATATTCCGCTTTGACGGCCCGAAGGGTCGTCATCCCAGCGAAGGCTGGGACCGCGTGCAGCCAAGTCGGGCCATGAGGCCTGAGACCCCAGCCTTCGCTGGGGTGACTGATTAGGAAAGCGATATGAAACTCGGCCGTCTCAACCATATCGGCGTCGCCACGCCGTCGCTGGAAAAGAGCATCGCTTATTATCGCGACGTGATGGGCGCGACGACAATTCACGAACCGTTCGACCTGCCCGCGCAGGGGGTGAAGGTGTGTTTCGTCGATACGCCGGGCGAGAATGGGACCGCGGGTACGCAGATCGAGTTGATCGAGCCGTTCGATGCGACGTCGCCGATCACCGCCTTCATCGCCAAGAACCCGGCCGGGGGGCAGCATCATATGTGCTATGAAGTGGCCGATATCCATGAGGCGAAGGCGTGGTTCGAGGCCAAGGGCGCGCGGGTGCTGGGCGAGCCGCGGATCGGGGCGCATGGCACGCCGATCTTCTTCGTGCATCCCAAGGATATGAACGGGGTGCTGACCGAGATCATGGAGACGCCGAAGGGCGGGCACTGAACTAAACTCCTCTCCCGCAAGCGGGAGAGGATATGGAGGCTTGGTAGCTTGCTGCCTAGCCGGAGTTGGTGAGGGCCTGCCGTGCAGAAGACCCTCACCACTGCGACTAAGGCCCGCTTCGCGGTCCTAAGTCTCGTTGCCTCTCCCGCCTGCGGGAGAGGGGTAGAAGGTAGGGTAGAATATGACCGACAAGCCGACGCTGGACCAATGGGCCGCCGCTGCCGACAAGGAAGTGAAGGGCAAGGATTTGACGTGGCAGACCCCGGAAGGGATTGCCGTCAAGCCGCTCTACACAGCCGACGACGTGACCGTCGATCCCGGCCTGCCCGGCTTTGCGCCATTCACCCGCGGGGTTAAGGCCAGCATGTATGCGGGGCGCCCCTGGACCATCCGGCAATATGCGGGCTTTTCGACCGCCGAAGCTTCCAACGCCTTCTATCATCGCAACCTGAAGGCGGGTCAGAAGGGGTTGTCGGTCGCGTTCGATCTGGCCACCCATCGCGGCTATGACAGCGACCACCCGCGCGTCACCGGCGACGTCGGCAAGGCGGGCGTGGCGATCGACACGCTGGACGACATGAAGATATTGTTCGACGGTATTCCGCTCGACAAGATGAGCGTGTCCATGACGATGAACGGCGCGGTCATTCCCATCCTGGCCTTCTTCATCGTCGCGGGCGAGGAGCAGGGCGTTGATCGCAAGCTGCTCGACGGGACCATCCAGAACGACATCCTCAAGGAGTTCATGGTCCGCAACACATACATCTACCCGCCCGAACCATCGATGCGGATCATCAGCGACATTTTCGGTTACACGTCGCGTGAGATGCCCAAGTTCAACAGCATCTCCATTTCCGGCTATCATATGCAGGAAGCCGGCGCGACGCAGGTGCAGGAACTGGCCTTCACCATCGCCGACGGCATGGAATATGTGAAATATGGCGTGGCGAGCGGCCTGGACATCGACAAGTTCGCGGGTCGCCTGAGCTTCTTCTTCGCGATCGGCATGAACTTCTTCATGGAAATCGCCAAGCTGCGGGCCGCGCGGGTGCTGTGGCATCGGGCGATGACGGAGTTGGGCGCGAAGGACGAGCGGTCCAAGATGCTGCGCACCCATTGTCAGACCAGCGGCGTGTCGCTGACCGAGCAAGACCCCTATAATAACGTCATGCGCACCACGATCGAGGCGATGGCCGCGATGCTGGGGGGCACGCAGTCGCTGCATACCAATGCGCTGGACGAGGCGATCGCGCTGCCTACCGATTTTTCCGCCCGGATCGCGCGCAACACGCAGATCGTGATTCAGGAAGAGACGGGCATGTGCAATGTCGTCGATCCGCTGGGTGGCAGCTATTATGTCGAGGCGCTGACGCAGCAACTGGTCGATGAAGCCTGGGCGATCATCGAAAAGGTGCAGGCCGATGGCGGCATGGCCAAGGCCGTGGCGGCGGGCTGGCCCAAGGCGATGATCGAAACGGCAGCGGCGGCGCGGCAGGCGCGGGTCGATCGTGGCGACGACGTGATCGTGGGCGTCAACAAATATCGGCTGGCGACCGAGGATTTGCTCGAAACGCTCGACATCGACAATGCGGCGGTACGCGAAGGGCAGATCGCGCGGATCAACAAGGTGAAGGCGGAGCGCGACAGCGCGGCCTGCGAGGCCGCGTTGCAGGCGCTGCGCGATGGCGCGGCGGCACCGGCAAGCCTGGAGAACAACCTCCTCGCCCTCGCCGTGGAATGCGCCCGCGCCCGCGCAACGCTGGGCGAGATTTCCGCCGCGATGGAGGAAAGCTTCCACCGCTATGGCACGCAGCCGACGCCGGTGAAGGGCGTCTATGCGGCGCCCTATGCCGGCGACAGCCGCTGGCAACAGGTACTTGACGGCGTGCAGGCCGTCGAGCGGCGCCTCGGTCGCAAGCCCAAACTCCTCGTCGCCAAGATGGGGCAGGATGGGCATGACCGGGGCGCCAATGTGATTGCGTCGGCGTTCGGCGATCTGGGCTTTGACATAGTATCGGGACCGCTGTTCCAGACACCGGACGAAACGGTGGTGCTGGCGTTGCAGAATGACGTCGATGTGGTCGGCGCGTCCAGCCTGGCGGCGGGGCACAAGACACTGATCCCCGACCTGATCGCCAAGCTGCGGGAGGCGGGGCGGACGGACATCAAGGTGATCGCAGGCGGGGTCATTCCGGCCAAGGATTACGACTTCCTTCGTGACGCAGGCGTCCAGGGCATTTATGGGCCAGGCACCAACGTCGTGGAGGCGGCAGCCGACGTGCTGCGCCTCCTCGGCCACAACATGCCCCCTGCGGGGATCGAGGACGCTGCATGAATAGCCTGACTGCCCGTAATGACTGGACCCGCGCCGAAATTGCCGCGCTGTTCGACCTGTCGTTCAACGATTTGATGTTTGAGGCGCAGTCGATCCATCGCGCGAATTTTCCGCGCAATGAGGTTCAACTGTCCACCCTGCTGTCGATCAAGACCGGCGGTTGCCCGGAGGATTGCGGTTATTGCAACCAGTCGGCGTCGGCGGAAAGCGGCCTGAAGGCCGAAAAGCTGATGAGCGTGCAGGCGGTGATGCAGGCGGCGGCGCAGGCGAAGGACGCGGGCAGCTCGCGCTTTTGCATGGGCGCGGCGTGGCGCAATCCGAAGGAGCGGGACATGCCCGCCATCGTCCAGATGGTGCAGGGCGTGCGCCAGATGGGCATGGAAACCTGCATGACGCTGGGGATGCTGAGCGAGGGGCAGGCCAAGGTGCTGGCCGACGCTGGCCTGGATTATTACAACCATAATATCGACACGTCGCCTGAGCATTATGAGAAGGTGATTACGACGCGGACCTTTGGCGACCGGCTGGAAACGCTGGAAAATGTCCGCAATTCGGGGATCAACGTCTGTTCGGGCGGGATCGTGGGCATGGGCGAGACGCGCGAGGACCGGGTTGGGTTTCTGCACGCACTGGCGGTGTTGCCGGCCCATCCGCAGAGCGTGCCGATCAACGCGCTGGTGCCGGTCAAGGGCACGGTGCTGGGCGACATGCTGGCCGACACGCCGCTGGCGAAAATTGACGAAATCGAGTTTGTGCGGACGGTTGCGGTCGCGCGGATCGTGATGCCGGAGAGCATGGTGCGGCTGTCTGCGGGGCGTGAGAGCATGTCGGAAGCGTGCCAGGCTTTGTGCTTCATGGCGGGCGCGAACAGCATCTTCACCGGCGACAAGCTGCTGACCACGGCGAATGCGGGCGACAATGCGGATGCGGCGCTGTTCGCCAAGCTGGGCGTGGTGCCGATGCAGGCCGAGGTGAAGGTTGCGATGGAAGCGGCTGAGTGATTTTCTCACCCACCTCCGTCACCCCGGACTTGATCCGGGGGCCCGCTCCTTCTTTCCGGTTGCGCGTGAAGAAAGCGGGATGCCGGATCAAGTCCGGCATGACGGGTGAATATAAGGGGCCGGTCAATTGAAGGCTTGGCCAATGATCGCTCTGTTGATGATCGTGCTTGTCGGCCTTGGTTGGATAATGTTGCAGTCGGGCATGTTCATGCACGGCGATTAAGAAATACCCCGTTCGCCCTGAGCGAAGTTGAAGGGCTCCACTGAACGAAGTGAAGTGCCTTCGCTCCGCTCAGGAGAAGGCTTCGACTTCGCTCAGCCCGAACGGGATTAGAAATTTGGACTGGGACAGGGAATAAAATGGCAATCACCAAGATCCTGATCGCGAACCGTGGCGAAATTGCGTGTCGTGTAATGCGTACGGCCAAGAAGATGGGCATCAAGACCGTTGCGGTCTATTCCGATGCCGATGCGCGCGCACCGCATGTGCTGATGGCGGATGAGGCGGTGCATATCGGCCCTTCGCCCGCCGCGCAGTCCTATCTGATCGCCGACAAGATCATCGAAGCCTGCAAGCAGACCGGCGCGGATGCGGTGCATCCGGGCTATGGTTTCCTGTCGGAGCGCGAAAGCTTCCGCAAGGCGCTGGACGCCGAGGGCATCATCTTCGTCGGGCCGCCCGCCAATGCGATCGCGGCGATGGGCGACAAGATCGAGTCCAAGAAACTCGCCCTCGAAGCCGGCGTCAATGTCGTTCCCGGTTTCGTCGGCGTGATTGACGACACCGAACATGCCGTCAAAATCTCCAACGAGATCGGCTATCCGGTGATGATGAAGGCGTCGGCGGGCGGCGGCGGCAAGGGGATGCGGCTGGCCTATAGCGAGCAGGATGTTCGCGAAGGCTTCGAGGCGACCAAGCGTGAGGGGCTGGCCAGCTTCGGCGACGACCGCGTGTTCATCGAGAAGTTCATCGAAAGCCCGCGCCATATCGAAATCCAGATATTGGGCGATCAGCATGGCAATATCGTCTATCTGAACGAACGCGAATGTTCGATCCAGCGCCGCCATCAGAAGGTGGTCGAGGAAGCGCCGTCGCCCTTCGTTACGCCCAAGATGCGGAAGGCCATGGGCGAGCAGTGCGTCGCGCTGGCCGCGGCTGTCGGCTATTTCAGCGCCGGCACGGTCGAACTGATCGTGTCGGGTGCGGATACGACCGGGGAGGGCTTCTACTTCCTGGAAATGAACACGCGGCTCCAGGTCGAGCATCCCGTCACCGAGGAGATCACCGGCGTCGACCTGGTCGAGCAGATGATCCGCGTCGCCAACGGCGAGAAGTTGAGCTTCACCCAGGATGACGTCAAGATCAACGGCTGGGCGATCGAGAATCGCGTTTACGCCGAAGACCCCTATCGCGGCTTCCTGCCGTCGACCGGCCGCCTGATCCGCTACAATCCGCCCGAAACCGGCGCGGACGAGAGCGGCGCGCTGATCCGCGTGGATGACGGCGTGGAGGAGGGCGGCGAAGTGTCCATGTTCTACGATCCGATGATCGCCAAGCTCATCACCTGGGCGCCGACGCGGCTGGAGGCGATCGACAAGCAGATCGAGGCGCTCGACAAGTTCGAGATCGAAGGGCCGGGGCATAATATCGATTTCGTGTCGGCGCTGATGCAGCATGAGCGGTTCCGGTCGGGCAACATCACGACGGGCTTCATCGCGGAGGAATATCCCGACGGGTTTCAGGGTGCGCCCGCGTCGCCCGAATTGCTCCAGCGGCTGTCGGCGATCGGCGCGTTCGCGGCGATGGCGCAGGCCGACCGGGCGCGGCGGATCGACGGGCAGTTGGGCAAGCGGCTCGCCCCGCCGACCGGCTGGCAGGTCAAGATCGGGGACGCGGTCCATGACGTCGTGATTGATGGCGACGAGGTCAGCGTGGATGGCGAAGAGATCGACATGGCGCTGGAATATACGCCTGGCGACCGGCTGATCGAGGCGGAGTTTGGCGAAGACGAGTTGGCGGTGCGGATCGCGCCGGTGCGGTCGGGTTTCCTGCTGACGGCGCATGGGGCCAGCCACAAACTGCGTATCCTGCCTGCCCATGCTGCGCCGCACGCGCAGCATATGATCGACAAGATCCCGCCCGACCTGTCGCGCTTCCTGATCTGCCCGATGCCGGGCCTGCTAGTCGCGTTACATGTGGCGGCGGGCGACAAGGTCGAGGCCGGGCAGCCGCTCGCCGTGATCGAGGCGATGAAGATGGAAAATATCCTGCGCGCGCAAAAGGCGGGCACCGTCAAGAGCGTGTCGGCTACGCAGGGCGAGAGCCTGGCGGTGGACGCGGTTATATTGGAGATGGAGTGAGGAGGTTGCGTTTTCCCGCGAAGGCGGGAATCCACTTCAGACGGTAGAACTGGATTCCCGCCTTCGCGGGGAAACGTGGCTCTGTTATGCAGCGGTCATGCACTTGACCCATGATCCCGCTGCGGCCGTGGCCGACACCATCAGCTTCGACGATTTCCTGAAGGTCGATATTCGGGTGGGCACGATCGTTTCGGCGGAGCCTTACCCGGAGGCCCGAAAGCCGGCCTATAAGCTGCTGATCGATTTCGGTCCGGCGATCGGCCAGAAGCGGTCCAGCGCGCAGATCACCGAAAACCACGCGCTGGAGGATTTGCCGGGTCGGCAGGTCGCCGCCGTGGTGAATTTCCCGCCGCGCCAGATCGGCAAGTTCATGTCGGAAGTGCTGACGCTGGGCTTTGCCGACGAAGCCGGCGCGGTGATGCTGTTCGCGCCGGACAGGCCGGTGCCGAATGGATCGCGGCTGTTTTAATGCCTGCACCGTTCATCATGCGCTTGTCGAACAGATAGTCTCTTCTCCATAAGCAACGCCAACGGGTCTTCAGGGGGTAGGATGAGCGAAACGGTCGGCAACGATTATGTGATGGATGCGAAGCGGGACCGGCTGGTCATTACCGCGTCGGCGCTCGGCACCGTGTTCGAATGGTATGATTTCTATATCTATGGCGTGCTGGCGCCGATCATCGGGCGGACCTTTTTTCCCACCGACAATCCGACCGTCGAACTGCTCTATACGTTGGCGGGCTTCGCCATCGGTTTTGCGTTCCGGCCGATCGGGGCGGTGCTGTTCGGCTATCTGGGCGATCGGCTGGGGCGCAAATATACGTTTCTGGCGACCATCGTGCTGATGGGCCTGGCGACCGCCGGGGTCGGTTTGACGCCGTCCGCCGCCAGCATCGGGATAGCCGCGCCGATCATCCTGATCGGCCTGCGGATCGCGCAGGGGCTGGCGCTGGGCGGAGAATATGGCGGGGCGGCGATCTATGTCGCCGAACATGCGCCGCCGGGAAACGCGGCTTTTATACCAGTTTCATCCAGGCGGGCGTGATCGGCGGGTTCATCCTGTCGCTGATCGTCGTGGTGGGCACGCAGGCGATTGTTGGCAAGGCGGTGTGGGAGGCATGGGGCTGGCGCATTCCATTCATCCTGTCGCTGGCGCTGCTGGCGATTTCGCTGTGGATGCGGTTGATGCTGCGCGAAAGCCCGGTGTTCCTGGCGATGAAGAAAGCGGGCGCGCAGGCGAAGAACCCGATCAAGGAGGCCTTCACCGCGCCAGGCAACAAGAAGCGGATGTTCGTCGCGATGATCGGCATCGCGGCGGGCTTTACCGTCATCGCCTATACCGTGATGTTCCAGGCGCTCTATTTCCTGCAGAACGGGCTGCATGTGGCGGCCGGCGTGGCGCAATTGCTGGTCGGGGGCAGCGCCTTCATCGGGATGGGCGCGTTCATCTTCTTCGGCTGGCTGTCCGACCGGATCGGGCGGAAGAAGCCGATCGTGATCGGCTATGCGCTGGTGCTGCTGCTGGCGCTGCCGCTCTATCAGTTCATGGGTGCGACCGCGAACCCGGCGCTGACGCAGGCGGCGCAGCGCGCGCCGGTGGTGGTGAGCGGTCCCGATTGCCGGTTCGATCCCTTCGCCAAGGTACAGCCGACCGCGTGCGGCAAGCTGCTCGACCATTTTTCCAAGCGCGGCATTCCTTATGACAAGCGGGACGGCGTGGTGCCGGCTGTGGCGATCGGCGGTGTTGCGGTCAGCGATCTGAGCGCGAAAGGGCTGGACGCGGCGCTGGGCGCGCGGGGGTATGATTTCGGCGCGGTGACGCCCGACTGGCCGCGCGCGATGATGGTGTTCGCCGCGCTGCTGCTGCTGTGGACGTTGTCGGGGGCGACCTATGGGCCGGTGGCAGCGTTGCTGTCGGAATATTTCCCGGCGCGCATCCGCTATAGCTCGTTGTCGATCCCCTATCATATCGGGACCGGCTATTTCGGCGGGTTCCTGCCGCTGGTCAGCCAGTATATCGTCGCGCGGACGGGCAATCCCTATGCCGGGCTGTGGTATACGCTGGCGATCGTGGCGCTGGCGCTGGTCACTTGCCTGGTTGCTTTGCCCGAGACGAAGGATCGATCGCTCGACGCCTGAAGGGATTTGATCATATGCCAAACGGGGTCGCCAAACGGAATCTGCCGACCAAGACCTGCCCGACGTGCCAGCGTCCTTTTGCCTGGCGCAAGAAGTGGGAACGGGACTGGGACAATGTCCTCTATTGTTCCGACCGATGCCGGGCCGGGGCCAAGAAGGGCTGACGCGAAAAAGGCCGCCGCTCCGGTGGGAGCGACGGCCTTTTGGCAAGTCAGGCGATCAGCGTTCGATGCACATGGCGACGCCCATGCCGCCACCTATGCACAGGGTCGCAAGGCCCTTCTTGGCGTCGCGCTTGGCCATTTCGTAGAGCAAAGTGGTCAGCACGCGCGCGCCCGACGCGCCGATCGGATGGCCGATGGCGATCGCGCCGCCATTGACGTTGAGCTTTTCGGGATCGAAGCCCAGTTCCTTGCCCACGGCCAGCGCCTGCGCGGCGAAGGCTTCATTCGCTTCGATCAGGTCGAGGTCGGCGATCGACCAGCCGGCCTTTTCCAGCGCCTTGCGGCTGGCCGGGGCCGGGCCGATGCCCATGATCGAGGGATCGACGCCGCAGGTCGCAAAGCCCGCGATACGGCCAAGGATCGTCGCGCCGCGCTTGGCGGCGGCATCGGCCGTCATCAGCACCAGTGCGGCGGCACCGTCATTCAGGCCGCTGGCGTTGGCGGCGGTGACGGTGCCGTCCTTCTTGAAGGCAGGTTTCAGCTTTTCCATCGCTTCGATGGTGGCACCGGCGCGGATATATTCGTCGGCATCGACGATGGTGTCGCCCTTGCGCCCTTTGATCGTGACCGGCACGATCTCGTCGGCGAAGCGGCCCGATGCGCGCGCGGCTTCGGCCTTGTTCTGGCTGGCGACGGCGAAGATGTCCTGCGCTTCGCGGCTGATCTGGTATTTTTCCGCCAGATTTTCGGCGGTGATGCCCATATGATAATTGTTGAAGGCGTCGGTCAGGCCGTCATGGATCATCGTGTCGATCAGGCTGACATTGCCCATCTTGCTGCCAGCGCGCAGATATTGTGCGTGGGGGGCGAGCGACATGCTTTCCTGGCCACCCGCGACCATGATGTTGGCGTCGCCGGCGCGGATCGCCTGCGCCGCAAGCGCGACGGCGCGCAGGCCAGAACCGCAGAGCTGGTTGAGGCCGATGGCGGTGCGTTCGACCGGGATGCCGGCGTTGACGGCGGCCTGACGCGCAGGGTTCTGCCCCTGGCCAGCGGACAAGACCTGACCCAGTATCACTTCGTCCACTTCATCGGGGGCGACGCCGGCCTGCGCGAGCGCGGCGATGATCGCCTGGCGACCCAGTTCATGCGCGGGGGTCGAGCCGAACGCACCCATGAAGCTGCCGACGGCGGTGCGCTTTGCGGCGGTAATGACGATGTCTGACAAAGGCCTGATCCTCGATTCCAGTGGTTGTTTTCGCAGGCGCAATAGCATCAACCGCCTTGGCTGGAAAGCCAATGGGACAACGGTTCCCATAGCGTTTCGCGGGCGCGGCCGCCCACCACCATGCCGACATGGCCGAGCGAAAGGCTGCGTTCTTCGCGCAAGCGAGGGCCGGCAGCGGCGGGCACGATGCGGTCGCTGGTGGACACGATCGACAGGGTTGGGCCGTCGATCGCGGCAGGGTCTACGGTGCGGCCATCAATGCGCCATTGGCCCCGGCCGCTGATATTGCCGGCGTAGAAATTGTCGAACAGGTCGCGTCCCGCAGCATAGGTCAGCGGCGCGCCCGCATTGGCCCAATCCTCCACCGCCAGGAAGCCGCGTTCGGCATCCGACCCCGCTTCCATGTCGGCGAAGGCGGCATATTTACGGATGGTGCGGGCCGGGTCCATCGCCCAGAAGCCCGATTGCAGCACCTCCATGGGGACATAGCCGATCCGTTCGCTCATGGCCCGCGCGCCGTTCCATAATCCCCCGATCAGTTGCAGATCGGCGGCGGGGAAGGCATCGAACCGCCAGGGCGCGGCGATGGTCGCGACGGCGGGAAAGGCGGCCATGGTTGCTGCGCCGAGCGCCAGGCTGCCGCCCAGGCAATAGCCGACCAGGATCGGCGGACGGGGCAGCGCGGCGAGCAATGGCAGCAACCGATCGGTGACATGACCATCGAGGCCGAGCGCCGCATCCTGCGGGCTTGGCGCCCCCCAATCGACCAGATGCGCGTCATGCCCTGCTGCAGCCATGTGGCGCAGCAAAGATCGGCTTACCGACAGGTCGAGCACGCGCGGCGGATTGATCAGCGAGGGGATGAAAACCACCGGGGAACGGCCGTTTTCGGCACCATGTTGCAGCAGCCGTGCAGGGCCGGCGGTGGCAACGCAACGCGCGGGCGGCGGAGCGGGGGGACGGACCGCGTCCTGATATTTGCGCAGCCCCGTGAAGGCGCGGCGGCGAAGTTCGTGATCGTCCTCCGTTTCGCGCCATAAAATATTGAGAAAAAGGGGTAAAGGTCGCGGCCCATGTTGCGGTGCGGCATCGCCCTGTGCTACTGCGAGATGTTCAGGTATGGGAGAGGAATCCATGGCCAAATCTAAGACCGCTAATGAATCGGAGCCGGTCATTATCAAGAAGTACGCCAATCGGCGGCTCTATAATACCGAAACTTCGAGTTATATCACGCTGGACCTTTTGTCGCAGATGACGCGCGAGGGGCGCGAGTTCACAGTGGTCGACGCCAAGAGCGGCGAGGACATCACCCATAATGTCCTGACCCAGATCATCATGGAAGAAGAACAGCGCGGGAAGAACATGCTGCCGGTCAATTTCCTGCGTCAGCTGATTTCCATGTACGGCGATTCGATGCAATCGATGGTGCCGCAATATCTGGAGGCGTCGATGGACGCATTCCGCAAGAACCAGCAACAGTTTCAGGAAGCGATGAAGGGCGCGTTCGGCGGCGGGCCACTGGCCGACATCGCCAAGCGCAACCTGCAAATGTTTGAGGCGGCGGCCAGCGCCTTCGGCAATGGCGTGCCGGGTATGCCGGGTATGCCAATTATCCCTGGGATGCCGGGTATTCCTGGGATGACGCCGCCAGCCGCAGCCGCAGCGACCGACGACAGCAAGGATGATGAGATCAGCGACCTGAAGGCGCAACTTGCGGCGCTCAACGCCAAGATCGACAAGCTGACCTGATCGATGGCTAAGGCGGATCGTCTGGAGCGGCTCGACGTCCGCCGGGAAGAGGTGGAGGCGGAGTATCGCGAGGCGTTGATCGCGGCACTGCGCGTGGCGGCGGGCGGGCAATGGGGCCTGTTCGACCATCAGAAAGACAAGGTCGCGCGCGCCCGTATCGCGCCCGTCATCGCGGCGCTGGATGATCTGGCGAGCGAGATTGACGGGATGCGCGATACGCTTGGGCTGGAGCCGTTTGCGCTGCACCAGCGTTTCATGGCGGCGCGCGGTCCGGCGGCTGCCGATGCGGTGGGCGAACCCAAGCAGGCTAAGGCCTGGCTGGAAGAGATGGGCGCGGCCGACTAGGGCCTGACGACGTTAGGTCGATCCACCTTGTTCCGTTCGTTTCGCGCGAAGTCGAGAAACGTGGGCATGGCGCTAACTGCTTCATGACCCTTCGGCAGGCTCAGGACAGGCTTCGCTCGAAACGAACGGGTTAAAGTAAATCCATCCTTCTCTAAGCGACCTGTTGCTTCGGCATCAGGGGTCGACAGGCATGGCGGCTCTGGCCTATGGCGCGCCTTTCTTTCTTCCCGACTTAGCCAAGGTTCGATCCCGTGAAACACGCCCTTTCCGTCACCCGCGCGCAGGATTTTTCCGCCTGGTATCAGGCCGTCATTTCGGAGGCCGACCTGGCCGAGGAAAGCGGCGTGCGCGGTTGCATGGTCATCCGTCCCTGGGGCTATGGCATATGGGAGCGCATCCAGACGCTGCTCGACGCGCGGATCAAGGCGACGGGGCATGAAAATTGCTATTTCCCGCTGTTCATCCCGCTCTCTTATTTCGAGAAGGAAGCCGAGCATGTCGATGGCTTCGCCAAGGAAATGGCGGTCGTCACCCATCACCGGCTGATCCAGAAGGACGGCAAGCTGGTGCCGGACCCCGAAGCGAAGCTGGAAGAGCCGCTGGTCGTGCGGCCGACGTCCGAAACGGTGATCGGCGCGGCGTTCAGTCGCTGGGTGCAGAGCTGGCGCGACCTGCCGGTGCTGATCAACCAGTGGGCCAATGTCGTGCGCTGGGAAATGCGCACCCGCATGTTCCTGCGCACCACCGAATTTCTCTGGCAGGAAGGCCATACCGCGCACGCCACCGTCGATGAGGCGATGGAAGAAACGATGAAGATGCTGGAGGTCTATCGCAGCTTTGCGGAAGATTGCGTCGCCATGCCGGTGGTCGCTGGCGAGAAGCCGGAGAATGAACGCTTCCCCGGTGCCGTCGCCACCTATTCGATCGAGGCGATGATGCAGGACGGCAAGGCATTGCAGGCGGGCACCTCGCATTTCCTGGGCACGACCTTCAGCCAGGCGCAGAATATCAAGTTCCAGAATGCCGAAGGGCAACAGGAACTGGCGCAGACGACAAGCTGGGGCATGTCCACCCGGATGATCGGCGGCCTGATCATGGTCCATGGCGACGACGACGGCCTGCGCGTGCCGCCGCGTGTCGCGCCCTATCAGGTCGTCGTCGTGCCGATGCTGCGCGACAATGACGAGGATGCCGCGATCGTCGATTATTGCACTGATCTGGTGACACAGTTGAACGGGCTGGACGTGTTCCGCGAACCCGTGCGCGCGCTGCTCGACAAACGCCCGGCCAAGGCGGCGACAAAGCGTTGGGGCTGGGTCAAGAAGGGCGCGCCGATCGTGATCGAAGTGGGCGGCCGCGATGTCGCGGGCGGCAATGTGTCGGTCATTCGCCGCGATTGCCTGTATCGCGAAGATGGCAAGCTCGACAGCCAGATCGTCGCGAAGGGCGATTTCGTGACTGGTGCGACTGCGATGCTGGAGGATATCCAGGCGTCGCTGTTCGCGGATGCCAAGGCGCGTCTGGATAGCAGCATCGATCGCTCGATCGGCGATCTCGATGCGCTGAAAGCCTATTTCAACGCCAGCGCCAAGCCGGGCTGGGCGCTGGTGCAATGGGCCAAGCCGACCGGCGCGGAACTGGACAAGGTGGTGCAGTGGCTCAAGGGTGAGAAGCTGACGCTGCGCAATGTGCCATTGGATGCGGAATCAGCGGATGGCGTGTGCATCTTCACCGGCGGCGTGGCGGTGGAGCGAGTGCTGGTGGGACGGAGTTACTAAAACTCCCCTCCCTGAAGGGAGGGGAGCAAGTTAAGTTAAAGCACATATTTGCTCAGATCCGTGTCATGCGCGATCTCGCTCAGCTGCTTGCTGACATAGGCGGCGTCGATCAGCAGGGTTTCGCCCCGACGATCCTCCGCATGGAAGCTGACATCCTCCAGCAGTTTCTCCATCACCGTCTGGAGACGGCGAGCGCCGATATTCTCGATCTCGCTGTTCACGTCGGCGGCGATTTTCGCCACCGCGCGGATACCGTCCGGGGTGAGGTCGATCGTCACTTCCTCGGTCGCCAGCAGCGCGCGATATTGTGCCACCAGGCTGGCCTTGGTGTCGGAGAGGATCGCGACGAAATCTTCCTCGGTCAGCGCCTTCAGTTCGACGCGGATCGGCAGGCGGCCCTGGAGTTCGGGCAGCAGGTCGCTGGGCTTGGCGACGTGGAAGGCGCCGGACGCGATGAAGAGGATATGGTCGGTCTTGAGCGGGCCATATTTGGTCGAAACCGTCGTGCCCTCGATCAGGGGTAGCAGGTCGCGCTGCACGCCTTCGCGGCTGACGGAACCGCCGCGCACGTCGCTGACCGCGATCTTGTCGATCTCGTCGAGGAAGACGATGCCATTCTGTTCGGCGCTGGTGATGGCGACGCGGGCGACGTCGTCCTGGTCCAGGCGTTTGTCCTGCTCCTCCTCGACCAGCTTGTCCCAGGCTTCGGCGACGCGCATCTTGCGGCGCTTCTTCTGTTGCTGGCCGAATGCCTTGGACATCATGTCGGACAGGTTGATCATGCCGACCTGGCCACCCATGCCGGGGATTTCCATCGGCATCGACGGAGTATCGGCGACTTCCACCTCGACCTCGACCTCGTTCATCTGGTCGTTTTCGATCTTCTGGCGGAAGGAGAGGCGGGTCGCCTCGCTGGCTTCCTTGCCGGTCAGCGCGTCGAGCAGGCGGGCCATGGCGGCTTCGGAGGCGGCTTCGCGCACGGCTTCGCGGCGGCGGTCCTTCTCCAGGCGCACCGCTTCCTCGACCAGGTCGCGGATGATCTGTTCGACGTCGCGTCCGACATAGCCGACCTCGGTGAACTTGGTGGCTTCGACCTTGACGAAGGGAGCGTCGGCCAGCTTGGCCAGGCGGCGGCTGATCTCCGTCTTGCCGCAGCCGGTCGGGCCGATCATCAATATGTTCTTGGGCGTCACCTCGTCACGTAGATCGGCGGGCAGGTGCTGTCGCCGCCAGCGGTTGCGCAGCGCGACGGCCACGGCGCGCTTGGCGTCCTGCTGGCCGATGATATGCGCGTCGAGGGCGGCGACGATGGCTTTGGGGGTCAGGTTGTCGTTCATCTGTGTTCGATCTCTTCTTGTCCTCTCCCGTCTTCACGGGAGAGGCTACGGAGACTTGATCGCAAAGCGATCTAGGCGAAGTCGGTGAGGGTCTCTTCTTTTAAGAAAGACCCTCACCCGGCCTCTCCCGCGAAGGCGGGAGAGGGGAAGATGGGGTCAGGCGACGCTATCCAGCGTTTCGATCGTCAGCTGGTCGTTGGTGTAGACGCAGATGTCGGCCGCGACGGCCATCGCTTTGCGGGACAGGGTTTCGGCGTCTTCCTCATATTCCATCAGCGCGCGGGCGGCGGCGAGGGCGTAATTGCCGCCCGAACCGATGGCGGCGACGCCGTGCAGCGGCTCCAGCACGTCACCATTGCCGGTCAGGATCAGTGTCACATCCTTGTCCGCGACGATCATCATCGCTTCTAAATTGCGCAGATATTTGTCCGTGCGCCAGTCCTTGGCCAATTCCACGGCGGCGCGCATCAACTGGCCGTTGAACCGCTCCAGCTTGGCTTCGAGCCGTTCGAACAAGGTGAAGGCGTCGGCGGTGGCCCCGGCGAAGCCGCCGATGACGCTGCCGTCGTGCAGGCGACGGACCTTGCGGGCGTTGGGCTTCATCACGGTCTGGCCCATGGAAACCTGGCCATCGCCAGCGACGACGACCTTTCCATTCTTGCGGACGGACATGATGGTGGTGCCATGCCAGACGGGCATGGAGGAGCTGCGTTGGTCGTTCATGAGCCGGCATATGGGAGGCTGCGCCGTCGCGTGCAAGTCGCCGGCGGCGATGGGGCGAAGCGTGTCATTTCAGCGACAATATTGTTAAAAGCACGAGAGGAACAAATGTCGATCAATTGACATTGTGCATCGCAACATGAATTATCGACATCCCACATCATGACGGGGAGGACATGCATGACTCTCAAGGCCAGAGCACAGGAAAAGGTCGAGCGCGCGGGCATTTCCAACTATTCGTTCGATCATGACGTGCTGGTGATGTGTGGTGTGCGTTATACCATCGAAGCGTGCGAATGTGGCGAGCCGGATTGCGATGGCGTGCGCCTGCGCAAGAATATGACCGCGATGAGCCGCATCCTCCAATAATCCCTCAGTGCATCGCGTCCTTGCCGGCGCGTCCCACCGATTCGATATCCCGGCCTACGCCTTGCACCGTATTGCAGGCGGCCAGTGTCGTGAGCAGCAGGCTTGCGATCAGCAGGGCGAGAGATTTTGACATCAAGGCTGGGCTCCTTAATTTCCACGGTCCCTTATAGAGGGCGATGCGGCCGGGCGGAAACGCTTTTGCGTCAAATCGATCCCCCGATATTGACAGGGCACGCGACCGATGCCAAAGGCCGCCTCCTCCTTACAGGGGGCGCGTAGCTCAGTGGTAGAGCACACCCTTCACACGGGTGGGGTCGCAGGTTCAATCCCTGCCGCGCCCACCATTTTCTCTTGATAATCCAAGGGTTAATGGGCAGCCGAATTTCGGCCCGTTCCCCAAATCGCAGAACAGCACGCGAACAAACTTCGATTCGCGCGGTTTGTTCGTACAATCACGGTACAGCGATAGCCGCCTCCTAATCGGGGAGGCGAATCGTGGGTGATGTGAGGGCAAGCCACAGGCTCACCGATGAACAACTGGCAGCCGCTCGCAATTCCTGCAAATCGACGCCGCGCACCAGCTATAAGCGAGCAGTCTATTTTGCCGCCGCTGACGATGGCCCGATCAAGATCGGCGCGACTTGCGATGTTGGGCGACGCCTGCGGGAGTTGCGTACCAAGTCTAAGCAGGACTTGAGACTGCTGGCCGCGGTCGATGGCGGCATGTTCGCGGAGATGCTTTATCACTCCCGCTTCGCCGCCCACCGCCTCCACGGCGAATGGTTCGTCCGCCACCCCGACATCCTTGCCGAGATCGCCCGCCTAAATCCTCCCCGCCCCACCACCACCCGCGCACATGATGGAGTGAGCATCATATGACTGGCTGGAGCAAAAACGCATCGGGGGTGAAGGACGGCGCAGAATGCTATCGCACGATCAAAGGCGTTCGCTGGCTCTGGTACGCAGAAAACGCCAGCGTGTTCAAATCTGCGGGCGTGAGGTGCCGAACTGCGCCGGGCGGGCAGGGGGCATTTATACACCCAGATGACGACGCTAAGGCGCAAGCGGCGGTGGGATACTGATGCCCCACTATCCGGAAAGGCCCGACGATCTTGAGCAGCGGGAGGCGTGGGCATGGTCAGAAGCAGAGTTTTGCGACCTTATGTCAAAAAACTACCGCGGCCCGCTACTGGATGGCTGGAAGGATCGCCCTGATTATGTGGACAACGCCATCATGCAGGCGAAGTGCTTAATCAACGCGGAGGTGTGGGAGCAAATGGCCCGCCATCTGCGGCAGTCTTACTACGCCCGTAAAGAGCGCGAAGCCTATGATGCCACCCGCCTCTCACACGGCCAAGCGTCGTGAGCGGGGAGGGATGGCCCGAAATAGAATACGAGGAATGCTATCCGGTCGATGAGGATTTTATCGAATGGGAGGCGGTTGCGCTCGACATGAAGAAGGCCGGCGAATGGCTCTTGCGTGAATTGCCGCGCGCTGCCGAGCATATGTGCTGCTCCTGCCGGATTCGGAAGGGCAAGGGCATCACTGGCAAGCCGGTCATACTGATCGATTTCAGCACCGGTGGATGGTCTGGCGCGGAATCGATCATCGCCTTCGTCAACCGCCGCGTCGATCTGAGGCAACACATGCTTAGCTGGCGTCGTGGTGGCCATTACGTTTTCGAGATCAAACTGCCCGACACGCCCGCTCGCTCAATATCTGAGATCCGCAAACAAGCATGGAAAACCCGCCGCGCCAAATATGGTGAGCGCGGCCATTCAGGGAGCTATTCGAGATGACCACCGAACCCACCCCCGCGCAGGATTTGCGGAGCGCGCTGCAGCCGTTTGCGGCGCTGGCAGATGCGATCCTTTCAGAAGCACCGAGCGGCGCGGAGAACATCGTTCTATTCTCTGGATGCGACGGCAAATCGCAAACGATCAGCATGGACCAGTTGCGCGCCGCCACCGCCGCCCTCGCCCAACCCGCAGAAAACGCAAAGGCCGGGGAGGTGGTGGCTATGCGGGAGGATATCTTAGAGCGACTTCGCGGCGTCCATAGGCGCAACCCGGATGAATATTCGGAGATTTGCAACATCATCGACGCAATCCGCACCCTCCCGCTCCCAGCCGCAGAGGAAAAGGCGGGTGTGGGGGAAGTAATAGAGGCTGATCGGCAGGCTGCTCTAGACCTTGTCTCACCAGATGAAGCGCGACGAATTGCGAGTGGCACTTGCGACGACCATCAGCTTGTCCAGTTGCTCGCTCAGCATCGCCGCCAATCGATCGCATCCCTATCCCCCGCCGCCCATGCCGATGTGCGGGAGGCTTTGAGCGAGCAAGTCCGCAAATTCGTGGACAACTATTTCGCGCCGTGGGGATCATGGAAAACGGCATGGTGGGAAGGTGAGGTATCGGACAATGCCGCCTACAGCGCCGAAAACGCGCTTAAGCACGTGGCCAACATCGTATCACGCTCCACCCCGCCCGCCGCTCTGGACGAGGGGGATAAGTGATGGACCGGCAGGATTTGCGCGAGCAGCTTTGGCGGGCTGATGACGCCTATACTCGGAGCCGCAATGCTATGGATGCCTCAACCTTCAACGGGCGCAACAGGACCGAAGCGCTCCTGAAAAAAGTCTGCGAGATCAAGTCAGCCCTCCAGCAAGGATCGGGACAATGAGCGGGGAGGTTTTATGCCCCATGACAGAGGACGGACGACACAAGAAACTGCCCTGGATAGACGGAGCGCGTTCTGGTTTTTCTTGCGTCAAATGCCATCGCACATGGACATGGATGAACGCTTCACCCGATCATGTCCGTTGTGCCCCAAGTCCGTGGCCAAAAATGGAGGACACCAGCCATGACGATTGAGCCGAGCGAGAGGGCGCGGGAGGCTTACATTCAACTGTTTAATCCACAAGCCTTTGACCGCCAACGCATTTTAGCAGGAGAGTGGGATGCTGTATCTGGGTTGCAGATATTCGCCCGCTTCGAATCCGAGGCGCGCAAGGACGAGCGGGAAAGGTGCGCGAATGTGGTGGACGCATGTGGGCTATCTGGACCTTTGTCGTCCGGCGTCCCTGACGGCCTGTCGTCTGCTCGAACACAAATCGCCGCCGCCATCCGCGTCATGAAGGGGCAGGGGTGATGATCCTTGTTGCTCTCCTGCTATCGATCTGGACGCCGGCAACCCAATGCGTGGCGATCGACGGCGACACGCTGCGCTGCTCCGAGATCGGACGTGTCCGCCTGCTGGGCATCGACGCCCCGGAAATGCCGGGACATTGCCGCAAGGGACGCGCCTGCGTTCCTGGCAACCCACACAAGAGCAAGGCCAACCTTGCCAAGCTAATCCGCGGCGGCGTGACGATCGCGCCATTTACGCGCGACCGCTATGGGCGCACCGTGGCCCAGGTCTATTCGGGTGGGCGCAATGTGGCGTGCGAGCAGTTGCGGGCGGGGGCGGCGCGATATGTCGCGAAGTGGGACAGCGGACGCAGGCTGACGCGAGAGTGTGGGGCTGCAAACTGACGCTTCCCGGCGAGTCGCGGGTGTGGTAGAAGGGGACTTCTCACAGCGGTTTCACAGCTTCCTAACGGGACGGAAATCGAAGGGTGACGGTATCCCCATTGGGCGAAAGTCGCAGGTAACGCCGTCACCCGCACCCCTTGACCGACTCGCGAACGAAGATGACCATGATCCCATGACCGACGACGAAATCGAAGCCGAGCTGGCGACCTTGAGCGATGAAGACCTGATCAAGGTCTGGATGGACGCGCCGGATTCAGAGCATCCCACCCGCCGCGAGGAATTGGCGCTGGGCATGATGGAGCTGCGGAACGTCGATTTCTGATGCGAGACGATGAGCCGCCGACCTTGGCTTTCAAGATCGAGGCGGTTGCGATCGCGCTGTTGATGCTGGCCGCGGCGGGGGCGTTTGTGGTTGGGCTGTTCAGGTGATTATTGGTTCATGCTTCGTCGCGATCTGGATGTCGAAGGCGGGCGCTATAGCCTTGACCGACTCGCGAACAATACGCGAACAGGGACCATGGGCGCAAAATCTCCCGGTAACCTCCCGTCATGGGTCCAAACCGTCCACGCAATGGCGGCCGAACCCGCGTGTCATGTCCGCGCGATCTGTTGGACATGCGACGGCCACAAGGACATCGACTTGCAGGCGCTCGCCGCCAAGGTGGATGAGAACTACAGCCTGATCGATCGCCGCAGCCCTTGCCGGTTCACCGATGGGTGCGAAGGCTGGGTCAGATTTATGTATCTCTTTGGCGTATACCGCCATCTCGAAAGCTACGAGAGGCGTGAGATTTGGGCGGCTAGGGATGCTGGGCGGAATACCGATCAGCGCGCTATCGGACAAACCCGCTCCACCGCCTGCTGAGCGCGGATGATGGCGCGCTGGGCGTTGTCGCAGGTGGCGTAGGACTGGATGGTGGCGCAGCCAGTGAGCAGGAGTAAGGGGAGGAGGCGGATCATCGCATCGCCTCCCGCGTCAGGATGCACGCGCCGAAACCGATGATTGCGATCGTCAGCCAGAAGGCGGCCATGATATCGGTGAGGGTCATGGCTTTGGTTCCTCCGATATCGGCGGCGACGCCTCGGCCTGCCGCTGGACCAGCGCCGCATTGCGATCGGCCAATTCCCCGCCGCCCTTGGTCGCCTGATAGGCCCAGCCAACCGGGCCGTTGACCCAGCCTGTCACGATCAGCGCTGTGGCGAGGATCAGGAAAGCGTCGCTTTCGAGGATTGTCTTATCGGCGGCGACCATGCCGAGAATGAACACGACCAGCGCAAAGCAGCCGAGGCCAATCCAGCCGCGGCCATCGCGCGGGGTGACGAATTTGATTGTGACCCAGGGTTTCATGCCACTAACCCCTTCATCGCCACCAGCCGCGACTTGCGATCGGCCAACCCATTGAGGCCGCCGTTGATCTTGCGGGTAATGTCCTCCAGCAAATCCTTGTCGGCCAATCCGTTCAGATTGCGGTTGGACCAGTAGGCGCAGGCCAGATGCATCCCGATCGACGGATATGCAGCAATCTCAGGGCGGCGCTCCAGATCGATGCCAATCTGCCGGCCGAAGAAGCGATAATTCGCGCGCCCGGTGATCTGGATAGGCCCGCGGCCCTTGAATCGCACGCCGTCGCCTAGCTGCGTATTGCCAAGATTGGCGCGTCCCTCATACGCGGACCCGCTCGCGATCTCTTCCATATATTTGAAAGAACCGCTTTCATGGCCGACCTGGGCGAGGAAGTGGGCGAGCCGTTGCGCGCTGTCCATGATACCATAGGCAGGCAGATGGACCGCTGCGCCTATCGCCAGTTCTTCCGCTCGATCCTTCGAAGCGCCCAGCTTTTGGAACAGGGTGGTGAACGACTTCACGCCGAACGCGCCATCTTGGGCGACGCCGATACGGCCCTGTAGGTTGGTTTGCCAGGTCACAGATGCAGCCTCCCTGTAATAAGCGCCCACGCGGCCGTGCCAGCGCCGACAATCCAGCCCACAACGGGCGATTTCAGAAACCAGTCCAGTCCGCCCAAAAGCCCGTCGCGTTTGGTGTTCACAGCCTCCAGCGCGGCGATGCGCTGCTCCAGTTCGTCGTGGCTCTCGATGCTGGTTTGGCGGTCTGCCTCGCGCAGACTTTTCAATTCGCGCAGGATCGTTTCGAGATAGCCGTATTGCACCTGCGCCTGCTGCTGTTGGTCGTGGAATCTGGCGTGAATATACTTTTCAAGCGCCGCAAATTGGCCCTTGAGTTCGCCGATGATCATGGATGCAGAATCGAGGTCAGTCATTGCCACCTCCCGACAGCCATTGCGCGGTGGTTGGTTCGTCGGTCATGTCATGCTTTCAGCGTCGCGGCGGCGACGATACAGCACCCACGCACAGATCGCGACCAGCGACCAGCCGATAGCGCCGATTATGAGCATCATCTGTTGGGTAGCATTAGATGGCCCATGTGCGGCAATCACGTGAAATCCCCACGGGCCATGACGCGCGTCCAATCAGCATCCAGAACGGCCAACGGATCGCGCGCCGAAACGACAAGGTTTTCAATCCAGCCCCGGTATACCCGCTGTTCCCGGAAATTTGCCAGTGATGGCTTGCCGCCAAAGTCCCACAAAGATTGTGTAATTCCCCACTGCGGCTGCAACGAAGAAAAATCGCCGCTGTTGTTAGACCCTGTTGCCTGGAGACTGGAAAGCAAAATCCCCAACGACGTGCGCAGTTGCAGCTGGAAACCTGCGGCATTGCGATAACAACCGATCTGCGCAACCTTGCCGAAATGGCCGGACGTGATGGTCAGCGAGGCTGTGGCGGCCGTAGAGCCACCATTAGTTTGGCGGCGCGCAGACAGCCCACCGCCACTTGTGGCCGCTATAGTCAGCATATCGACTGCTGAGGGATAGCCACCCGTGTGCTCGTTGGTGGCGAAAATGGGCATCACGCCACTGTCAGCATACCAGTCGGCCTCAGCGGGCAGACGATAATAGCCCACAACCATGAATTGCTGCCCATCATCGTATATCCCATCGAGACAGCCAGCAGGACCGCGCACACAATTGTTGCGACCAGCAGCTGCGCTCAAGTCAAACCCACCCCCGGCATACTGGATCGCACCGGGCGCTGACACGGAAACAGAGCCAGCCGCGCCACCGGCAATGTCCGCGACTTGCGCACCAGCAAGAGGCGCGCCAGCGTCCGGGCGACCCGAATAAGGACCGCCTGGATAGCTGTAGGGGAATGACAGATCGAACAGCCACGCCACGCCACCATTGGCGCCGATCAGCAGATCATCGCGCAGCGGCGCTGAGGCCGTGTCATCTTCAAGGGATGTGTAAAGCGCCGGATATGCATATTTGCTGGACATTTTATGACCTCTCAAGCTGTCAGGGTTTTAACGACGCGCCGGGCGATAATCTGTCCAGCGGTCGCGGGTTGCGTGTGGACGCCGTCAGTGTCGAACCAGTCGCGCCGGGTGTACGGATCGCCCAAGCTCTCAGTCAGATCGAGGACGGCAACATCCAGCGCATCGGCTGATGCAAGTACAGCCGCGAGATACGGTTTCATGGGGGTCCGGCCGGTCGTCCTATAAACTTCCGGCGGCACGACAAGCAGGATGTCCGGGCCGGGCAGATTAGCCGTAGCCGGATGCGCTAGACGGATACGACGCACGATCTCCTTGAGGTTGGCGGCATAGGTCGCAGCGCTCACCGCATCGCGCACGTCGTTGGTGCCAAGCAGGATCACAGCTAGGTCTGTCGGGATTGCCGCGATGCCTGCTATCCACTTTGCCGCGTCCGCCGCGCTCCAGTCGATTGAGCGCGTCCCGTTGTTGCCGACCTTGTTTATCGTCACGCCATCGGCGGCGCTGGACATGGTTACGCCCGCGATACGCGCCGTCCCGGCAGTGACGGCAAGGGCCAAGGTCCAATTGCGCGCTGACGGTGGAGAGCCAAGGCTGACCGAACCCATTGACGCACCTTGCACATTGATCGACGTAGGTGCCCCACCGTTCCAGGCATAGCTCATGACACCATCGTCAGTGCCCTCAAAAATCAGCCGGGGGCTAGTTGGGATAGGGCCATCGGTGCAGGTCAGTGTCAAAGATGCACCGACGCTGCCGGAGCGCATGTATAGCGCGGGGCCGACGATCGGCACGCCGCTGGAAATCGTGTCGTATACCGTCCATCCCGAAACCGTCTTGCTGATCTCCGGGCGCAGGAAATCGGGAGACCCAAAATCGACATAGCCGATACCGCCGTCGCCATAGCGTGTCCGCAGGGTAGCCAGCGCCGTGCGCAGCCAATAGTTGGATGTGTCCACCCAACTATCGCCAAACAACGTGATATTGAGCCTGTAGCCAGTCGCACCCGCTTCGATGCCACCCAAAGCGATACTTGTTTTGCGCAAGCGATCGGGGCGATAGTTTGGGCCGGTCAATGCAGGTGGAGATAGGGCATGGCCAGGCTGGTCGATCAGGACATGACCTGCATCATCAAGCAGGATAGGTCGCCTGCTGGATAGTGTTTCAAAATAGCGAACACCTGCGGCGGTTAAAGGTATGCCAGCGACACGGCGACGGTCGCCGCTGATGATTGGCATTTCGCCTTGTGGTGACAAGGTTTCGAAGACAGTGCGATTGGCACTGTCTTGCATCTGCTGGGAAACCACCGAAATTCCATCCCGCGCAGTTTTATCAAATGCCATGGATCAGCCCCTTAAATGATGTTGACGATGGCAGCGGCGACGGCCTCATGGGCCTGCGCGTCTGCGGGTCGCGATGTATGGATATCGTCCGCCACGGTGGCCCTGTTGACGCTGGACGCATCGTCCGTGGTGCCGGTGGACAGGTCGAATGCGCTGCGCACTGTGTGGTGCATCCATGCGCTGGCAAAATGCAGGCTGGTATCGCCCCAATCCTGCTGTTCGCGGATCGCGCTGAGAATAGCCTCCAGCGCCGGGCGACGTTCGCGCCAGCGCAGTTCGGCATTGTTCACGAAGCCCGGCGCAGACGCCCAGCACAATATTTTGGCGCTTGGCCATGCGCGACGGATTTCGGCCAACATGACGGGATACAGCGCCACAACATCGGCCAGCCCATCCGAGGCTGGCACGAGATTCATGTCGTTCGACCAGATATTGAGCAACACAATATCGATCGTCGGCAGGGCAAAGCGCGTGCGATAGTTCACCAGATCGAAGCGATAGCCATTCGCAGGGCCGCCTGAAATCACCGGCGCGGCAGAACCGCTGGACCCGTTGTTGAGAAACGGCTGCGCGTTCAGCCTGGCGGTGTAGTCCCCGGCCAGATAGGCCGTTGTCGCGGGCGATCCAGCGGCCACGACGCTTGACCATGCGCTGCCCTGCCGCGTGCCGATATAGTTGGCCAGTGACCAGCCGCCGCGCCCTTCCGCCGTCTCTCCGGCATTGTTTGCCAGCGTGCCGTGGAAATTGATGTCCACATTCCATGCGGCCAGCAGCGCCTTCAAGTCAGGGCTGAAATTGTCGTTGGACAGACTGTCCCCGAAATAGGCGCAATTGATGCTGACCGGGCTGGCAAGCGGCACTGCGCGCGTATTGATCGCGACCGTGCGCGTCGAAACGATATGCGGGGCATCGTCGGCGCGCATGGAGATTTTGAGGTTGTCGCCCAATGCGGTGGGATCGAGCCAGAACAGGTCCGACGCGCGCCCACTGTCGAAATAGGGCGGCACAGGCGGATCAATCGCAGGGGAGGCCGACAATTCGGCAATCGCAGGCAGCGACCGCTTGGCCAGCCCGTTCGCCGGGAAAAATGGCGTGGGTCGGTCGGACACGAGAAACAACTCATCCGACAAGAGCGGATCGGACCCGCTGCCCCATCCAGGCGGGCTGGGATAGTCGTTGCTGCCGATCCAGTAGGCCGGGTCAGGACCTACGTGGAACTGGATGCCCGCGATCGTGACAATGGAGGCGTTGGCGCTATTATCGGTTCCCACAGCCCATTTGAGGCGGTCGGCATCGGCAATACGGCCAGCGTAGAAATATTCGCGAACCGTGCTGCTGATCACGCGCAGCAACGTCGGCACCACATAATCGGCGGTCGGCTCACTCTCGTAGAGATAGACGCGCGGCTGACCGAACTGGCCCGACACAGATGTATGCAGGTAGAAGCGGGCGCAGATGAAATCGCCCGCCTTGGGGTTTTCGTCCAGATAACCGCCAGCCGCGACAATGCTGTTGGCCTCGCCCCGAATGCCGCGCGTGAAGCCGAGCGCCACAAGATTGGTATCGGTGATCGTCGCGGCAACATCGCCGGGGTAGACAAAAGGCGTCTCGTCCACCTCTTTGCCATAGCGGAACTGGTTGACAACCGCCCCGCCCGGAACGTCGCCCACAAAGGTCCAACCCTTGCTGTCAACGATCTTGCCACCCGCCGTGACCGCCAGAATGACCTGTGTGTCGGTATCGACCAGCGGAGTGTCATTGCCATCCACTATGACCAGCGCGGCCTGTGCAGCGGCAGCTTTCTGCGCGTCGGTTGGCGAACCGATGCCGTCGAGTTCCTCGGCATAAATGCCACCATCAAAGACGTGGCGGCGTATTTCGGAGGTGGCGCTGACTTCCTGCCCTGCGAACAGCGCGCCAGCGGCGGGCGAGTAGAAATCGCCATAGCCATTCTGGCGGTAGCGCAGCAGCCGGAACGAGGGGAAATAGAGATAGCCCCGGTCGATGATCGGCGGCGTTTCGAAAGCGACCGTGTTCTCGACAAATTCGAGCGGCGTTTTCCAGTCGTTGACCGCATCGTCCCACTGGAACCATTGATCAGCCGCCGCGACCTTGACCTGCATCCCGTCGTAGCGGTCGCCAGAGGGGATGGCGTCGCGGTCGGCGAAGGTCTGGACGGTGCGGGTGGCGGAGAGGAGACGTTGGTCTATGCCAGCCGTGCTGGGAAGACTAATGTCTTGATAGACCGCCGAACCGCTCGCGTTCTTATAGAGATCCGCGAAGCTGTCGCCGGTTCCTTTTACCAGAAACAGGTCGCCGCTGGTGGTGGCTGCTATGCCTGCGGCGGTGGTTTCGTAGATTTTGTCGATGCCAGCGACGGCGAGAAACTGCTCGATCACGGCACCGACAGCGCGAATTTCCACCTTGCGCGGCTCATTCGGGCCAGACGCTGGGACACCCTCGGTGACGAAATCGCGCCATGCCAGATTGATAGCGTCCTGAACCGCGCCCATCAGGTGTAACTCCCCGTGAAATCTTCGATAAGGGTGATCGACCCGGTTGCTGCGCGCGGCCCATTGAGCGGCGCTGCCATGTCGCTGTCTGCGGCCAGGCGCATCACGCAGCGTGGGGCGGAGAAGTTGATTTCAGTCCCGGCGGTCACTGCTTCGCGCAGCGGCGGACGGAACGTGATCTCGTTGCCGACGACGGTCTTGATCTCGTAAAGCCGGTCGCCCCATACCGGGTGCTTGATGCTGAACCGCTCGCCGCCAATGAGAGGCTTGCCGAGTGTGGTGATGGCCAGCGTCATGGCGGTGCCGCGCAAGGCGACGTCCGCAGCGGCGGCTACGGTGCAATCGCCGCCGGAATAGAGGCTGTCGTCAGAGAATGGCGTGTCGTCGCTATGTGTAACGCGATAGGTTCCCGCGACGGGTTGATGTCGAGCGTCGCAAATCGGGAAAATTACGGGGACAGTCCCGCCCTCAAGCATCGCGCGCGCTGCCCGCCATGCGCATTGCCTCACCCTTTTTGCTCCTGAGTGACAGGCCGTTGCCTCATCTAGAATGCTCCCGGCAACGGTCGGGAGGGAACGATGAGGAAGATGAGCATGGCAACGCGGAAAGAATTGATCGA
>NZ_JABBFV010000011.1 GCF_012927105.1 Sphingobium psychrophilum | reverse complement strand
CGCCGCAAACCTGAGCCTCTGCAAGCTCAACCGACCCCAAAAAATGTAGTGGTAACACTTGCGCCGGCGCGCGCATGCCATTGAACATAAACGGCTTTTGTGAAAGCGCTGTTCAAGTTGGGTCTAAATAGCCTTTACATATCTGGACGTCTTGTGACCCTGGCAACCTTTGCCGCCGAACTGCAAAGGCTATGGCCTGCTCCGCCGCGCGTCATCGAATCATCCGTCCAAACCCGCAACAAAACCGCTCAGCTTTAATTCCGATGGGAGGAATTTTGTTGGTCAGTCATCAGCCCTACCCGGCCGCATGTGAACCGCCCCGGGTTTGCCGGAGGCTCCAACTCCTGAGAAGGTGGGGCCTGTATGAGCAAGACAACGAACAAGTTTGCGCCGGAAGTCCGCGAGCGGGCGGTGCGTATGGTGGCCGATCACGAGCGCGATTTCCCGTCGCGCTAGGCGGCGGTGGTTTCGATCGCGGAGAAGATCGGCTGCGTTCCGCAGACACTGCATGAGTGGGTGAAGAAGGCGGAGGTCAACAGCGGCAAGCGCGCCGGTGTTCCGACCGAGGTTGCCGACAAGATGAAGGCGCTGGAGCGCGAGGTCCGTGAGTTGCGGCAGGCCAACGAGATCCTGCGCAAGGCGTCTGCATATTTTGCTCAGGCGGAGCGCAACCGCCCGTTCCGGCGATGATCGCGTTCATTGACGATCACCGCAATGCCTATGGGGTCGAGCCAATCTGCCGCGTCCTGCCGATCGCCCCATCCACCTATCACGAGCGCGTCGCGCAGCGGCAGGATCCGACACGCCTGTCGACGCGAGCACGGCAGGATGCGGTCCTCAAGCCAGAGATCGCGCGCGTGTTCGCCGAGAACTTCGCGGTCTACGGTGTGCGCAAGGTCTGGCGGCAGATGATGCGGGAAGGCTTTCCGATCGCGCGCTGTACTGTCGCTCGGCTGATGCGTGAGATGGGCTTGGCAGGGGTGATCCGGGGCAAGCCGGTGCGCACGACCATCAGCGACAGGGCGGCACCGTGCCCGCTCGATCACGTCAACCGCAAGTTCTACGCGCCAGCGCCGAACATCCTGTGGGTGTCGGACTTCACCTACGTCGCGACCTGGGCGGGGTTCGTCTACGTCGCCTTCGTCATCGATCCTATGCTCGGCGGATCGTTGGCTGGCGGGCCAGCAAGACGGCGCATGCCAGCTTCGCCCTCGATGCACTAGAACAGGCGCTTCACGATCGTCGGCCGAACCACCGGGGCGGCCTCATCCATCATAGGGACCGCGGGTCGCAATACGTATCCATCAAATACACCGAACGCCTCGCCGAAGCCGGGATCGAGCCCTCGGTCGGCAGCGTTGGCGACAGTTATGACAATGCTTTGGCCGAAACGATCAACGGCCTTTACAAAGCCGAGGTGATCCACCGGCGTGGACCGTGGCGCAGCTTCGAAGCAGTCGAGTACGCC
This sequence comes from Sphingobium psychrophilum, assembly GCF_012927105.1. GTDB lineage: Bacteria > Pseudomonadota > Alphaproteobacteria > Sphingomonadales > Sphingomonadaceae > Sphingobium > Sphingobium psychrophilum. The sequence continues at coordinate 149,081 of NZ_JABBFV010000011.1, read as the reverse complement.
ACGCTCGAGTGGGTCGACTGGTTCAACAATCGCCGGCTGCTGGAGCCCATCGGCAACATCCCGCCTGCCGAAGTCGAAGATCAATATTATGCTGCCGCAGACAACATCGATATGGCAGCGTGGCTCACAACCCAGCGCCTCCGGCAGACCCAGGGAGGTTCAGAAGGAGGCGTTGCTGTTACCGATCCGACTTCTAGCTTTTAAAGGGCAAGGTACGCAAATCTAAATAACTTTTTATTGGCTGCCTCGATAATAGAATAGCACGGGGTAGGCTGGGCTCGGTTTAATAAATTTAACATATCTATTATTATCAAACTAAGTAATTTCAGGGCGCGTGCGATTGCGATCCGCCCGCGCTCAATCCTCATTGCGTTCGAGGAGAAGTCGAGCAATCGCCCGTCAATGCTTCAAACAGACGATGATCGCCGACACGACAGCTGCAGTTTCAACAACATCGCGGACCTTCACCGTGTCGATCCCGAGTTCGGCAGCGGGATAGTCATTGCCACCCGGATAGATCGCGTCGCCGAGGAAGAGCATTCGCGCGAGCGGCACGCCGCTTTCCTTGCTCAGCCGCTTCAGCCCATAGCCCTTGTCGACCCCGGCACGGGTGACATCGATCGAGGTGGTGCCGCCCAGGTTGATCGAGAGGTCGGGCAGCGCCACCTGTAGCGTCTTTTGAATCGCGGCCCGCTTGGCGCGGTCAGGATCCCAGCCCTCTTTCGCCTCCAGCGGCGCGTCCTGGCCGAGGCCGGAAAAGGTAATCTGGCTTCCCCGATCCTCGATCCGCTCTCCCCAAATGCGCTCGTCGGCCAGTCCCGCTTCCGACAGCGCACGGTCGAAGGCTGCGCGGATGCTCGCCTTCTCCGCGTTGTCGAACAGCTCGGCATAAACCCTGCGCCACGCACCGTCGATGAAGCGGTAGAGCTTCGTGCCAGTGGTCGGCATCAGCCACAGCCGCTCGCGGGCGACGTTAAGCGGCAAGCGCGAGACGACTTGCCGGTCGAATTGCGGCCAGTCGCCGCCCGAGATCACCGCAACATCGACCACGGCCAGCAGGCGGGCGAGCGTCGCCGCCATCTCGGGCGACAAGGGCCGCTTGCTCTCCGCAAGGGTCCCGTCGAGGTCGAATACGATCAACCATTTCACGAGGCGGTGCCCTCCCCGTCGCGGTTGCGGAGATCATTGTGAAGGGCGGTCGCGGCGATCGCCGCGTGGCCCATCGCGACGCTGATCTGATCGAGCGACATGACGATATCGCCCGCCGCATAGACACCAGTGACGCTCGCCCGCTGCTTGGTATCGACGACGATGCAGCGATCGTCGCTCAGCTCGACGCCGAGCTGGCGCGCAAGCGCGTTGTTGCTGTCCGACCCGAGCGCCGGATAAACCGTGTCGAAGTGCAACTCGCTGCCATCGGTGAGGTGGAGCGCAACTCGATCGCCTGAAAAGTCCATCCGGGACAGCGGCTTCGGTGCGACTGCGATCTCGGCCGCGGCGAGCGCCGCGCGATCGTCGGCACCAAGATCGATCGTCTCCTGCGCAACAAGCGTGATCCGGTCCGAGAAGGTGCGCAGGAACAACGCCTCCGCGACTCCGTGCGTGTTCGCGCCGATCACCCCGATCGCCAGCCCGGTTGCCTCGTAGGCGTCGCAGACCGGGCAATAGCGCAGCATTCCCCGCTGCAAGGCGTCGCGGTGCGTATCGGCATCGAGCGCAGGGCGGCGATTCTCGACCCCGGTTGCGATCAGGACAGCGCGCGCGGCGATGGTCACTGTGGACCCTCGCGCTTCGAAGGCATCGGCCTTGCCGTCGATCGTTTCGATCCGGTCCGTCAGGATCGTGGCCCCGTAGCGTTTCGCCTGTTCGCGCATCCGCCGCAGCAGCTCCTCGCCGGCAATACCCTCTGGATAGCCGGCGTGGTTGTGGGAGAGCGGTATCCATTTCGCTCGGCTGTGCCCCTCATCGACCACAACGACGCGGCGGTGATATCGCGCAAGGTAGATCGCCGCCGTGAGGCCCCCCGGTCCGCCGCCGACGATCAAGGCGTCATAGCGATCCGCCGTCATGCCACTTGCTTCGCCGGATCGCGGTAGGCGAGAAGCCGCAACGCATTGAAAACGACCAGAAGCGTTGAGCCTTCGTGCATCGCGACCGCCGGGCCGATGCCCAGGCCCAGGATCGTCGCGGGCACAAGGAACGCGACCACCCCGAGGCTGACGAAAACATTCTGCCGGATGATCCCGCGAGTGTGGCGGCTCAGGCCCACCGCGAACGGCAGATGCCCAAGATCGTCGGCCATCAGCGCAACGTCGGCCGTCTCCAGCGCCACGTCCGAACCCGCTGCACCCATCGCAATGCCGACCGTCGCCGACGCCATAGCCGGCGCGTCGTTGACGCCATCGCCGACCATCGCGACCTTGTCCTCGCCGGCGAGCTTCTTGATCGCGGCAACCTTGTCCTCCGGCATCAGGTCGCCCCATGCCTCGTCGAGCCCGACATCCTTGGCGATGGCGTCGGCCACCTTCTGGTGATCGCCCGAGATCATGATCATCCGGGTGATTCCCATTTCGCGCAGCCGCTTGAGCGCGACCTTGGCCGCCTCGCGCGGGGTGTCCATCAGCCCGATCGCGCCGATGTCCTTATCGCCCTTGCGGACCACCATCGTCGTCCGCCCGTTTTCACGCAGGGTGGCGATGGCGTCGGTCGCGGCCGCGTTCAGCGTGGGGATGCCCTCCACGCCGAACATCTCGGCCTTGCCGATCCATACTGTCTCGCCATCAACGGTGGCGGTGACGCCGCGTCCCGTCAGGCTCTTAAGATCGGTCGCCTCCGGCAGATCGCGCCCACCCAGGCGCTCGCGGCCGTCCTTGACGATCGCCTGTGCCAGCGGGTGATCGCTCAAGGCTTCGACCGCGACGGCGAGTGCCAACAGATCCTCTTCGCTCGCCCCCTCGACGGGCACGACATCGGTGATGCGGGGACGACCTTCCGTCAGCGTCCCGGTCTTGTCGAACGCGATCGCCTTAAGGGAACCAAGGTTTTCAAGCGGCGCGCCGCCCTTCACCAGCACGCCGCCGCGTGCCGCCCGCGCAACGCCGGACAGGACTGCGCTCGGGGTCGCGATCGCCAGCGCGCACGGGCTGGCGGCGACCAGCACCGCCATCGCGCGATAGAAGCTGTCGCGGAACGGCTCATCGACCACAACCCATGCGAACAGCAGGAGGAACGAGAGCGCCAGCACCGCCGGCACGAAGACGCGCTCGAAGCGATCGGTGAAACGCTGCGTAGGCGACTTCTGCGTCTCCGCTTCGCTCACCATCTTCACGACCTTGGCGAGCGCGCTTTCATTGGAGCGCCGCGTCACCTCGATCTCGATCGCGGCACCGCCGTTGATCGTGCCGGCGAACACCCGCGACGTGGCCTCGACCGCATCGGGCTTCGCGCGCGCCGCCTCGACATCGGCGACCGGTTCTTTGTCGACGGGGATGCTCTCTCCAGTGACGGGGGCCTGGTTGATCGCGCTCGACCCCTTGATGACGAAGCCGTCGGCGGGCAAGCGTTCGTTCGGGCGCACGATCACGACGTCGCCGACCACCAGCTCTTCGACCGGTATTTCCGAAGTCTGCCCATCACGGCGCACCGTCGCCTTGTCGGGCGCGAGCTCGGCCAGCGCCTCGATCGCGCGCTTGGCGCGCCCCATCGCGTAATGCTCGAGCGCATGGCCGAGGCTGAACAGGAACAGCAGCAGCGCGCCTTCCGCAAAGGCGCCGAGCGCCGCGGCGCCGGCGGCAGCAACCAGCATCAGCGTATCGATCTCGAATTTCTTGAGCTTCAGATTATCGATCGCTTCGCGCAGCGTGAAGAAGCCGCCGAAGACGTAGGCACCGACATAAAAGGCGGTTGGCAGCCAGTCGGGGGTGCCCGCAACCAGCTTCTCGATCGCGAAGCCGATCGCCAGCAGCGCACCGCACGCGAGCGCGAAGATCAGCTCGGTATTGGGGCCGAGGAAATTGGCGTGGGCATGGTCGTGGCCATCCCCCGGCCCATGCTTTTCCGCGCCTTCGCCGTGATCGTGCCCGGCATGTTCGCCGGAGTTGTGATCGTGCCCGGCGTGAGCGCCGGCACCGTGATCGTGTCCGGCATGATCGGAACCCGTCCGCTTGCCAGGTTTGACCTTGAGCTTGCTCAGCGCTGCGAGGATCGCCGGCTCGTCAACGCGCTCCTTGTCATATTCGACGCGGACGCTGCCCGAGGCGCTGGCATCGGCCTGCAGCACGCCGGGCATCTGGCACAGGGTCTCGCCGACGGTGCGAGCGCGGCGCTCGTGGCTGATCCCTTCGACCTGCCATGTCGCATGACCATATCGCCCGCTGATCTCGGCGCCTGCAGCCCGCACCATGTCGCGCACGCGTGACAGAGGCAGCGCCGTGCCATCAAAATGGATACAGAGCTTTGCCGGCGTATCCCGATCGGCAGGCAAGACGTGCGCGCGCTCGACGCCGGGCTTGGCGCTGAGTGTCGAGACGAGGCGCCCGACACAGGCATCGGCTGCATCCGGAACCTCCGGCAGCAGGACGGGAATATCGAGTTCGAACTTGTCAGTCATGACGCCGTCTCCGCGTTGGTCTTGGTTTCTGCACGCGCATCGCGCAGGATTTCTATGCCGCCTTTGATCGCGATAAGGGCGGTAGCCAGGCCGACCAGTAGATCGGGCCAATTCGTTTCCAGCCAAAGCACCAGGGCGCCCGCGATCAGGATGCCGCCGTTGGAGATGAAATCGTTAAAGCTGAAGGTGGTCGCCGCGCGCAGATTAACATCAGGCTGCTTGAGCCGTTGCAGCAATCGCAGACAGATATAGTTCACGACGCCGGCGATCGCCGACATCACCATCATTGTAGGCCCGATCGGTTCACTGCCCTGGATATAGCGGCGGCCAACGTCGAGCAGGATGCCGCCTGCGAAAATCAGCAGCATCACGCCGGACACGGTTGCGGCCCGTGTCTTCCATGTGCGCCCGTGGCTGAGCGCGATCAGGCTCAGCGCATAGACCGCGGTGTCTGACAGATTGTCGACGCCATTGGCGATGAGCGCGCTGGAATCGCCTGTCAGCCCCGTCACGAAGAAGCCTGCAGCGATCGCCGCGTTGAGCAGTAGCACGATCCAGAGTGTGCGCCGCTCGGCCGAGACCTTGCCCTCCCGTTGAGCCGTCATGCGATGATCTCCTCGATCAGCAGGAGGACGAGGAAGCCGACGAAGAACATCGCGCTGATAAGCGGTGAGTCCGGCTTCTCGTGGGCCTCGACCAACAGCTCTTCGGTGACGAGATAAAGCAGCGCCATCAGGCCGAAGCTCAGGAAGCCGGTGATCCATATCGGTGTCAGCAACGCCACAGGTTGCGCGATCAGCGCGCCGATCGGCACCAGCACTGCCAGCGCACAGGTCAGGCCGATCGCCTTGACCTTGCGATATCGGCCTGCCAGATCGTTGGTAAGGGTCAGCGCAAGGAAAAGCACCTCGAGGGTCAACGCCACGGCCAGCAAGGTGCCCGCCTTCTCGCCGGCGATGAAGGCGAGCCCGAGGACCAAGCCATCTATCGCCAGATCGAGCCCGATCGCCGCGAGCAGCGCGACCGGCCCCTTGAACCGGCTTTCCGCCGCCTTTAGGCCGAGCATCACGGCGACGCCCAGCGCCCCGCCGATCAGTGTCGCGGTTGGAGAGCCGCCGTGCATCACCATCGGCAGGATCTCTGTCGCAGCCGCGGCGAACACCACGCCCGCAGCCAAATGCTGCATCGCTGCGACCAGCTTATCGCCTGGGGTGCGCCATCCGGCGACCAGCGCGCCGATCATGATCGCAATCATGGGGATCAGGGAGAATTTGAGTGCTGCCATCGTCAGCGCCCCTCTGTGCCTGGTGGGTTGGTCACAAGCTTGTTGCCTTCCTGCACAGGACCGGACGCTTGTCCGCTTCCTCGATCTTGATTTCGTTGCCTGAGAAGGTCGCGCTCATCATGTCGCCGACATATTGCAGCCCGGGTGCCGGCGCGGTCAGGATGATCGGCGCCGCGTTCGCATTGCGACGCAGTTCGAGCGCCAAGCCCTCATTCTTGAAATCAACGAGAAGCGGTCGATTGTCGTCGCACCGATAGGGGTGGCGACCGCGCGTTCCGCTCACATCCCCGCTATCGCCGGCGTGGATTTCCTGTTCAGTCGGCGGCGCTTTGCGAGGTTGTTCGGAACAGCCCAATAACGTCAGCACAATGCATATGCCGGCGATTCCAATCTGAAATGGCGTCCTGTGTGCCTCCGTGAACATCCTGATACTCATAAAAGCCATTGAGCAACTGCAATGACACCGACGATCATGATCATGACGCCAAACAGGATCAGCCTTTCATTGCGCGGATCGGCGACATTTCGTATTCGCGCCGCGACCTGCCACGCAGGACGCAGCGGGATGCGCCAAGACCCGGACGCGATCCGGTCCAGCTCGGTATCCGAAAGGCGGAAAAACGATTTTACGTCAGCCCGAGAGCGTCCCGTGAGACCCGTCACGCGAAAAACCGGGTCGGCAAAAGCCAGGTCGATGGCACTTGGTTTCCCCGCCACCGGTGCGATGTCGTCTCCCGACGCCCATGACGGACGTAGAAGCGCTATAAGCTGATGTGGGTCGCGTTCGATTAGAGAAGCCCAGCGTACCAGCCGCGAACGACGGTCGTCACTCGAAGGCGGAGACATGGGCTTGAATTGCCCTCCATGCTTGGGCAATCGCCACTTCGCGCGTGCGTCTGAGGTACGATTGTGCCTCATTGCCGGTCAACCGGCTCGACTTGATCTTGGGAGGCACGCTTCAGCGGACGAGAGTAGTGTAACGTCAGGAAGGTCGTCAGGCTGAGAACTGCCGCGATATCGTAGAGACCATAGCCGACGGCAGCGCCTAGCGCTCCGGTTGCCCAGAGGCTTGCAGCGGTAGCGGTCCCGGAGGCCTTCCCACCATGCTTCAATATGGCGCCGCCGCCGATGAAGCCAACGCCTGTGATCAACCCTTCGAGCAGACGTGCTTGGGCAGGGGACGTGCGTCCGAGAATGGCAATACCAACAAGCACGAACCCGCAACTGGCGATGGCGACCAGCGGAAAGGTTCGGATGCCAGCGCTGCGTTCGTCCTTTTCCCGGTCCCAGCCAACCGGGAGCGCTAGCGCATACGCCAGCGCAAGGCTGACAATATGGGAAAGGGTTTCCCACAGTGACGGCATCATCATCATGCGGCCGAGCCTGCGGCTTGTCCGCTTGCCACCTTGTGCGCTGCATCTCGATAGGCGAGCACCCTCTTGCAGGCCATGGCGCGCGCGCCGGGGCGCTTGAGCGTGATCCGGTCGCCGCCTGAGATCGACACGTTGAGATTTTGGCCGACGTAAGTCAGCCCGCTTGCCGGTGACTTCACTCGCACCGGGGCGGCGTTCGGATTTGTCTTAATGTCGAGGGTCAGGCCATCGCCAAGGAAATCCACATCGAGGCGTGAACCATCAGGGCAGGCGTAGAAATGCTCACCGATGAAGTCAGGCATCTGGCGATCACGAGATGCTTCGGCCTCGCTCTTGTTGGTGGCTGGCGAGCAGCCGAGCAGGCCCGGCACCAAAGCAAGCCCGGTCGCGAGGATGATCCCCCGAACCGGGCCGCTCCGGAGGCGCCGAGCCGCTATTTCCCCGTCTTTCCACGATCTATCGCCATGGGCGCTGCAGGGGGCACGCCCATGGCGCGGGCCGTTCTCACACGGACACCCGAAGGACTTGTTGTGCGGCGGCCGATCCACAGCAGTTCAGTCGAACAATTCGCTGAGAAAGCCCTTGCGGCGGCCCTTATGGCCCCGCTCGTAACCGTGCTTCCCGCCATGATCGCCATGGCCGCGATCGTCAGATAATCCGAGGCGAACACCGCTCAACGGCCGCGCGCTGTCGTCACCGGCGCTGCGCTCGATGATCTTGTCGAGTTCGCCGCGATCGAGCCAGACCCCGCGACATTGCGGGCAATAGTCGATCTCGATGCCCTGCCGCTCGCTCATGACGAGATCGACGCGGCACGTCGGGCACAGTAGTCCTGGGGAAGGACGGTTATCTACCATGATGGATTCCTTTCTCGGAATGTTGCCCTGTCAGTCGTTCGCGGCGCCGGGAGGCGGCGGCGGCTTGATGGGGCGCCGACGATGCCGCTGGGACTGCCCGGGCAGGCGCGACTGACGGCGCAGAAGTGCGAGAAATGCCGCATCCTGTATCCGCATCGTCCGCCGCAGGCCTTTGCGCATCATACGGCCGACCAAGCCGCCGAAGATGCCCCGACATTCGATCGAATGGTGAATACAGACACCATTCGCGATAGGTTCGATCTCGTAGCGTTCGTCGAAGGTGAGGAAACCCTTTACGCCCATCTGCCATCCGATGAGCTGCGGCTTCGTCAGGCGGTTGATGACCATTTGCGTCGTCATCTTGCGGTCGCCTTTGAAGAGCAGCCAGGTGACGTCCATCTCCGCACCGCGTTCGGCATCGCCCGCGATACGATAGATGGGGTGCCATCGTGCGAACCCCCTCAGATCGGAGATCAGCGACCACACCCGCAGTGCTGACATATTGAAATCGAAAGTGGTCTCTTCCTTCATGGCTGCCTGTCCTGTCCGGCCAAGGCGCGGCGAAACCGGAGGTCGCGCAAAGGCGGCCCCCTCCCCGATTGGACGGGGGATTGATGGGAGCTGGGGCGCTGTAGAGGGCTTGCATGGCGCAAGCCCTCTCGCTTGCCGGGCCGCAATTCATCGGCTCAGGCTTCCAGCGTCTTGCTTGCCTTGCCACCGATCACCTCGACCGCTTCGAGCGTCATCAGCCCAATGTCGGGTACATCGCTCAGGGCGGCGACGAACGCGCGCAATGCGTCCTCGAAATCGACGATTTCGATCACCACCGCACGATCGCTCTCAAGCACATGGCGCCGGTGGACGTGCGCAGAGGCCCCGAATCCGATCAGCGCCTCAAGCACCGTGAGACCCGCCATCTTTCGATCACGCGCCAGCGAGGCGACATATTCGAAAACTTTGCGATCACCGATATAGGCCGCTTCGTCTGTGTAGATCCGCAGCAATTTTCGGGCCGGTTCTCCCATCACGCTTCTCCTCTCAAAGGGGCAGGATCCTCGCCGTGCCGGGTGCTACCCTCTTGTTCTTTCTGGTCCTCGGTTCGCCCGAGGATCACTTTCGCGAGCGCCGGCAGCACGAGCAAGGTAAGGATAGTTGCCGCGATCAAGCCACCGATCACGACCGTCGCAAGCGGCTTCTGGACTTCAGCGCCGGTGCCGTGCGCGAGCGCCATCGGCACGAAGCCTATCGCCGGCACAAACCCCGTCATGATGACCGCCCGCATCTTCTCGGCCATGCCTTCACGAATCGCCTGCGCGATGGGCAGTCCAGCTTCACTCCGGTCTCGGATCGCCGTCATGACGACAAGCCCGTTTAGCACTGCCACGCCGGCGAGGCAGATGAACCCCACCGCCGCCGACACCGAGAAGTTGATGCCGGTGAGCACAAGCGTGAAGACGCCGCCCGCGAGCCCTAAAGGAACCGCCAGGAACACCGCCGCCGCCCGGCCGAGTCCACCCAGTGCCATGTAAAGCAGCCCGAAGATGACCAGAAAGCATAACGGAACCACGATCGACAGCCGTTTCGATGCCGCGGCAAGGTTCTCGAACTGACCACCCCATTCGAGGTAGTAGCCCGCCGGCAGCTTCACCTGTGCGATCTTCGCCTGCGCCTCCTGAACGAACGAACCGGCATCGCGTCCGCCGAGATTGACCTGAACGACCACGCGGCGCTTGCCGTTCTCTCGGCTGATCTGATTCAGCCCTTCGGTAAGGCGGATCTGCGCGACCTGTGCCAGAGGCACTTGGGCGCGCGGCCTCCCTTCTACCTCCGGGAGCAGCACTGGCATCGAGCGGATGTCGTCCAGATTGGCGCGGGTCGTCTCAGGGACGCGAACGGTGACGTCGAAACGCCGGTCGCCCTCGTACACAAGCCCCGATTCACGCCCACCGAGCCCTGCCGCAACCGTGTCCGCAACGTCGCGAACTGTGAGGCCGAGGCGAGCGATCGCGGCGCGGTCGAGCTTTACGTCGAGCGCCGGTGCGCCACCGACCTGTTCGGCCTTGACGCTGGCCGCACCGGGTATGGTCTGGAGTACGCGCACCATCTCATTTGCCGTCAGCGCCATCTTGTCGAGATCGTCGCCGTAGAGCTTGATCGCAACATCGCCACGAACACCCGCGATCAGCTCGTTAAATCGCAGCTGGATCGGCTGACTGACCTCGTAAAGATTGCCAAGAAGACCGCCGGTCGCCTTCTCAATCTTGGCAACCACATCAGCTTTGGTTGTGCCTTCTGCCCATTGGTCCTTCTCTTTCAAGATAACGAAGCCATCCGAGACGTTTGGCGGCATCGGATCGCTCGCAACTTCCGCAGTGCCTGTCTTCGAGAACATCAAGGCGACTTCGGGAATTTTGATTACCGCCTCCTCGACCTTGCGTTCCATCGCCAGCGACTGATCAAGGCTGACGGAGGGCACTCGTGTCGATGCAAAGGCGAGGTTTTTCTCATCTAGCTGGGGAATGAATTCCGAGCCTAGCAGCCCAAACGCGGGGATGGCCGCCACGAAGAAGGCCAATCCGCCGAGGATGAATGGCCACGGACGCGCAATCGCCTGATCCAGCAACGGCAGGTAGCGCTCCTTGGACTTGCGGATCAGCCACACGTCCTTCTCCGCGACCTTGCCGCGGATGAGGATTGCAACCAGCGCTGGCACCAGCGTGATTGCGAGTACGAACGCGGCCACCAGCGCGAGCATGATGGTGATCGCCATCGGCGAGAACGTCTTGCCCTCGGTGCCCGTAAATGTGAGCAGCGGTGCGAACGCGAGCAGGATGATCGCTTGGCCGAAGACGGTCGGCTTGATCATCTCCTGTGACGCCCGCATCGTCTCCTCCAGTCGTTCGCGGAGCGAGAGCAGTCGGCCTTCATGTTCCTGCCGGTGCGCCAGTCTGGCGAGGCAGTTTTCAATGATGATAACGGCGCCATCGACGATCAGACCGAAGTCGAGCGCCCCCAGGCTCATCAGGTTGCCGGGGACTTTGAACGCGTTCATTCCCATGGCCATCATCAGGAACGAGAAGGGGATGACCAGCACTGCAATCACGGCGGCGCGCCAGTTACCGAGCAGCAGGAACAGTGCCACGGCAACAAGGATCGCGCCTTCGGTCAGATTGCGCTGGACCGTCGCCACCGTTGCGCCGACCAATTCAGCGCGGTTCAACACCACCTTGACCTGGATGCCCGGTGGCAGTGTTTTCGCAACCTGATCGAGCTTGGACGAGGCCTCCGTGGCGACAACCCGGCTGTTCTGACCGATCAACATCAGCACCGTGCCAATGACCGCTTCTTCGCCGTTCATGCTACCCGCACCCGTTCGCAGATCGCCACCGACGCGAACATTGGCGATCTGGCCGATCGTGATTGGGGTTCCCCCACGCGTCGCCGCGACAGCATTGCTGATCTCATCGACCGTACGCACGCGGGAATCGACGCGCACAAGGTACGCTTCACCGCCGCGGTTATAGTAATTAGCGCCCACCGCGAGATTTGCGTTCTCGAGAGCTTGGCCGAGCTCGCTATACGAGATTCCGAAATTGGCGAGCTTCGTCGGGTCTGGTTCGACCACGAACGTCTTGGCATAACCACCAATGGAGTCGACGCCGGCAACGCCTTTCACCGAGCGAAGCTGCGGGCCGATAATCCAGTCTTGAACAGTTCGCAGATAGCTTGCCTTGGCCACCGCGTCCGTTAGTCTTTCGCCTTCGGGCGTCAGATAGCTGCCGTCCGGCTGCCACCCTGGTTGGCCTGCGACTTTTTTAGCGCCCTTGCCGTCCGGATTGGCATAGCCAACCGTGTACATGACGATCTCGCCAAGACCCGTGGAGACGGGTCCAACTTGTGGCTGAACACCGTCCGGCAAATTTTCGGTTGCTTGGCGCAGGCGCTCACCAACCTGCTGACGCGCGAAGTAGAGGTCGGTGCTGTCGGTGAAGATCGCACTGACCTGGCTGAAGCCGTTGCGCGAGATCGAACGTGTGGTTTCAAGACCTGGAATGCCGGCTAGGGCGATTTCGACGGGATAGGTAACGAGCTTCTCGATTTCGACCGGCGACAAACGCGGGTCGATCGTATTGATCTGAACCTGATTGGTGGTGATATCTGGCACCGCGTCGATTGGCAACTTGGTAAGCTGCCAGAGGCCGAGGCCGCCGATGACTAGGAAAAGGGCGAGTACCGTCCAACGCATGCGGACGGAGAGCGCCATGAGATTTGCGATCATGGTCTATTCTTCCTCGCCCGCGCCCTTGCCGAGTTCGGCTTTGAGCAGGAATGCGTTCTTGGTTGCGACTTGGCTGCCTGCCGCGAGACCCTTCAGGATCTCGACCCGGCCGTTGCTGCGTTGTCCGATCGTGATGCTCTGAGCCTTGAATCCCTGCGCGGTCCGCACAAACACGATGTCACGCCCTTCGAGGGTCTGCACCGCATCCTCCGGCACTACGATCGCATTGCTGGTCGTGCCGCCCCCGCCCGGTAGGAGCCGCACCCGCACTGCGAGTCCCGGCTGAAGGCTGCCCGAAACGTCGAGGACCGCCGTCGCCGAGCGCGTGTCGTTGGCAAGCCCGGGTGTGACGGCGCGCACGCGCCCCTCCACCGTCCGCCCGTCGGGCAGCTCGATGATTGCTCGATCGCCTGGAGAGAGTCGTTGCGCGTCGGTCGGACCGACTGCCGCCTCTATCTGAATCTTTGACGCATCCGCGACGCGCATCAGCTCGGTTTCGGGCTGGACGAACGCGCCCAGGCTGATGTTCTCCGAGGTGACGCGACCCGAAATCGGGCTGGACACCAACACACCGCGACCGTCCGATGTCACGCGCGCGGCCCCTGCCGCCACGCTCGCGCGGCGCGCTTCTGCGGCGGCTGAGGCGGCTTCCGCCTCAGCCTGTTCCAGCTCGACCCGCGCTGAGACCTTTTGACGGAACAGGTACTGCTCGCGGGCAAGCGCCTTTTGCGCAAGCGTCGACTTGGCAGCCGCAGCGGTGCGATCGGCGGCAAACTGCGCCGCATCCCGGCTTTCGACAACGGCAAGCGTTTCGCCGGCACGCACCGGATCACCGAGCCGCTTCAATAGCCGAGTGACTGCGCCGCCTGCGCGGGCGGTCACGATCGCTTCGCCTTGCGGCGATGCGCTCACCGTCGCCTGCGCGACAATTTCTGCGCCAAGCCCGCCGGGATTGACCGTCTCTGTGGCGATGCCGGCCTGCTGAACCGCCTGCGCAGTCATCGCCACCGTGTCGGGGGCTTTTTCCTCCTCTGCCGGGGCAGCGGCGTTACCGCTCGCCGCTTCGGTTGCGGCAGGTTCGCTCGCAGTCCAGCGTGCGATCCCAAAGCCACCAAGTGCGGCGACGATCGCGACAGCCGCCGCACCGCCAAGAAGGCGCTTATCTTGAATCATCGATCATCTCCGGAAATCGTGGGGGCCGGCGTGGTGAGCCGGTCGAGCCGGGCCTGCGCGTCGTGATAGGCGGCGAGCGCATCGACGTAGGTCTGGCGGGTCAGTGAAAGCGTGCGCTCGGCATCGAGGAGCGCGATCTGGTCGAACTTGCCCTGCGTCCAACCGATCCGGGCGATGCGGGCGGCCTCCTGTGCCGCTGCCAGTCCCGGTCCGCCCGCCGCCCGCGCGGTCGCAGCGGCGTTCGCCACTTCGGTTTGTGCGCTGGCGATCTGCTGGCGGGTATCGATCACGGCTAGGTTTCGCAGCGCGATCGCCTGTGTCTGCTCCGATCGCGACTGCGCCACGAAGGCGCTGCCGTTGTTGAAAAACGGGATCGGAATCGAAATCCCGACCACAGCAGCGGTGTCGTTGGTCGCCGCCAATCGGCGGGCGGACGCGCTGATAGTCAGGTCGGGCACGCGCAACGACCTTGCTACCCGCACTTGTGCATCGGCGGTGCGAACATCCGCTTCCGCAGCGACCAAGGCTAGCGTCCCTTCAACATCGACGGGCCGAGGCGGTCCGTAATCATCGATCCGCTCGAACCAGGCGCGATCGAGTGGCCCCATCACCGGCACCGACAACAATGTCTCAAGGTTTACACGCGCCGCCTGTGCCTGCCGGGCCGCGCTATCGGCTGCGACCTGCGCATTGATGCGCAGCACATCGGCGCGCTGTTGCTCGATCGGGCCGACATCGCCGGCCTTCACGCGCTCGCTTGAGACCCGGAACGCGTTGTTGGCGATCCCGGCCTGCTCGCTCAGCACTTCAGCACGGCGCTCGGCGGCGGCGGCTTCGATATAGAGCTGCGTAATCCGCAAGCGGAGATCCGCTCGCGCGATTTCCGACTGGATCTGCGCCCGAGTGAGGCGGGCGGTCGCCAGTGCGACACGCGCCGGCCGCTTGCCACCCAGTTCCAGCGGCAGCGCCACGCCGACCGTCGTTTCGGAACTCCGCAGCCCCTTATAGACGCCGGTGCCGGCGATATTCTCGACCTGTGCCTGCACCTCGGGGTTGGGGCGCAAGCCTGCGACACGCCGCGCCGCGGTCGCGGCGTCGACGCCGGCCGTGGCCGCCGCGACCGACGGAAGTGGAGCCGATCCGCTGCCGCCCGATGCCGCGCCGTTGTTGAGGACGGGTGATGGGATGGATGGCATGCCGCCCGCAGCGAGAGCGTTCTCGAGCGAGAACGCATCGGGCGATTGTGACGAAGTGGTCGCCGCCGGAATGCCGGGCCGCGTTGTTGTTTGCGCCCCGGCCGCACTGGCGAGAGACGCCGCGACCATAACGGCCGCGATTGTACGATGCATAAATGATAACTCCTGACAAACCGGGTTGGCCCCGCGCGGCAATGGCCGGCGAGGTCAGCGGATCGTCAGGCTTGGGGGGGCCTCAGCGCCGGATCGGCAGTGGAGAGTGGCCGAAGCGAATCGATCGAAAAAATGGGCGCGAGCCGAAGATCGGGTTTGAGCGTATTATTAGCGATCTTGACCGGCGCAGCGACGTGATCGCCGTGGCAACCGCCGTGATGATGCGGATACCCTTTGTCACTATCGGAGGGCACCTGATCTGCGTCGCCGGGCGCGTGGCCCAGGGCTATCTCGTCCATGCCAGTTTCATGCAATGAAACACCTACATCCGGCCGCTCCAGCACATGCGCCGTCGCCGTCGTCCCCAAGGAGAGGGCGATCGTCAAATAGGCAAGGATGTTCAGCAGCCGTCGCACGGCACACTTCCTAACAGGAACGCGGGTAACGAGCTAGTCTCGCCCGTTGTACGAAGAAATAAACTCGTCATCGCTCATTCTGCGATAAGATAGGAAGCGCGTCGTGTCGTGCCGGACTCGCCAACGAATGTTGTGCCTCGACTCGACTTACCGGTGTCGGGCGTAGCTCTGCACGGGCCTGACTGATGATCTGCAGGCCGCCCCAAATCCCCAGGCCCGCCATAATGAGGGCAACAGCGAGATCCGGCCAAGCCGTGCCCGTACCGACGACACCAGCGGCAGCCAGCAGGACCGCGAGATTACCGATTGCGTCGTTTCGCGAGCAAATCCAGACCGAGCGCATGTTGGCGTCGCCACCGCGGTAGCGATAGAGCATGAGCGCAACGCTGCCATTCGCGATCAGAGCGATCACGCCGACGATTCCCATCGTCTCGGCCTGCGGCACGCTGCGGCCCAGCGCCGCAAGCACCGTCGTGACGAGGACATAAAGGCCGAAGGCGAGGATCGTGCCGCCCTTGAGCAGCGCGGCACGCGACCGCCAGCCAAGCGCCAGACCGGCGACCCCAAGGCTGATCGCATAATTTGCAGAATCGCCGAGGAAATCGAGCGCGTCCGCCTGCAGCGATCGCGATCCCGAAGCGATGCCCGCGACGATCTCGCCGAAAAACATCGCCAGATTGATCGCGAGCGCGATCCAGAGCATGCGACGCCAGCGAGGATCCGGCGTCGGCGGTGCGTCGGACTGGCAGCTGTTACAGACCATGATCATGTACTCGAACAAGCATCATGGAAACTCTATGCACCCTCTAGCAACTAGAGGGTCAAGGCAAATCGTCGTCGTTGTCGCCGGCTGCATCAGCCGACCGCCACAGCGGCACGGCGCCGGTTGAGGAGGAAGCCACAAAGTACCGCGATGAGCATCAGGAGCTGCGCGCCCATTGACTGCAACGTCGGGAAGATCCCGAGCATGGAGACGCGGATGCCGCCGCCAAGCGGCGCGATGTCGATGATGCCGGCTTCCTGTAGGGCCGACACGCCCTTGCCGGCGAGGACGATGGTAAGGATCGCCATTAGCCACGCGCTGTAGGCGAAGAATTTCGCGATCGGGAGATCGCGGCTGTAGCGCAGCATGGCCCACGCGATGAGTCCCAGTAGCAGCACCGCAGAGCCGGCGCCTGCCAGCATCGTGCCGCCATTGCCCTGGGTCCAGAGCGCGGCGTAGAACAGGATCGTCTCGAACACCTCACGATAGACGACGATGAAGGCCAGGCCGAACAGGAACCAGGCCGACTGCCGCGACAGCGCGCGCGACATCTTCTCCCGGATGTAGCGTTGCCACTGGTCCGCCTGCGCCTTGCCGTGCATCCAGATCCCCACGGAGAGCAGGACGACGGCCGCGAACAGCGATCCGAACCCTTCGGTAAGCTCCCGGCTCGCGCCGCTGATCCCGATCGCATAGGTCGCGATTCCCCAGGTCAGGCCGCCCGCCGCCAGCGCCCCGATCCAGCCGCCATGGACATAGGGCAGCACTTCCGGCCGCTCCGCCTTGCGTAAGAAAGCGATCATCGCGACGACGATCAGCAACGCTTCGAGTCCCTCCCGCAGCAGGATGGTGAAGGCACCCAGGAAGGTCGATGCAGTGCTGGCCGCGTCCGGGGACAAGGCCGCGTCGGCGTCGTCGAAGAGACCGTCGAGCACCTGGATGCGCGTGGCGATCTCATCGGCGGGGCGCCCCTGCTGGAGCGATGCCCGAAACTCGCCCATGGCGCTTTCGATGTGCCCCATGAGCGTAGCATCGCGCGCGGTCAGCATCGGCTCGAGGGGCTCGAAGCCATCGAGATAGGCCGAAAGCGCAAGTTCCTGGGCGGCGTGACGGTCGCCACCGCGGTACGCGGCAAGGCTCTGCGCCAGTTTATCGCGCGCAACGGTCAACGAGCCGGGTGCCTGCTGGATCACCACGTCCGGGTGGCGGCGCAGATAGGCGATCACCGCGTCGGCCTTGGCAGTCCCGATCGACATTGCCAGCACCTCGGGCGTCAGCCCTGCGAGTGTCGTCAGGTCGGGGATCATCTGCCGCAGGCCGGGATCGGATTTCCACAGCCGCTCGCCCTGGCTTGCGAGCGCGTCGGGAAAGGCAAAGCGACCGGCATAGAAGGCCAGCGCCCAGCGATCGGCGCTCGGCAAGGTCGCAAAGCTTTGCATCGCAGTGCCGTCGATGCCCTGATCGATGACCTGATAGAGCGCAAAGGGACTGCGCTGCCGCGCGCGCGTAATGTCGCTGAAGGCGATCGGCAGGGTCTTAAGCTTTGCGGCGTCAGGACCATGCCCGTCGCCGGTCATGCCGTGGCAGCTCGCACAATTCTGCGCGAACAAGGTGGCGCCGCGGGCCAGATCGGGCGCCTTGCCTGGTGCGAGGGACACCGGGTAGGCCTTGAGCAGATCGGCGGCGAGGCCATGGGCGATGCGGGCAACATCTTCGCGCGCGCCCTTCGCAGCGATAACGGCTTGGAGCCGGGTTGCGCCCGCGATCAACTGTCCGCGCGCCGGTGTAGACGGCAGCGCCGCAAGGCGGGTGGATACTGAAGCCGCGAATTCGGTCATCTCGGCATATTCCGAGGCGCTCTTCACCCTTCCGCCACTGACAGCGCCGCCATAATCGACCGCCATATAATCGAGCAGCCGCCACGCGGTCTGGACGTCGGTGGTTTGGGCCTGGGCAGCGACGCTTGTGCCAAGGGCAAACAAGAGGATGCCTAGCACTGCCAACGGGCGGAGCACCGATTGGCGGAACGAGACCGTTCGCCGGCGACTCGACAAAAGGTGAAGGCTGCTTGAAAGCGTAAACATGCGCTGCGTCTACAGCCTCTAGCTGCTAGAGGGTCAAGTGGTTTTGCGACTTGTTTGCATTAGCTGCTTCATTATTGCGATCGGCGGTCTCATCAACCTTCCCTGCTCAGCTGAATGCGGCGGAATCCGGTGCCAATGTCTCGATGATGCGGCACTCGGAAATGGTGCCGTGTCCACACTGGACGATCACGTTGCTCAATTCGGATCTCAAAGTGTTCAGGTCGCGAAGCTTTCGGTCAATTTCGGCGAGATGCTCGCGCGCGATCGCGTCCACCGCCTTGCACGAAATATCCTTCTGGTCGGCGAGCTCGAGCAACTCCTGAACCTGGTCGATCGAGAAACCCAGCGCACGAGCTCTGCGAATGAAACTTAGCCGTGCGAGATGTTGGGGGGTGTAGGCGCGATAGTTGTTCTTTGTGCGGGCAGGCGCGGCCAACAAGCCGATGCTCTCATAATAGCGGATCGTCTCCACTTTGGTTCCGGTGGCTTTTGCGAGACTTCCGATGCTGAGCGGCTCCGTGGACATATCGTTTGACCCTCTAGTAACTTCAGACTGTATAGAGGGTGTCATGTCGAAAAGTCGAGGTGACGCAATGTTCGAGCAGACCGAAGCGAGCGCCATAGCGAGTGAGCGACGGTGGCGCTTCAAGGTCCATGGACTCGACTGCCAGAATGAGGTTCGGCTTCTCAGGGAAGCGCTCATCCCCCTCGTGGGAGACGAGCGGTTTTTATCGTTCCAGCCGAAGCACGGTCTGCTCGACGTTGATATCGAGTCCGGCATCGGGGTGGAGGCGATCATCGCGGCCATATCGGCCACCGGCATGTCGGCCGCATTGAAAGCCACCGGGAGCTTCGCAGAGGATGAAGCGGATGTTGGCGGTTGCAGCGGCTGCTCCGGCGAACCGGAGCCGGTCGAACTGGCTTTCGCTGATCGTCCAAACGGCTCGATCTTCAAAATTCATGGCATGGACTGCGGTGATGAAGTCGCCGTCCTCAAACGCGAGGTCGGGCCGGTCGTCGGGTTGGAGAACCTGTCGTTCGATCTCATCAACGGCCGCATGTCGGTCGCAGGTTCTTCCGCTGCCGCGCAACACGCTGGAATTTTGAAAGCAGTCGAGCGCACGGGCATGCGTGCCGAACTGTGGCAAGAAGGCGGGGGCAGCGCCGGTGCGCTAGCGGAGCAGCGTCGACGCCGCGTTCAGGCCGGGCTGACGATCACAAGCGGCGCTATGGTGCTGGTCGGTTTTGCGATCCATGCGCGCGCAAACGGTTTCGCTGCAGTGCTGCACGAGAGTCTGGCGCGTGAGGCCCATCCCCCGCTTCTGGCGATGCTCGCTTATTCCTTGGCGATCCTTTCTGCGGTTCGGTACGTCGCGCCCAAGGCGATCCTCGCGGCGCGGCGACTCAGGCCGGACATGAACCTGCTCATGCTTGTCGCGGTGGCGGGCGCCCTCGGCATCGGCCAGTGGTTCGAAGCGGCGACCGTCGCATTCTTCTTCGCCCTTGCGCTGGCGCTCGAGGCATGGAGCCTTGGACGTGCCCGCCGTGCCGTCGCCGCGCTCATGGAAATCGCGCCGGATTCAGCCCGGATACGGGATGTTGCGGGCATCGAGAAGGACGTACCCGTTGCCGAAGTTGCGGTCGGAGCGCATGTGATCGTTCCACCGGGCGGAAAGATACCGCTCGACGGCCGGGTGGTTGCGGGGACCAGCGCGGTCAATCAGGCGCCAATTACGGGCGAAAGCGTACCCGTAACGGTCGCGCAAGACACGGTGGTCTATGCCGGGACCATCAACGGCATGGGCGCGCTCGAGATCGTAACGACCCGGCCAGCCTCCGATACGACGCTCGCGCGTATCGTGCGCATGGTCGGCGAGGCGCAGAGCAAACGGGCTCCGACCGAGCAATGGGTGGAACGCTTCGCGCGGATATACACGCCAGTCGTGATGGCGCTTTCTCTGGCGGTATTCCTTGTACCGCCGTTGCTGCTTGGGGGAGGTTGGGCCGCCTGGTTCTATCAGGCGCTGGTCTTGCTTGTCATCGCCTGCCCCTGCGCCCTGGTCATCTCGACGCCTGTCAGCATCGTCGCGGGCTTGACCGGCGCGGCCAGGCGGGGCGTGCTGATCAAGGGGGGCATCCATCTCGAAACGCCTGCCCGCATCACGGCGATCGCGATGGACAAGACCGGAACGCTCACGCTTGGGCGCCCCAAGGTGGTCGAGCTTGTCCCGCTTGGCGGTCGGGGCGAGATCGAGTTGCTGGCGCTCGCGGCTGCCATCGAAGCGCGAAGCGAGCATCCGATTGCCCACGCGATCCTCGATGCCGCAACGGAGCGCGGCGTCGACGTCGTCCCTGCAAAGTCAGTGACGGCCTTGCCCGGGCAAGGAGTCGTTGGCGCGATCGATGGTCGCGAAGTTTGGGTCGGCTCCCCTGGCTATCTTGGCGAGAGGCTTGGAGGATCCAGCGACGATGAGCTTGCCGCCCAGTTGCAGCGAATTGCTGGGGCCGGACTGACCGGGATCGTTGTCGGCGAGGCGCAGTCGGTCATCGGATTGATTGCGATTGGTGATGCGGTGCGTCCCGAGGCCACGCAGATCGTCGCGCAGCTCCATAAGCTCGGCATCGCGCAGGTCGTCATGCTGACGGGAGACAGCCGCGCGCCCGCTCAGGCCATCGCACATGAAACCGGCGTAGATGAGGTCTACGCCGAGCTGCTTCCCGAACAGAAGGTCGAGGCGATAGAAAGGCTCGTCGCGCAGCATGGCCTCGTCGCCATGGTCGGCGACGGCGTCAACGACGCGCCGGCGATGGCGCGGGCGAGCCTCGGCATCGCGATGGGCGCGATTGGGAGCGACGCGGCGATCGAGACGGCGGATATCGCGCTGATGCAGGACGATCTCTCCCAGCTACCGTGGCTCATTCGGCACTCACGAGCGACGCTCACCGTCATCCGGCAGAACATCGGCTTCTCGCTTGCGGTAAAGCTCGTCTTCGGGGGACTGACGCTGCTCGGGATGGCGTCACTCTGGGGCGCGATAGCGGCCGATGTCGGTGCATCGCTTCTGGTCGTCCTCAACGGGCTGCGTCTTATCGATCGCGACCAGCGGGCTCGATAACACGATTGCCGAGCGCGCCGAAGCGACGATCTTCTTTTCCATCCGTAAAAGGATCACATCGATATGGCCGGACAATGTAGCACGGGCATCGACACGGGCTTTGTCACATTAGGCTATGCCAAGGTTGCCATGTTGGGTGTGGTGCAGGGCATTACTGAACTTCTGCCGATTTCGTCGACAGCCCATATGCGCGTCGTACCTGCCGTGTTGGGGTGGCGAGATCCGGGCTCTGCGTTTTCGGCAGCTATGCAGCTCGCAGCACTCGCCGCCGTTATCAGCTATTTCTGGCGGGATGTTCGCCGTCTTGCGGTCGGGTCAGTGTCGGCGATCAGCCGCCGCGAATTCGCCGATCCCGACCTTCGTCTGGCGACCTGGATCGTGCTGGCGACGATCCCTATCGCGCTGGCGGGCGCTCTCCTTTCCAGCAGCCTCAATATATGCAACTCGCCCCTTCGCGCATTGCCGGTGATTGGCTGGGCGTGCATCGCGATGGCGGTGCTGATGGCGCTCACCGAAATCCTGGCACGCCACCGCCGCAGCGTTGAGAATGCATCATTGCTGGACGCGCTGCTCGTCGGCTTGGCGCAGGTCGGAGCCCTCATCCCAGGCGTCTCACGCTCCGGATCGACCCTCACCGCTGCGCTAGCACTCGGATTTAAGCGTGAAGAAGCGGCGCGCTTTTCATTCCTGTTGGGCATCCCGGCTATAGCTCTCGCCGGGCTGAAGGAATTATGGGAGCTGCACAAAGTCCATCTCGATATGCATGGCTGGTCCGTTTTGGCCGTTGGTCTTGTTGTTGCATCCGTTTCAGCGTTCGCGGCGATCTGGGCGCTAATGCGCGTCCTCGAGCGCTTCTCCGCTTGGCCGTTCGTCATCTATCGCGGCGTGCTTGGCGTTCTTCTGGTCATTGCGACCACCAACGCCTGGCTGGTCTAAGGCTTCAGCCTCGCCGCACAGCTCAAGCCGCTTGTAGGCGTGGTCGTGCAACTCAGTCAGATGTAGCCACAGTCCGACAGTTACCAGGATTTCGGCGACGATGAGAGGCACCGTGACAGGTTCGCCGATCTTGCAGAAACATCGATCAAATCGTGCCCAATTGGGCGGTAGCAGATAATGTCGTGATCAACGGACATCCGACCTGATCGCCGGCGTCGCAGGCACGAACGGTGTCGGCAAGTACGCGCTCCATGCGCCTCAAGTCCGTAATCCGCGCGCGCACCTGCTGGAGGTGCGAAGCCGCGATTTCGCGGGCGTCGCCGCATGCCATGTCTTCGGCGGTGGCGATTCCGAGCAGCGCCCGAATTTCGTCTAGCGTAAAGCCCAGCTCGCGCGCACGCCGGACAAAATGGACCCGCGCAACATCCGCGAGGCCAAAGCTGCGGTACCGGCCCCGGCGGGCCGGCATGGGCAGCAGTCCGATACGCTCATAGTAGCGGATCGTCTCAATGTTGCAGCGCGTGCGCCGCGAAAGCTCTCCAATCGCGATGGTTTCCATGGCCGCCCCTCGCCTTTCGAAATTGGGGGTTGAGTCTGTAGTTCCTACAGACGGTAGAGTTCCAGCCAATTGATCGCAAGGAGTCGTCGATGATGTCCAAACCATATGTCCTGGGCCGCTTTTCTAGCGCGCGTGGGGCGCTGTTACTCGCCTTCGGCGCAACAGCGTCGGCATTCGGCGTAGCCTCCTGCTGCGCCTTGCCGATCTTGCTGACCACCGTTGGCGTCAGTGTGGGGTGGTTGGGCGGCATCGCCGTTGCCGCAGCTCCCTATCGGACGCTTCTCCTGGGCTTGAGTGCACTCTGCCTTGTCGGTGGTGCAATCATGCTCTGGCGGCAACAGCGCGTGGCGATGACCTGCGGACCCGAGGGTGCCTGCACGCCGCCTGCCTTGCGTGTTGTGGTGTTCGTCGGCTTGACGATCGGCGCGATCCTGCTCTGGCTCGGATATTCCTATGTCTGAGCGCGCACCCCTTCTCGAATCGACCATCACTTGCCCGCAATGCGGCACGGTGAAGATGGAAACGATGCCGACGAACGCCTGCCAATATTTCTACGATTGCACAGGCTGCGGTGCTTTGTTGCGCCCGAAGGCAGGAGATTGCTGCGTGTTCTGCTCCTATGGGACGGTAGCGTGCCCACCTATTCAACTTTCGGGTCCAGGCGCTTCTTGCTGCACCTAACTAATCTCCTTGGGGTCAAGCTATTCTGCAAGACATCTCCCCGAAGCGGGCGTACTCAAATGATGCCCGCCTCGGGCAAATAGTGCCTATTGCGGTCGAACGGCAGTGATCTCGGCGGCCATGCCGTGGGTCATGACGTCGAACCCGATCCGCTGGCCCACCTGCAGGCCGCGAAGCAGCGTCGGCGGATTGGCCTTGAACGCCATGGTCATGGCGGGCCAGCCCACCGCCGGCATCGGTCCGTGCTGGATTGTAAGTTTGGCCGTTTGGGGATCGATCGCGGTGATGACACCGACACCGTGCCCTGTCTTGGCGGCCGGCGCCTTCTTGTCCATGCCCGTCATACCGGGCATGCCTTTCATATCCCCGCTCATGGATTGAGCGAGGGCCGGACCGGCGGCCAAGATGGCGGCGGTACACAGTGCGATGCGTGGCGCTCTTATGGTGACCTCCTTTTGCTCAGCGGCTGGGGTGGTTTCGGAAGATGGACGTAGCGGTCTACGCAGCAGCAGCCGGTAAGCGGCCGCCAGCACGACCATCGACACCGGCGAGGCTGCCAGCGTGCCACCGATCCACAGTATGGCGATCCGGGTCATCACCTTCAAACCTGCGCCAGACCCGAGAGTACCGGTAGCTTCTCATTGCTTTCCTGTCGGACTGCTCAGTAGTAGTCGGCAAGCGTTAGCATCCGCGTCGTTCCATCCGCGAGCTTAAGCGTTACCCGGCTTCCTGCGGGGCCGTAGCGCCACTGCCAGAGCGACCCCCGCGTATAGAATACATCTATGACACGACCGTTCACCGCTACGACGTGCTCACCAAGAACCCACCCCGCCTGATCCGCAGGGCTGCCAGATGCCACATGCACGACAGTCAGTTCAGTAGCGGAGACGGCGAGGCCAAGGCCGCTTCGATCCTTCAGCATCGGCAGACGTCCCCGAGGGGGGGAGGCTCGCAACCACAATAGCCCTTTAAACACGTCCAGCACGATATCGAATTGTCCGAGCAGCGGCATTCCCACATTGCCTACGGTGCTCACCGAGGTCCAATGATCAAGGGCGAGCGCCGGAACAGAGGCGATCGAGAGCGGGCCCAGGCTCACCGTATCGGCGATAAAGGACTTGACGATTTGCACCCCTTCGACCCCGCCAAGGGCGGCGGTGGAAACAGGTTTGCCCGCCAGAAGCGCATGCGTCTCGATATAGGCGGAGGATAATATCAGCGCCGACGAGCTGCCGAAATCGAGCATCAGCGGCACCGGGTCCAGGCCCGCGATAGACGCCAGCACGAACAGTTCCTGTTTGGCACCGTGTCCGAGCGAAAGCGTAGTCCATTCCGGCCCTGGCACAAAGCTGGCGGGCTTCTCAAATGCGAACCGTCGCGTCGCAAAATCGAGCGCCACGCAGCCGCCAGCCAGCACATCTGCCCCGAGCAGCATATCGATCGGACGGCCAAAGGCAGCCGAGACCGCCCCCAAGTCTGCGATTACCGCGAACGGGAGGACGGGCGCATAAGCGCCCAGCATCACCGCGACATTGCGGACTAGACCGACCGGAGCCTTGCCGCCCAGGCCATTGATCCGTCGCGGCTCCAGGTTCGTCATGCCGAGCTTCGCAGCAAGCGACTTGCTGATGATGGACGCGCCGCTACCGCTATCGAGCACCGCGTCGATTGCTACGCCGGACACTTTGGCCGGCACGATCAGCGTGTCGCCGGTTGCGACTTCCAGGGAGCGCCAGGTCGGAGGCGTGACAAAGCCGCCCCACGGCTGCCCGCGATTGGTCCTCGCGGCCCACAGCGGAATTGGATTGCTGGTTACGACAAGCCCGGCGGCCAGACATTTGAGTGCCGTTCGCCGGTTAGTGTGACAGGGCGTCACCTTTTCAGCCCAGCTTTCCACCGAATTTGTTGGAGGGGACTCCTTCACGCCGCCACAACCCTTCTCGGAGGCTCCTGGATAGTCTTCCGTTTCGCTAATATACGGAACATCAGCGCCGAGATTGCCGGAAGAACGAGCAACGTCAGCGCCGTCGACGTGATAAGCCCTCCGATCACCACGGTCGCAAGCGGTCGCTGCACCTCCGCTCCGGTTCCGGTGGCGAGCGCCATAGGGATGAAGCCCAGGCTCGCTACCAGGGCAGTCATCAGCACGGGCCGCACACGTTCCATCGCGCCACCAATGATGGCACCGTCGATCCCTTCGCCGTCGTCAAGCCGCTTGCGGATAGCACTCATCATGACGAGACCGTTGAGGACCGCCACACCCGAAAGCGCGATGAACCCGACCGACGCCGTGATGGAGAAGGGTATCCCCCGCAAGGACAGAGCGAACACACCTCCAGCCAGGGCCATGGGGACGGCCGTAAACACAATCAGGGCAGGCCAGGCGCCGCCCAGTGCCATATACAGCAACGCGAAGATCAGGATGAAGCAAAGCGGCACGACGATCGCCAATCGCTGGGAGGCGGACTGAAGGCTCTCGAACTGGCCGCCCCACTCGATGAAAGTGCCGGCGGGCAGCTTCACATCCGTGATCTTCGCCTGGGCTTCGGCGACGAATCCGCCAAGATCGCGGCCGCGCACATTGGCCTGGACCACCACCATCCGCTTGCCATTCTCGCGGCTGATCTGGTTAAGCCCCTCGGTGTAGGTGAAGCGCGCCACTTCGCTGAGCGGGATGGAACGCGCGTTCCCGGCACCGCTGGATGGTAGCATGACCGGGATCGAGCCCAGCGTCTCGATATCGTCGCGCTGTGCGTCGGGCAGTCGCACCACGACATCGAAACGCCGATCGCCTTCGAACAACAAGCCCGCTTCGCGTCCGCCAAGGGCCGCCGCGACCGTACTGGCGACCTCCTCGACCGACAGGCCGTAACGGCCCGCCGCCTGGCGATCGACCTTGATGTCGAAGGTCGGCGCGCCCGATGTCTGTTCCGCCTGCACGTCCGCCGCGCCCGGGATTGCCCGAAGTGCGGTTGCAATCCGGCCCGCCGCTTCGCTCATGGCATCGAGATCGTCGCCATAGAGCTTGACCGCCACGTCCGAGCGAACGCCCGCGATAAGCTCGTTGAACCGCATCTGGATCGGTTGCTGGATCTCGGTGCGGTTGCCGATCAACGGCTTCATCCGTTCCTCGATCCGTCGGAGGATGTCCTCCTTGGATTTGACCTCGGCGGGCCACTCCTTTTCGGGCTTTGGGATGACATAGGTATCGGACGCATTAGGCGGCATCGGATCGGTGCCCAGATCGGCGTTGCCGTTCTTGGAAAAGACCAATGCCACCTCGGGCAACGTCTTGAGTGCATTTTCGATCTGGAGCTGCATCGCGGTCGACTGGTCGATTGAGGCGGACGGAATACGGAAATTGGTGACCGTGATGTCCTTCTCGTCGAGCTGCGGCATGAACTCTTGTCCAAGCGTGCCGAACAGCAAAACGGCCGCAGCAAACACGCCTACGCCACCGAGGATGAACGGCATTGGCCGCGCCACGGCGCGGGTGAGCGCCGGCTGATACTTCTCCTTGAACCAGCGGATCGATCTGACCTCGGTCTCGCTGACCTTGCCGATCACGAGCAACGCGACCATCGCTGGCACGAACGTGATCGACAGGATGAACGCACTGGCCAGCGCCAGCATCAGCGTGATCGCCATCGGTGCGAACGTCTTGCCCTCCACGCCCTGGAAGGTGAGCAAAGGTATGAACACGAGGAAGATGATGGCCTGGCCATAGACGGTTGGCCGGACCATCTCCTGCGCGGCGTGAGTGGTTTCAGCGAGACGTTCGGTCCGTGTCAGCAGCCTGCCTTCGCGGTGCTGCCGCTCGGCGAGGCGCCGGAGCGCGTTTTCGACGATGATGACCGCGCCGTCGACGATCAGGCCGAAATCCAGCGCGCCGAGACTCATCAGATTGCCCGAAACACCCAGCTCATTCATGCCCGCAGCGGTCATCAGCATCGTGATCGGAATCACGGCTGCGGTGATGAGCGCCGCGCGGATGTTGCCGAGCAGCAGGAACAGCACGACGATGACGAGCAGTGCGCCTTCGACCAGATTCTTCTCGACCGTGGCGATGGTCGCATTGACCAGCTTGGAGCGGTTATAGGCTTGGCTTGCGACAACGTCCGGCGGCAACGTCTTGTTGATTTCGACCAGCTTGTCGGCGACGCGATTGGCGACGATGCGGCTGTTCTCGCCAGTGAGCATCAGGATAGTCGAGATGACTGCTTCTGACCCGCCGACGCTGCCAGATCCGGTCCGCACCGCGCCCCCGATGACGACCTGGCCGACGTCCTTCACGCGCACCGGGACGCCGGCACGCGTGGCGATCACCGCCTCTTCTATGTCGGCGACCGAGCGCAGCCGCGCGTCGGCGCGAACGAGAAAGGATTCGCCGGCACGGCGGACATAGTTGGAGCCCGCCGACAGGTTCGATCGTTCGAGCGCGTCGGCGAGGTCAGTGACCGAGACGCCATAGGATGCAAGCGCGGTCAGATTCGGCTCGACGACATATTGCTTCACATAGCCGCCGTTGGAATCGACACCGGCAACACCCTGCACGGTGCGCATTTGCGGCCTGATGATCCAATCCTGGACCGTTCGCAGATAAGCGGCCTTGGCAACCACCGTGGTCAGTTTCTCGCCCTCGGGCGTCAGATAGGAACCATCGGACTGCCAGCCGGGCTGACCGTCGACGACCTTAACGCCCTTGTCGTCGGGATGTTCGAACGCGACGCTGAACATGAAGATCTCGCCCAGACCCGTCGTGAGCGGCGCGAGTTGGGGTTGAACGCCAGCAGGCAAGCTGTCCTTGGCCTGAGCGACCCGTTCGGTCACCTGCTGCCGAGCAAAATAGATGTCGGTGCTGTCCTTGAAGACCGCGGTGACCTGGCTGAACCCGTTACGCGTGAGCGAGCGGGTCGTCTGCAGACCGGGAATACCGGCAAGCGCTGTCTCGACGGGAAAGGTGACCTGCTTCTCCATGTCGACCGGTCCGAGGGTCGGCACGAAGCTGTTGATCTGGACCTGGCGGTTGGTGACGTCCGGGACCGCGTCGATCGGCAGCAGGGTGATCTGCCAGGCACCGAACAGGACGACGAGGAAGGTGATGAACACAACGGCCCATCGCGCTCTGACCGAGAGCCCTAAAATCCGCGCGATCATTCCGCCGACTCCTTGCCAAGCTCGGCCTTGAGCAGGAAGGTATTGGTGGTGGCGATCACCGTGTTTGCAGGGAGGCCCGAGGCAATCTCGACCATGCCGCCGCTGCGCGTTCCAACCCGCACGGTCTGCGCCTTAAACCCCTGGCGGGTTCGCACGAACACCACCGAGCGATCCCCTAGCGTCTGGACCGCATCCTGCGGCACATTCACGCCGGAGGCCGCATCGCCGCCGCTGGCGAAGATACGCGCCTGAACGAGTTGACCGGGCGCGATCAGGCCGCCGCCTCCGCTTGGTGTCACGACCACCGTCGCTTGCCGCGTCTGCGGATCGACCACGCCGGTCGCCGAGCGGACCTGGCCTTCCACTTTCTGGCCGTTGTTGGTCATCAGCTCGACCCTGTCACCCGCCTTCACACGCAATGCGTCCGCTGCCGGCATGCTCGCCTCGATCTGAAGGCGGCGCGGATCGGCGACACGGAACAGCTCGGTCTCGGCCTGCACAAACGCGCCGAGATTGACGGGTGCGGATGTTATACGGCCGGAGATCGAACTGACCACCGCAACCGACCTGCCGTCGCGCGAGACCTTTGCCGCGCTGGCGGCAGCGCTCGCTTGCCGGGCTTCGGCCTGAGCGACCGCCAGATTGGCTTCGGCGGTCTCATAGTCTGCCCGGGGCGACACCCCTTGATTGAGCAGTATTCGCTCGCGCGCCAGTTGTCGGCTTGCAAGCGTAACCCTTGCGGCAGCCGTACTGCGATCGGCGGCGATCGCCGACGCATCGCGGCTCTCGACAATGGCGATCGTTTCGCCCGCGCTGACCGGATCACCGATCCGCTTGAAGATCCGGGTAACGGTGCCCGCTGCCCGGGCAGTGAGCACCGCTTCGGCGTCAGGCGTTGCCTCGACGGTGGCACTGGCGAGGATGATGCCGGCGACGCCACCGGCTGCCGCTTGTGCAAGGCCAATCCCCGAGGTCTTGATATCATCCTGGGCGATCACGACCGTGTCGGTTGGAGCGGCGGAGGCGGCCGCCTCCGTCTCGGCTGTCGGTGCGGACGGGCCAGTCATCCTGGCGACACCGAAACCGGCAAGGGCGGCGAGGACAAGACCGATCGCGGCCCCGGCATAAAGCTTGTTGCGTTCGGGGTTCATTGGATCTCATCTCCGGAAAGGGTGCGGCCCTGAAGACGGGCGAGCTGCGCGCGCGCCTCGAAACTGGCCACTTTGGCGTCGAGGACGATCCCGCGTGCCGCGCCAAGGCCTTGGCGGGCGTTCAACAATTCGACGAGCGGGGATTTACCAGCCTCATAGGCGATGCGAGCGAGACGATAGGTTTCTTCGGCGGTGCGTTGCGATGCCTCCGCTGCGGCAACCCGCGACTGTGCGGCCGCAATCTGCGCCCCGGCCGCGCGGGCTTCGGCAATCGCATCGTTACGCGCCATGGCCAATCTTGCGGCGGCGGCCTGTGCCTCTGCTTGCGAAGCGGCGATATTGCCACGATTGCGATCGAAGATGTTGAGCGGGATCGAGACGCCCGCCGTCAGTGCGGTCGCATTTTCATAATCGAGGCGCCGCACGCCGACGATTGCCGTCACATCGGGGATTGCCCGCTTCTGTTCGGCGGTCAGGCGGCGCTCGGCAGCCTCCCGCTCTGCCTGCGCGGCAAGAAAGGACGAACTCGTCATCGGATCGACGGGGCCATAAGCCGGTGCCGCGACCGGCACGGTCAGGAGCGATTCCGACAAGCCGGTGAAGGTCTCCTCGACGCCGGCGAGTGCGGAGAGGCGGGCATAGGCCGCAATGCGATCCGCTTTCGCCCCCTCAAGATCGGCGCTGACGGCGTTCAGCGCGGCCTCTGCTTGCAGGGCGCGCAGCCGCGCTTCCTTGCCGGCATCGACCAGCACGCGAGCGGCGCGCAGGATATTCTGCGCTTGCTCGACCTCGCCTTCGGCCAGCATTATCCTCTGGTCTGCGACGTCCGCCGCTGCATAAGCGCGTGCAAGATCATAAGCGTAGCGGATCTTCGCATCACGATCGCGGGCGCGGGACGCGGCGACGCCGGCCTTTCCGGCTGCGATCCTCGCCGAACGCTTGCCGCCGATTTCCAGCGGCTGGCTATATTGCAGCGTCGTCTCGGCGCGATCGACCCCGCGATAGGGAGACGATCCCGCGACATTCTCAGTGAGAATGCCGATCGTCGGATTGGGTCGGGCGCGCGCCTGGCGTGCAAGACCTTCGGACCGGCGGACCTCAGCTTCGCTTTCGATGCGCCGAGGCGCCTCGGCGGTCTGGCGTAGCAGTGTAGCGAACGGCGGCGCCACTTGCGCCTGTGCGGGTGCGCACAGCGCAGCGACGCAGGTCGCGACCATCATGCCGGACACCACGCGACGCGACAGCCGGCCTATAAAGGCTCTCATATTCTTATCCCCAAAAAAGGCTGCAATGACGGCACGCGCTAAGCGCGTGAATTCAGCCTCGCGGGGGACGCAGAATTGACGAAGGTGCGATGGACCGCGCCGCCTCGGCGGGTTCGCGCGCCCAGATTGCGGTGACAGGCTTCAACAGCGCAACAACCACAGCCTGCGCAGGCACATCGATTGTCTGGAGCACCGCATGAGCCGCCAGATGCATCAGGTCGGGTGTGTCCGGCTGCTCGGCCGGGGCGTGATCATGATGATCCCGATCGACGCTGATGACATGCTCGGCATCATGGACGTGCGGCATAGCGTCATGCCAGGTGGC
The DNA here is from genome assembly GCF_012927105.1 of Sphingobium psychrophilum. GTDB lineage: Bacteria > Pseudomonadota > Alphaproteobacteria > Sphingomonadales > Sphingomonadaceae > Sphingobium > Sphingobium psychrophilum. Next base: position 117,703 of record NZ_JABBFV010000011.1, on the reverse strand, counting down.
AAGCGCCAGCATCCCGAACAGCGCCAGAATCGCCGAGAGCGCAAAAAGGCGCATGCGGGCACAGGCCCGCACCGAAGCGCGCAAACTGACCGACGATGCCGTCATGGCGATACGGGTATCGCGAACGCGGCCGGTCCACAAGCGCGCCGCAAGACAGGGATCATGACAGTCGAGATGAAAGTCATCGGCGTGGCCAGCGCTGATGGAGATCGTCGATAACGAACGCATGCTCCCGCGCCTTGCCGTGATCACCGCGCAGATGGGGATGATCGGGCGCGAGATCCGCATGGTCATGGTTCACCGTATCGGGATCTGCGCTGGGCCAGAGCCACAAGGCGGCCAGGGTTCCGGCGGCCGCAATCGCCGCCATTGCCGCAAACGCCGCCGTCTGCCCGATACTGGCGCCCAACAGCCCCACCAGGGGATAGCAGATCAGCCAGGCGCAGTGGCTGAGCGCGAATTGCGCGGCGAACAAGGCCGGGCGGTCGTCGGCATTGGCCGACCGTCGAAGCAATCGGCCCGATGGCGTCACGCTCATCGAATAGGCGATACCGAGTATGAACCAGCCGATCAGGACCATGCGCCAATAACCGGGCGCTGCCCCAAAGCTTGCCGTGAGCATCGCCAGAAGGGCGAGACCGATCGTCATTGCTGCCGCAGCCCCAATCATGATCGTACGATCGGCGACCCGATCGAGGATACGTGGCAGGGTCAGCGCGGCAAGGATCGAGCCTGCGCCAAAAGCCGCAAGGGTGAAGGCAACATCGCGCTGCGTGAGGCCGAGATTACCACGCACGATTACCACCGTGTTGACGATGACCATCGAACTGGCCGCAGCTGAAGCGAGGGTCAGCGCAAGCAGCCCGCGCAGGCGCGGCGTCTTCAGATAGATGCGCGTACCCCGCGTTGTCTTGGCGTAAATCCCGCCACTTCTCGGTTCTGATTTCGCGGCACGTGGCAGGACCGTCGTCACGACGAGCAGCGCCGAGCACAGAAACCCGATCGCCGTTCCCGAAAATAGCCAGTGGAAGTTGATGACGGTCAGCAGCCCGGCAGCCAGGATCGGGCTGGTCAGGCTTTCCATGTCATAGGCGAGCCGCGACAGCGACAGCGCGCGGGTATAGTCGCGCTCCTCTGGCAGGATATCGGGGATGGTTGCCTGGAAGGTCGGCGTGAACGCCGCGGAGGCCGATTGCAGCACGAAGATCAGGACATAGATCTGCCAGACCTGGCTCACGAATGGCAGGCAGATCGCCACGGCCATCCGCACGAGATCCATGCTGACAAGAAACGCGCGACGTGGCAGGCGGTCGGCGAAGGCGCCAACGACCGGCGCGACACCGATATAGGCAACCATCTTGATCGCGAGCGCCGTCCCGAGCACCGCGCCGGCGCTGCCGCCGGCGATGTCATAGGCAAGCAGGCCGAGCGCAACCGTCGCGAGCCCCGTGCCGATGAGCGCGATGACCTGAGCCATGAACAGATGGCGATAGATGCGGTTTGCCAGGACGGAGAGCACGTTGCGTTTGTTCCGATTGATTTGCGACCCTATCCCCCATGGGGGATATCGGACGCGCTTGAGTTATCCTCCCCTGGAGGATATGTAAAGCCATGTAGCGCGTTGCAGGAGGTCTTGCGGATGACGGAACACAGGCACGAAAGTCATCCCGCGATCGTCAAGCGATTAAATCGCGCTGGTGGCCACTTGCGCAGCACTGTCGATATGATCGTGGCTGGTCGACCTTGCGTCGAGATCGTCCAGCAACTTCATGCAGTCGAAAAGGCAGTCGCCAGCGCGAAGAGAGCGCTTATTAACGACCATATCGATCATTGCCTCGTCCATGCCGACGGCACGGAGGCCGTTGGCTCGGCGGTAGAGGAGTTCAGGATAATATCGAAATATCTATGAGCGGCTACGTCTGACGTTGATCGGCTACTCGACCAGACGCAGTCTGCTAGCGTGTGCTAATAGAGCGGCACTTCCCCACCAAAATGCTTGTCCGACGAACGATCCTTTGACCTGCGTCCGCCAAACTTATCAGCGTTCAGGTATGGATGTCACGCCGCCCGCACACCGCCGAGTCTTGCCCGAATTCGGCGCCTTCAGCGCGTTACCCATGCGCAACCGTCAACCACTTTGATTCGGAAGCCCGCCGTGTACAGTCAGATCTGAAGGGCCTTTCAGATGGTTGTGGTTAGGTCATGATCCCACATAGGAAAAAGACCCGAGCGCTTAATAGCCTATGGCCGCTCTAGGGCGTGGTGATGATTTAACTATCTGATCCAAATGGCGATGGCAGCGAGTTTGACGAAGCCCATGAAGTTGACGAGCAGCTTGTCGTAGCGGGTTGCGACGCGCCGGAACTGCTTGAGCTTGTTGAAGAAGCGTTCGATCTGGTTACGCTCCTTGTACAGGTGGCGGTCGCAGGGTCGCTGGACCTTGCGGTTCCGTCTGGGTGGAATGACGACGGTGGCACCGGCCCTTTGGATTGCCCCGCACAGATGATCGGCATCATAGCCTTTGTCGCCGAGCACGGCATCGGGTGAGAAGCCGTCGATCAGGTCGGCCGCGCAGGCGATATCGCTATGCTGTCCGGGGCCGGCAATCAGACGCACTGGCAGGCCTAGCGCATCACCTGCCGCGTGGATTTTCGTGCTCAGCCCGCCGCGAGACCGACCCAGGCCTTGGGCATCCGCCCCCCTTTTGACCGAGGCGCGCCAGCCGCATGTTGGTGCGCGCGCACGATCGTGCTGTCGATCATCAGCCACTCCAGGTCGGCTTCGCGCGCCAGATGCTCCAGCATCGCATCAAGGATGCCCATCTCGATCCAGCGGTAATATCGCCGCTTCACCGTCCGATAGTCGCCCAACCGCTCGGGCAGGTCACGCCACCGCCCACCTGAACGCGCCATCCACAATAACGCATCCAGAAAACGCCGGTTGTCCGTGCGCGGCCCGCGCTTGCCCTTCGTGCCGCCCGGCATGTGCCCTTTCAGCCGCTCCCACTCGTCATCCCGAAGCGCGTCGATATCCATCGCTGATCCCAAAAAAACAGCCATGAATCAGACTTCCAGCCTCATGGGAAGCCCTAAGTGTTAAATCATCACCACGCCCTAGTGGCAGCGTCATGAAAGGCTGATTCGCGCCAACGTCTCACCGCAAACTTCAACAAATTCCCAAAGTTCGAGAGCAAAGAAACAACGTCGGTGCCCAAGGCGAAAAGGGCTCCAACGATCAAATTATGGGCGAGCCAAAATGGAGCCCCCACGAGGAACAGACCCTTCATACGCGTCGTCGATGTCTGCAAGCGGGCTAGACTACCCAGCGAACTGCCGGTCAACGCCAGCGCGGATGGTATTCCGTGCCATGTTATGACCGATAGGAAGGACAACACAATGAGGCTGGCCCCATAGAGTCGCACGACGACATAGCGGTCACGCACTGACGCTGAGACGAGGAGTTGCGCGCAAGAAATGAGGCATGCCACCGCCGCAGTGGGCGATCCCAACATTAGAAAATATGTCGCAAACGCAGCAGCGCCCGCGCTCTGAATTTTTACGACCGTCTTGTAGTCGCTGAAGAACGGCCAGATAATGACACACAGAAGCGCCACGCAACCGAAGGCGGTGGCAATCACGACTGCCACCGCTCGGTTCTTCCAATCTTGATCTGCGTTTCGCGCCCAGCTCGTTCTTTTTTCATCACTGAAGCGTGAAGGAACGAGGTTAATTAGCCTTTAATGGGCCTTATAAAATCCCCTGCTTAAGGCTTCTTTTGGATCGCTGTTACCTCACCGGCGCTGCCCACAAGCGTGACATCAAAATCGACCTTGTCGCCCACCTTCGCCGCGTCGGATATCGCAGGCGCGGCCTTGAACGCCATGGTCATTGCCGGCCAGTTGGCTTCCGGGATCGGGCCATGGTCGAGCGTGATCGTGCCAGCGGTCTTGTCGATCGCGGTGACCGTGCCATGACCCTTGGCCATGATCGGCGCAGTGGCAGCTGGTGCCATCGCCATATTGCCCATGTCACCGCTCATGGCGGCGGCGGGCGCCGCCTGGTTGGTCTCGGCCGCAACCGGCGTTTCCGCTTTCTTACCGCACGCAGCGGTCAAGGCGGCGAGGCCGAGGGCAATAGTCAGTCGTGCATGCTTCATGGTCTTCTCCTTCATGAAATAAGAGGTTGAGGTGTGGGCTTGCTCTTCGGCCGCCGGAGCAGAAGATAGGCCGCAGGAAGTACGAACATGGACAGGAGCGGCGCGGTGAGCATGCCGCCGATCATCGGCGCGGCGATCCGGCTCATCACTTCCGAGCCCGCGCCAGATCCCAATAGGATCGGCAGCAGGCCGGCGAGGATAACCGCGACCGTCATCGCCTTAGGCCGGACGCGGAGCAGCGCACCTTCGCGCACCGCAGCCTCGACCTGAGTAGCATCGGGACCGGCGCCGCGTTCTTCCAGTGCGTTCTTGAGGTAGATCAGCATCACCACGCCGAACTCGGCCGAAACGCCGGCGAGCGCGATAAACCCGACGCCGGTCGCGACCGATTGGTTGAAACCTAGCAAATAGAGAATCCAGATGCCACCTGTGAGCGCAAACGGCAGCGTGCCCATGATCAGCGCGGCTTCATCGAACCGGCCGAAGATCATGTAGAGCAGCACAAAGATGATCAGCAGGGTCGCGGGCACAACCAGCTTCAGCTTGTCGACCGCACGCTCGAGATATTCGAACTGGCCGGAATAGGCGATGCTGACGCCCGGCGAGAGCTTGACCTGCTTCGCCACCGCGCGCTGGAGATCGCCGACGACGGAGGCGAGATCGCGCCCGCGAACATCGACATAGACCCAGGTGGAGGGGCGCGCATTTTCGGTCTTGAGCATCGGCGGCCCTTCAGCGATCGATATGTTCGCGACCGTGCCGAGCGTGATCTGCTGCCCCGATGGCGTCAGGACCGGGAGCGTGCGGAGGCCTTCCAGGCTGTCGCGCACCTCGCGCGGGTAGCGCACGCTGATCGGGTAGCGGGCTAGGCCTTCGACCGTTTCGCCAATCGTCTCGCCCCCGATCGCACCCGAAACGATCGCCTGCACATCGGTGATGTTGAGCCCGAACCTGGCGGCGGAAGCCCGATCGATGTCGACATCGACATAGCGCCCACCGGTCAGCCGCTCGGCCAGCGCCGAACTGACGCCGGGCACGGTCTTCGCCACCGTCTCGACATCATGGGCGATCCGGTCGAGCTGGACGAGATCGGACCCCGACACCTTGACCCCGATCGGGCTCTTGATGCCGGTCGCCAGCATATCGATGCGGTTGCGGATCGGCGGCACCCAGACATTGGCGAGGCCGGGGAGCTTCACCGTGCGGTCCAGTTCTTCAACGAGCTTGTCGGGCGTCATGCCCGGCCGCCATTGATCGCGCGGCTTGAACTGGATGGTCGTCTCGAACATTTCGAGTGGCGCCGGATCGGTCGCGGTCTCGGCACGGCCGGCCTTGCCGAATACGCTCTCAACCTCGGGCACGGTCTTGATCAGCCGGTCGGTCTGCTGGAGCAGTTGCGAGGCTTTCGCCGCCGACAACCCGGGCAGCGCCGAGGGCATGTAAAGCAGGTCGCCTTCGTCCATATTGGGCATGAACTCACCGCCGAGGTGTGTGAGTGGCCAGGCCGTGGTCGCAAAGACCAGCGCCGCGATCAATAGCACGGTCTTGGGTCGCCGCATCGTCCAGTCGATCGCGGGCCGGTAGATGTTGGTGAGCCAGCGGTTGACCGGGTTGGATTGCTCGGGCGGGATCTTCCCGCGGATCAGCAGACCCATCAGGATCGGCACCAAGGTCACCGATAGGATCGCCGCCGACGCCATCGCGTAGGTCTTGGTGAAAGCGAGCGGCGCGAACAGCCGCCCTTCCTGTCCTTCGAGTGTAAACACCGGAATGAAGGAGAGCGTGATGATCAGCAGGCTGAAGAACAGGGCGGGGCCAACCTCTGCGGCGGCTTCGGTGATGACAATCCAGCGCATCTCGCCCTCGAGATGCTTGCCCGGATGATCCTGTTCCCAGTGCTCGATCTTCTTGTGGGCATTCTCGATCATGACGACGGCCGCATCGACCATCGCGCCGATCGCGATGGCGATGCCGCCCAAGGACATGATGTTGGCATTCACCCCCTGGAAGCGCATCACGACGAACGCCGCCAGCACCCCCAGCGGAAGAGTGAGGATCGCGACCAGCGCTGAACGGACGTGCCAGAGGAACAGGCCGCAGACGATGGCGACGACGATGAACTCTTCGACCAGCTTGTGGGTGAGATTCTCGACTGCGCGATCAATGAGCTGCGAACGATCGTAGACCGTCACCACCTCGACGCCGGGTGGCAGGCTCTTTTTCAGTTCGGTGAGCTTGTCCTTGACTCCGGCGATCGTTTCGCGCGCGTTCTTGCCCGAACGCAGGATCACCACGCCACCGGCGACCTCGCCTTCGCCGTTCAGCTCGGCGATGCCGCGTCGCATCTCCGGGCCGATCTGGATGGTGGCGACATCGCCCAACCGCACGGGCACGCCACCGGCGCCGGTCCTGAGCGGAATCGCCCGGAAATCGTCGAGCGTCTTCAGATAGCCCGAGGCGCGAACCATATATTCGGCTTCGGCCATCTCCAGCACCGAGCCGCCCGCTTCCTGATTGGCTTGGCTGATCGCCTGGACCGCTTGCTGATGGGTGATCCCATAAGCGGCCAGCTTCACCGGATCGAGCAGCACCTGATACTGCTTGACCATGCCGCCCATGCTGGCCACCTCAGCGACGCCGGTCACGGTCTTCAGCTCGTAGCGCAGGAACCAGTCCTGAATCCCACGGAGCTGCGACAGGTCGTGGCGGCCGGTGCGGTCGACCAGCGCATATTCATAGACCCAGCCAACCCCGGTGGCGTCCGGTCCGAGCGCGCTGCGGGCGCTTGCCGGCAGCCGTCCCTGCACCTGATTGAGATATTCGAGCACCCGGCTGCGCGCCCAATAAAGGTCGGTGCCGTCTTCGAAGATCACATAGACGAAGCTATCGCCGAAGAAGGAATAGCCGCGCACCGTCTTCGCGCCGGGAACCGACAGCATGGTGGTGGTCAGCGGATAGGTGACCTGGTTCTCGACGATCTGCGGCGCCTGTCCCGGATAGCTGGTGCGGATGATGACTTGGGTATCGGAGAGATCGGGCAGCGCATCGATCGGGGTCGAACGCACCGCCCACAGCCCCGCCCCGACCAGCGCAAGCATGCCGATCAGGACGAAGAACCGGTTACGGACCGACCAGCGGATGAGATGGGCGATCACTGGCCCGCGACCTTCGCCATGCGCCGCACAGTGGCTCCGGCGGAAGGTTGATCGAATCCAAAACGGACCCGATCGCCGGTCTTGAGGCCGCGCGCGATCTTAGGATCGGGTAGCTGGAAGGTCATCGTCATCGCCGGCCAACCGATCGCAGGCACCGGCTCATGGCTGAGCGTCACCGAATTGGCGGTGATCTGCTCGATCTTTCCAACGGTCTCGTAGAGTCTGCCAGTAGCAGCGGGTTTGGCGGCTATAGGCGCGCCACCCCCGATCGGCCGCGCCTGGACTCCGGACAGGCTCGCCTCGGAGTCTATCAGGAACTGGCCCGACGCGACGATCTTCTCACCCTCGCCCAGGCCCGCCAGGATCTCAGTCTGGCCCCCGGATTCCCGCCCGGTCTGGACCTCGGCCGGCCGATAGCGGCCCTTGTCGAGCGCGAGCATCACCAATGTCCGCTTGCCGGTACGGATCAGCGCTTCGGAGGGCACCAGCAGCGCCGGTTGCGTGGCTCCGCCAAACGACACGGTTGCGAACATGCCGGGACGCAGGCGTCCGCTGCGGTTGGGCAACTCGATCCGCACGGTCAGCGTCCGGCTGTCGGCTTGCGTCTGCGGCAGGATCGCTGAAACGCGGCCCGACAAGATCTCGCCGGGAAATGCCGCGAGCGTCGCCCGCACGGTTTGCCCGGGTTTGAGCGGTCCGGCGATCGCCTCGGGCACGGCGGCATTGAGCCAGACAGTGCCGAGACCATTCACCTCTGCGAGCGTCTGTCCTGCCGTCAGTGTCATGCCGGCTCGCACGTCCAATGTTTTGACAACGCCGCCGATCGGCGTGGAGATCGTGATGACATTGTGCGGACGGCCGCCGCGCTCGACCGACGCGATGGTGCCAGACGGCATGCCAAGCAGCATGAGTCGCTGGCGGGCCGCCTGGGTCAGTGCTGCGTTGCCGGTGCGGCGCACCGCGAGAAACTCGGCCTGCGCCCCGCCCCACTCCGGCACCAGGATATCGGCGAGCGGCGCCCCCGCGCCGACCACGTCACCCGGCGCGCGACCATAGACTCGCTGCACGAAGCCCCCGGCACGTGCCTGGACGATCGCGACATCGCGCTGGTTGAAGTCGATTGTACCGGTCGCGGTGAGGCTGCTAGCCAGCTCGCCGCGTTGCACCGTGGCGATCCGCAGACCGAGCGCCTGCGAGGCGGAAGCGTCGACCGAAATGCCCGGCACCTGCGCGCTTGCTCCGCCCTCGTCCGCATAACGAGGGATCGTCTGCATACCCATGGATGAGAGACCCGGACCCTCATGGTGCTCGGCCGGTATCATCGGATCGTACCAATAAAGAATCTTGCGCGCTGCCGGCTTTACGGCCCCACCATCTTTTGTGCCCTGGAAGCCCGCTAGAGCGAACCCGAGACCGCCGGCAGCAAGCGCAAGAGCAGCAGCTGCGCCAAAGAGCCACCCGCGGGCTATCATAACCTGGCTCATCGATTTCCGCTCCGGTAGGTGAGTGTCAGCCGCGCACCGTCCGCGGTGACCAGGGCTTCACGATCAAGAGTCGTGATGGTGGCATCGGCCAGCGCGGCATAGGCGTCGGCGATATCGACGAGACTGGCACGACCAGCCGCATAACTGGCGGTTTCCAATTTCACGCGCTGCTCAGCGAGCGGTTGCAGTGTGCTCTGCGCACGCATCCATTGCTCATGGTGCATGACATGGTCGGCGATATCCGCATCAAGGTCGGCGGCGAGCGCGCGCCGCGAGGCCTCGCGTTCAGCCATCACTCGTCCGGCATTTGCCTGGGCTGCCGCGATCCCGGCATTCTGGCGACTGCGCGTGAAGAACGGCAGGCTGACCGTCACACCGGCCGAGACATAGTCGCCGAACCGGGGATCGCGGCGCTGGTAGGCCAGGTTGACACCAAAATCGGAACGCCGGCCGGCATCGGCTACGCGCACATCGGCATCCGCCTGCCCGGCCTGGGCATCGATCATCTGGATGGTGGGGTGGCGGTCGAGTCCTGCGCGCAGACCCGCTGCGTCGACCGCAAAATCGGGGATCGGTCCGGCGATCTCCGGCGCGGGGTCTCCGGTCCACCGGGTTAGCGTCGCGCGTGCCCGCGCCACGTTCGAGACCAGTTCACTGCGGCGATCCTGCATCGCGGCGACGGCTTGGCGCCCTGCAAGGGTCTGCGCCGGGCGCGCGCCTCCCGATGCGACCGCACCTGGCGTCGTTCCCACCACACGCTCGAGACCGGACAGAATATCGTCGAGCACGGCGAGCCTGCGCTCGGCATAGGCCAAGTTGATCCAGGCTAGCGCGGTGCCAACCTCGACCGTGCGCGCCTGGACTGCGGTATCAGCCTCGGCCGCCTTTATGTCGCTGTCGGCGCGCGCCTGTTGCGCATGGCGCTTGGCGAGATTGGGAATGTCCTGGGACACGCCGACCCGCGCCATGCTGAAATTGTCGCGCTGCGGCTCGAACGCGAGCGGTCCCGATACCGGGAAACTGTCGATCCCAACTGCAAGCGTCGGATCAGGCAGGGCGCCGGCCGCGCCGCGCACGGAACGGGCGGCGTTGGCACCGAGCGCCTTCGCCTTGAGCGACGGCGCTTCCTGCCGGGCGCGCTGGAGGGCCGCGTCGAAGGTGAGCGGCTCGGCGAAGGCAATGCCGGGGATTGCCGCTAACAGCGGCATACACAAAAATAATCGCATGGAGATCTCCTGATCGGAGGTTCAGGCAAGCGTGGCACACCAGGCATGTCAGTGGCGGCAGGAAGGGGTATCCCGCCGCCACTGCTGGCCTAGCCGTCTATGCGACCTGAAGCGGCCAGAACCTGCTGCTAGCCAGCCGAGGCGCCGGACGGAGACATCATGCCATGCATCTCCTTCATACAATCCGCGGAGCTCATCTTCATCATGTCGCAGTCGCAGTTGGCCATCTTCGCGGTATCAGGCACCCAGACGCGCCGCTGAGCCGGTCCCGTGGCGCGCGGGCCATATTGGGGAACCGACTTCCACTCATAATGACCGGATTGTTGGCTGTGGTCGGGCTGGCCGGCGAATGCGGCGGCAGGCGCGGCAAGGGCTACGCCCAGCAGGGCGTAGAAAACACGGTTTTTCATGACTGTAATCCTTTGGCAAATCATCGTGGTAGCCGCAGATCGGACAGGATGTTTGAGTGCGCGATAGGCGCACCGATCCTGTCAGCCTGACGGCTGTGGTCGATCAGCCAAGGATAGTCGGTGGTTCAGGCTCGGGGGTCAGATCACTGCCATGCAGGGTCGACGTCGTGGTCCAGAATGCCATAGCTCCGTGAGCCACCGGCGATGCCGGGACGCGCGGCGCGTCGCGCAGAACCATCGGAACGACACAGCCCATTGATGCGACGCAGTCGAGCGTCAGCCCCTTGCAGGGCTTGCCCGAGGGCTGTTGTTTCTGAGCCATCGCATTCATGCAATCTGCGCTCATTCCCGAAATCGCCATCGGCGCGGAAACCGGGGCCGGGTTAGAGGCATAGGCCGCCGCTTGGCCCATGAGGCCAACCAAGGCTCCCAGCAGGAGGAAGAGATGCAGTACCCGTTTCACAGCCGTTACTTCTTACACCCGTCCTTATCGTAGAACAACGACATCATCGTCCGCCATGACGCGCAAAGACATGCTGTCCACCTGGACCGAAGGCGACGACATTATAGGGGTCCACGTGTTGCCCCGGGACTTCCATCCCCGGCGAGCCCATCGGCATCCCGGCAACCGCAAGTCCACGCACGCCGCGCGGCTTCTGGGCAAGGACGCGCTTCATGTCGGTAATCGGGACATGACCCTCGAATGCCATGCCGTCTACAATCGCTGTATGGCAGGATGACAGGCCCGAAGGAACGCCTTGGGTCCGCTGGAAGCTGGAGCGCTGGCGATCGTCGATGATGGTTACTTGGCGCCCGAACTGCTTACGCACCTGCGCCGCCCACTGCGCGCAGCAGCCACAGCCCGGATCGCGGTGAACCACGATAGGCGTCGCCGCCGCGCTGGCGACCGAAACCGACGCAAGGACCAACGACAATGCGACTTTGAGTTTCATATCGTCCTTCACCGCACCCATTCATCAAGGCTACCACTCTTCATAATACGCGCGACCGCCGCCTACCCCTCAAAAAGTGGCAGACGGTCGCAAGATTACCGTAGCGATCACGAACCGACATTCGTCGATGGGCAATCCAGGGTCGTTGCAGACCTCTCGCACTCGCGTCGATTTATGCAGTCGAAAAGCATTATTGCACCCGAGCAGGCCGCATTTCACATCTCAGCGACCCGGTCGCACGGCCGTAAGTTGACCGTTCGGAGTCCCGCATTCCCAACAGACGTGACGTATCTTTTCCTGTTCAATTCCACGTCGAGCAGAGCGACCCTCAGATCACATATTTGTCCCAGCTCGCATAATGTTCAGCGCTGCGCTTGCCGCGCGGAAGGCTGAGACCGACGAGGGCGAGCCCTATGATCACCGAAACGATCGTTCCCAGGTGGCCGGCCCCCGTCAGCAGGAAAGGGGCAGCAACCAGCCAGGCGCCGAGCGCGCCATTGATGAAGCGCACGGCGCGGGCAACTTCGGCGGTGGCGATGATCGCGACGGTGATGACCAGGGCACCAATGACATGGTCGCTGTTCGCCATGGCGCCCTCATTGCCCAGTGTCACCCGCGTGAGCATGAGGAATGCGCCGAGCGCGATACTGACCGCCAGCGTCCACGGCAGGGTCAGCCCCCGCTTTGCATCGGCCCAAAATGCGGCAGGCGACGACATCAGGTCGGAGGCGTCCTCACTGCCGGCCTCGCTCGCGTCGCCCTGGAAGAAGGTGCGAATCAGCGGCTTGCCGCGGCATTTCGCCCACACAAGGAACTGACCCATGGCGATGACCTCGTCGAGCGCGAAAGGGATCATGATCAGCATGGCGAGGGCGGCGATCAGCGCCAGCGTGCTCCAGGTGCCAATGACGATGGGCTGGCTGATGATGAAATAGATGCTGACCACGCCGAGTGGAATGACCAGGATGCCGAAGAAGGTCACCATCCACGGCATCGTGCGCCAGCGGTCGCGGGTGCCCATCACCGCCATCAGGATCTCGAGCACGTAGCTGATGGTGCCGAGACCGCCGTCGGGAATCGGCCACGCCTTTGACATGTTAGACGTGATGATCTCCTCGGTACCATTGCGCGGATCGCTCAACGAGCCGACAAAGAAGGGTTCCCAGACGCTATCGATGTGGCCCAGTTGGTATGCCGTCAGGATGCGCGAGGTAAGAAGACCTATCAGACCCATCACGACGATCGGCAGCCGCTGGGCATCGGTAGACGGCGAATAGGTCCAGCCGGGTGGGATGTTCTTGGGGTCCATCATCCCTGCCATGCTCATACCCGGCATCATCGGCACGAGCACCGACAGCGCGATCACAGCCGAGCCGATGAGCAAATCGTTGTTGTACTGCGCCGCGCTCGGGCTCCAAAAGATCAACGGCGCGAACAGCAGCCAGATCCCAACGAATGCGACCGCCCACTGAGCCCACGTCTTGGTGCGTGGTACAAGCGACAGCGCACCGAACAGCGCGATGGCAAGCCCGCTGACAAGATCGCTTACGGCCAGCGCGCTTGCACGCCACTCGATCGACGGCAGACCGCGATCGACCGTTACGAACCGCGCCGCCTCACCGACGCGCTGCGCGGTCATGGAGTCGTAGATGAGCGGGCTCGAGGCGAGCCACAGACCGAGGCCGATGTTGGCGTAGAGCGCCCAGCGCGCACGGCGCTCGTCGCGGTCCATCATGGCCATGTGATCGCCATGTGCACCGTGGCTGGACATCGCCATGTCCCCAGCCCCGTGCCCCACAGCGGCATGATCCATGTTGCCATGGTCCTTAGCTCCGTGCTCCATGCCGGGCATCGCGCCGGCTGCCGCTTCAGGCGGGTTATGGTCCAGCTCGGCCGGCTTCGGATCGGACTTGTCGTTCCAGGCGACGAGGTTTTCGTTGAGCTTGTTGTTCCGGTACCAGGCGCGCGGGTGGCGCTTCAACGCCGCAACGATCGTCGGAAGCGTTTCGCGAAGACTGTGCTTCGGCTCCCATCCAAGTAGCGACCGTGCGCGCGAGATATCGAGAATGTAGTGGTCGTTGCTGCTGTCGATCATCCAGGGCTGGATGAAATCGTCGTCGCCGAGTGCCTCGTTCTGAAGAACGATACCAGCCTTCGCGAGCGGCTGCGGGATGCGGATCGTCTTCCAGCCCTCGCCGTGGAGCGCCTCGCCGACGATGTCCTGGATTTCGGCGTAGCCGGGGGCATCGGGTTCGCCGATGAGCAGGGGCAGTTCAGACGGAAGATCGTGCCGCCGATCGACCAGGCGCACCACGGCTTCCGCCAGGTCATCGCGGTGCACCGATGATTGCGCCGCGCACAGCATGCCAGGATAGAAATGCGAGATCAGGCGGTGCTCGTAGATCTGCGATATCTGCTGTGCGAGGAACGCTGAGCGTCCCTCGTCGGCATAGACTCCTGCGGGTCGCAGGTAGACGACGGGTATCCGTCCGTGACGCTCGTGCAGCAGCGCCTCTGTGTCGACTTTGGACTGCGGATACGCCCAGGAGGCACCGATCGGCGATTCCTCGTTGATGCGCTCCTGCGGAGTGGCGGTCGGTTTATGGACCAGCATCGTGCTGGCGAAGACGAATTGCTCGACATCGAACGACTGGAGTCCGTCGATCAGCCGCCGTGTCCCTTGGACGGTTACCTTGTCGTAGAGCGGATTGGGATCGCCAGAAATGTCATAATACGCGGCGAGATGAATGACGGAAGCAATGCGGTTGCCGTATCGCGCGCGAACCTCCTCGAGCGCAGCGTGAACCGCTTCATCCGAGCCGACATCAATGTCGATAGCGGCGGCGGGCGGTGGTGGCTCGGGCGGACCGGCGCGATCGAGACCGACGACCGTGTAGCGCTCGCCGAGCCGGGCGATCAGGGCCGCGGCGATAAAACCGCTCGCTCCGGTGACGAGGACGATCTCAGAAGCGCCTTTGGCGCCACTCGGACCGCTGCGCTCGATGTCGGTCATACTTCCACCATCCTGCTTCTTTCGCGAAGAGCGTCGATCGCTGGATATTTGAGCAAGATGCGCATGACGAAGCCTTTCCGACAGTACCCGATCATGTGCCCATCCTGTTTACTTCGAAGAACACACCTCAGGAAATCGGCTTTCGTGTATCTATTCCGGTGCTTTCGTCGGTTTGCGGTGGCGGGGGCGACGCACCGCGATCGCGATAGGAGGGCAGGTCCGGAGCGCCATCCGGCGCCGGGTTAGCTTGCAGGCGCGCGATCATCTGTTTCATTTGGGCGATCTCGCGTACCTGCGCGTCGATGATGCCATCGGCCAGCTTTCGAACCTCGGGGTCCTTGATGTGCGCGCGCTCGCTGGTCATGATCGCAATCGAGTGGTGCGGGATCATCGCCTTCATGTAGGAGACGTCGTCGACCGTTTCCTGGCTCCGCACCAGCCAAAGCGCTAAACCAAAAATGGCAGCGCTACCGAGCAGGATGCCGATATTGAGGCGGGTGTTCTTGTACATGCCCCACATGAAACTGAGCATGATCACCGCCATGACCGCGCCCATGACGAGCGCCATCCAGGTGCGCGTCTGGCTGAACTGGACATGGCTCAGCGCATAGGTGTTGAGATACATCAGCCCGAACATCACGACCGTAGACGTCGCAATCATCGCCACGAACCGGCCATAGCCCATGCCTATGCCCATGCCATTCTTCTTGTCTTCCATTGACCGACTCCGTCCTACCTCTAGGCTCCTCACCCTCCTCGGCTGCCAAGGGGGCATGCCTGCAACTCACTTCATACCCAAAGGGATCCAAGATCACCTGGAGTATGACCGGGAGGATGGACATTCAACTTTGATCATAGCCGGGTTTCCGCTGCGCCGTACCTCTGCATTGTTCAGCCAGGCTCTTGGGCGGCGACGCTTAACCGGCCAAGTTCTGAGGGCGCCCTGATGTCGACCGGCTTTGTCGCTATCAATTCCTTGAGCGGCCCGAGCAGCTATGATGATCCTGTTGCATACTGCGGGCGTGAGTGATTTGATCCTTGTACCGCCCGACGGCACCCTGGACCGCGAGAATCGCCCTAATTTACAGGCCATCGAGTACGCGTACCCCTTATCGCCAGAGCACAACCCGCTAGTAGCGGGAGCGTATCAAAAGATGCGATTAGTGCGACGACGTTTTGGCACGGGGTTTGCCCGGAGCTTTGATGGGGCTTCGTAAGATTACGCATATTGAGTCGGGAGCCGGGTCCATAGTCTTGGTGGCGAAGAAAGGTTCTTCACCGCCAGTTTTCCTCGGCGGGTCTTGTAAACTCAGCCAAGGAGGCTTCCACCATGTTGCTCAAGAAGAAGATCACCATAGCGCTTGCAGGCCTCGCCGTGCTCGGCGCCGCGCCTACCTACGCCCAGGGCATCGGCCACAGCTTTTTCATGCGTGGATCGATCGTCGGCAAGGACACGACCGGAACGGTCGTTTGTGTGGGTAAGGCCGACGGCGCGACCGTAGGCCAGGTCCTCGAGGTCTACCGTGTGGAAAGCACACCTGGACCTTCGAAGACCCCCGGCGCGGGCTTCCGGCGCGTGGCCGTCGGGCACGTCAAGATCGATCACATTTTCGATGACCATTTCGCGCATGTGAGCATCGCCGACGGCACGCCGAAGGTCCACGACATCGTCGAACTCCGCAGGAAATAAGTCGGCAGCGGGGACGGCGACCGCCGTCCCCACCATCAACGCCACCTCGCTGCAGAACGAGACCGGCACGATCGCTCGCAACCAAGCGACGAACACCGGCCTGGGTGCACGAGACATGAATTGAAAGGAATCGAGATGCGCTTCAAGAAGTCAATATCGATGGCCATGGCGAGTATCGCCCTCGCCGGCGCGGTCCCCGCTCTGGCGACCGGCATCGGCCACAGCTTTTTTATGCGTGGATCGATCATCGGCAAGGACACGACCGGAACGATCGTGTGTGTCGGCAAAGCAGATGGCGCGACAGTCGGACAGGTGCTTGACGTCTATCGCGTGAAGACGCTGCCCGGCTCCGGCTACAAAGGAAGCGGCCCCGCTTATCGCCGAGACCTCATCGGCCACGTCAGGGTCGATCATATATTTGACGACCATTTTGCGCATGTGAGCGTCGCCGACGGCGCTCCCGCAGTTCACGACATCGTCGAGCTCCGCAAGAAATAAGGGCGTGCCGGGGAGGGGCTTGCCGCTCCCCATGATGCCTGATGGCGGCCGCAAGCGACGAAAAGTCGCGCGGCCTTTGAGCGGACAGGAGAGCGGCGATGATCGACCGACGTCCAAATATTTCTCTTGACCCTGGACCTAGGTCCAAGCGGCACTGTGCCTCCGAGACTTGCCATGTCACGGCTTAGAATCGGTGAGCTGGCCGAGGCTGCCGGCGTTCGAAAGGACACCATACGTTATTATGAGCGCACCGGCCTGCTCCCCGCTCCGCAACGGACCAGTGCAGGATACCGCGTCTATCATCCTGCAGACGTCGAACGCATCAAGTTCGTTCGCGCTGCACAGGGGCTCGGTTACACCCTCACCGAAACGCACGCGCTCCTGCTGGTGCGGGCCGGAGACGCCCTCGCCGGGTCGGATATCCTCGCCGTCACGCGGGTCAAACTGCGCGAAGCACTGGTCAGGGTGGAACAGCTCAAGCTTATCGAAACAGGCCTTGAGCAGCTGGGTGAAGCGCCCTCGCACGAAGCCGAAAGCGACCCTTGCCCGATCCTCTTTCTGGTTCGGGACGGGCGGCTGTCTCAATTGGCCGCAGATCAGCCAGAACAAATGTCCGTGGGAGAGGACCACACCACCTGCACAGGGAAGGACTGAACATGAAATACTCTATCTCGCTGGGATTGCTACCACTGGCGCTGCTCGGCGCTTGCGCGACCCTTCCGCCGACTAGCGCGCAGATCGCGAGCTGCAAGGCCATGGAAGACAATATGGGTCTCGCGACGCCCCATGATCACAACGAGATGAAGGGACAGGGGCGCAACCCGATGAATCTCTCGCACGATCGCTGCCTGCAGATTCTCAAGCAGCAATGACACCCTGATCTGTCGGTCGAGCACGCTTATCAAGCTCGTCCGACGGGATTTGCGTTCGACCGCTCACTCTCATTCGGAGACACATCATGAAGACTCACCTCACGAATACGTCCGGGAAGATCGTCTCGGGGCTCACAGCCCTTGCGCTTCTCGGAACGCTTGCTGCGTGCGGCAAGAAGACGGACGGCACGCAAAACCAGGCTGCCTCCAATGCCTCTGCAAGCGCGCCCGGCGCTCTTGAAAACGACACCGCCGCCGCCACGGACTCTGTCGGGACCGACAACACGGCGGCCGATATGGATGAGCGCCACCGTCAGGATATGGACCACAGCGACATGCGCCGGGGTGGGCCGATGATGCCCAATGGCGCCCCGCCTACGAGCACGCCCGACAACAGTCAGTCCGCCCCGATGAAGGATATGTAAGCCGAGCAGGCTGAAAACCCCGGCACTGCCCGACCTGAGCAAGACCAATTCGAAGGAATAATGCCGCGACCTTTCGAATGGTCGCGGCAACGGAGACGCGCCATGACATATTTCACGATCGGAAAGCTGTCGCGTGCGCTCGGCATCCGTCCCGATACCATCCGCTATTACGAGCGCAACGGTCTGCTTCCTCCGCCCGCCCGGTCTTCTGCCGGTTACCGCACCTATGGCGACGCCGATCTCGAGCGCGTGCGGTTCATTCGCAAGGGGCAGCAGCTGGGTTTCACGCTTCGCGAAATCGGAAGCCTGCTCGATTTGCGCGCGTCCGACACCGCGACAACCGCCGATGTCCTGGCCATCACCGAGAGCAAGATAAATGAAGCGACCACCCGTATCGATGATCTGACCCGCATCAAGACCGCCCTGTCCGCCCTGTCCGCCCAATGCTCGATCGACATTCCCATCGCGGATTGCCCGATCCTCGCGCATCTCGCGAGCATTCCCAGGGGAAGCCCACCTGGCGACGGCGACCCTCATGCCGCCCGCGCAGTGAAGGCGTCCATATGAGACCTGTTTTGCAGCGTTTGGGTTTACTGCTGCTTTGGGCAAGTCGGCGCCAAGCGCGCGCGCTCCTCAGCCGAGCAAGTTTAGCCTTGGCTGTTATCGCTGCGGTTGGCGGCCTGGCCCAGCCTTCTGTTGCCGAGCATCTGCCCGGTCAGCATTTGGGCTCGAAGACGGATCTCATCGGTATCTGGTCATTCGACGCCCGGTCCGGGTGCAAGACCGGTACAGCCTGGGAGTTCCGGGCGGATGGATCTTATAATGAGATCAGTTTGCCCGACCGTGCACCGCAGGCCACCGGGACGTGGTACGAACGCGGTGACATCATCTTTTATTCCCTGGCGCGGCCAGAGACAGTCGCCCCGGGGCGGCCTGACAAACGCATGGTGATCATCGAACGCGAACCCGATCGCCTCGTCGCATTGGGAGGTCGCAGAGTTCGCCACGTGATGCACAGGTGTCCGTGATGACCGAGAGCCTCATTGTGGAGGGCATCCACTGGATCACGCGTGCCATCGAAGTCACCGGGACGGCGATCATCGTCGTGGGCGCCGGTTCTTCGCTGATCAGATTCCTGCAGCAATCCCTGAAAGGTCCGATCGACCAACATGTCGTCGGCAACTTCAGGTCGAGCCTCGGTGAAGCCATTCTTCTCGGACTCGAATTCCTGGTTGCGGCCGACATCATCAACACTATCGCGATCCAGCCAACGCTTAGCAGTCTCGCGGTCCTTGCCGGCATTGTGCTGATACGAACCTTCCTGAGTTTCTCGCTAGAGGTCGAGATCAAGGGTCGTTGGCCCTGGCAGCGGGCGACGGGAACCCCGCGCGATGATTGAGCATCGGCGCCGGCTCCGGGCGCCCGGGCGACAACGCCGGGGAAACAGGAAACTACGTATATTGGCGAAAATCGATTTGTGGTCCCTCGGGGCCGTTGCCAGCCGGATGTTCGGCCGGTCATAGCAATGGAGTATTGATCATGATCATGACGCGTTCTTCCCGCTTGCGCGCGCTCGCCCTAGGGGGTGCAATCGTGCTGTCGCCCGCCATCGCCTCGGCCCAGGGGCAAACCACCGGCCATCCGTCGACCCAGTCTGCGCCCTCCGCCAACGGGTCGATGCCGGCAGGCGGCATGGAGAAGCACGACGCGATGCCAGGCATGGCCGGCATGCCGATGCAGGACGACAAGATGCCTGCGGCCATGCCTCCGATGGCAAAGAAGGCCGGATGCTGCGGCATGAAGAAGATGCCGATGGCCAAGCACAAGGCAGCCCCGCACCGCCGCCATGCGAAACCCGCCACCGCGAAGCCGGCGCCGATGCCCGCGGACAAGCCGATGCCCATGAAGGATGACATGTAAGGAAGTCCTCAGGTGACGCGCCCTCACAACAACATCACCGGCCTCAAGCTATCGCGGGCTTTGAGGACGAGCGGTATCGCACTCGCGCTGGCGATGATCTCCGGATCACCGCCAGCGTCGGCGCAGATGGCCGAGTCAGAGCACGCGTCGCATCATCCAGCGGGCGGAGCCGCCGCGCCAGCGGCGATGCCAGCGGGCAACGTGATGGGGGCAGCAGCTCCGGCCGCGGCGAAAGCTGCCGATCCCATGGCGGCGATGATGAAAGGGATGATGGTGCCGTCGCCGGGTACCAAAATGGGCGCGGGACCGGCGGGATGCTGTGGAAACGGCGGCGCCAAACCCTTCTACCCCTCGCTGATGGACTGGCCCGTCCTGACCGATGAGGCACGACGGACGGTACGCGCCGCGGCTCTCGCCCGCCTGGGGTCGGGCGCCGAGGTCCTGACCGCGGAGCAAGCCCGGCTTCACCACGCTCTCATGTCGAACGACACGAAAGGAGCCCAGGATGCGATCAGGGGCGCCCGCGAAGGCCTCGCACTCGCGGACAGCGGAGCAGGCGCGCTCAGGGGCCTCGAAGAGGGCCGCCCTCCCCGGCAGATTGCCCTGAGCTGGTTCAAGACCCAGTCGGGTTTTGCCGTCAGCGACCAGATGGCATACGGAAACGAGCTGGCGGGCCTTTCCTGGTGGCACCTGATCGCGATGGCGCTGCTGGCGGCGGCTCTGGTTGCGGCGCTGCTACTCCGATGGGCGCGGCTGCGCCGCATCGCAAGCTTGGTGGAGCGGCTCGCACCAGGCGGGGCTACACCACCGGCCAGTCCGGCCACCTCTCCGGCCCCGGCCCCCATCGTGCCGGCGCCCGCTGCTCCTGCAGGCGCAGCTACGCCCGGCAGCGCCACGCCGGCAGCGCCGCGCCTGTGGAAAGGCGTCCTGCGGATCACCGCGATCTTCGACGAGACCCCGAGCGTCAAGACGTTCCGGCTCATGGAACCGAACCGCGGGCCGATGCCGTTCACGTTCCTGCCCGGCCAATATGCCTCGATCACCTCGGAGATCGAAGGCCAGAAGGTCCGACGATCCTACACGATCTCGTCATCGCCCACACAGCGCGACTATATCGAGCTCACGATCAAGCGCGAACAATATGGGCTGGAATCGCGCCATCTCCATGATCATGCCGCTACGGGCGACCTTCTCGAGATTGCGGCGCCCGCGGGCCGGTTCTTCTTCACCGGCAAGGAAGCCGAGGGGATCGTCCTGATCGCCGGCGGAGTCGGCATCACACCGATGATGAGTGTGCTGCGCAGCCTGACGGACCGCTCCTATGAACACGACATCTACCTCCTCTACGGTGTCAACACGCCGACGGATCTGATCTTTCGCGAGGAATGCGACTATCTGGCGCGGCGCCACCACAAGCTTCACATCGTCTCCATCGTCGCAAAGCCCGAAGGGACCGACTGGGCCGGGCCTTCCGGTTATTTGACGGCCGATTTCATCGCTGCTTCCGTTCCCGAAATCGCCAGCAGGCGCGTTCACCTGTGCGGCCCACCGCCGATGATGGACGCGGTGAAGGCGGCGCTTGCGCAGCTCAAGGTGCCGGCGGAGCAGGTCAAGACCGAGGAATTCGCGCCCCCCAAAGGCGGTCCCGTCCTTGAAGATGAACCGGCGGAGACCGCGACCGACAGCTCGGCATCGGCCGCCCCGCAGACGCCGCCCGCCATTCCTTCCGCGCAGGCGACGATCGCTTTTTCGAAGTCCGGCAAAAGCGGTGCACTCGCACCCGATCAGTCCGTGCTCGAGGCGGCGGAGGCCATTGGCGTGGCCATCGACTATGAATGCAGGGTCGGCATCTGCGG
Source organism: Sphingobium psychrophilum (assembly GCF_012927105.1). Lineage (GTDB taxonomy): Bacteria > Pseudomonadota > Alphaproteobacteria > Sphingomonadales > Sphingomonadaceae > Sphingobium > Sphingobium psychrophilum. The sequence continues at coordinate 96,046 of NZ_JABBFV010000011.1, read as the reverse complement.
AAGGTGCAAGGTCCCGCTGCGGCAGGGCCAAGTGACGATGGAAGTGGAAGACGCTCTCGCCGCCGACGAGAAGGCCGACGGTATCATCCTCGCCTGCCAGGCAAAATCGGTGGGCGATCTCGTGGTGGACGCTTGAGATGACCGAAACCGAGAAAGTAACGGTCGGCGCTCTCTTGACTGCTCTTGCGCTGCTGGTCCCGGCCTTCCTGCTGCATTCCGCGCCGCGGTTCCCCGGGAGCCTGGCGGGAGGCCTGTTCGGCATCGCCGCCGCCCTGCTTTTCGTGCTCCTGCTCGTCTACAGCATCGTGAAGCGGCAGGCGTGGGTCAAGCAGCGCACGCAGCGTCTCGTCTCGCTTGGCGGACTGCTCAGTTTCCATGTGTATGCCGGCGCGATCGGCGCGCTGCTCGGGATTATCCATTCAGGGCACAAGTTTCAAAGTCCGATCGGCATCGCCCTCGTGATCGCGATGCTGACAGTCGTCGTCACGGGCTTCATCGGCCGATATTATCTGGCGCAGGTCGGCCAGGAATTGCGGTTTCAGCAAAAGGAACTCAAGGTCCTGCGCGACCGCTATGACGTCCTGGCGGCCGTATCGGCCGATCTGCACGGTCAGAACATCGTTGATCCATCAGGACTGCCGCTGGACTCGCTGCTCGGCGCGATAGCCGATCTCGAATTCACGATTACCGCACGCGACGTCATCAAGGCCACGCTCGACAGGTGGATCGTCGTGCATATCGTCGCGGCGATCATCATGTACGGATTGCTGACGATGCACATCTGGAGCAGCATCTACTTCGGCCTGCGGTGGTGGCCATGAACCGGACGACCATCGTCTATCTGATCCTTGCGACGCTCGCGGTGGCCGCCGCGATCGCCGTCCCCCTCACCATCTACCGCTCGGGCAGCACCGCGCTGCCGCAATGGGCGTCGTCGGTTCGACCCGGGCCGCTATCGAACGCCCATGCATTTCTCGAAGGCAAGTGCGAGAGCTGTCACACGCCCAATCGCGGGATCAAGGCCGAAACCTGTATTGCCTGCCATGCGTCGGCGCCGGAATTGCTTATGAAGCCGGAGACCGCCTTCCACGTTAACGTCACGGAATGCGCCGGCTGCCATGTCGAACATCAGGGGAGAGACATTCGGCCGGTCCGCATGGATCATGCCGTACTCGAGAAGATCGCCCAGCGTGGCATGAACCATCCCGCGGGGCTCGACTGCCAGTCCTGTCATGCCCCCCGGGACACGCATAAGGGCTTCTTCGGCACGGACTGCGCCAGCTGCCATCTCACGAGCAGCTGGAAGATCAGCGGATTTCTCCACCCCAGCCCCAAATCAACCGAATGTTCGCAGTGCCACAAGCCGCCGCCGAGCCATAACATGATGCACTTCGAAATGATGGACAAGACGATCACCGGCGAGAAGAGCGCCCGCGTGGAGCAGTGCTTCGCGTGTCACCAGACCGACTCATTCAACAATATCAAGGGTGTCGGCATGGTGAAGGTCCATTGACCCGTCATAGGGGTGTACCGGCAACAGTCGCTACGCGCGCTTTACTCCAGCCCGAAAGAGCAATTCGAGGATTTCCCGGAGTTGGAAAGGGCGCTGCCCGACAGCTTTTCCTCGCGCCACGTCCGTTCGCGCGAAAATGCCGCTGCCCGCAGACCACATTCACGAAACCGAACTCAAGGATCCGTAACCGGCCGACCAAAGAACTGGAAAAATGGGACCAGCGTGCACGAGAACCCCGTTGGCGCGCGAGCCGGATTCCCAACAGGACGGCCCTTTGATGAAAGCTCCACGCCCAAAGGCGTCTCGCACCCGCCGATTGCGACGCATCCGCCAAATATTTGGCCCAGGATTTATTGCCGGAGCCGCCGACGACGATCCCAGCGGGATTGCAACCTATGCGCAAGCCGGCGCGGCTTATGGATATATGCTTGGCTGGACCATGCTTCTCACCTGGCCGCTTGCCGCGGCCGTGCAGGAGATCTGTGGTCGAATAGGGCGAAGTACCCGCGCCGGGCTGGCTGAAACCATTCGTCGTCGTTGTCCATCACCCGTTCTAAGGCTCGTTGTCCTCCTCCTGTTCATCGCAAATATCATCAATCTCGGGGCCGACCTGGGTGCAATGGGCTCGGCGATGTCTCTCATAGGCGGCGGTCCCCCGCACCCCTGGGTGATCGTCTTTGCGCTTGCTTCAACATTGCTCGAGACGTTTGTGGACTATCAGCGATATGCCCGGCTCTTGCGATGGATGACCCTGGCGCTCCTGGCTTATGCGGCGACGGCATTTGTGGTGCATGTATCCTGGGGCTCGGTCTTGCGCGGGCTTGTAGTACCAGCCATGCCCGGCTCGGGAGCGTGGATGCTGGTGGCGGCGATCTTTGGCACCACGATCAGCCCCTATCTTTTCTTTTGGCAGGCCTCGCAGGAAGCCGAAGAAGCGGGCCTGGCCAGCGCTGGTGATGCGGAGCCAGGGCCAGACTGGCAAGTGCGCCGTATCCGACTGGACAGCTGGCTCGGAATGCTGTTCTCGAACGTCATTGCCATCTTCATCATCGTGACGACGGCCGCAACTCTGAATGTCGCTGGAACCACCCAGATTGATACGGCTGCTCAAGCGGCCGAGGCGCTTCGACCGCTTGCAGGCGATTTTGCCTTCGCGCTTTTCGCTGTCGGAATCATCGGGACCGGCATGCTCGCCATTCCGGTGCTCGCCGGCTCTGCGGCCTATGCCGTTTCTGAAGCATTTGGTTGGCGGACCGGCCTTGCGCAAAGCGCTGGGCGGGCCAAGGCCTTCTATGGCGTAATTGCTGCCGCGGGGTTGCTGGGTGTGCTTGTGCACTTCTCCTCGATCGATCCGATGAGGGCATTGCTATGGAGTGCTGTCGTCAACGGCTTTGTTGCAGCCCCACTTATTGCCCTGGTGATATGGCTCGGCTCGGATTCCGAAGCGATGAACGGCCAGCCCATTCCTCGGCGGCTGCAACTGCTCGGTGGCGCAGCCTGTCTGGTCATGGTCGGTGTTGCCATAATGACCACAGTTTCGTGGATCGCCCCGACCGCGCGATAAATGATGATGATCCCCTGGCGATCCAGCGCTCGCACGCACAGATCAAGCTTGGCACGAGATTGACGCGTTCCGCCCTCAGCAATTTCAGCATCGTGAATCCGGCCGACGCGCGGCCTGGCTCAGGCGACGCCGGTCAGCAAGTCCTGCGCACATTACGTAACGCGACGTGTGTGTGCTTGCCATAAATCGAAGAAATGCAAGCCAATCGCCCAAGTCACCGCGCCAGCATTAACGCCGTCAGGCCGGCGCGGCCGCGCAATCCTGTGTCCAAGCTGCTCAGGCGTGGAGACAGAATATTGGCCTTGACTCTGGACGGTGGTCGAAGCCCGACAACATGGTCGGATCATGAACCCCATTGCTCGGCAACCGTCGTCTTGCCGCGGCGCGAACACGAGGGAGCAGCGGACGCGGCCCCCAAGGCGGCATGAGCCGCTCTGAGAGATATTTTCATATTTGAGGTCGAGCATGAACCACTCTGTGATCATTCCCCCGCTCAAGCGTATCGCTGTCGTAGGAACCTGCATTCCAAGGCAGTGTGGCATCGCCACCTTCACCAACGATCTGCAGCAGGCGTTGAAGAACTGCGATTCCGATCTCTCTTCAATGACGATCGCGTTGACGGACGATGCCAACACTTACGCCTATCCGCCCGATGTCGCCCTGGAGATCCAGCAGGCCTCGCCCGCGTCCTATGCAGTCGCCGCCGACTTCCTCAACGTGTCGAACGTCGATCTCGTTTCTCTTCAGCACGAGTTCGGGATCTTCGGAGGTGAGGCCGGTGAATTCATCCTTGGCCTTCTCAGCGGCCTCAACGCTCCGATCGTCACGACGCTGCACACCGTACTGGCCAACCCCAACCCTGCACAACGTCGCGTCATGGATGGCATCATCAAACACTCATCCCGCCTCGTCGTCATGGCGGACAAAGGACGGCGCATTCTGCAGGACGTCTATGATGTCCCGACCGAGCACATCGCCGTGATACCCCACGGCGTTCCGGACCGCGCCTTTATCGATCCGGCGATGGCGAAGCACAAACTGGGACTTGCAGACCGGACCTTGTTGATGACCTTTGGCCTGCTTGGTCCAGGCAAAGGTATCGAAACGGCAATTCGCGCAGTGCCGGCACTCGTTCGCGACCATCCCAATCTGCTCTATATGATTGTCGGCGCGACCCACCCCAACCTCGTTAGGGATGAAGGCGAACGCTATCGCGATAGCCTCGTTGCACTCGCAACCGAACTCGGCGTCATCGAGAATATTTGCTTTGTCGACCGTTATCTCTCACTGGATGAGCTGCTCGACCATTTGGCTGCATGCGATATCTACCTATCGCCTTACCCCAATGAAGCGCAGATCGTTTCAGGAACGCTCGCTTACGCTGTTGCCCTTGGTAAAGCGGTCGTCTCCACGCCCTTCTGGTATGCGCAGGAACTGCTCGCCGACCATTGTGGCGTGCTGGTGCCTTTTTCGGAACCGGATGCACTCGGAGCTGCCGTCGCTCGATTGATCGTCGATGGCGCGTCGCGTAGCGAGATTAGAACCCGCGCGTACGAGCGCGGTCGCGCGATGATCTGGTCGAGCGTGGCGAAGCAGTACCTGAAAGTCTTCTCCGATGTCCGATTTGAAAGACGCTCCGGCGCTTCTCGGGCTATACGTCCTGTAAATGACGAAGCCTGGAACAGGGCGCTTCCACCGATAAACACGGACCATCTCGCCGCTCTTACCGACATGGTCGGCGTAACCCAGCACACAAAATTCGCGGTTCCGGACCGGAGACACGGCTATTGCCTCGATGACAACGCGCGCGCGCTGTTGCTTCTCTCCGAACTATCGACGCTGCGTTCTCTTACTCCACACGAGGAGCAGCTTGCGTTGACATATGCCGCATTCGTTGAGCACGCCTGGTCGCCAAAGGATAACCGCGTCCACAATTTCATGGGGTTCGACCGCACATGGCTCGACGATGCGGGAGCCGACGACGCGCATGGCCGCACGGTCTGGGCGCTGGGGGCGGTCGCAATGCGAAAAGACGATCGATTCCTGGACGGATGGGCCGCCGCGCGCTTGCTGGAGATGGCGCCGGCGTTGGTAGCGCTGACCACGCCGCGTGCCTGGGCCTACGGGCTGCTCGGCATCTCAAAGCTTCTCCGGCGCTTCCCGGGCCATCGCAATCTGGAACAGCTGCGAGGAGAACTGTCCAATCGCTTGTTCCAACGTTGGTCTGACGCCGCCGCGCCCGACTGGATCTGGTTCGAAGACAGGCTCGGCTATGACAATGCCCGATTGTGTGAAGCTCTCATCGAAAGCGGCCATGACACTGGCAACGAGTCTCACCTTGATGCCGGCCTCGATACGCTGCGCTGGCTGATGACGCTGCAGACGGCTGAAGCTGGGCACTTTCGGCCGATCGGAACCGAAACATTTGGAAGCGACAGGCGGCGCCCGCAGCCGTTCGACCAGCAGCCTCTCGAGGCTTGTGCAGCGGTGAGCGCATGCCTTACCGCGGCCCGAGTCACCAGCGACGTCCGGTGGAAGCGCGAAGCGCGCCGGGCCTTCAATTGGTTTCTCGGGGCAAACGACCTTGGCATCCCCGTCGTGGACGTCGAACGAGGCGCCTGCTTCGATGGTCTCCATCCAGACCGGCGCAATGCCAACCAAGGCGCTGAATCGACGCTCGCATATCTTTCCGCACTGACCGCGATCCTGAGCACGGCCGAACAGGATAGCTCGTCGAGCAGAGCGGCACGCGTAGTCGAACTCTGCGCGGCCGGTACTAAGCCTCTCAGGCGGGTACCCAACGGGGTCCGAACAGGTCTTCCCGAAGACCGCCCAGAAGCTCAGCTTTCCTGTGGATGCCCAAATCCATGACGACGGTATCGGCTCAGCCGGCTGAAAAGGCCCGAGCGCTCAAAAGGTCCGCGACCGACTCCATCGGTCCGTTGGCGATGGATGCCGTACAGAAAGCTGAGGCATGAGCAGATGCGTATAGCGATGATCGGCCTCGGCAGGATGGGTGCCAATATCGCGCGCCGTCTGATGCGCGGCGGTCACGAGATCGTCGCCTATGATCGGAACCCGCCGCTGGTGGCCATGCTGGCCGGCGAAGGCGCGACCCCCGCCGCTTCGCTTGAGGAGGTCGCAGCCACGCTGGAGGGGCCGCGCATCTTCTGGGTGATGCTGCCAGCCGGACCGCCGACGGAGAGCACGATCGAGACGCTGATGGGCCTCGCCTCCCCAGGCGACATAATCATCGACGGCGGCAACAGCTTCTACAAGGACGACATCCGCCGGGCGAAGCTGTGCGCCATGAAGGGGCTCCACTATGTCGATGTGGGCACCTCAGGCGGCGTGTGGGGCCTCGACCGAGGCTATTGCATGATGATCGGAGGCGATGCTGCGACGCTCGTCAGTCTCGATCCTCTCTTCGAGGCCCTGGCACCAGGCTTCGGGACGATCGCACGCACGCCGGATCGCGGCGATCCCAACGAGGATGCCCGTGCCGAGAAGGGCTATATCCACACCGGTCCCGCCGGCTCGGGCCATTTCGTCAAGATGGTGCACAACGGCATCGAATATGGCTTGATGCAGGCCTATGCTGAGGGGTTCGACATCCTGAAGGGCAAGTCATCGGCCAAGCTGCCGGAAGACGAGCGCTTCGACCTCAACCTGACGGACATCGCCGAAGTTTGGCGTCGCGGAAGCGTCATCTCCTCGTGGTTGCTCGATCTGACCGCAACGGCGCTCGCGAAGGACCAAATGCTGGAACAATTCTCCGGCCAGGTCGCGGATTCCGGCGAGGGTCACTGGACGATCGAGGCGGCAATGGAGGAGGCAGTCCCTGCCTACGTGCTCTCAGCGGCACTGTTCGCGCGCTACCGCAGCCGCGTCGACACAACGTTCGGCGACAAGCTGCTCTCGGCGATGCGGTTCGGCTTCGGTGGCCATGTCGAGATGCCGCAATGAGCGATGCTCCGACTGCGCCCTCTGCCACCTTCGTTATCTTCGGCGCACTCGGAGACCTCGCCCGCCGCTTGCTGATACCCGCGCTCGTCAACCTCGCTCGGGCCGACTTGCTGAAGGAGGATTTGGCGCTCGTCGGTGTCAGCCATCATGACATCGACGACGAACAGCTGCGCGCGGCGCTTGACGAAGGCGTGGAGGACGATGCCAACTGGCAATGGCTCCGCAGTCGTATCCGCTATTTGAAAGGCGATTTCGCCGACCCGGCAATGTATCAGGGTCTCGGCCGCCAACTCGCCGGCAACGCGATATTCTACCTCGCCACCGCGCCGACTTTCTTCGGGACCGTCGTCAATCAGCTCGGCGATGCAGGACTGCTCACCGAGACCGATGGTTTCCGCCGCGTCGTGATCGAAAAACCGTTCGGGACCGACCTTGTCTCCGCGCAGGCGCTGAACCGGCAAATCCTTTCCCGCGCCAGCGAGTCCCAGATCTACCGGATCGATCATTTCCTTGGGAAGGAGACCGTGCAGAACATCATGGTCACACGCTTCGGCAACACCATGATGGAGGCCGTCTGGAACAACCGCTACGTTGACCATGTCCAGATAACGGCGGCCGAGGCAGTGACCGTCGGCACCCGCGGCAGATTCTACGACGCCACCGGCGCATTGCGGGACATGGTTCCCAATCATCTCTTCCAGCTACTGGCGATGATAGCGATGGAGCCCCCGATCAGCTTCGATGCCGATGCGATCCGCACGGAGAAGGAGAAGGTGATTGCCGCCATCCTGCCGATCGACCCGGCCGAGGCCATTCGCGGGCGCTATTGCTCGGGCTCAGTCGCTGGCAAGGCCGTTCCCGCCTATCTCGACGAGCCCGACGTGGACCCTGCCAGCCGCACGGAGACCTTCGCCGCACTCAAGTTGCACGTAGAGACATGGCGGTGGTCGGGCGTGCCCTTTTATCTACGCACCGGGAAGGCGCTGGCGACCCGTGATACCGAGATCGTCGTCCAATTCCGCGACGTGCCGCTGGCGCTTTTCCAGGAGACGGTGGTGGACCGGCTGCCCCCCAACCGTCTTGTGGTGCAAATCCAGCCCGACGAGGGCATCAGCCTCGAGTTTGTGGTCAAGCGGCCTGGGCTCGTCGTGAACACTGCGCCAGTGGCAATGGATTTCCGCTACCGTGACCATTTCGACGTTGGCCACCAGACCGGCTACGAAACTTTGCTGTATGACGTGCAATCCGGCGACCAGACGCTGTTTCAGCGCGCCGCGCAAATCGAAGGTGGCTGGCGCGCTGTGCAGCCGCTCCTCGATCTGTGGACGCAGGGCACTCCCGAGGACTATGCCGCAGGCAGCGCCGGCCCAGAAAGTGCGGATGCGCTGATGCACCGCTCGCATCGACGCTGGCATCACCTGGGATGAGCAGCCCTATTCGCCTGATCGTCTCCGATATAGATGGCACGCTCGTCCGCCAGGACAAAAGCCTCTCCGAAGGCGTCATCTCTGCAGTTGGACGCGCCAGAGCAGCTGGTATTGCGGTGAGCCTGATCAGTGCTCGCCCGCCCAGCGGCATGCTTTGGATCGCGAGACGGCTGGAACTCCCGGGCGTCATCGGCGCTTTCAATGGCGGCACGATCGTCGAGACGGATGGGGCTGTCATCTCGGCCGACCAACTCGATCCCGAGTGCGCCGCGCGGACGCTCGCCCTGCTCGAGCACCCAGCCGTCACGCCCTGGCTGTTCACGGGCGGCCTCTGGTACGCACGCGCGGCCGACGATGTGTACGTTCCGCGCGAGCGCCGCGCGGCAAACATCGAGCCGATAATCAGGGACAACTTCGCGGGATTGCTCGCACACACTGACAAGATCGTCGGCGTCAGCAACGACCAAGCACTCCTCGCGCGACTTGACGGCGATATCGCGGCAGCGCTCGGACGCTCTGCGACTGTCGGCCGTTCACAGCCTTACTATCTCGACATTACCGCCGCCCAGGCCAACAAAGGTGATGGCGTCGCCGCCCTGGCAGCCGCGATCGGAGTGCCGCTCGCCAACGTTGCCGTCTTGGGGGACGAGCGCAATGACCTTCCAATGTTCGCGCGCGCTGGCCTCTCAATTGCGATGGGACAGGGTCCCGACGCGGTCCGCTCAGCCGCTGACCAGGTGACTGTGTCGAACGAGGAGGACGGCGCTGCCCAGGCGATAGACAATATCATCCAGACGGAGGCTGCGAGATGATCCAGCCATTGTCGGTCGCGCCATCGATGTGCGCGACGAGGTGGCGCGCAAAAAATGTGCAGCGCCGCACGAGCCGGGCCAAAGGCGGATCCGCTGCGGCATCTTGGAAAGGCGCATCGCGTTCGGAGATCCACCAGAGCCGGCGATCGTGCCTTAGCGCCGCCTACCTGCCGAGCGACCGCACCCTGATTGGAGTCCACCGATGAAGCGACTTTTCGCCTTCGATCTCGACGGCACGCTGGCTGAAAGCAAGCAGCCGATCGACCAGAATATGGTCGAGTTGCTTGCCGCGCTGCTCGATCTCGTCGGCGTCGCGGTTATCTCCGGTGGCGACTGGCCGCAGTTCGAAGCGCAAGTCGTGTCGCTGCTGCCGAGCAGTGCCAACCTCCGGCAGCTCTTCATTATGCCGACGACGGGCACCAAACTCTACCGTTTCGAGAGCAGCTGGAAACCAGTCTATGCTGATGTGTTCGACCCCGACGAACGCCAGCGCATTCTGCGCGCGTTTGAACAGGCTCTGGACGAGATGGACCTGGCGCACGAGAAGATATGGGGCGAGCGGATCGAGGACCGCGGAAGCCAGATTACTTTCTCTGGACTTGGACAGGAGGCGCCGCTCGATGCAAAGAAAGCGTGGGATCCCGACTTCGCCAAGCGCAAGGCACTGCAGGCGGCGCTTCGATCACGACTGCCGGAATTGTCCGTCAACGTGGGAGGATCAACCTCCATCGACATTACTCGCCAAGGTATCGACAAGGCCTACGGAATGCGCCGTCTTTCCGAGGAATCCGGCATTCCGCAGTCGGCCATGCTGTTCATGGGGGACGCGATCTATCCCGGTGGCAATGACGATCCCGTTCGCGCAGCCGGAATCGACGTAATCCCCGTGCGAGACGTGGCGGAGACCCGAACCGCGATCATGGCAATCCTCGCTTGCCTCGCGCCTGATCCCGCTCTGGCCGAGCAATAACCACAGGTGCGAGATGACCCGCCGCCCGGGCGCGTCTCACGCCGGCCGGAACAAGAATTCTCCACCCGGCGGCCGACTATTCCCTGTGAGCCAAAGTGACCTACTCCATCACATCGAGGAGATTGTCGATCGATGCCGTAGCGAAGGCAGTAAAGCTGTCCGCCACGCCATAAGGGAGCAACATCGTCCGACCCTGAACAATCGCACCGCAACTGTAGACGACGTTGGGCACGTAACCGTCTCGCTCGTGGGGACTGGGGAAGAGCACCGGGCGCGGCGTGCGGGCCAGCAGCTTCGATGGGTCGTTCTTGTCGAGCAGACACGCGCCGATGCAGTAGTTTCGCACCGTGCCGACACCGTGGGTCATCACCAGCCAGCCTTCGTCGAGCTCGATCGGCGACCCGCAATTTCCCACCTGCACGAATTCCCAGGGGAACTTTGGCGTAATGAGCTTTTCGCCCCCTTCCCAGTTCAGCAGCTCATCGGAAAAATGTAGCCAGATGTTCTTGCTGTCCTGACGCCCAAGCATTGCGTACTTGCCCGCGATGCGCCGCGGAAAGAGGGCCATACCCTTTCCGCTCGAGGCGCGACCGCTCAGAACGCGCATGTCGAACGACCGAAAATCGGACGTCGTCAGCAATTCCGATCGCACTTGGCCCCCGCCGAACGCGGTATAGGTTCCATGATAGATCATGCTGCCGTCATCTTCGCAGAAGCGGACGAGGCGCGTATCTTCGATGCCTTGCGTTTGGCTTGGCAGTACCGGGAACAGCACGGTCTCCGAAATCGACCTGCCACCAGCGCAGCAAAGGCGCGCCGCTACGCCCTCACCTCTCGGACAGGTATCGATAAGGGGCGCTACCGATGTCGGACTGGCATCATCGACGACGAGCGCTCCTCCCGGCGTCCAGGTGCCAGTGCGGAACGTCACGGACGACACATGTCCCTCGCCAATTCCCCGCAACGAGATCACGAAACGGATGGTGCCTTCGGCAAGACCCGACTGGTCGGGATGGAGTACCGCGCTTGGATTGAACAAGGCGGCCGCCTCATATGCAAATTCCTCGCTGCAATAGGCACCGATCAATCGTCGTTGCGCAGCGTTCGTCCGATCAGCGCCTTTAATCCGACCGGCGATATCGTCGAATTGGCGAAGCAGCATGGCATCAACATCACGATGGTTCTCGTCCAGCGACAGCGTCACGCCTTTCAACTGGCGGGCCAACTCAGCCTCGTCGAGACCCATGATCAGGTCGACTGTCTCCTGCGTGCGGGATGGACCGTCGTCGAAGCCTCTGGGGTAACTCGGCTCAAATGGCCGGACGACAGTGCGTGATGGATCGGGTCGAAGCACGCGGTCGTAAAAGGTGAGCTTGGCGCGTTCGGTCATGCCGGCCGGTCTCCACCCAGGGCGCTGCCGCGACCAAGGAGATCTATGACCGCTTTGTGCCGGTCCCACGGTACGAGAAAACTCGCCCCGGGGTCGCGGCACGTGACCCGCCGACGTCGAGAGCCGAGGCTAACTCGATGCGAGAGCGGTTGTTCCGCGCAGGCTTTGAGCGAGCGCGCCGTCACTGGGCGCCGCCCTCGAAGTCGATCACGATCCGGCCTTCGATTTCGCCATGATGCATGCGCGCGAAGATGTCGTTGATATTCTCCAGCGTGTCCGTCGTGACGGTCGCGTGAACCTTGCCCTCGGCGGCAAAATCAAGGGCTTCCTGCAGATCGAGGCGAGTGCCGACAATGGAGCCGCGAACGGTGATCCCGTTGAGGACCGTGTCGAAGATCGACAGCGGAAAGTCGCCTGGCGGAAGCCCGTTCAACGCCACCGTGCCGCCCCGCCTGACCATGCCGAGTGCCTGCTTGAATGCGATCGGCGACACGGCGGTGACAAGTGCGCCATGGGCGCCCCCGATCTCCTTCTTGATGAATGCCGCGGGGTCGACGTTGCGCGCGTTGACGGAGAGATCTGCGCCCTGTCGCTCCGCGAGCGCGAGCTTGGCGTCGTCGATATCGACGGCCACGACATTGAGCCCCATCGCCTTGGCATATTGCACGGCCATATGCCCGAGACCGCCGATGCCCGAGATCGCCACCCAATTGCCGGGCCGTGTGTCCGTGACCTTCAGCCCCTTGTAGACCGTCACGCCGGCGCACAGGATCGGGGCGATGTCGATGAACCCGATATTGGCCGGCAGGTGACCGACATAGTTGGGATCGGCGAGAACATATTCGGCAAAACTGCCATTCACCGAATAGCCGGTATTCTGCTGGGCCTCGCAGAGCGTTTCCCATCCGCCGAGGCAATGAACACAGTGCCCGCAGGCGGTGTAGAGCCAGGGGACGCCGACACGGTCGCCCTCCTTCACATAGGTCACGCCGCTACCCACCGCGACCACATGACCGACACCCTCATGGCCGGGAATGAACGGTGGATTGGGCTTGACCGGCCAGTCCCCCTCGGCCGCGTGAAGGTCTGTATGACAAACGCCGGTCGCCGCGATCTTCACCAGGATCTGGCCCGGGCCAGGCATCGTGACCGGCACTTCCTCGATCACCAGCGGTTGGCCAAATTCGCGTACGACCGCAGCTTTCATGGTCTTGTTCATCGTGGTGTTCCTTGCAGAGGCGGCCGCGCGGATTGGCCGCGGCCTGGGTGAGCCGGGTCAAAAGAGGCCGAGGGCCGTCTCGTCGTAGCTGACCAGCAGATTCTTGGTCTGCTGATAGTGGTCGAGCATCATCTTGTGGTTTTCACGCCCGAACCCGGAGGCCTTATATCCTCCGAACGCCGCGTGCGCGGGATAGGCATGATAGCAGTTGGTCCACACCCGACCGGCCTCGATCGCGCGGCCCAGCCGATAGGCATGATTGCCGTTACGGGTCCACACACCGGCGCCCAATCCGTAGATGGTGTCGTTGGCGATCGAGATCGCGTCCTCGATCGTCTTGAACGGGGTCACCGACAGGACCGGCCCGAAAATCTCCTCCTGGAAGATCCGCATCTTGTTGTTGCCGACAAACACGGTGGGCTCGACGAAGAAGCCGTCGTCGAGCTCGCCTCCCGGACGGGCGCGCTGCCCCCCCGTCAGGCACTCGGCGCCTTCCTGCTTGCCGATGTCGATATAGCCCAGGATCTTGTGGAGCTGGTCCTCCGACGCCTGCGCGCCCATCTGCGTGAGCGGATCGAGCGGGTCGCCGACCCGGATCGCCGCGACGCGCGCGACCGCCCTTTCGACAAACCGGTCGAAGATCGATTCGTGGACCAGCGCGCGCGAGGGGCAGGTGCAGACCTCACCCTTGTTGAACGCGAACAGGGCGAAGCCTTCCAGCGCCTTGTCGAGGAAATTGTCGTCCTCGTTCATGACGTCCGCCAGGAAGATGTTCGGGGACTTTCCGCCCAGCTCCATCGTCTGCGGGATCAGGTGCTCGGCGGCATAGCCCATGATCTGCCGGCCGGTCGTCGTTTCGCCGGTGAAGGACACTTTCGCAATCCGCGGATTGGCCGCGATCGCGCGTCCGACCGACCCACCCGGTCCGGTCACGATATTGACCACCCCCGGCGGCAGGATATCGGCGGTCAGCTCGGCGAACAGCAGCAGCGAAAGCGGCGTCTGCGAGGCGGGCTTGATGACCGTGCAGTTGCCGGCCGCGAGCGCCGGGGCAATCTTCCAGGCCGCCATCAGCAGCGGGAAATTCCACGGAATGATCTGTCCGACGACGCCCAGCGGCTCGCGGAAATGATAGGCGATCGTCTTCTCGTCGATTGTCGAGATCGACCCTTCCTCCGCGCGGACGCAGCCGGCGAAATAGCGGAAGTGATCGATGGCCAGCGGCACATCGGCGGCGCGGGTCTCCCGGATCGGCTTCCCGTTGTCCATGGTCTCGGCCAGCGCGAGCAGCTCGAGATTGTCCTCGAGCCGGTCAGCCACGCGATTGAGGATCCTTGCGCGCTCGGCGGGGCACATGCGCGCCCAGCCCTCCTTCGCCCGGTGGGCAGCATCCAGCGCTGCCTCCACATCCTCTGGCGAAGACTTCGCGATCTCGGCGAGCTGCCGGCCGTTGATCGGACTATGGTCCGTAAAATATTCGCCGCGTATCGGCTCCACCCATCGTCCACCGATGAAGTTGCCATAACGCGACGGTGCGTGACCCTTCGCCCGGACGGTGTCGATCGCTTGCTGGAACATGAAACATCTCCGCTATACATGGCCCGGCGCCCAGGTGTGCGGCACCGCGGACTCAATATTCTCCCTCGCAGGAGGGCTGCGTTGCGGATGTGCGAGATGACGACTTTGCGAAGTATTGGGATTGTTACGTAGCGGCTGATAGAGCAATCCGGGGCCGGTTGGATGCGGTGTCGATCGGCAACAAGAAGCCGTGCGTCGCGACCGAACGCCGACACGGGCGTCAACGTCAGTAATAATCTGCGAGCGTCAGCAGCCGCACGATACCGGATCCGTCGACGAGCCTGAAGTGGGTGCCGGCAGGAAGGAAGCGCCAGCGCCAAAGCTGCCCACGCGTGTAGCTTGCATTGATTGGCCGCCCGTCGATACGGACGATCCGATCGCCGACCGACCAGCCGCTCTTCTCGGCCGGACTATGGACCGCGACATGGGCGACGGTCAGGGCGGAAGGCGAAACCGCCAGGCCGAAGCCTGAACGGTCTTTCAGCATCGGGAGCCTGTGTTTTGGCGGCGCCGGACGCAGCCACAGGCTTTCCGCAGTGATATCCATGATCACATCGAATTGCGCGATGAGCGGCAATCCGATGCTCCCCACCGCGCTGTCGGATTGCCAATGATCCAGCCCCGCCACCGGCACCCCGGCAATGTGCACTTCGCCGATAACAATGTCGTCCAGAACAAAGGCGGTCACAATCTGGACCCCATCAAGGCTTCCCAGCGCCGCGGTCGACCGGGCCTTGCCGGCGAGGAGGTCCTGCGCAGCGACAAAGGGGGTAGAGAGCATGAGCGCATTTGCGCTCCCGAGATCGAAAATGAGTTGCACGGGGCTCCCGCCCCCGATCGACGCTGTGACCAGCAGTTCGCTGCGAGTCCCGTGCGTCAGAGGAAGGCGACGCCAGCCGCTCCCGCCGGCAAAACTCCCCGTCGGGGCGAAGCCGATCCGGTCCTGCGTGAAGTCGAGGGCGACACAGCGCCCCGCCAAGATGTCCTCCCCCAGGACCAGATCGATCGGGCGCCCGAATGCGGACGATATCGCCGCAAGGTCGCTCACGATGGCGAACGGCAAGCGCCTGCGATCGTCGGCGACGGTGAGGGCAACGTCGCTGATCTCGGTGACCTCGACGCGGCCACCGGTGCCGCGAATGATCCGTTTCCCGGATGGGGCGATATCCAGACTCTCCACCAGGCGCGTATTGATGATCGAAGCGGCGCTTCCGCTGTCTAGAATGGCGCGGACGGGACTGCCGGCCACCTCTGCCGAGACCATCAGCGTATCGCCCATCGCGATCTCCGCTGACGTCCAGGCAAAGGAACCCCACCCATCGCCTGCGCGGGCGAGAGACGTCAGAGGGAAGCCAGCCGACGAGGCGCCCAGGAGCGACGCGGCGGACAGGCCGCGGGCGAGAAGCGTCCGGCGATGCATCCTGTGATAAGCGTCCGCGTCGTTTTCCAATCTGCCCTGCCTGCTTCTGGAAAACCGCCCCGTTCGATCGACGCCGCACAGGCGGTCTCATTGCCCGGCATGATCGTTCGCATGCTGCGCCGGCGGCAGGCATCCGTAACAAAACGTATATTTCCCGAACGGCTCGAACGGCACTTCTGCTGGCATCTTCAAACGGATCGAAATCTTGCGGTCCCCACGTCCAATTCTTCGAGGAGCCAAGTCATGCAGAATATTTTCCGTAGCAAAGCTGGCCTGATCGTCCCCGCCATCGCTGCGCTTGTCGCGCTCTCGGCGACGCAGGCTTGGGCGGATGAGGCCCCGCCGGTGCCGGCAAAAGTCGTCAAGCACCAGAACCACGAGGCGCATCAGGCCCATCAGGCAGGGATGAAGCATGGCGCGAGACAGATGCATGACGAGATGATGCACGACCATCAGATGGGCGTGAACGCGTCGGGCGGCATGCAGATGGGATGTGGCGGGGCGGCCGGGTGCAAGGACAAGATGCCGATGGCGCCCAAAGCGAAGCCGGACCAGGCGCCGCCCGCCGCCAGCATGCCCGCCACGCCGATGAGCGACGACATGTAGGAAGCGCGGAAGTGAAGGGCCGACAGCGTTGGCGAGACAGATGCGAGGGTCCGGCAGATACGGATGTCTCCACCGGACGCTGATCCTGCGCGCCTTTCACTTCCTCGGCCGGGTTTCATGCGCCCCTGACCCCGCCTGCCCGGTCGGCCGTCTCTGCGACCATGCCCCCGCGGGGCAATCGGCTCCGCGGCGTCTCTTCAGGTCTGGTTCCGAAAGTTCAAATTGATGCGGACTCTACTTCCCCCGCTTGCCGATACGACCACCGGTCGCCGAGGCTTCGTGCAAGGTCTTTTGCTCGCGACAGCCCTTGCCACGCTGGGTTGGCCCGCGCACGCGCTCGCGGCACCGGCGGTGAAGACGCCGGACGTGCTGAGCGGCACCGAGATCGATCTCGACATCAGCCGGGTCACGGTCAACTATTCCGGAAAAGCGAGCGTCGCCACGGCCGTCAACGGGAGCGTGCCGGGCCCGCTGATCAGGCTGCGCGAAGGCGACGCTGTAACGATCAGGGTCAAGAACAGTCTGGATGAAATGACCAGCATCCATTGGCATGGCCTGATCCTGCCGACGGACATGGATGGCGTGCCAGGGATCAGCTTTGGCGGAATAGCGCCGGGCGAAACCTTTACCTACCGCTTTGTCGTGAAGCAGAGCGGCACCTTCTGGTACCATGCTCATACATTGGCGGAGCAGACGGGCCTTTATGGCCCGATGATCATCGAATCGAAGAGCGAGACGCCCCTCGCCGCCGACCGCGACTATACGGTCATGCTCAGCGACTGGACGGACGAGGCTCCGCTTCAGGTCTATCTGAACCTGAAGAAGATGAGCAGCTATTATAATTTCGCGCAGCCGACCGCCGGCGATTTTGCGCGCGATGCCGGCAAGCTCGGGCTGGGCGGTGCTTTGTCGAAGCGCGCGATGTGGAACAAGGCGCGCATGAATCCGACCGATCTGAGCGACGTGTCCGCCGCCACCTACACCTATCTCCTGAACGGCGCGCCCTCCGCCAGGCACTGGACGGGCATCGCGAGCAAGGGCGAAAGGGTTCGCCTGCGCTTTATCGGCGCCGGAACCGCCACCTATTTCGACGTTCGGATTCCCGGCCTGATGCTCACGGTCGTCGCCGCCGACGGACAACCCGTCGAGCCGGTCGACGTGGATGAATTCCGGATCGGACCCGGTGAAACCTACGACGTCATCGCGACCATCGCGGACGACAAGGCCTATGCGATCTTCGCCCAGTCCATGGATCGCACCGGCTTTGTCCACGGCGTGCTCGCGCCGCGTGACGGCATGAGCGCGGACATTCCCCCGGTCGATCCGCGCTCCTGGCTCGATCCGATCGACATGATGGGTGGGATGGCCGGGATGGCGGGGATGGGACCGGCCGGTCACGACCATGGCATGGTCGAGACGACACCCAAAGCCCGCCATGCGCGTACCGAATATGGTGCCAATACCGACATGCGCGTCGACTTTCCGCGTACCAATCTCGATGATCCCGGCGTCGGGCTGCGGCGCAATGGGCGCCGGACCCTGACCTATGCGGATCTGAAGACAGCAGGGCCGGCGGCAGACCCCCGCGAACCGCAGCGCGAGATCGAACTCCATCTGACCGGCAACATGGAACGCTTCGTGTGGGCATTCGACGGCGTGAAGCTCAACGATTCGAAGCCCCTGCATTTCACCCCGAACGAACGGCTCAGGATCATCCTCGTCAACGATACGATGATGACCCACCCGATGCACCTGCACGGGATGTGGAGCGATCTTGAATCGCCCGACGGACAGTTCCAGGTCCGCAAGCACACCATTTCGGTGCAACCGGCCCAGCGCGTGGCCTTTCGCGTGACGGCCGACGCGATGGGCCGGTGGGCCTTTCACTGCCACCTTCTCTACCACATGGCGGCGGGCATGTTCCGCGAGGTGGTCGTGGCATGACAAGCTCGCGCTCAACTTGGTTGCTGGCTCTCACCGGGCTCGCGATGACCACCATCACCGAACCCGCGCTCAGCCAGCAGGTGAAACCCGCGGGCAACGCCGAGGCCGCCAGCTCCAATGATCAGGCCATGCCGCCGGATATGCAGATGGGCGACCAGCAAAAAGATGGCAGCAGCGCGCCCCCGATGAACATGCCCGGCATGGACATGAGTGGCGGAAAGCCCGGCGCCGATGCGCGCGACCCGGACGCTTATTCCGACGGCTACAGGAATTCGACGCTGCCCGGCTATGAGATGGCCGACAAAATTTCGGTGGCCAAGGTGCTCGTGGATGAGCTCGAGTTCCTCACGAACAAGCAAGGCCAAGGCATCAGCTGGTCGGGTCAGATTACCAATGGCCCGGACAACGACAAACTCTTGCTGCGGAGCCAGGGCCTGAAACAATCCGGTGAGCGGCTTGATCCGGAATCCTCGGTCGAGGCGTTCTGGTGGCACGGACAGCGCCCGTTTTGGGGAACGATCCTTGGCGTGCGTCAGGACATCGGCCCGGGAGCCCATCGCTGGATCGCCGGGGGGATCGAGGGCCTGGCCCCCTATTGGTTCGATGTCCAGCTGACCGGCTACGTTGGAGACGATGGCCGTCTCGCGGCACGTCTGAAGGCATCCTATGACGTGCTGCTCACCAACCGCCTCATCCTCGTACCGCAGCTGGAATCGAACGCCTACAGCAAGGCGGCTCCCGAGCGCGGGCTCGGCGGAGGCCTGAGCAACCTCGAGCTCGGCTTGCGGATGCGCTACGAGATTCACCGAAAAGTCGCTCCCTATGTCGGCTTTGTATGGGAGCGCTCCTTTGGTGAGACGGCGGATTTTCGTCGCCTTGCTGGCGAAAATCCCACCGAACACCGGTTTGTGGCTGGCTTACGGATCTGGTGGTGAGACGCGCGCTGAACCGCAGCGGCTAAACTTTTTGGAAAGGACCAAATCATGCTTGATCGTCGCGCCGTCATCGGTTCGGGACTCACCTTCGCGGCGCTTACCGGGGCTGTCGCCGCGGCAGGCCCGGCCATCGCGGCGCCAAGGAAGCGTGGTGACGGCATGATGACGCTCGACGAGTGCGTCGACAGCTGTATCGCATCGCACCGCATGTGCCTGGAAACCGCGCGATACTGCACCGAGCAAGGCGCACCGGCTCATATCGAGGCGACGCACATCGCTTTGCTTCTGGACTGCGCGGAGCTCTGCCAGACAACCGCCAATTCCATGCTGCGCCGATCGCCGCAGCATGCCCTGTTGTGCGACGCCTGTGCCCGGATGTGCGAAGCCTGCGCGCGCGATTGCGCGAAGATCTCCGGCGACGCCCGCATGCAGGCCTGCGCCCAGACCTGCAGGGATTGCGCGGCGAGCTGCAAGGAAATGGCCAGTATGGGAATGTGATCTGGCCGGTCACCGCTTGCCTCCGGATCCGCACCCGACGTTCATTCCGCAAGCCACGCGACCGGCCAATCAGCCGCGGGCACGATCGTGCCAGATTTCCGCTGCGGACCGCATGTTTGCCGGCCCCAGGCCACCCGTCTGAGCCAGCAACAACTTCCCGGCGCTTTGCGTTCTGGCGCAACAGCATCTGGCATATCCGTCCCGCACTCATAGGGCGCCGCATCCGAGCCGGCATAAGCACGAGAAGCATTCGTATATTTCCGTAGAGACCCGGCGCGACCCAATTGCGACTTTCAATGCATGGAGGCGGTCATGAACGAGTGCGATATTCCTTACTTGCTACGGCGCGTGCGCGCCCACCGGTCACAGGCAGCGGCGGCGAATTGCCCCGAGGCGCGCTTGATCCACCGACGCTTCGTCGAGAATTATCAGCATTTGCTGGTGGGAATACGGCGGGACCAACTTCGTGAGCGAGGCGACCGGGGAAGCCAGCCTTGTGCTGAACGCGCCTGCCTTTGCGAAGGGCAAGACCCGGAAATGGCCCAGAGCCGTCGCGCAACATCCGCAGCCGCCGCAGCGGGTGAACGTGGAGAAAATGAGGCGGTCCCAGCCATTCGGTACAAGCCGGCCAGCGTACTGGTCCATCACGACCTGACCGCCCTTGGCCGACAGAGCGTTCCTGAAGCCCCTCAGCTTTTCAACGCGAACGTAACTGTCGCGACGGCCAGTGCTGCGACGGCGGCACACCAACGCATCAACCCTGCCGACCGCCAGGCTCAAGCGATGGCGATGGACGCCACAGCCTGAATGGCGCCATTGAGGTTGCCGCTGGATATGCTCTGATGGACTGGACCAACGCCACGCCGCTCGCTGCCTTGACGGGCGGAATATTGATCGGATTGGCGTGCGCGATCATGTTGCTCGGCCTCGGCCGGATAGCGGGCGTGAGCGGCCTCGCCGCGCGTGCCTTCGCCCTCTCACAGACTGGCCCGCCCTGGAGCATCGCTGCGGCTTTCATTGTCGGCCTGCCGTTCGGAGCGGGGATCGTGAACCTGATCTCAGGTCCGGTAATTGCCCGTTTTCCATCCTCGCCGGCGGTGGTCCTGATCGGCGGGCTGCTGGTCGGCTTCGGTACCCGGATGGGCAGCGGCTGTACCAGCGGCCACGGCGTGTGTGGCCTCTCCCGCCTGTCAGCGCGATCGATCGTAGCAACTTTGAGCTTCGTGAGCTTTGGCTTCGCGACCGTCGCGGTGATGCGCGTGCTAGGCGTTTTGTGGTGAGGGTCCGCATCCCTATCGCACTCATTGCCGGGCTCCTGTTTGGCGCAGGACTCGCCTGTTCCGGCATGTCAGATCCGACCCGCGTGCGTGCCTTCCTCGATCTGTTCGGAGGCCGCTGGGACCCTACGCTTGCTTTCGTGATGGGAGGCGCCATCGCCCCGATGGCCTTGGCCTGGGTGATCCGGCGGCGGATGGAGACGCCACTTGCCGACAGCCGCTTCTCGCTGCCGGATGCCCGCGAGATCACCGCGCGCCTGATCGGCGGTAGTGCAATCTTCGGGATCGGCTGGGGAATTGCCGGCCTCTGCCCCGGTCCGGCGATTGCGGACCTTGCCATCCGCCCGACGCTTGCCGCGCCCTTCGTGATCGCGATGCTGGCAGGGTTCGCGGTGCACCGCTTCATCGATCGCCCGAAGATCTGAATCGGAGCCGGCCCTTTGATGTACTTTGACGACGGAGCGAACGAGAGGCGCCTCAATCTTTCAACCGTAACGTCATCGCCGTGACCGCCAACGCGGCGGCAGCGGCAAGCCACAGCATCAAATGCTCCGACGCGCTTGCCCATCCAGTGACGATCGACGCCGCAGCCTGACTGGCGCTCACCGCCGCGTACTGGAGCGCAAGGCCCGAACCCTGCGTGCCCGGAGACGCTTTCGACGTCAGATAATTGGTGAGCAGCTTCAGCGTCGCGGTGCTCCAGCCGGCGAGCAGAAATACAGGCACGAGCACCCACAAGGTCCGGGCGAAGACGGCAATGATCAATGCGGCGGCCAGCCCGGCGAGCATTGGCCGCAACAGCCAGGCCGCGCCGACCGTGACTCTGCGCCCTGTGAACGGGACGAGCTGCGCCACCAGCATCGCTGCACCGCACAGAGCGAACAGCATCGAGACGTTCTCGCGGAACAGATCCCGCGCGCCCGATCCAAGCGACAACGTCAGATGCAGAACGGTGAGGCACCCGGACGCAATGGCCGAGATCAGGAGCAGCGGGACAAGCGCCTCACGCGCTTTCGGGCGTGGAACGCTGCCGACCGGACCAGTGGCACTTTCCCGTGAAACCAGAAGAAGACCGGGCATGGCGATCGCGCTCAATGCAGCTGGCGCCAGGAATGGCGACGTTGCTCCGAGCGCCACCGAAATTTCTCCAAGGAGCGGGCCGGTCAGGTCGCCCGCGAAGACCAGGGCGTTCAGCCAGGTGAACTGACGCGCTCGCCGAACCAGATCTGGTGAACGATCGGCGACCATCGCAAATGCCGTCGGCACGACGGCCGCCGCAAACACGCCATTGAGCAACCGCAAAACATAGAGTCGCTCGAATCCGACCGCGGAATACAACGCCATTGTCAGGCTGAAACCCAACAGCCCCACGACCAGGATCGGCCACCGTTTCCACCGGTCGGAAATCCAGCCCCATAACGGCGCCGAGAGACACCCTGCGATCTGGGAAACCGTGACCAGGGCGACGACAAGGCGCCCTCTCGCGAGGGCACTCGCGTCCGGAGACATTTGACCCACCATTTCTGGCAGGAATGGCAGGACGACGCTATTACCCAGGGCAACCGCCGTGGCCGCGAAGAGAAGAACGACGAAGCCAAGTTCGCCCCGATCGCGCGCCGCTTCGATGACCGTGGCGGGCAAGCTCGCCTCCATATGCTACGACCCGGCCATGAATACCCGGATCGCGCTGGCCCCGCCCTTGCAGTCACCAGGGCCGGGCGCGCCCGCGAAGAAGATCGCACGCGGAATCGCGCGCATATCCACCATCAGAAGGCGGCGGAGAAAATGCCTTGTGGGACGAGCGCCGGTCCCGGGAAGGTGCGAGGATGTCGCAGAGGTTCCGATCACGGCGCGATATTCCATTTCCCTAGCAGTGATCGCTGCCAACTTTCCGCCCGGCGGAGATTACTTCGCCGATGGTCTGTACCAGCACACCATCGCGCAGAGGTTTCTCGAGCACAGCGGCAAAGCCCGCTTCCTGCGCGCTTTCGGCGAGCTTATCGGCGTAATGCGCCGTGATCAGGATCGCCGGCCCACACCAGCCCGCCGACCGAAGCTTCCTCAGGATCGAAATGCCGTCGATGTCCGGCATAAGATAATCGACCACGAGGCAATCGCCCGATTGCGTTTGCGGATCGAGCAGCAAGGCAGTGCCACTCGCATAGGACAGGACGCCAAAGCCGCGGGACCGCAACAAGAGATGAAGGGACCTGCGTACCGAGACATCGTCGTCAGACAACAGGATCAGGGCCGCTTTCTCGCTCGTTTGGTGATCGATAACGCCCATGACCGACGATGCTGCCTCTTCGCTGATCCACCCTCGGATCCTGGGCATGCATCGCAAATGAACAGGAGGCCGTCGCTACGTAGTGATCCCAAGCTCACGATTCCGGCGCATCGCCCAATCCGGCCGAAAACGCGATCCTCAGCGCGTCCGACAGGCTATGCACTTCGAGCTTGGTCATGAGGTTCGCCCGATGAACTTCCACCGTTCGAGTCGATATGTCGAGATCATAGGCGATGGTCTTGTTGGGAAAGCCGTTGGCGAGGCCGATGAGAACCTCTCGTTCGCGAGGCGTGAGCACGGCGACCCGCACCCTCGCCTCCGCCTCTCGAAGCGACCGCGCGTCGGACTTATCGAGCCTCGAGAAAGCCACGCCGATCGAGGCCAGGAGCGCGGTCTTCTCGAACGGCTTCTCCAGGAAATCGACCGCCCCTGCCTTCATGACGCGAACCGCGATCCCGACATCGCCATGCCCGGTCAAAACGATCACCGGCATGGTGACACCACGCTCTGCAAGCACCTCCTGGACCTCGAGCCCGTCCATGCCGGGCATGCGAACGTCAAGCAGAATGCATCCCGGCTCAGCGGTCTTGACGGCTTTCAGAAACGCAATGCCGGAGGCATAGGTCTGGACGGCGAATCCCGATGTCTTCAGCATGAAGCCGGCCGACTTGCGGATGGATTCTTCGTCATCGACCAAATGGACAATACGTTTAGGCGTCATGCTCATCCTCCGGGCGGGCCTGCATCAAGGTGAAATGAAAAGCAGCGCCTCCGTTCGGCGCGCCGTCGGTCCAGATCCGGCCGCCATGGGCTTCGATGATCGTTCGACAGATCGAAAGGCCAAGGCCCATGCCGTCGGTCTTGCTGCTCACAAAGGCTTCGAAAAGTTGGGGCGCGACCTGCTCGGATATGCCTGGGCCCGTGTCCGCCACGGACACCTGAACCATTGCCTTCGGCCGCCGCCGCGTCGTGATCGTGAGGTCGCGAATGGCGACCTGCGCCATCGCCTCGACCGCATTGCGGATCAGATTCACGAGGACCTGCTGAACCTGTATGCGATCGGCGAGCACCGGCGAGGCCGCCGGATCAAAATCGAAAAAACTGCGAACGCCTCGTTCACGGGCGCCGACAAGGCCGAGAGCAGCGGCTTCCTCAATCAGCCGCGGCAAATCCTCGATCCGCTTCTCGGTCTCCCCTCGCGCCACGAAATCACGAAGTCTTCGGACGATATGCCCCGCGCGGTGGGACTCCTTAGCTGCCTCGTCGAGCGCGTCGCGCACGATCGCGACGGTCTCGGCATCGGGATCGACAAGCAGGTCGCGCGTCGTTTCCAGATAATTGGCGATCGCGGTAAGCGGCTGGTTCAACTCATGGGCCAGCGTCGACGCCATCGTGCCCATCGCGCTGAGGCGCGAGACGTGAATCAATTCGGCTTGCAGCTCCTTGAGCTGCAGTTCGTTGCGGTCGCTTTCTGTCAGGTCGTGAATGAAGCCCGTGAAGACGCGGTGGCCACGGTGACCGGCCTCTCCGATCGAGAGTTCCATCGGAAAGGTGGTACCGTCCCGCCGTTGGCCAACGACGATCCTGCCAATACCGATGATCCGCCGTTCGCTCGTCGACAGATATCGGCCGATATAGGAATCATGCCGTTCACGGTCCGGGGACGGCATGAGGCTGCTCACATTGGCGCCGAGCACCTCTGCTTCCGAATATCCGAACAAGCGCTCGGCCGCGGCGCTGAAGGACGTTATCAGCCCGCGCTCATCGATGATGACCATGGCATCGGGAACTGTATCCAGGATCGACTGGAGATGCTGCTCGCGGGCAACGATCGCTTCCTTGGTCGCGGCTTCATCGGTCGTGTCGCGCAGGATCTTGCCATAGCCGCTCAGCTGGCCGGCCTCATCGTGGAGCGCCGTCGTCGTCAGATGGGCGAGGAACTCCGACCCGTTTTTCCGAACGCGCCAAGACTCTTGCTCGACCCGGCCAAGCTGCTCCACCTGCGCGAGGTGCCTATCCGCAACGCCCGCCGCGATATCTTCCGCGCAATACAGGAACGAATGGTGTTTCCCGATCGCATCGGAGCTGGCCCATCCCGTAATTTCTTCACAGCCGGCGGTCCAAACTGTCACGAGGCCCTTAGGGTCAAGCGCATAGACGGCGTAATTTGGCGCGCTCTTCACTACCTGAATGATCGTGCCCGAATCGGGATCGAGGCCATTCGCCTTTTGGCTCTCAATCATGCCCCCATCCATCTCCCCGTCATCCACAGTCAAACAAGGTTAGAATGGATTTGCGGACAGGCGCCGACAGCCGTCGGAGGCAGGGTTTCTGCCATCGTTCCCACCATGCACCCGGCGAGCGAAAATCGGCGTTGGCTTTCGAAACGAGACATCAAGCGTGGCTCCCCATAACTCTATACGCAGGAGCAGCGGTTACCCCTCACGCTCCGTTTCCCCGGTCACGGCGTCCGAGCTATCGGGCTGCGCCAAGATCATCATTGTGGACCTTGGACCATAGTCCTGGGTCAAGCGATATTGACGAGCCTAAAACGGCAGCGCCTGGAGAGTTCATGCTGTCACGAAGATGTCGCTGGACGAGAGTGGCACGGCCAGGCGTTGCCGTCCGAGCGACAGGGGCCACCGGCGTTGGCCGCGTCCGTGAGATGCACCCGCTCCTGGCAGGCTTTGGGCGACGCACCCGGATTGAATCAACCGACCGTGAATTGCCCCATCATGCCTTCATCCTCATGTTCCAGGATATGGCAGTGATACATAAAAGGTGCTTTGGTGGCCGGCTGGTCGAACCGGACCAACAATTCTACCGCCTCCTTCACGACGATCGTATCGCGAGGCCCCTGATCGAGAAGGTCCGGGTCGTCGCCATCGCGGCGTAGCACGTCGAAATGCACGCCGTGGATATGGAAGGGATGCGCCATCTTCTTCCCGGAGACTTTCCATATCTCGACGTCCCCGAGACCGACTTCCTCGTCGATGCGATCAATGTCGAACGGCCTGTCGTTGATCGCGTATGCGCCGTCATCGCTGTCCATCATACCGCCCATCGACATATTGAGCACGAAGCGCCGGCGCCTTACGGCCGCTTCAGGATCTGGTACGGTGCGTGCCGCCAGGAGCAGTGGTACAGCGGCTGCGGCCCGCCCGCCCAAGCCCGGGCGCGGTGAGAAGGTCAGCACCGTCTCCGTCGTTGAAGCGTCGTCTTCATCGTCGTGATGGTCGCCCATCATTCCCATACCTCCCATCATCCCCATCATCGACGCGCTCGCATCTTGAGCGGTGACCAGAGCGACCGGCTTGCCATCGGCGAAGCTTACCAATATCTCGGCACGCTGGCCGGGTGCCAGGGTGAGGGCCTGCAGTTCGACGGACCTCGCCAGGAGACCGCCCTCGGTGCCGATCCAATGAAACGTCCGGTCATCGCTGAACGAAAGCTCATAGATGCGGGCGTTCGAACCGTTCACGAGCCGCAACCGCACCAGGCGGTCCGGAACATCGGCCCGAGGCGTGGGTGCGCCATTGACCAGAATCGTGTTGCCACGGCGGCCCTGCGAAGCAACCATCATGCCGGTCGGCATGACCAGCCGGCCATCCTCGAATTGCCGGTCCTGAATCAGGACGGGCAGATCATCAACGCCATAGTCCGACGGCAGTCCAAGGCCCTGCTCTTCCTCATCCGTCACAACCAGCATGCCCGCGAGCCCCGAATAGACTTGCTCACCCGTCAACCCATGCGCATGCGAGTGATAGAAGAGGGTCGCCGCCGGCTGGCGGATCGGCAGCGTAGGACGCCAGGTCGCACCGGGAGCGATCAGCTGGTGCGGGCTACCGTCCAGTTCGCCCGGCACGAGCAGCCCGTGCCAGTGAACCGTTGTGTCAGCCGACAGGCTGTTGCCGACGGTCATCGTCACATCGTCGCCGCGGTGAACCCGCAGCGTCGGGCCGAGATAGCTACCATTGTACCCGAGCGTGGCGCTTCGCCGGCCAGGGAAGAACGTGGTCTCGCCTTCCTGTGCTCTCAGGTTGATCAGCTGGCCGTGTTGGCGCGCGTCGACCAGGCGCGGGATCGGAAGCGTCCCGGCACGCTCGGGCGAACCGAATTTTCGCGTACACGCCGCCGCCAGGAGCAGACCCCCGCTCGCCAGCAACGTCCGCCGGTTCAGTAACATCATGACCGCCTCCTGGTTGGCGCGGAGCGCCTGCTTTGCTAAATGCGAATTCAGCGAGCCACCAGCTGATCGAGGATCGGGCATCCCGACCGGTCGTCACCACCGCATCGATCCGCGAGATCGAGCAGCGGCACGCGCGTCGTCTGGAGCTTGCGAGCCTGACAGCTGTTCGGCGCGCGTGATGGGCAAGCGACATGACCTCGGCCTGGAGCGCTCGAAATCGCTCCAAAGGGAGAGGGAGACGAGATCCGCGATCTCCACGATAGGAAAACCGAGATCGCGAGCGATCGCGCGATAAAATGGCAACTGGTGGGCGGGAAACGAACAGTCGCGATAACCCGTTATCGCTGCGAAGCCTGGTTCGCATCAGGGCGATCTTCTCATAGTGCCGGATCACCCGCGGTGATACACTGCTCCGCCGGTGCGTGACCGAAGGATCAACACGCGGCCTCACCGCCGCCCCCTTCCATGGCGATTGATAAGAGCGACCGTATGATCGGCGATCACGCGCTCCTCATCAGTGGGAACGATCCGCACGATCACTCTGCTATCTGGCGCGCTGATGACAGGCGCATTCGATGCATTTGCGTCGAGATCAAGAATGACGCCAGTCCAAGCTAAGCGCTCGCAAATCGCAGCCCTAATCTCTGAATCATTCTCGCCAATGCCGGCGGTGAAGACGAGACCGTCGAGACCGCCGAGCGCGGGAATGAGAGCGGCGGCCTGACGGCCAGCTTGCTGGACGAAAAGGGCGACCGCCTCCTTCGCTTCCGGCGCGTCGCTTGCATGCAACGTACGCATATCGCCTGAAATCCCGGACACACCGAGTAAGCCCGACTGCTCATAGAGCAACGTCTCCACCGCCTGTGCGGCCATACCGACCTGAGTCTGAAGATGAAGCACCACGCCGGGGTCGATCGCGCCCGAGCGCGTGCCCATCATCAATCCGTCAAGCGCCGTGAAGCCCATCGTCGTATCGACGCTCGCCCCGGCACGCATTGCGCACATGCTCGCACCGTTGCCTAGGTGCGCGGCGATGACGCGGCCTGCGGCCAGAGCAGGGTCGATCTCGCGAAGGCGGCCCGCAATGTATTCATAGGACAAACCGTGAAAGCCATACCGGCGCACGCCCTGGCCGTGAAAAGCGCGCGGAATCGGCAGGCGCGTCGCCAACGGCGGCATGCCATGGTGAAACGCGGTATCGAAGCAGGCGATCTGCGGCAGCAAAGGCGCCAGCAGGCGCAAGGCCCGGACCGCGGCGAGGTTATGCGGCTGATGGAGCGGCGCCAATGGGATCAAGGCATCGAGCGCATCCAGCAAAGTATCATCGATGATCTGCGGCGCGGCGAAGCGCACGCCGCCATGGACGATACGATGGCCGATCGCGGCGACCTTGCGGTCTCCCAATTGGGTTGCCGCCCAGGCAAAGAGGTCCTCGAGCAGATTCTCGTGCGAGAGTGCGTCCCCGCCCGGCCACGTCTTTTCCACGATGGTCTCGCTGCCCGCGTCGCGCGCGACGAGCCGGGGGCTAGTGCCGATACCCTCGATCTTGCCGCCCGCATCGAAGTCGAGCTGTCCGCCCGACAAGCGATAGAGCGCGAACTTGATGCTCGACGAGCCGGCATTGAGACTGACGATCGCCTTCATGCCGGCTTCGCTATCGGGCCGGGCGTGGCTCTGGGGGCGGCCCGCGCCAGCAACAGCGCGATTGCGCATGACGCTACGCTGGTGCGGAGCGAATCCGCCCGGCTGGTGAGAATGATGGGTACCCGCGCGCCCAGCACCACGCCGGCCGCGTCCGCGCCGCCGAGAAAGGTCAGCTGCTTGGCAAGCATATTGCCGGCTTCCAGATTGGGAACGACGAGGACTTCGGCGCGCCCTGCAACGGGGGAGACGATGCCCTTGTCCTTTGCCGCCTTCTCGCTGATCGCGTTGTCGAAGGCGAGCGGACCGTCAAGGACGCCGCCGACGATCTGTCCGCGATCGGCCATCTTGCACAAGGCGGCCGCATCGAGCGTCGAGCGGATCGCCGGATTGACCGTCTCCACGGCAGACAAGATCGCGACCTTCGGACAGGCGATGCCGATGACATGCGCGAGGTCGATCGCATTGCGGATGATATCGGCCTTGTCTTCCAGGCTCGGATCGATGTTGATCGCCGCGTCGGTGATGATGAGCGGCGCCGGATGCCCGGGGACGTCCAGCAGATAGGCATGACTGATGCGGCGCTCGGTTCGCAGGCCCGTCGCAGCCGGAACGACAGCACCCATAAGTTCGTCGGTGTGCAGCGATCCCTTCATCAGCAGCAGTGCTTCGCCCGAGCGGACCAGTTCGACCGCACGCGCCGCGGCGGCATGGCTGTGGGGCACGTCGATCAGGCGGAGGGCACCGATATCCTTGCCGGCGTCCTTGGCAGCCACACGGATGCGAGCCTCGGGGCCGATCAGGATCGGCACGATCAGGCCGGCTTCGGCAGCGGCTGCCGCAGCCAGGATCGCGGCGGTGGTGCAGGGATGTGCGATCGCCGTGGGAACGGGCTCGACGCTTCTCGTCATCTCGATCAGCCGGCGGAAGCCGTCATGATCCGAGAGCTGGATATCGGGCAGCGCCATGCGCGGGCGCCTTACTTTCTCGGTTGGCGCTTTGACCTCAGCCTCGCCGTTGATCACCTCCTCGCCGGCCTGGTTGATGCAGCAACAGTCGAAGACGACGATATGATGCTTGGCGCGCTTCTCGCGTACCGTGACCGACGCGACAATCGTATCCCCCAACCCTACGGGTCGCTTGAACCGAAGGCTCTGGCTCAGATAGATCGCGCCCGGCCCAGGGAGCTGCGTGCCGAGCACGGCCGAGATCAGACCACCACCCCATAGGCCGTGCGCGATCACCCGCCCGAACATGTCGCCGGCGGCATATTCGGCATCGAGATGGGCCGGATTGACGTCGCCCGAAACCAGGGCGAACAGCTGAATGTCCTGCTCGCCCAAGGTCCGCGTGACGCTCGCCGTCTCACCCACGACGATCTCGTCGAAGGTCCGGTTCTCGATCATTTTGAGGCTGCCCATTGCTCAGCGCTCCAGCACATAATGGCCGGGTGCATCGCAGAGCGCTACGAGGCCCCTGTCCGGATTACCCATCGGCGGCGGGGCCTGCGGCGCGCCGGAATGATCGCCGAGCCAGGCCACCCAGTCCGTCCACCATCCCTCGCGCGCCTCGGCCTGGTCCAGCCAATCGTCCGGATCGAGCGCGGGGCGGTCGAGGACGCGGGTCGCGACATGATAGCTGCGGTGGCGATGCCCGGGCTCGGACACGATGCCGGCATTGTGGCCGCCGCTGGTCAGGACGAAGCGGATCTCGGCGCTGCTCAGCCAGTGCAGCTTGTGGACCGACCGCCACGGCGCGACAAGATCGCGCTCGGTCCCCACCACGAAGATCGGCTGACGCAGCGACGAGAGCGTGATCGTGCGCCCTTCGACCTTGAACCGGCCTTCGGCCAGATCGTCGTCGAGAAAGAGCGTGCGCAGATATTCGCTGTGCATGGCGTAGGGCATGCGGGTGCCGTCCGCATTCCATGCCATCAGGTCGGTCATGGGTTCGCGCTCGCCCATCAGGTAGGTGCCGAGGATGTGCGACCAGATCAGGTCGTTGGACCGCAATATCTGGAAGGCGCCGCCCATCTGGCTACTGTCGAGATAGCCACGGCTCCACATCATATTGTCGAGCAGGTTGAGCTGCGCCTCGTCGATGAACAGGCCGAGCTCGCCCGGCTCGCTGAACTCGGTCTGCACCGCGAACAGGCTGAGCGATGCGAAGCGTTCGTCGCCGTCGCGAACCATGGCCGCCGCCGTGATCGCCAGCAGCGTCCCGCCCAGGCAATAGCCGACGCCGTGGACCTTGTCCGAGCCCGTGATCGCTATGACCGCGTCGAGCGCCGCCATCGGCCCGAGGCGAAGATAGGCGTCGATATCGAGGTCGCGGTCCGCGCTCTGGGGATTGTGCCAGGACAGGACGAACACGGTATAGCCCTCGGCCACCAGCCAGCGGATTAGCGAGTTCTCCGGCGACAGGTCGAGAATGTAATATTTCATGATCCAGGCGGGAACGATGAGGATCGGCTCGGGGCGGACAATCCCGGTCGTCGGCGCATATTGGATGAGCTCGACCAGCGCGTTGCGGAACACCACCTTGCCGGGCGTGATCGCCACCGTCTCCCCGGCGCGGAACGCCTCAGTCCCTACGGGCGGCTCGCCTCGGGCGCGCCGCTCCGCATCCTCCATCCAATGCTTCGCACCCTCGACCAGGCACTCACCACCGGACTCGATGATCTTGCGCTGGAGCACGGGATTGGTCGCGAGGAAGTTGGTGGGCGCGATGACGTCGAGCATCTGCCGTGCCGCGAACGCCACCATCTCTTCATGATGCCTGGACACGCCGCTGATGCCGGTGGTCGCCGCATGCCACCATTGCTGGGTGAGAAGGAAGGATTGCGAGATCAGGTCGAAAGGGAACTGCCGCCAGGCCGGATCGATAAAGCGCCGGTCCTGCGGTAGCGGCTCGATCGCCGGCGCGGCATCGACCTGCCCCACACGTCGCACGGCATAATCGGCAATCCGCTGGACCTTTCGCCCTGCCTTGCCGGCAAGCTGCAGCCGCTTGCCCGGCGATATGGTGAGATGAGCACACCAGTCCAGCCACGCCTGCATCATTGTCACCGGCGACAGGCCAGAGGTCATCTGCGCGATTGCCGCGGCCGAGGCATGGTCGAGCGTCCGAGCGATGCCGTCGAGTGGGTCGCACTTGGCACAGTCTGCGGACGTATCGATCATGCAGCGTTTCTCCGGGGGACGTCGCGGCATGCCCGGCATGGCTCGAAACAACATTACGTGATGTCCCCAGATGCTTGTCCGTTAACGAGCGCACGCGCATAATGCCTGCCATGTCTCTCGAGGCGGGGCTCTCCCAAACCGCCCGTCTCGGTGACCCCTCAGGCTCCAGAGGGCCACCGCCAGTCGCGAACGGCAGGCATATCGATCCCGTGTGCCGCGATGTACCGCTTGTGCTCGACCAGCTGATCATCGATCGTCTGCTTGGCGTAGGCGGCCGCGCTATCGGGCAGCTCCACATGGTCGATAACCTTCCCCATGAGATGGAAGCGGTCGAGATGGTTGCGGACCACCATGTCGAACGGCGTCGTCGTCGAGCCCTCCTCTTCGAACCCGTGGACGTGGATATTCTGGTGGTTGGTACGCTTGTAGGTGAGCCGATGAATTAGTGCCGGATAGCCATGATAGGCGAAGATGACCGGCTTATCCGTCGTGAAGAGCGCGTCGAACGCGCTGTCGCTGAGCCCATGAGGGTGCTGGCTGTTGGGCTGCAACGTCATCAGATCGACGACGTTGACGACGCGGACCTTGAGCTCGGGGAGTTGCACACGCAACAGGCTGACCGCGGCCAGTGTCTCCAGCGTTGGAACGTCGCCAGCACACGCCATGACGACATCCGGCTCTCCGCTGCGATCGTTGCTGGCCCAATCCCAGATACCGATGCCGCGCGTGCAGTGCTTGATCGCCGCATTCATGTCGAGCCACTGGGGTGAAGGTTGCTTGCCGGCAACGATGACATTGATTCGGTCCCAGCTGCGCAGGCAATGGTCGGTGACAAAAAGCAGGGTATTGGCGTCGGGCGGGAAATAGACCCGCACGATGTCAGCCTTCTTGTTGACGACATGATCGACAAATCCGGGATCCTGATGGCTGAAGCCATTATGATCCTGGCGCCAGACGTGAGAGGTCAGCAGATAATTGAGCGAAGCGATCGGGCGACGCCAGGGCACCTCCTTCGCCGTCTTCAGCCATTTGGCGTGCTGGTTGACCATCGAATCGACGATGTGGATGAACGCCTCATAGCAGGAAAACAGGCCGTGGCGGCCCGTCAGCAGATAGCCTTCCAGCCATCCCTGGCAGCAATGTTCGCTCAGCACCTCCATCACGCGTCCGCTGGGATCGAGATGGACATCGTCCGCGATCGTCTCCGCGTCCCAGCTCCGGTCGGTGGCTTCGAAGATCGTCTGCAACCGGTTGGATGCTGTCTCGTCCGGACCGAAAACGCGGAAGTTGCGGGCCTGGGCGTTCTCCCGCACCACGTCGCGCAGGAACGTACCCATCACCTGGGTCGCCTCGCCGTCGCTCTCGCCGGGATGAACAACCGGGACCGCGTAGGATGCGAAGTCGGGTAACCGCAGAGGGCGCATCAGAGCCCCGCCATTGGCATGCGGATTGGCACTCATCCGCCGGTCGCCGCGCGGAGCCAGAGCCGCAATTTCGGGCCGAAGCCGCCCGCCATCATCGAACAGTTCTTCCGGATGGTAGCTGCGCATCCATTCCTCGAGCAGCCCAAGATGCTCGGGCTTGTCCATCGTGAACGGGACCTGGTGCGCCCGCCAGAAGCCTTCGCTCTTCTGCCCGTCGACGATCTTGGGTCCGGTCCAGCCCTTTAGGCTGCGCAGGACGATCATCGGCCAGAGCGGACGCGTCGTGACCCCACCGTCGCGCGCGGCCTTCTGGATCGCGTGTATCCGATCGACCGCGTCGTCTAGCGCGGCCGCTATCGCCCGGTGCATCGCGTCCGGCTCCTCGCCGTCGACGAAGATCGGCAGGTAGCCATAACCGCGAAACAGCGCGTCGAGCTCGGTGTGCGAAATGCGCGCAAGGACAGTCGGACTTGCGATCTTGTAACCGTTGAGATGCAGGATTGGCAGAACGGCCCCGTCGGTCGCGGGATTAAGGAACTTGTTGCTGTGCCACGAGGTCGCCAGCGGTCCGGTCTCCGCTTCGCCGTCGCCGACGACGCAAGCAACGATCAGATCGGGATTGTCGAAGGCGGCGCCAAACGCATGCAGAAGAGAATAACCCAGTTCACCACCTTCATGGATTGAACCGGGCGTATCGGGTGACGCATGACTGGGAATGCCGCCAGGGAAGGAGAATTGCCGGAAAAGCTGGCGCAGGCCATCTTCGTCGGGACCGATGGCAGGATAGACTTCGCTATAGGTGCCCTCGAGCCATGTGTTGGCGACGACACCTGGTGCGCCATGACCAGGCCCGGCGATGAAGAGCGCATTGAGGCCGCGCGCCTTGATGACACGATTGAGGTGCACATAGAGGAAGTTAAGCCCGGGGGTCGTACCCCAGTGTCCAAGCAGCCGCGGCTTGACGTGATCCATCTTGAGCGGTTCGCGGAGCAGCGGATTATCGAGCAGATAAATCTGTCCAACCGAGAGGTAATTGGCGGCGCGCCACCAAGCGTGGATCAGGCCGATCTCATCGCTGGAGAGTGGCTGGCCTGTCGCCTCGGGCTGCGGGTCCATGGTCATTCTTCCTGAAACTGAAAAGGCATGGTTTCCCGGCCGCCGAGCCGGAGCTGGTGTTTGCCGGAGCGCTGATGCGCCACCGCGCAGCGCTCAAACTGCTTGCGCACCCATGAATGGCGCAGACTGCTCACAACATGCGTATTGATACGGATGGCAGTGCCGCACACTTATACCAGGCAATCACGTCGCTTCCGGCATCAGCTCGGCCCCCTACTCCGATACCGCCCTGGTTCGGCCGCGTGCGCGTGCCCCGGCCGCCAGCTCAACCACCTCGGCGGTGATTTCCTCCTGACGCGTCAGCCGTTCCTCGCGTTCAAGTGCCTGGAGTCTGGCGTCGATATTGGTTTTCGCGGCCGCCATCGTCGCCATGCGAGCCTCGTTTTCAGCGGCGAAGGCCTCGGTGGCCGCTTCGCACAGCTGGGCGAAGACATATTCCTGGGCCAAGCGCTCGACGAGGTCGCTTGCCGGCAGATTGATCAGGGGTATCGACCCAACTGGCTCCGGCGGAAACATATCGGGATCGAGCGGCAAAAGGCTGCGGCGGACGACCGACGCACCATGCCCTGCCGTCCAGACCGGATAGATCATTGCGACCGGGACCGCGCCGGCCACGGCCACATAATCGTAGAGGGCGCCAAGCAGTTCGGTTGCCATATTGGCAAGCGCAGCGGCGCGACTGGGAAGGCTGGTGGCCCAAGCGACGGGCAGTGACCGCTCGGCAGCAAGCGCGGCGGCACGGTCGCCGACGAGGAAGAAGTGCGCCGCTTGGGAATCGCTCGCAGCGGCGTTCAAGACCTGCTCTGGAAAGGCGCCCGCGAACCCCTGCTCTGCGCCGAAGACGATAAGACCTGTCTTGCCCTTTGCGCTGTTCAGCGGCGGTGCCGCAGGTCCTGTCTGTAGCTGCCGCGCCTTCCCAATCGCATGACCCGCCGTCGCGGCATAGGCGCGGATCGCGGGCAACAACGCGCGGCCCTGCTGGGCACGGGCGCCGGCGATGCCGCGCATCGCATTGACCACCGCACCGAGTTGCCGCACAGTGGCGATCCGTCGCCCGACAGTGGCCAGACGATCGCTCATGTCGCGGCGCCAGCGCTGGAACTGGCGATCATCCGTTGCACGGCCGCCAACAATGCGGCCCGCAACGTCGCATCCATTGTCCCCTTATCCTCGACCTGCCCTGTGAGCTCGGCGGCGTTGGCATCGAGCCATGACGGCAGCGTCGCGCGGATCGCAGTGATGTCGGGGATCGCCAGGGCATCCAGGAGGCCCTCCGTGAGCGCGATTGCCAGCGCCACCTGATCGACGACCCGCAGAGGCTGGAAGCGCGGCTGGGAGAGTAATGCGCGCAGCCGCCTGCCACGCTCGATCTGGGCCTTCACGCGCGGCTCTGGCTGCTCGCCGAAGCGGGTGAACATCTCGAGTTCGAGGAACTGGGCATAGTCGAGCCGCATCGTGCCGCTCGCGTCCCGCAGCGCCCGGGCCTGCGTCTTGCCGCCCACGCGGCTGACGCTGGTGCCGACATCGACCGCGGGTTTGTGGCCTTCGGCGAACAACCGGGTGTCGAGCACGATCTGCCCGTCGGTGATCGAGATCAGGTTGGTCGGGATATAGGCGCTGACATTGCCGGCATCGGTCTCCGCGATCGGCAGCGCCGTGAGCGAACCGCCGCCCTTTTCGGGCGACATGCGGGCGGCGCGCTCCAGCAGCCGCGAATGGAGGTAGAAAACGTCGCCTGGATAGGCCTCGCGTCCCGGCGGCTGGCCGGTCAGCAGCGCGATCTCGCGGTGCGTGGCGGCATGCCTGGTGAGGTCGTCGAGCACAACGAGCGCATGGCCGCCCTGATCGCGGAAATATTCCGCCATGGTGAACGCGGCAAACGGCGCGATCCATTGCAACCCCGGTGCGGAAGCCGGGCTCGCGACCACGAAGATGCAGCGTTCCGGCGCGCCATGGCGGCGCACCTGATCGATCACGCGCGCGACACTGGAGGATTTCTGGCCGATCGCGACATAGATGCATATCATGTCGCTCGACCGCTGGTTGATGATCGCATCGACGGCGAGCGCGGTCTTGCCGGTCGCGCGGTCGCCCAGGATCAGCTCGCGCTGGCCGCGGCCGAGCGCGAACATCGCGTCGATGACCAATATCCCGGTCTGCACCGGCTGAACGACGAGGTCGCGATCGATGATCGACGGCGCGGGGCGCTCCACCGACTCGAACCGCTCGGCGACGATCGCCGCCCCGCCATCGAGTGGTCGGCCGAGTGGATCGACGATACGGCCGAGCAGTCCTCGCCCCACCGGCGTGCGCACCACTGCGCCGGTGCCCGAGACGATGTCCCCCGCCTCGATGCTGTCAGCATCCTCAAGCATCACGCAGCCGATGCGATCGCGGTCGAGCGTTTGTACGAAGCCCGCCTGACCTCCGGCAAACTGCAGCAATTCGTCGAGCCGTGCCTCCGCCAAACCCGAGACCAGCGCTACGCCATCGCCGATTGATTCGACGCGGCCGATCTGGCGGACCTGTGCGCCGATTTCCGCCGCGGCCACGCGCGTCGCGGCCCGGGCAAGCCATTCATCCGCGGAGCCCGGCATGATCGTCCTCCTTGAGTGCCGCCAGCTGCGTGTCGAGATCGGCTCGCCAGCTGTTACGGACGAGCATGTGCGGTCCATGGAGCTCGAACCCGGCAATCAGCGCGGGATCGACGGTGAAGTTCGGTGCTGCAAGCCCCGGCAGTGCCTCTTCGAGCTTTTGCACGCATCGCGCTTGGGTCTCCCCATCGAGCGCGGCCGGCGTCACGATGGCGAGAGGAGTGTCACCGGCCAGGGCTCGGCGTTCCTCGACCGGCAAGCGTTCGACCCGTTCGAGCAGGGCAGTGAACATCATATCGGTGGTGCCCGCGGCCGGTAGCCGGCGCAGCAACGCAGACGCCATCTGGCCCGCGAGCACGGCCGCGTTTTCCTCTAGCTGTGTCGCCATGCCCTTTTGCGCGTCCTCGACAGAAGCAAGCGCCTGCTTCGCTTTTGCATCGGTCTCGATCGTGGCCGCATCAAGGAGGCGGCTGCGTTCGGCCTCTATGCTGGCCAGCAAAGCTGACCGGCGTGCCTCTCCATCGGCGGCGAAGGCGTCGGTCTGCGCCTTAAGATCCGCTTCCAGCTTGAGCGCAGCTGCCTTTGCAGACTCCGCATCGGCGAGCAGCTGGTCCATAGCCGTCTGGCGCGCGGTGATAGCCCCCATCACCGGACGAAAAAGGAAGCGTGCGAGCAGCCAGACGAGGATGACGACGTTGATCGCCTGCAGCGCCAGCGTCCACCAGTCGATACGCATGTCAAGCGAAGGGATTGGCGAAGAGCAGCAGCAGCGCGATCACGAGACAATAGATCGCCATCGTCTCGATCATGGCCAGGCCCACGAACAGGGTGCGCGAGACGGTGTTCGCCGCCTCAGGCTGGCGAGCGATCGCATCCATCGCTGCGGCGACCGCCTTGCCTTGGGCGAGTGCCGGCGCGATCGCGCCGATGGCGATGGCGAACGCCGCGCCGAGGATGCTGACGATGTGGATCCAGTTCATGAAGAGACCTCGTGGTTCGGCGCTTTCGGGGATGGGTTCGCTTCGCTGATGGCGCTGCCGATAAAGACCATTGCGAGCGCGCCGAAGATGTAGGCCTGGACGGCTCCGGTCAGCATCTCGAGCGCCATCAGCGGGATCGGTACGAGCAACCCGGCAAGGCTCAGCACGACGCCGATCATGAACACGCCGCTCATGACATTGCCGAACAGGCGCACCATCAAGGAGAAGCTGCGGGTGAACAGCTCAACGAGATTGAGCGGCACGAGCAGGATCGACGGCTGCGCGAAACTGCGCAGATAACCGCGCGCGCCAAGCGCCCGGACACCGAACCAGAGCGTCGCGCCGAACACGATCAAGGCCAGCGCCGCATCGGTTTCGAGGGCCGCCGTAGGCGGTTCGACGCCGGGCAAGAGCGATGACCAGTTTGCGACGAGCAGGAAGATGAAGAGCGTCCCGATCAGGGGCAGATAGGGCCGTGGCTCAGCGTCCATCGTCTCGCGAATCTGGCGCGCGATCACTTCGACCACCAGTTCCAGCGCCGCCTGGGTCCTGGTGGGACGAAGGCCGAGCCGCCGGGTCAGAAGCCAACAACCGATCGTCAGCACCGCCATGATGCCCCATGTCGTGACGACCGGCTGGCTGATCGGAACCGGTCCGATCGTGAACAGGATATGGCTTTCGAGCGGAGAGGCGAACTTCACGACACCGCTTTCAGTCGGTGCAGCACGACCTGTCGCGCCGCCATGAACCCGGCCGCAGCCGCGAGTAGGTCCACCCAGCCCTGCCTTGCGGCAACGAGCAGCACGCCGAGCGTCAGAAGCATCCGACCGAGCCGCAGGCCGAGCGACAGCATAATCGATCCGCCATGGACGAGCAGGTCAGCATCCTTCGCGATAGCCAGGTAATGTGCTGTTCCGGCAGCGGCGCCGAGCAGCAGAAACAGGAGGACGGCCCAGGGCGTCATTGCCGCCCGATCCACTTCCAGGCCGACCAGCAGCCGAGGCTCACGCCAAGGATCAGCAGCGGCGCGGTCCAGAAGATACCGCTGGACAGCCGATGGTCGAGCCAGCGGCCGATCGCGAGCGCAATTAACGCCGGCACGACGACCTGCCAGCCAAGCACGCCGATCTGGCCGAAATTGCGCGCAAAGGAGGGCAATCCCCGCGCCCTGCGTCGACGTTCAGCGCGCTGTTTGACCGCGTCCACGAGCCGTTCCTGCTCGGGTGGCAGATCCTGGGTCATAGACCGATCTCCGCCGGCACGCCCTGCAGCGCCTCGACCATGCGCCGGATCGCGCGCATGCGCAGCCGCGTCGCGGCGGTGCGACCGCTGCGTTCGGCATCGCCGCGCTCACGGTAACCCCTAAGCACTACCGTCTCGAGTTCGTCGAGATCATCGCCGACATGCGCCTCGCGCGTCGCGATCGAGACGTCATTGCCGCCACTCACCGTCAGAATGCCGTTGCGCACCGCGCAGTAGCCGGCGCGCCCGTCCATGTCGCGCCAGGAGACGACCGAGATATCGAGCGCGGTCAGGAAATCGGCGTGACCGTTCAGGATCCCAAAGCTGCCCGTCGCATCCTCGGCGCGGATTGCGGCGACCTCCCGGTCGACCATGATCGCGGTGGGATCAGTGATGCGCAGCCTCATGGCTTGGGCCCCACCTTGCCGCGCGCCTCTTCCAGGTCTCCGACCATATAGAAGGCACTTTCGTGCCAGTCGTCGGTCTCGCCACCGAGGATAGCGCGCACGCCATCGAGTGTGGCGTGGAGCGGCACCGATCGTCCGGGCTGGCCTGTAAAAGCCTGTGTTACGACAAAAGGCTGCGTCAGGAAGCGCTGGAGTCGGCGGGCACGGCCAACGATCAGCCGATCCTCCTGTCCCAGCTCCTCCATGCCGAGCAGCGCGATGATGTCCTGCAGCTCGCGATAATGAGCGATCGTCTCGCGGACCTTTTGGGCCAGCGCATAATGGTCCTCGCCCACGACCAGCGGATCGAGCAGGATCGAGGTGGAGGCAAGCGGATCGATCGCCGGGTACATGCCCTCCGCGGCCATCGTGCGTGACAGGAGCACATTGCTGTCGAGATGCGCCGAGATCGCCGTCACGGCCGGATCGGTGAAATCATCCGCAGGCACATAGACCGCTTCGATCGCGGTCACCGATGCGCCCGCGACCGAGGCGATCCGCTCCTGGAGCGCCGCGACTTCGCTCGCGAGCGTCGGCTGATAGCCGACCCGCGACGGCATCCGCCCTAAGAGCCCCGAAACTTCGCTGCCCGCCTGGACGAAGCGGAAGACATTATCCATCAACAGCAGCACATTGCGTTTCTGCTCGTCGCGAAAATATTCGGCGATGGTAAGCGCGGTCAGACCGACCCGCCAGCGCGCGCCCGGCGGCTCGTTCATCTGTCCGAAGACCAGCACGGTCTTCGCGATCACGCCGGAAGTGCGCATGTCGGTGAGCAGTTCATG
Source organism: Sphingobium psychrophilum (assembly GCF_012927105.1). Classification (GTDB taxonomy): domain Bacteria; phylum Pseudomonadota; class Alphaproteobacteria; order Sphingomonadales; family Sphingomonadaceae; genus Sphingobium; species Sphingobium psychrophilum. The sequence continues at coordinate 55,041 of NZ_JABBFV010000011.1, read as the reverse complement.
CCCTTCGCGCGAGCGCTCGCCGATACCAGCAAACACCGACACGCCCTCGTAACGTGCGACCATTGCGTTGATCAGTTCCATCACCAGCACGGTTTTGCCGACCCCGGCGCCACCGAACATCGCCGCCTTGCCGCCCTGCGCGAGGGGCGCAAGCAGATCGATCACCTTGATCCCGGTCTCGAACATCGTCGTCGCTGTGCTCTGGGCATCGAGTGGCGGCGGTTGGCGATGGATTGGGCGAAGCGGAACGTCCACTGGAAGCGCCGCCCCGCCGTCGCCGATGACGCCGGTGGCATCGAGCAGGCGGCCCAGAACCGCATCGCCGACCGGGACCATGATCGCTGCACCCGTGGCCTCGACGTGGGCGCCGCGCGCGAGTCCGCTGGTGGTCTGGAGTGCGACCGCTCGCACGGTGCGCGCATCGACATGGCTCTGCACCTCGGCGATGTGCTTCCCTGTTGGGGTTACGATGCACAGCGCATCGTTGACCGGCGGAAGCGAGCCGGCGGCAAATTCCACGTCGAGCACGGGACCGCGGATCGCGCAAACGCGTCCGCTCGCCTTATCGATGTCGGGTGCCGCGCTGCTCATCTCAAGCTTCTCATGACGGGAGCTAAAGCGAGATCGGGCGGCATCGATATGCGGGACTATACGGATGCTCGTCTCTGCGCCGCGGCTTCGCCGGATCGCTAATGCAATCCGGTCTGGCGAAGTCCGATGTATCCCGACTTTCAGGACGCCAGTTTCGCTGTTCTGTCCGGCTCACGCCTCGCCAGTGGCGCACCTGTCGCAGTCCTGCGGCGAATCGTCGGCGGCCATCAGCAGAACAGGCGCGAACCCACCACCGGCGGTGCGCATATTGGTGGTTTGGCCCTGATATAGTCGCGCTGCGGCAACAAGCGGCTCCCCATCATAGGTGTAGAGACGAACGTCGATCTTGCGCTTAACCGTCTCTCCATCCAGCCGGATGATCCGCTCGCTTGGTCGCACATAGGCTTGGGCGACATAGTCGCTCTCCAGGATCTCGGCCCACACCGATTTCGTCAGCTTGTCGCCACGATAGGCCGCTTTGCTCCCATACCCTCCGGCCGGCTTGAAGAAGAATTGCCTGCGGCCCGCCCAAAGCCGCTCGGCGGAAGCCTTGTCGACCCGTTCGGTTGCCGGAATCCCGGCAACAAGCGTGTCGACAATTGCCGGGTCGAAACCCCATTCCCGCAGCTGCGCGGTGTCGGACAGCAGGGTGAGATTGCGCTTGTCGGCGAATTTCGCGTGGACATGGGGATTGGGCGTTACGACCACCGAGCCGTCGAGATATGCCGCTCGCAATGCCGAGTGCTCGGGTCGATCGAGCGAGAAATCGACGAGCCGGTTGTAGATGAGATCCACATTCCGGTCCCCATAGCGAAGAGTGCCGGACGCATAGGCGAATTCAGAAGGATCGGCGATGCAGACGCTATGGCCGGCCCGCTCCAGCAAATGGCGGGTCAACAGAAACTCGGGAAACAGATATTGCGATACGGGATCGTCATCGACGATGGCGATGGAGACCGGTTCGCCGCTGCCGCGTTGATAGCGCCATTCCTTCGAGAACATGGCCGCGACCACGGACTCAAACGGATCTGCGCGAAGAAAATCTGTCGGCTCGGAAGGACAGCAGACTCGTTGTGCCCGCGCGAGCACGGCATTCAACATTGCTCCTCCTGCATTGGTATTTATTTCGATCAGGGCCGGGCCGCGCTCGCTCAGATGGAAGTCATAGCCCATTAAGACGCCGTGCGGACCAAAGTCCTGTCGGGCACTTACTGGCGCCCAGGCCATGGTGGCTGCCAGATAATCCGGGTGGCGGGCGACCGTCTCGATCGCGGCGATGATGCGCTGCATCCCGGCGAGTTGGGACACATTGATGAACACCGCGACGTCCGAGAATAGATGCGGACGCGTTTCCAGATATGACGCTCGCATTGCCAGATCGCCCGTCTCCCGGACGAGTGCGTCGCTCAGGGCGGCGCGATCCAAGGTTACGCAAACGCATTCCGAACGTCCGTTCTGGAGGTCTGAGACTCGGGCTTCCTCTAGGCTCGGCACGCTATCGAGCTTCCCTGGAATAGAAACTGGACCCAGAACATAGCCTGATCCTTCTTTGGCTCATGCAAATTTCATTTCACGTGAGCGGCAACGACTTCGCCCGCCGCGTGATGACGCAAGAGGCTCGCTCACGGCGCGATCAGCCCCTGTTCTCGGGCGGCATCGTCATAAAGGAAGGCGGTGTTGGGATCAGGGTGGCCATAGCGATCAGAATCCGTTTCTCCCAGCCGGGTCAGCAGATCCCTGATCAGCGCGAGGCGTGCCTGGTGCTTGTCGTCCCCGCGAACCACCGTCCAGGGTGCCGCGATGCTGTGCGTGCGGGCGAGCATTGCATCGCGCGCCTTGCTGTAGGCCTTCCAGCGCTTGTTCGCCTGGTCGTCGATCGGGCTGATCTTCCACTGTTTGAGCGGATCCTCGCGTCGGGCGGTCAGGCGTTTCTTCTGTTCCGCCCTCGAGATATCGAGATAATATTTTACCAGCGTGACCCCGCAATGTTCGAGCAACTGCTCGAACATTGGGACGGTCGTCAGAAACTCCTCATATTCCTTGTCGGTGCAAAAGCCCATCACGCGCTCCACGCCGGCGCGATTGTACCAGCTACGATTGAACAGGACGATCTCGCCGGTAGCCGGCAGATGAGGGACCCAGCGCTGGAAATACCACGACCCGCGATCGTGATCCGATGGGGGGCCGAGTGCCACCACCCGGGTTTCGCGCGGGCTCAGATGCTCGACGACACGCTTTATCGTGCCGTCTTTGCCGGCTGCGTCGCGCCCTTCGACGATGACCAGCACCTTGCGGCCATCCTCGATGATTCCCCGCTGCAGGGCGGTGAGCCCGATCTGGAGCGCGCGCAACTGCTCGGCGTAACGGGGTTCGTTCTTCGCCTTCACCACCGGTTCTTTCTCCTGTCGGCAATCATGCACACCAAGATAGCGGGCCGCGAGGGCCGGGGTCGCACTCGTGGGCCGGTCTCAAACAGCGGCACCAACGGCATTGTGCTCCACCGCTGAGGCCCGACTCATGCCGCCCCGACTGATACCCGCCAGCCGGGTCCGCTTCAGCAGCAGCGCGTTGACCGCGACGAGTGCGGAGCTGCCCGACATAGCCAGCGCAGCGACCTCGGGGCTCAGCAGCACCGGATAGAGCACACCCGCCGCGAGTGGAAAGGCGATCACATTGTAGCCGACTGCCCACCACAGATTCTGGTGCATCTTGCGAAGCGTGGCGCGTGAGAGCGCTATGGCACCGACAATATCATAGGGGTCGCTCTTCATCAGGACGACATCGGCGCTTTCCATCGCGACGTCGGTGCCCGCCCCGATCGCAAATCCTACGTCGGCCTGGGTAAGCGCGGGGGCATCGTTGACCCCGTCACCGACCATGCCGACACGCTGGCCCTGGGCCTGCAGCTCCTTGACCTTCTCCGCCTTTTGACCGGGAAGCACATCGGCAAGGACGATGTCGATGCCAAGCTCATCGGCGATTCGCTTGGCCGTGCCGGCGTTGTCGCCGGTAATCATCGCGACCTTGACGCCGCGCTCCCGAAGCGCCGCGACGGTCGCCTTCGCGGTTGGCCGCGCCGCATCCGCTATGGCGATCAACCCGAGAATCTCGCCGCCGCGCGCAACATGGACAACGGTGCGCCCCGCCCCTTTCAGGCGCTCGCCAGGTTCCTCGAGGGCTCCCAGCGCTACTTTTCCTTCATCCATGAGACGCCGGTTGCCAAGCACCACGGTTGCGCCCTCGACCTGGGCGCTGGCGCCCTTCCCCTCTATATTGGCAAAATCGCGCGTCTCGGGAAGGGTGATACCGGATGCACCTTCGAGGACCGCCAGCGCAAGCGGGTGGTCGGAGTTGCGCTCGATCGCACCGGCGATGCGAAGCACCTCGTCCCGGGTGATGCCTTCCGCTGTCACTACTTCGACAACATTGGGCCGGCCCATGGTGAGGGTCCCCGTCTTGTCGAACACGATGACGTCAAGCTTGGTCGCATCCTCGAGCGCGCTGGCATTCTTGAACAGGATGCCGTTCATCGCGCCAAGGCCGGTACCGACCATTATCGCCATTGGCGTGGCAAGGCCAAGGGCGTCCGGGCAGGCGATCACGAAAACGGTTATCGTCATGGTCAGCGCAAACAGCAATGTCCCACCCAGAATCCAGTACCAGATGGCGAACGTCGCGAGACCGATCAGAATTGCCGCGAGCACCAGCCACTGCGATGCCCGGTCGGCGAGCAGCTGTGCCGGCGCCTTCGAGTTCTGCGCTTCCTGGACGAGCTTGACGATCTGGGCGAGCGCGGTGTCGGCGCCAACCTTGGTCGCGCGATAGCGGAAGCTACCGCTGCGGTTGATCGTCGCGCCGATCACGGTGTCGCCGGCCGCCTTCGACACCGGCATCGATTCGCCCGTGAGCATCGACTCATCGACCTCAGATTTGCCTTCGAGGATTTCGCCGTCGACGGGAATCTTGTTGCCCGGCCGGATCAGCACAACATCGCCGGCCAGCACCTCGGCGGTCGGCACTTCGACGTCCTTTCCGTCGCGCTGCACGGTCGCCATGGGCGGCGCCAGATCCATGAGCGCGCGGATTGCCTGGGACGCGCCGGCGCGAGCGCGCATCTCCAGCCAATGGCCGAGCAGAATGAAGATGAGCAGGACCGCGGAAGCCTCGTAAAATTGCTGGCCCTTGAACAGGAATGTCGACGCCACGCTGAACAGATAACCGGTGCCGACGCTCAACAGGACGAGCACCGCCATATTCAGCACACCGTTCCGAAGCGCGCGGATCGCGGCGACCACGAAGGGCCAGACCGGATAGAGGATCGCGGCGCTGGCAAGCAGGAACAGGGTCAGGTCGAGACTGAGTCCGAACATCGGTTTCAGAAGGGGATGGTCCAGACCCATTGGCGACAGCGCAAAGATCGGCAGGCCAAAAACGAGGCTGACGATAAACCTGTTGCGCATGTCGCGCGCCATAGCCGCCATGTCCTTGCCGTCGCCATGGCCCATCTCGTGCGCCATGGCGTCGTGTTCGGCCGTCACCGGCTTGCGATCGGGAGCAACCGATCTTGCGGCGACACCATCGGAACGATGATCGGGAGGATGCGTCGCGTCGGGCAAGACAGAGGACTGGGTTGTGCTTCCGATCACGCACACGTGCCGCGGGACGAGCCGGCCGCCGCAATGGAAACCGCATGCCGCGATCTGCTCCTCTATCGCGGTTTCGCTGGTGCGCGCTTCATCAAAGCTGACGGTGACGCTGTCGGAGGCGGCGTTCGCGGAGACCTGCGTCACGCCGGGAACCCGCAGCAACTGCTTTTCGACGCCGAGATGGTCGAGCGATTCGAATGATCCACGCAGATCGAAGGTGGACGTCTTCAAGGCAGGTCTCCGAAATCGAGGCAAGCCGCCGCCGACGTGTCGGCAGCCATAGATGCGCCCGCCGCCAAGGCCTGCGCGTGTCGGCCGGTCATCCCGGCTGACCTATTGCCGCCGATCACCCATGAAGCGCAGCAGGAACAGGAACAGGTTGAGGAAGTCGAGATAGAGCGTCAGCGCTCCCATCACGACCGCCTTACCGCGAAACTCGGTACCGGCCACATCGAAGTAGACGCTCTTGATCTTTTGCGTGTCGAAGGCAGTCAGGCCCGCAAACAGAAGCACGCCGATCGCGCTGACGATGAGATCCAAAGTGGACGACCGCAGGAACATGTTGACGACCATGGCGATGAGCAGGCCGACGACGCCCATGATCAGGAAGGTCCCGAACGCCGACAGGTTCCTCTTGGTTGTATAGCCCCACAGGCTCAAACCTCCGAAGGCTGCGGCCGTAACGAAGAATGTGCGCGCGACACTCACGCCGGTATAGGCGAGGAGGATGGTCGACAGCGATACGCCCATCAGGATCGCATAGGTCCAGAACAGTGCCTTGACGGTGCTCTCGGACAGCCGATTGATCCCGAAGCTTAGCGTAAAGACCAGGGCGAGCGGTGCGAAGACCGCTATCCATCCGAGCAGCGTCGGAGTGCCGCTCGCGGCGAAAAACACGGCGCGTATGGCGGCGCTGTTCGCAACCAACATCGCGACGATCCCGGTCAACAACAGACCGCTGGCCATGTAGTTGTAGACTGCGAGCATATATGTTCGCAGTCCCACATCAAAGGCGACCGCGGGGATTGCCGGATTCCTGCCAGCGGTAAGCGGCGATGTGGTCGGTTTCAGCGGATCTGCCATGGCCAGTGCTCCTTCTCGGTGTCGCGGTTTCAAGCTTCAGTCATTTCGGCGAGGCGACCGGCACGTACGTGCAGCCGCGCCGGCCTATACGCCACGCCCCGATGCCGGGCGGACGGCTGAGCGGTTCCCCTGGGATTTGCGCCGGTCCGGCTGGCAGGGAATTCATCGCTGATCCGCTCCTGCGTCACGCTTCGCCCCGAGCAGGCGCGCGAGGTGGGGCACGAACGGTGGAACGGTCTTTGCGTAGCGCCGATAGGCATCATCAAATTCGGCGAGAGCCTCACGCTCCTCGGTCCGCGCCAACCGCAAATACATGACGACGAGGACCGGAAACATCGCAAGCGTCAGGATCGTCGGCCACTGCAGCAGGAACCCGAACATCACCAGAATGAACCCGATATATTGCGGGTGCCGCACATAGGAATAGATCCCCTGGGTCGCGAGCTCGTGGACCTTCTGCGCGTCGTACAGCGCCTTCCAACCCGTCGAGATCAAGATGAACCCGCCGCCGATCAGGATAAAGCTCATGATATGGAATGGCCCGGCATGCGGGTTCGCCCGCCAGCCGAAGAGCATCTCGAGCAGATGCCCGGCATCATGCGAGAACCAGTCGATATTGGGATAATGGCTCTGCAGCCACCCGGACAGGACATAGAGAGTCAATGGGAAGCCGTACATTTCCACGAACAGCGCAACCAGGAAGGCGCTGAACGCGCTGAACGATCGCCAGTCCCGAGTGGTTCGCGGCTTGAAGAAACTGTAGGCGAACAGGATGAAGACCGCTGCATTGACGACGACGAGGCCCCACAGACCATAGGCTTGCGCATGGCCCGTCACTGGCCCTGACCCTCCCGGGGCGAACGACCGGCCCCCGGCTGCGGTGTTCCATCGTGACCATGCCCATGTCCGTGATGCATGAAGAGGTGCATCAGGGGACACGACAGCAGCAGCAGAAAGGGCAGCGCGCCAAGTACATGCGCGCGATGCTCCGTGAACAGCAGCACGAAACCGAGCGCAAGAAAGCCTATCATCACGATGCCCGCGCGCGACGTCAGGAAATTCTTTTTCCCAGTATGTGCCGGTCGTTGCCGTTCCATGATCACGTTTCCTTGAATATAGAACTCGTTAAAAATTGCTGATTGCTCACTTGCGCTGCGCCGTCCTAGGGACGCTGCCAATGACCGATCCAATTGTGGAATGCGGCGAAGAGACCTCCCACGGCTGCGCCGAAGACGATCGACCAGCACAACCCCGCCCCAAGCGCGACGAACGATCCCGGCGGAGCTGTCGTGAACATCGTCACGAACATGTGTGACCCGATCGGACCGAACAAAGTCGCCGCGAGCCAGCAAAGCACGAAGACAGTGGAAAGAGCGGCAGCGCTGCTCGCGGCACATCGTATCACACTGAGCTTGCTTGCATCGGTCATGACGGCTTCCTTTCCCCCCAAATTTGGGCCGGATCGAAGACAGCCACTATACGTATTCCACCCAAGGCTCGGTCGCTCGACCCTGGTCGATGCTGCCGTCAGCGGGAGGCCATCGCCAATGCCACGGTCCTTGGTGTGACGCCCATGAACCGCCGCATCGTACGAGAGAGATGCGCCTGGTCGCTGAACCCCGCATCCGCTGCGGCTGCCACAAGGGGCGCGCCCGCGCCAAGTGATCGCAGGCCCTGCTCGAGCATGAACCATAGCCGCCAGTGTGAGAGCGGTGCGCCCAACTGCTCCGCGGCAAGCGCACGCAACCGCGGTTCAGAGAGTCCGACAGCGCGCGCGATTTCACCTAGATCGGCTATGTCCACTCGTGCGTCCTTCAGGCGCCGCAATGCCTCGCAAAGGCGCGCGTCGATCGGCGGTGTCGGGCAGGCCGCTGCAAGCTCGTAAAGCGTTCCAGCGAGGTCATCGGAGCTGCGCAACTGCTCGGATAGCGCTGCCGGTGGCGACGCCGCGTCCTTACCGTCCCCAAGCCTGGACCAGGCAATACCCAGCGGGCTGAAGGATCGCGCATAGATCACCCTCGCATGCGTCGCGGTGGGACGAACCGCGTGAAGCGCGCCTGCGCGCACCAGCACGGCAGGTCCAGTCAACGAACCTGCGATCGTCTCGACATGGATCGGCTCGGACAGTCCGACGATCATCTGCGCGGCGAGATGGCGATGGGGTCGGGTGTCGCCGCAACGACCCTCGAACCACGCCCATCCGTCGCCCAGGCGGACATGGCCGGTCCACAAATCGCCATAGCTTGGCATCGGAGCTTACTCCCGTCGCGAAACTGAAGATGCAAGCGAAAGGTTCAAGACTCGGGGTGCTGCGATCGCCATGAAGCACATGGAGGCATAACGGTGAATGACAGTCCAACCTTCGTCCCCGCACTCGGGCTGTCTGGCCTGACGGGCGACTATGACCGGGTGATTGCGGTCATGACCCGCGAGCGTCGGTGGCGCAGCGCATTGCTCGAGTCGATTGCACCCGAGGCGGGCGATGTCATCGTCGATGTGGGCGCCGGCACGGGCTCGCAGCTGATCGCGATCAAACAGGCTGTCCCCACGGCACGCGTGATCGGGGTCGATCCGGATCCTGCCGCTCTCGCGCTGGCGCGGCAAAAGGCACAAACGGCCGGCGTAGAAAGCGAGTGGGTTCGAGGTTTCGGCGACCAGGTCGACGTCCTGGTCGGCACGATCGCCAACAAGATCGTGTCGAGCCTCGTGCTGCATCAATGCGACCTGCCGGTGAAATCGGCCATCCTTCGGGCCATGGCACGAACGCTTTGCCCAGGTGGCCTCGTGGCGATTGCCGATTACGGACTTCAGCGTACCTTGTTGATGCGAACGCTGTTTCGTCAGGTGCAGGCGCTCGACGGCTGGGAGCGCACCGGGCTCAACGCAAAGGGCATCCTGCCGGAGCTCATCGCCGACGCCGGCTTCGAAAATGTCGCCGAAGTTCGCGTCGTCCAGACGCCGACCGGCTCGATCTCGCTCTATACCGGGCGCAAGCCGTTCTGACACCGGGCGGCAAGACGAGACCAACACCCACCCGGCGATGGCTTCGGAATCAGCGAAGCGTCGATGCCTGCGATCAACTGTGGTGCGCAAAGACGCGACGCCCTTCGGGGCCAAAGGCGATGACATCGTAAGGCTGGCCCTTCATGCCTGCCATCTCCATGCCCGGCGATCCCATCGGCATCCCCGCAACGGCGAGCCCGGTGACGCCTTTGGGATGCTGGGCCAGCACGCGCTTCATGTCGGAGATCGGAACATGGCCCTCAAAGGTCATCCCGTCGATGGTGGCGGTATGACAAGAAGCCAGGTCTGAGGGCACGCCGGCACGCCTGCTCAAGCCGGCGCGGCCGGCATCGTCGATGATCTGCACCTGCCGGCCGAACTGCGCGCGTACCTGCGCCGCCCATTTCTCACAGCAACCGCAGCCAGGATCGCGGTGAACCACAATCGGGTTCGCCGCCATCGCTGCGACCGGAACGGCAAGTGCCAAAGCGGCGGCGAGGGTACGGATGCTGATCATGGTAGCTCCTTCGATTTCATGCAGGCGCGTTGCCGGTCGAGCCGATAGCACCACTCTTGCGACACTATATTGCGGGCAAGAAGCGCCTTCACCTGGTCAATTTCCTGTCTCTGGGACCGAATAAACTCATTGCACAGCGCAGCTTTATCCCTCTGGGCCAACATACGGCGCCTGGCGACCTTTCTCAGCGCAACCATCTCTGGGACATGCAGAACATGTTCAGATTGTTGTAGAGCTGCCGAGCCTGTCGTCCACGAAGAACATGACAAGATACATGGCCGTGCTGCCGACTATCGTCTGCACCGCGAGGCTCGCATCCACGTTTTCATCATGTTACGTCCCCTTCGTTGACTCCACTGACAACGCTCAAAACCAGGTCCTCACACCAATGACGAAGCTGGTCGCCTTAATGCGTTCACCATCAGCCCTTGCATAGTCGGCAGTTTTGCCCAGTTTTCGATCGTAGGATACGCCAATGTAAGGCGCAAACTGCCGTCGGATCTCATAGCGCAGGCGCAATCCGAACTCGGCGTTGGAGATTCCAGACCCAATCCGTGTCTCAGGCACGTCCTGCGCGGAGAGATTCAGTTCAATTCGGGGCTGCAGAATGATTCGCTGCGTGATGCGCTGGTCATAATAACCCTCAACACGACCGAGAACTTCACCCTTGTTGGAAAGGAATAGAGCCGCTTCGGTTTCAAACCAATAGGGTGCGAGGCCCTCCACCCCGACAGTAGCGTATGTTCGGGACGGATTGGGCTTGAAATCGTATCGAACGCCAGCTTGGAGGTTCCAATACGGATCGATCGCCCGGCTGTAGAGCGCCTGGACCTCGGCGGTCTCCATGAACGATCCGCCAGGACCGCCAAGGACACCCTCGCCCTCGCTCTTCAGCGTCAACCGATTGACGTCCCCGCCATACCAAGCCTCTCCATCCCAGCGGTAGCCGTCACGCCCATTGCGAACCTGATACTCCGCGATATTGAACATGATTTGATAGAAGGCTTGCCCCCCCTGCTCGTGCATCATAGCCATTCGCGACTGTGTCATCGCAGCGGGCGGGAACTGCCGATCGGCGTAGTGGTCCATGGGAGGCTTTGGCGCAGGGGCATTTCCGGCCGGGAGTGCGGTTCCGGTCATTTCCATGCCCGGCATGGCAGCCATATCGTGGCCACCATGATCCCCGGACATATTCATGCCGGGCATGCTGCCAGCCATCGGTGTAGAACCGCTGTTGCCCATATCCATGCCCGGCATCGCGCCATGGTCCATAGTCGGCGCCGTTGCCGCGGCTGCTGGTCCCGGCTGAGGCATCGCCATTCCAGGCATGGTCGAATGATCCATGCCTTCCATATCCTGGCGAGCCGCGGGCTTTGCCGGGGCCACTCTGACCGGCGCGGCCCTTTTAGGAGCCGGCTTCTTTGCCGCAGGCTTTTTGGCAGGCTTGGGGGAAGCCGGTTTTTTCGCGGGCATCGCCATACCGGGCATGCTGGAATGATCCATGCCCTGCATCGACTGGGCTTGCGCGGTTACCGGAATGGCGAGCAACATCGCCGACCCGCCGAGCAGTGTCGTCAAAACGCGCTTCATGCTGCGTCTCCCTTCGGCCGCACACTGACGACGCGCATCATCCCGGCGTGCATGTGGTAGAGAAGATGGCAGTGGAACGCCCAGTCGCCGACCGCATCAGCGGTAAAATCCCATGTGACCTTCCCGCCCGGCTGCACGATGACCGTGTGCTTGCGCGGCGCATGATCGCCATGACCCGTGACCAGTTCAAAAAAGTGGCCGTGGATATGGATCGGATGACCCATCATGCTGTCGTTGATCAGATTGATCCGAACCCTCTCACCCTCGATGAAGGGGATCGGGTCATGCACATCCGACATCTTCTCGCCGTCGAACGACCACATGAACCGCTCCATGTTGCCGGTGAGATGGATATCGAGACTGCGGTCCGGAGCACGCACGTCAGGATTGCGCTCCAGCGCCATGAGATCCTTGTAAACGAGAACCTTGTGGCCGACATTCTCGAGACCCTGACCGGGCTCTCCGGTGCGGTCCATCGGCATAGGCGAGATCGTCTGCACGCCCGGTGACTTTTTGACCTGCGGCGCTTTTGAAAAGTCACGCATGTTCATCGGCCCCATTTCCATGGAGCCCATATCCATGCCCGGCTGCCCCGCCATGGCGCTGTGATCCATGCCGGCCATCGCACCCCCGCCTGCCGCCATGCCCGCCATATTGGAATGATCCATGCCCGCCATGGCGGTCCCGCCAGGAGCCGCGCCCATGGCCATGGCCCCGGCACCAGCCACCGTCAGCTTCGCCGAGGCATTTTTCTCCGCAGTCGGGTCGACGCCCCGCATCGGCGACATGCCGCCTCCGGACATGTCCATGCCTTCCATGCCCGGCATCGATGACATGTCCATGCCCATGTCTTTCATCGTGGCGAGCGGCCGTTCACGCAGCGGCGGCACTTCGGCCGTCATCCCAGCACGCGGCGCGAGCGTGGCCCGCGCCATGCCTGAACGGTCGATGGCCTCACCGACCAGCGTGTAGGCGCGATCATCGGGCGGAGTAACGATCACGTCGTAGGTTTCAGCCACTCCGATCTGGAATTCTTCGACCATCACGGGCCGCACATTCTGGCCGTCAGCCTGCACCACCGTCAGCGGGAGGCCCGGTATCCGCACATTGAAGGTCGTCATCGCCGAGGCGTTGATGAAGCGCAGCCGGACGCGTTCGCCCGGCGTGAACAGAGCGGTCCAATTGTCTCGAGGCCCGTAGCCATTGACGATGTAGGTATAAGCCGAACCCGTCGCGTCGGAAATATCGGTTGGATCCATCCGCATCTTGCCCCAATCGAGGCGATCCTTCAGAGCCTGGTCGCGCTTGGACAGCAGACCGGCAAGCGTCTGGCGCTGGAAGTTGAAATGCCCGGGGTCCACTTTCATCGCCCGAAAGATCGCTTCTGGCGAAATGGCGCTGTGATCGGCCAGCACGATGACATGCTCGCGGTCATATTTCACCGGGTCAACACCGGCAGGGTCGATCACGATCGGACCATAATGCCCCAGCTGCTCCTGAAGGCCCGAATGGCTATGATACCAATAGGTGCCGTTCTGGATGATCGGAAATTCATAGACAAAAGTGGTTTTGGGCCGAATGCCCGGGAAGGATATACCCGGCACGCCATCGAATTGCGGCGGCACCAGCACGCCATGCCAGTGTATCGAGCTATCCTCATCGAGATCGTTGGTCACATGCAGGCGAACAGTCTGTCCCTCGCGCAGCCGGATCAACGGCGCCGGAACTGTGCCGTTGACGCCAATGGCCCGCATTTTCCGACCGTCGATCGTCATCATCTGCTGAGCAATTTTAAGCTCGATGTCATTGCCGGAAACCGTCGGGAGCGGCGTCGCGATGCCGGTTGATACGGGCTGCGCCCATGCCGGCATCCACGCGGACAATGCCAAGCCACCGCCAGCAAGCGAGGCTCCCCGGATTAAATCGCGGCGGGTCAATACCGGGCTCATGTCGTCTCCCTTGTTCAAAATCAGGCGCAAGGCTCAGCGAACGCCTTATGCACCATACTCTCTGAGGCTTACGCACGACCTGGGCGGACCCCTCATCAATCCGCCAATATTTCCGCGAGCCGGCTTCGAGCCCTGTACAGGCGCGTCTCGACAGCCTTGCCACTGATCGCAAGCGCGGCCGCAGTTTCCGCCTGGGTCATTCCCTCTACCGTCCTCAGCAAGAGTACCTCGCGCAACGGAGCCGAAAGCTGTGCGATCGCCGCATTGAGGCGTGCGAGCTCCATCCTTCCCGAGACCGTTTCATGGGCAGAGGGGCTATCGTCCGGGACCGCTTCGCGCTCCTGCTCTGTTGGACCCGCTCCGAAAGTGAACAATCGCCGCACTTTCTGCCGGCGACGCCAATCTCGGCATTTGTTGATCGCGATGCGCGACAGCCAGGCGCGCAGCGGGCGATCGCCATCATATTTCTGCAAATGGCCGAAGGCGGAGACAAAGCAATCCTGCGTCAGATCAAGCGCCTCGTCCGCGTTGACCACGAGACCGCGAACCAGACGGAAAATCGGTGTCTGATGGCGATGCATAATCTCGGCGAACGCCGCCTGGCGACCACCCAAGGTCAACGCCGCGAGTTCACCGTCCGAACACGCCTTGAGATCCAGACTCACCGTACGTCGTCGGTGAGCGCATGAACCACCGCCTGATCGAACGTCCTGGCCTGATCCGGGCGCAGGATCTGGCGCATGGCGAAGATGTGGCCAAGCGTCTCTTTCTGAAGTTCGCCCATTGCCTGGTGTGATTGATCGACAGCGGCTGTTACCCGCGGACCGTTGCCGTGCTCGGCTTCAATGGCATCTGCAAGCCGTGCGTTGTCGGCCCGCAATTCAAGTTCGAGTGCCCGCCGGCGGACAGCAAAACGCTGTTCAAGAAGATCGATCTGGCTCTTTTGACTAGCGTCCAGATCAAGTTTTCCGTGCAACACCTCATGCAGTTCGACACCCGCAGCCACCGGTTGCGGAAAGAAATACCGGCCCAGAAAGACGCCAGCGACCGCCGCGATAAAGGCCACCACTGCGACCAGCAAAAGCAGCTTGGCCTTCATCGCGATCCCACCAACAGCGTCGATGGCGCAAGCGGATTGGACGGCCCAAATGGAGATAATGTCACGGACGCTTCGGCCGGCGTTGCAAGACCATTGCTGGCGACGCCGAGCAATACAGCGCCGAACGCCGCCACCATGCCAAGGGTCAGCTGCTGCGCGGTGGAAACTTGCGGACGCGCCGCAATGCGCCTGAACACAGCCTCCTCCAGACCGGAAAGCCCTGGGTGAACGGCGTCGGTGCGCAAGCGGCTCAAAAGCCCGTCAAGGTCAATGTTCATCGTCTATTCCCATCATTCGATCTCACCCGTTGGCGCCTGACGACGCTACCCAATGCCTGGTCACCCGGCAGCACGCGACGCGATATCTCGCGCTGACCGACGCAAGTACCCATTCAAGGCGCCGTCTTCGCCATACCTGGCATGTCTTTCATCATCGCATCATGATCTTCCGGCGCGCTGGCGACAGCGGCCTGATATTGCGCAGCCGACATCTTCGGTAGCTGACGAACAAAAGCCACCATATCCCAAATCAAATCGTCGCTGTGCGTTTTCCCCCACGCCGGCATGGCCGTGAGCTTGACGCCATGTTTGATCATCCAGAACTGCTCCTTGGCCGACCTTTGTGGCTCCCGGAATAGCTCTGGGGCTCGTGGATACAGGCCCTGGCTGATCTCTGTCTTCTCGAGGCCCGGCCCTAGATGACAGCCACTGCACATCTCCGTGTAGAGCCCCGCGCCGCTCTCTAGGCGCTTTACATCCATCAGATTGCCAGGGACGACGACATTACGTGCGCGCACAGCGACAGAACGATCCCGGAATTGCTCGATCATCCAGTAGATAGGCCGGCTATGCGGCGAGTCGGCGCCGATGTCATATGCACCGACATACACCACCACACCGCCGACCGCAGCGACGGCGAGTGCCGCGATCGCAAGAAAGGGGCCGCTCGGCAAATGCCGCCTTATGCCTGTCATCCGCGGATCTGCCATTGCATCCTCCCCACAAAATCTCGGGCGACCGGTGTGTCCAAGCCGTCCACTTGATCATACGCGCGGGGCGCCTCGACCCCTCATGGCCTATGAAAATCATCCTCGTTCACCGAACTCAGAAGGTCGGGTGCGGCGCTCGCCTAAGAATTGTGGCGGCATCGTTGAGGGGTCACGGGCGGCCGTGCGTAATTCGAATTGTCGGCAGTACCGCCGCGCATGGAGAAATCGATGTTTCGTAAGACAGTTTTTGCGGTTGCGCTGGCCGCCTCTGCAATCGTAGCCACGGCCGCTCAGGCACACCCCAGGCTGGCGACTGCGATGCCCGCCGCCGACGCGGTGGTCACCGCCCCTACAAAAGTTCAGCTCGTTTTTTCCGAGGCGCTCGTTGCTCAATTTTCCGGCATCGACCTGACCATGACCGAAATGCCCGGCATGAAGATGGGGCCGATGAAGATGAATGGCGTCAAGGTTGCCCTCGCCCCCGATGGCAAGACGCTTGTTGCGACCTTCGCCAAGCCGCTGTCTGCCGGGACGTACAAGGTCGACTATCACATCGTGTCCACCGACACGCATCGCGTCCAGGGCAGCTACACGTTCAAGGTCAAGTAAGGGGTGCCAGACACGGTAGCGACCGCCGTCAGGCTGGGGCTATATCTTGATCTCATGCTCCTGTTTGGGCTGCCGATGTTCGGGCTCTACACGCTGCGCGGGGCCGAGCGGCAATCCGGCTCGGTCCTGCGCTTCCGTCCCGTTCTCGCCACCATCGCTCTGGTCGGCATCGGATTGTCGATCCTGGGCGTCATGGTATTGGCCGCATCGATGGGCGGAGTCGCCATCGGCGAGGTCGACCGCGCGACGGTCAGCCTGGTAATCTCGGGCACGACGATCGGCACCGTTTGGCAGCTGCGTATCGCCGCTCTCCTGTTAGTGTTGTATTTCTCGATCGTGGGATGGCAGCGGCCGACCTTCGCATTGGCTTCGCTCTCGATCACGGCCGCCGTGGCACTTTCTACGCTGGCGTGGACCGGCCATGGAGCCGCCGATGAAGGCGCACTTGGCTGGCTCCACCTGGCCGCAGACATCACCCATCTGCTGGCGGCCGGGACCTGGATAGGGGCGCTATGTGGCCTCTGTCTCCTGATCTTCCGGTCCGCTACGCGCATGGCGGCCGAGCATATCCATCTTTCCCACCGGGCATTGGACGGATTTGCAAGAGTTGGCTCGATTGTCGTCGGCCTGCTGATTGTCTCGGGCCTCGTAAATAGTTGGATATTGATTGGGCCATCGAAACTCGGCGCACTTTTCACCACCCTCTATGGCATCCTGCTTCTAGGCAAGTTGCTGCTTTTCGGTGCGATGCTCCTCCTGGCCGCGGCGAACCGCTTTTTTCTGACGCCGGCGCTCGCGGCTGCGTTGGAGCGCGGAGAGGGCGCAGCCGCAGTCGGAGCATTACGCCGGAGCCTCCTGATCGAAAGCAGTTGCGCAATCGCGATCCTCGCGCTGGTCGCGTGGCTTGGGCTGCTTGCGCCACCAGCATCGGGAATGTGAGTGAGAGATTTTTAGGGCAGTGTGCGGGCTATGGCCTTGATCGCCTTCAGCCCTGATCCGAACCGCGAAATTGCCTCCTTGTGCCGCTCCAGCTCGCCATAGGGAAGATAGGCGATCTCGAGATCGGCGACACGGCTGAAGGCGGGGCGCGCCAGTTGCGCCCGCACGTCGGCTTCTCGGGCGTCCGGGGCGACGAGGAACAGCCCAGCGGTTGCGTGTAGTGCGCTCCCGCTCAGGGCCAGGTCGAGCATGCGCACTATGCCGGAATAGATCGAAGTCGAGTGCTCCACCTCGAAAGCCGCCGCAACACGATCACCGCCCTGTTCGAGCCACAACACATCGATCAGGCGGATGGCGTCGCCGCCGGTCGAGGTGGAAATGGAAGCTGGCAAGCTTTCAAGGCACCCCTCCCCAAGGCGTATCCCGTTATGAAGACGGCCGCGATCATTGGCCGCTATCCAGACATCATAGCCAAGCGCCCGACCGATATCGCGGAGCCAGGCTTGAATTTCCGAATGGGTGCGATCGCTTTCGCCCTGCTTCTGAACAGCCTTATTGAGGTTCTGCGCTTCTGCCCGGGCTTGCTCGAGACGAGCTGTCCAGCCGCTAGCGCTTTGATCCTCCTCACCGCGGGGCGGGGCCGGATATCGGCCTGAGCCGATGTCGAACAATAGACCGCCAATGGCGCCAAGATCGTTGGACAGCAGATCCCGGAATTGTTCATTGAGATCGAGAACCTCCGACCGCATTGCCAGGAAATGCGGCCAACTCCCCAGCTTGACCTTTCCGCCCGTGAGCTTGTTGTACCCGTTAACGATCGCCGTGTTGAACGGCGGCACCAGCGTCGGATGCAGAAAATACAGGAGATTGGCGACCGCTGGCCCGAGCCCCTTAATGTTCAGCCGGTCGATCGTATGGATGCCGGAAATAATTTCTTCCGCCGTATCGCAGCACGCGCAGTGATCCAGCAACCGGCCAAAGGCGCGCTGATGCGCCGCGTTCTCATAAATGTCCGGTATCCGCAGCTTTGGCTTCCACAAAAAGGCATGATCTGCCCCCTTGAAGATCTGCCGTTGTTCCGCGACCGAATGAACCACGGTTTCCAGCGACGAGCCGCGATAAGCGACGCCAAATCGTCCCGTCTCGATCTCGGCGACCACCTGGGCCAGACCGCGGCGGATGGAGCGGAAATTCTTGATCCGCTCGTCCCACAAAAACCAGCTCTGATAGGTCGCGTTCGGATCTTCCTTCCATCGCTGAATGAGTTGCCGTGCCAGCAATTCAAAATCCGCCAAACCGTCCCCCTTTGTCGATTACTCGATGAGCTCGAGAGGCTAGCATTGTGGTCGACGGCAGGCCAGATTCCTGATCCCTGCCACGCCATGCGGAAGTCGATTGCCTCGCTGTTCACTGGATGTCGTCTGGAATGTGGATGAGGAGGTCGCGCGTATAATCGACAAGCAATGCTCCCATCGCGGCACCAAAGAGGACCAGGAATAGCAGCAGCGCGAGCAATTTAGGCACGAAGCTGACCGTTTGCTCGTTGATCGACGTCGCGGCTTGAATAATCGAGATGACCAGCCCCACGACACCCATGATGATCAAAGGCGGTCCCGCTACCATGGCCATGACCCAAAGCGCACGTCCCATCGACACAGAAAAAGGACTGTAGGTCTCCATTTATACCTCCCCCTGCACTTGCGCTCGCAAGTGCCAAGGAGCCAACAGTTCCGCCCATCGCGGGACGAACGGCCAAGCGGATGATCGTTGGTTCGATCAGGTCTTCCCTTGGACGCTCGCCCCGCTCCACGCTGCGACCCGTGGGCTCCCGAATGGCCCATCGAGTCTCTCGACGGGCTACTACTGACTTACGCACCGGCGGCGCGCACCCCTCGCCCCGGCCAGCAATTTCTTCAAAACATCGAAGGGCATGCGAGGGAAGATGGGCGAGCGCGCGTAATAGAAATGAGGATCACCGTCGGCGAGGTGCGCATGTACGACTGCATTATCATTGGCGGAGGCCCCGCAGGCCTGACAGCTGCCACCTACCTGGGTCGATTTCTGCGTGCCACGTTGGTTATCGACGCCGGGGCCGGACGTGCCGCCAGCATTCCCACGACGCATAATCTCATCGGCTTCCCGGAAGGGATATCTGGTGAGGAGTTGTTGTCGCGTATGCGTCAGCACGCTGTCGGCTACGGTGCGGAATTGGTCAGTGACGTGGCCCTCGGTATCATGCAGTCCAAGACAGGCTTTGCCGTGGGCATGAGTTCCCGCACCCTCGAGGCGCGGACGGTGTTGCTTGCGCCGGGCGTTGCAAACCACCGACCCAACCTCGCCCAAGCTGCACATGACAGAGGCGTTTCGCGCGGCCTCATCCGCTACTGCCCAATTTGTGATGCGTACGAGGTGCGCGGCAAGCGCGTGGCAGTCCTGGGCTGCTCGGAGCATGGAGCGGCCGAGGCGATCTTCGTGCGGCGCTACAGCGAAACCGTTACCCTGCTCACTGAAGAATCCGTGCAGCTTTCTCTTGCCGACCAAGCTGATCTTGCGGACGGCGGAATTGCGGTCGAACGTGCCGCCATACAAACATTATCGATAAACGATGATGATGTTCTCGTGCGCCTGTCCGATGGCCAATCGCTCAGCTTCGATACGCTCTATGTCGCGCTCGGAAGTTCCGGAAGATCAGAGCTCGCGCGGGTAGCCGGTGCTTCGTTGAGCGCGTCGGGTTGCATCATCGTCGACGACCACCAGCGAACATCGATCAGCGGCCTGTTCGCTGCCGGCGACGTCGTCGAAGGGTTGGACCAGATTGCCGTCGCGGCGGGTCAGGCGGCCAAGGCAGCGACCGCGATCCACAATCTCTTGCTCGAATAATCAGGCTCCAGCGTCTGGCGGACAGAATATTTGAACCGGGGCCTTGACCCTGACACGATGTCAGACCCCAGATTGTTTAGCGTCGACAAGGAGACGAGCCATGACCGATCCTATTTCCGCGAACACATCTGGTGCGCATAACTGTTGCGCTGGAAAGCACCGCGAGCCGCAAGGTCCGACGACAGCGAAGGATCCTGTCTGCGGCATGATGGTCGATCCCGGCGCGACCGCGCACCATGCCTCACACGGCGACCAGGAGTTTCACTTCTGCAGTGCCGGATGTCGGGCGAAGTTCGTCGCCGAGCCGGAACGATATCTGTCGAGCGGGGGCGACACGCCCACGGCCGCAGAACCTGGCACGATTTGGACTTGTCCGATGCACCCGGAGATCCGAAAAGATCGTGCCGGTCCTTGCCCGATCTGCGGCATGGCACTCGAGCCCGAGCTCATAACGGCGGAATCAGGCCCGAGCCCTGAACTCGTCGATATGTCACGGCGCTTCTGGATCGCCCTGGCGCTGACGGTGCCCATATTCCTACTCGAAATGGGCGGACACCTTTTCCCCGCGCTTCATCAACTCGTCCCCGAGCGAATATCAGGGTGGGTTCAGCTCGCTTTGGCGACCCCCGTCGTGCTTTGGGCCGGTTGGCCGTTTTTCGAGCGCGGTTGGGCGTCCATTCGGACGCGAAACCTGAACATGTTCACGCTGATCGCGATGGGAACCGGTGTCGCCTGGGCCTATAGCGTGGTGGCCACGCTTGCCCCCGGAATATTCCCGGCGGCATTCCGCATGATGGATGGCACGGTCGCCATCTATTTCGAGGCCGCCGCGGTCATCACCGTCCTCGTGCTCCTTGGGCAGGTTCTCGAGCTGCGCGCGCGAGAGCGGACATCGGGCGCGATCAAGGCCCTGCTCAATCTGGCACCCAAGACTGCCCGCCGGATCCTGCCGGATGGTCACGACGAGGAAGTCGCGATTGACCTGATCGTGGTCGGCGACAGGTTGCGCGTCCGCCCCGGCGAAAAGGTGCCTGTGGATGCGATTGTCGAGGACGGCCGCTCTTCGATCGACGAGTCCATGGTGACTGGCGAGTCGATGCCGGTGACGAAGACGGTCGATGCCCATGTAGTGGCGGGCACGATAAACCAAACAGGATCGCTCGTCATACGCGCGGACAAGGTTGGCCGGGATACGATGCTGGCGCGGATCGTCCAGATGGTGGCAGATGCGCAGCGTTCGCGCGCGCCGATCCAGCGCATGGCCGACAAGGTTGCGGGCTGGTTCGTGCCGGCAGTGCTTGCCGTCGCACTGCTCTCCTTTGCGATCTGGGGAATATGGGGTCCAGAACCGCGACTGGCGCATGGCCTCGTGGCCGCGGTCGCGGTGCTGATCATCGCTTGTCCCTGCGCGCTGGGTCTCGCGACGCCGATGTCGATCATGGTCGGGATCGGACGGGGGGCCGGCCTCGGTGTCCTGATCAAGAATGCCGAGGCGCTGGAGCGCATGGAAAAGGTCGACACGATCGTCGTCGACAAAACCGGCACGCTGACAGAAGGGCGCCCATCGGTCACGAATATCGTGGCGATGGACGGCTTTTCGGAGCACGATCTTCTTCGCCTGGCGGCGGGCGTCGAGCGGGCGTCGGAGCATCCGCTGGCGCTCGCGATCGTCGCGGCCGCGAAGGATCGTGACATCGACGTTCCCGAGGTTTCCGACTTTGACTCGCCTACCGGAAAGGGCGCGGTCGGGACCGTGGACGGCAAGCGGATCTTTCTGGGCGGCGCCGTTTATCTCAAAGAGAATGGCATCGATGTGTCAGCCGCGGCTGCACGCGCCAATGAGCTGCGGGCGGACGGAGCGACGGCGATTTTCGCGGCCGTTGATGGCCGGGTCGCCGGAATTCTCGCCATTGCGGACTCGATCAAGGCAACCACAGCGGAGGCGCTGGCCGCCTTGCGAAAAGAGGGCGTGAGCGTCGTCATGTTGACGGGCGACAACCGGACAACCGCCGAGGCGGTGGCCCGGAAACTAGGCATCGATGCGGTTGAAGCCGAGGTGCTGCCCGATCAGAAGAGCGCTGTCGTCCTGCGGCTGCAGCGCGAAGGCCATGTCGTTGCCATGGCTGGCGATGGGGTGAACGACGCGCCCGCTCTCGCGGCGGCGGACGTCGGCATCGCCATGGGTTCGGGCACCGATGTCGCCATCGAAAGCGCCGGGATCACACTGCTCAAGGGTGATCTCAACGGCATCGTGCGGGCGCGGCGCCTGAGCGAGGCAACGATGGCCAACATACGCCAGAACCTGTTCTTCGCCTTCATCTACAATGCCGCTGGCGTCCCCATCGCCGCCGGGCTGCTCTATCCGGTGTTCGGCATCCTTCTGTCGCCTGTCATCGCCGCTGCGGCGATGGCCCTGTCATCCGTCAGCGTCGTCACCAACGCGCTGCGTCTCAATCGGGTGACGCTGTGAACATCGGCGCGGCCTCCGATGCGAGCGCTGTGTCGCAGCGCATGATCCGCCATTATGAGAAGATCGGGCTTATCCCGTCGCCGCCGCGACGTGACAGCGGGTATCGCGACTATTCGCAAGCCGACGTGCACCTCCTGCGTTTCATCGCCAACGCCCGCGATCTCGGCTTTCCCATTGGGGAAATCCGCGTGCTGCTTGATCTCTGGTCCGACCGCGAGCGCGCGAGCGCGGAGGTCAAGGCTCTGGCGGAATCGCGCGCGGGAGACCTGGGTCGGAAGGCGGATGCACTCAATGCCATGCGCGAAGCACTGCTCGACCTTGCGAATGCCTGCCATGGGGACGAGCGGCCCGAATGCCCTATACTCACGCGTCTGGCGTCCTGAGCCTATCTGGCGGCTCGGCCTTGTCCTCGATGACGCACCTCAGGTCGCTCCCCATTTGAGTGTCGTAAGCACTGTCGAAGCTGTCGGTACGCAACGGTACATCGCGTTGACCTGTGGCTCGTGGGTGTGTGGCTGAAGCACGTCATCGGCACGATGCGCGCGCTGGCCCCCCACGGGCAGAGTGTCACGCCCGAAAAGATGGCCGCTCCCATGCTCAGCAGGTTCCGGGTCCGATGGCCGACATGGCAGCAGAGCCGGGCGCGGGCGCGGGCGCGGGCCAGATCTCGACGATGACGGTTGACGCCGCTTGCGCTCGCCGGCGGAATTATGGTGGCGACATCGCTTGGTCTGGAACCGGCAAGCGCCGCTGGAATTTTTATGCAAGGGGTTATCGCGCAAAGCGCGTATCTTCTAGTCACCTGGAACTGAAGTAAGTATCATTGTATAAGGCCTTGTCGATAGGCAGGGGTTTGCATGATGGCGGGCAGGAAGGCGGATTTGGTTGTCTTGAGCGGGGATGACCGGAATTTTCTCGAAGCTCAGGTCCGCCGCCACAAAGCGCCGCGTTCGTTGTCGGATCGCTGCCGGATGGTCCTGCTATGTGCAGAGGGGCTGCAGAGCAAGGAAGTTGCCGATCGTCTCGGCGTCCACGAACACACGGTTGGCAAATGGCGCCGCCGGTTCGTGCAGGATGGCATTGAGGGGCTGACTGACGAATATCGTGCGGGCCGGCCACGCACAGTATCTGACACGCAAGTAGCTCAGGTAATCGAGCGTACGCTGAATACCACTCCGAAAGACGCCACCCATTGGTCGATCCGTTCCATGGCTTCCAAGTCCGGGCTGTCGCACACCACCATCCGCCGGATTTGGGGTGCGTTTGGCCTGCAGCCGCACCGGTCAGAGACATTCAAGCTGTCCACCGATCCGCTATTCGTCGACAAGGTGCAGGACATAGTCGGCCTTTATATGTCGCCGCCAAACCGGGCGGTTGTGCTGTGCGTGGATGAAAAATCGCAAATCCAGGCACTGGATCGCGAGCAGCCGGTCTTGCCCATGGCGCCGGGCGTACCCGAGCGGCGCACGCATACCTATGTTCGCAATGGCACGACATCCCTGTTCGCCGCGCTTGACGTTGCCACCGGCGCCGTGATCGGAAAATGCTACAAACGCCATCGGGCGACCGAGTTCCTCGACTTCCTCAAGCGGATCGACGCCGAGATGCCCAAGGGGCCCGACGTCCACCTCGTGATGGACAACTATGCCACCCACAAGACGCCGAAGGTCAAGGCCTGGCTCGCACGCCGCCCACATTGGCATGCTCACTTCACACCGACTTCGGCGTCCTGGATCAATCAGGTCGAACGGTGGTTTGCCGAGCTGACGCGCAAGCAGTTACAACGCGGTGTCCACCGATCCACTGCAGAGCTTGAGGCCGACATCGCCGCCTTCATTGTGGCGCACAACGAAAATCCCAAGCCCTACAAATGGGTGAAATCCGCCGACGAAATCCTCGCCTCCGTCAAGCGCTTCTGCCAAAAAACAATGAACCGAACTTCGGATTCAGGTGACTAGTGGGGGGACTCAGACGGAGATGGATCGATGCATCAGATGAACCCCGACATGCAGGCCTGCATGGACGCCTGCCACG
Source organism: Sphingobium psychrophilum (assembly GCF_012927105.1). Lineage (GTDB taxonomy): Bacteria > Pseudomonadota > Alphaproteobacteria > Sphingomonadales > Sphingomonadaceae > Sphingobium > Sphingobium psychrophilum. Next base: position 30,643 of record NZ_JABBFV010000011.1, on the reverse strand, counting down.
AGTGTCATGTGACCTGCCTGCACATGGCAATGAACCATTGCCTTGAAATGGGCGGCCAGCATGCCGCACCTGAGCATATCAAGATCATGCTCGACTGTGCGAGGATTTGCGAAGTCGCAATCGACTTCATGGCGCGCAAGTCGTCGCACCATCAGCATATCTGTCGCGAGTGCGCCGAGGTCTGCCGAGCGTGCGCCGCGAGCTGCGAATCCCTGGACGGCATGGAGGATTGCGTGGCCGCGTGCCGCAAGTGCGCCGACGCCTGCGAAAAGATGGCCGCCTAAACTTCTTCGCGCGGGGTATGCTCGCGTTCGTGCCCAGGCTCCAGGGAACGATGCGCGAGCAGTACAAGGGCTTGTGGCGAGTGTGCCGGCCGATCACGACGAGATGATGAAAGACATGCCGGCATGAAGTGATGCCAGCAGCGACTATGGAGGGGCGGTTCTGAAAAGCGCGAAACTAAGGCTGCACCTCCTCGCGAGCCGCACCCACAAATGGTTGCACTTATCATCGGTGCGCAGCTCCTCCTCTGGTTCACGAGCGGCGCGTTGATGAGCTTCTTGCCCATCGACCGCGTGCATGGCGATCACTTGGTGGAGCGCAACGCCACCACGGCCCTGCCCAGCCACCTCGCGCTCGCATCGCCATCGGCGATCACCGCCGCCACTGCCGCGCCCGTCGACCGTCACCTATCGCATGTGGCTTGGCCGAGCTGTCGCCGAAGTCGTGACGGCTGACGGCACTCGCCTGGTAGACGCGAGGACTGGCACAGCGCTGCCTGATAGTTAGTTTGGGATCTTGTCCGCGGACCTCATCAGGGCCAGCAGTCGAATTCTAGGCTGCACAAAAGGCCGAACAGAAGACTGCAACTGACCGTTGCCATAAGTTCGTTGAGCACTCGCAAAGGGGAGCCATCCACAGAAGAGATGACACTCTCGGGCCTCGGCGGCGGTCGCGGTGTTCAGTCTTCCCACAGGGGGACCAGGCTATGTCGGCGCTGGCGATGACCGATATCGACCAAACCAAGTCGGTCCCCGAAGCGCCCCGGGTTTTCAGGAGGCTCCCACTTGTGACAAGGAGCCGTTATGAGCAAGACGACGAACAAATTTTCACCCGAAGTACGGGAACGCGCGGTCCTTATGGTCGCGGAGCAGCGGGCTGAGTACGGCTCGGAATGGGAAGTGATGAAGTCGATCGCGGCGAAGATCGGCTGCTCGCTGGATGGGTTTAGTGGACGAACTGTGCTACGTACTTGTCATCATTTGGGCCTTCTCTGCAGGCATCTCGTGACGGGGGACAATCGCGCTCGCGCCTGTCGGCGGAGGCGGATTCTGGACCACGCTCCTTTTCGAAGCGCAGCACACGGCGGCGGCGCCCTGCTACCGGGCAAGCCTCGGGCGCGAGCCAGCATCGCTGCCGGACGTGGCGCGCGATCTTCGCGCCCCATCTGTCCAGGGTTGCCAGCCGTACTGACGAACGACTGGAGCCCCATCATCGGCGAAGGCCAAGTTTGGGCTCTGGGCATATTGGCGAACAGGCTTTGACCATCGAAAAGAAAGATCGCGCCGTGGGAAACTATAAGGTTCTGTGGTTGGCGCTGATCGCCGTGCTGACGGTGACTTTCGGCATATTGAGCGTGTCCGGGGTGGAGATCTATCGGAAGGCTCCGCCCATCCCAGAACAGATCGTCACCGCAACGGGCCAAGTGCTGATGACGCGCGAGGACATCCTCGACGGCCAGAGTGCCTGGCAGAGCACCGGCGGCATGCAGCTTGGCTCGATCTGGGGGCACGGCGCCTATCAGGCGCCGGACTGGTCCGCCGATTGGCTGCACCGCGAACTTGTCGCCTGGCTCGATCTTGCGGCACGGGAGACCGAAGGGAAGTCCTTCGAGGCGCTCGACGGCGAACAGAAGGCGGCGCTGACCTATCGCCTCAAGCAGGAATATCGCCACAACAGCTATGATAGGGCGAGCGGCGTGGTGACGGTGTCGAACCGCCGCGCCCAAGCGTTCGCCCAGACCGCCAGCTATTATGAGCGGCTCTACGGCTCCGATCCCACGCTGCGGCCCACCCGCGATAATTATGCGATGAAGGAAGGCACGCTGCCCGATCCGGCGCAGCGGGCGAAGCTGACCAATTTCTTCTTCTGGACGGCCTGGGCCGCATCGACCGAGCGGCCGGGCACGGTCGCGACCTATACCAACAACTGGCCGCCCGAGCCGCTGATCGGCAATTATCCGACGCCGGAAAATATCCTGTGGTCGCTCGCCTGCGTCGTCATCCTGATCGCGGGAGTGGGCGCGCTGATCTGGGGTTGGGCGTTCCTGCGCCGCCACGATGATACCCCCTTGGTCGCGGCGGCGAACGACCCGTTGCAAGTCGCCGGTCTGACGCCATCGCAAAAGGCGCTCGGCAAATATCTGTTCGTGGTGCTGGCGCTGTTCATATTCCAGGTCTTCATCGGCGCCTTCACAGCCCATTATACGATCGAGGGCCAGAGCTTTTACGGCTTGGATGTCTCGCAATATTTCCCTTACGCGCTGACCCGCACCTGGCATGTGCAGAGTGCGGTGCTGTGGATCGCGACGGCGTTCCTCGCGGCCGGCCTGTTCCTGGCCCCGGTCATCCACGGCAGCGATCCCAAATACCAGAAGCTGGGCGTCAACATCCTGTTCTGGGCGCTGATCGTCGTTGTCGCCGGATCGTTCATCGGCAATTATCTGGCGCTCTCCCATGCGCTACCGGCGAAACTGAGCTTCTGGCTGGGCCATCAGGGTTACGAGTATCTGGACCTCGGCCGGGTGTGGCAAATCGGGCTATTCGTCGGGTTGCTCCTCTGGTTGGTGCTGATGCTGCGGGGAATGGTGCCGGCATTGCGCACCAAGGGCGACGACAAGAGCCTGCTGGCGCTGCTCACCATCGCCACCATCGCGATCGGCCTGTTTTACGGCACGGGGCTGTTCTACGGCGAACGCACCAACATCACGATCATGGAATATTGGCGCTGGTGGGTCGTCCATCTGTGGGTGGAAGGCATATTCGAGGTCTTTGCGACCTCGGCCATCGCCTTTATCTTCGCAACCATGGGCCTGGTCTCGCGACGGATTGCAACGGCGGCCAGCCTGGCCTCGGCCTCGCTGTTCATGGTCGGCGGTGTGCCGGGCACTTTCCACCACATGTATTTTTCCGGCACCACCACGCCGATCATGGCGGTCGGTGCCGCGTTCAGCGCCCTGGAAGTCGTGCCGCTGATCGTGCTCGGCTATGAGGCATTCGAACATTGGAGTCTGCGCGAGCGCACGCCCTGGATGCGCGCGGTCAAGTGGCCGTTGATGTGCTTCATCGCCGTGGCGTTCTGGAACATGCTGGGCGCCGGTGTCTTCGGGTTCATGATCAACACACCGGTCGCGCTGTTCTATCTCCAAGGGCTGAACACCACGGCGGTCCACGCCCACGCCGCGCTGTTCGGGGTGTATGGCTTCCTGGCGCTCGGCTTCACCCTGCTGGTGCTGCGCTATATCCGGCCCGACATTCGGTTCAACGACCGGTTGTTGGCCACCGGCTTCTGGGGGCTCAACGCCGGGCTGGTGCTGATGATCTTCACCAGCCTGCTCCCGGTCGGGCTGTTCCAGTTCCAGGCCAGCGTCACCACCGGCATGTGGTACGCGCGCAGCGACTTCTTCCTGCAGCAAGGCTTCCTTGAAACCCTGCGCTGGGTCCGTACCTTCGGGGATGTCGTGTTCATGGTGGGCGCCATCGCTATCGCATGGCAGGTGGTGATCCTGGGTCTGTGGAGGAAGGGTGCTCGCGTATGACTAAGGCCGCCGCCAAACGGGACCGCATTGCCGAAGCGCCGATCTGGCTTCAGGGCAGTTTCCGGCTGCTGTTCACCGGCGGCGCGCTCTGGGCGCTTGTCGTCGTCGCGTTCTGGGTCGGCGCGCTGGGTGGAGCGTGGTCCGTGCCGACGGCAATGGAGCCGCTTGTCTGGCATCAGCATGAGATGCTGTTCGGCTATCTCGGCGCGGTCATCGCCGGCTTCCTGAGCGCGGCGATCCCCAACTGGACCGGGCGGCCGGTGATGACGGGCTGGCCGGTGGCGGCGTTCGTCGGCTTGTGGGCGGCCGCCCGACTCGCGGTGCTGTTCTCCGCTTATGTGCCGCCGCTCGTCGGCTCGGTGCTCGATGTCGGCTTCCTGCTCGCACTATTCGGCTATGCGGCGCGGCAGATTTTCGCGGCGCGCAACCGCAACAAGCCGATCCTGATCGTCCTCCTCCTGTTCGCCGCCGCTTGTGAGCTGGATCATGCCGCAGCGATGGGGCTAACCACCGATCCGGCGATCGGGATGCGGGCCGGCTTCGCGCTTGTCCTCATGCTGATCGCGATCATCGGCGGACGGATCATCCCGGCCTTTACCCGCAACTGGCTGAACAAGCATGGCGGCACGGACGGGTTGCCGATCATGGCCAACCGGTTCGACCATGCCGTGCTCGCGGTCACGGCGATTGCCCTGGCAGGCTGGGTGTTCGCACCGGCGGCGCATCCGGTGCCCTGGCTGCTGCTCGTCGCCGGCGCATCGCATGCCGTGCGGCAGACCCGCTGGGCCGGGCTGAGTGCGATCGGCGATCCATTGGTCTTCGTCCTGCACCTCGCCTACGCATGGTTGCCGGCGGGCCTGCTGCTGCTCGGGGCTGCTATCCTGTGGCCGGTCGTGCCCGTATCGAGCGCAATGCATGCGCTGGGCGCCGGCGCGATGGCGGGAATGACACTGGCGGTGATGACGCGGGCGACACGCGGTCATACCGGCCGCCCGTTGGAAGCGGATGGCGGCACGGTCGCCATCTATGTGCTGGTCAATCTCGGCGCGCTGCTGCGGGTCGCCGCGCCGCTGCTGCCGCTCGACTATATGCTGAGCATTCGTCTGGCCGGCGGCTTGTGGGGCGGCGCCTTCCTGCTGTTCATCTTCGTCTACGGCCGCATGGCGTTGCAACGGCCTGCCAGAGATCAAGCCTGATCACGGCGTTGGCGGCGTATCGAACAAGATCGTGAGCAGCAGCCGCGCATCTTCGATGCCTTGGACGGAGTGCTGATCGCCGCGCTCCAGATAGACCCAATCGCCAGCGCCGAGCGCAATATTCGTTGGTCCCAACGTGACCCGACCTTCCAGGCAATGCAGCGTCAGATAACCGGCAACATGATGTGGCGGTATGGTCGATCCCGCGGGAACGACGAGGTGAATGGCCTCGAACCGGTCGGATTTGACCAGCGCGGTCGTCCCGGTGGTCCCGCGCTCAGGAGCCAGCGTTGGAAGATGGACCACTTCGCCGGGCTTTGCATGCTGGAGCGCCATTCTCAGATCCTCTTTAACAGTTTTTTACGATCATATCCGACAACACGCGAACGGCGTGGAAGTCACCGGCGCCACTGAATACGCCAGCAAACATCCAAACACGCGGGAACCTGGAAGAGATAGGCCCAAACGCTCGTTACACTTGCTAACGAGGAGGCTATGGCGAAATATTCGAAAGGCGGCCATGTGATCTGAAATTTCAACCGGCTCGGAAAGACATAATTGAAGAGATGGACCGCGCGCTAGCAGCCGCCGAAAAGAACGCCTGCCGAAGCGGCGCTTCCTGAGCGTCGCAGTGATGCAGGAACGGCTCGGCGACGGCTCCACAAACCTGACGCTGATTAGGGGGACAAACTCGTCCGCAGTCCACTAACTTAACCTCGAATTGTGCCAAAAGCTCTGACGGCGGAATAAATACGAAATACGGGTCATTTGGAGGCCTCAGTGGGCTTCAAAATATAATTCGGACAACCGCAAGCAGACTCAGCGCCAATGCGACCAAGCTGGGTAATATGACCGCCGCACCGCAGACGAAGGCTAGGATGCCGACCCAATTCCCACCATGTGTGCGCGTCATCAGATTTTCCTCGATCGCATTTTTGCCAAATATCATCCCCATTCATTAACTCGCTACGATCTGGACGGTTTCGGCTCGGTCGCCTGTTCCTGGGTATTCACCATGGGCATGTCGGCATCGGCATCTATGAAGATGCGTTCTGCCGCGCCATCAAGATCGTCATACTGCCCGCTGCTCATAGACCACAGGAAGGCGCCCAAGCCTACCAAACCCATTACCAGCGCAATCGGCACTAACCAAGCGAGAGCCGTCATGCCGCGCCCCCTGTAGGAACCAGCACGCGCTCTCGACGAGCCGTATTTGGGCTGGGTTCACTCTGAGAAGGGACGCGCAGAGCATTTGCCACTACTGAAATGGAGGATAGCGACATTGCGATTGCCGCGAGCAAAGGACTGACATGACCCGTGACGGCCATCGGCAACACCACTAAGTTGTATCCGACTGAAAAAACGAGGTTCTGCCGGACAAGCCTACGGGCAGCGCGGGAAACCCGGAGGGCTTGCGGAATAGCTGTGAGATCCTGTCCGAAAAACACGATATCGGCGGCAGCGCGGCCGATATCGGCGGCATTGGACGGTGCCATGGAAACATGCGCGGCGGAGAGAGCTGGTCCGTCGTTCAATCCATCGCCCACCATCAAGGTCTTGCACTGCTTATCGGCGAGCGCTTCGAGACGCTGCACTTTCTGCTGAGGCAGGAGGCCGGCGCGAAATTCCGCGATACCGATCGAGCCCGCCACCGCCGATACCGCTCCCGGGTCATCACCCGAAAGCAACTCCACTTCCAGACCAAGTTCCCTCACCTGACGCACCGCATCTCGCGCGCTGGCCTTCTCGCGGTCGGAAAAGCGAAAATGGCCTGCCAGTTCGCCATCAACTGAAAAGACCGTGTGGAGGCTGTCGATATCGCCATTGGTGCTCAGCGCCCAATCGGATCGGCCTATTCTGAATACATGGCCGGCACGGCGCGCTTCTAACCCCTTTCCCGGAAGCTCGGAAAAGCTTTCCAGGTTGACGCCTGAACGGCCCTCGCCACTTGCTGCGATGGCGCGCGCCACAGGGTGGTCGGATCGCGACGCCATGGCCAAGGCGACCTCGCGGTAGCGCTTGTCGATATCGGCTTCGGTTACGCGCAGATCGCCGATGGTCAGCGTGCCCGTCTTATCAAAAACGACAATATCGACCTCAGCCAAGCGTTCGAGCGCGCTTCCGTCCTTCAGGGCGATACCGCGCTCGAACAAGCGCTTCGCCGCAACGAGTTGCACCATGGGAATGGCCAAGCCTAATGCGCACGGGCAGGTGATGATGAGCACAGAAATCGCGATCGTGAGTGACCGATGCCAATCGCCGGTCGACAGAAACCACCCGACAAAGGTGGCGACGGCCAGCGAATGGATGATCGGTGAATAATAGGTCGCCACGCGATCCGCCAAGCGCCGGTAGCGTGCGCGGCCCTGCTCGGCGGCCTCCATCATCAGGACCATTTCCGCGAGAAAGGACTGCGCGCTCGTGCTGGTGACGCGGACTTCCAACGAGCCATTGAGATTGAGCATGCCGGACAGAAGCTTGCTGCCAGCCATTACGGGCGTCGGCATCGCCTCGCCCGTTACAGCGGCAGTGTCGACATCGCCCTCTCCGGCAATGACGACTCCGTCGAGCGGCACGCGTTCTCCCGGCGCGACGACGATGGCATCGCCCACCGCGATGCTGTCGAGCGCCACGAATGTGCGTGCACCATCCTCGGCGATGACCTTCGCGCCCGCAGGCATCATTTTCGCGAGGCCGAGCACTGCGGAACGCGCCTTGTCGCGCATCAGATAATCAAGCGTTCGTCCGATCAGCAAAAAGAAGATCAGCGTGACGACAGCGTCGAAATAGGCATGCGGGCCGGAATGCAATGTGTCGAAGATACTCAAGCCAAGCGCGAGGAGAATGCCGATCGAGATGGGCACGTCCATGTTGGTGCGACCTGCACGCAAGGCGGACCATGCCGATTGAAAGAAGATGCGCCCCGAATAGGCTACCGTCGGAATCGCCAGCAGCGCCGATATCGCATGGAAGAGATGGCGCGTACTTGCGTCAGCGCCTGACCATACCGACACCGAGAGCAGCATGATGTTCATCGCCGCAAATCCCGAGACCGCCATGGCAACGATCAACCTGCGTCTTTCGCGATCCGGCTGGCCCTCGAGATTGTTCAGCAGATTCGCTTCGAAGCCGGCTTTGGACAAGCTTTCGAGCAGCGGGGGGGCAGTCCCCGTCCTTTTCCACGTAACCGTAGCCCGCCGCGTCGAAAGGTTGACGCGTGCCGACACCACCCCATCGAGCTGAGCCAAGGTCCGCTCGATCTTCGCCATGCACCCGCCGCAGTGCGCGGTAGGTACCGACAATTGGGTCTGAAGGAGGCCATCATCCAGCACTCTGCTGGCGAGGATGAGTTCATCGACCGACTGGCGGGCCGGTGTTCGTCGCAACGCGATATCGTTCAAAGCGGCACGCGATGCCATTCCTAGGCGTCCGCTTCGGCGACCCCACGATAGGCATGCCAGGTGGCATGACCCAGCCATGGGAAAATAAGGATGAGCCCGAGAAGTCCTGTTGCCGCGCAAAGAATGAAAAGCGCCAGAACGATTCCTCCCCACACGATCATCGGCGCAAGGTTGTTCCATACGAGCGCCATGCTGGTCCCCATCGCCGTGAGCGCATCGACCTTTCGGTCCAGCAACATCGGAATCGCGAAAACACTGATCGCGAAGGCGAAGGAAGCGAACAATCCACCGACTGCCGTACCGACACCAAGGATGATCCAGCCCACGGGATCGGCCAGGAGGAAAGCCGTAATATGCGAAATGCCGGGGAACGGGCGGACGCCGAAGAATAGGGCATAGATGAGGACTGCCGAGCGAATCCATAAAAGCATGAGAAGACTGAGCAGCAACCCGGTGAAATAGACCTGTGGGCCCGCTGCGGGTTTCACGAAAAGCATGCCGCGCAGGCCGATTGTCTCGCCCTGCTCACGAGCCCGGCTCTTTTCATAGAGTCCTACGGCGAGCAGCGGGGCGACGATCATGAAGCCGGCGAGCGCGGGAAAAAGAATATAGTCTCGCCCGTACAGGGCGAGGATCGCGACCGCGGCGACCGACAGGACAAAGGTGCCCAGACCGTAAAGAAGGCTCGGCACCGGTCGATCCATTAGGTCGCGCCAACCCGCTCCAAGCCAGCGCAAGCCAACGAGCGGCGGGAGGTGGCGCTGAAGCCGGGCGTTCCTGGTTTCATCGATTCCCGACGTTTCGGTCAGCAATCCGTAAGAGGCGCTCTCCTCAGTCATGTCCAGCAACCTTTCAGCATGCCGATTTCGCCGCGCGATACTGGCCGCTCTCGCTCGCTCGCTCCTTCAAATGCCCAACGCAATTGGGCTGCGATTGGAACGCGACGTAAATCAAATGCGCATTGGCGAGAACGAACAGGAGCAGCCCGGCCGCTACGAAGCTCCAAACAATCCATCGCGATCTGCTTCGCGTCACATTCATGGCGCGGGCGAGCTCAGTGAGTGAACATAGAGCGCCAAAATCTTGATATCGGCGGCGCTCAGTCGTTCATCCCAGGTCGGCATATGGCCTTGGCGACCGCCATGCACAGTCTCGACAATCTGATCAAGGTCGCCCCCATAGATCCAGCGCGTGTCCGATAGATTGGGCGCGCCGACATCGCGTTTGCCGCGCGCATCTTCGCCATGGCAAATCGCGCAATTCGACATGAACACCTCGCGCCCCGACAAAACCGAGGCACGGTTGGCCGCCGTCACGAATTTGGGATGCGACAAGGAATAGATGTAATTGGCCGCCAGACTGACCTGATCGGCGTCGAGAATGCCATCCCGACCAAAAGAAGGCATCTGCGAGTTCCGACCCTGCGGATGCTGTTCATTGACCCCGACGCGCATAGTCTGCGCGATTGTTTCAAGATCACCGCCCCAGATCCAGTCATCATCAGTCAGATCGGGATAGCCATAACCGCCCTTGGCATTGATGCCGTGGCAGGCGGCACAATTATCACCGAAAAGCCGGTGACCGGTGCTGCGCACGATCGACATGAGCTGCGGGTCGGCCGCGATCTGTTCGAGATTCTCGCTTTCGATCCGCTTCATCCAGGCCGCGCGTCCCGCCTGCGCATCGACCAAATGCTTCTCGACCGAAGTGCGTTGGTCCGTGTTGAGAATGCCCTTGGTGTAAGTATGGCCCACCGGCCAGGTCGGCATGAGGATCCACCAGGCAAAGGCGAAAAGATGGGTGACAATCAGAAAGATCAACACGCCTTTGGGGACTGGCGTATCAAGCTCCTTGATGCCGTTCCAAACATGGCCGGTCGTCTCGCGGCCGCTGACGGGATCGCGTTCTACGTCCACGGCTTGTCATCCTGATCGAGAACGCTTTGCTTGGCTTTGTCGAACTTCTTTCGGTTGGAAGGACGAAACGTGTAGATGAGCACGCCGATCATCAGCCCGATGAGGTAGAACAGCCCCCAGCTTTTCGAGAATGCGACGAGAGCGTCGTGGCTTAAATCCATGGGTCTCTCCTCATCTCATTTCACCGGCCCAGGTGGCTTTTGCGGCGCTGCCGTATTCTTATACGGCGCATCGGTCAGCCGTCCCAAAACCTGGAGATAAGCCACCAAAGCGTCCATTTCGGTGACTTCGGTCGCCACGTCGTCGAACACGCGCACTTGCGTTTCTTTGCCGTAGCGATCCGCAACACCGGACGACGTCGAGCTTTCCGGCGTCGCTTGGTCGTAAGCATCGATGCTGGCGTTTTCGATCATCGCGTCGGTGTAGGGAACGCCGGCAGCGCGCAGGGCTTTCAGATGCAAAGGCAGATCATCGACCCGCAGTGCGGTGCGCGCCAGCCAGGAATAGGCGGGCATGTTTGAATCGGGCACGACCTCGCGCGGATTGGTCAGATGGGCGACGTGCCAGAAATCCGAATATTTGCCGCCGATGCGGGCAAGATCCGGGCCGGTTCGCTTCGAGCCCCAGAGCATCGGATGGTCATACTTGGACTCGACCGCCAGAGAATAAGGCCCGTAGCGCTCGACCTCATCCTGCAAGGTGCGGATCATCTGGCTGTGGCAGGCATAGCAGCCCTCGCGAACGTAGATATTCCGACCTGCCAGTTCGAGTGGTGTGTAGAGCCGCATGTCAGGCGCCTTCTCCACTGTCTCATCGATCGTGAAGAGTGGGGCTATTTCGACAAGGCCGCCGACACTGGCAGCCGCGACAATTGCGAGCACGAAGCCGATGGTGCTCCGCTCAAGCTTGCGATGAAAGAGTTCCGCCATTGCTCAGCCCCTCACCACCGCGGTGGTGACGTTCAAAGGAACGTCGCCTTCTATCGCCGCGCTGGATGGCGATGCGCGAATGGTCCTCCACATATTGTAAGAGCCGATCACTGCTCCGATCAGGAACAACAGGCCGCCGAAGGTACGCGCGATGTAATAGGGATACATCGCGCGCAGCGAGTCGAGGAACGAATAGGCGAGCGTGCCTTCCTCCGTATAGGTCCGCCACATAAGGCCCTGGATAATGCCGGAATTCCACATTGCGAAAATGTAGACAAGTGTCCCGGCCAGAGCGAGCCAGAAATGCCACTCGACCAGCGCCGACGAATACATCTTCTCGCGCTTCCAGAGTGACGGCACCAGCGTATAGAATGAGCCGAAGGTAATGAGCGCGACCCATCCGAGTGCGCCTGCATGAACGTGGCCCACGGTCCAATCGGTATAATGCGAGAGAGAATTGACCGGGCGGATCGCCAGGAAGGATCCTTCGAAGGTAGAAATGCCGTAGAACACGGCTGCGACCATCATGAAGCGCAGCGTGGCATCGTCACGCACGCAGTGCCATGCGCCGTTCAACGTCAGCAAGGCATTCCCGGCCGAGGCCCAGGACGGAACGAGAAGCATGACCGAGAAGGTCATCCCCAGCGTCTGGACCCAATGCGGCAGCGCCGTATAGTGAAGATGATGCGAGCCGGCCCACATGTAGAAAAATGTGATGCCCCAGAAGCTCAGGATCGACAGCCGATACGAGAAGATCGGCCGCTGCGCCCGTATCGGCAGATAATAATAGAGCATCCCCAGGAAGCCGGCCGTGAGGAAGAAGGCGACGGCATTGTGGCCATACCACCACTGCACCATCGCGTCCTGCACGCCCGACCAGATCGTATAGCTTTTGGCGTGCCCCAGCGAGACGGGGACAGCGAGATTATTGATGATATGCAGAATTGCGACGACGAGGATGAAGGCCATGAAATACCAGTTGGCCACATAGATGTGGGGTTCTTTGCGGCGCGCCAGCGTCCTGATGTAGAGGACGAAATAGGTCACCCAGACGATCACCAGCCAGATGTCCGCATACCATTCGGCTTCGGCATATTCCTTCGATTGGGTGACACCAAGCAGATATCCGCTGGCGGCCAGGATGCAGAACAGATTGTAGCCGACAAGGACAAACCAGGGGGAAAGCTGATCGGGGAGCCGGGCACGCGAGGTCCGCTGCACGACATGAAACGAGGTGGCGATGAGCGCGTTGCCGCCAAATCCAAAGATCACACCGCTCGTGTGAACCGGTCGCAGGCGGCCGAAGCTCGCCCAGGCGCTATCGAATGTCAGATCGGGAAACGCGAGCAGGGCTGCCACCCATACTCCCACGAACATGGCGACCACTGCCCAGGCCATGCTCGCGATAATGCCGGCCTTGATCGGGTCGTCATAATAGCTTTCGAGGCGGGATTTTGGCGGCTCCGGCTCCCATAAGTCTCGGATTACAACAACTGCGCAAATGGCGCCGAAGATCAGGATCAGCCATCCGTGAACTTCTATCGTGTCCTGGGTGCCTGCGGCGGCGAGGACCAAACCGCAAAAGGCGACAGCAACAGAAATTGCGAGCGCGATCTGCCGCTCGGCCTCGGTCAAACTTTTAACCATGCCCGATCAATATCCCCCTTTGGTCGCTGCCACGCGGCTTTTTTTCAGCGCAGCACTGACTCCGGGGAGCGGGCCACGGAACTTGCGCATAAGCTGCAACACCTTAGTCCGCTCCGGGTTCCCGCCACGCCCGCTTTCCGACAAGTCATACGGCACAATTGGGGTCACCAATCAATGCCCTCACAACAATCCGTGACTGCCTGCCACGGCGCCGAGAAGCGTGATCACCGCAAACCCCAGAAGCCCGCGATGAACGACCTCCATGCGATCGAAGTCGGCGGCGGGCTGCGATGAATCCTCCATGCGTCGATGAAGAAATAACGGCTCAATCACGAACAGCATGGCAGCGAAAATCGCCCAGAGGCCAACCATCGCATGCATCCACCAGAAACGCAGGTCGGCGAACCGATCCCACATCTGCCCGCGCTCAACCATCCAAAAGCCGCTGACGCCGGCAAGCAGCACCCAGATGCGCGCTTGCGCCGCGAAACGGCCTTCGAGCTTGTGGAAAGCCGCGAGCCTGTCAGCTGGCGGATGCGCGGCGCGAATGGACGGCATCACCACGAGTGTCACAAACGCCACGCCGCCGATCCAGAGCAGAACCGCGAGAACATGGATCGCCCGAGCTATGGTGATGTCGTCCATAACGTCTCCCGTCAGGCTGCCAGAAGTTCGTCCGCCGGGCCGAAGAACTCGTAGTGAATTCGGTCGGACGGCACACCGGCGAGCGACAAGGTCGAAACCGCGTGACGCAGGAACGGGCGCGGTCCGCAAATATAGTAGTCGGCCTCACCGACCGGCGTGTTGGCGACGAGCCACTCATCGGTGATGATGCCGGAGACATCATAGTCCTGGCCCTGCGCTTCGCCTTCCAGCGGAGTTTGATGGAAATCGGTAACCGACACCGCGCTGCCCTGCCCAGCTACGGTGCGGACATGATCGCGCATCGCATGCGTGTCGCGATCATGGGTTCCGTGAATATAGTGAACGGGCACATCGGCGCCGCTCTGCGCAAGCGCCTCGAGCATCGCCACCATTGGCGTCAGGCCCACACCGCCGGAGAGGAGGACCACGGGACGTTCGACGTGCTCGGAAAGGAAGAACTCGCCCGCCGGCGCGGCGACCTTCAACACGGTTCCGGGCTTCACCTCGTCATGAAGCCATCCCGAAGCCAGGCCCTGCGATTCGCGTTTCACCGAAATGCGATAGGTTTCGCCATTGGCAGCCGCCGAAATCGAGTAGTTGCGCTTGACCGGCGGATGACCGGGAATCTCCAGCCAGAAAGTCAGATACTGCCCCGGCTTGTGCTGCATGACGGGTCCGCCATCGACCGGGCGGAGAATGTAGGAATTGATGACGCTGCTCTCGCGCAAGACGTCTTCGACGCGGAAGTCACGCCAGCCATTCCATCCGCCCGCCGCGTCCTTCTGCTCTGTGTAGACCCGCTGCTCGCGTGCGATCAGGATATTGGCGAGGAACCAGTAGGCCTCGCCCCATGCCGCAAGGATTTCCTCCGTTGCTGCATCTCCCAGCACCGCCTTGATCGCGCCAAGGAGCGCCTCGGCAACGTGCGGATAGTGCTCGGGCAAAATCTGAAGGCCCACATGCTTTTGCGCGATCCGCTCAACAGCAGGCGCAAGCGCACCGAGATTTTCAATATTGCTGGCATAGGCGAGAATGGCGCCCGTGAGCGCACGCGGCTGCGATCCGGAGTCGCCATGATGCGACTGATTGAAAAGGTCGCGGATTTCCGGGTTCTGGAACATCCGGGAATACATTTCGTGTACGATGTCCAGACCATGCGCTTCCAGCGCGGGAACGGTCGCCTTGACGAGCGCGATCGTCTGATCGCTAAGAGGTTGCGACATGAACTTCTCCTTCTGAAATGCGTTGAAATTTCCGGCAATGTCAGCGCGCGGGCGGCTGATCGTAGAAATCGACCTGCATCTTCATTGACCCCATCGGCGTCACGAAATGCGGCTGCTGCGGCAGAACCAATCCTGGCTGGTTCGGTGTCAGCACGATCTCCGAAGGCGGATCGAGATAGGTGAGCTTAAGCTCGCCTTCCAAAACGCGGATCAGGCCCCAGACACCGGCCTTGGTATCGTGTCGCGCCCGCAAGGCAGCCGGTAGTGTATCCTGATCAAACACCGGTGTGGAACGATAGGGAAGGATGTCAGGCATGGCTTTGCACTCTCCGCCTTGGGCAATCCAGCGTATCGGAATTGATTGCCGAGCCTTCCGCGCGTTGCCGATCGAGCCGAAAAAACACGGCGAGCTGCAGGCTTTCGGCGATCCGCTTCGCTTTCGCTTGCAAAGCGGCGGCGGCTTCGGGCGACATCATTTCGTTGGTCGCCTCAGCCCAAAGCGTTAGCCATCGGTCGAATAGCGCCGGCGTAATTCGTGATTTGTGCTTCAAATGAGCCGGCACCGGTTGACCCTTGTATCGACCACTGGTGAGCATCACCGATGACCAGAATGCCGCCAGCTTTTCGAGATGTTCCGGCCAATCGGCGATCGCGTCGTTGAAGATCGGCCCCAGCTCGGCATCCTCGCGGACCCGCGCATAGAACAGCGTCACGAGACGGCTTAGCCCTTCCTCGTCAACCTGCGTATCGTCATCCATTGACCGACTCCGAAATCATGTATCTACGCTACATGTATCACCGGGTTGGAAACATGCAACAAGAATGCATATATATTAGTGCAGCGTCGATTGGGCGCTGTGACCGGGAAGCGACATGAAGCTGACGCGCTACACCGACTATGCCCTTAGGGTGCTGCTTTACCTTGGAGCGCGGCCTGATCGGCTATGCTCGATTTCCGAGATGGCGGGTGCCTATGCGATCTCGCAAAACCATTTGATGAAGGTGGTTCACGACCTCGGAAAAGCGGGCTTTGTGGCGAGCGCTCGGGGGCGTCTTGGCGGAATTCGCCTCGCGCGACCGCCGGGTGAGATTATCATCGGATCGGTCGTGCGGCACACGGAGGATGGGTTCGATCTGGTCGATTGCGGAAGCTGCATCATCGCGCCGGCGTGCGGAGCGACGGGCGTTCTTCGCGAGGCGCTTGCCGCATTCATGGCCGTGCTCGACAGCTACACGCTCGACGACCTGTTGGCGAGGCGGGTCGATATGCTCAGTCTCTTTGCACCCGAAGCGGCATAGAGGCTCTGCCGATGGAGGAGGAATGCGCGCGCTATCGTTGTGAGGGAGAAGATGGCTCGCCGATCACCGTTTTGGAGTTTCAATACTTCGGTCAAGCTGAAACGAAACCCGGCCGACGCCGTTACCCAGGTGCGCAGCGCCTAGAGTCTGTCCTGGCTGATTTGAATCGGTTGCGGGATTCCCAAGCGGGGTAAGATGTGATTCATGTGTGGACGGCCCCTGTTGGGCAAGGGGGAAATTGACGCGTTGATCTGAGCCGGGTCAGGTTCATTCATGTGTCCGGCCTGTTTGCGCGGCGTGAAAGGCCGCTGGCCATGATGGTGTCGGTGGATGGGATCCTCATCAAGCTGGCGCGCTGTGATGCGCGTTGAATCACTCAGGTTGTTTCCATCCCCGGCAAGCCCCGGATCGGCATCACGCGTGTCGTTCTCTCCTGCCCAAAGTGGTTGGCGCCAGGTCAGGCGGTTACCGGACCGGCGCGGTAATTTTCATCGCGCGCCATCACGGCCCAGGCGATCCGGGCCATCTTGTTGGCGACCGCGACGGTCACCAGCCTTGCGGGCTTGCGCTCGAGCAGCTGGTTCGCCCAGATGCTGACGGTCGTCTGCTTGCGCCGGGTGTAGCGGACAACGGCGGTTGCGCCGACGACTAGCAAATGGCGCAGATAGCGATCCCCCATCTTCGATATCGCGCCCATTCGCTCCTTCCCGCCGGAGGAATGTTGCTTGGGTACCAACCCCAGCCAGGCGGCAAACTGGCGACCGGAACGGAAGATAGCGGCGTCGCCGACGGTCGCAACGAGCGCGGTGGCGGTGATAAACCCGATGCCGGGGATCGTCTCCAAACGCTTGCACGCGGCATTGGCGCGATGCCAAGCCATCAACTCGATCTCGATCTGACGGATCTGTTGGCTCAAGCCATCAATCATGCCGGCGATCAGCAGCAATGTCTGCCGCGCCAGTTCCGGGATCGCTGCTTCGCCCGCGTTGAGAACGCCGACGAGCTCGCGGACATGGGCGCGGCCTCTGGGTGCCACAATCCCATATTCGGCCAGATGCGCGCGCAGCGCACTAACCTGCGCGGTCCGCTGCCGGACCAGCAGGTGACGGGCGCGATGCAACATCAGCACGCTCTGCGCGTCGGCCGACTTGATCGCCACAAAGCGCATCGTCGGTCGCCTCACCGCCTCGCAGATCGCTTCGGCATCGGCTGCATCATTTTTGTTCCGCTTCACATAAGCCTTCACGTAGGCAGGCGGCATCAGCTTCACCTCATGGCCCAGGCATTGGAGCTTCCCGGCCACCGGTCGCACCGCCGGCCAAGTAGATGCACCGTGCATTACCGCCCAAACGTACGAAGACACGCGCAACGTTTATACCCCCGCCGCCGGGGCAATAATGCTCCGCGACCGTGCGCATCTTGTGAGTATGGACCATTTGATCCACTTCGTAGGCCACGTCGATCGTGGGATTCATCGTCAGGGTGGCAATGTTTTTCATATCGATCCTTTGCCGTTCTGGCGCTGCCTGTAGCGTTGGGCGGACTGGGCCGAGTACCTTGGAGCTTGACCGAGCCTGCTGATTGCTAACGGGTGTTTCGCTACTGCTTCTTGCTGGCGGTGACGAAGGACATGCACATGCTTGATGAGCCTTACCGGTCCACGCCGATCTTCGATGAAGTGACCTTGCCGAAGGCCCTGCGACGCGACCACCGCACCAAGGCGGGGACGTGGGGCCTCATCCGCGTTCTTCGCGGAACCCTCAAGCTCACCATTTTGGAGCCGGCCAGCGAAATCCTGGTCACGCCTGGCGCGCCAGCGGTCATTCTGCCCGAACAGACTCACTTCGTTGAACCTGTGGGCCCGATGGAAATGCAGGTCGACTTCTTCGATCACCTGCCTCGTCTCGGGGGATGATATCTTCATGTCGTCGCCGCGCTTGGCGTCTTGGCCTTCGCCGTGACGAAATAGAGGACCATGATCGCGACCAGGAGAGCGAGGGTCAGTGCTGGCCCATACCAGTCGGCCTGCACTATCCGCGCTGCTATCATCGCGAGGCAGATCAGGACGCCTAGCACCGGAACGACGATTGGCGCATTGAAGCAGCCAGGGATATCGCCTTCCCTCAGCTTGAGGACGATCAGCGCAGCGTTGACCAACGCGAACACGACTAGCAGCAGCAGCACCGTGGCGCTTGCCAACTGAGCTATGTCCCCAACGAACTGCATCGCGACAACGACGACCAGCAGCGCCCCGATGGCGATGTGCGGCGTGCGGCGCGTGATATGGACCGTGCCCAGAACGGCCGGGATCAGTCCCTGCTGAGCCATTCCGTAGAGCAGCCGCGAGCCCATCACGTAGTTCACCAGGGCCGTGTTCGAAACGGCCGCAATCGTGATGACGGTGAATCCAACTGCTGGAAACCAAGGAGCGGCTCGTTCAACAACGAGTTTTAGCGGGCCCGGCGCGCTGGCAAGTTCAGCCCACGGCACGACGGAGACCGCTGTGATCGCGACAGCCATGTATATCACCGATGCGGTGAGCATCGCGCCAATGATGCCGATCGGCATGTTGCGCTCGGGACGCTCTACCTCTTCCGCGACGTTGAGCATGTCTTCGAACCCAAGGAATGAGAAGAACGTCAGGATCGATCCCTGTAGGAGCAGCCCGAGCGTGAGATCGCCATGAGCATTCCCAGGTATTTTAGGGACTTCGAAAAGATCGGCCTGGCCCCAGAAACGGGCGCCCACCGCGATGACAAGCAACAACCCGAGTGCGGAAACCACCGTGAAAGCTGTGTTCACCCAGACCGATGTCGTGATGCCCCGAAACACGATCCCGTCTAAAAGCAGGAGGAACACGACGCCGATCAGCACTATCTCTGTCGGGCTGGATAAAACGGTGAACCCGAAGTCGAACCCGACGAGCGTATTCAAGTTCTCTGCCACGACCTTGGCCTGGGTCGCGATTGAGGCGAGGCCAGAACTAAGGACGGTCAGTCCGACCAGGTAGCTCAGCCATGGCGCACCGTATGCGCGCTGCGTCGCATACGCCATTATCCGAAACCGTCAGTGACCAGTCACTGCCTTGCACTTCATACTGAACTAAAATGCGGGCGTCGGGTCGGGGAGTCGGAAAGGCATATTTGATCGCATTGATGACGAGCTCTGTGACGATCAACCCCAGGCTGATGGCATCGGCCGAGGCAATGATGCTTTCGTCTGTGACGACATCGAGCACAATCGGTCTTCCCTCACCAATCATGGATGCCGAAAGGCCGCTGCCGAGTTTCACCAAATAGGCACCCACTTCGATGCGGTCGATACCTTCGGATGCATTGAGGTGCGTCTGCACTGCGGCCACAGACATGACCCGCTCGCGGGCATCCTCCAGATGATGGCGCGTCTCCTCGGAAGTCACGGATCCCGCCTTGAGCGTGAGAATGCTGGCGATGATCTGCAGACTGTTGGCGACCCGATGCTGCATTTCCTGGAACAAGATGCGCTGCTGGGCGAGGAGATGTTCGGTCTGCGCATTGAGCGCAGCCTTCTCTTGCTCGATCTGGCGCCGGAGGGTCACATCCTGAAACGCCAGCAGGATATTGGCGGTGTCCTTGCCTGCATAGGTCACAGTCCGAGCGTTCAGCAGCATGACCTTGCGCCCGATTGCTGGGAAGTCGTGCTCGACCTCGAAGCCTTCCATCGCAGGCTGTCCCGGAATGATCGTTGCTATCAAATGGCGCAGCGCCGGAATGTCCCATTGTCCGTCGCCAAGAGCGAATAGGGATCGCCCGCGAGTTTGGGCTGCGTCGACTTTGAAACATTCATAAAAGGACCGGCTTGCCGCCATGACCGAGAAGCTGTCGTCCAGCACGAGGAACGGCTCTGGGATCGTATCCACGATCGCGAGGGCGAGGGTCTGGGCGTCTTCGAGGTTCTCGAACTGTTTCATGTGAGATTTTCGCTCCGTCGGGCGGGAGCGTGAGACTCTCAGCCACCGACGAGCCAGGAGGACCGGTGGTGACATCCTTCTACACCTGATTGAGCGGTCCGCCTAATTCATTGGAGGTGTCGTTAGGTCATCCGACCTTGCCATGGTATATATGGCGCATCACCCGATCTGATGCAGGCATCCTGTGACCGAGGGACGGTAGCGCTCTCGCCTGAAGGCGGAGCAATGCCATGACCAGATTCAGAATGCCGCTATGAGCCTCCACACATTGGTCGGCCGTCATTCGGTCGATCCGCGGGGCACGCACTGGGAAGCCGGACTGTTCGTTGGCAGATGCCGCACGTGCGGCTGCGCGATGGTCAAGCCGCCCGGAACGACATGGCGGGCAGTTCCACCGGGTGCCGGCCAATGACGCTAAGGGAATCGACGGACCGGATAGTAATAATCGGTGCGGGGCATGTCGGGGCAACGGCTGCCTACGCAATGATGCTCCGGGGCATCTTTCCCGAGATCGTGCTCATCGACGACAACCATGCATTGGCGTCTGCCGAAGCCGCAGATTTGTCGGATGCCAACGCCTTGGCAAGACCGTCGCGTATCTGGGCCGGCACATATGACGACGCTGCGAGCGCGAAGGTGGCCGTCATCACCGCAGGCGCGGCGACCCATGGCGCTGAAAACCGTCTGTCCGTGGCTGCGCGTAGCGCGCAAATCGTGAGGGACTGTGTCAATGCTCTCGACGCTGCTGGGTTTGATGGCATTTTACTGATCGCGGCCAACCCCGTCGATGTGATGACAGCCATAGCGTTCAACTCTGGCAGCCTCCCCGCCAGCCAGGTCCTCGGGACCGGCACGCTGCTCGATTCAAACCGGCTGCGGCAAATGCTTGCCGCACACTTCAATGTCGCAGCGTCCGCTGTGGATGCCGTTGTGCTGGGCGAGCATGGCGATAGCGAAGTGGCGATTTTTTCTGCGGTCCGTATCGGCGGGATTCCCTTGCAGGAGTTTCAGACCGATCGCCCGATACTTGACACCGTCGCTGTCGCGAAAGCTGTGCGTGAATCGGCCTATTCGATCGTGTCTGGCAAGGGGTATACCTCCTTCGGCATTGCGACAGCCATCGTTCGGATTTGCGAGGCAATAATCCGCAACGAGCGCGCGGTTTTACCGATTTCGACCCTCATGCACGGAATCGCTGGTGCTGACGAAATTGCGATCAGCATGCCCTGCATCATTGGCGCAAACGGTGTGGAGCAGGTTCTAGCGCCGCTCCTCAACGCTGACGAGGCTGCAGCGTTCCGATCGTCCTCGTTAACGATCCAGGGCGTGGTGGAGGCTCAGGTCCGGGAGGCCGGGCTGCCGCAATCGAACGAAGTAGCCTGGCTCCGCGACGAAGCGAGAAGCCGTACGACATCTGAGTAACCCGACGCTCGAAAGGCAATGTTCCATGGCGGTCGATCCCAAACATCAGCTCCTACTCTACGTAGAGGATGAAAAGTCCGTGCGGACACCGGTTGCCGAGATGCTCAAGCATGCAGGCTTTGACATCCTGCTGGCAAATAACGGCGTGGAAGCCCTCAACTGCATCGCGACGGACGACGGGCATATTGATTGCGTCGTCACAGATGTGCGCCTCGGCCGCGGCTCGACGGGCTGGAATATCGGTCGCCGCGCTCGGCTGCACGCATCCACTATGCCGATCGTCTATACCAGTTCGTCGACCGCGGCTGAATGGATGGCTTATGGCGTGCCCATGAGCGAACTGGTGATCAAGCCATTTAGGCCAGCGCAGCTTATCGATGCGCTGTCCTCGGTCGCAGCCAGAGTACGCGCTGCCATTCCCCCTGTCGTCCGCCGAACATCCAAGCCGGTGGCGCTGGACAGCGCCATCTCGCTGAAGACGGGCAGCCGCCAAATCTCGGAGGAAACGATATGACGCAATCGGAAAATGTCTCACCGATCACGACCCGATCCGGCGCCCATTTTCATGTCCGGCGCGCACACGTCGGTGATGGCCCGACGATCAAGGCTTTCTTTGCCCACGTCACCCCCGTGGATCTTAGGTTTCGATTTCTCAGCGGGATCAGGGAAGTGAGCCAGGCGCAGATTACGATGCTTGAATGCCCACTACCCAATAGCGACAGCTTTCTTGTGTTCACACAGGACCAGTCCCGGATGGTTGCGACTGCAATGCTGGCTTACGGCGCCGACTTGGAGCAGGGCGAGGTGGCGATTGCAATCCGCGCCGATTATAAGGGCCAAGGCATAGGCTGGGCGTTGTTGGCCCATATTGCGCGCTACGCTGAGACAATCGGGTTGCGGACGCTGGAAGCAATCGAGAGTCGGGACAACCATGCCGCTATCGAGGTCGAATGCGACCAAGGCTTTATCGCCACTGAGTATCCCGGCGATTCCACGCTGATGTTGGTCAGCCGCACACTTGGGCGCCGATGATAGGCAGACGCGGTTCGACCGGCGGCCGCGGGGACCGCTAGCCCAGCAAAAACTCACCGACATAGCATGCAAGGACACCATCGAATGAGATTTCGAACCCAATGCCTGGGCCTCATGAGCGGGGTGCTCGCTTGGGCAGGTGCGGCCCCTGCCCATGGAGGTCGTCAGCTTGTCGACCAGCAATGCTCAGGCTGCCACGCAACAGGACCGGATGGCGTCAGCACCAACCCCGACGCGCCGACATTTCGTTCCTTATATCGCCGCTATCCTGTCGATGCCCTGCGGGAATCATTCTTGAAGGGCTTACAGGTGGGGCATCGCAATATGCCCCGATTCAAACTCACACCTCAGGAAATAACCGAAATCGTCGGCTATCTGGAGGATCTCAATCCCTGCGCCAAGCCTTCGTCCGACAAGGCTGCAATGGCCGCATGTTTTTCGCCGATGGAATAACGGTCTAATCCGCCCTTTCATGCCAACCCCGGAAGCCGCGGTATAAGAGATCAATTATCCGTTTTGCCAGCCCAGCCGCGTTCGCTTCCGCAAGTCCGCTTTTAGTCCCTTACACATAGGGGGGCGGCATCCTCCGCCAAAAGGCGCGACACTGGTGGCCCACGAACGTCGGAAACTGGCGAGAGCTGTCGGATGTCGTAGTTGTCGAGAACGGCAGAAAAGTGGCAGCTGCCGCCTACCGACCCTTCATAGCCGTTCAGCCGCTGATTTTCGATCCTCAGGTGCGGACGGGCGGCTTTTCAAAATTCAGCCCCTTAACGTCGCGCGCGTGAGTGACCTCGCTCGGTGGCAATATTTTCAACTATCTGCCGTAGAAGTGTCCCGCACTGGCCCGTCCAGAATGCCGGCGGACAAAATCCGGCGCGCCGTCATCGATCCCACAAACATATCGATGGGCCGCCTCGGTCACGGCACGATTGCTATATGCCTCTGCGAGGGCCGTCCTGACGTTGTTCCAGTCAGAAGTCGATCAGGCGCGAACCCGCAATTGCTGCCGCAGGCGCTCATACAAAGTTAATTCCGCCTCGTGCGAGATTTCGACAACAATAGCGAAGCCTTGCTGGCCGACATCCCCTGACCATCCTCCCGCGCAGCGCACGACCAGATAGTAGGCGTCACCGTAACTGCTGACGTCTCGTGAGAAGGTAACGGACGCGCTTTGAAGGCTCGATTTTTCGCGCGCTGTAGATGACGGAGATAAGGTGCAATTGTTGCGGTTGGCCATTTCCGGGATCGGTCCCTCGGCCTGCGTGCGTTGCCGGTAATGCTCGAAAATCGTTTCCGGCTCGCACCCACGAACGAGCCGGAAGCTCATCGAGACACCATTATAGTCGAGCCGGCTGTGGCGCACAGGTGGATCGTAGGCCAGGCTTACGCGGATCGTTCGACGACCACGTTCTGTCTGGAATGGTCGCGGAATCGGTATCTGATAGACCGCAAAATGGTCGATCGTGAGTTCGTCCTCCGCGTAAAGGACAACACGATTGTCATCGGAATAGGAGGCAAGCTCGGCATCGACCATTCCGTAGCCGCACTGCGCGCGGGTCGGCACCTCGCCTAACAAGGCAAGACGATGTGCAGCCTCAGATGGCACTGTTGCGCTGCTGGCAAGAAGCGCGCGTACAAGGTTAGCCGAGGCATCGGGGAATCTTCCCAGTATCTGGCTGGCTTTATAGGCAACCAGCGGCGCGGCGTGCGACGTACCGGACCGGGTTGCGAAAAGACGATCCACCGGGCGATGGTGAAGCGAGAGGACACCGGCTTCCGGGCGGACCTCACCACCCTGAAGGAGGTTTGTCGTACCGTCGTAAATCAGTGTTCCACCGATATCCGTAAAATCAGGTTTGATGGCGCCTCTTGCGCCTGGCCCCGCGCGCGAGAAGGGGGACGGTTCGAGCCGCTCGGTGATGGGCCGAATTCCGACCGTCCCCGCAGCTGCGGCTGGAAGACCATTTCCGTGGGCGAGTGCGCCGACCGTCACAATGTTCATGCCGCCGGCGGGTTCGCAGAGTCGGTTGGCAGGCTCGGACAGGTAGGAAGGATATTCGGTCACAGCCTCCTCAACCCGCAAATGGCTGCGCGGATGCCGATTCCCGGCCGAAACGATGATGACTACATCGAGTTCACGCACCAGTTCATCGAGCGTTTGAGCCCACACGCCGACTTTCGTCCCCTCGATCAGTTTGGTGCGGTCGCCCAAGGAGATCACGAAAATGCGGCACCCAAACTCGTCATTTAGTCTGGTTATGGCCTCACGCATAAGGCGCGGGACCAATCGGCTGTTGGGAAAACGCCCGCGCTCATCCACGACCTTGGCGGAACAGAGCCGCGCATTTCGTACAAGTGCTTCATTGCCGAGCTGCGCCCGAAGATCGCCAAAGGTTGCAATGCCTCCAACGAACGTACCATGTCCCCAATCGTCGGCCGTCCCAAGCGTCGCCGGCACTCCGATAGCACCGGCGATGATGTCCTCGATCAACGGATGGTCGTTCACGCCACTGTCGATGATGCCGATCAGCGGGGCATCGGCGGCCAATTCTTCGACGGGAGGCAGTTCTCCAATCGCCAGATCGCCCGTGTCGCGCTCCATAAAATCCGGTTCGGGCGGGAAGTCGATTTCAGCAATTTCTTCGATTGCAAGAAGTGGACGCACCATTCGACCATCACCGCTCAGACGAACCATCGTGATGTTCGGGCCGATATGCCGATCCAGCTCTTCGGCACCAAGCGCTTCAGCATAGGCGACGATCTCGTCCAGCTTTCGCTCCCGCAGCTCACGCCGCCCGAGATCCCAGAGTTCGAGATCGACGATATACTGTGTGCCAGGCTGGAAATCTTCTGTCTCAACGAGGGCTGCTTCGCGTGCGCGAAGGCCAATGCGATCGCGCGGCGCTACTGCGGCGATCCCTTCGACGTTGGCGATGAAGCCCGCATAGGACGGATTGATTTGGTCGCCACGCACGCCTTGACCATAAGCTGTCATCTTGCGCCGGAAATCAGTCAGTTCATCATTGGAGGCGAACAGGATGAGTGACCGATCTTCGTCGCTCGAAAGCACGGTCAATCCGACCTTGGCCCACTCCTCCTCCAGCAATGGCCCGCTCATACTGACGCGAAGGATCAGCGCAGGGTTGACCGCATCCGGGCGTCGACGCTGCCGTTGGACTTCCACGGCTTGGTCGAGTTCTTCACCGAGTCTGCGGCTGTGGCCACCAGGCTCTCGCTGGGGCGGAGGTCCGCCGCCGCCTGTCTTTCGACGCGGCAGTCGCTCAGGCAGCCGTACCAGCTGCAAATGATCATAGCGGGCCATTTAGTAGAGGTCAGTCCGCCGCCATGCGTCTGGTTCGACGCTTCCGCCGCTGTTCATCGGCGACCGCAACTTTGAAATCGGATTCCCCGACCTGCTTCCGGCGATCGATAATCGCGCTCTTCATGGACTGAACACAGATCCGGTTCAGCTCCGCATAGGAATAGCCTTCAAGCTCCGAGAGATGATCCTCGGGATCGAAGGCAATTGCCACATTCTTGAACTTCATCTTGAGGAAGCGCGCAATCATGCGCGCATCGGGCCGGTCGAACCAGATAACTTCGTCGAACCGACGCCATATCGCTGCGTCGAGCGAATGATCGAGATTGGTCGCCGCGACGAGATAGCCTTTCGGCTGTATCCGATCGATGAAGATCAGCAGACTGTTGACGACGCGCCGCAGTTCGTTGTGCTCGCCACCCTCGTCGCGCGCGCGGGCGATCGCATCGAACTCATCGAAAAACAGAACCGAGGGCTGCTTGCGCGCAAATTCGAATATTTTGCGGACATTTGTCGCTGTCTCACCAAGGTAGGACGAGATCAGGCGATCGAGCTTGACCACATATAGGGGCAAGCCCAGTTCGGCTGCAAAAATCTCTGCGCAGAGCGTTTTCC
Source organism: Sphingobium psychrophilum (assembly GCF_012927105.1). Classification (GTDB taxonomy): domain Bacteria; phylum Pseudomonadota; class Alphaproteobacteria; order Sphingomonadales; family Sphingomonadaceae; genus Sphingobium; species Sphingobium psychrophilum. Next base: position 4,233 of record NZ_JABBFV010000011.1, on the reverse strand, counting down.
CGCAGCCTGGCGGGCCGCAGAACAGCATCTTGGACCGAACGGAAAGGCCCCGTCGGCGAATTTCCTCGCCACGCCGAAACTCATCCATTAGCCCCAGGAAGATGCGGGTATTCTCCGCTGAGAGAACGATGTCCTGCTTGTTGTGGCTCGGCTCGACCAGCTCGATGAAATCGCCAGCGGCGTCCGGAAACGGAATGAGCGAGGCAAGCGCCTTCGGTCGGCTGGCCTTGGGAGGGGCAACCTCAAGCGAGCGCCGGAGCGAACGCGCAAGCACCTTGTTGTTCTTCGCTTCTTCTTCCGTGATGATTTGCTCGGCGACCGCCCGGAACTCCTCGTCCCGGCCGTAACTCGCCAGCAATCTTTTCATCAGCTCGCCGCGCGCCATGTTATCCTTGCCAGCAAATCGGTCCCGTAGAAGTACGATAGCGGGATCGGCAGATTTTGCCACCTGTTCGCGAAGGCAGCGAAGCATTTTTCGTCAGGCTGAGCACGCTAATCGTCGCGGTCAGGGAGAAGGAAGCGCCTCACGATCGGTATTCTATCCCCATAGCGAGGCAGGTTCAGCGAGTTCAATCACATAACCAATGGTCTCTTTGGCGTCGTTCGTAAGCGTGTGCCCCTCAAAAGCGTAGCTGAGCCCGTCTCCCAGCTCATGCACCTGCCGACCATGCGCAGGCAGCATCGTACCCTGCATCCCTTCTAATCTGACATAGACAGTGCCGTCGAACAGTCTCACCGTCCCGTGACGCTTGAAGCCATGACCACGCAGTCCTGTGGGGAATTTCCAGTCAAGTTCGGCGTGCGCAACCTGCTGACCGACCGATGGCGCCGGGACCTTGGGAATTCGCTGGAGCGTGGCCTTCGCGATGATCTGGTCAATCTGCTTGACGCTCGTGATCGTGATGGACTCGATCGCAAGGCCGCTGATGACAACCGCCTCAACCGCTTTGTGCGTGATTGCCCGGCGATAGGCCTTAAGCAGATCAGTGAAAAGACTATGGAATTCGGAGGGGTCGCTGGCGAACCCCAGATGAACGATCGAGGCCAAGTTCGTCATGAAGCCAGGCAGAACATCCGACCCCAGTTGCAGCAATCCAGCAACCTCGACGGCATCCTTCAGCCTTGCCCAGTAGCTGCCGGTGCCACTATCGACAATTACCAGATCGCGGGGCTGTTCACCGTTTGCGCGACACCACGCCCTGAACGCCTTGTTGTGAGCTTTCAACAGATCGGCGGCGATGTTTGCGCTTATTGTTCCACGGATCTCGATCAGCAAGCCGGGCTGCTTCCGAGCCTCTTCCAATGCGATCAGCGCCACCCATCGTCCCCTTTCGATGTCAAACGCTATGTCTGACGGTTCGCCACCGAAATGACAATCAGGATAAGGTCGGTCGCTCCGCCCGCCGGCTCCTCTTCTGTTATCCTCCTATTACGGGCGGATTCCGAAAAACTTCACATTCGCCAGATATCTCACAGGTAAACCGTGATGATTGAACATCTGTGACGCGACGAGACTCGTTCCGGACATAAGACCGGGGGACGGGGACCAGTAACGGCACAAGCCCCAAAAATCTTCCACTGCGGCAATTCTACGCAGCTGACATGGTGGTCTTTTAATCGGCATTCTACCGTCGGAAGGACGAAAACGGCTCTGCGCCATCTTGGCCCTGTTCGGAAGGTGCGCTGGGTGGTCTATGCGAAGGCGCCGTTTGCCGGCCCGGAAGCAGTCCTCGCCTACCTGTCCCGCTATACCCACCGGGCTGCTATCTCGAACCGGCGGCTCATCTCCTTCGACAAGACTGGCGTCACGCTGCGTTACAAGGATTATCGTCGCGATGGACCCGAACGCCAGAGTATCATGACGCTTGCCACCGACGAGTTTATCGTATCGCTCCGGTGAGGGCCGCCTTGCGGTGATCGGCTGATATTTTGAGATGGCACCGGTGCAAGCGCCGGTGTTTGCACCGATACTAAGGACGGTGCGATGAGTCAGATCACGGTAATTTCGGGGCCGGAGCGGCGGCGGGTATGGACGGACCAGCAGAAGCGCGAACTGGTCGCAGCGGTTTCGGCGCCCGGTGCAAACGTGGCGGAGATTGCCCGCCGTGCCGATCTGCGGCCGAACCAGATCTACAGATGGCGGCGGCAGATGGGGCAGGCAGCCCAAGGCTTTGCAGAAGTGCAGGTGCAGCCCGATCCGATGCCAGTGACCGGATCGGCGATCACCGTTGAGTTCGAGCGGGCGATTGTGCGCATTCCCGCTGGCGCATCACCTGGGCTGGTGTCGGCAGTGCTGCGGTCGGTCAAGCCGTGATCCCAGTCCCCTCCGGCGTTCGGATATGGATTGCAACGGGGCACACGGACATGCGGCGCGGCATGCGCAGCCTGGCCCTGCAGGTGCAGCAAAGTTTCGGACGTGATCCCTACGCGGGCGACCTCTACATTTTCAGGGGACGCCGCGGCGACCTCTGCAAGATCATCTGGCACGATGGTGTTGGCATGTCGCTTTATGCCAAGCGTCTCGAGCGCGGGAAGTATATCTGGCCTTCGGCCGTGGACGGCGTGATTGCCATCTCCCCCTCGCAGATGGCCTGCATGTTGGAGGCGATCGACTGGCGTAATCCGCAGGCCACATGGCGCCCGACATTGGCCGGATAAAAGCCCTAGCATGACCTAAAAAGCTAGAGATTTCGGTGCTTTTTGGCTATGCTATTGGCCATGGGGAACGAGGCACAAGCAGAGATCGACAGCCTTCGCGAGCGGCTTGCCGCTGCCGAGGCTGTCGCCGCTGAAGTCGCCCGCATCAAGGCCATCAACGCCGACCTGGAAGCCCGTAACGCCCTTCTCGAACTGCAGAACGAGAAGATGCGCCGCACCCTTTTTGGCCAGCGCTCCGAGCGCACGCGCCATCTGCTCGACCAGATGGAGCTGACGTTCGAGGAGTGCGAGACCGCTGCCAGCGAAGACGAGGCGTTGGCCGCTTTGGCGGCAGCGAAGACCAATGTCGCGCCGTTCGAGCGCAAGCGGCCCGCCCGCAAGGCCTTGCCCGAGCATCTGCCGCGCGAGCGCGTCGTCATCGCCGCGCCCGATGCCTGCCCCTGTTGCGGCTCGGATCGGCTGTGCAAGCTGGGTGAGGATATCACCGAGACGCTCGAGGTTGTGCCGCGACAGTGGAAGGTGGTTCAGACCGTGCGGGAGAAGTTCTCCTGCCGGGATTGTGAGAAGATCGCACAACCGCCGGCGCCGTTCCATGTGACGCCCCGCGGGCTCTTCGGTCCCAGCTTCCTTGCGATGCTGCTGTTCGAGAAGTTCGGCGCGCATCAACCGCTCAACCGCCAGCGTGATCGCTATGCCCGGGAAGGCGTGGACCTGAGTCTTTCCACTCTGGCCGATCAGGTCGGCACCTGCACCGCCGCGCTGATGCCGCTCTATCTCCTGATCGAAGCCCACGTCCTTGCCGCCGAGCGATTGCATGGCGACGATACGACGGTGCCAGTGCTGGCCAAGACCAAGACCGATACGGGCCGGATCTGGACCTATGTTCGGGATGATCGACCTTTTGGCGGACCCGCACCGCCCGCAGCGATCTTCCATTATTCCCGCGACCGGCGGGGCGAGCATCCTGTGGGCCATCTGCGCGGTTGGAGAGGCATTCTTCAGGCTGATGCATATGCCGGCTATAATGCCCTGTTCCATGGCGGCCGCCTGCCGGCGCCGCTAACCCGCGCCCTTTGCTGGAGCCACGCGCGCCGTTATTTCTTCGAGCTGGCCGATATCGCCGCGCAGCTCAAGAAGCGCCGCAAAAAGGCCGTCATCTCGCCGCTGGCGGTGGAGGCGGTCCGCCGTATCGACGCGATCTTTGACATTGAGCGCGCCATCAACGGCAGACCGGCCCAGGAGCGCCACGCCCTTCGACAGGAACTCAGCGCACCGCTGGTTGCCGATCTGGAAGAATGGATGCGCGACAACCGGGCAAAGCTGTCAAAGAACAGCGATGTGGCCGAGGCCATGGATTACATGCTCAAGGCATGGCCCGCCTTCGCAGCCTTCCTCGACGATGGCCGCATCTGCCTGACGAACAACGCGGCGGAACGGGCGCTTCGAGGCATAGCAACGACCGATTCATACTACACCTCCTCTTCAAATGTCCGGAAACAGGGACTTTTGGTTTTCCATTTTGATGCGACACGGGCCTCTGTGACGCGGGAACTGGGTCACTTCGTCCTTTTCCAG
>NZ_JABBFV010000010.1 GCF_012927105.1 Sphingobium psychrophilum | reverse complement strand
TTGCGCCCGAGTGGTATCGGTCCACATTGTTGATCTCCGGAAGTTTGTTGCAAAACCCCTGAATCAACGACTGCGGCAAGCGTCAAGCTAACCCGCTGATACCACTCAACTTAGTTTCGGATCGGGCTCTCAGAGATATTTGCGGTTTGGTCGTCTAACCCCACCTATTTTGCGATCCACCCTACTGGTGCTCCGGCACCTCGTTCGCGGATAGAATTTCGAAGAATGTTTCAAGCAGAAATAAGGGATGCTAATACAGCCTCTGTTGTCTCGGGCGCATTGGGGATCCCAATTATGAGGCTTCAAGCGGGCAATCGCATTCTTTTAGGTCGTCAGATACAAGTCAATCAATCACAGCTAGACGTACAAAAGCCGAATATTAGAGATTTTGTTGCCACAATTGAATAATTCATGACTTAAATTTCATTCTATATTTTTATCAACTGCGATCACTTATTGGAAAATTTGGAGATTACGGTGCCAGGTGCAAGAACCTCCATCTTAAACCCTCACTCCGTCCTTTTTGTAACCCTCACCCGACCCCGCCCGGCATGAACGCCAATCCCTTCCCGCATCCGCAGGAACAGCCAGTCCGGTATCGCGCCATAAAAGGGACTGCCATCCGCCAGCGGTCGCACGTCCGGCCCCGGCCACAGGAAGCCGTTGACCTCGCTCACCACGATCCAGCTACGTTCGCGATCCAGACCTAAATCGCGCTTCACCGCCAACGGCACCTCCACGGCACCCTCCGCACCGTCCGGCGCGCTATGGGTGATCGGCGCAACCGTCAGCCGGACCCCGTTTCCAGTATCCGTCGCCGCCAGCACGACCACGACCGGCCTGTCCTTCAACCCTTCTTCCTGCCCTTGGGCCGCTTCCCGCGCCCAAAGATAGGCATAGCACAGGACGTCACCCGGAGTCGGGATCGGCCAGCCGCCGCCCGACTTCCGTGGAGCGTTCCCCCGGCTCTGCGGTGAGGATGGCGTCGAGCGTTTCGTCATCGAGGTCTCTCGTCAATAGGACCTGCCGATCCCGGCGCAGCAGTCGTTCATATTCCATTAGCGACAACATCACGACCCGCGTGACCCCATGCTTCTGAATACCCACCGGACGCAGCATCGCCTCATCCGTGTAGAAGCCGAGTTTCCCGGCAACTTCCTTTGCCGAAACCTCAAGCAGGTTTGGGTCCATCTTGCCCATTTTTACCGGCCTCCTTGCCGTTTCTCCCGGACCAATTACCGGCGAGGTGGTCGGGGCTGACCATTTTCCCTATTATGCCTATTTTGGACATATTTCAATATGGCTATGTTTGGTTTGCAGCAAACCGGTCTAAACGGATATCGGCGGCAACTGGTAGACCGGTCGAATTATCCTATCCTATTTCGCTGTCCTACATGCCCCTTTTCTGTCCGTCCTTCCGGCAATATCCTCAGCCGGAGGCACGCGACCCATGTCCTATCACGATCCCATCCTGCCCACCCCCGCCCCGCAAATCCGCGTCGACGGTTGGAGCCCCGCGCGCCAGCGCCGCTTTCTCGAAGTGCTCGCCGCGACCGGCGTCATCCGCCTCGCCTGCGAAGCCGTGTTCATCACGCCGCGCTCCGCCTATGTCCTGCGCATCCGCCGCGACGGTGCGGCGTTTCGCCTGGGCTGGGACGCGGCGATCCTGATCGCCCGCGCGCGGCTGGCCGACACGTTGCTCGCCCGCGCCATCATGGGGACGGAGGAAACCATCCGCCGCGACCCCGACAATCATGAAATCACCCGCCACCGCCACGACAACCGGCTCGCCATGTCGATGCTCGCCCGGCTCGATCGCATGGCCGATTGCCCGGCCGAAGGGTCCGACGCCGCGCTCGCCCGCGTCGTCGCGCAGGATTTCACCGCCTATTGCGACATGCTCTGCCCGGAAGCGGACGTCCAGGCGGAAGCCGACCGCCTCAACCTCCCCCGCACCGGCGCGGAGCCGCCCGCGCGGCTGATGGAGGACGCCGTCATGGACGACGGCTCCATGCCCGACACGCCAGCCCCGGTCGACACCGAAACCGCCCTGTCCCCCGGCGCATCGGCCGCCCTGTTCGTCGCCGCGCGCATGGCGCTGCACAAGCCGCAAAATCCGCAGTTTTCCATCGATGATGAACGGTGTGAACTTCGGTCCCCGCCGCCGCCCAATCTCGCCGATCTCCCGCCGGACGAAGCCGCCGATCGGCTGCGCGGCATCTGGTGGGACGACCGGCTGGACCGCTGGCGCACCGATTTCCCCCCGCCGCCCGGTTTCGACGGCGACGCCAGCGACGCCATCTACGATGTCGACGATTATGAGCGCGACCTGACGGAGGCGGAGGAAGAGGCGCTCGCCGCCCAGCAGGAGGCCGAACGCCGCCCCTATGAACAGGCCGCCGCCATGGCCCGCGACGATTTCTTCGGCTTCGTCCTGGCGCAGGACGCGGAGTGCGCGGCAGCTTCGGCTAGGGTGGGATGATGGACAGGGGATGCCTAATCCCGTCAATCGCCATCTCTACGTTCCCCGGCGAAGTTGATGGGAGGCGCGTGACTCCCATCAAGGGTCCAGCTCTGACGTCGGACTGGACCCCGGCCTTCGCCGGGGAACGCGACGGTGCGCGCCCATCTGCACTTCCCGCCTCACCCTCATCCCAACTTGCTTTTTCCCCACCCTTGCCCTAAGAGAAGGTAGCTACAGTCGCAAATCGACGGTTCTCGGCGCTTTGCGGCACCTGTTTCCTTCTTTCCCTGCCCCTTTAGCGATCCGGTGCGACCACACGGGCCGCGCCGCACAAAGAAGGAACTACCATGAGCATCGTCGGAACCGTCAAATTCTTCAACGCCGACAAGGGCTATGGCTTCATCGCTCCCGATGACGGCAGCCCGGACGCGTTCGTTCACATCACCGCCGTCGAGCGCGCTGGCCTGGCCACGCTGCGCGAAAAGGACCGCGTCTCCTATGATCTGGAGCAGGACCGTCGTGGCAAGATGGCCGCTGTGAACCTACAGCACGCCGAATAATCTGGATGGCGGGCGCTCCGGCGCCCGCCTTTCACACCCCGCCCCTCATACCATGTCCAGATAGACCGACGCGGTCACCAATATCATGGGCAGCGCGATCAGCATGGCGATATTCCAGCGCCGCGATCGCACGAACAGCAGGGCGACGAGCAGCCCGATCAGGCCCACCAGCGCCAGCAGCGCCCAGGCGGTCACCGTATCGCTGGGTTCCGGCCCGCCCGATGGCCGGTAAAGCTCCAACACATTCTGGCCGACGATGATGCCGATATTGGCGGTCAACACGCCACCGATCACCAACCTTTTGTGCCGGTCATACCAATCGTCGAAATCGGGCCATTCTTCCGGCTCGTCTGGAAAGATCAGCGTCGCGGCCAGATAATAGACCCCGACCAGCGCCAGCACCGCGGTCAATGTCAGATAATTGGCGTCCATCTGCGCCCGCGCCTCGAACGCCGTCAGCCAGAAACTGGTCAGGTCGAGCAGCACGAACAGCCCCAGCAGCGGCGTCAGCCAGCCGATCCGCACCGGCTTGGCCCCCCGCTTGAGCTTGAGCGCCCTGGAAAAACCGCCCAGCACCTCGCTGATCGCCAGTCCCAGCAGCAGCCCGAAGGCCGCGAACACCAGATCGAATCCCGACATTCGGCTCCCCCAACGCACCGTCCGTCGCAAGCCTAGCAAAAGCGGTGGTCCAGGCAATGTGCCTTGGAACCCGTCGCCCCGCCGCCGGTTATCTCCCCGAACCTGCAACAATGGAGCATAACATGATCCGCACCCTGATCTTCGGCGCCATCGCCGGCTATGTCGGCAAGAAACTCTACGACGAAGGCAAGCTGACCGAATTCAAGAACGACCTGGTCACCCGCTACAACGAAGCCAAGACGACCATCGCTGAAAAGGCTGACGAACTCGATACGTCGTCCGCATCGCCGCTCGTCTCTTCGACCGGCGCGATCAACCGGCCGCTTCCCAACTAACCGACTATCCCATCCGGCGGCCCAGTCCCCCGCTCGCCTCCGGTCACCGCCCGCTCGCTACCGCTCCCCCTCTCGCGGTCGCAGCGGGCGGTTTTCGTTTGCTTGATATTGTTACCGCCACGCAACCACCGCCGCTGCGCCGGGTTGTTGAGGGCATAAAGGTAACAAGGAGAGACGCCATGAACAAACCCATCCTCGCCGCAGCCATGCTGGCCATGTTGCCACTGGGCGCTTGCACATCGGACAATGGCGGCGGTGGCGGTTACGGCTACGATCGTCCCAGCGATCGCCGCGGCCCACCCCGTCATTCCCGCCGTCCTATCCGTGACAATGACCAGATTTACCGCGACAATGACGGCCGCTATTATTGCAAGCGCGACGACGGCACGACCGGTACCATTGTCGGCGCCATTGCCGGCGGCGTGCTGGGCAACATCATTGCACCAGGCGGGTCGAAGACGCTCGGCACCATCATCGGCGGGGCCGGCGGGGCTCTGGCAGGCCGGGCCATCGACAAGAACGACATCAACTGCGAATGACATAGAAAAGGGCGCGGAGATCACTCCGCGCCCTTTTCTACATCGTCACGCTGGCTTACAGCTTGCCGGTAAGCTCCGGTACGACCTTGAACAGATCACCCACCAGACCGATGTCGGCGACCTGGAAGATCGGCGCATCCTCGTCCTTGTTGATGGCGATGATGGTCTTGCTGTCCTTCATGCCAGCAAGATGCTGGATCGCACCCGAAATGCCCACGGCAACATAGACTTCCGGTGCCACGATCTTGCCGGTCTGGCCGACTTGATAGTCGTTGGGGACATAGCCCGCATCGACCGCCGCGCGGCTCGCACCAACCGCAGCACCCAGCTTATCGGCGAGCGGGAAGATCACCTCTTCAAAGGTCGGCCCATCCTTAAGCGCACGACCACCCGACACGATGATCTTGGCGCTGGTCAGTTCGGGACGTTCCAGCTTGGCAATCTCGGCGCCGACGAAGCTCGACAGCCCCTTATCGCCGGTCGAAGTGACCGCTTCCACCGTGGCGCTGCCGCCGTCACGCTCCGCCTTCTCAAAGGCCGTGCCGCGGACGGTTATGACCTTCTTGGCATCCTTGCTCTTAACGGTAGCGATAGCGTTACCGGCATAGATCGGCCGGGTGAACGTATCCTCGCTCTCGACCGACAGGATGTCGCTGATCTGCATCACGTCGAGCAAGGCGGCGACGCGCGGCGCGATATTCTTGCCGTTGCTGGTGGCCGGCGCGACGAAGGCGTCGTGATGGCCCATCAGTTCGACGATCAGCGGCGCGACATTCTCCGGCAGCGCATGGCCGAATGCCGCATCGTCTGCGACATGGACCTTGCCCACGCCCGCAATTTTCGCGGCGGCGGCGGCGACGCCATCGACGCCCTGGCCGACGACCAGCAGATGGACTTCGCCCAACTTGGCGGCGGCGGTGATGGCGGAAAGGGTCGCGTCCTTGACGGCCCCGCCCTCATGTTCAACCCAAACAAGTGTCTTGCTCATGCGGCAACTCCCAGAGCTTTCAGCTTTGCGACCAGTTCATCGACATCGGCGACCTTGACGCCGGCGGTGCGCTTGGGCGGCTCGACCACCTTGAGCGTTTCCAGGCGCGGACTGATGTCCACGCCATAATCGGCGGGGGTCTTCTGCGCCAAGGGCTTGGACTTGGCCTTCATGATGTTGGGCAGCGACGCATAGCGCGGCTCATTGAGGCGCAGGTCGGTGGTTATGATCGCCGGCGTCGACAGCTTCACCGTCTCCAGCCCGCCATCGACTTCACGGGTGACCGAAACGCTGCCATCGGCAACTTCGACCTTCGACGCGAACGTGCCCTGCGGCAAGCCCAGCAGCGCGGCCAGCATCTGTCCGGTCTGGTTGCTGTCGTCGTCGATCGCCTGCTTGCCCAGGATGATGAGGCCAGCGCCTTCCTCTTCCTGCACCTTGGCGAGCAGCTTGGCCACGCCCAGCGGTTCGACCTCATCGTCGGTCTGGATCAGGATCGCCCGATCCGCACCCATGGCGAGTGAGGTCCGCAGCGTTTCCTGCGCCTTGGCGACGCCGATCGACACCGCGATCACTTCGGTCGCCACGCCCTTTTCCTTCAGGCGGATGGCTTCCTCGATCGCGATCTCGTCGAACGGGTTCATGCTCATCTTGACGTTCGCCAGATCGACGCCCGTACCGTCCGCCTTCACGCGCGGCTTCACATTATAGTCAATGACCCGCTTCACGGGCACAAGGATCTTCATTTTCAACATCCTCCAGTTTCACGCCATCGCCCGCCAACGCGAACAAGGACGTGGGCGGCCCGTTTCCGGACCACCCACGCCCGATGGCGTATCTTGTTAGGTGGGGTCGTGCCTCAGGCCGCCTTCCTCACTTCCGCCACGATCTTCTTGGCTGCATCGCCCAAGTCGTCCGCGGGGACGATCGCCAGGCCCGATGCGGCCAATATGTCCTTGCCCTGCTGGACGTTGGTGCCTTCCAGGCGCACCACCAGCGGGACCGACAGGTTCACTTCCTTCGCCGCCGCGACGATGCCGTCGGCGATGATGTCGCACTTCATGATGCCACCGAAGATGTTGACCAGGATGCCCTTAACGGCCGGGTCCTTCAGGATGATCTTGAAGGCCGCGGTCACCTTCTCCGTCGTGGCACCGCCGCCTACGTCCAGGAAGTTGGCGGGGAATTCACCGTTCAGTTTGATGATGTCCATCGTCGCCATGGCCAGGCCCGCGCCGTTCACCATGCAACCGATGTTGCCGTCCAGCTTGATGTAGGCCAGGTCGTACTTGGACGCTTCGACTTCGGCTGCATCTTCCTCGGTCAGGTCGCGCAGTTCGGCGATGTCCTTGTGACGGAACATGGCGTTGCCGTCGAATGCGACCTTGGCGTCCAGCACCAGCAGCTTGCCCTGCTCGGTCAGCGCGAGCGGATTGATTTCGATCTGCTCGGCATCGGTGTCGACAAAAGCAGCGTAGAGCGACGAAGCTACCTTTGCCGCCTGCTTGGCGAGGTCGCCGGTCAGGCCCAGTGCAGCGGCGATCGACCGGCCATGATGAGCCTGGAAGCCGGTTGCCGGATCGACCGAGAAGCTGTGGATCTTCTCAGGTGCCGAGTGGGCGACTTCTTCGATATCCATGCCGCCTTCGGTCGACACAACGAACGCGATCTTGCTGCTGCCGCGATCGACTAGCAGGGCCAGGTAGAATTCCTTGGCAATGTCGGCACCGTCGGTGATGTAGAGGCGGTTGACCTGCTTGCCTGCATCACCGGTCTGGATCGTGACCAGCGTGTTGCCCAGCATGTCGGTCGAATGAGCCTTGACCTCATCCAGGTTGAAGGCGAGGCGCACGCCGCCCTTCGCTTCTGGGGCCAGTTCCTTGAACTTGCCCTTGCCGCGACCACCGGCATGGATCTGCGACTTCACGACATAGAGCGGTCCGGGCAGTTTCTTGGCGGCTTCGACGGCTTCCTCGACCGAGAAAGCGGCATAGCCAGCTGCGATCGGCGCGCCATATTTCGCGAGGAGTTCCTTCGCCTGATATTCATGAATATTCATAGGGGCTGCCCTTTTCGCTGAAACCTGATGTCAGCGGCTAAGCACAGCCAAAAGCGAGGCGCTAGAAAATTTCGCAAAACGACTTTGCAAAATTGCAAAGCGTGTGGTGTCGATCCGGCCTTTCGCGGCCGATACTATCAGAATGCGCAGGCGAGCGCGGATGAACTGGCAACCGCAAAAATCTCAGGATCCTGTACCGCTCGCACCTCATGCAGCAGTTGATCGACGGATGTTTTGCCGCTGTGAGACTTGCGGAGCGATGCGAGCGACTGGAGCTTTCGCAACTGGGCCAGGCTCAGTCGGTCGACCATCCGTTCCGCCATGCAACCCGCCATTCGTGGCGAAAGGCCGGCCTCTTCAAGCCCCGCGCGAAGACGTGATTCGGGCGACAAGGCGGTGCAGGCGGACAGAGTGAGAAGGGCGGCCGCCATCAAGGCGCGAGAGGAAATGGAACGCATCGCGCTTTTCATGGCCGCGCCGGGCTGAACAGGGGATAAATGCATCGCTTTGGTAAAGGAAAGAATCAACCATGGATCGGATTTTCGCGGCGATGTCGCACCGGGTCGCCAACTGGGCGGGCCAGCCCTTCGCCTTCGTGCTGGCGCTGAGCACGGTCATTCTGTGGCTCGCGACCGGCCCCCTCTTCCACTATTCCGATACATGGCAGCTGGTGATCAACACCAGTACCACCATCGTCACCTTCCTAATGGTGTTCCTGATCCAGAACGCGCAAAACCGCGACGGCTCCGCCATCCAGGCGAAGCTGGATGAATTGATCCGCGCGGTCGATAACGCCCGCAACGATTTCATCGGCATCGAACATCTGACCGAAGCGGAACTTCAGCGCATCAAGGCCGTGTTGGAACAGGAATGCGGGGACGATGACAACCACCGTCTGGCAATAGAAAGGCTGATCCAGCGGCGCTGACCGGAACGGTCAATGCGCGTGGATGATCAGCCGTTCATTTTCCCGCCGATAGGCATCGATGCGTTCGGTATAGCTTTGGGCGAGGCTTTCATAAGCGTCTCGCCCCTTGTCCGATCGGCTGGATTGCGCGCGTATCATCGACATCTGCTGGCGATGCAGCAGGTAATTGACGTCCATCTCCATAGTCGCCCTCCTCCCGTCCAAGTTCGAAGAGATTGGTCGATTGGCCGAGGCTGCATACGACTCGCAGCATCAGCGGGCATAGAATAGCACTGACACTATATTTTGGCGAACCCGCTTATCGCCCCGGCGAGGCGGCCGGACGCGCTATCCAGCGCAAAACTGCATATCCCGAGAGGGCGGACAGCAGCGACCCCAAGAGTATTCCGCCCTTCGCTTCCTCGACCAGCAGGGCTTGGCCGGGAAAGGCGAGCGCGCCGATGAACAGGCTCATGGTGAAGCCGATGCCGCACAGCATCGTCATGCCATAGACCTGGCTCCAGCTCGCGCCGGCCGGCCGCTCCGCAAACCCCAGCCGCACCGCCGCCCATACCGCGCCGAAAATACCCAGTTGCTTGCCCAGAAACAGGCCGAGCGCGACGCCCAGCGACAAAGGCGCGAAAAGCATCGCCATTGCCTCGCCGCCCAGGCTGAGCCCGGCATTGGCGAACCCGAAGAGCGGGACGATCAGATAGGCGCTCCACGGATGGATGGCATGTTCCAGGCGGTGCAGCGGACTGTCCGCCGCATCGGGCGCGCCGGGCGTGCAGCGCACCGGCACCGTCATCGCGGCCAGCACGCCGGCGACCGTGGCATGCACACCCGACAACAGCATCAGGAACCAAAGCAAGGCAAAGCCCAGAAGATAGGGCATCAGCGCCTTCACCCCCGCACGGTTGAGGCCGTACATCAGCGCCAGCACGCCGGCCGCGCCCGCCAGCGCCGCTAAGTCGAGGCCATGGCTGTAGAAAAGGGCTATGATGGCCACCGCTCCCATGTCGTCGACGATGGCGACGGCGGTCAGGAACAGCTTGAGCGAAGCCGGCGCGCGCCGCCCCAGCAGCGCCAGCACGCCGATGGCGAAGGCGATGTCGGTTGCGGCCGGAATGGCCCAACCATTGCTCAGCGCAGGCTGCCCGGCCGTTACCATGAGATAGACGATTGCTGGCGCGGCCATGCCCGCCACAGCCGCCAGGATCGGCAGGCGTCGCCTGTCCCAAGTGGACAGGCCGCCATCCAGAAACTCGCGCTTGATCTCCAGCCCGACCACCAGGAAGAATAGGGCCATCAGCCCATCGTTGATCCACAGATGGAGCGTCATCGGCCCGATTCGCGACGACAGGGTCGGCCCCATCGGCGCATGCAGCATGTCATGATAGAGATGCCCGATCGCACCGGGCAGATTGGCCAGAACCATCGCCGCGCCGGCCGCGATCATCAACAATATCGCCCCGCCGGTTTCCCCGGTCAGAAAATCGCGCAATGCGGATCGCGGCGGTCGATTCATCCCTGTCGGTCCTTTCAACTGCACCCGGACAAGGCTCAAGGCCATGACTGTGCCAATATTTACAAAGGCTTCTGCGCAAAATATGCAAAAGACTTGGAACGATGTGACGCAAATGGCATCCTCTCTCGCATAGACGGATGGGGGTCAAGTCTTGGGAGACATGTTGGCCGCAAGCCTTGTGGCGTTGCACCGCGAAATCCTGCTTTTCGCTGTCGTCGGATTGGCGATCGGCGGGCTGGACGATTTCCTGATCGACATCCTCTTTCTGGCCCGTCGCTGTTGGCGCAACGTCGCCATTTATGCCCGCCACCCGCGTATGACCACAGCGACCCTGCCCGCTTCATCCCGACCGGGCTGCATCGCCATATTCATTCCCGCTTGGCGAGAGGCAGATGTGATCGGGCCGATGTTGCGCCATGCGCTCGCCCGCTGGCCGGACGATAACTATCGGATCTTCATCGGCCTCTATCCCAATGACCCGGAAACGATCGACGCGGTCGCGCCCATCGCCGCCGGGGAACCGCGCATCATCGTGGGAATCAACCCCAGGCCGGGACCGAGCACGAAGGCGGACTGCCTCAATGTCCTGTGGCGGGCAATGCTGGCGGAAGAAGCGCGCGGCATTATGTAGCAAACGCACCAACGTAATGACAGACATAATCGCCTGCGTAGCGTAATGTCATCATATGAAACTCGTTGTGCATGGCCTGATCGACAAGCGGGCAGAAATCGTTGGAAAGATCGAAGCGCTACAGGCGCAGCTTGCCCAGCATATGGCGGACCTCGACAGCTTGGAGCGTTCAATCCGCATATTCGAACCGGACATTGATTTGGGCGACGCGCCGGTCAAGCCGGTGCCACCAGCTAATGCCGCGTTCCGTGGTGAGGTGCAGCGCTTCTTGCTGGACGCGATCCGCAAGAGCGACGTTGCGTTAACGACGCTGGACCTTGCCCGAATGATTATGGAAGCGCGCGGGCTGAACACGTCCGACAAGGCGCTGCGCAAGCTCATAGGGACGCGGACGGGGCATAGCCTGTCCAAGCTGCGCCAGAAGGGCTTTGTCGTTGCTGAGAAGGCTAACGCGGGCGGGCTGCTGCGTTGGCAGATGACAGGCAAGCAGGGGGATGACGTTGGTGGGTGGCGGAATGGGAGTGGGGGATAGCGTCGAGAGTGCGGGCTTGTGCGGTCGTTGGAAGAAACGGGGCTTTGGCTGAGATGGTAGGTTAAGCGTTAAGGTTCGCTTTAATCTGCTCTTTGAGCATGGCCCCTAGTATACCTTCCATTGGCTTTAACGCGTCAACAACGTTAGCGCTGGCCTTCATGGTCTCATCAGCATGCCGCAGCGCTCCGTAATAAGGCGCTCTATCTTCAACGATTTGCTGGATGATAGAATTTTTTGAGGGGAGAAGGCCACCATACTTTATCTGCAATATCGCATATGCAGTGGACCGCGATGTTCGACCGTTCCCATTCGGAAAGGGGTGAATCCAGTTTAGCCGCCACAGGACATATGCGGCCAAATGGATCAAATCCGCCTTATCCCAATTGACGTTCACATACTCACACATCCCGGCCATATGCCCAGGCACTTCAAACCACGCGGGCGGAACGTGAGGGCAGTTCGTAATATGAACTGGCTCCTGCCGATATTCCCCCGGCGTGCTAAGCAGCTTGTGCATAGCCACGGAATGTAGCCGTTTCACTAGATCTTCAGAAAATACGAAACGGGAGCCTTCGCAGGCCCCCGTTACCATATTGTCTGTAAGCTCTTGGAGCCTATAAACGTTTACCTGTTTTTGAAACAGGCGCTCGAGATTATTCCCTGTCATTTTGCCTTGTTAGGCGAATGCGGTCTCGTCCGCCAGCATGATCGTGCGCGTAGCCTTCATTGTAGAAACACTAATACGCTTGTCGGTCAGTTGCCCGTTGGCAGCCGCTAGAGCGATACGATTGTCTTCGATCTCTTCAGGCGACAGCTTTACGGACTTTGCTTGCTCAAGCAGGGCTTTGAGTTCGTCGTCCATACAGCTCTCCGTTTCATTCCCCGACCACAATGCGAACCATTCGCAATGCACCACTACGTCAACGTGCGATATCATCAAACGTTCCGATAAACAAATCGTTACCGTAACGGATATGATTACATTTACTGTCGTTTGTGGTGCTGTGCGGTCGCCACATATATCGCTTAACTACAGGCGATCCGCAAGGCCAGAATTTATTGCGAGTAATTTTCAGTAAGCTCTCTGCCAATACCCCTTCCACTGGCGGCTAACCGGCGCTTCCATCGCAGCAACGCCAACCTTACCAGCCTGCGCGCCATTGGCGACGCGGCGGTTGTCTTCGCGCCATGAGGCCTCACCAGCATAGGCGTTCAGATATGGGCCAGCGATATGGTGGTGCGTGCCGACTTCCATGCGACGTAGGCGGCTGAAATAGCTTTCGGCCTGATTGGTGCAAACGCCCTTGTCCATGTAGCGGAACGAGTGATTGACGCGGCCCGTCTCATAGGAGGCGTGGAGGGCGTCCCATGCGGTGCCTTCGTCGGCGTGTACGGTAGCGCCCGTCTCGACAACCGAACGGATGAAGGGAACGCCCTGGGCCTCTGAGCCGGTTACGGTCGAGAGGGTGCGGCCATCGCGTTCGCGGGCCACGACGACGACTTGACGCTTCCCGGTCTGGTTCTCCAGCAAGCGGCGGTCCTTGCGATCGGCCTTCTCATTGGCAGGCTTGCTATAGCCGCCGAAATAAGCGCCATCCACTTCCACGACGCCACCAACGGTAGCGCCCATGTTTTCGCGGGCCATGGCTTCGCGCAGCTTGTGAGTGAGAACGAAAGCCGTCTTATACTGGCAATCCAGATCGCGGCTGAGTTGCAGCGCGGCGATGCCCTTGGCACCGTTCACGAAGATGACGATCGCGGCCAGCAGATCGGTGAACGACATCTTGCGCGATGCGAAGATGGTCCCGCTGGTGACGCTGAACTGGTGATAGCAGGCAACGCACTTGAACTTGCGACGCGATGTTATGTTGTAGGTTTCGACGCAGCCGCAACGCGGGCAAACGGCTTCTCCTTCGTTCTCAGGCCAGCGCATCTGGCAGAACGTCTCATAAGCCTTGTCTTCGCCCATGGTAAAAACAGCCTTGAGGCTGATCGTGCGGGCTTGGCTGGAGAGGAGAAAGTGTTGCATGTCATCGTATCCGTTGCTTATGCATCGTATATAATGACATATGCGCACTGTTGTCAATGACAAACGTATCGAATATGATGCATCCAACATCATTGGAGATACGCGCGTGGCCAAGCCGGAAAAAGAATGGGAAGACAAGGTTAAGGGGCTGCTGAAGGGTGAGCTAAAGCGCCGGAATATCTCCTATGCGGAATTGGTCGGAAAGCTGGCCGACATTGGCATCATGGACTCTGAGCCGAATATCAGGAACAAGCTGAGCCGGGGCAAATTTACAGCGGTGTTTTTGGTGCAATGCTTAGAGGCTATCGGAGCATCGTCGTTGCGGCTGTCGGATGGCTAGCGCTCACGGCTGCGTCACCAGAACATCAGGCCGCTGACCGCAGCCAACGCTATGCCGATAACGCCAGCGCCGAAGCATTGCAGAATATTGCCGCTGCCATTCAACAGGCGAATGAACGGCCAGAGCCAGATGCAGGATGCGAGGCTGGTCAAGACGCCCGTAATTCCGATCTTTGCGCCCAGTGGAAAGCTGCTGATGCTGCGAAAGTATCGGCCGACTGGACTAGGCGCACTTTCTGGCTTGGCCTGCTGGGCACTTTTATAGGTGCCTTTACACTTGCCGCTGCTGGCTTCGCCGCTTGGTATGCCCGCGAGGCAGCGCGTCATACTGAGGCTGGCGCGAATGAAGCGAGACGCGGGGCCGATGAAGCCGCCAAAAGCGCGCAGGCCGCTCTCGATACCCATCAGGCTTACCTGACCACGGAGCGTGCGATCGTTAGAATACAAGACGCAGACTTTCGAGCCAGGTCCGTGGAGCATAGCCCCGATGACTGGGAGCTTTCTGTTAAGGTTCTCAACCGTGGCCGAAGCAATGCGTCCCTTGTTCAAGTTGGTTGGGATGTTGGCACCGGCCCTATGTACGGAAAGTGCGAACGCGGCTTCTGGCCTAACGATTTTATCCCGATAGGCGAAACCATTGAACTCACCCCATTCCCTATGTGGAAGCTCCAAGAATACCCGTTCTATATCATGGGATATATTGAATATGAGACTCTTGGCGATCTGCGTTTTCGCACGCACTTTTGCTACAAGGTAGCGCCTATCGACCGCGATGGTATGTTTATCACCTATCGTTCGCATGACACTGAATTGAGCATTTGCTCTGGCCTCCCCAGAGACACCTAGCGCCAACAGCGCCGCGAAAAAAATAGACACGCTTTTACCCCTTAAAAGGGGGCATTTGCAGCGGACGCGGCGATGAACGTAATCGCCTTGGTGCGTTTGCTACATAATGCCGGAAGCGCGCACGACCAAAGCGTTCAAGGCGGTCGTGCTGCACGATGCCGAAGATGTGGTGCATGCCGACGAGATTCGGTTGTTCGACTTCATGATCGATCGCTTCGCCCTGGTTCAATTGCCGGTTTTACCCCTGCCGGGCAAAGGGACATGGTTCGCGCGCGCAATCGCCAATCATTATGGCGATGAATTTGCCGAGAATCATGGGAAAGCGCTGACGGTGCGCGAAGCGCTGGGCGCGTCCATTCCATCCGCCGGCGTGGCATGCGCCTTCGAACGGGCGACGCTTGGCCGCCTGTCCGACCCCGCCCATGGCGGCCCCTTCGACCCGTCGTCGCTGACGGAGGACTATGAAGCGGGCCTGCGGATCGCCAATATGGGCGGGCGCGGCGTGTTCGTGCGTATGCGCGACGCGACCGGTGCGTTGGTGGCGACGCGCGAATATTTTCCGGACAGCGTGCATGCCGCCGTCCGGCAAAAGGCGCGCTGGATGGTGGGGATATCGCTGGCGGGCTGGGATCGCATGGGCTGGCATGGCGGTCCTGCCGAATGGTGGATGCGCATCCGCGACCGTCGCGCCACCATGGCGGCGCTCGTCCTGTTCGCCGCGTATGTGGCGCTGATCCTCTGGGGACTGATCGCTGCTCTGGGCCTGTTCGCACCTTTATCCCCGCCACCGCTGCCGCCCGTCATCGCAGCCCTGCTGTGGTTCAATATGGGGTTGATGGGCTGGCGGACCGTCATGCGCGCCCTGTTTGTCGGCCGGACCTATGGCTGGCGGCAGGGATTGATGGCGATCCCGCGCACCGTCATCGCCAACTATATCGCCATATTAGCGGCCCGGCGCGCGGTCTTCCTCTACGCCAAATCGCTGCTGGGCAAGCCGCTTAGCTGGGACAAGACGCAGCATCGCTTCCCCGACCTGAAGACCGATCCATGATCCGCACCGCAAACGGACGGCCGTTGCGTTTCTTTGCCATGGTGATGATGGGTTGGGTGGCTATCCGCTTGGCCAGCCAGGAGGCCATACTACCGCCGGTGCAACAGCCCTATGCAGATGGTCGTCCTGTGCCTGCGCCCGCCCCCGCGCTTCTGCCACAAGCCGTGCTGGCGTCCAGCGCCGTGGCCACCCTGCCCCGGTTAGAAACGCTTTCCTCACAGCCTCTACCCCATATCGCGCCACGAACGAAAACGGAGACGTTCGGGCCACCACCATCCTCCAATGCCGCCATGCCAGTCGATCTTATGGATTTCATCAGCTTCACCGTAGCGTTCGCCAATCGCCATTATGCCAGCGACCCGGAATATATGAGCCGTTTCCAGACCCCGACAGCCAGCCCTTCTCCGCTCATAACCGAGCAAAAGACGCCGGATCGATGGCGCGCCGCTGCATGGCTGCTGTGGCGCCCCGGCGGCGCGAGGCCAAGCGGGACCGTGCCGACTGGCCAGCTCGGCGGCTCGCAGACGGGACTTCGGGTGGACTACGACCTGACACCGCGCGCATCCAGCAGCACCGTCGCCTATGGCCGCCTGACTCGTGCGCTCCAGCGGCCCACAGCATCTGAAGGCGCGGTCGGATTGTCGATCCAGCCGATGCGCGCGATCCCGATCAGCGTTGCGGTCGAACGACGCATCGCGCTGGGCAACGGCGCGCGCAACGCAAACGCCGTGATGGCGGTGGGCGGATTTGGACCTGTGGTGATCGCGCCAGGGGTCGTGGCGGAAGGCTATGGCCAGACCGGCATTGTCGGTTTCCGACGCGGGGATGCTTTCATCGACGGCAAATTCTCGCTCTCCACCCCGCTTGGTCAATCGCCCATCCGCGTCGGCGCGGCTCTGTCGGGCGGCGCGCAACCGGGCGTCAGCAGGCTGGACATTGGTCCGCTAGTGCAGTTTCGCCTGCCTTTGCCGACCGTCGGCGCGCGGATCGCCATCGAATGGCGCGAACGGATCGCGGGAGGCGCACGGCCAGGATCGGGCCTCGCCATCACCCTTGCGGCCGATTTTTAATCGCTGGGCTCCATCGCCGCTTTATATCGCCGCCGCTTGGCGTTACCCCCGACGGGCATGGATCTTTACCTGCCTATAGCCAATCTATCGGTGAACGCGCTTGTCATTATCGGCCTGGGCGGCGTCGTCGGGCTGCTGTCCGGCATGTTCGGCGTCGGCGGCGGATTCCTGACGACGCCGTTGCTGATCTTCTACGGCATTCCGCCCACCGTCGCAGCAGCGTCCGCCGCTTCGCAGGTGACGGGCGCCAGCGTTTCGGGTGTATTCACCCATATGGCGCGCGGCACCGTCGATTTCCGCATGGGCGGCGTGCTGATCGCGGGCGGCGTGGTCGGGGCCGGCATGGGCGTCTTCATTTTCCGCCTGCTGCAATATCTGGGTCAGATCGATACCGTCATCGGCATCCTCTATGTGCTGATGCTGGGTGGCATCGGCGCGCTGATGGCCAAGGAATCGATCCAGGCGCTGGTGGCGCTGAAAACCGGCAAGCGCCCTCCCGCGCGCAAGCGACGGCATCATCCTTTGGTCGCGGCGTTGCCGATGCGCTGGCGTTTCTATCGCTCCGGCCTGTATATCTCGCCACTCGCGCCCCTGTTGCTAGGCATGGCAACCGGCATATTGACGATGTTGCTGGGCGTGGGCGGCGGCTTCATCCTGGTGCCCGCGATGCTGTACCTGCTGGGGATGGCGACGCAGTCGGTGGTCGGCACATCGCTGTTCCAGATCTTGTTCGTCACCATGGCGACGACGATGATGCACGCGATGACGACCAAGGCGGTGGACCTGGTGCTGGCGCTGCTGCTGCTGATCGGTAGCGTCGTCGGCGCGCAGGTCGGCACCCGCATTTCCATGTCGATCCGCCCTGAATATCTGCGCATCCTGCTCGCCGCGATTGTGTTGTTCGTCGCGGCGCGCATGGCGCTGGGACTGGGATTTCGTCCCGACGAAATCTACACGATCGAGGTGCGCTGATGCGTCGCTCGCGTGCCTTTCTGGCCCTCCCTGCGGCGCTGGCGCTGATCGGGGCGGACGAACCGCAACTGGTGCCGGACGTGTCGCAACGCGAAGTCGTCATCCAGTACAGCTTCACCGGTGCCGACCTGCTGCTGTTCGGCGCGATCGTCTATCCCGACGGGCGACGCCCCGACAAGCCGGCAGACATCGTCGTCGTGCTCAAGGGGCCGGAACAGTCGATCACCATGCGCGAAAAGCAGAAGGTCGCCGGCATTTGGGTCAATGCCGACACCGCCCGCTTCCGCTCCGCGCCCAGCTTCTACGCCATGGCATCGTCGCGTCCGATCGACCGGATCGTGGATGAACGCACCGCCGCCATCTACGAATTGGGCTTGGACAAGCTGCAACTCTCGCCTTCTTCGCTCAACGAGAGCGCGGAATTGTCGCGCTTTCAATCCGGTCTGGTCGATTTGCGGGCGCGGTCGGGCCTGTTCGTTGAGCGACCCGGCACGGTCGAGATTACCGACGGCGTTCTCTATCGCGCGCGCCTGCCGCTGTCGGCGCGCGTCATCGTGGGCGATTATACCGCCGAAACTTTCCTGGTGCAGGATGGGCGGGTGGTCGCCGCCGCGGTGCGCGACATCACGGTACGCAAATCCGGGTTCGAACAGTTCATCGCCAGCGCGGCCGAACATTGGTCCTTCGTCTATGGTCTGGTCGCGATCGCCATGGCCGTGGGCATGGGCTGGGCCGCAGGCGCCATCGCCCGCCGCATCTGAAAAGGCCAATCCTCATTCTTTGGATCAAGCCAATTGCCCAAGTCCCAATAGTCCGACTAAAATAGCGGAAAATGGGTCAAGGGGGACGGGACGATGACGGATACAGCCATGCAGGCGGGCGATGGCCCCTTTCCCAACCTGGCGCAGCGCAGCCATGCCCTGCGCGCGTCGCTCTCGCGCGAAATGCACGTTCGCAAGATGCCGCGGCTCGATACGCCCGCGCGCGCCGTGCAGTTCATGATGATCGTCAATGAACAGGAAGCGCGGGACAGCGTCGCTGCGCTCCGCGACCTCGTACCCGGCGATGGCCCTTCCCCTGCTGCCAGCGACCGCTTCTTCGCGTGCCGCGTCGGCGCGCTCGGCTTTTCCTGGGAACGGCACAGCGAGTTCATCACCTACAGCTTCATTGCAGACGGCTATGGCGAGCCGTTCGACCTGTCACCCTTCCTGCCCGTGTCGCACTGGATCGACCGACTGCCGGGCCAGGTCATCCGATCGACCCAGATCGCCTTGACGAAGAATGAGCCATCCAACGCGACGATCGCCACCTATTTCGCGTCCGACGACCTCATCATCTCCGACGTCGCCCAATGCCGGGCGCGCGTCTGGGGTGATTTCCGCTTGCATGACAATGGCTTTGGCCGCCTGCTGATCCAAGATCGCGGGCTGGAAGGGGCGGAAGCGTCACTATTGGTGCAACGATTGCAGGAACTGGGCAATTATCGAAAGATCGCCCTGCTCGGCCTGCCTGAAGCGCAACAGGCTACCCCCCTCCTTGCGACGTTGGAGCAGCGCTTGACCGACGTGACCGCTTGCGTCGCAGAGCCGCAGGCGGATGCTGACGCCGTGCTGGAAGACCTGTCATCGCTTGGCGCCGAACTGGCGCAAATCGTCGCGCGAACCCGCTATCGCATGAGCGCCACCCATGCCTATGCCGAACTATGTTTCGACCGCATCCGGCGGCTGGATGTCGCGCCGGTGCGCGGCTATCGCTCGCTCGACGATTTCACCGAGCGGCGGCTGCTCCCGGCGATGCGGACTTGCGACGCTTTTAGCCGGCGACTGGAGGACCTGTCGCAGCGCACCGCCTGGACCAGCGCAATGCTGCGCACACGGGTCGATACCGCCTTGGCGCGCCGCAATCGCGACTTGTTGGCATCGATGGACCGGCGCACCGGTCTGCAACTGCGCCTCCAGCACACGGTCGAGGGGTTGTCAGTGGTGGCGATCAGCTATTATGCGCTCGGTCTGTGGCATTATCTCAAGGAAGCGATCGAGCATCAGGGCGCGCATCTGCCCGGCTGGATCGACCTGGCCCTTATCCCCGCGATCGTCGCGGCGGTTTTCCTGGGTCTGCGTCAGATCAAGAAGGTGAAGCGCCCGCCATCTTTGCAGGACGGCGAGACGCTTGATCATTAGGGCTTATTCGGCCAGCAACTGCACAGGGCCGATCAGGCCGGACGGACGCAGCGGCGCGTCGGGCCGATAGGTCGGCGCGGCGGTGAAGGTGATTTTTTCCGCGCCGGGCTGCTGGTCGCCGATCAGGCGATTGACCCACAGGTTCGCGACCTTGACCTCCAACTGGTTGTTGCCCGGCTTCACCAGCTTGCCGATGTCGAGCCGATAGGGGGCAAACCAGGTCGTACCGGCCAATTGACCATTGACCCGCACCTCAGCCAGATCGCCGATCTTGCCCAGATCGATCCATAGCGGCGCGCCGGACTTCAGCCACTTGGGCAACGCAAAGCGCGTAGCGTAAGTCGCGATGCCGGAGAAATAACGCACGCCCTTGTCGTCGTTGCTTTCGAGCGGCGTCAGAGTGAACATATCGATCCGGGCGGGCGCGCCGCGGCCGGGCTGGAAGCGGACGGTCCAGGGGCTGGTCAACATCGCGACCGAACGGGCCGCCTTGGCCGAGACGGTGACGGATGACGCCGCGGCAGGCTTGCGGAACAGAATGAAGAAGGCATCCTCCGCGCCAACGTCCAGCGGGATCACCGTTTCGCCCCCTTCGATGCGATAGGAAACGAGCGCGGCCGTGCCGTCGATCGCGCGCCAGATTTCAGGCTGCCTGCCGGTCACGCGGAAGCGCGCCTCGATCCGGCCGGCCTTGTCGGTGCGGTTATTGACGAAATACAGGTCGCCATCACTCAGCTTGCGGTGGACGAAGCGATAATCGGCGTCCTGTGCGCCCTCCGTTATACGAAAGTCCGGGCCGACGCCGGTGCTGGCGAGTGCAGCTTCGGCGTCGCGGCTGGCGATCACCCGGCCCTTGCCGACCGGTTCGCCACTCCACAGGCGGGTGACAAGCATCTTGAACGCCGCTGCATCGTCCGCAAGGCCCGGCGCGCGTTCGGGGGCCATGCCGATCACGGTCGCGCCGCGTTCGACCAGCGCGGCGATCCTTTGCAGGGTCGTCAGCGTCATCACCCGGCTGCTACCGCCCAGATAGAGGACGCGATACCGGGCGTTGCCCGCCGCCAGCGCGCCATCGGCCACGGTCATCCGGTTGGCGATGATGTCGGCATTGACGAAATCATAGGCGTAGCGGGTAGGCAGGTCGGCCGGCACGCCATGTTCGAACAAAGATGTGATCGGTATATCTTCGCCATAGAAATAGGCGAGATCGGCCTGATCGCGGCCCTGCCGAAGCAGATAGCCGGTGCGCGCCATATAATCGACCCAGGGCTTTGCCATTTCCGCCCAGCTTTCATGCCGGTTGAAATATTGGCCGAAGATCATGAGGCTAAGCCCCGGCAGCTTATCATCGACCGGCTGGTGAACGGACGTATGGACGATCGGCCGGTTGACCCCCGACGCAAACTCCAGATCAATGACCCGCTTCAGGTCGGACGGGGCGAAAGCCCAAGGCGCGAAGGCCGATGTCATGGATTCGGCCGACACGATATTCTGGCCGTATATATGGGCGACCGACGCCGCCCCTTTCATGTCGCCGATCAGCGTCGGGCGCGGCGTAGCCCCGCGGTTGAACGTCCACATCGCCGCCATCGGCACATCGGTATGGGAGCGCATGGTCAGGTCATCGCCCAACACCGGGCGACCATTTTCCAGTGCTTCGCCATAAACGGTCAGGCCGTTTTCATGCGCCACCTTCGCAACCGTGCCATAATGCGCGTCGGCCAGCAGGTCCGCCAACGTCTGGCGATAATCATGCAAGAAGGCGTCGCTGCGGGCAGCCGATCCCACGACCGCGCCGGTGAGCGTCGGCAGGAAGGGCACCGGATCATAACCGCGCCGGGCCTTGAACTCTTCCACCATGCGCGGGGTCCAGTTGGACGCGCCGACTTCGATACTATCGGTCAGCAGCGCCCTTATGCCCTTCTTGCCGATCCACTCCGCGCCCACCGTATCGCGATACATGCCAAGATAGGTTTCGAGATAGCGGCGGACGGCCGCCGCGTCATATTTGTCGACCTCCAGCCCCGTCGCTTCGGGTGTGGCGGGATGATTCGTCTTGCCGGTCAGCGACCATCCCATGCGAACAATGCGCCAGTTGCTGCCCCTGGGGGCTGTCCAATCCAGCGTGCCGTCCGGGTGCAGCCGGTCGGTCAGGTCGATCACCTTCGCCGGATCAATGGCCGGCGCATCCGTAACGGGCGTCTCGCCCAGCTTATTATAGTCAGCGACAATCGCGTAACCGGCTTTCGCCTCATATTGATCCACCTTCGCTTCTGCCGACAGACGCAAGTCGCCAATGCCCAGCGTGGCGCTGCTGGGCCGGGCGAAGACATCCATCATGATCACACCGGGCGCGCCATCGCCCAGACCCGGCGACTTGGCCGCATCGTTGGGCGACAGGATGACACGGAAGCGCTGCGCGGTGACCGGGGCGAAACCGATCGTCGCCGATACTTCGGTCAGCGAAAAGCGGCCGACCGGTTGCCAGCCCCGCGCCGTTTCCGCCTCCAGCGTCGGGCGATAGGCCGGATCGCCGAAGGGCGGTCGGGCATGGGGCACGAACAGGCTGGCGGAGCGGATCGTCACCGGCTTGCCATAATCAAGGACCAGCGCGCCGGGATTGGCGGCGTCGCCCTTGGCGATCTGCACCACGGTTTCAAGATCATTGTCGAGCAGCGACGCAGCCGCTAGCGCGGTTCCGTCCGCCTTCGTGACGCGCGGCTGCGGCAGGGCGATCGCCTTGAGCGGATAGGCCAGAATGCGGGTGTCGCCATAGGAAGTCGGAAGCGCGCCCGCCCCATCGTCGGGCGCAAGCGGATCGCTGAACCTGGCGCTTTGGAACGCTCCGGTGATGGACGGCGGCGCAGGCAGAGCGCCGTTCGGTCGCTGGCCACCGCGCAGGTCCGTCTCGCTCCAGACCAGCTTCTTCATCGCATCCTGCGGCTTGACCCATGGACCACCTGTTTCGCTCCAGCCCGGCGACGCGGCGATGGCGAATTCCAGCCCCTTGGCATCGGCGGTACGGACGGCATGGCGGAAGGCGTCCTTCCAGCCGTCGGTCATATAGATCAGCCGTTCCTTGACGATCTGCGGCGTCATCAGGCTGGCGTCGAAATTCTGTACCCCACCAATCCCCATGCGGGCCATCCAGTCGAGATCCTTGTCGATGCCCTCCTTGGTCACATTGCCGTTCATCCAGTGCCACCAGACGCGCGGTCGCGCCGACTGGGGCGGATTGCGGAAGCCGTCGGCCAGATCGTCAGCCAGCGCGGGCGCACCGATCGCGGTGCAGGCCAGCAAGGCGGCGAAACGAAGGGTGCGGGCTTTCATCGACGAACGATCCTCTTTTCAAACAGGGCGGGCGAACGACAGCAGTCGCCATAGCGCCAGGCTGGCGACCAGCGCGCCGAGCGCGCCGCCATAGGTGATCTTGATCATCATGGCAGCGACCCAGGCGATAGGTGGAAAGCCGACGCTCTCGATCGAAAAGGCGAGCACCCCGCCCAGCGCCCCGCCGGCGATGGCGAACAGCGCCGCGCGCAGCAGGATGCCGCGCAACGAAACGGCGTGGTGGGCCGGCGCGCCGGCCAGCTTGCGCCGCGCGATCAGCGCCGGGACCAGCGCACTCATCAGAGCGACGGCGATGCTTTGCGGCACGAAATCCAGCGCGAGATTATTCGGTGCCGCCCAATTCAACAGACGCGGTTGCGTCCCGAAGACGCCAAGGAAGAAGGCGAGGCTCAGCACGCCGTTGATGACGACGCTGATCGCCGCTTCCCGACCGATCGAGACGGCCTGCGTCACTGGCCAACTTTCGCCACGAGCAGGCCGCGCATCTCCATCCAGGACAGGAATTGCGGCAGCAGGCCCATGGTCGTCGTGCCGGGCAAACCCCTGCCAAAACCATGATCGCCCCGTTCATAGGCGTGGAGTTCGACGGGGCGCTTTGCCTGCCGCCAGGCTTCGACGATGCCGAAATTCTGCTTTGCGAAAAGCCCGTCGTCCATGGCGATCGCGGCGAACATCGGCGGTGCGTCAGCCGGCACGGAGATGGCGGCCATGGGGCCATAGATATAGCCGACAAACGCGGGCCGCTGCGCACCCTGTCCTTCCAGCGCGGCATTAAGCGTGGTCATCGCGCCGGCGGAAAAGCCGATCATGCCAACCCGCGACGCATCTACGTGATACTGGGTCGCGCCCGCGCGAACAATTTCCAACGCCCTGATCGCATCCTGGGTCGCGCGCGGTTCCTTCACGTCTTCGGCTGGGCCATCCTTCGCGGCGGCAGCGAAACGCTGCCCCATCATGTCCAGAAAAGCGCGATCGTCCCGTGGCGTTGCGTTCAGTCTATATTTCAGAACGAAGGCCGCAACGCCATGATCGGCCAGCCATTGGGCGATCTCGCTACCCTCTCCAGTCATCGACAGGGACAGGAAAGCGCCGCCGGGGGCCACGATGACCGCTGCGCCGGTCGCCTTGCCCGGCGCAGGCAGATAGGGGGTCAAAGTCGGCCGCACGACATTGCGCACCATTATGTTATCCAGCCTGTTCGCGCCAAGCGTCACTTGCATATGCGACCATTGCTCGTCTTTGTCCGCGGGCGGGGAGACAGCCGGATAAAGGGGAATCGCGCCTTTCTGATCCGGGGCCTTGATCGGCTCCATATGCACATCCTGCGCAACGGCAGGAGCGGCGACAAGCAAGACAGCCGCGCACATCATAGATTTCATGGCATATTCTCCTTACAGCGCGTTGCGACGGGCGATGGCGCCATAGACGGCGGCGCTCGGTTTGGCGGTGCGGGCGAAGGTGACCGGATCGACGCTGTGCAGGCCGAATTTGGGCTTGTAACCGAATATCCACTCAAAATTGTCGAGCAGCGACCAGTGGCAATAGCCCAGCACCGGCACGCCATCGTCCATCGCAGCCTTCAGGCCGGCGAGCGCTTCGGGAATGAATTTGGCGCGGATGGCGTCATCCTCGCTGCCGACACCATGTTCGGACACGAGGATCGGCACGCCGGTCGCCTGATGGGCGAAGCGCACCGCGCCTGCGAGCGAACCCGGCCAGACTTCGGTGCCCGACCAGTTGACGGTCGCGCCCTTGGGTGCCGGCAGCCGACCCTTGTCGCCCCAGAGCGCGCGCTCGTAATTCTGCACGCCGATGAAGTCGTCGCCCTTGGCGACGTTCAGCCATTCGCCGTAAAGTTCGCCGCGCATCCTGTCGCGGATCGACGCCTTGCCCACCGCCTGATCGTCCATCATCGCGAGCGAGAGGCCGACCGGCAGGTCGGGCCGCACCGCCTTGATCGCGGCCTTGCCGGCCTTGTGCGCAGCAAGCAGTCCCTTTTGCAGCGCAGGCAGATCATCGAAACCGGCGACATTGGCGCAGACGAATTTGGCGACGCCAAGGCGTTTGGCGGCCGTATCGAGCGTCAGCTTCTGGATATCCCATACCTGCTGAGGCAGCATCGACTTCAGCAGCAGCAGGATATTGGGTTCGTTGAAGGTGATGACCCGGTCCACCCCCTGCCCCAGCGAACGGGTCGCCTTGTCACAATAGCGGGCAAAAAGCTGTGCGCTTTCGGGGTTTGTCCAGCCACCCTGCGCGCTGAACCAGTGTGGCGCGGTGAAATGGCTGTAGGTGACGATCGGCGTCAGGCCGCGGGCGCGGCAACCATCGACAATCGCCTTATAATGGTCGAGCATTGCCTGGCTGAACAACCCCTTCTCCGGCTCGATCCGCGCCCATTCGATGCCGAAGCGATAGCAGTTCAGGCCCATATTCTTGGCAAGATCGAGGTCGGTTTCCCACAGAACAAAACTGTTGCAGGCGTCGCCGGACGGCTGGGCGAAGACGGTGGGCTGCTGATTTTCCAGAAACCACAGGTCACTGGCGATATTATTGCCCTCGATCTGGTGCGCCGCGGTCGCAGCGCCCCAGAGGAAACCCTTGGGAAAAACGGGGTCGGCGGCCTTGCGCGCGGCGAAAGCGGGGGCGGCCATCAGCGCAGCGCCGGTGGCCAGAAGGGTTCTGCGGTCCAGCATGGTGTCTGTCTCTCCGATTATAATTGTCAGGCGGTGGTTTCGCGCACGAAGGCGCAGATTTCTTGCGACAGCCGACGGTCGGCGGTGCCCAGATGCATGGCCATGCTGTAGTGATTATGGCCCGAATGGATGTAAGCGCGCGGCATGGCGCCATGGCGGGCAAGCCGGTGCTGCATTAGCCCCAAAAACTCAGCCTGAAAGCGCGGAGGGTCGAATTCGGCGCAAGCGAGCATCAGCGGTAATTGCGTGGCAGCGACCGCCTCCAGCGGCATCCGGTCGGGATAAAGCGCCGCATCGCCATAATAGAGCATGTCGCGCGCATCGAGCGGCGTGTAGCCATAGAGGCCAGACAGCAGAATCGCGGCGCGAATGTCGCGATCACCGGCCAGTTTCAGATAACCCGCCACATGCACCGAGCCGGCGGATGTGCCCATCAGCACGATCCGTTGCGGGTCGCCGCCATATTGCGCAGCATGAACCTTCAGCCAGCCGACGACGGCGGCAACATCTTCCGACCCGGCGGGCCAGACATTGTCCGGGGCCAGCCGATAGTTGATGACCACGCCCACGAACCCAGCCTCCGCCGCCATGCGGCCGACATTGGCGTTGGGCCAGGCGTCCGTCCCGCCCCCATGGCCGCCCTTGTCGCCCTTCAGGAAACCGCCGCCATGAACAAAAACGAGGATAGGCGCGAGGCCATCGCCCTGCGGCCGATAGATGTCGAGACGGTGGCGCTCATGCGGGCCATAGGCGACGTACGCTGCCGTCACCGGCACCTGCGCCAGCAGGGCCGATTGTTCGGCGTCGAACAGGACGCGGCATTGCGCAAGGACTTCCGGCCCAAGGTCCGTCCCCATGGCCGCGATGGCTTGTCTGACTGGCTTCATCTCTGCACCCTAACTACCTTGGTAGCCAACGAAAGAGGACATGGCGTCGAACCGCCATGTCCTCTTTCCGATCAGAATTTCGCGTCGAGTTGCAGGCCGACCTGGCGGAAGGACTGCGGACCATAGATCGCGCCGACGCCCGAACCGAAATTGCTCTGGAGCAGAGAGGGTTCGTGGACGTTGAACAAGTTGCGCACGAACACGCCCGCCGAATAGCGCTCATCCTCGCTGCGCACGCCCAGGCGACCGCCGACCGTCCAGTGCGGACGGAAGGTTTCGGCGCGGGTCGACGTGTTCTGGTAACGGACCCGCGATTTCCAGATCGTGTCCGCCGCCAGGAAGCCGTTCAAACCGCCGGTCAGCGTCTGCTCATATTCACCCGACAAGGTGAACTTGTACCGCGGCGAATAGGCCAGTTGGCTGCCGCCAATGTCGGTGCTGTCATTGCCGATGAAGCCGCCCGGATAGGTCGCCTTGGTATAGTTGAAGCCGGTATTCATCGACAGTCGGTCGGAAATCTGGCCGAACAGATTAACTTCCGCGCCGCGCGTCTTGACCCCGTCGATGTTCGTCTGGGCACAGACAAGCTGGGCGGTGGTGGGATTGACGGTACATTCCTGCGCCTGGAAATTCTTGATCTTGCTGTAGAAGACGCTGACGTCCAGCACCGCGCCGCCGAACAGCGTGGCCTTCATCCCTGCTTCGTAGGACATGGGAATTTCCGGCTGGACGACATAGGGCAGCAGCGGCGCGGTCGGGACCGCGATCTGGCCGCCCTTGAAGCCGCGCGAGGCGGTGACATAGGCCATCAGCGACCGGTCGATGTCATATTGGATGCCGGTGCGCCAGGATATCTTGTCGACGTTCAGGATCTGGACGCTCTCCGCGCCGGTGCCGGCGTCTGTCCGGTCGAGCGACAGGCGCCCGGCGGTGTAGCGTCCGCCCAGGATCAGGCGCAGCTTGTCGGTGGCGTGCAGCGTCCCCTGGCCGAAGATCGCCAGCGATTCATCGGTAATTTCGTTCAACGCGCCCGGCGAATCCACCGGACGGATGACGAAGCCGTTGGGCAGCGTCACCGAAATGGTGAAGCGTTCGGGCTGCTGCACCGTCTTCTGGTTCGAATAAAAGGCACCGACCGTATATTCGAAGACCGAATTGCTGGGCGACGACGCGCGGAATTCCTGCGTGAACAGGCGGATGTTCGTGCCGGTCGGACCGCTGATGAGTTCCGAAGCCAGCGGATCGGCGCGATAGATGTTGCCCAGCGTATTGCTGCTTTCCGTCTTGCGATAGGCGGTGATAGACGTCAGCGTCAGCGGACCGGCGTCATAATCGACCTGCGCCGACCCGCCCCATGCCTTGACCTTGCTGCTGAATTCATCGCCGACGCAAAAGGTCTGGTTGCCCTCGCCCAGCGTGATGCCGCAGCTGTTGAGCAGCGCCGTGTTCGCGGCGGTATTAGACAGGAAGGTGAAGAAGTCGCCGCCATTGTCCGCCGACCCCTTCGACCAGTCGCCGATCAGGTTGACGGTCAGATCTTCGCTCGCGTTCCACAGGAAGCGGCCACGCACGGCATAGCGGTTGACGTCGTTCCAGTCGCCGGTGATGGCATTGCGGTTCACGCCCTGGCGGGTGTTGCTCATGCCCGACACGCGCAGCGCGCTGGTGGGGCTGAACGGCACGTTGATGACGCCTTGGACGACCTGCTGCCCATATTTGGAGCCGGCGGTGCCGGCATCGGACAATTCGGTGCGCACGCGACCGCTAAATTCGGTGGGGTCAGGCGCGTTGGTCGTGATGTTGATGACGCCGGCCGACGTGGTCAGGCCGAACAACGTGCCCTGCGGCCCCTTGAGCACTTCGATCCGCGACACGTCGAACAGGTCGGAGATATTGGCGTTGCCCTGGCTCACCTGGTCGACGACGACGCCCACCGAAGCGACCGCGCCTGGCGAGAAGCTCTGTGTGCCGATGCCGCGGATCGATCCGCCGCCGCCGGTATTCTGCGACGGCGCCGACTGTATTTCGAGCGCGGGCGCGACCCGGTTCAGGTCGTTCAGATTATTGACCTGCTGGCGCTCCAGCTGCTTCTGGCTGGCAACGGTGATCGAAATCGGCACCTCCGTCACCTTTTCCTGACGGCGCTGCGCGGTCACGATGATGTCGGACATGGCTGATTCCGTCGGCTCTTGCGGCGCGGCGGCATCCTGAGCAAAGGCTGGCGCGATGATGGCGAACGTGCTGACGCTCGCCATCGCCAGGATGGACTTGTGGAATATACGCATGGTGTCTCCTCCCCTTCTTATCATTGGGTAATTTAGGCTTATTGTTCGTCGATGATGCGGTTGGTCAGCGTTCCGATGATGCCGATGGTGACGTCGACCTTGTCGCCCGCCTTCATGTAGAGTGGCGGGGTGCGCTTATCGCCGACACCGCCGGGCGTGCCGGTGGCGATGACGTCACCCGGCGCCAGGGGCGTGAAGGCGCTGATATATTCGATGACCGTCGGGATATCCCAGATCATGTCGGCAATCGGCTGATCCTGCACCAGTTCGCCGTTGAGGCGGGTCTGCACCCGAAGCGCGCCCAGATCCTCGATCGCGTCAGGCGTCACCAGCGCGGGGCCGAAGCCGCCGGTGCCGGGAAAGGTTTTGCCCGGTGTGAACTGGATATTGTGGCGCTGCCAATCGCGCGCCGACCCGTCGTTGAAACAAGCGTAACCCGCGACATAGGCCATGGCGTCGGCGGCAGCGACCTTGTGGCACGGCTTGCCAATGATGACCGCCAGTTCACCTTCATAATCGAAGCGTTCGGTCACGGTCGGCTTTACCAGCGGTTGGCCGTCGGCGACCAGGCTGTCGGCATAACGCACGAAGATCGCGGGATGCGCCTTCTGCTCGCGCCCGGTTTCCTTGACATGTTCGGCATAGTTCAAACCGACACACAATATCTTGGCGGGATCGGGGATCACCGGCAGCAGCACGATGTCGGCAGCGGCGAAGGTCGCGCCGTCGGCCAGTGTCGCCAAACTGCCGTCGGTCAACGCGGCCTTCAGGCTGGGCGTCGCGTCGGTCGCCAGTTCCACGATCGTTTCGCCATCCTGGCGGCCGAAGCTGGGGGTGCCGTCGGGGCGGCGGAAGCTTACAAATCGGGTCACGTCTCTGTCTCCTCTGCCGCGCGGGGCGGCCTTCAATCCTGTCGTGCCGAGCAGCACGCCGCCGATCGCGGCGAGCGCGGTCCGGCGGTCAAGCGTCAAGCGGCGCGGCTTCCCAGTTTCGGCGGTGGCGGAATTTCTCTTCGGCGGCGCGCAAGCCGTCGAAATCCTTGTCGGACATGCCCCACTGGTCGATCCGCTTGGCGGGCCAGGTCCAGTCTTCAGGCGCACCGGCCTGATAGTCGTCGGGCACCTTGTTCACGGCGGTCGAAAATTCGATCACCGGACCAAAAGGGGCGATGAAATAAGCGAACACATTGGCGCCGGGGCCATGGCGGCCCGGTCCCCAGGCCGGCGCCATATCCTGATCGCGCAGACGGCCGATGCCGCGCATCACCGCGTCCATATCCTCCATCTCGAAGGCGATATGGTTGAGCGATGCAAAGCCCGCGCGGGCGAAGGCTGTGCTGTGGTGCGAATCGTTGCAGCGCACGAACACCATGCCCTTGGTCCGATCCGACACGCGGAAGCCCAGCGCGTCCTCGACCAGATGGCCGGTCATTTCCGCGTCGGCGCTGTTGAACACGACATGGGTCAGCTTGACCGGCAGATCATGCCCCTCGATCGGCGCGACTTCTGCTGCGTCGACCAGAAAGCGCAACAATTCGCCCTCGGCCAGTTCCACGATGATGCCATGACCGCCCCCCAGATCATCGGAGGTGACGGGCGCGGCGGTCAGGCCGGCTTCGGCGACGCTGCGCTTCAACTGCGCCAGCCGATCGGCGGTGCAGACGAAGGTGGTCGAGCGGACATAGCTGTCGGCCGATTCCTCCAGCGCGATCAGATAGGGATAGCTGCCCGATCCGCGCAGATAATGGATGTTGCCGACCACGTCCGCGGGGGCCATGCCCCAGATATCGGTCAGGAAGGCGGCGGCATCCGCCGCGCCCGGCAGCGCCAGTTCGATGCTGCGCAGTTTCATTTTACGTCTCCGTGAAAAAGGCCGGCGGCGAGAATGCCCGAGATGGCGCAGGCTTCGTCGCAATCGCCGGTGTCGCCGCTGATCCCGACGGCACCCATCACCGCGCCTTCCACGTCACGGATCAGGACGCCGCCGGGGGACAAAGCGAGCCGACCGCCGGTAGCGGCGACGACGCTCTGAAAGAAAACCGGGTTAGAGGCGGCGCGCGCGGCGAGAACGCGCGTGTCCGCCCCCATCCCCAGTGCGCCCGAGGCTTTGGCCTTCGCGATGTCGAAACGGAACAGGCTGGCGCCATCCTCGCGGACGGTCGCGACAGGGTGTGCGCCGGCGTCCAGCACGACCACGGCGAGCGGCTGGGCACCGTCGGCGCGGGCCTTGTCGAGCGCGGCGTCGATGATCGCGCGTGCCTGGGCGAGGGTCAGGCTCATGCGGCGATCTCCTGATGGGCGCGGCCAGCGATCAGCGCGTCGCGGCGGGTGATGAGATCAGATGGCTTGCCAGTGCCGAAGACATAATGGTCCGGGCGGACCAATACGGCGTCGGCGTTGCGATCGGCCAACCAGGCGGCGATCGCGCCGCTATCGTTCAGACCAGCCAGATCGATGACGGTTACGTCGCCGCCCTCAACTGGGGTCCGGCTGAAGAGACGCCAGCCTTGGCCGGTGACATCATCGAGCAGCCGCTCGCCAACCCTCGGCTGGATGAAGCGTTCGCCCGCGCCTGTTGTGCCGACAGCGACGATGCCGGTTGCGATGGCGGGGATCAGGTCAGCGGCGGTGCCATGCTGCGCGCCCTTGGCGGCTTCGCGCATCTGGACGTCGCGCCCGCCGGCGGCTTGCGGATCGAGCATGCAGATATAGCGCCCAGCGCCGACAGCGGCGGAGATGACGGCGCGGACATGGGGATCGCGTTCGGGCTGATAGGTGTCGAGCAGCGCATCGGGGGCGCGGCCCTTCAGCACCAGTTCCAGCTTCCACGCCAGATTGGCGACATCGCGCAGCCCATGGCACATGCCCTGGCCGAAAAAGGGCGGCGTCTGGTGCGCGGCGTCGCCGGCCAGGAAGACGCCGCCCATCCGCCACCGCTCGGCGATCAGACCATGGAAACGATAGGTCGCCGCACGCACGATGCTGTGAGGCACCCCGGAGAGATAGGGTTCGACAAGGGCCGCGACCGCATCCGGCTCCATCATCGCCTGGTCGTCTTCGCCCGGCAGCAGCATGAATTCCCAGCGCCGATGGTTGCCCCGTCCTGGCACGATCGTCGCGGGACGCTTTGGATCGCACATCATCACCGACAGCTTTTGCAGGTCGGCGTCTTCGGGGATGCCCCACAGGTCGGGGAAGCGGACCGGGCCATCGACTTCGGCATCGACCACCAGCCAGGGTTCTTCGAAGTCGAGATCATCAAGCTTGATGCCCAGCGCCTTGCGCACCGCGCTGCGCGATCCGTCGCAGGCGATGACGTAGCGGGCCTGCTGCGTCCGACCTTCGGACAGCCGCAAAGTGACGCCGCTTTCGTCCTGGTCCAGCCCTTCGAATGCGACACCGAGTTGGACTATTATATTGGAATATTCGGCCAGCGCGTCGCGCAGGTGATTTTCCAGTTCGGGCTGGTAAAAGAAATAGTCGTTCGACCAGCTGAACGGCCGTGCCCGGCCGACCGTGCCCATGTAGCGGATGACGCCATGGTCGGCGCCAACGTGCAGATGCCCTTCGGTATCGCGCATGTCGCCTGCGACCCGGTCGATCACGCCGGCCGACTGGAACAGGCGCATCATTTCATGATCCAGATGGACCGCGCGGGGCAGCGGATAGGGGTTTGCCTCCTGCTCGATCACCAGGACCGAGAGGCCGGATTTCCCAAGGAGATTGGCCGCAAAGGCCCCTACCGGCCCGCAGCCGATGATCGCAACGTCGAACATGGTGGCGTCTTTCCGGTCAGGCGGTCACGGGCTGCGCTGCGGGGGATTTATGCATCCGCCCGCCCAGCATGATCATCTTGATATTATTGGCGTCCTGCAGGATGCGGACGTCCTGGGTCGGATCGCCATCGACCAGCAGCAGGTCGGCCAGATAGCCCGGCTTCACCCGTCCAACTTGCTGTCCCATTAGCTGTCCGCCCAGCATGGTCGCGGCGCTCAGCGCCTCGGCCGGGGTGAAGCCATAATATGTGACGAAATGCTCCAGATCGCGGGCGTTGCGGCCATGGGGATTGAAGGGAAAACCATAGTCGCCGCCCGGCAGGATGCGCACGCCCCGCGCCTTGAGCTTGGGCACCAGGGCCTTTTCCAGTTCCAGCCGCTCGGCTGCGCTCGCCTTCATGGACGTCATGTTGATATGCGGTGGCGGCGATGCTTCCAGTGCGGCGACCGAGACGCCGGGGCCGGGCGCGTAGAAAATCTCGTGCTTCTTCGCGGCCATCGCGTCGATCGCGGCATCGTCGGCGAAGGAGCAATGATAGAGGATGCGCGCACCCGCTTCGAGCGCGAGTTCGATCGCGCGGGGCGAATAGGCGTGGGTGGCGATCCACAGGCCTGCTTCCTTCGCCGCTTCGCCCGCCGCCAGCATTTCCTCGTCCGTGTAGAGAATATCACCCGAAGATCCGGGCTTGAGCGCATCTTCGCCGGAGATGACGAGCTTCAGCGACTTCACACCCTCCGCTGCGCAATAGGCGACGAAGGCGCGCATGGCATCAGGACCGCGTCCGTTGAACACATCGCCGGTTTCTACGCCCTCCTCGCCTTCCGGGCTGCGCTCCAACGTCGAGGGGACGAGGCGTGGGCCGGGCGTTTCGCCCGCTTCGATCGCGCGGGCCAGTTCGGGTTCGATCTGGTCGCCCAGCGCACCGGCCGAATAGAGGCTGGTAAAGCCATGGTCGAGGAGCACGCGGGCATTGCGCCAGGCGGCGACCTTCAGCTCTTCGGGCGGCAGGATGAACTGGTGGTAGATTTTCTCGACCGAGCTGCCCCAGGTCAGATGGGTATGGGAATCGACCATGCCGGGCATCAGCGTGCCACCCTGACCGTCGATCACATTGTCCGCTTCGATCGCAGCGATCGCGGCTGCGTCATGCAGGACGGCCGCGATCCTGTCGTTCTCTACGACCACCGCTCCGGCGACCAGGCCGCTGCCCGTCCCGTCGAAAATTGCGATGTTGCGGATGATGTGCCGCACGATGGTCTCTCCCGAAAGCTCTTGTTGGGACAGCTTATGCGCCGCCAAATCCCCAAAGAAAAATAATGATTTTTTCGAACGTCATAGCTTGGAGCTATGGATAAGCACGTCCAGCAAGGCCTCGCCCAAGCGCGACAACCGCCCGCCCGCCAGCATCCGCACGCCGATGCTGCGCGGAAAGGCGGCTTCTGCAATCGTGATGGCACGCAGCACGCCGATCGACAGTTCCGCCGAAGCCACTTGCATCGGCAATATGGTGACGCGCTGGCTGCCCCGCACCATCGCCTTGGTAGTGAGCAGGGAGTCGCAACGGATGATATCCTGCGGCACCGGAATGTCGGCCGCCATGAACAGCGCATCGACCTGACGACGGAACGCGCCGCGCGCTTCGGGCAAGACCCAGCGCATCAGCACGGTGTCGCGCAAAGACAGGCTGGCGGGCAGATGGTCATTCTGCTTGCCCACGATCAGGGCGAAGGGGTCGCGGGAAAAGGTGCGTTCCTCGATACCCTCCGACGGTTCGTCGATGCCGGTGGTGACGAAAGCCAGTTCGATCTCGCCGCGGTGAAGCATGGCGGCGAGGTCGTGGTCTGGCCGTTCGACCACATGCAGGGCAAACCGACCGATCCGCGCCTCCAGCCGCCGCACCGCGTCTGGCAGCAGGCTGACCAGCGCGCCGGGCGTACCGCCGACGCGGAGCGGCCCGGTGATGCCCCGGCTGGCGAGCTGCACCTCCGCCTGCACATCGGCGAGCAGGCTGTCCATCGCTTCGGCACGACGGAGCAGCGCTTGCCCTTCGGGCGTAAGCAGGATGCCGCTGCGCGAGCGTTCGAACAGGGAGACGCCGAGCGATTGCTCCAGCAGGGCAATGGCGTTCGATACGGACGGTTGCGAGATGTTGAGCGCCCGCGCGCCCCCACTGATGCTGTTGGCGCGGCACACCGCCAGGAAGGTGCGGATCGCGCGCGGGTCGATCATGCGGCGGCTCCGCCGATAATAGCGGCATAGGCGGCGGGATCGACGTTGCTGCCGGACAGGACAATGACGCTCGCGCCGTCGCAGGGCGGCGCAAGATCGCTCAGCATCGCCGCCAGTGCGACTGCCCCGCCTGGCTCCACCACCAGCTTGAGCGTGGCAAAGGCGAAGCGCATCGCATCGCGCACCTGATCGTCGCTGACGACGAGGCCGCCCGTCAGCAGCGCTTGGTTGATGGAGAAGGTGATCGCGCCGGGGCTGGGCGACATCAGCGCGTCGCAGATGCTGCGGGCGTCGGGCGCGATGCTTTCGCGAATACCGCTGGCGAGCGAGCGGGCGGTGTCATCGAACCCGGCGGGTTCGACGGCATAGAGGGCGATTGCCGGGGCGCGTGCCTTAACTGCCGTCGCGATACCCGCCGTCAGTCCACCGCCGCCGCAACAGACGAGGATCTGGCCGATGCCGGTGCCCGCTTCTGCCGCCTGATCGAGGATTTCGAGCCCCGCCGTCCCCTGCCCTGCGATGATGAAGGGATCGTCGAACGAGGGCACCAAGGTCGCGCCGCGGCTGTGCGCCAGAGCGGTCGCAATCTCCTCCCGGCTTTCGGTATGGCGGTCATAGGTGACGATCTCCGCCCCCAGCGCGCGGGTGTTGGCCAGCTTGATCGCGGGCGCATCGGCGGGCATCACGATGGTCGCCGGCATCGCGAGCAATTGCGCGGCGGCGGCTACGCCCTGGGCATGATTGCCCGACGACCAGGCGACGACGCCCGCCGCCCGCTGCTGCGCATCAAGGCGTGCGAGACGGTTATACGCGCCGCGAAACTTGAACGATCCGGTGCGCTGCGCCCCTTCGAACTTGATGAGGACGCGACGGCCCAGCCGGTCGTTGAGTGCGTGATTTTCCAAGAGCGGCGTGCGCACCGCCGCGGGGGCGATGACGCGAGCGGCGTCGATGATGTCGGCGATCGTGATGGCGGGCGGTTGATCCATGCGCTGCTCCTGCTTTGACTCCCGGCTTTAGCCGCGGGCCGGGTCAGGGAGAAGCGCCAACCTTGCGCGTTTGGCCCTAGGACATCTTGTCGGACAGGCGGCCGAGATCGCGGGCATCAGATCGACCGATTTCGCGACGACGCAAAGCTAACTTTTCAATTTTGGAAGGAAATTGGCTGGGGCGGCAGGATTCGAACCTGCGAATGGCGGCATCAAAAGCCGCTGCCTTACCACTTGGCGACGCCCCAGCAGAGCCGATCATATCGGCGCGGACCGCCATATAACGTGTCATCGGCGAAAGGAAAGCCTAGTCATGCTAGTTTCGTGACGCCACTATGCGCTTTGTCACTTTGCCGGATCACACCCCT
The DNA here is from genome assembly GCF_012927105.1 of Sphingobium psychrophilum. Taxonomy (GTDB): domain Bacteria; phylum Pseudomonadota; class Alphaproteobacteria; order Sphingomonadales; family Sphingomonadaceae; genus Sphingobium; species Sphingobium psychrophilum. The sequence goes on along the minus strand of NZ_JABBFV010000010.1, from coordinate 119,066 downwards.
TCATGTCGGTTTCCAGTTCCCCCGCCTCGCCCGCCCCCATCTCTCCCGCCTCCCCCCTCTTCCTGCGCGAGGATGAGATCAGGCGCGGAATCGAGATGCTCTATTTCGGTTATTCCGCGCTGACCCGGTCGATCGACGAGAGCCTGTCGGCGCAGGGGCTGGGCCGGGCGCATCATCGCGCGCTCTACTTCATTTCGCGCCAGCCGGACCTGACGGTCAAGGATTTGCTGCGATTGCTGGCGATCACCAAGCAATCGCTGGGCCGGGTGCTGGGCGACCTGGTCGAGCGCGGCTATATCGAGACGCGGGCGGGCGCGAGCGACCGCCGGCAAAAATTGCTGCGACTCAGCCCGTCGGGCAAGGCGCTGGAGGCGGAGCTATTCCGCGCGCTGCGCGAGAAGATGGCGACGGCCTATGCGCAGGCGGGACAGGGGTCGGTCACTGGATTCTGGCGCGTGCTGGAAGGGCTGATCCCAGAAGCTGACCGGTCGATGGTGTTCGGTTTGCGCGGCGGATAAGCACTGGCCGGGAAACCTTCTGCCGCCTCCTGCGCTTATCTCGCTCCTTTTAATGGCTAGAGGAGCCACAATGCGTACTTCCCTTATCGCCGCCGCCGCCCTGCTGTCCGTCGCCGGCCTGTCCGCCTGCTCGGAAAAGGCGCAGGACAATCTGGACAATGCCGGATCGGCCATCGGCAGCGACGTGAGCAATGCGGTCGACAGCGCCGGCGCAAAGATCGACAACGGCTTGGACGATGCCGGCCGCGCGATCGACCATGGCGCAGACAAGATCGGCGCAGCGACCGACAAGGCCGCGGCCGACGCCAAGCGCGAGGCGGGCGAAGCGAAACGTGACGTCGGTGCATCGCTGGAAGAGGCGGGCAGCGACCTGCGCAATGAGTGAGGGGGGCGAGGGCCTACCGTCCCTCTAAAAAACTACATTGCGGACGAACCGCACCGGCCCTGATTCGTGATTCGCGAAGAAATAGGGCCGGTCGCTGGTGAAGATCAGGAAGTCGCCGGCTACCACCTTCCGGGGGTCGGCGCCTTCCCTTTCGACCGTTAGCATGCCTTCCATGACAAAGAGCATCTCATGCCAGTCGGCGGCGTCCGCTTGCGCGGAGTAGGTTTCCCCCGCGGCCAGCGACCAGGTCCATAGCTCTGCCTCCCGCGCGGCGGGCACGGTGCCGAGCAGGATAGCGCGGCTGTCGAGGCTTTGCCCGCGCCAGGCCAAGCTGTCGATCCGGCTGTTGTCGCGCATGTCGGGCGGGCGAACGAGGCGCGAGAAACTGACGCCCAGCGCCTGGGCCAGCCGGTCGAGCGTCGACAGGCTGACATTCGCCTCCCCGCTTTCGATGCCGGAGATCATACGGCGGCTGACGCCGGCCTGCGCCGCCAGACCATCCTGGCTGAAGCCGCGTTCGGTACGCAGCGCGCGGACATTGCCCGCGACATGGGCGAGGACGTCCGGGCGCTGATCCTGCGCTGGCGCGTCTTGACTGTGCAATATAGTGCTCATAGGACGCTGTGCATTATGTTGCACAACGAACTATCCGACAAGCCCGCAGAAAGCCGCCTGATGATCGGCCGCCCAGAACTCGCGCTGATCGGTGTGACGATCCTGTGGGGCGGCACTTTCCTGATCGTGCATCATGCGATGCGCGAAACCAGACCGCTTTTCTTCGTCGGCCTGCGCTTTGCGACCGCCGCGCTGCTGACGCTGCCGCTCGCCCTGCCGGTGCTGCGCGGGCTGACCCGGCGCGAACTGTTGGCGGGACTGGTGATCGGGCTGGGCATTTTTGTGGGCTATTCGCTCCAGACCTGGGGTTTGCAGACGATCAGCAGCAGCACGTCGGCCTTCATCACCGCAGCCTATGTGCCGTTGGTGCCGATCCTTCAGTGGGTGATCCTGCGGCGGCGGCCCAGGTTGGCGAGTTGGGCCGGGGTCGCGCTGGCATTTGTCGGCCTGCTGCTGATCGCCGCGCCCAGGGACGGGCTGGCGCTGGGAACCGGGGAATTGCTGACGCTGCTCAGCACGGTCGCGATCGCTTTGGAGATCATCTTCATCAGCCTGTGGGCTGGGAGCGTGAATGTCGCGCGGGTGACGGTGGTGCAACTGGCGGTGACCGCCCTGCTCGCTTTCGCCTGCATGGGACCGGCGGGCGAGAGCGTGCCGCCCTTTTCCTGGCTGGTGGTGTTGAGCGCTTGCGGCCTGGGCGCGATGACGGCGCTGATCCAGTTGGTGATGAACTGGGCGCAACGCACCGTGTCGCCGACGCGGGCGACGCTGATCTACGCCGGCGAGCCGGTCTGGGCCGGGATCATCGGCCGGATCGCGGGCGAAAGACTGCCGCCGACGGCGCTGGTCGGCGGCCTGCTGATCGTGGCAGCGGTGGTGGTGAGCGAGATCAATTTCGAGCGGAAGAAGGCGCGGCTTGAGCCAAGGAAAAGCGCGCTGCATTAGCCATCATCCGTTCGCTTCAAGCGCCGTCGAGAAGCGTTAGGGATGCGCTATGTGTTTCTCGACTGCGCTCGAAACGAACGGCGGCATTTTCGTTAGTCCCGCCGGAACACCGGGACTCGCTTTTCGAAGAACGCGGCGAAGGCTTCTTGCGCTTCGGGCGAGGCCAGGGTCTCGCGGAACAACCGCGCTTCCTCCTCTATCCGGGCATTGAGCACGGCGGGATCGCCCTTCATCAAGCGGCGGGTGGCGGCCAGCGCTTGGGGCGGCTTGGCCATGAGAGCAGCCGCCTTGGCGCGGGCATGGTCGAGCAAGTCGTCGGCCGGGACGATGGCGGTGATGAGGCCGGCGCGGTCGGCGCCGTCGACATCCATCGGTTCGCCCAGCAACAGCATCGCCGCCGCCTTGGCATGGCCCATGATCGCAGGCGCGAGCAGGCTGGAGCCAGCTTCGGGCACGATGCCCAGATTGACGAAGGGCATGATGAAGCGCGTGTCGGGCGCAGCATAGACGAGGTCACAGTGGAAGAGCATCGTCGTGCCGACGCCCACGGCCAGTCCCTGCACCGCGGCGACCAGCGGTTTGTCGAAGGCGGCGATGGCGCGGATGAAGTCGAAGGCGGCGGCCCCGCCCTCCGGCCCGGCGGTGAAGTCCTTGAGATCGTTGCCCGCGCAAAAGGCGTCGCCCCGGCCCGCGATCAGCACTACGCCGATATCGGCGCGCGCGGATGCGTCGGCCAGCGCGGCGGTCATGGCGCGATACATGGTCGCGGTCAGCGCGTTCTTCTTGTCCGGGCGGTCGATCTGGATTTCGATCACGCCTGCCTTGTCCACGATCGCGATATGGTCGCTCATCGTCAGCCTCTCCTATATATTGGCCCAACTTGCCCTGGCCCAAGGCGAAGTTGTTGGCGCATCCCATGGCCTGCGTCTATCCCCCTGCCTATCCTGTCGCCTGACCGAAGTTGATGATGAACCGCCTGCGCCAAGCCCTGGACCCGTTTCTGCTGTTGCTGCTAGCGACCGTCGCCCTAGCGTCCTTATTGCCGGCGCGGGGAGATGGCGCGCGGATCGCGGGCATCGTCGCGGACGCGGGGATCGTGCTGCTTTTTTTCCTGCATGGCGCAAAATTGTCGCGCGAGGCGATATGGAGCGGGGCGAAGGCGTGGAAATTGCACCTGGCGACGCTCGCGACGACCTTTGTCGCCTTTCCCTTGCTGGGGCTGCTGATCGGGCGATTCGGCTTCGTGCCGCAGGATATGCGGGCGGGGCTGCTGTTCCTGGCGCTGCTGCCATCGACGGTGCAATCGTCCATCGCCTTCACCGCGATCGCGCGGGGCAATGTCGCGGCGGCGGTGGTCAGCGCCTCCTTCTCCAACCTGCTGGGCATATTCCTGACGCCGCTGCTGGTCGCGCTGCTGATGCAGAGGGGTGGTAGCGGCAGCCTGATCTCGCTGTCTTCGATCGAGGGGATCGTGCTGCAACTGTTGCTGCCCTTTATCATAGGACATCTGTTGCGGCCTTGGATCGGCGGGTTCGTGACGCGGCACAAGGCGATGCTGGGGCGGGTCGACCGGGGGTCGATATTGCTGGTGGTCTATGCCGCCTTTTCCGCCGCGGTGGTCGAGGGGCTGTGGTCCAGGGTGTCGAGTGAGGAACTGCTTGTGCTGGCGGGGCTGTGCATCGCCATGCTGGCGGTCGTGCTGCTGTTCACGCTGGCGCTGGGGCGGATGCTGGGCCTGTCGCGGGAAGATGCGATCGTCCTGCAATTTTGCGGGTCCAAGAAAAGCCTGGCGTCGGGCGTTCCGATCGCGGGCGTCCTGTTCCCGGCGGCAGCGGTGGGGCCGATCCTGCTGCCGATCATGATCTTCCACCAGATCCAGTTGATGGCCTGCGCCATGCTGGCGCGGCGGTACGGGGCGCAGGCGGATGCCAAAAGCGACAACGAACTGGACAGTTGAATCGATTTGCGATGGCTTTCCTCGTCATTCTCTTATACGATCGTAAAATTATTGATTGACGCTAGGGAAACCTGACGACGTGGCAGGGCAGATCGACAGGATGGCGGACCCGGATACCGAGTGGAGCCTGCCCGCCTGGACCTATAGCGATCCTGAATTTTTCGCGGTCGAGGTGGAGCGCATCTTTCGCCCGGCCTGGCAGATCGTCTGTCATCAAAGCGACATCCCTGCCCCCGGCGATTTCCATACGCTCGATTATATCGGCGAGAGCGTGATCGTGGTGCGCGGCGAGGATGGGGCGGTGCGGGCCTTCACCAATGTGTGCCGCCATCGTGGAGCGCGGATCGTGGATGGCTTTAGCGGGTGCGCGAAGAAGCTGGTCTGCCCCTATCATGGCTGGACCTATGAGACGGACGGACGGCTGTCCGGCGTGCCGATGAAGGCCAGCTATGGCGCGACTTTCGCGATGGCCGATCATGGATTGACGCCGGTCGACTTGGAAAGCTGGCAGGGTTTTCTGTTTGTCCGGCTGGTCGATGATGGCGGGCCGTCGGTGGCGCAGATGATGGCGCCCTATGTGGAGGAGATCGTCGCCTATCGGTTCGAGGATATGCGGGCGCTGGGGCGGGTGACGTTGCGGCCGCGGTCAGTGAACTGGAAGAATATCGGCGACAATTATTCGGACGGGCTGCATATCGCGGTGGCGCATCCCGGCCTCAAGCGGCTGATGGGCGATGGCTATGGCGTGGAAGCATCCGCCCATGCCGACAAGATGTGGGGGCCGATAGTGGACCGGCCGTCGGCCAATCTGTCCGAGCGGGCCTATCAGCATTTCCTGCCCGACGTGCCGCATCTGCCGCCCGAACGGCAGCGGCTGTGGACCTATTATAAGCTGTGGCCCAATTTCGCCTTCGACATCTATCCCGATCAGGTGGATTTCATGGCCTGGCTGCCGGTGTCGCCGACGCAGACGCTGATCCGCGAGATCAGCTATGCCCTACCCGACACGCGGCGGGAGATGAAGGCGGCGCGCTATCTCAACTGGCGGATCAACCGGCAGGTCAATGCTGAGGACACGGCGCTGGTCGCGCGGGTGCAGGCGGGAATGGGGTCGGCGAGTTTCACCGTCGGGCCGCTTAGTGAGCAGGAAGTGGCGCTGCGGCATTTTTGCGGTCGGGTGCGCGCTGTGATCCCGCAGGCGCGGCTGCATCGCGCGCCGGGGATGGGGTGGAGCGGCAGGATATGAGTGGCGCACGGGTTTCTCGACTTCGCTCGAAACGAACGGATGTAGGAGGCATGTCATGACGAAATCCTACGACGCCGTCATCATTGGGGGCGGGCATAATGGGCTGGTCTGCGCCTTCTACCTGGCGCGGGCGGGATATAAGGTCCGCATATTGGAGCGGCGCGACGTCGTGGGCGGTGCGGCGGTGACGGAGGAGTTCCATCCGGGGTTCCGCAATTCGACCGCCAGCTATACCGTCAGCCTGCTCAATCCCAAGGTCATCCGCGACATGCAACTGGTCGATCACGGCTATCGCGTGATCGAGCGGCCGATCAGCAATTTCCTGCCCCAACCGGACGGCGGCTACCTGAAGCTTGGTGGCGGGTTGGATAGGACGCAGGCGGAGTTTGCGAAGTTCAGCGCGAAAGACGCGGCCGCGCTGCCAGCTTATTATGACGCGCTGGAAGTGGTGGCCGATGTGCTGCGCGACCTGGTGCTGAAAAGCCCGCCCAATGTCGGCGATGGCCTGACCATGATTGTCGAGGCACTGAAACAGGGGCGGCGGGTCGCGGGGCTGGGGATCGAGCAGCAGCGCGACGTGCTGGACCTGTTCACCAAATCGGCGCGCAGCTTCCTCGGCAGCTGGTTCGAGAGCGAAGCGGTGAAGGCCGCGTTCGGCTTCGACGCGGTGGTGGGCAATTATGCCAGTCCCGATACGCCGGGCAGCGCCTATGTGCTGCTGCATCATGTGTTCGGCGAGGTGAACGGCAAGAAGGGCGCATGGGGCCATGCGGTCGGTGGCATGGGCGCGATCACGCAGATCATGGCCAAGGTCGTGACCGCCATGGGGGTGGAGATCAGCCTGGAGGCGCCGGTCGAGACGGTGCTAGTGGATGGCGCGCGCGCGGTGGGCGTGCGGCTGGAGAGTGGCGAGGAGGTTATGGGCGGCGCGGTGATCGCCAATGTCGGGCCGAAATTGCTGTATGAGCAGATGATGGCGCAAGGCGACCGGCCGGCCGATTTTGCTAAGCGGATCAAGGCGTTCAAGACAGGATCGGGGACGTTCCGCATGAATGTGGCGCTGGACGCCCTGCCCGACTTCACCTGCCTGCCCGGTGTGGGCGAGCATCATCAGTCGGGCATCATCATCGCGCCGACTTTGGACTATATGGATCGCGCCTTCATGGACGCCAAGCGCGACGGCTGGTCGAAGGCGCCGATCGTGGAGATGCTGATCCCGTCCACCATTGATGACAGTCTGGCCCCGGAAGGATGCCATGTCGCCAGCCTGTTCTGCCAGCAATTCGCGCCGGAGCTACCCGACGGGCGATCGTGGGACGACGAGCGAGAAGCGGCGGCGGATCAGATCATCGCGACGGTGGAGGCGTCCGCGCCAGGCTTTGCCAGGAGCGTGATCGCGCGGCAGATTCATTCGCCGCTCGACCTGGAGCGCAAGTTCGGGCTGGTCGGTGGCGACATCATGCATGGCAATCTGACGCTGGACCAGATGTGGGCGGCGCGGCCGGTGCTGGGCCATGGCGCGTATCGCGGGCCGGTCAAGGGGCTGTATATGTGCGGCGCGGGGACGCATCCGGGCGGCGGCGTGACCGGCGCGCCGGGGCATAATGCGGCGCGGGAGGTGTTGAAGGATAAGGCGATCTTCGGGAAATGGCGCGGGCGGGGGTAAGCGCCCCCATCGACGCCTTGCCCTCCCCCGCCGCCTTCCCTAAAGCACCGGTTCATGCCCGACATCTTCATACCCGACGCGACACCCGAGCTGACAGGCCGGGCGTTGTTTCCGCACAAGCATCTATTGTCCATTGCGGACATGAAGCCCTGGGAAATCCGGTTCCTGCTGGATGAGGCGGAGCATTGGGCGCAGGCGAACAAGGGCCGGGCGCGCAAGCATGACGGGCGGCTGGCGGGGATGACCCAGATCAACGCCTTTTTCGAGAATAGCACGCGCACTTTGCTGTCGTTCGAGATTGCCGGCAAGCGGCTGGGCGCGGATGTCGTCAACATGGCAGCGGCCACGTCGAGCGTGAAGAAGGGCGAGACGCTGATCGACACGGCGATGACGCTGAACGCCATGGCGGCCGATGTGATCGTCATCCGCCATGCGAGTTCAGGCGCGGTGCGGCTGATCGCAGACAAGGTGGATTGTCCGGTGCTGAACGCGGGCGATGGCTGGCATCAGCATCCGACGCAAGCGCTGCTCGACGCGCTGACCATCCGGCGGCGCAAGGGCGGGTTCGAGGGTTTGGTGGTCGCGATCTGCGGCGATGTGCTGCATAGCCGGGTGGCGCGGTCGAACATGCTGTGCCTCGCCGCGCTGGGCGCGCAGGTGCGCGCGGTCGCGCCGCCGACGCTGTTGCCGCCAGAGGTCGAGATGCTGGGGGCGACGCCCTTTACGCGGATGGACGAGGGGCTGGAGGGTGCCGACGTCGTCATGATGCTGCGGCTCCAGAATGAGCGGATGGACGGGGCCTTCATCCCCTCCCCGCGCGAATATCATGCGCTGTATGGGCTGACGCCGGAGCGGCTGGCCATCGCCAAGCCCGATGCGCTGGTGATGCATCCGGGGCCGATGAACCGGGGCGTGGAGATCAGCAGTTCGGTCGCCGATCATCCCGAACGCTCCGCGATCACCGAGCAGGTGGCTATGGGCGTGGCGGTGCGCATGGCGTGCCTGGACGTGCTGACGCGCGGGGCGCGGGGCGTGGAGGGATGGGCGTGAGCCTTCCATCCTTTTCCGTCATTCCCGCGCAGGCGGCAATCCATCTCCCACTCTGTCCGCTTTCGCGAGGTCGGGAGATGGATTCCCGCCTTCGCGGGAATGACGGTGTTTGGTTTGAGGGAATGAAAGCGTGAGCAAGATCGCCATCATCAACGGCAGGCTGGCCGATCCCGCGGGTGACGCGCTAACGCCCGGCGTCGTGCTGATCGAGGGGGACCGGATCGTCGCGGCGGGCGATGTCGCGGTGCCCGATGACGCGCAGCGGGTCGATGCGCAGGGGCTGGTGGTTGCGCCGGGCCTCATTGACCTCGGCGTCTTCGCCACCGACAAGCCGGCCTTCCATTTTGGCGGGATCACGCGCGCGGCGTTGATGCCCGACCAGCGTGCGCCGCTGGACGAGGTGGGGCTGATCCGGCAGGCGACGCGGGCGGGCAAGCCCGATTTCTGGGTCCATCCGATCGCGGCGGCGACGCGCGGGTTGCAGGGCCAGGAAATGGCTGAAATGGGCCTGATGCAGATGGCGGGCGCGAAGGCAGTTGGCACGGGTCGTCAATGGATTAGCGATTCGGGCGTGATGCTGCGGGTGCTATCCTATGCCAGCGGGCTGGGCCTGACCGTCATCGCCCATGCGGAGGATAGCGGGCTGACCGCCAAGGCGGTGGCGACCAGCGGCGAGACGGCGACGCGGCTGGGCCTGCCCCACGCCCCGGCATGCGCCGAAGCATTGGCGATCGCGCGCGACATCATGCTGGTGCGGGAAACAGGCGCGGCGATCCATTTCCGGCTGGTGACGACGCAGGCGGGCTTCGGCCTCATCCGCGCCGCCAAGGCGGAGGGGTTGAAGGTCACATGCGGCATCAGCCCGGCCTATCTCTATCTCAACGACCAGGCGGTGACGGATTTCCGTACCTTCGCGCGATTGTCGCCGCCTTTGCGGGACGAACGGGACCGGCAGGCCAGCCTGACCGCCGTCGCGGACGGGACGGTCGACGTCATAACCTCCAGCCACGATCCGCGCGGGCCGGAGGACAAGCGCCTGCCCTTCGCCGACGCTGCGCCCGGCATGGCGGGGGCGGAGACGCTGCTGGCGCTGTCGCTTAACCTGGTCCGTGATGGGCAGGTGACGATCAACCGGTTGATGACGCTGCTGTCGGCCAATCCGGCGAAGATTTTGGGCGTCGATGCGGGCGGCTTTAAGGCGGGAAGCGCCGCCGACCTGATCTTCGTCGATCCCGACGCGCCGTGGATTGTCGATTCGGCCAAGATGGCGGCCGCGGCGGGCAACACGCCCTTCGACCGCCTGCCGGTACAGGGCCGCGCCCGGCGGATCATGAAGGGCGGGGTGTTCCTTTAGGACATAACGGGAACCCCCCGCCGCCTCACGCGCTTGCCTTATATGGTCAGCAGGGGAAGCGGATGACGCAGAGAGTCGCGCAGCAGGTGCATGTGGATGCGCCGTGGAAGATACCGCCGCGGGCGTGGTGGGAAATTCTGAAGCGCGTGCATGGCGCGCTGTCGGGCAATCATGTCGGGTTGCTGGCGGCTGGCGTCGCCTATTACGCCTTCCTGTCGATCGCGCCGCTGCTGGCCGCCGTGGTGCTGACCTATGGCCTGTTCGGCGATCCGGCATTGGTGCAGCGGCATATGCAGGCGATCATTTCCGTGGTGCCGGCCGATGCTGCGTCGCTGATCAACGACCAGTTGCTGGGCGTGGTCAGCACGCGCAAGCCCGCGATCGGCTTCGGCCTGTTGCTGGCGCTGGCGATCGCCGTTTATGGCGCGACGCGGGCCGCGTCGGCGATCATGGAGGCGCTCAACATCGTTTATGGGCAGAAGGAAGGGCGCAACATCTTCCGCTTTTATCGCACGTCGATGGGGATCACCTTTTCGGCCGTGCTGGTCGTGGTGGTGGGCGTGTTCACCGCGACGATCATCGGTCTGTTGCAGGATTTCCTGACCAATTGGGGACCGGGCGTGCTGTTCGCGATCAAGGCGACGACATGGGTGTGCGCGGGGTTGCTGGCCAGCATCATCTTCGGCCTGATCTACCGCTTCGGCCCGAACCGGCGCCATGCGCAATGGCAATGGCTGACCGTGGGATCGGTGTCGGCGACGCTGTTCTGGCTGGTGGCGACGCTGGGCGTGTCCTTCTACGTCTCCACCTTCGGCAACTACAACAAGACCTACGGGTCGCTGGGCGCGGTGGTGGTGTTGCAATTATGGCTGTTCGTTTCCGCCTATATCGTGCTGTTGGGTGCCCAGATCAACGCGGAAGCCGAGCGCCAGACCAGCGCCGACACCAGCGTCGCGCCGCAAGACGCAAAAGCGGCATAATCGCGCTTGCCCTCCCCGTCAGCCCGCGCTAAAGCGCCCTCCTTCGCTGGCTAGGCCAGTGTAGGAGTGTAGCTCAGTTGGTAGAGCGTCGGTCTCCAAAACCGAATGCCGTGGGTTCGAGTCCCTCCACTCCTGCCAAGCGAACTGGCCGCGAACCCTTGTATATGCTGGGGTTCGCGGCTAAGTGCGGCGGAGCGATTTCGAGGTGGCGGCCAGCGGGCGCCGGTTAAGAAATCGCGGCCGAACAGGCCGGCGAATTTGGTCGCGGAGCAAGTGGCCGCACCCCCGGACGCCTGATAGGGCGGGATCGGGAGGGCGGACTGTTGCTTCGCGATTTGGTGTTGGTTTAAGAAGTGCAGAGGCAGGCGATGGCGAAGGTTTCCCCCGGCGAATTCGTCAATCAGGTGCAGACCGAGGCGAAGAAGATCGTGTGGCCCACCGGCCGCGAAACCATGATGACCGGCGTAATGGTCGTGATCATGACTACGCTGCTGGGCCTGTTCTTCTTTGGCATCGACACCTTCTTCGGTGCGATCGTCCAGTGGTTGCTGGGCGTCGCGGCAGGCCGGGCCTGAGTTTTTGGGTGCCGCGATTTTCAAGTAAATCGCTTGAGTTTTTGTTGGCGCGATTTTCAAGTAAATCGCTAAGGCCGGCCTGATTGAGATTTTGAAAGGGTAACATGGCGCGCTGGTACATCATCCACGCCTATTCGGGCTTCGAAAACAAGGTCAAGGAATCGATCCTGTCCGAAGCCGAGCGCATGGGCCTTACCCAACTGGTCGAACAGGTCGAAGTGCCTGTCGAAACGGTGACCGAGGTCAAGCGCGGCAAGAAGGTCCAGGTCGAGCGCAAGTTCATGCCCGGCTACGTCCTGGCCAAGCTGGCGATGAACGACGACATCTACCATCTGATCAAGAACACCCCCAAGGTGACGGGTTTTCTGGGATCGATGGGGAAGCCGCAGGCGATCAGCGAAGGCGAGGCCGCCCGTTATTTCGGTGCCCGCAAGGAAGCCGAAGCCGCGCCCAAGCACAAGGTCAGCGTCGATTACGAGATCGGCGACAGCGTCAAGGTTCTGGACGGCCCCTTCGCCAGCTTCAACGGCGTGGTCGAGGAACTGGATTTCGAAAAGAACCGGGTCAAGGTGTCGGTGTCGATCTTCGGTCGCGCCACCCCGGTCGAACTGGATTTCGAGCAGGTCGAACTGTCGAAGTAACCGGTCGCAGGACGGATTTCAAAAAGGGTCGCCGCCGCAGGGTTGGCGACCCTTTTTGCTTTTTGCGATCCTTGCCTGGGGCGGCGTTATACCAAGATGCATTGATAGGAACCTATAGCGTGTTGTTCCCCGGCGAAGGCCGGGGTCCAGTCCTACGGTCAGAACTGGACCCCGGCCTTCGCCGGGGAACCCGCCGCATAAGTCAGCATCATCGCGTTGTGATATTAGAGAAATGTTCGTGCGGAGGGCGCAAAGACACCTCTTCTGGCTCTGCGACCTTTGCGCATCTGCGCGGAAAATATTGAGGCAAGCCCGGATGGCATTATCCCGCCATCGACCGTCCATTTTGTTCGCGCGGAGACGCGGAAACGCGGAGACGCGGAGAAATGAAGCTGCCACTCTGCGTCTCCGCGCCTCCGCGTGAACCCGTTCATCCCTGGTGCCGTGTTGAAGACAATGAGCTGCGCCGCTCGCTTGCGCAGGCAAGATGGACTGGACATGCGGGCCTTGGCAGCGATTTCCCGCCAGTCCGACGGACCCCCTTCCCTTTTTGAACGAACATCGCTATAGGCCCGCGCTTCCGTGCTGCCCCTGGGTGGCCGGATTCTATGCGGGAGGCTGTTTTTACGGCAGCCGTTCGACCGCTAAACTTGAACCGGGCGTATCTTTGGACGCGCCCAGCTATAGAGTGAGTGACAATGGCCAAGAAGATTACGGGCTATATCAAGCTCCAGGTGCCCGCCGGAGACGCCAAGCCTGCCCCGCCAATCGGCCCAGCCCTGGGTCAGCGCGGCGTGAACATCATGGAATTCTGCAAGGCGTTCAACGCGCAGACCGCCAATGTCGACAAGGGCACGCCCCTGCCGACGATCATCACGGTCTATGCGGATCGCAGCTTCACCTTCACGATGAAGCAGCCGCCTGCCACCTTCCTGATCAAGAAGGCGATCAACCTGAAGTCGGGTTCCAAGGAACCGGGCAAAATCGTCGCCGGCAAGATCACCCGCGCCCAGCTCGCCGAAGTCGCGCAGGCCAAGATGGCCGATCTGAACGCGAACGACATCGACGCTGCAACGAAGATCATCGAAGGCTCCGCTCGCGCGATGGGCCTCGATGTGGTGGAGGGCTAAGACCATGGCAAAGCTGACCAAGAAGGCGAAGGCCCTGGCCACCGCGGTTGACCGCGAAAAGCTGCACGGCGTCAACGAGGCGCTGGGCCTGATCAAGACCCACGCCACCGCCAAGTTCGACGAAAGCGTCGAAATCGCGATCAACCTGGGCGTCGATCCCCGTCACGCCGACCAGATGGTCCGTGGCGTCGTCACCCTGCCCGCAGGCACCGGCAAGGACGTTCGCGTCGCCGTGTTCGCCCGCAACGACAAGGCTCAGCAGGCGCTCGACGCCGGCGCCGACATCGTGGGCGCCGAGGATCTGCTGGAGTCGATCCAGGCCGGCAACATCGATTTCCAGCGCGTTATTGCGACGCCGGACATGATGGGCCTGGTCGGTCGCCTGGGTAAGGTGCTGGGTCCAAAGGGCCTGATGCCGAACCCGAAGCTGGGCACTGTGACGCCGAACGTCGCCGAAGCCGTGAAGGCCGCCAAGGGTGGCCAGATCGAATTCCGCGTCGAAAAGGCTGGCATCATCCATGCGGGCCTGGGCAAGTCGAGCTTCTCGGCCGAAGATCTTCGCCGGAATTTCGACGCCTTCGTCGATGCGATCGTCAAGGCGAAGCCGACCGGTTCGAAGGGCAAATATGTCCGCAAGATCGCCCTGTCGTCCTCGATGGGTCCAGGCGTGAAGGTCGATGTGGCGGAAGTCGCCGCCGTCTGATCTTCATGCTATACTATTAGGGCAAGCCTCCTTCCTCGGGAACGCGGGAAGGAGGCTTTCTTATTTGGGAGACAGGCATTTTGCCTGCTTCCCTGGCCGCTCTGAACAAGCGGCGGTTGGATTACCAACCTGAACGGGTGCGAGATGACCTGACGCACCGGCTGATCGCGCTCACGCGGCAGCGAGAAAGGTTATGTTGATTCCGTCGGAAGAAGGCGGGTCGCTTTATCCGATGGAAAAACAAGAACATGGCATTTGACACTCTCCACCCCCTGCTCGCCCAGGCGCTGACCACCAAGGGCTATGAAGCGCTGACCCCGGTCCAGTCCGAAGTGACGCAGGAAGAGGCCTTTGGCCGCGACCTGATCGTGTCGGCGCAGACTGGTTCGGGCAAGACCGTCGCGTTCGGCCTGGCCATGGCCAGCGAATTGCTGGGCGACGCCGATCGGCTGCCCCCGGCCGCCTGGCCACTGGCGCTGGTGATCGCGCCGACGCGCGAACTGGCGTTGCAGGTCAGCCGCGAGCTGGAATGGCTCTATGCTGGCGCCCGCGCCCGCATCGCCACCTGCGTCGGCGGCATGGACGCCGCCAAGGAACGCCGCGCCCTGGCGCAGGGTGCGCATATCGTGGTCGGCACGCCGGGCCGTCTGCGCGACCATCTGGAGCGTGGCGCGCTCGACCTGTCGGCGCTCAAGACCGCCGTGCTGGACGAAGCGGACGAGATGCTCGACATGGGTTTCCGCGAAGACCTGGAAGGCATTCTCGACGCCACGCCCGATGGCCGTCGCACCCTGCTGTTTTCGGCGACCATGCCCAAGCCGATCGTGCAGTTGGCCCGCCGTTACCAGAAGGACGCATTCCAGATCACGTCGGCCGCCGGTGAGCGCGGCCATGGCGATATCAGCTATCAGGCGATGACCGTGGCGCCGGCCGACATCGAGAACAGCGTCGTCAATCTGTTGCGCTTCCATGAGGCGGAAACGGCCATGCTGTTCTGCGCCACGCGCGACAATGTCCGCCACCTGCATGCCAGCCTGACCGAGCGTGGCTTTGCCGTCGTGGCGCTGTCGGGCGAGCATAGCCAGAATGAGCGTAACCAGGCGTTGCAGGCGTTGCGCGACAAGCGGGCGCGGGTGTGCGTGGCGACCGACGTCGCGGCGCGTGGCATCGATCTGCCCTCGCTGACCTTGGTGGTCCATGTCGAGTTGCCGCGCGACGCCGAGACGATGCAGCATCGGTCGGGCCGCACCGGTCGCGCGGGTAAGAAGGGAACGGCCGTGCTGATCGTGCCCTATCCGCGTCGCCGCCGCGTCGAATCGATGCTGAAGGGCGCGAAGATCCCGGTCGAATGGACGACAGCGCCGAGCAAGGAAGCGATTGCCCAGCAGGATGGCGAGCGTCTGCGCGCGCAGTTGCTGGCGCCGGTGGAACTGGAAGAGTCCGACTGGGCGCTGGGTGCCGAGTTGCTGGAGGCCAAGAGCGCCAAGGAAATCGCCGCGATGCTGGTGAAGAGCGCCCGATCCGCCATGCCCGCGCCCGAAGAATTGCTGGACGCCAGCGAAGCGCCGGCGCGCCGTGACGGACCGCGTCCGGGCTTTGAGGATACCCAGTGGTTCCGCATGAATATCGGCCGCACCCAGAATGCCGATCCGCGCTGGATTTTGCCGCTGATCTGCCGTCGTGGCCATGTGTCGCGCGGCGATATCGGCGCGATCCGCATCACCGCCAGTGAAACGATGTTCGAAATCCCCAAGGCGATTTCGGCCAAGTTCCTGGCGGCTGTGCGTCGTTCCGGCGAGGCGGGTGACGAGGGTGCGGACGTGATGTTCGATCCCGTTGACGGCGCACCCCGCGAGGAAGCACGGGAAAATCGTCGCCAGCTGCGCCCGTCCAACGACGCCCGCCCCAACCGCAGCGGTCCGCCCCGCGGCGGTCCGGGTGCCGGTTCGCGCGGTGGCGCTGCGCCGCATAGCCCGCGCCCGTTCAAGGGTGCAGGCGCTGGTGGCCCGCGCAAGGGCCCGCCGCGCAGCCGGGGTTAAATCCCTTTAAGACAGCTAGGAGCCAACAGGGCCGTCATTCATTGCATCCCGCATGACCGACGGCCCTTTGCTTATTCCTATAATGGGCGACCAGTTGACGCCCGACATCGCGTCGCTGCGCGCAGCCGACAAGGCGCGCAGCGTCGTGCTGATGATGGAGGTGGCGGACGAAACCAGCTATGTCCGCCATCACAAGGCCAAGATCGCCTTCATCCTGTCCGCGATGCGCCATCATGCCGATCGGTTGCGCGCGATGGGGTGGACCGTCGATTATGTGACGCTGGACGATCCCGCCAATAGCGGCAGCTTCACCAGCGAAGTCGCCCGCGCCGTGGAGCGGCACAAGCCGGCCGCCATTCACGTCACCGAGGCCGGGGAATGGCGGGTGCAGGCGATGCTGGAGGCGTGGGAGACGCGCTTTGGGCTGCCGGTTGTGATCCATGAGGATGATCGCTTCCTGTGCTCCCATGCGGAGTTCGACACCTGGGCAGCCGCGCGCAAGCAGTTGCGGATGGAGTATTTCTATCGCGACATGCGGCGCAAGACCGGCCTGCTGATGACGGCGGAGGGCAAGCCCGAAGGCGGCGAATGGAATTACGACGCGGACAATCGCAAACCAGCGCCGGGGCGCGACTTGCTGATGCCACAGCCGATCCGCATTCGTCCCGATGCGATCACGCAGGATGTGCTGGGAATCGTGGCGGAGCGGTTTGCCGATCATATCGGCAGCCTGGGCCATTTCCATTTCGCGGTGACGCATGAGGACGCGATGCGGCAACAGCGGCGCTTTCTGGACGAGGCGCTGCCGCGGTTCGGCGATTATCAGGACGCGATGCTGACGGACGAGCCGTTCCTGTGGCATTCGATCCTGTCGCCCTATATCAATGCCGGGCTGCTCGATCCGCTGGCGCTGTGCCGGGAAGTCGAGGCGCGTTATCGGGCGGGAAAGGTGCCGCTCAATTGCGCGGAAGGGTTCATCCGACAGATCATCGGCTGGCGCGAATATGTGCGCGGCATCTATTGGCATGAGGGGCCGGACTATGCGCGGCGCAACGCGCTGGGGGCCACCCGCCCCCTCCCCGGCTTTTACTGGACCGGCGAGACGGACATGCATTGCATGGCCCAGGCGATCGGCCAGACGATCGACCATGCCTATGCCCATCATATCCAGCGGCTAATGATTACCGGCAATTTCGCGATGCTGGCGGGCATCGACCCGCATCAGGTCCATGTCTGGTATCTGGAAGTCTATGCCGATGCTTATGAATGGGTCGAGCTGCCCAACACGATCGGCATGAGCCAGTTCGCCGATGGCGGCCTGCTGGCGTCGAAACCCTATGCCGCGGGCGGCGCTTACATCAATCGGATGTCGGATTATTGCGGCACATGCCGCTATGACGTGAAGCAGCGGGTCGGCGAGGATGCCTGCCCGTTCAACGCGCTTTACTGGGATTTTCTGGCGCGCAACGAGCCGTTGCTGAGACGCAATGTCCGGCTCGCCATGCCGTACCGCAACTGGGCTAGGATGGACGAGCAGGACCGCGCCGCCACGCGGGAACAGGCGGCGCGGTTCCTGTCTTCACTCGACTAGGCCGCCCCGCAGAGCTTCAGCATCCGGCTCGCCAGTTCGCGTTCGCCCATCACGACATGAGGGACGCCCAGGCCCTGGAGATAATCGACCTCTGCATCGCTGTGCGCGCGGGCGACGACATCCAGATCGGGATTGAGATGGCGGGCATGTTCGTGGATCGCCCCGCCCTCAAAGCCTTCGGGCACCGCGATCAGCAGGCGGCGCGCCTTGGTCACGCCGGCGGCGTTGAGATTGCGGTCCTCCAGCGCATTGCCGCGCACGACGGACAGGCCGGCCTCCTGCGCCTCTTCCGCCTTTTCGGGGTCATCCTCTATCACGATGAAGGGGATGTCGCGCTGGGTGAGGCCGAGCGCGATCAGCTTGCCCACCCGGCCATAGCCGATGAGGATGATGTGGCCGACCGCCGGCCCAGCCGCGGCGACCCGTGCGGCCTCATCGTCCACCTCCTCCTGCTTGCGGTCGCGCACGACCAACGAAAAGAGGATTGGATTGAGGAAGATCGACACGATCGCACCGGCAAGGATCAGGTCGCGGGCGTCGGCGGGGAGGACGCCAAGCCCTGCGCCGAGCGAGGCCAGGATGAACGAAAATTCTCCGATCTGCGCCAGGCTGACCGCGATGGTCAGCGCGGTGTCGTTGGGGTAGCGGAACAGGCGAACGATCGCATAAGCGGCGATCGATTTGCCAACGACGATGATCGCGACGGTAGCCAGCAGCGGCAGCGGCTGTTCCCACAGCACGCTGGGGTTGAACAACATGCCCACCGACACGAAGAACAGCACGGCGAAGGCGTCGCGCAGGGGGAGGGTTTCTTCGGTCGCGCGGCGACTCAAGGGGGTTTCGCCCAAGATCATGCCGGCGAAGAAAGCGCCCAGGGCGAACGACACGTCGAACGCATAGGCCGCGCCGAATGCCACGCCCAGCGCGATGGCCAGGACGGCGAGGCGGAACAGCTCGCGCGATCCGGTGTGGACGACCCAGTGCAGCGCCCAGGGGATGACGCGGCGGCCCACTACCAGCATCAGCGCGACGAAGCCCGCGACCTTGAGCAGGGTGCCGACCAGCGGCGCGATGAGCGCAGATGCCCCGGCCCCTGAATCCGCATCGTTCATGACGGCGGCCAGCGCGGGCAGCAGGACGAGCGCGAGGACCATCATCAGATCCTCCACGATCAGCCAGCCGACCGCGATTCGGCCGCGCCGGGTTTCGACCAGATTGGCCCCCTGGAGGGCGCGCAGCAGCACGACGGTACTGGCGACCGAGAGCGCGAGGCCGAACACGATCCCGCCCATCAGCGGCCATCCCATGAGGTGAGACAAGCCCATGCCGAGCAAGGTTGCGACCGCGATCTGCACCAGCGCGCCGGGGACCGCGATATTCTTGACCGACAGAAGATCCTTGAGCGAGAAATGCAGGCCGACGCCGAACATCAGCAGGATGACGCCGATTTCGGCCAGTTCGTTGGCCAGCCCCGCATCGGCGACGAAGCCGGGGGTGAAGGGACCAACGATGATGCCGGCGACGAGATAGCCGACCAGCGGCGAGAGTTTGAGGCGATGGGCGATGGCGCCCATGATGAAGGCGACGACAAGGCCGGCGACGATAGTGCCTATGAGGGGCGTGTGATGGGGCATGGGTGGCTTTCGATACGCGGCTGCCGACGGCGCGGGTTCAACCGAGCCGCCGGGCAGTCTAACATGATTATTCTACGACGGTCATCATCACCGCGGACAGACCGGCGGCGGCGGCGGCGAGGCCGGACATGACGGCGGGCATGAACCACCAGGGCGGGCGGCGACGGGTGCGCCGTGCTTTCCTGCGAGCCATGGGATGCTCCTTCTTCCGACGAAAGCCCGCGGGGATGCGCGGGCGGAGAAGCGAATCGTCAGGAAGCGGCGGGCGGCGCGCGGGCGCGACGGGTGCGCGCCGGGGCGTAGGAACGGGGGGTTTGGGAAAAACGAGCCGCAGGGTCGATCGGCCGGACATGCCGGCCGACCAACAGGATGATAGCGACGGCGAGGGCCAGAATCAGGGGTGGCGTGCCGTCGCCATCGGGGCGCGGTGCCGCCACCACAGGCGACACCGCCTGGGTGCGCGCCTTGAGCACGACATCGGTAGTGGCGGGATTGAAAGCCGAGCCGGTCGCGCGGCTGAGCGGTGGCCCAAGCGGTGCCAGCGCGGACAGCAAGGTGACCAGAATCAGCGTCCACAAGGCGATAAGGACAGGCAGGCGCAGGGTTGCGCCCTTCCCGTTCCATCCCTGCCCCGTGGCGTGCCGCATATAGTCGCTATTCCCTTATCTGCCGCCAAGATAGGCATGATAAAGCCGGAAAACCACCCCCGTCCTGCGCCGCCATCGGTTGACAGGTGCGAGTCATTCCACTAACGGGCCACATTCCCGCGCGGGTCGGCTAAGGCGTCATGTCTTTGGTGATCTGCGTAAAGCAGATTTGAACGAGAAGAGACAAGCCATGTTCGCTATCGTGCGCACAGGCGGCAAGCAGTATCGCGTCGCCGCCGGAGACAAGATCGTCGTTGAAAAGATGGCTGGCGAAGCCGGCGACCAGGTGACGCTGGGTGATGTCCTGCTGGCCGGCGAAGGCGGCGACCTGAAGGACGTAGCCAAGCTGACCGTTGCGGCGGAAATCATCGCGCAGGCGAAGGGCGAGAAGGTCATCGTCTTCAAGAAGCGCCGCCGTCACAATTATCGCCGCAAGAACGGCCACCGCCAGAATCACACGATCCTGCGGATCCTGTCGATCGGTGGCGAAAGCAAGAAGGCCGACAAGGCCGCTGCCACGACCCAAGACGCAGCGCCGGCTGCTGCCGAAGCCTGATCGCTTCGCGCCAGAATATTCCAGGAGTTTAGACAATGGCACATAAAAAAGCTGGCGGTTCGTCGCGTAACGGTCGCGATTCTGAGTCGAAGCGCCTTGGCGTGAAGAAGTTCGGCGGTCAGGAAGTGATCGGCGGCAACATCATCATTCGCCAGCGCGGCACCCGCGTCTATCCGGGCCGCAATGTGGGCATCGGCAAGGACCACACGCTGTTCGCGCTGAACGAAGGTCGCGTGGTATTCCACACCGGCAAGCTCGGCCGCAAATATGTGTCGGTCGACGCAATGGCCCTGGCAGCCGAATAACGGACGATCGATGACGGATCGTCCCCCACAATAGGGGCGATCCTCCCGGTAGGGCTTTGACAGCAACCGCCGGTTTTCGAGGGAAACAAGGGGCGCTCCTTTCATGGGAGCGCCCCTTTTTCCGTTGCCCGTTCTTTGCCGGAACGCGGCCGACCGACAAGGGTGCAGTTCTCTTCCGATTTCCCTCAAGCCTCTGGAACTCCACGCCTTCTCGCGCGTCTTGCGGGCGGGGAACCATCCAGAACAATGCGTCGCGAAGTCGTCATGATTGGCGGCTAAGCGCGCTGATAAGAGGAGAGACGAGAATGTTTGCCCGTACCCCCCGCCTGCTCCTGCGTCCGGGCTGGATGGAAGATGCCGCCACGCTGGCCCAGGCCATCGGCGACCCCGCAATCCTGCGCAATCTGGCCCACGCGCCCAGCCCCTATGGATTGGACGATGCGCAGGCGTTCCTAGCGCTGCCGCAGCATCCGCAATTGCCGCGCCTGCTGGCGTTCACCCGCACCCAGGGCGCACCGCGCCTGGTCGGCGGATGCGGCGTGCATCTGGACGAGGATGGCGCGCCGGAACTCGGCTATTGGATCGCCCGTCCCTACTGGGGGCTGGGGTTTGCCACTGAAGCCGCGCGCGCCGTGTTGGGCATGGCGCGCGCCAATGGCGTGCGCGATATCCGCGCCAGCCACTTTGCCGACAATCGCGCGTCGGGCAATGTCCTGCGCAAGCTGGGCTTCCGTTTCAGCGGACAGACCACGCAGCGCTACAGCCTGGGCCGCGACGCCCTGGTCGATTGTCTGTTGTTCGAAGAAGGCGATGCGGGTCGACAAAGCAACGATCCGGCGATGGACCTTTATCGCGATGCTGTAGTCCCGATGGCGGCGTGAACAGCCGCCTCCCCGTCATTGGGGAGGATGCTTGGGCCGATCGAACACGCGCGTCGGCTTTCCGCCCAGTTGCGTGTCGGTCAGCGCCTGGAAGCCCAGCTTCTGCGCAACCTTGATCGACGCCGCATTGCCCGGATCGATGATGCAGCGGAGCGAGGGCGCTTCGAGATGGGCGTCGCTCCAGGCGAGGATCGCCTGCATCGCTTCGGTGGCGATCCCCCTGCCCCAGGCTTGCGGGCCGAGCACCCAACCGGCTTCCGGCACGCCTTCCAGTTCGGCAAGGCCTCTTTCGGCATTCAGCAGTCCCGCTTCGCCCAGAAAGGCGCCGCTGTCGCGCTCCTCGATCACCCACATGCCGTAGCCGAGCAGCGACCACATGCCGGCGTAGCGCAGGATGCGGAACCAGACCGCCTGCCTGTCGAGCGGGACGCCGCCAATGTGGCGGACGACGTCTGCATCGGCCCACAGCGCCGCGCAGGCGGCATAATCAGTGACCCGGTGAGGGCGGAGGACCAAGCGAATAGTTTCGAGTGTGGGGGCATCGGTCATGCGCCGATAAGAGCGCTCCGCTTTCTTTCGGTCAAGCGGCGGAGGGGAGTACGCCGCCTTGCCGTGCATGCGCATAGGGGCTGTCGGCCAGGGCGATGAGTGCGCGGTCGTCGACCTGCCACGGATGGAAGCCGGGCAGGAAATAGCCGAGCCACGGCCGCGCCACCCGGCGCACTATACCCGGCCGGACCAGCGCATAACGCAGCAACCCGCCCCAGGCCCGATAGCCTGTAACACCGTCCTGCCGCAGCAGGTCCATCATGCCGCGGGCGCGGTGGTGGAGGAAATGCTTCGTCACGACCAGCATCATAGCGGTCTTCACCCACCAGCGCTTGAACCGGCTCCAGTCGCGCGTGGCATGGACCCAGGTGTCGTGCGCCACGCCCTTATGCTCGATCTCCTCGATCGCGTGCCAGCGCCACAGGGCGGCGCTTTCCGGGTCGGCGCCGTCTAGATGGCGCGGGTCGCTGAGCAGTTCATGGGCGAGGATGGCGGTGAAATGCTCCAGCGCCATGGTCGCGGCCAGGCTGGCGATCGGCGGGCGTTGTTTGGCGAGGTCCAACATCATCGTCACGTCGGCGTCGAGGCGGGACACGTCATAGCCATGGTCGGTCACCTGCCGGTTGAAGGCGAGATGTTCGCGGCTGTGGACGACTTCCTGTTTGGTGAAAGCGGCGATCTCGCCCGCCAGCCTGGCCGGAACACCATCGCGGAAAGTGCGAACGCTATCGATGAAATAGGCTTCGCCGCGCGGGAAGGTGATCGACAGCGCATTGAAGAAAGCCGTGGCGATCGGATCGCCGTTCAGCCAATGTCGCGCCGTCACGCGATCCCGTCCGAAACGGCGGTCGCGGGGCGTTATGGTGAGGTCGGTCGGGGTCATGGATATGTCTCCGGTCGTTACTTACATTGATGTAAATAAGAGTTGCTTACAATCATGTCAATAAAGCGCGCGCGTCTTAGCCCGGATGAAAGCCGCCTTGTCGCCGTGGAGGCGGCCCGCGATCTGCTGATCGAGTCGGGGCCGCAGGCGGTGACGCTCAAGGCCGTGGCCGGGCGGGTCGGGCGCACCCACGCCAATCTGCTGCACCATTTCGGATCGGCCGCGGGATTGCAGAAAGCGCTGGCGGCGCATCTGGCCGACACGATCACCACCAAGATCGGCGAGGCGGTGGATGCGGCGCGACGCGGCGAGGTCAGCCCGCGCACCATCGTCGACATGACGTTCGATGCGTTCGACCGGGAGGGTGCGGGTGCGCTGGCAAGCTGGATGCTGGCGTCGGGCAATGAGGATGCGCTGGACCCGGTGGTGGAGGCGATCCACCGGCTGGTCGACAAACTGGCGGCGACCGCGCGGACCCCGCATCTGGCCGAACTGATCCGCGACAATACGCTGATGCTCGTCCTGCTGGCGCTGGGCGATTCGCAGCTGGGCGGGGCGATGGCTGCCGCGCTCGCCCTGCCGCGCGAAAAAGCGCGCGAAATCGCCACGCGCAGCCTGACATTCGCGCTGATGCAGGAGGCCGCGGCGATGGCGGCGCAAGCTAAGGTTTAATTATTGCCCGGATGGCGCTATGGGCCGCCCATGCATTTTCTCGATCAAGCCAAAATCTACATCAAATCCGGCTGGGGCGGCCCCGGCGCGGTCAGTTTTCGTCGCGAAAAATATGAGGAATATGGCGGCCCCGACGGCGGTAACGGCGGCAAGGGCGGCGACATCATCTTCGAAGCGGTCCAGGGCCTCAATACCCTGATCGACTTCCGCTACACCCAGCATTTCAAGGCGCAGCGCGGCACGCCCGGCATGGGCAAGAACCGCTATGGCGCGGGCGGCAAGGATCTGATCATCAAGGTGCCGGTGGGCACGCAGATCTTGTCCGACCCCAAGCCGATCGAAGGCAGCGAGGACGAGGACGGCATTCCTGATTATGAGGATCAGGACGTGCTGGCCGACTTCACCGAGGTCGGGCAGCGCGTCACCTTCCTGCGCGGCGGCGACGGTGGCCGGGGCAACATGTCCTACAAGACCAGCACCAACCGCGCGCCGCGCCAGCATGGCACGGGCTGGCCGGGCCAGGAACTGTGGGTATGGCTGCGGCTGAAGCTGCTAGCCGACGTCGGCCTGGTAGGGATGCCCAATGCGGGCAAGTCGACGCTTATCAACCAGGTTACCAACACCAAGGCGAAGGTCGGCGCCTATGCCTTCACCACCACCAAGCCACAATTGGGTGTGGTGCTGCACAAGGATCGCGAATTCGTGCTGGCGGACATTCCGGGCCTGATCGCGGGCGCGGCGGAGGGCGTGGGCATCGGCGACCGCTTCCTGGGCCATATCGAACGGTGTCGCGTGCTGCTGCACCTGATCGACGCCACCGTCGACGATCCGGTCGAAGCGTTTCACATCGTCACCGAAGAACTGGCCGCCTATGGCGAAGGGCTGGACGAAAAGCCGCAGATCGTGGTGCTCAACAAGGGCGATCTGCTTGGGCAGGAGCTGATGGAAGACATCGCCGACCAGTTGCGCGACGAAGCGGGCGTGGAGGATGTGTTCATCATTTCCGGCGCGACCGGCGAGGGCGTGGGCCTGCTGCTCGACGCGGTGCTGCTGATGATGGACGAGGATGCCCGTGAGGCTTCCGAGGAGGCGGGAAAAGAGAGCGACGGAGCGTGGTCGCCGATCTAGGCGATGTGCATGACACCCGTTCGCTGCGAGCGAAGTCGAGACGCGGGTGCATGACGGTTCTCGACTTCGCTCGAACCGAACGGACCATTTGCCTGTGACCTCTCCCCTTTCCGGTTTCCCCCCTGCCCTGGTCCGCCGCCTGGTCGTTAAGATCGGGTCGGCGCTGCTGGTCGATCCAACCGGCGCAGTGCGGGTGGACTGGCTGCGCACGCTGGTTTCCGATGTTGCGGCACGCCGGGCGGCGGGCCAGCAGGTCATCATCGTGTCGTCGGGCGCGATCGCGCTGGGCGCGCGGCGGCTGAAGCTGCCCAAGGGGGGACGCGGGTCGCTGGAGGATGCGCAGGCGGCGGCGGCGACGGGGCAGATCGCTTTGTCGCAATGCTGGGCCAGCCTGCTCGATGAAAAGGGCATCACCGCCGCGCAGATGCTGGTCACGCTGGACGACCTGGAAAATCGCCGCCGCTACCTCAATGCCTCGGCGACGCTGGAGCGGCTGATGGCGCTGAATGTCGTGCCGGTGGTCAATGAGAATGACAGCGTGGCGACGGCTGAAATCCGTTTCGGCGACAATGACCGGCTGGCGGCGCGCATCGGACAGGCGGCACGGGCTGACGCGGTTGTGCTGCTTTCCGATGTCGACGGGCTTTACACCGCCAACCCGCACGCCGATGCGAGCGCCATGCTGATTGAAACGATAGAGACGATCGACGCGCGGATCGCGGCGATGGCCGATGACGGGTCGGCATCCGGCATGGGATCGGGCGGCATGGTGTCGAAGATCCAGGCGGCGCGGATCGCGACCGGCGCGGGCGCGCATCTGGCGATCATTTCGGGCGAAGTCGATGCGCCGCTGTCGCGTTGGGCGGGTGGCGGCAAGGGGTCGATCTTCCTGGCCGCACAAGGCAAAGGCGCGCGCAAGGGTTGGCTGGCCGGGCGTCTGACCACGCGCGGGCGGATCATCGTCGACGCGGGGGCGGAAAAGGCGCTGGGCAAGGGCAACAGCCTGCTGCCCGCCGGGGTCGCCAGTGTCGAGGGCGTGTTCGATCGGGGCGACGTGATCGATATCGTGGCGCAGGATGGCCGGGTGATCGCGCGCGGGCTGATCGAATATGACAGCGAGGCCGCGGCGAAGATCGCAGGCAAACGCAGCGACGACATCGCAGCGTTGCTGGGCGAAATGCCGCGATCGGTGCTGGTCCATCGCGACCATATGGCGATGGTCTGAGAGACATGCAGCAGATGCGAATTGCCATGACCGGCGCGACGGGATTCGTCGGTGCCGAGACGCTGGAGCAGGCGCTGAGCGACGGGCTGCGCATCAACGCGCTGACCCGTCGGGCGCAGCCGCCGCGCGCCAGGCTGAAATGGGTGCATGGGTCGCTGGAGGATAGCGCCGCGCTCGATACGCTGGTGCGCGACGCCGATGCGGTGATCCATATCGCAGGCGTGGTGAACGCGCCCGACCGCGAGGGGTTTGAAGCGGGCAATGCGCGTGGCACCATGGCGGTGGTCGATGCGATGCGCAAACGCGGGATCAAGCGACTGATCCATGTGTCGTCGCTGGCGGCGCGGGAGCCGGGCTTGTCCGATTATGGCTGGTCCAAGGAACTGGCCGAAAAACATGTGAAGGCGAGCGGCCTGGATTGGACGATCGTGCGCCCGCCCGCCATTTACGGGCCGGGCGACCGCGAGATGCTGGAACTGTTCCGCATGGCCAAGCGCGGCGTCATGCTGCTGCCGCCGGGCGGGCGGCTGTCGGTGATCCATGTAAGCGATCTGGCGGCGCTATTGCTGGCGTTGACGCAGGAACGCGAGAACAGCCTGACGCGCACCTATGAGGTGGATGACGGCACGCCGGGCGGATGGGATCATCGGGATTTTGGGTCAGCGATCGGCCGGGCGGTCGGGCGGGCGGTGCGGACTTTCGCCACGCCGGAATGGCTGTTGAACGTCGCGGCGCGGACCGACCGGATGGTGCGCGGCAAGAACGCGAAGCTGACCCCCGACCGGGTCGATTATTTCTGCCATCCCGACTGGGTGGTGGCGAAGCGCAAGCAACCGCCCAAGCGGCTATGGTTGCCGCAGGTGAAGACACAGGACGGGTTGCAAGCGACGGCGGCGGCCTATCGGGAGAAGGGGTGGCTGTGAGGCTGTCCTTCTATTGCTCCACATCATCCGTTCGTGCTGAGTAGGGCCTGAGCTTGTCGATGGCCCGTATCGAAGCATCAGTGCCAAGCCCTATCCTTCGATACGCCATTTCGACTTCGCTCAATGGCTACTCAGGACGAACGAATCTCATTCACCTATCCTCAACAACCGGCTTTTTCGCGCGCTGTTCGGCCAGAAATTCGCTGATCGCCTGACCGCTGGCGTTGAGTAGCGGATAGGTGCGGGCGTCCGACAGCCAGTCCGGGCGACGCGCGCCGCTGCCGTAGAAAGTGTCATAGACCAGGCTGAAGGCGAGGAAGAGCAGGGTCGCGCCGATCAGGCCCTTAACGGCGCCGAAGCCAGCGCCCAGCACGCGATCAACAGGCCCGAGCACGGACTGGCGGGTGCGGCGGCCGATGACGTGGGCGATCATCTTGCCCGCGCCGAAGGTCACGCCGAACACCAGCGCCAGCGCCAGGATCGCCGCGCCGCTGGCGGTGCCGATAAAGGGTGTCAGCACTTCGGCGACCGAGGCGTGGAACAGGCGGATGCAGAAGATCGCCAGCACCCAGGCGATGAGCGAGAGGGTTTCCAGCACGAAACCGCGCATGAGGCCCAATATAGCGCAACCGCCGATGGCGAGCAGGACAGATATGTCGATGGCGTTCATTGCGCCTGTGGCTATCCGCGTCCCAGCATCTGGTCAACAAGCTGCGCGAGGGTGCGGAAACCACTGACCGCGATTCCCTTCACTCCATCGGCCGCAGCCGCGGGGATGAAGGCGCGGTTGAAGCCGAGCTTGGCCGATTCGCGCAGCCGCAGCGGGGCGTGGGCGACGGGGCGGATCTCGCTCGACAGCGCAATCTCCCCGAACAGGACGACGTCGGAGGGCAGCGGCTTTTCCGACAGCGCCGATACCAAGGCGGCGGCGACGGCCAGATCGGCGGCGGGATCGGACAGGCGATAGCCGCCCGCGACGTTCAGATAGACTTCGCAGGTCGAGAAACTGAGGCCGCAGCGCGCCTCCAGCACGGCCAGCACCATGGCCAGCCGCCCGCTGTCCCAGCCGACCACTGCGCGCCGGGGCGTGGCACCGCTGGACAAGCGCACGACCAGCGCCTGGATTTCGACCAAGACCGGGCGTGTCCCTTCCAGCGCGGGGAAGACGGTGGCACCCGTCACTGTCTCGTCGCGCTGGGTCAGGAACAGGGCGGAGGGATTGGCGACCTCCTCCAATCCTTCGGCGACCATGGCGAAGACGCCGATCTCGTCGGTGCCGCCGAAGCGATTCTTGATCGCGCGCAGGATGCGATATTGGTGGCTGCGTTCGCCCTCGAACGCCAGCACGGTGTCGACCATATGTTCCAGCACGCGCGGGCCGGCGATGCTGCCATCCTTGGTCACATGGCCGACGAGGATCAGCGCAGTGCCGCGCTGCTTGGCGAATTTGATCAGTTCCTGGGACGAGGCGCGGACCTGGCTGACGGTGCCCGGCGCGCCCTCGATCAGGTCGCTATGCATCGTCTGGATCGAATCGATCACCAGCAGGGCGGGCGGCTGCCCTTCGCTCAGGGTGGTCAGGATGTCGCGCACCGACGTCGCGCTGGCGAGCATGACCGGGGCGTTACCCAGGCCCAGTCGCTGCGCGCGCAGGCGGACCTGGTCGGTCGCTTCCTCGCCACTGATATAGGCCACCGACAGCCCGCGCGCGGCGACGCGCGCCGCGGCCTGGAGCAAAAGCGTCGATTTGCCGATGCCCGGATCACCACCGATCAGGGTGGCGGAGCCAGCGACGATGCCGCCGCCCAGCGCCCGGTCGAATTCGGCGATGCCGGTGCTGGTGCGCGGCGGCAGTTCGATCTTGCTGTCTAGACCGATCAGCGTGATCGCGCGGCCGCCATTTTGCAGGTCGTGGCGCGAGGAAAAGACGGTTTCGGCCGCTTCCTCGACGATGCTGTTCCACTCGCCGCAATCCTCGCACTGGCCCTGCCAGCGGGCCGCAACGGTGCCGCATTGCTGACAGACGAATTTGCGCTTTACCTTGGCCATGGCACCGATATGGCGGGCAAGCGCGAACAATGCAAGAACATCGCGGCGGGTACTGGAAACATCCGGCGCGCTGGCGCATTGTTACGGCCATGAAAACAATCCGTGTCGCGAGCTATAATATCCGCAAGGCCATAGGCACCGACCGGCGGCGGATGCCCGAACGGGTGCTTGAGGTGCTGGCGGAAGTCGATGCCGACATTATCGCATTGCAGGAGGCCGACCGGCGCTTTGGCGTGCGATCGGCGGCAATCCCGCCGCGGCTGATGGACAGCCAGAGCGACTATAAAGCGGTGCCGCTGGACGTGCAGGCCGATTCGATGGGCTGGCACGGCAATGCGCTGCTGGTGCGCAAGAGCGCTGAACTGGGCGCGCATGACGTGCTGCACCTGCCCTATCTGGAGCCGCGCGGCGCGACCATGGCGGAAGTAACGACGGGCGGCGCGAGCGTGCGCGTGTTCGGCATGCATCTCGACCTGTCGGGCCTGTGGCGACGCAAGCAGGCCGCGGCGGTCATCCATGCCGCGGCGCAGGGCGTGGCGATGCCCACGGTGCTGATGGGCGACCTCAACGAATGGAGCGCCGGGCGCGGCTGCCTGGCCGATTTTGCGCGCCATTATAGTTTCGCGCCGTGCGGCCGCAGCTTCCATGCGCGGCGGCCGGTGGCGCGGCTCGACCGGATCATGCATTGCGAGCGTCTGACGCTCAAGGATTGCGGCGTCCATGAAAGCGGTGCGGCAAGAAAGGCGTCGGACCATCTGCCGATCTGGGCGGAGTTTTCGGTTGGGTAGTCACTGCATCCGTTCGTTTCGCGCGAAGTCGAGGAACGTCTGCGCTTCGGTTTCTCGACTTCGCTCGAAACGAACGGAACTTGGCTTGTCGGCCTCGACAAGTCCGCCACCCTCTGCGACGTTCGCCCCATGAAGGAGCGGGAATTGCGGCTTGCGCTGGTCTGCTATGGCGGCATCAGCCTGGCGATCTACATGCATGGCATCACCAAGGAGGTGTGGCATCTGGCCCGCGCCAGCCGCGCCTTCCATGAAGGCGTGCCGGCCAGCGGCGGCAGCGAGGCGGTCTATGCGCAGGTGCTGGCGGCGATGGAGGCGGCGAGCGGCGTTCGGCTGCGCGTCATGCCCGACATCATAGCGGGGGCCAGCGCGGGCGGTATCAACGGCATCTTCCTGGCGCAGGCGATCGAGACGGGCCAGTCGCTGGAGCCGTTGACGACCATGTGGCTGGACAATGCCGATGTCGACCGGTTGCTGGACCCCGATGCGCGCCCGGCCCGCGCCATGACCAAATTCTGGGCGACGCCGCTCGTGTGGATGGCGGCGCGGCGGCCGGGCGATGCGGTGGAGCGCACCGTAGCCCCGGACACGCGCGAGGAAGTGCGGATGAAGCTGTCCCGCTTCATCCGGTCGCGCTGGTTCGAGCCGCCCTTTGGCGGGGAAATATTCTCCACCATGTTGATCGATGCCTTCGATGCGATGGCGGCGTCGGGGAATGGGCCGCCGCTGCTGCCCGACGGGCATCCCCTCGACCTGTTCGTGACCGTCACCGATTTCGAAGGGCATCCGCAAAGCCTGAACCTCAACAGCCCGGCGCAGGTGATCGAGACGGAACATCGGCTGTCGATCGGTTTCAAGGCGCGCGGGCGGGGGGAGCGGCCGTTCGCCGATCCGGCCGAACTGGTGTTTGCGGCGCGCGCGACCGCCAGCTTCCCCGGCGCCTTCCCGCCCTTCACCGTGCGCGAGCTGGACCGGGTGCTCAAACGCCGCCATCGCGCATGGCCGACGCGCGACGCCTTTCTGGGCCGCGCCCTGCCCCGCCATGCCGCGCGCGGGACGGCGGAGGACGCGGTCCTGATCGACGGGTCGGTGCTGGCCAACGCCCCCTTCGCCCAGGCGATCGGCGCGCTGCGTAATCGGCCGTCGCGGCGCGAGGTGGACCGGCGCTTCGTCTATATCGATCCCAAGCCGGGGCACCGTTCCATCCGCCTGAACAAGGAAGGCGAGCAGCAGGATGCGCCGACCGGGGCGGACACACCGCTGCCCGGTTTCTTCCGCACCATTTTCGGTGCGCTGTCGGACATTCCGCGCGAACAGCCGATCCGCGACAATCTGGAGGCGATCGACCGGCACAGCACGCGCATCCGGAGGATGCGGCGTATCTTGGACGCGCTGCGCCCAGGCATCGAGGCGGAGGTAGAAAGCGCGATCGGCAAGATGCTGTTTCTGGACCGGCCGACGCCCGCACGCCTGTCCGCCTGGCGCGCCAAGGCGCAGCAGCGGGCGGCGAGCGCGGCGGGCTTCGCCTATCCGGCCTATGGCCATCTCAAATTATCGGGCATCGTCGAATCGCTCTGCTCGCTGCTGTTCCGCCTGAGCGGCGAGGACAGCGCGATGATGCGCGAAAGCTATCGTCAGGCGATCTGGGCCGATATTCGCAAGAATGGCGCGGACCAGTTAAGCGCGGAGAGCGGTTCGGCCTCCGCCCCCGTCGCCTCCTTTCGCGCCCATGACCTGGCCTTCCGCATCCGCCGCCTGCGCTATCTGGCGCGGCGGCTGGCCGATACGCTGGAACTGGCGGCACAAGTCGACGATCCCGCGGTGCTGGGGATGCACGACGCCATCTATGGCGCGCTGACGCTCTATGCCGAATGCGAGGATAGCGATTTCCATGACGCCGACGTCGTCGCGGCGGCCAAGGCGGTGCCGACGGATGCCGCCACGGCGCTGGCCGCGGTGGCGCAGGCGCGCGGGCTGAAAGCGCGGGACGAGGCAGCCGACCTGATGCTGGCCGAAGCGCTGGCGGCGCTGCCCAAGGCGGGGCGGCGCACGATGCTGCTCGCCTATCTGGGTTTCCCTTTCACCGATATCGCTACGCTACCGTTGCTCCAGGGTGACACTCTGGATGAATATGATCCAGTCAAGGTCGACCGGATTTCGCCGGAGGATTGCGGCGCAATCCGTAGCGGCGGCGCGAGTGCGACACTCAAGGGCATTGAATTCAACAACTTCGGTGCGTTCTTTAGCAGGGTCTATCGCGAGAATGACTATCTGTGGGGCCGGCTGCACGGTGCCGAGCGGCTTCTGGACATCGTGATTTCGGCAATGCCCGCAGCAAGCCGTCTTTCGCCCGAAACGCTGGCGGACTATAGGCGGGCGGCGTTTCTGGCGATCCTGGACGAAGAAGAGTCGCGGCTGCCCCATGTAGCCGATTTAATCGCCAGCTTGCGGAAGGAGATCGGGTGAGCGGGCGTTTGGGTCTGGTTCCTGTGGTACTGATGCTGGCCTTGGTCGCCGGCTGTCGCGACTCGTCCGCAGACAGTGCGCAGGCCGACAATGGCCCGTCGCAACCGATCACAACCGTCGCCACGATCGCGCCGGAACCCGCCCCCCTGCTGCCCCCCGTCGAACCCGTCGTCGCGCCAGTGAAGGCGTCGCCGGTCGTGACGGTGCGCGCGCAGCCAGCGCCGCGCAACGCGCTGGACCTGCCGCCGTCGGATGATGGCGGGTCGGCCCTGCCCTTCCCGCAGGAAGTCACCACCTTCATGGTGGACCGCGACGGGTGCGACCATTTCCGCGGCGAAGAACCCTATGATGCGGAACGGCGCGCCTATATCGCCGAGAATATCGCCGAATTGTGCAGCGGCACCGATGCCAAGCTGGCGATGTTGCGGCGGCGCTATGCGGGCGATCGATCGGTGACGGCGGCGTTGCGCGGCTATGAGGAGCGGATCGAGGGCGTGTCGAACTATTAAGGCTTGGCAACTTTAAATAACCGTTCGTCCTGAGTAGGGACTGAGCGCAGTCGAAGGCCCGTATCGAAGGCACGCTGCGCGACATCCTTCGATACGCCATTTCGACAAGCTCAATGGCTACTCAGGGCGAACGGATGATTTAAACCAGAGTTGTCCATTTTATTCAGCGACCTTAGTGCGCCAGCGCGTCGATCGCGTGGGCGAGAGCGATGTCGCGTTGCGACAGGCCGCCGGCGTCATGGGTGGTGAGAATGATATCCACCCGGTTATAGACGTTGGACCATTCAGGATGATGATCCGCCTTTTCGGCCAAGATCGCGACCCGCGTCATGAAGCCGAAAGCGCCGACGAAATCGGTGAAGGTGAAGCGGCGCGATATCCCGTCCGGCTCCGCCACGGCGGTCCATTGCGGCAGTTCGGCCAACGCCACGGCGCGATCCTCTTCGCTGAGTTTACCAATCATGTCCCTATCCTCATGAAATACCATGCGGTATGTGGCAGGCATGTCGCATCCCGGTCAACCGCCCCGCTTCGCCCCAACCCCCCAGGAGATCGAGGCGCTCGCATTGGAAGCGCTCAGTCGCCTGCCTGACCCGTTCAACGCGCATCTGTCCGATGTCGTCCTGTTCGTGGAGGAGTTCGCGCCCGCGGACATCTTGAAGGAGATGGAGATTGACGACCCGTTTGGGCTGACCGGCCTGTATAGCGGCCGTCCGGTGGGGCAAGAGGCGCAGACCGGGGACATACCCCCGACCGTCCATCTGTTCCGCCGTCCGCTGCTGGACGAATGGGTCGAAACCGGCGTGCCGCTCGACGCGCTCATCACCCATGTCGTTGTGCATGAGATCGGCCATCATTTCGGCCTGTCCGACATCGACATGCATGTGCTGGAGGATATGGTCGCCTCATGACCGGGGCGGCGCTGCGCCTGACCAACCTGGCCTGCCTGCGCGGGGGGCGGATGCTGTTCCGGGGCGTCAACCTGGCGCTGGCGGCGGGCGGCGGCGCGTTGCTGACCGGCCCCAATGGCGTGGGCAAGTCCAGCCTGTTGCGGGTCGTCGCCGGGCTGCTGCCCGCCTTTGCCGGTACGGTGGAGCGGACGGGTAGCATCGCGCTGACCGACGAGCGGCTGGCGCTGGACATGGAGGCGCCGCTGGCGCGGGCGCTGGATTTCTGGGCTAAACTGGACCGGGCCGATGGGCAAGCCGTCGCCCGCGCGCTGGACGCCATGGCGTTGACGCCGCTGGCCGACGTGCCGGTGCGGATGCTGTCCACCGGGCAGCGCAAGCGGGCGATGCTGGCGCGGGTGATCGCCAGCGGCGCTGGCGTATGGCTGCTGGACGAACCAGGCAATGGGCTCGACACGGCGTCGACAGCGCTGCTGGGTGCCGCGGTGGCAGCGCATTTGGCGGCGGGCGGAATCGTGCTGGCCGCGTCGCACCAGCCGCTGCCGATCGATGCGCCGGTTACGCTGGCGCTGGCCGATTACGGGGAAGAGGCGGCATGAGGCTGCTCTGGCTGCTCGCCGCGCGGGATTTGCGCCAGGCCTGGGCATCGGCAGGGCTGTGGCTGCCGGTCGCCTTCCTGCTGCTGGTCGCCAGCCTCTATCCCTTTGCGGTCGGGCCGGATGCGGCGCTGCTGGGGCGGACCGGGGGCGGGATGCTGTGGATCGCCGCGCTGCTCGCCAGCCTGCTGCCGGTCGATAGGCTGGTCACGCCGGACAGGGATGGCGGCGTGCTGGACCAGATCGCGCTGCGCGGCATTGGCGAGGAAATGGTCGTAATCGCGCGGCTGGCGGCGCACTGGCTGGGCTTCGGCCCGCCGCTGATGATCGCCACTTTGCCCGCCGCAGCGCTGCTGAAGCTGGACGGCGCGATCATCGTGCGACTGGAGATCGGGCTGTTGATCGGAACGCCCGCGCTGGCGGCGCTGGGGCTGCTGGTCGCGACGCTGACCGCCGGGCTGCGATCGAGCGGGGCGCTGGCCGGGTTGCTGGCGCTGCCGCTGGCGGTGCCGCTGCTGATCTTTGGCGCGGGGACGCTGGGCGATGGCAGCGGCGCGGCGCTGAAGTTCCTGGGCGCGGCGTCGCTGCTGCTGGTGGCGATCACGCCGTTCGCGGGCGGGGCGGCGATCCGGGCCGGGCGGGAATAGGCATTTCGCGGCGCGCGCCCCCCTTCATTGACGAACGGCGGGAAATCGGGCATCTGCCGCCACGGCATTCGAGAAACATCGAAGCCAGGAGAGGATGCCCATGGACCGCATTCAGACGAATTCCGGCGAGATTTTTCATGCACTTTTGATGCGATGCCTGGCTGACCGACATCAGCCCACAGACGAGGAGATCGACCTTGTCGCCGGCAAGATATGGCATGAGAGCCGCGGATCGGCGACCGGCCAGCCTTGGCCGGACGTGGCGCGCGGCAGTGACGCGCACCGGCAGATGATCCAGGCGGCGACGATGGCCCTTATCCCCTAATCGCAGGAGACGACGCCGCCGCGATAACCAAGGCGGATCGCCTGCCTACCCGCCTGATGGACCGGGGCGAGAGGGCAAACCTCCGTCCATCCTCCTTTGCGCCTGCTCGACATCGCCCTGCCCTTCCTTCAAAGGCGGCGGATGTTCGGTATTGTCGCGTCCATCCTGTTCGTCCTGATCTGGTCAACCGGCTTCATCGTCGCGCGGGCGGTAGTGCCGCATGGCGCGCCGGAGTTGATCCTGGCGGTGCGGCTGACCGCAACGACTCTGCTGCTGGGCGGCGCGGCGCTCTATGCGCGGCAGGGGTGGCCGCGGGGCCGGCGGCTGGGACTGCATCTGGCGGCCGGGGCGATGCTGCATGGATTGTACCTGACCGTCAGTTGGTGGGCGGTGAGCCGCGGGATGCCAGCCGGGATCATGTCGCTGCTGGGCGCGACGCAGCCGCTGATGGTAGCGGTGGCGAGCGTCGCGTTGTTGGGCGAGCGGTTGCCAGGGCGTAACTGGGCGGGCCTGGCGATCGCGATCGGCGGAGTGGTGTGCGTGCTGCTGCCCGCGCTGGAGCGGAGCGGCGCGGGGGCGATCGGGCTGATCCCGGTGGTCGCGGGTGTTATCGCGGTGATCGCCATGACCGGCGGGACGCTGATCCAGCGCGGCCAGATTGCGGGCGACCCGATTTTGATGTCGGGCGCGGCGCAGAATCTGGGCGGGGCACTGGTGGCGATCGCTGCGACGCTGATCGTGGGGGAATATCGCTGGGACAATGCGCCGATATTGTGGATCGGGCTTGGCTGGTCGGTGCTGGGGCTGTCAGCGGCGGGGCTGTCGCTGCTGGTGTGGCTGGTGCGGCATCAGGGGCCGACGCGCATGTCGATGCTGTTGCTGCTGGTCCCGCCGCTGGCCGCGATCGAGGCATGGCTGTTGTTCGAGGAGCGGCTGGGGCCGGTCCAGCTTGTCGGATTCGCATTGGCGCTGGGTGGCGTGTTGTTGGGGCGGTCGCAGGGCAAGAAGGCGGCGCTGGTCGAGCCGGCCTGAATTCACAGCGTTGGGATAGCCCGTCACCGAACCGTCATCTTCTGCAATAGCGCTGTCATGATCGCGCGATAAGGGGTGCCATGAGCAAGCGTCCGCCTTCCCTTCCCGCCCAGGCCCATGACATGCGGATGCAGATGGCGCTGCGGCAGATCGATTTTGGCGCAGCGCCCCGCCCAGCGACGGCCGCCCCCAAGCCACAAGCGCCCGACGATGCGCTGGCGCTCAAACGCCGCGACTGGCTGGCCGACGTGCAGGAGCGGCAGCGCGCCTTGTCGCCCTATGCTTCGGGCCTGCTGACCGCGGAACATCTGTCGGGGGAGGATTTCCTGCACAGCTTTTACGCGCCCGGACGGCCGGTGCTCATCAAGGGCGCGATGGCGGGGTGGCCCGCGCTGGACCTATGGACGCCCGACTATCTCGCCGAAACGGTCGGCGACGCGATGATCGAATTTCAGGGCGACCGGTCGCGGGCCGCCGATTATGAACTGGCCAAGGACCGGCACAAGATGCGGGGCCGCTTCCGCGACTTCATCGCGATGGTGCGTCATGGCGGCAACAACGCCTATCTGACTGCCTATAACAGCGCAGCCAACGGTCCGGCGCTGGCCCCGCTCCAAGCCGACCTGGGGCATCTTAACGCCTATCTCACGCGCGCGCCGGGGATGCTGTGGATTGGCGGAGAAGGCACGTTTACGCCGCTGCATTTCGACCTGACCAACAATATGCTGGCGCAGGTTACGGGGACCAAGCGCGTGATCCTGATCCCGCCGTCCCAGACCCGGCGGCTGGCGCACAAGGCCCATGTTTTCAGCGAGGTGCGCGACGTCACCGACGAGGCGCGGCTGGCGCTCTATCCGCAGGCGCGGGACGTGCTGCGCTATGAGGTGCTGCTGACGCCGGGCGACCTGCTGTTCGTGCCCATAGGCTGGTGGCATCAGGTGCGGTTGGAGAGTTTCGCGACCATGCTGACCTATACCGGATTTCATTGGCCCAATGTCGGGTATGAGGGCTATCCGGCGGGGTGATTCAGCGCCGTGTGCTCGCACACAGGCAAGAGCCAGGTCGAGGGCCGGACTGGACTCCTGCTTTCGCAGGCGTACGCTATTCCGGCCCGATCAGCCCTCGCGCAATTGCTCGTGGTGGCGGATCACTTCGTCGATGATGAAGCGCAGGAATTTTTCGGTGAAGTCGGGATCGAGCTTCGCGTCGAGCGCCAACTGGCGCAGACGGGTGATCTGGCGCTCCTCCCGGCCGGGATCGGCGGGGGGCAGATCGTGAGTCGCCTTATGCTCGCCGACCGCCTGGGTGACCTTGAACCGTTCGGCCAACATGAACACCAGCGCCGCGTCGATATTGTCGATGCTTTCGCGATAGCGGTTCAAAGTCTCGTCCACGTGGGGCCTCCGGTTCCAGATGGCGCGCTTTTTGCCGCATCCGGCGCGTCGCGCAAGCTATTCCCGCTTGCCTTTCATATTTTGCATCGCCACATGCGCGGTCATGACAGCACCTGCCCCCGGTAACGTCCACCCGATCGGCCGCGCCACAGCCGCGCCTTCGCTCGCCCCCATCATGGCGCTCGTCGCCGACGGCATGAACCAGGTCAATGCCGTGATTCTGGACCGGATGCAGTCGCGCATCCCGCTGATCCCGGAACTGGCCGGCCACCTTATAGCGGGCGGCGGCAAGCGGCTGCGGCCGATGCTGACTTTGGCCTGCGCCGATCTGGTCGGCTATGCCGGATCACGCCATTACAAACTGTCGGCTGCGGTCGAGTTCATCCACACCGCTACGCTGCTGCATGACGATGTGGTCGACGGATCGGGGCTTCGGCGGGGGCGCAAGACCGCCAACATCATCTGGGGCAACAGCGCCAGCGTGCTGGTGGGTGATTTCCTCTTCTCGCGTTCCTTTGAGCTGATGGTGGAAGCCGAGTCCCTGAAGGTGCTCAAGATCCTGGCCAATGCGTCTGCCGTGATCGCCGAGGGCGAGGTCAACCAGCTGACCGCCCAGCGTAAGATCGACACCAGCGAAGAACAGTATCTGGATATCATCGGCGCGAAGACCGCCGCTCTGTTCGCCGCAGCGTGCCGCATTTCCGCGGTGGTCGCCGACCGGGACGAGGGCGAGGAGCAGGCGCTGGACGTCTATGGCCGCAATTTAGGGATAGCGTTCCAGTTGATCGACGACGCGATCGATTATGAATCGGACGGCGCGACCATGGGCAAGGATGCGGGCGATGACTTCCGCGATGGCAAGGTGACGTTGCCGGTGATCCTGGCCTATGCGCGCGGATCGGAGCAGGATCGCGCCTTCTGGAAGGCGGCGATTGCGGGCCACAAGATCGGCGATGAAGATCTGGCCCATGCGACCGGGTTGTTGCGCCAGACCGGCGCGATCGCCGACACGCTGGCGCGGGCGCGCCATTATGGCCAGCGGGCGATCGACGCGCTGGGGCGCTTTGATGCCGGCAAGGCGAAAGCGGCCCTTACCGAAGCGGTGGAGTTCGCTATAGCGCGCGCTTATTGAGGGGATGGGTGGTTTCGCTCGTTTCCTGTCGCGATACTGACTTCAATAGTCCGTTCGTCTTGAGTACCCACTGAGCGAAGTCGAAGTGGCGTATCGAAGGATTGAGCGTGGATGGATGCTTCGATATGGGGCTTCGACTTCGCTCAGCCCCTACTCAGCACGAACGGGAGTATAAGGCTTCCTAGTCTTGATCCTGTCCCCCGAAACCATCGCCTTCCTCATGGCCGCAGCAACGATGGCGGGGTGCATCGACGCGATGGCGGGTGGCGGGGGCCTCATCACCCTGCCCGCTCTGATGGCCGTTGGCATACCGCCGGTGCAGGCGGTGGCCACCAACAAGCTGCAAAGCTGTTTCGGCACGTTCGGCGCTTGCGTCGCCTATGCGCGGCGGGGGCATATGGATTTGAAGACCTATAAGGCTCCGATCATCGCCGCCTTTGTCGGGTCGGTCGGCGGGGCGTGGCTGTTGCAGCGGGTCGATCCGTCGATCCTGGCGGGACTGATGCCTGCGCTGCTGGTGGCGATGGCGGCCTATTTCACCTTCTCCCCCAAGCTGGGCGATGCCGACCGTCACGCCCGCGTGGGCATGGCGGGCCTGACCGGGCTGGTCGGCGTGGTCGGTTTCTACGACGGCTTTTTCGGGCCGGGCGCGGGCGCTTTCTACACCACCATATTGCTGGCGCTGGGCGGCCTGTCGATCCTGCGCGCCACCGCCCAGACCAAGGCCGCCAATTTCGCGAGCAATGTCGCAGGGCTGCTGACGATGGTCGCGGGCGGGCATGTGATCTGGATCGCCGGGCTGTGCATGGCGGTGGGCAGCCTGGTCGGCGGACAGATCGGGTCGCATCTGGCGATGCGTTTCGGGTCGCGCCTAATCAAGCCGCTGCTGATCATCATGTCGCTGGCGCTGACCGCCAAGATGCTGCTGGACCCGAAAAACCCGATCCATATTTATCTGTTTAACTGACCCGTCAGCCGGCCTGCACCAGCGTCGCGACGCGGCGGTGCAGTTCGTCCACGGCGAAAGGCTTGGTCAGCACTTCCATGCCATGTTCGATATGGCCATGGTTCAGCACGGCATTTTCCGCATAGCCGGTGACGAACAATATCCGCAGGTCCGGGCGCAGCGTGCGAGCGGCATCGGCGACCTGACGGCCGTTCAGGCCGCCGGGCAGGCCGACATCGGTGATGAGCAAGTCGATCCGGCCGCGTGATTCCAAAATGCGCAGCCCCGATGGTCCGTCCGCAGCCTCCAGACACGCATAGCCCAAGTCGCTGAGCGCATCCACGATCAGCATTCGCACCGACGGTTCGTCGTCGATCACCAGCACTGTTTCGCCCGCCTCCGCCTCGACCGCCGGGTTGGCGATGTCGGGCGCATCCACATCTTCCTCACCGCGATGCCGGGGCAGGTAGATGCAGACCATCGTGCCGTCGCCGGGTTCGGAATAGATGCGGACATGGCCGTTGCTCTGGCGCGCGAAGCCATAGACCATGGACAGGCCAAGACCCGTCCCCTGCCCGATTGGCTTGGTGGTGAAAAAGGGGTCGAACACGCGGTCCAGAATCGCCTTGTCGATGCCCGTCCCAGTATCGCTGGTGCAGACGGTCACATATTGGCCGGGGGTCAGGCCATGGTCGCGCGCGGTGCGCTCATCGAGCCAGCGATTGCCCGTCTCGATCGTGATCTTGCCCCCCGACGGCATTGCGTCACGCGCGTTGATGCAGAGGTTGAGCAGCGCATTTTCCAGCTGGTTCGCGTCCACCAGCGCAGGCCAGAGGCCGGACGCGGCGATCGTCTGCACCTCGATCTGCGGGCCGACCGTGCGGCGCACCAGTTCGGAAAAATCGCCGAGCAGCCGGTTGACGACGGTGGGCTTGGGGCTGAGCGTCTGGCGGCGGGAGAATGCAAGCAGGCGATGGGTGAGCGCGGCGGCACGACGGGTCGCGCCCTGCCCGGCGGTCAGATATTTGTCGACGTCGACTGTTCTGCCCTGCGCTAGCCGCACACCGATCATTTCGAACGCGCCGGAAATGCCGGCCAGCAGATTGTTGAAATCATGGGCCAGGCCGCCGGTCAGCTGGCCGACCGCCTCCATCTTCTGCGCCTGGCGCAGCGCGCTTTCTACCTCTTCCCGCTCGGCCAGCGCCTGTTCGATACGGGCTTCAAGCGTTTCGTTGAGGTCGTGCCCCGCCTTTTGCGCCTTCACCTGCGCACTGACGTCCTTGAACAGGACGGCGACCTGGCGGTTTTCGAACGGCCCGACGCGGAAGGAGGAGACGTCGAGATAATGGCCGGTCTTTTCCAGTTCACGCTGGAAACGGATCGGCTTGCCCGTGCGGAGCACGCTGCCATAGAGTTCGACCCAGCCGTCCGCCTCATCTGGCACCATTTCGCGCAACTTCTGGCCCACGACATTGGGGATGCCCGCATTGCGTTCATAGGCGGCGTTCGCCTCGACATGGATATAATCGCTTAAGGGACCATGGGGACCATCGAAAAATTCGATGATACAGAAGCCGTCCTCCATCGTTTCGAACAGAATGCGATAGCGTTCCGCGTCCCCGATCAGGCTGTCCATTCCCCGTGTCGTCCCTTCATCTGCGCGGCGTCCATCTTCGCCGACAGACAAATATGGATCAATAGCTTTGGCCGCGGAACGTATGGCAAGGCAACTATTTCCACGTGCGCCTGCTTTTTGCGCGGCTTGCGATTTGCCGCAATCAGCGCGAGAGGGGGCGCGATGAGCGACCTGCCGATCCATGATGTGCTGCCCGACCTGCTCGCCGCGTTGCGGGCGGGCAGCAATGCCGTGCTGGTGGCGCCGCCGGGCGCGGGCAAGACGACGGCGGTCGCGCCGGCGCTCCTGAGCGAACCATGGTGCAGCGGCCAGGTGTTGCTGCTGTCGCCGCGACGGCTGGCGGCGCGGGCGGCGGCGGAGCGGATCGCCGAGATGATGGGCGAGCAACCGGGTGGCACGGTCGGCTATGCCACGCGGATGGACAGCAAGGTTTCGGCGCGGACGCGACTACTGGTCCTGACCGAGGGCATTTTTGTAAGGCGCATACAGGACGACCCGGAACTGGCGGGCGTGTCGGCGGTGCTTTTCGATGAAGTGCATGAGCGCAGCCTGGACAGCGATTTCGGGCTGGCTTTGGCGCTGGACGCGCAGGAGGCGTTGCGGCCGGACCTGCGGATCGTGCCGATGTCGGCGACGCTGGACGGCGCGCGCTTCGCGGCGCTGCTCGACGGCGCGCCGGTGATCGAAAGCGAGGGGCGCATCCAGCCGCTTGAGTTGCGCCATATTGGGCGCGCGGCGGAACAGAAGATCGAGGACGCAACGGCGGCGGCGATCCGCCGGGCGCTGAGCGAAGAGGCCGAGGGCGACCTGCTCGCCTTCCTGCCCGGCGTGCGCGAGATCGAGCGGACGGCGGAGCGGATCGAGGGCGTTGGGGTCGAAGTGCATATGCTGCATGGGTCGCTCGATCCCGGCGCGCAGCGGGCAGCGATCAGGCCTTCCCGTTCCGGCGCACGAAAGGTCATTCTTGCAACGAGCATCGCGGAAACGAGCCTGACGATCGACGGCGTGCGGATCGTGGTGGACTCTGGCCTTGCGCGGCGGCCACGCTACGACCGGGCGGCGGGGGTGACGCGGCTGGTGACGGAACGCGCCAGTCAGGCGTCGGCGACGCAACGTGCGGGCCGCGCGGCGCGGCAACGGCCTGGCGTGGCCTACCGCCTGTGGGAGGCGGCAGCGAGCGCGGGGATGGTGCCATTCGACCCGCCGGAGATATTGGAAAGCGACCTGTCCAGCCTGCTGCTCGATTGCGCCTTGTGGGGGGTGAGCGATCCAGGGGCTTTGCGCTGGCTCGATCCGCCGCCCGCTGCGGCGGTGGAGGAAGCGCGCAGGCGGTTGACCGTGCTGGAGGCGCTGGACGATGACGGGCGGATCACTTCGCATGGAAAAGCGCTGGCGAGCCTGCCGCTGTCGCCGCGCATCGCCCATATGCTCGTGCGGGCGGGCGAGATGGGGCTGGCGGAAGTGGCGGCCGAAGTCGCCGTGCTGCTGGGCGAACGTGGCGTCGGCGGGCAGGACAACGACCTGACGTTGCGGCGGCAACGCTGGCGGCGGGAGAGCGGCAAGCGGGCGGAGGCGGCGCGGGGTCTGGCGCGGCGCTGGGCGAAGCTGGTGAAGCGTGGGCCCGGCGATGGCGGCGGCGATCATGCGGTCGGCCTGTGCCTCGCCCTAGCCTTCCCCGATCGCGTCGCCAAACGCCGGTCCGCCGATGGCGCGGACTGGGCGAGCGTGGGCGGGCGCGGATTCCGGCTCGATCCGCTGTCGCCGCTGGCGCGCGAGGACTGGCTGGCGGTCGGCGAAGTGCAGGGTAGCGCGGCGGGCGCGCGCATCCTGTCCGCCGCGCCGATCGGCGAAGGCGAGGTGATCGCCCTGTTCGGCGCGCGCATCGCCGAGCATCGCACGGTGAAGTTCCGTGCCGCCAATAGTGGTATCGAGGCCCTGCGCGAGCGGCGGTTGGGCGCGGTGCGGCTGTCGTCGGGGTCTGATGACAGGCCCGACCCGGATGCCGTGGCTGCGGCGCTGGTCGATGGCGTGCGGCAAGGCGGGATCGATCTGCTCCCCTGGTCGGAAGCGGCCCAGTCGCTGCGGATGCGGGGCGGCTTTGCCGGGATCGAGGCGCTGTCCGATACCGCTTTGCTCGCGACGCTGGACGATTGGTTGCCGCCGTTGCTGACGGGCAAGCGGCGGCTGTCGGACATTGACAGGTCGCAATTGTCGGGCGTGCTGGAAGGGCTGATCGGCTGGGACGGCAAGCAACAGCTCGACCGGCTGGCACCGCCCGATTTCCGATCGCCC
Source organism: Sphingobium psychrophilum (assembly GCF_012927105.1). Lineage (GTDB taxonomy): Bacteria > Pseudomonadota > Alphaproteobacteria > Sphingomonadales > Sphingomonadaceae > Sphingobium > Sphingobium psychrophilum. The sequence goes on along the minus strand of NZ_JABBFV010000010.1, from coordinate 75,551 downwards.
GCTGGCAGCAGCCATGCGATCGACTATGCGGCCGAGGGCGGGCCGCGGGTGGAATTGCGGGTGCAGGCCCTGTTCGGTCTGGCCGAGCATCCGATGGTGGGCAGCCAGCGTATTCCGCTGGTCCTTTCGCTGACCTCGCCTGCCGGACGGCCGATCCAGACGACGCGCGACCTGCCCGGCTTCTGGGCGGGCAACTGGCGCGACGTGGCCAAGGAAATGCGCGGGCGCTATCCGCGCCATCCCTGGCCCGACGATCCGGCCGCAGCCAGCGCCACATTACGCACCAAAAATGCGGATGCCCGCCGCAAGTCTTGACTTAGGCGCGCGCGCTGGTGCAACGCAGCATGACGAATTACCGGAGTCTTTCGCGATGAGCGCGCGCATTTACCAGATCCAGAAGAACGCCCTCCAGTCCGGCAAGGCGCTGACCCATAAATGGGTGCTGGAATATGCGCCCGCCGAAGCCAAGCAGGCCGATCCGCTGACCGGCTGGGCCGGTTCGGGCGACACCAAGCAGCAGTTGAAGCTGAGCTTCCCGTCGCAGGAGGCCGCGATTGCCTATGCCGACAAAGAAGGCGTCGCATATACCGTCATCGCAACGCCGCCCAAGACGCTGAAATTACAGGCCTACGCCGACAATTTCCGATAAATACCCGCTTTCGTTCCCTCATATTCGGGCGCGATGCTGCCCGATTGACGCCTTATTCGCTTGCCATAGGGCAGGACGGGGCGGCAAATGCCGCGCTTTGACGGAAAGATTTTCACGATAATGACGGATCGCACCGATATTTTCGACAGCATCGCGACGCAGGTCGCGCCCTTCAACAAGAAGGGCGTCGCACTGACCGAAGCCACCACCTTTGCCGGCGACCTGGAATGGGATAGCCTGACGGTGATGGATTTCGTCGCGGCGATCGAGGATGAGTTCGACATCATCATCACCATGAACATGCAGGCCGAGATCGAGACAGTCGGTCAGTTGGTCGACGCGGTCGCCAAGCTGAAGACCGCCTGACATATTAACTGCCGTTCGCGCCGAACGAAGTCGAAGCCCATTGCCGAGCGGAGCCGACGCTCCATGCTTCGCCTTCGCTCAGGACGAACGGCTTAGGGATCATTGAGATTATGACCGACGCTGCCGCCACCGCGAACGACGCGCATACCCCGGCCGAAACGCCTGCCGCGCGCGACCTGTTTTCCAAGTTCGATGCCCTTATCGCGGAGCGCGAGGCGCTGCTGGCGACCGGCGTGCGCGATCCCTTCGCGATCGTGATGGACGAGGTGAAGTCGCCGACCCAGGCCGTCATCAAGGGCAAGGACACGATCCTGCTGGGCACCTATAATTATATGGGCATGACGTTCGACCCGGACGTGGTCGCGGCCGGCAAGAAGGCACTGGACGAATTTGGCGCCGGCACGACCGGCAGCCGCGTGCTGAACGGCACCTATCAAGGCCATGCCGAGGTCGAGACGGCGCTGCGCGAATTTTACGGCACCAGCGGCGCCATGGTCTTTTCGACCGGCTACCAGGCCAATCTGGGCGTCATTTCGACGCTGGCGGGCAAGGGCGACTATGTCATTCTGGACGCCGACAGCCATGCGTCCATCTATGACGGCTGTTTCCTGGGCGACGCGGAGATCGTGCGTTTCCGCCACAACAGCGTCGAAGATCTGGCCAAGCGCCTGGCCCGCCTGCCCGCCGATGCGCTGAAACTGGTCGTGCTGGAAGGCGTTTATTCGATGCTGGGCGACGTCGCCCCCCTGCCCGAGATGGTCGCGGCGATCCGCCAGCATCCCAATTGCATGATCCTGGTTGACGAAGCCCATGGCATGGGCTTTTTCGGCGAACATGGCCGGGGCGTCTATGAGGAACAGGGCGTCGAGGCGGATGTCGACTTCGTGGTCGGCACCTTCTCCAAATCGGTCGGCACGGTCGGCGGCTTCTGCGTCTCCAACCATCCCAAGTTCGAGATTCTGCGCCTCGTCTGCCGTCCCTATGTCTTCACTGCGTCGCTGCCGCCCAGCGTCGTCGCCACCGCGGCGACCAGCATCCGCAAGCTGATGCATGCCGGCGAGAAGCGCGTCCATCTGTGGAAGAACAGCAAGCGGCTGCACAAGGGGCTGACCGACCTCGGCTTTACGCTGGGCACCAAGACGCCGCAGTCGGCGATCATCGCCGTCATCCTGACCGACCAGCGCCAAGCCGTCGCGATGTGGCAGACGCTGTTGGAACTGGGCCTGTACGTCAACATGGCGCGACCGCCGGCGACCCCGGCCGGCACCTTCCTGCTGCGCTGTTCGCTATGCGCCGAGCATAGCGACGCACAGGTCGAGCAGATCATCGGCATGTTCGAAACGGCGGGCAAGGCGACCGGTTCGATCCGCTGACGGCAATGGTGCCACGATGCACGCCCGAAAGAGGCGTGGGCGCGACGGATCATCATTTTAATGGGGAACTTTTGATCCGTGATGTTTCGCGGTTAAGCTTGTTGGTCTAGTGTAACGGTCCATGGCCGACAGCGACCATCAGTTTGAACGCGACCCTGACGGGTGGGCCAGGGGCTGGCGCGCATTGACGCGGCGCATCCTGCCGCTGCTGCTGGCCGCCTTGTTGATCACGTCATTGGGCGCCCTGCTCTACAGCGCCAGCAATGCCTCGCAGGAACATGCCCAGGCGCTGGCCGAACAGCAGAGCAGTTTCGAGGTCGTCGCGCTGGCGCGGGGCTTCGAGGCGCGCATGGCCCGCGCCGAAGTGACGCTGGCCCGCTATGTCATCAGCCTGGAACCCGATACCGGGCGGCTGTTTCAGGACCAGTGGCGCGGTGCCGCCAGCCAGTTGAAGGCGCTCAGCTATGCCACGCGCCGGTCGGGCTGGCAGCATGGCAATGTGGACGCGCTGCACTATGCCTTCATCCAGCGCGGCAAGACGCTGAGCGAAATCGGCCTGCGCACCACCTACGCGCAGAAGATGGCGGCCCTGGGCCGCTTTCATCAGGCGGGCAAGAGCCAGGATCTGCGCCGCATCACTGCGCTGCTCGATTTGGTTATCAAGGCGGAGAATGACCGGCTGCGCGAACGTAGCCTGGCCGTGACGCTGGCGGGCGACCGCAGCGAATGGGTGGGCAAGACGTCGCGGCTGGTGGGGCTGGCGATGCTGGTGTGCATATTGTTCGGCGTCTGGTTCGCCAACACCGCCTTTCGCGAGCGCCGCACCGCCCGGCGGCTGGCGGAGGCGGAAACCGAGCGCGCCGATCGGCTGGAGGCGGCGGTCGCGGCGCGCACCGCCGAACTATCCTATGCCTATGAGCAGTTGAAGCTGGAAGCGGCGGACCGCGCGGCGGCCGAACATGATCTGCGCCAGATGCAGAAGATGGACGCAGTGGGCCAGTTGACCGGCGGCATCGCCCATGATTTCAACAATATGCTGGCGGTGGTGGTAGGCGGGCTGGAACTGGCCAAGCGCAAATTCCGGTCGAAGCCCGAAGAAGCCAGCCGCCATCTGGACAATGCGATGGAGGGTGCCAATCGCGCGTCGGCGTTGACACGCCGGCTGCTGGCCTTCGCCCGCGCCGAACCGTTGCTGCCCAGCGCGGTCGATCCCGATGCGTTGCTGTCGGGCATGGCGGACCTGATCGACCGCACGATCGGGGACCAGATCACCGTCCGCTTCGCGCAGGGGGCGATCGGCTGGTGCATCTTCGTCGACCAGCATCAGATGGAAAATGCGATCCTGAACCTGTGCGTCAATGCCCGCGACGCGATGGATGGGCGTGGCCAGTTGACGCTGGCGACCGGGCAGACGGTACTGGCGGCGGGCGAGATTGGCGAATGTGCGGCGGGCGACTATGTCACCGTGACCGTCACCGACGATGGCTGCGGCATGACGCCGGACGTGCTGGCGCGCGTGTTCGAGCCGTTTTTCACGACCAAGCCGGTCGGCAAGGGCACGGGCCTGGGCCTCAGCCAGATTTTCGGCTTCGTGCGCCAATGTCGCGGCGAAATTCGCATCGAATCGGAGCCGGGCCAGGGCAGTAGCGTGCATCTCTACCTGCCGCGGTCCATGGTCGCGGGGGACGTCGCCAATGCGGAGGTCAGCTTTTCGCGCGCGCCGGTGAAACAGCCCCCGACCCGCATCCTGGTGGTCGAGGATGATCCGCGCGTGTTGAACCAGACGATGGCGGCGCTCAGCGAACTGGGCCATTTGCCGATCGCCTGCGACCATCCGGCCAAAGCGGCCCGGCTGCTCGCCAATCATGGCGACGTCGGCCTGATCATCAGCGACGTGTTGATGCCCGACATGACCGGGCCGGAAATGGTGAAGGCGCTGCCCGCCCGGTTCCGCCACCTGCCGGTGCTGTTCGTCACAGGCTATGCCGGCGACGCCAATGACAGCGCCGATTTCGAGGGGCATGAGGTGCTGCGCAAACCCTATACGCTGATGGCGTTGGGGCAGGCGCTCACCCACACGCTCAGCGGCCAGGCCCTTAACGATCAGGCCCTTAACGAATCGCGCCACCCCGGAACAGCCGCGGCAGCAGAGTGACCGCGCCCAGCAGCGGCCAGCGCCGCTGCCAGGGCTTGATCGCGATCTGCGTGCCGGCATGGCGGTTGATCTTCCACGCCAGATAGTCGATGCCGCCGGCATAGGTGAAGCTGGCCTTGGCCAGACGGATCACCGACAGGCGCTTGCCGCGGCGCTGAAGGCTGCGCCAGCGCGCGGGGGCATCGGCTGGCGAGGACGGCAGACCATCGGCCAGCGCCGCGTCGCCGACGCGGCGATAGCGATCAGGATCGGCATCGACGATCGAGAGGGAGCGGCCCGTCTTCTCGGCGCGCAGTTCGGCATTATAGGTCAGGGTGAAGCCGGTCCGCCACAAGGCAAGCGCATCACCCTGCCCCGCCGCCATCGGCCGCGCCAGCGCAAGCAGGGTCGGTGCGGCCTGCGCCACGGCGGCGATCGCACGCTGGCGCGCGAGGTCGTCGGCGGCCCAGAGCAGGCGCGAGGGTTGAGCGAAGCGCGCCCAGACCGATACATTGTCCGCATCCATGCTGTTCAGCCGGGCGAAATCGGCTTCGGACAGGACCGCATATTTGGCGATCAGGCCCTGATGTTCGAACGGGAAGACATTGGGCGGGATCAGGCGGTTGGCGCGCGCCAGCCAGCTTTTGCCATAGGCGGCGGGATAGTCCGAAACGATCAGGTAGAAATCCAGCATCAGCCCGTCGAGATTCTTCTCACGCAGGCAGGAGCCGTAGAACAGCACGGCGCGGGCCGCCTGCGGATATTGGGCCGCAAGCGCACCCGCCATCGCGGCGGCGCGGGGGTCTGCCGGGGCGCTGAGTTCAGCGGTGACGAGGGGGAGGAGGTTGTTTGGCATTCATCCCTAATATGTGCGGCGTCTGAAAAACAGCGAGAGATTGTTGGCGGGCATGTCGATCAATTGGTCCAACGCCAAGCCCTGCGCATCCGCTGCCGCGACCACATCCTCCAGCCGGCGCAGGCCCCAACGCGGATCGCGCGCCTTGAGGGAGGCATCGAAGGCGAGGTTGCTAGGCGCGGTATCCACCCCATCGCGGATATAGGGTCCGTAGAGATAGAGCAGGCCGCCGGGTGGCAGCGCCTGCCCTGCCCCCTTGAGCAGCCCCAATGTCGAATCCCATGGGCTGATATGGATCATGTTGATGCAGAGGATGGCGTCGGCCTGCGCGATCGGCCAGTCGCCCGCAGCGTCCAGCTGGATGGGCGGGTGGAGGTTGGGCAGGTCCGCTTCGGCCCGCCATACCGCGATCGACGCCAGCGCGGCGGGATCGGGATCGCTCGGTTGCCAGTCCAGCGCGGGAAATGCGACAGCGAAATGGACAGCATGTTCGCCGCTCCCGCTCGCCACCTCCAGCACCAGACCGGAAGATGGAAATGCGTCGCGCAGCACCGCGACGATGGCGTCGCGGTTGCGTGTCGTCGCGGGGGCGTAGCGCCTGAGATCCTTCTGGCCCGCGACGGCGGGGCCGGAACCGGGTTCCCACGGCTCCGACCCATCCATCATTCGGCGGCCTGCGCGAGCGCGGGTTCGGTCCAGGTCAGGACGGGCTTGCGCGCGGCGAGCGTTTCGTCGAGGCGGCGGCGCGGGGCGTGGTAAGGTGCGCCCTTGAGCGCTTCGTCCCCGGCCTTGGCTCGTTCCGCCAGGCTGCGCAGCGCCAGGATGAACTGGTCCAGCGCCGCCTTGCTTTCCGTCTCGGTCGGTTCGATCAGCATCGCGCCATGGACGACCAGCGGGAAATACATGGTCATCGGGTGGAAGCCCTCATCGATCAGCCCTTTGGCGATGTCGAGCGTGGTGAAGCCGTCGGCTAGCCCCTTGTCGCTGAATAGCGCCTCATGCATGCACGGGCCGCTGGTGCCGAATGGCGCGTCCAGCACATCGTCCAGGCTGCGCAGGATGTAGTTGGCGTTGAGAACGGCATCCTCCGCCACCTGGCGCAGGCCGTCCGCGCCGTGGGACAGGATATAGGCGAGCGCGCGGGTGAACATGCCCATCTGGCCGTGGAAGGCGACCATGCGGCCGAAGGTCTCGCCATGATGATCTTGCGCCGTTTCCTCTTCGATCAGCACGAACTGGTCACCCTGCTTCTCCACGAAGGGCAAAGGCGCGAAAGGCGCCAGCGCCTCCGACAGGACGACCGGGCCGGAACCGGGGCCGCCGCCGCCATGGGGGGTGGAAAAGGTCTTGTGCAGGTTGATGTGCATCGCGTCGACGCCGAGGTCACCGGGGCGGACCCGGCCGACGATGGCATTGAAGTTCGCGCCGTCGCAATAAACGAAAGCTCCGGCGGCATGGACCGCGTCGGAGATGGTCTTCATGTCGCGCTCGAACAGGCCGCAGGTGTTGGGATTGGTGATCATCACCGCCGCCACGTCCGGGCCGAGGCGGGCCTTGAGCGCTTCGAGGTCCACACGGCCTTCAGGGGTAGCCGGGATATCCTCCACCTGGTAACCGCAGAAAGCGGCGGTGGCGGGGTTAGTGCCGTGGGCGCTTTCGGGAACCAGGACGACGCTGCGGGCGTCTCCGCGCGCTTCGAGCGCGGCGCGGATGGCGAGCAGACCGCAGAGTTCGCCATGGGCCCCCGCCTTGGGACTCATCGCGACCGAATGCATCCCGGTCAGCGTCACCAGCCACTGGGCCAGCTCATGGATGACGGCGAGCGCGCCCTGCACCGTCGACTGGGGGCTGAGCGGATGGAGGTCGGCGAAACCGGGCATCCGCGCGACCTTTTCGTTGAGGCGCGGATTGTGCTTCATCGTGCAACTGCCGAGCGGAAAGAGGCCCAGGTCGATGGCGTAGTTCTGGCGCGACAGGCGCGTATAGTGGCGCACCGTTTCCTGTTCCGACAGGCCGGGCAGCCCGATGCTGTCAGTGCGGGCGAGCGTGCCGAGGCGGCTTGCGACGTTGGGCGCTGGCGCGAAATCGACGCCGGTGGTGTCGGTCGATCCGATCTCGAAGATCAGGGCTTCCTCCAGCATCAGCGCGCGATTGCCGGTGGCGGTAGCGGGGGACATATGGGCGTCCTTGACGGGGGTGGGCGCGGTGGGGCGGCCTTCCTTGAGCATGGTCATGCCAGTTCCTCCTCAAGTGCGTTGCCCAGGGCTTCGATATCCTCCGCCGTCACGGTTTCGGTGACCGCGACGACCAGGCCGTTACCGATGTCCGGTGCCTGTGGGAACAGGCGGCCGAGCGAGACGCCGGCCAGCACGCCACGGTCAGCCAGGTTGCGGACGACGTCGCGCGCATCCTTCGTCAGGATCAGCGTAAATTCGTTGAAGAAGCTGTCGTTGAGCAGCGTCACGCCCGGCACATTGGCCAGACGATCGGCCGCCTGTACGGCGAGGCCGTGGTTCAGGGTCGCCAATTCGCGCAGGCCGCGTTCACCCAGCAAGGTCATATGAATACTGAAGGCCAGCGCACAAAGCCCTGAATTGGTGCAGATGTTCGACGTCGCCTTCTCCCGCCGGATATGCTGTTCACGGGTTGAGAGCGTCAGCACGAAGCCGCGCTTGCCCGCCGCATCCACCGTCTCGCCACAGAGGCGGCCCGGCATCTGGCGGACATATTTCTGCTTGCACGCGAAGAGGCCCAGATAAGGCCCGCCGAATTGGAGGCCGACGCCGATCGACTGGCCTTCGCCCACGACGATGTCCGCGCCCATGGCACCTGGCGACTGGATCGCGCCCAGCGCGACCGGTTCGGTCACCACCGCGACCAGCAGCGCACCGGCGGCATGGGCGGCCTCGGCCAGCGGTGTCAGGTCGGCGATGCGGCCGAGAATGTCGGGATATTGGACGACGACGCAGCTTGTGCCCTTGTCGATGCCCGCGATCAGCGCGTCGATATCGGTCGCGGCATCCAGCGTGGGCGCGTCATGCATCAGCGCGTCGCCGGTGAATTTCGCCATGGTCCTGGCGACCGAGACATAATGGGGGTGCAGGCCAGACGAGAGCAGTGCCTTGCCGCGCTTGGTGATGCGCCGCGCCATGCCGATCGCTTCCCAGCAGGCGGTGGAGCCGTCATACATGGAGGCGTTGGCGACGTCGCAGCCGAGCAGGCGCGCCACCTGTGTCTGAAATTCGAACAGAACCTGGAGCGTGCCCTGCGCGATTTCAGGCTGATAGGGCGTATAGGCGGTCAGGAACTCGCCACGCTGGATCAGATGATCGACGCTGGCCGGGACATGATGCTTGTAGGCCCCGGCTCCCAGGAAGAAGGGTGCCTCCCCTGCCGACAGATTTTGCCGCGCCAGCGCCGCCATATGGCGCTCGACCGCCAGTTCGCTGGCATGATCCGGCAGGCCTTCGATCGTGCCGGACAAGCGGGCCTCGGCGGGCACGTCCACAAACAGGTCATCGATCGATGCTGCGCCGATGACGGACAGCATGTCCTGACGGTCGGTGTCGGTAAGGGGTAGGTAGCGCATAACTGTCTCCACTCCCCTCCCTTTCAAGGGAGGGGCCGGGGGTGGGTGCGCCGCGCCAGCGGCGGCTCTTTGGGATAGGGTTGAGGCTCCCTACGGTCGCCACCCACCCCTTCCCCCTCCCTTGAAAGGGAGGGGCTTATTTTTTACAGCGCCGCCACGAACTTCTTATAGGCGGCTTCGTTCATCAGGCCTTCCAACTCGCTGGCATCGGTGACGCGCAGCTTGAAGAACCAGCCATCCTCCTCGGCATCGCTGTTCACCAGAGCCGGCTCGTCTTCCAGCGCGGCGTTGGCTTCGACCACTTCGCCCGAAATCGGGGCATATACATCGGACGCGGCCTTGACCGATTCCACGACGGCGGCGTCGTCGCCCTTGTCGAAGGTCGCGCCTTCGACAGGCAGTTCCACGAACACGATGTCGCCCAACTGTTCCTGCGCGTAATCGGTGATGCCGACCGTGGCGATCTCGCCCTCGACATCGATCCATTCATGTTCTTCGGTGAAATAACGGCTCATTATGCTTCTCCCCTGGGAAAAGGATTAAACTTTACGGCGGTAACGATGCGGAACGAACGGCATCGGCGCAACCACCGCGGCGATGCGCTTGCCGCGCACCTCGATTTCGAGCGCGGTGCCGACCGCGCTGTGCGGCAGGCTGACCCAGCCCATGGCGATCGGCGCGCCGACGCTGGGGGCGAAGCCACCGGATGTGACTTCACCGACCTGCGCGGCGCCGACATGGATGGTCGCGCCTTCGCGGGCGGGCAGCCGCCCTTCGATCTTGAGGCCGACACGCTTGGCACCGGGGCCGTCGGCCAGTTCCTTGAGCACGCGGGCGTGGCCGATGAAGCCCCCTTCCTCGCGCCGGCGCTTCTGGATCGCAAAGCCCAGGTCCGCAGCGATGGTGCTGACCGCGGGAGACAGGTCATGGCCATAGAGCGGTAATCCCGCCTCCAGCCGCAGCGAATCGCGCGCGCCCAGGCCGATCGGCTTGACCTGCGGCAATGCGCACAGCGCATCGGCCAGCAGGGTGACATCGTCGGCGGGGATGCTGATTTCGAAACCGTCTTCGCCGGTATAGCCCGATCGGCTGATCCACAGCTGGACACCGCGCCAAGTGAAGGGGCCGGACTGCATGAACAACAGGTCGGCGGTTTCGGGGATGAGCGTGGCCAGAGCCTCACCCGCTTCCGGGCCTTGGAGCGCCAGCAGCGCCTGGTCGGCCATATGATTCATCACGACCGCATCAGGCAGATGTTCGATCATCCAGCCGATATCGTCATATTTGGTCGCGCCGTTGACGACCATGTAAATGGCCGCGCCGTCGAAGGCGTCGTCACCTAGACGCGACACCATCAGATCGTCGAGGATGCCGCCTTCCTGATCGAGCAGCATCGAGTAGCGCTGGCGGAAGGGCTTTAGCCCCTTGATATCGCTGGGAAGCAGATGCTCCAGCGCGTCATCAACGCCGTCGCCTGAAAAGCTGAGCTGGCCCATATGGCTGACGTCGAACAGGCCGGCATGTTCGCGGGTCCAGGCATGTTCGGCCATGATGCCTTCATATTGGATCGGCATATGATAGCCGGCGAAGCCGACCATGCGCGCGCCACGGGCACGGTGCCAGGCGTCGAGCGGCAGGGCTTCGAGCGGCAGTTCCTCTGCGAGGGTGGCGATATCGTCATTGCCGGACATGAAGCGTCCTTTCCGTGCGGGGTTGATGGCGACCGATGCACAAGGCCCGGAGTCGGACCTGTCCTATCTGCCACCCCCTCTGTCACGGAACCTGAGAGCTTTGACCAGCGACCTTGCGGTCCCATGGCTTACCCCTTCGGTGGGACAGAGATGAGCCGTCCGCTTTCCAGAGTGCCTTGCGCGCGATGCGGTCCTTTGACCTGAGAGATTCCGGGGCGGTTGCTCCTTCGGTGACGGGGTGGCCTTCAAGACTTCCCATGCTCTCCCGCATCATGCCCGACGGACGAATCCGCCGGAGACGTCTCTGCATTGCGGCAAACGCACCGGCGCGTCAATCGGCCAGCGCCATCGCGCCATAGATTTCCGCGTGGCGCTTTTCGGCGTAGCGGTCGGTCATGCCGGCGATGAAGTCGGCGATGTGGCGGCTGCGGGTGGGTTCTTCGCGCACGCAATCATCGCGCCATTCCGGCGGCATCAACGCGGGATCGGCCTGATAGGCGCGGAACAGGTCGGTGACGATGACCCGCGCCCGATCGGCGGCAGCGAGCTGTTCGGGGTGATGATAAAGGGTGGCGTACATGAAGCGCTTAAGGTCGCGTTCCTGTGCGGCGAGTTCGGGCGAGAAGGCGACCAATGTGCGCCCCAGCGCGCGGACGTCATCGACCGTTTCGACGCCCGATGCAGCGATATTGGCGCGGGTCGATTCGATCAGGTCATTGGCCATCACGCCGATCTGTTCGCGCACCAGTTCGCGCAGCAGGCGTTCTTCCGCCACGTCGGGATAGCGGGCGCGCACCCGGTTCCAGCAGGTCGCGACGAAGGGCACCTCCATAAGCTGCTCCAGCGTCAGCAGCCCGGCGCGCAGGCCATCGTCGATATCATGATTGTCATAGGCGATGTCGTCGGCGATCGCGGCCAGTTGCGCCTCCAGCGAGGCGTGGCTGGTCAGGTTCAGCGGGAAAAGCGCGTCGAGTTCGCGCATCGCCCAGCCGGGCTTGGCGATCGGGCCATTATGCTTGGCCAGCCCCTCCAGCATTTCCCAACTGAGGTTGAGGCCCGCAAAGCGCGGATAGGGGCTTTCCAGCAGCATCAGCGTGCGCAGCGTATGCGCGTTGTGGTCAAAGCCGCCATGATCTTCGAGCGCCAGTTCGAGCGCATCTTCGCCTGCATGGCCGAAGGGCGGATGGCCGATATCATGGGCGAGGCAGAGCGCTTCGGTCAGATCCTCGTTCAGGCCCAGCGTGCGCGCGGTGGTGCGGCCGATCTGCGCGACTTCCAGGCTGTGGGTCAGGCGGACCCGGAAATGATCGCCATCGGGGGATACGAACACCTGCGTCTTGTGGCGTAGCCGGCGGAAGGCGATCGAATGGATGATGCGATCCCGGTCGCGCTGGAAGACGTCGCGCGGCCCGCGCATCTCGCCGCCCGCTTCGGGATGGAGGCGGCCACGGCTGGCGGAAGGATGGCAGGCATAGGAGGCGAGGATCGTCATGCGCCGCATCTTAGAGCATTTGGAAGGCGGCTGAAACCGCGGACGACGACCACCGGGTTGACGTCAGTCGGCCGCCAGCTTCTCCACTGTCTCCCCCGCTTCGCTTTTCCAGGCGAAGGCGTCGGCGCCGTCCTTTTTCAGGCTGGACTCCAGTTCCTTGGCGCGGGCGAAGCTGGCGAAGGGACCTACGAGCAGGCGGTTGGTCCGCCCCCAACTCGCGCTCCATCCGTCCTGCCGGGACAGGATCGTATATTTCTTGCGCAGGCCCTTCATGGTGAAGCCCAGCGCAGATTTGCCCTGCCCCACGCCGATCTGGAGCCAGTTGCGCGAGGGATTGTCGGCCAGGCGTTTCTTTTCCTCGGCCTCCTTCTTCGCTTTGGCGTCGGCTTCCACCTTGGCCTTGGCCAGGGCGTCCTTCTTCACCTTGTCGGCGGCGGCCTTGGCCGCGGTCTGGCGCTCGGTGCGGCGGGTGGCCTGGATCGCAGCGATTTCGCTCAGGTCGACGGCGGCAACGCTCGACTGGCGCTCGGCTTCGGGCACATCGATCGCGCGGATGATGTCCGCCAGCGTGCGTGTGGCCTCCGGGTCGGGCTGAGGCGTGGAGGGCGACGGGACGGCAGGGAGCGCTTCCACCGTCGCGGGGGGCGGCGTGGCATCAGCCGCGGCGGCAGGCGGCCCTGATAGGGCAGGTTCGGACGGGGCCGATGCCTGCGCCAGCGCGATCGCGTTGAGCTGCGACCCGGCATTGGACGGGGGCGTGGCGGCGGGCGGCGCGCGATCGATCGAATCGAAGCCCGGTGCAGGCGGTCCCTGCACGGCGGCGTTGGGCGCGGCGGGCGATGCGCTCGCTTGACGCAGAGGCGCCGGTTCGGGCGGCGTCTGCTGGGGCGGCGCGGCTGCGGTGGACGAGGGCAGAGGCTGCACCACCGGGGACGGCGGCGGTGCGCTCGGCTGCTGCGCGGGTGGCGGGCTCGGCGTGGATTGGACCGGTGTGGACTGCATCGGCTGAGGCTGGGTCGTCGCAGACTGGACCGGTGCGGGCGGTGTCGTCTGGGCTTGGGCGAGTCGTGGCTGGGCGGGACGACGGGATGCCGCAAGCCCTTCGGCGCGGGCCAGGCGGGCGGCTTCGCGCTGCTGGCGGCGCTGTTCGGACCGGCTGAGCGGCTTGGTCTTGGCCGGGGCGGCGGAGGCGACGGCGACCGGCGCTGCGGCGATGGCGATGCCGGGCGCTGGCGGGGTCGGTATGATCGCGGCGATGCTGGTGCCGATCTGCGCCGGGAAATGACCGAAATGGACCGCCGCCGCCTTTTGCGCCGCGGTCAGATAGGGCATTTTCTGCATATAGGGCGTGATGGCGGCGGCCAGTTGAGCGGGCATGGTCTGCTCCGCCACCTTCTTGGCATCGGCCTGCTTGTTGTTCATCGCCAGGATGAAGGCGCGATAGCGCCAGGCGGCGCGGTCGCTCTTGTAGAAAAGCGGCTCCATGACCTTGTCGGAGGCAGCGACCTGCCCTGCTATGCCTAGCGAAGCAGCGTAGCGGCGCACCGTTTCGTCGTCATGGGGGGTACGCGCAAGCGCGGCCTGATAGTCGCGCTGGGCACCGGCCTGATCGCCGGTCATGTCGCGCGCCAGACCGCGGTCGGACAGGATCGTGGCGTCGGGATAACCCAGCCGCCCCGCCTGGTCGAACAGGCGCAGCGCTTCGGCCGGGTTTTGCAGCTTGAGCATCACCCGCCCCAGCCCGGCCTTGATCCGGCCATTGCCGCTCTCGATCGCGTCGGCGCGGGCGAAGAAGCCGGTGGCTGCGCGCGGATCGTCCAGCGCCAGCGCCGCCTCCCCCGCGCCGATCAGCGCGACGACATCGCGCGGATTGGACGCAAGCCGCGCCAGATTGCTGTTGAGGTCGGCGGCACCGAGCGGGCGGACCAGTTGCGATTGGTCCAGCTGGGCGTGCGCAGGGGCCGCGAGCAGCAGCGCGCCCGGCAGCCAAAGACCGAGAATCCATGGAGAAGTGCGTGTCACATCCGCGCCTTAGCCGATCCCGATATGAATGGGAAATTAGCCCAACGGAAAAGCGCGCCGGGTCGCCGCAGACGACCGACAGCGCGCTTTTATCTTGCCCGCGACCCAAGCCGCGCGCCCGTTCCGCCTTACTGGTTGTTCTGGCGGTTAAGGAAGCGGGGAATGTCCACGCCCGGTGTGGCGTCGTCGGCAACGCCCGGCGCCTTGTCCGTGCCACGGGTCAGGCCCGCCATCCGCTCGAACAGCGTGCCGCCGGTGGCGACGCGCGGCGCGGGCGCGATGGGTGCGACCGGTTCGGCGCTGTCTGCGCCCAGGATCAGTTCATCCTGGTCCGCATCCTCGTCCGAGAACACCGCCGCAGGCTTGGCCGGCGCGAAAGAGGCGGGTGCCGCGGTCGGCTGAGCCGGCGCAGTCGGCACGTCCAGTTCCAGCGTTTCGGGCTGCGGCGCAGGGGCGGGCGTCGGCGCGGGAGCCGCGACGGACGCGGACTGCTGCGCGACCGGCGCGGGCTTGGGCGCTGCTGCCTGGGGCACGGACACGGCGGGGCGGTTGGCGAAGCTGAACGGCTGGGTCAGCGGCGCGGCATGGTTGCCGATGTCGTTGTCGATGCCGGTGGCGACCACCGACACGCGGATCTTGCCATTCAGATTGTCGTTGAAGGCGCTGCCCCAGATGATGTTCGCGTCCGGGTCCACCAGTTCGCGGATATGGTTGGCGGCTTCGTCCACTTCCATCAGGCGCATGTCTTCGCCGCCGACGATCGACACGATCACGCCCTTCGCGCCGCGCATCGACACGCCGTCAAGCAGCGGGTTGGCGATCGCCTTTTCCGCGGCTTGAAGCGCCCGGCCGTCGCCTTCGGCTTCGCCGGTGCCCATCATCGCCTTACCCATTTCACCCATGACGGAGCGGACGTCAGCGAAGTCGAGGTTGATGAGGCCGGGCATGACCATCAGGTCGGTGATGCCGCGCACGCCCTGCTGCAACACTTCGTCCGCCATCTGGAACGCTTCCTTGAAGGTCGTGTTCGGGTTGGCGATCAGGAACAGATTCTGGTTCGGAATGACGATCAGCGTGTCGACATGCTTTTGCAGTTCGTCGATGCCCGCTTCCGCCGACTTCATGCGGCGATTGCCTTCGAAGGTGAAAGGCTTGGTCACGACGCCGACCGTCAGGATACCGCGTTCACGCGCCGCCTTGGCGATGACAGGCGCTGCGCCGGTGCCGGTGCCGCCGCCCATGCCCGCGGCGATGAAGCACATATGCGCGCCTTCCAGCGCGGCTTCGACCATGGCGATGGTTTCTTCAGCGGCCGCCTTGCCAATTTCAGGGCGCGAACCAGCGCCCAGCCCTTCCGTGATTTGCGGACCAAGCTGGATGCGGCGTTCGGCAGGCGAGGCGTTGAGCGCCTGCGCATCGGTGTTGGCCACGATGAAGTCCACGCCCTCGACATGGGCGGCGATCATGTTCGCGATGGCATTGCCGCCCGCGCCGCCGACGCCGATCACCGCGATCCGCGGCTTCAGTTCGTCCACATGCGGTGGGCTGATTTCAATGCTCATAATATAGTGCTCCCTCAGCTTCCTCGTCAGGAAGCAACGCCGTCATTAAATGTTAACACCAGAAAATTGGGGATTTCACCACCTATTTTCGTCTTGGTCCAATTTCGTTCAATAGTTGGTCTTCATTGCGCGCATCATGCGTTGCCACCAGAGCGGCGCTCCCAGACGATGCACGGTTTGTGGCGCGGGCGCCATGGTGCGGAGATCAACCGGGTTGGAAGCGCCGTAAAGCGCGAGTCCCGCCAATGTCGCAAAGGCCGGGCCACTATGCGCTTCGGGCATGGCGGACAAGCCCCTGGGTCGCCCGATCCGCACGGCCCGGCCCAAAGCGCCTTGCGCATAATCGGCAATGCCCTTCATTTCCGCGCCGCCGCCAGTCAACACCACCTGCCGCCCGGTCGAGTTGAAGCCCATGCCCGCGAGCGCGGCATTCACTTCGGTCATGATCTGGTTCAGTCGTTCGCAGATGACGCCGACCAGCGCGGCGCGGGTGATCTTGCCCCCTTCCGCATTCGGCCCGGCCGCCTGCCCCGGCACCGCCATTTCGCCATGGGGCGGTGCGATCTCGATCATCTCGCGGAAATCGCGGGGATTTTGCATCGCGGAGCCATAGAAGCATTTGATCCGTTCCGCCTGGCTGCGGCGGATGCCGAAGGAGGAGGCGATATCGTCGGTAATGTCCGATGCGCCCAGCGGAATGGAGTGCAGGCCGACCAGCATCCCGCCGGCATAGAGCGATACGTTGGTGACCCCCGCCCCGATCTCCACCAGCGCGACGCCCAGGTCGCGCTCTTCTTCCGAAAGGCAGGCAAGGCCCGTCGCGATCGGCGCGGCAACGATCGAATTGACGTTGAGATAGGCGCCGCGCACGCACAGGTCGAGATTGGCGAGCGGCGCGCCGTCGGCCAGCACGACATGAATGTCCACGCCCAAAAGGTCCGCGTGCATCCCCAGCGGCTTCTTGACCGGCACCTTGCCGTTGATGGTGAAGCAGGTCGGCTGGGCATGGAGGACAATGCGGCCGTCAGGGTCGATGCCCTGCTGGCCGGTGGTCAGCAGGTCGTCGATGTCGGGCTGCTCGATGCGGTATCCCCCCATGTCGCGTTCGACCGTGACGACGTCGCTGACCAGGCTGCCGCCCGAAAAGCTGACCCAGACATCTTCAATATTGGTGCCTGCGACCCGCTCCGCCTGCTCGATCGTTTCGCGCACGGCGAGTTCGGTGCGTTCCATGTCGGCGATGAAGCCGCGCCGGACGCCGCGGCTTTCGCGCTGGCCGGTGCCCAATATCGCCAGTTCGCCCGTATCGGTGCGCCCCGCGATCAACGCGGACACTTTCCACGATCCGATGTCGATCGCAGTGATGAGCTTTTCGACCTTGGGCTGGGCCATGGGGCTTTAGCCTTCCTCGCCCGGCGTCGCGGCGGCGACATCCTTCGCCCCGTCATTTTTCGCCCCGCCATCCTTCGCGGCGTCGTCCATCGGCTTTTCCTCCACCTGGCCCTGTGGCAGGCGCAGGACGAAGCGGTCGGGATCGCGCATGTCGAACTTGACGATGCCGCGGCCCAGCAGGCGGTTGACGCCATCCATCCGTGCGAAATTCACCAAAGCACCGGCCGAATCCTTGTCACCCTCCGGCAGGGAGAGCGTCTCACCCGACTGAAAGCGCAGATCCCAGCGCCGGTTCCCGACCCAGGTCGCACCGGCCAGCATCGGCTTCAAAGCCGGGGCGTTTTCCATGAGGCGGTTGAGGCCGGCGGTCTGGCGATTGGCGTTGGGGCCGACGACCAAAGGCAGGTCGGGCATCGCGCTGGCGGACACCGATTGCAACACCACGCCCGACACGTCGATCAGGTGCAATTGGCCGCCATGCTGCCAGACCGCGACAGGATCGCGCTCCACGATATCGACCACCAACGTATCGGGCAGGCGGCGGGAAATGCGCGCATCCTTGACCCAGCCGAGTTTCAGCATCTCGCTGCGCACCCTGGGCAGGTCGAGCGAGAGCATGGAGCGGTCCACCTGCCCCAGCGCGATATTATAGACCGGCAATTCGTCCATCCGTTCGACGCCGCGGACTTCGACCTTGTCGACTTCGAACCCTGCGCGGGCTGCCAGGTCCGCCGCCTGCTGGCGCGCCATGCCGGGCAGGCCCATGAAGATGGCGATTGCGATCACGATCGCGCCGAAGATGCCGACGATCGCCCAGCTGGCCATGCGTTGCAGCGTGGCTTCGCTGACCGGGAGCATTTCGACCAGCCGGTCGAGGCTGCTCTGGCGCTTAAGGGTGCGACCGCGGCCACCCCCGGACTTGCCGACGCTCGCCCTGCCCTTCGCGCTGCTCAGCCGTGCGGTGCCGCCGCGCCTGATCCGTGCCTCAGCCATCTGTTCCACCCCCTGCGCGGGTCAGCGCTTCCTCGACAATAGTCTCCACCAGCGTCGCATAGTCAATGCCCAGCTTCGCGGCCTGTTCGGGGACGAGGCTGAGCGGCGTCATGCCCGGCTGGGTATTGACCTCCAGCAGGAACAGTCCCTCGATCCCCTGCGTGTCGTCCCAGCGGAAATCGGCGCGCGACGCGCCCTTGCAGCCCAGCAGTTGATGGGCGCGCAGAGCGATCGCCTTGCAGGCCTTGGTGATTTCGGGCGGCAAGTCGGCGGGGCAGACATGCTCGGTCATGCCGTCGGTATATTTAGCGTCGAAATCGTAGAAGCCGCTCTTGGGCCGCAGTTCGGTGACGAGCAACGCTTCGTCGCCCAGCACGGCGGTCGTCAACTCGCGGCCGCGAATATAGGGTTCGGCCAGCAGTTCGGGGAAATCCTGCCACGGGCCGACGCTGTCGCGGGCGATCGGGTTGCCGTAATTGCCCTCCGCCGTGACGATGGCGACGCCGACGGAACTGCCTTCGTTGACGGGCTTGAGCACATATGGGCGCGGCAGCGGGTCGGCGGTGAAGAGGCTTTCGCTGGACACGATATGACCGCCGGGCATGGGGATGCCGTGGGGAACAAGCGCCTGCTTGGTCAATTGCTTGTCGATCGCGATGACCGATGTGGCGAGGCCGCTATGGGTATAGGTGAGACCCATCAGGTCCATCATGCCCTGCACCGTACCATCTTCGCCGGGGACGCCGTGGAGCGCATTGAAGATGACGTCCGCCTTGGCCTCGGCCAGGCGCGCAGCGACGTTGCGGTCCATGTCGATGCGGGTGACGGTGTGGCCGCGCGATTCCAGCGCCTTGGCGACGCCCTCGCCCGACGACAAAGAGACGGGGCGTTCCGCCGACCAGCCGCCCATCAGGACAGCGACATGCCAGGGACCACGGGTCATGCCACTCCTCCCCGGCACGGGGAGGGGGACCGCTGGCGAAGCCAGTGGTGGAGGGGGCTATCGTAGCGAAGGAGGCAAGCCCCCTCCGTCAGGCCTTCGGCCTGCCACCTCCCCGTACCGGGGAGGAATTCGATCGCAAAACTCACTTCGCCACCCCAACCCGTTGAATTTCCCATTCCAGTTCGACGCCGTTCTTGGCCTTCACGCGGCGGCGGACTTCTTCGCCCAGCGCTTCGATGTCTGCGCTGGTGGCGTCGCCGCTGTTGAGCAGGAAATTGGTGTGCTTTTCGCTGACCTGCGCGCCGCCCATCTGGAGGCCGCGACAGCCTGCTTCGTCCACAAGCTGCCAGGCCTTGTGCCCTTCCGGGTTCTTGAAGGTCGAGCCGCCGGTCTTGCTGCGCAGCGGCTGGCTTTCCTCGCGCGCGGCGGCGATGCGGTCCATTTCCGCCTGAATCGCGGCGGGCTCGCCCGGTTCGCCGCGGAACGTCGCCGACACCACGATCGCGCCGTCGGTCAGGTTGGAATGGCGATAGGTGTAATGGAGGTCGCGGTTCAGCAGCGTGATCTGCTCGCCAGAGCGCAGCACGACTTCGCACGAGACCAAGATGTCGCGCGTCTCCCGGCCATAGGCGCCGCCGTTCATGCGTACGAAGCCGCCGACCGTGCCGGGGATGGAGCGCAGAAACTCAAGGCCCGCAATCCCTGCGTCGCGCGCGGTCGAGGAGACGAGGATGCCCGAAGCGCCGCCGCCGCAGGTCAGCGTCGTTTCGTCCAAAGCCGCAACCTTGGCAAAGGGCTTGCCCAGCCGCACGACGACGCCCGGTACGCCGCCGTCACGGACGATCAGGTTGGAGCCGAGGCCCAGCGCCATCACCGGCACTTGCGGATCGAGCATGGCGAGGAAATCGGACAGGTCGTCCGCGTCCTTCGGCTCGAACAGCCATTGCGCGGCACCGCCCGCCTTGAACCAGACGAGCGGGGCCAGCGGGGCGTCGGCCTTTAGCGCGCCGCGCACCGGCGGAAGGGCGATCGTCCCGCTCAACCGCGCATCCCCCACAGGTTCATCCAATTCTTCATGGCTTTCAGGCCCGCTTCGTTCGCCTGGGTCGCGGCCATGCCGGTTTCGACCTGGCGTTGCGCGGCCTCGACCATGTCGCGCGCAGCCTCCACGCCCTGCATCTGGGCGTCGATCATGCGCTTTTGCATTTCCAGGCCGACGGCGAACAGTTCGAACATCAGACGGCTTCCTTGACCTTGGCGGAGACGGCCGATGCCAGCCCCGCCGCCCATTTGGTGATGTCGCCCGCTCCCAGACAGATGACCATGTCATCGGGCTGGATATCGGCGGCGACCAGCGCCGCCAGTTCATCCGCATCGGCGACGGTCGAGGCATGGCGATGGCCCCGGCGCTTGAGGCCGGCGACCAGCGCGGCGCTGTCCACATCCTCGATCGGCTGTTCGCCCGCGGTATAGACCGGGGCGGCATAGACGATGTCGGCGTCGTTGAACGCCTGCTGAAACTCGTCCATCAGATCGCGCAGGCGGGTGAAGCGATGCGGCTGGACCACGGCGATGACGCGGCCTTTCGCCCCTTCGCGCGCGGCGGCGAGGACCGCTTTGATCTCGACCGGGTGGTGGCCATAATCGTCAATCACGGTGGCGGTGCCGCCCGCCACATCGATCTGCCCGACATTGGTGAAGCGGCGCTTGACCCCGCCAAACTTGGCGAAGCCGGTCTGGATGGTCGCGTCGTCAATGCCCATGTGCAGCGCCACGCCGATCGCCGCCATGGCGTTCAGCACATTATGGCGGCCGGGCATCGGCATTTCGATGCCCTCGATCTTGCGGGTCGATCCGTCCCGCTCGCGCACCTGGATGTCGAAGCGGTTGCCGCCGGGGAAGCTGACGACATTGTCGCCGCGAATATCGGCCTGGGCGGAGAAGCCATAGGTTACGATGCGGCGGTCCTGCACCCGCGGCAGGATGGCCTGCACTTCGGGATGGTCGAGGCACAAGAGCGCCGCGCCGTAGAAGGGCACATTGCCGACGAACTCGACGAAGGCGTCCTTCACCCGGTCGAAGCTGCCATAATGGTCGAGATGTTCGGGATCGATATTCGTGACGACCGCGATCGTGCCGTCGAGGCGCAGAAAGCTGCCGTCGCTCTCGTCGGCTTCAACGACCATCCAGTCGCTATTGCCCAGCCGCGCGTTGGAGCCATAGCTGTTGATGATGCCGCCATTGATGACGGTGGGATCGACCCCGCCAGCGTCCAGCAGCGCGGCGACCATCGACGTCGTCGTGGTCTTGCCATGTGTGCCGGCCACCGCGACGGTGGATTTGAGGCGCATCAGTTCGGCCAGCATTTCGGCGCGGCGGATGACGGGGACGCGGTTTTCCAGCGCCAGTTCGACTTCCGGGTTGCCGCGCTTGATCGCGGTGGAGGTGACGACCACGGCGGCATCGCCCAGATTTTCCGCCTTGTGGCCGATCATCACGCGGATACCCTTGGCGCGCAGCCCTTCAACCACATAGCCTTCGGCCACGTCCGACCCCTGAACGTCATAGCCCAGATTGTGCATCACCTCGGCGATGCCGGACATGCCGATGCCGCCGATGCCGATGAAATGGATCGTGCCGATGTCCGTGCCGACACCCTTCATGCTATTCCTCCCCAATATGGGGAGGGGGACCGCCGCGAAGCAGTGGTGGAGGGGGTTAGCCCCCCACACAATGCCCGGACGATAGCCCCCTCCGTCAGCCCTTCGGGCTGCCACCTCCCCGCATCGGGGAGGATTTTGAATTGATGTGTCACGCCGGAACCCCAGCCAGATTCAGCGTCGTCGGCGTCGGGCCGACGCGCACCGGGTCGTTCATGATCGGGGCATGGCCGATGCTTTCGAGCAGGTCGGCCATGTCGCGCGCCGCGTGCGGGCGGCCGCAGCCGCGCGCGCGCTTAGCCGCGTTCTGGAGCGCGCCGGGTTCGAGCGCCATTTTCTGCATCTGCTTGGCCAGTTCGACCGCAGTGAAGCGCGCCTGCGTGATCGTGCGCGCGCCGCCCGCTTGCGTCATTTCCCTGGCATTGGCGGTCTGGTGATCGTCCATGGCGCTGGGCAGAGGGATGAGGATCGCGGGACGGCCGGCGCAGGTCAGTTCGGCGAGTGTCGACGCCCCGGCCCGTGCGATCACCAGATGCGACCAGCCCAGCTTTTCGGGCACGTCGTTGAAATAGGTGGCGAGGTCGGCGGGGATTTCCATCTCCGCATAGACCTTCCGCACGCGGTCGATATCCTCGGCGCGGCATTGCTGCGTCACCTGCAAGCGACGGCGGAGCGCAACCGGGAGCATCGAAAGGCCTTCGGGCACGACGCTGGACAGGATCGAAGCGCCCTGGCTACCGCCGATCACCAGCACGCGGAACACGCTTTCGTCGGTCAGCGCGGGAAAATCCTCCTCGCGCAGTTGCTTCACTTCCTCACGCATCGGATTGCCGATCAGATGCACTTTGGACGAATAAGCGTCCTTCAAGCGTTCGACATCGGGATAGGCGGTGGCGATGGCGTCGACCCGGCCGGCCAGCAGGCGGTTGACCCGGCCCAGCACGGCATTTTGTTCATGAATCGCAGTCGGGATGCCATCGGCCAATGCGCCGAGCAAAGCGGGCATGGCGGGATAGCCGCCAAAGCCCACGACGGCGGTGGGGCGGAAGGTTTCGTTGAGCCGCCGGGACATGGCGCGTCCTGCCCAGATCGCCTTCAAGGCGCCGGGCCAGCTGGCCGGGTTCTTGGTCATGCGACCGGCGGGCATGATGTGGACCTGCGCCCGATTGTCCGGCGCCTTGTCGAAGATACCAGGGATCTTTGCGCCGCGCTCATCGGTGACGAGCGCGACATGATGCCCTCGCGCCATCAGCTCTTCGGCGACGGCGTGGGCCGGAATCATATGACCCCCCGTCCCGCCGGCGGCGAGGACGAAGTGACGGGAAATGCTCATCGACCACTCCATTTGACCACGGTATGCCGGCCCATGAAGGGATTGCGCCGGGTAAAGGCGAGCAACAGGCCGACCCCGATGCAAAGCGCCAGCATAGAGGAGCCGCCATAGCTGATAAAGGGCAGCGTCATACCCTTTGACGGAAATATCTGCGCATTGACGCCCATGTTGATGATCGCCTGCAACCCGAACTGGGTGGTAAGGCCGGCAGCGGCGAGGATGGTGAACACATCCTCCTCATCGAGCAGGCGCAGCAGCACGCGCACGACGATGGCGAGATAGACACAGGCGATGGCGATGCAGGCGAGCAGGCCGAACTCTTCGCCGATGACCGAGAAGATATAGTCGGTATGCGCTTCGGGCAGGCGGAACTTGTTCTGGCCGCCGCCCGGCCCGACGCCAGTGAAACCGCCATGGGAAATGGTGCGGAAGGCAAGGTCGGTCTGGTCCGGGCCGGCGTCTAGCTGGACACCGATGCCAAGGAAGTCGTTCACCCGCTGGCGGCCATTTTCGTAGAACATATAGACCGCGACCAGCCCGGCCAGCGCGACGCCGGCCATGCCGCCGATGAAGCGCATCGACACGCCCGACAGCAGCAGCAGCACGCCAAGGCAAGCGGCGAAGATGACGGTCTGGCCGAAGTCGGGCTGGCGCATCAGGATGATGGCGATGAGGCCGGTGACCGCGAAGCTCAAGGGCACGACCGGCAGGGTCATATCCTTGGCGCGCAGCGACAGCAGCCAGGCGAGAGCCACGACGAAGACGGGTTTCAAAAATTCGGACGGCTGGAAACGGAAGCCGGGCAAATCGATCCAGCGCTTCGCGCCGTTCACGGTCGATCCCAATAGCGGCACGAACATCAGCATGATGAAGAAGAAGGCGCAGCCGAAAATGGCCAGCCGCCGCGCTTGCGGCCGGGGGAGCATGGAGATGATCAGCATGATCGGCAGGCCGATGAATACCCACATCAGCTGGCGGTAGAAATAGATCAGCGGGTTGACCGCGATCGAGGCAGTCGATCGATCGATCGCGGCGACGGGGGACGCTGCCGCGACGGCGACCAGGCCGATCGCCATCAGCGTGACGATTAGCGACAGCAGGACGCGGTCGATCTCCCAGAACCAGATGGCGAGCGCGGTGCGTTCGCGCGGCACGGTGCGGGTGCGGAAACCCTTCACCAATTCGCCTGCTCTGGACAT
This sequence comes from Sphingobium psychrophilum, assembly GCF_012927105.1. Lineage (GTDB taxonomy): Bacteria > Pseudomonadota > Alphaproteobacteria > Sphingomonadales > Sphingomonadaceae > Sphingobium > Sphingobium psychrophilum. The sequence continues at coordinate 51,297 of NZ_JABBFV010000010.1, read as the reverse complement.
GCCTGTTCCCCTTTTGCTCATCGTCGCCCCGGAGCCTTAATCGAGCGCCGCGACGGCGGCGACGAAGGCGTCGCCGCGCGCCTCGAAATCGCGAAACTGATCGAAACTGGCGCAGGCGGGCGACAACAGCACCACGTCGCCGGGCTGCGCGATGCGCGCGGCACGGCGGACGGCGGCGCTTAGCATCTCACTGTCGTCCACCGCCATAGCGGGGCGCAGCAGATCGGCGAACATATGCCCCGCTTCGCCGATCGTATAGGCGTGGGCGACATTGGCGAAATGGGGGACGCACTCGTCCAGATTGTCGGATTTGGCGACGCCGCCTAAAATCCAGTGGATGCGGGGACGGCCGTCCTTGGCGGGCCAGGCGGCGAGCGCCGGGGCGGTCGAGGCGGCGTTGGTCGCCTTGCTGTCGTTGACGTAGAGGACGCCGTTGCGGGTGGCGACGGCCTGCATCCGGTGGGGGAGCGAGGCGTAGCTGGCTAGGGCGTTGGCGATGGTATCGGTGTCGATACCCAGCGCTTTTGCGACAGCGATGGCGACAGCTGCATTTTGCGCGTTGTGCGGGCCTTGGAGCGCGGGCCAGGCGAGTTGGGCGATGGGGTCGATGTCGGAAGACTGCACTAGGACCGGCAATCCAGCGACGTTTACCACAACAGATCGGCTCGGTTCATCGTCAGCGGCAATAATAGCTACATGCTCAGCCGACTGCATCGCGAACAGCCGCGCCTTCGACGCGACATAGCCTTCGAACCCATCGTACCGATCGAGATGATCCGGCGTGATGTTGAGCAGCACCGCGACGTCGCAATCGAGGCTATGGGTCAGGTCGATCTGGTAGCTGGACAGTTCCAGCACATAGACGCCCACGCCGTGCAGGTTCGGCTCCAGCGGCGGCTGACTGAGGATCGGCAGGCCGATATTGCCGCCCATGACGGTGGGGTAGCCCGCCTGCTCGATGATGTGATGGATCAGCGCGGTGGTGGTCGACTTGCCGTTGGTGCCGGTGATGCCGACGACCTTGTGCGGGGGCAGCTTCGGGCAAGCGAGCGCGAACAGTTCGATGTCGCCGATGATTGGGACGCCCGCGATTCTGGCGCGCATGGTGATGGGATGGCGGTTCAATGGCACGCCCGGCGACACGACGATGCCGTCGAAACCGGACAGGTCGATCTCCATCGGATCGCCCAGTTCAGCGCGGCCTTCGACCTGCGCCCGCGCAGTCTCCTGACTATCCCAGGCCACGACCCGCGCCCCGCTGGCCAGCAGCGTCTCAACCGTTGCGAGGCCGGACCGCGCCAGCCCTAGCACGGCGTAGGTCTTCCCGGCAAAGACGTCCGAAACGATCATCGCAGTTTCAACGTGGCAAGACCGGCGAGCGCCAGCACGAAGGCGATGATCCAGAAGCGGATCACCACGGTCGGTTCGGCCCAGCCCAGTTGCTCGAAATGATGGTGGATCGGCGCCATCTTGAACACGCGCCTGCCGGTTCGTTTGTAGAAGAAGACCTGGATGATGACGCTAAGCGCCTCCACGACGAAGAGGCCGCCGATGATGCCCAGCACGATTTCATGGTGCGCGGTGACCGCGATCACGCCGATCGTCCCGCCCAAAGCCAGCGAACCCGTGTCGCCCATGAAGACGGCGGCGGGCGGCGCGTTGAACCAGAGGAAGGCAAGGCCCGCGCCGATGATCGCGCCGCACAGGATGGTCAGATTGCCCGCGCCGGGCACATGGGGAATGCCCAGATATTCGGCAAAGTCCGCGCGGCCGACCAGATAGACGATCAGCATGAAGGCAAGGCTGGCGATGATGACCGGCATGGTGGCGAGGCCGTCCAGGCCATCGGTCAGGTTCACCGCATTGCCGAACGCGACGATGACGAAGGCGGCAAAGCAGAAGTAGAACGGTCCCAGTTCGATCGCCGGGCCGTTGTAGAAAGGCACGTAGAGCGCGGTATTGCCATGCTGGTTGACGATCATCCAGGCCGCGAAACCGGCGATCAGAAATTCGAACAACAGGCGCATCTTGCCTGACAGCCCCTTGTGGCTGGCTTTCGTCACCTTGTCATAATCATCCAGAAAACCGATCGCGCCGAAGCCCAGCGTCACGAACAGGCAGGCCCAGACATAGGTGGACGACAAGTCCATCCACAGCAGCACCGAAATGATCATGGAGGTCAGGATCATAAGGCCGCCCATGGTCGGCGTGCCGCGCTTGGCGAGGTGCGTCTGCGGACCGTCGTCGCGGATCGGCTGCCCCTTGCCCTGGCGGACGCGCAGCCAGCCGATGAATTTGGGGCCGATCACCAGGCCGATGATCAGCGACGTAAAGATCGCCGCGCCTGCGCGGAAGGACAGATAGCGGATGAGGTTGAACACCCCCGCGAAATCCATAGTCTGGGCCAGCCAGTAGAGCATCAGTTCGTCTTTCCTTCGCCGGCGTTCTCGCCAAGGGCGGCGACCAGGCGGGACAGGCCCACGCCGTTCGAACCCTTGACCAATATCGCGTCGCCCGCGCGCATTTCGCTTTGAATGAGGGGGATGGCGGCCGCCGTATCGGCGACATGCACAAAGGGGATGATGCCGACCAAGGCATCGGCCAGCGGCGTCATTTCCGCGCCGACCAATATGGCATAGTCGACCTGGCCCACGCCCAGCGGCTCGACAAGGCCGGCGTGGAGTTCGATGCTGCGGTCGCCCAGTTCACGCATCCCGCCCAATATGGCGACGCGCCGGTCGGCCTTTTCACGGCCCAGTTGCGTGAGCGTGGCGGTCATGGACAGCGGATTGGCGTTGTAGCTTTCGTCGATCAGCAGCGCTTGCCCGCCCGCGACGGGGAGGATGCGCCGTTCGCCCCGGCCCGGCAGGCCCGGCATTTCGGCAAGCGCAAGGCCCGCTGCGGCCAGATCGCCACCCACCGCGTCGACCGCGGCCAGTACGGCCAGCGCGTTCGACACCCAATGGTCGCCCGGCGCGGCCACGGTGAAACAAAGCTCCGCGTCGGGCAGGGTCGCTGTGACCAGCGTGCCGCCGCCCGGCGCAGGCACGGCTTCGCGGGCGCAGATATCCGCCTGCGGACTGGTGCCAAAGGTCAGGATGCGGGCAGCATGGCGCTCCGCCTTGTTGTAGAGCAAGGTGACATGCGGGCTGTCATAGGGGATGATCGCGGTGCCGCCGGGTTGCAGCCCCTCGAAAATCTCCGCCTTGGCCTCGGCGATCTTCGCTTCCGTGCCGAAAAATTCGATATGGGCGGGCGCGATCGCGGTGACGATGGCGACATGCGGGCGGACCTGCCGGGTCAGGGCCGCCAGTTCGCCCGCGTGGTTCATGCCCATTTCGAACACGCCGTAAGCCGACCCGTGCGGCATCCGGGCAAGGCTCAATGGCACGCCGACATGGTTGTTATAGCTTTTGACCGAACGATGCACCTGGTCCCGCGCCGCGCGATCGAGCGCCTGAAACAGCGCTTCCTTGGTGCCGGTCTTGCCGACCGATCCGGTGACGCCGATCACCTTGCCATCCATGCGCTTGCGCGATGCTTTGCCCAACGCTTCGAGCGCGGCGGCGCTGTCTGGGACCAGGATATGGGGATAGGCGACGGGTTCGCTGACGATCGCGCCGGCCGCGCCCTGGCCGAATGCCTTGTCGATGAATTTATGGCCGTCGGTCGCCTCACCCTTCATCGCGACGAACAGGTCGCCCTGCCCCACTTCGCGACTGTCGAAGGCGACGCCCGAAACGGCGAACGGCGCCGACGCGGCGCCGCCTGTGGCCTCAGCGATTTCGGTGGAGGTCCAGAGATCTGGCATCAATCCAACGCTCCAGAAACAAAACCCCGTTCGGGCTGAGCCTGTCGAAGCCCTTCTCTTCCTTCAAGAAAAGAAAGGCCCTTCGACAGGCTCAGGGCGAACGGATTTGAGCACATATTTTGCATCAACCCGCGCACTCCCGCGCGACGGTGACGTCGTCGAAGGGCAGCACGCGGTCGCCGATGATCTGGCCCTGTTCATGCCCCTTGCCCGCGAGCAGGACGATATCGTCCGGCCCGGCCAGCGCGATCGCGGCGGCGATCGCGGCGCGGCGGCCGCCGATTTCCTGCGCTTGCCGAGCGCCCGCCAGCACGGCGGCGCGGATTGCCGAAGGCTCTTCGGATCGGGGATTGTCGTCGGTGACGATGACATGGTCGGACAATTCCGCTGCGACCTTGCCCATCAGCGGCCGTTTGCCCGCGTCGCGATCGCCGCCCGCGCCGAACAGGGTGATGAGTTTGCCGCGCGTATGCGGGCGCAACGCCTCGATCGCGGCCTTCAGGCCATCGGGGGTATGGGCATAATCCACATAGACGGGCGCGCCCGCCTTGCTGATGACGGCGCGTTCCAGACGCCCGCGTACCGGCTGGACCCGGCCGAGCAGTTCCAGCACCTTGGCCGTGTCGCCACCGGTCGCGATGACGAGTCCGGCGGCGGTCAGGGCGTTGGCGGCCTGATAGGCACCGATCAGCGGCAGGTTAACCTTGTAGAGCTTTCCTTCCGCCTCGATCTCCAGCGTCTGGCCCAAATGGGTCGGGGTGCGGTTGACCAGGCGCAGCGCATCGCCCTGCGCGCCGACAGTCAAAAGGCGCAGGCCCCGCGCCTGCACCCGATCGATGACCTTGGCGGACCAGGCGTCGTCGGCCCACACGACCGCCGCGCCATCCGCCGACACCACTTCATCGAACAGCCGCATCTTGGCGTCGAAATAGCTTTCCATGTCGCCATGATAATCGAGATGGTCGCGCGACAGGTTGGTGAATGCGCCCGCGATCACCGGCAGTCCTTCGGTGCGATACTGGTCGAGGCCATGGCTCGACGCCTCGAACGCGGCGTGGGTGATGCCCTCACGGCGCAGGCCCGACATATTGGCAAGGAAGGTGACGATGTCCGGCGTGGTCAGGCCGGTCGATACCTGATCGACCGAGGTCGTGACGCCCAGCGTGCCGATCGACGCGGACTTATGCCCCATCATCCGCCACAGCTGGCGGGCGAGTTCGACCGTGCTGGTCTTGCCATTGGTGCCGGTGACGGCGACGGTCACGTCCGGAAAAGGTGCGAAATAGCGGGCCGCCATCAGCGCCAGCAGGCGGCGGGGATTGGCATGGGCGATGTGGATCGCGCCCTCGACCTTCGCCTCCGGCCGGGCGACGACGGCGACGGCGCCCGCCTTGACCGCATCGGCGATATAATCCTCACCATTGACGCGCAGCCCCTGGAAGGCCCCGAAGACAGTGCCGGGCGCGACCTTGCGATTATCGATGGCGAAGCCCGTCACGGACGAATCGAGGCCGGCACTTGTGCCAGCCTCTCCCGACATCGCAGCGTCCAGACCTTCGACCAGCGAGCCAAGGCGCATCATTCTTTCTCCTTGTCGCCGTGCAGCAGCGGCATCAGGTCGGAAATATCGACGTCACGGCTCTCGTCCGGCATCACCCCCAGCATCGGCCCGGTCCGCTCCACCACCCGCTTGACCACCGGCGCGGCGGTCCAGGCGGCCGTGCGCAGGCCATATTGGCCCGTCGCCTCGTCCATGATCGCGACGACTACGTAGCGGGGATTGTCCATCGGGAAGGCAGAAGCGAAAGTCGTCACCAGCGAAGTCTTGTTATAGCGCCCCTCTTGAGGCTTTTCGGCGGAACCCGTCTTGCCGCCCACCCGGAATCCCTTGGCGTCGGCGCTACGTCCTGTACCCGCCGACACGATCATCCGCAACAGTTGCCGCATCCGCGCGCTGGTGGCGGCGGAAAACACGCGCCGCCCGTCGGGCACTTCATCGGCGCTGAGCTTACGCACGGTCGCGGGACGCCAGATGCCACCATTGACCAAAGCGGCATAGGCAGCCGCCAGATGCAGCGGCGTGACCGCGATGCCATGGCCGTAGGATGTGGTCATGCTGGTGATGCGGCCCCAGCTGGATGGCCAGATGCCCTTGGCGCGCTCGTTAAACTCGATCGGCGCGCGCTGGTCGAAATCCAGGCTGCGGAACATCTTTTGCAGCGGTGCCGCGCCCATTTCGTCAGCGATCCGCGCGGTGCCGATATTGGAGCTGTGGACGAGGATTTCCGGCACGTTGATCCAGCGGCCCATCGCATGATCGTCCTTGATGCGGAAGCCGGCGACGGCAAGTGGGGCGGTCGCATCATAGCGCTTGCTCATCGACGTCACGACGCCGGCGTCCATGGCCGCCGCGATGGCGAGCGGCTTGAACGAGGAACCCATTTCGTAGCGGGCCTGCACCATATGATTGCAGAGCGGCGACTGGCTGCAACTTTTGCCGGCATAATTTTGCAGCTTGTTGGGGTCGAATACGGGAATGGAGGCCATGGCGATGATCTCGCCGGTATTGGCGTCCATGATGACCCCGCCCGCACCCTTGGCCCGCGTCTGCACCAACTGGGCGTAAAGCTCGCTTTCCAGCGCGCCCTGCACCCGGCTGTCGATCGATATGGCGAAGGGCTTGCCGCGCTGCGCTACATCCGTCAGCCGGTCGTTGAAGACCGCCTCCACCCCCATGCCGCCCACGCCAGCGGAATCCGGCGCGAAGCCCAGCACATGCGCGGCAAGGGTGCGCTGCGGGTAGAGCCGCTCCTTCTCACGCGGAAATTCGATGCCGATTTCGCCCAGCGCATTCACCGCCGCCACCTGTTCGGGCAGCGCGCGGCGGCGCAGATAGGCCCAGCCTCGTCCCGTCAGTTTCTTGTAGAAGGTCGCTTCGGGTTCGTCGGGAAAGATGTCGTGCAGCTTGCGCGCCAGTTCGGCCGGATCGCCGATCAGCTTGGACGGACGGACCGCGACCGAATAGGCGTCCATCGTGCGCGCCAGTGGCACGCCGTTGCGATCGACGATATCGGCGCGCGCGGGCAGGAAAGCGGCCAGACTGCCATCGCCCGTCGTCCCCTGCGCAAAAATGCCGACCCAGGCGAGTCGGCCGATCAGGACAGTGGTGATAGCCAGGAACAGGATCAGCAGCAGCATCAACCGGTTATGGGCGATGGCGGTCAGGTTGAGCCGTTGTCGCCCCGCCCGTTCGCCACCTGGCTGGACAATGATCGTCGCCATCAGCGCTGCTCCCTGCGTTTCTCGCGCGCCGCCTTGGCGGACAGGTCGCCCAGCGTGCTGTCGTCCAGCAGCTTGGCGTCGAGCATCGCCATCCGTTCCGCCTTGCGCGCAATCGGATTGGGCTTGCTCACATCGGCATCAACCTTGGCCTGCTGCGCCGGGGTGCGAGGCGCGGGCTTGGGCAGCTTGTCAACGACATCGGCGGCATGGGCCTCTCGAATCACCGCGATATCGCTGCGAATCTGGGTCGCGGCCGGGCTTTCGGGGCCTCTTTGCGGCGCGGACGGCAGGTCGGCGGGGGTTTCGACCATCGCCACCATCACCGGCGGGGCGACATAGTCGGGGCCGTTGGGCTGGATGCCATCCAGATGCGCCAGCGCCCGTTCGCCGCCCAGATATTGCTGGGCGCTGGGCGTGGCGTACATGAAGTCATGCTGGTTCCAGCTTTCCAGCTGGCGCATCGAGGCGCGCGCGCTAAATTCCGTTTCCAGATAGCGAATGTCGCCCTTCGCCCCCGCGATCTGCGCGCGCACCTTCATCAGCTCGTTACGCTCGGTCGCAACCTTGAGCGACACCATATAGGCCCCCAGCGCGCCCAGTGCGACCAGGATCACCCAGATCAGGCTCTGCAACCTCTTCACGGCGATCATATGCTGGAACTCCGGGGAGGCGAGGAGACGGGGGCAGAGGTGCGGATGGCGGAGCGCAGCGTGGCGGACCGCGCGCGGGGGTTGCGCGCCAGTTCTGCGTCCCCTGCCCGCACCGGCTTGGCGGGCTTGGCGAAGGTCGGTTGCGGTGCCGCGGCGCGTTCGGGTAGATGCCTGGACCCGGCCCCCTCGCCACCGCTGCGATTGCGCAGGAACTGCTTGACGATACGGTCCTCCAGACTGTGGAAGGTGACGATCGCAAGGCGACCACCCTCCTCCAGCAGCGCCTCGGCCGCGTCGAGCGCCCGCTCCAGCTCTTCCAGTTCCTGATTCACATGGATGCGGATCGCCTGGAAGGTGCGGGTCGCCGGGTCTTTCTTGTCATGCGGCTTGTGGCCCAGTGCGCGGCGGACCACGGCGGCCAACTGGGCGGTGCGCTCCAGCGGGCGCGCCGCCACGATGGCGCGGGCCACGCGGCGCGACCGCGGTTCGTCGCCATAGCGGTAGATGACGTTGGCGATATCCTCTTCCGACGCGGTGTTGAGGAAATCGGCGGCGTTCATGCCGTCCTGGCTCATCGTCATGTCGAGCGGGCCGTCGGCCTGGAAGGAAAAGCCGCGATTCGCCCGGTCGAGCTGCATCGAGGAGACGCCGATGTCGAGCGTGATGCCCGACACCTGGCTGATGCCGCGTTCCGCCAGCAATTCGACCATGCGCGAAAATTCGCCCGCGATCAGCGTGATGCCATGCGCATCGGCCACGCCCTGCCCTTCGCGGATCGCATCGGGGTCACGATCGAAGGCGAAGACCTGCGCCTGGGCCATCGCCATGGCGCTGCTGTAGCCACCCGCGCCAAAGGTGCCATCGACATGTATCTCGCCAGGGGTGATGGCGAGAGCGTCGAGCACTTCGGCAAGGAGGACGGGAATGTGGGGGGCGGTTGCGGAAACGGCGTCGCTCACTTGGCCGCCCCTTCGGCTCGCGCGTCGATCCAGCGCCGGACCTTGTTGCGGATCAGCGCCGGGCGATCGGGGCTTTCGATGAGCGCTTCGGGCTTCCAGACCTGGAAATAGCGGCCAACGCCATAGAAGAAGATCGCGTCGGTGATGCCGGCTTCGTCCTTGATATCAGGGTGCAGGAAGAAGCGGCCGGCATCGTCGAAATTGACGTCCTCGATCGTGCCCAGCCGATTTTCGCGTTCCAGATCGGCGTTGAAATCGCGCCCGGCTTCATAGGCCTGACGCTCCAGCTTATCGACCTCTTCGAACAGGAACTGCTTGTGGGACAGGCCGAAGCCGGTGGCGCAGCCATTGTCCATATGGATCGACAGGCACAGCCGATTCTGCCCGCCGCTGGCCTGGGTGACCAGCTTGCGCATCTCCAGGGGCAGCACGAAACGGCCCTTGCCGTCCGCGACGCTGAATGCGTTGCCCGAATAGAGAATGACGTCCGACACGCTGGCAACCGACCCCTTTTATGCAGGGCACAGGCCGCCTGTCGCCGGAATCACGAGAAGACCATCCAGCGTACAGGACTGCACAAAAGCCTGACGAACCCCAATGCTGGTTTACGTACCAAGCATGGGGGGTCACTGCAATGGGAAAGCATGGGCAGTAGTGGGAAAAGACGGTGAAATTCGGGACTAACCGGATTTGTTATCTTTTGCCTCGCCATCTTCTCCTTTTGTTCCGGGCGTGGCCCCGCGCCGTCCCCGGTGGAGCAGCATCGCGCCCACTATCGCCCATATCGTCCCGGCCAGAAGCGCCCAACGGAGCGCGCGGGTGACATCCTGCGCGTCGCGCATCCAGCGCCGGTAGCCGGGGATGGATGCCCCGCCCAACCAGCGGACGACGAGCGCAGGCGTATCGGCCACCCAATAGCGGGGATCGAGCGGATGGGCGGGATCGGCGAGCCACAAGCGATCATCTATCGGATCGGCGTCGCCCAGCACCAGCACCGCGCCCTGGCCGATGCGCTGGCGATGCAGCAGGGCCGCACCCGATCGCTGCACGCCGGACAGGGTGATCAACTGGCCATCGGGTAGAAAATGCCGGATTTCCGATCCTTCCATGACGCCCGACGGCGCGAAGCCCCAATGTTCAAGCAGCGGCCCCAGCAGGCTGGTAGGCGGCGCGCGGCGGCGATCACCCAGCGGCAGGTCCGACGGCCAGCGCAGCAGCGGATCGGCCAGCACCAGCGCAGTGCCGCCATCCCGCACCCATCGATCGATCGCAACCAGTTGCGCGGGCGTCAGCGCGCGTGGCTGCGCCAGCAACAGGCGTCGCGCGCCCGATGCCTTGAGCTGCACCGTGTCGTCCATAGGCATGACCGTGAAGCGGGTGCGCAGGATCGTGACGATGGGCGCTTCCTGTGGCCCGCCCTGCCCCGACTCGCTCCAGAAGAGCGGCAGGCCGGTGATGACGGCGAGCCTCGGGCGATCCGGGGCGGGTTGCAACGGCTGGGCGGGGCCGCGCCAGAGGAGTAGCGCCGCCATAACAAGGAAAATCACACCCAAGCCCGTTCGTTTCGAGCGAAGTCGAGAAGCGTTTGCGCCGGGCTTCTCGACTTCGCTCGAAACGAACGGATGTTGGCGTATGAATGCCCCGCCGAGAACGGCCAGCAGCGCGACCGCGAACAGCCCTAGCACCGCCATCCCATCCGGCGCGCGTCCCGCCGCGAAAGCACAGAAGATCAGCGCCATCCCGACGCCACCCACCGCCACCCAGGTCAGCATCGCCCATCCGCGTCGCGCCAGCAGCAGGCCCGCCCCGGCGAGGAGCAGCGCCATGGGCACGCCCCAGTCCCAGGGATCGGCCTGCCCGGTCAGCCAGGCGCGCCAGAGGCCCGCCAGCATAATTACCAGCGCTGGCAGCCAGAGCCACAGGAATCGTTTCAACCCCGCCATCATCGGCGGCGATCCCGGCCCGGCTGCATCACTCAGCGCTGCTGCTGCGTGGGATCGCGGTCCATGGGTTTGCGGATATTGGGATCGGGTTGCAGATCAGGAACGATCGGCGCCTGTTCCGGCGCTGGCTGCACGCCCAGTTCGGCCAGCGGATCGCGGGGCGACACGGCATTGCTGCTGGCGCTGAGCGTCGGCACCACCGGCGGCGGCAGCGCGGCATCGTCCAGCCGCGCCTTTTCGATGACGATATTGGCCAGGCCCACCAGCAACACCACACCCGCCAGACCGGTCAAGCCAATCTGGACGCGCTGTAACCCTTCCTGTCGGCGGGGTGTTTCAGCCATGGCGACGCTCTGAACCTCTTCGCCGCGACCCGTGTCGGCGTTCATGCAGTGTGCGCGAGCCAGGGGAAGACCGTCAAGCCCTTAGATTCGAGCCACTGACGGTTATAAAGGGTCGAAAGATAGCGAAAGCCGGTGTCGCACAGGATCGTCGCGATCCGCTTGCCCGGCCCCAATTGCCGCGCCAGCGCCACCGCACCCGCGACATTGATGCCCGACGACAGGCCCAGGCACAGCCCTTCCTCGCTTAGCAAGCGACGGACCCACTCCATGCCGTCCGCGTCGGAAATGCGGAACTGGGTGTCGATCGGCGCACCTTCCAGATTGGCGGTGATGCGCCCCTGGCCGATGCCCTCGGCCACCGAAGAGCCTTCAGACTTCAACTCGCCGGTCGCATAATAGCTGTAGAGCGCTGCGCCATGCGGATCGCTGAGCGCGATGGTGATATTCTCATCCTTGGCTTTCAGGCCCAGGCCCACGCCCGCGATCGTGCCGCCGGTGCCGGCCGCACAAGTGAAGCCGTCGATCCGGCCGTCCATCTGGGTCCAGATCTCCTCGGCCGTGCCGACGATATGCGCCTTGCGGTTGGCGATATTGTCGAACTGGTTGGCCCAGATCGCGCCTTCCGTCTCCTCCGCCAGCCGACGTGACGTGTGGACGAAATGGCCGGGGTTCGAATAAGGCGCGGCCGGGACCGTCACCAGCTCGGCGCCCAGCGCCCGCAGCGTATCCATCTTTTCCCGGCTCTGCGTTTCGGGCATGACGATGATCGTCTTATACCCCTTGGCATTGGCGACCAGCGCCAGGCCGATGCCGGTATTGCCAGCCGTCCCCTCGACGATGGTGCCGCCGGGCTGAAGCAGGCCCTTTTCCTCGGCATCGTTGACGATGAACAGCGCCGCCCGGTCCTTGACCGAGGCGCCGGGATTGGCGAATTCGCACTTGGCGAAAATATCGCAGCCGGTTTCCTGCGAAGGACCAGCGAGGCGCACCATAGGGGTGTTGCCGATGAGCGCGAGACTATTGGGTTGAAGCAGCATGGCACCCGCATAGCGGAGCGGGCGCGGCTTTGCCAAGCAAGGGAATGATGACACTGAGAAAGCGGCCATTTCACCGCGCTGTTAATCTTTGCCCGGTTAATCTTTTCACCCTCCGGCGTCCCATCGCGGCACAGGCCCAAATCCATAGAGGAAAGCGCAAGGGAATTGGGTTAAGGGCGGGCTGGGCCGACATGGTGTCGCGCAGCAACAGGGTTTGGCATGCGGTTTTTTGCGCAGATGCGGGGATGGAAGGGACATGGGGCGATCCTTGCGATCGCGCTGCTGTTGCTCGTCGCCCCGCGCCTGATCACCGCCGCGCCGCTCGACATGCTGGACGGCGAACAAAGCCGATCGATGGCCGATCCGGCGGAAGATTCGGGCGCGAACTTCCCCGGCTCCGCCTTTTTCTATGCGCAAGGGGCGTTCGATCCGGTGCCCGGCGTCGCCACGGTGCAGAGCGAGCATGTTCTGGGCCTAGACGAAGTGAAGGCCGCGCCCGCCATGATCTTTCGCGGCCTCACCGGCCTCGACAGCTATCGCGCGCTCAACTGCCTGACCTCGGCCGTCTATTATGAGGCCGCCAACGAACCGGACGATGGCCAGCGCGCGGTGGCGCAGGTGGTTCTGAACCGCGTGCGCAGCCAGCTATGGCCCAATACGGTGTGCGGCGTCGTCTATCAGGGGTCGGAACGCACCGACTATCGATGCCAGTTCACCTTCAGCTGCGACGGGGCGATGGCGCGCGTGCCCGCCGCGGCCGCATGGGTGCGGGCGCGGCGCGTGGCGGAGGACGCGCTGGCGGGGAAAGTCTATGCCCCGGTCGGCCTCGCCACCCATTATCACACGCTGGCCGTGCGGCCCGACTGGTCGTCCAGCCTACAGGCGGTGGCGGTGATCGGCGCGCATATCTTCTATCGCAATCCCGGCTTCAGCGGCACACCCGCGGCCTTCGCCGCCCCCTATCTGGGGCGCGAGACGATATCGGGACCGGCCCGCACCAGCTGGCCCGCCCGCCCGGCGCAGCCGATCGAGATGCTGGCAGCGCCCTATACGCCGCCCACCCAAGCCCTACCCCCGGTCGCGCCGCGCAGCGGATGGACACCAGCGCCGCTACCGCAGCGTGTCGATGACGGCCTGCCGGAATCCACCATCCGGCCGGAATATCGCAACAGCGGCCGTCCGCTCATCTGACATCGTTTTTTTGCCAGAACCGGCGGTTTCTTGCGGTTAAGAATCTGATAATCATCGAAGTGACTGGAAAAAAGGCATATTAAAAAATGCTTTTTTGAAGGCTGGCGGGAACCGATTTGGGCCATGACGGGTTCTGTATTCCGGATAGCAAATCTTTTGCCCCCCGCTCTTGCTATCCGCAAAATATGAGCCCGGAACGTCTCCCCCCCCGACACGTTCCGGGCTCAGACTTTTTCCGGGGCCTTTCCTTTTGAAATCTTTATTCTTTTCGGCTGCGGAACGTATCGCGGCAGCGTGGGTTCTTCCTGTGTCACTGCGATGGCGTCGCCATCCGGTCACAGATTTTGACGAGGAGATTTCCGATGACCAAGAAAATTCTAGCCGCCGTGCTGCTCACCGGATCGCTCATGGTTGCCGCGTGCAACACGGTCGAAGGCGCAGGCCGCGACGTGCAGAGCGCCGGCAAGGCCGTGGAAAAGACTGCGAACTAAGGGTCGAACAGACCCGATAGTTTACTACCCCGCTCCCTAGCATGGCCCGCCCGTCAAACGGCGGGCCTTTTTTTGCGCAGCGAAGAAGGACGCTGTAGGCTTCGACCAGAAGCGGGCGTGCGGCGGCCATTCCGGCTTGCCCAATAGCCGTCACCCCAGCGAAGGCTGGGGTCTCAGGCGACGGCGCGCTACGTGTGGGTAAGCGCTCATTTCGACCGCTGCGTGCTCCCGCGCGAGACCCCAGCCTTCGCTGGGGTGACGGGATTTTCCTGGTTGTTAAAGTGAAGTCCGGTGAAAAGCGGAATGGCAGAAAACCCAGCGCCAGTTACGCCGAAGCCTCTTCCGCCGCCTCTTGCTTGGCCGCCCGGCGGTCGGTGAACCAGATCGCGACGATGGTGATTTCGTAGAGCAGCAACAGCGGGATCGCGAGCATCAGTTGCGACACCACATCGGGCGGGGTCAGCACGGCCGCCAGGATGAAGGCCGCGACGATCATATAACGCCGCATCCCGATCAACTGCGCCCGCGTGACGAAGCCGGCGCGGTTGAGCAGCATCAGCAGCACCGGCATCAGGAAGCTGATGCCGAAGGCCAGGATGAATTGCATGACGAGGCCGAGATAGGCGTCCGCGCTGGGCAGCGCCTCCACTTGCAAGCCGCTGCTATTCCCCTGAAATTCCAGAAAGAAGTGGAAAGCCATCGGCATGACCACAAAATAGGCAAGGCTGGCGCCAAGCGCGAACAGGAAGGGGGTGGCCAGGATGAAGGGCAGCAGCGCCTTCTTTTCCTTGGCATAGAGGCCTGGTGCCACAAAGGCCCAGAGCTGGTTGGCGATGATCGGGAAGGACAGGCAGAAAGCGCCGAAAAAGGCGATCTTCACCTGAACGAAGAAGGCTTCGTACAGCTTGGTATAGACCAGCTTGCCGCCGCCATCGCCAAAAGCTTCCTTGAGCGGATGGACCAGGATCGTGAAAAGCTGCTCGGAAAAATAGAAGCAGATCGCCCCGGTCGCTACCAGCGCATAGACGCATTTGAGCAAACGGCCGCGCAGTTCGATAAGATGGTCGAGCAAGGGTGCCTTGCTGTCGTCAATATCCCCGATCATGCCGCTGCATCACCCTTGCGTGGCTGCGCGACAGGCTCGGCAGATGCCTCTGCGACATAGGGCGGGCCGTCCGCCGCGGGGGGCGCGACAGGCGCCGATTCGGCAATGAAAGGCGGCTTTTCCGCCGGTGCTTCGGCCATATAGGGCGGTATACCCTCCGCAGCGGATTCGGACGTCGCGGATTCGCCCGGCGCGGGCAGCGCTTCGGTCGCCGCGACTTCGGGTGGATGCTCGTCCATGATCCGCTTGTTCTGCGCCGCCCATTTCTTTTCCAGCTCTTCCAGCTCCACTTCGCGCACCATCGCGTCGATGCCGGTGCGGAAGTGCCGGGCCATGCCCTGCGCCTTGCCGACGATCTGCCCCACCTTGTACAAGGCGCGCGGCAAATCCTTCGGCCCGATCACGATCACGGCTATGATCACGATCACCAGAAATTCGGACGAATCGATACCAAACATGCGGGACTACCGGCCTGCGCTAGAGGATCAGGCCTTGGTCTTTTCTTCGGTCGCGCTGGGGGTCGGCGCGTCCTGCTCCGGCACGCGATGCCCTTCCAGGCGCGTCGCGGGCTTGGCCGGGGTCGCGTCGTCGTCGCTATCGTCGGCCATGCCCTTCTTGAAGCTCTTGATGCCCTTGGCCACGTCACCCATCAGGCCAGAAATACGGCCGCCGCCGAACAGCAGCATGACGACCAGGAGCACGATGACCCAGTGCATCAGCGAAAAGGAACCCATTTTTCAATACTCCTAGTAGAAGGCCTATCTAGGCGTCTTCATCGTCATTTTCCACAACGGATTGACCGCCCAGACCCTCCAGCGCCAAATCGACCGGGTCGAGCAGGCCCGCGGCGCGCAGATCGTCCACGCCCGGAAGGTCGCGCCGGCTGCTAAGCCCGAAATGTGACAGAAAATCTACGGTCGTCGCATAGATAAGAGGGCGACCGGGCACTTCGCGTCGTCCGGCAGGGCGCACCCAGCCCGCTTCCATCAGCACGTCGAGCGTGCCCTTGGCCACCTGAACCCCGCGGATCGCCTCGATTTCCGCGCGGCTTACCGGCTCATGATAGGCAATGATCGCCAGCGTCTCCATCGCCGCGCGCGACAATTTGCGCGGCTCGTCCTTTTCGCGGCGCAGGATATGGGCCAGGTCGGGCGCGGTCTGAAAATGCCAGCGCCCGCCCCGTTCGACCAGATTGACCCCGCGCCCGGCATAATGATCGGCCAGCGCGCCAAGCGCTGCGGGAAGATCACCGCCTTCCCCGACATGCAATTTGATGTCGGCGGGCGTCAGCGGCGTTTCCGCCACGAACAGGGCGGCCTCCACCGCGCGCAGGAAATCGTCGGGTTCGGGGGTCATGCCACGGCTTCCTGATTCGGCGGCGCGGCGCGCAGATAGAGCGGTGCGAAAATGCCGTCCTGCTGCATCTCCAGCCGCCCCTGCCGCGCCAGTTCCAGCGCCGCGACGAAGCTGCTGGCGAGCGCCGACTTCGCCTTGGGCGCGTCGAGATCGGGCGGCAGGAAGGATTCGAGCCGGGTCCAGTCGAGCGCCGCGCCCACCAGCGAACCGACCCGCTGGATCGCCTCGTCCAGCGTCATCACCGGGCGCACCGCGATGATGTGGACAGCCGGCTGGGTGCGGGCGCGAATCTGGCCGTAGGACTGGATCAGGTCATAGAGGCTGGCGCGCCATAGCGCCTTCTTGACCAGCCGCAGCCCTTCCGGCTTGCGCCGGGCGAAGACATCGCGTCCGACCCGGTCGCGCGCCATCAGCCGGGCGGCGGCGTCGCGCATGGCGTGCAGCCGCTGGAGCCGTAATTGCAGTCGCAGCGCCAAATCTTCGGGGCTGGGATCGGCCTGTTCCTGCCGCGGCAGCAGCAACGAGGATTTCAGATAAGCGAGCCAGGCCGCCATCACCAGATAGTCCGCCGCCAGTTCCAACCGCAATTCCCGCGCGCCATCGATGAAGTCCAGATATTGTTCGGTCAGCGCCAGAATGGAAATTTCGCGCAGATCCACCTTCTGCGTCCGCGCCAGGCTGAGCAGCAGGTCGAGCGGCCCTTCCCACGCCTCGAAGCTGACGGTGAGCGTTTCTGGGCTGGGAATGGCGGGGGCAATAAAGAGATCGTCCACTTTCAGGCCGCCACCAGCCCCAGCAGCATATCCCGCGTCGCCAGCAATTCCCCGATCGGTGGCTGGTCCGTCCCCCGCGTCACCGATGCCATCGCCCGGTCGAGCCGCGCCCGCGCCTTGTCCGTAATCTCAGGCAACAGGTCTGCGATCCCGACCATATCGTCCATCTTGCCCCAGCAGTTGAGCGCCAGATCGCATCCCGCCGCGACCACGCCGGCCGCGAGGTCGGGGATGCTGCCCTTGAGCGCCTTCATGTCCAAATCGTCAGACATCAGCAGCCCGTTGAAGCCGATCCGCTGCCGGATGATCTCCCCGATGATGGTCGGCGAGAGGCTGGCCGGGTGCTGTGCATCCCATTCGGTATAGACGACATGGGCGGTCATCCCGATCGGCGCCTGGTTGAGCGTGCGGAACGGCGCCAGGTCGGTTTCCAGCGCGTTGAGATTGGCGGTCACCACCGGCAGGGCCAGATGGCTGTCGACCATCGCCCGGCCATGGCCCGGCATATGTTTGACGATGCCGACCACGCCGCCTTCGGCCAGTCCCTCCAGCGTGGCGCGGCCCAGCGCCGCGACGCGCATCGGGTCGGCACCCAGCGTGCGGTCGCCCATAATGTCGCTCGCGCCGTCCTGCCGCACGTCGAGCAGCGGCAGCGCATCGACGGTAATGCCGACTTCCGCGAGAGTCAGTGCGATGGCGCGGGCATTGGCGCGCGCGGCGGCGATCGCGCTGGACGGGGCAAGGTCATAGAGCCGGTCGAACTGCGCGCCCGCCGGGAAGCTGGGCCAGACCGGTGCCTGCATCCGCGCCACCCGGCCGCCTTCCTGGTCGATCATGATGAGCAGGTCGTCGCGGCCATGCAGGCTGCGCAGATCGTCGGTCAGCGCGCGCAACTGCGCCCGGTCGGCGATATTGCGTTTGAACAGGATGTATCCGGCGGGCTGCGCCTCTGCAAAGAAGGCGCGCTCGTCGCCGGTCAGGGTTTCGCCGGACAGACCGAAGATGACGGGTTTCATGACCATGAGACTAGCGGGGCGGAACGACATTGTCGAAGGAGAAGAGCAGCGCGCCCTTCCCCCTTTAATTGACCACCAGGCAGCTTTCGCCCGCG
Source organism: Sphingobium psychrophilum (assembly GCF_012927105.1). Lineage (GTDB taxonomy): Bacteria > Pseudomonadota > Alphaproteobacteria > Sphingomonadales > Sphingomonadaceae > Sphingobium > Sphingobium psychrophilum. Next base: position 33,244 of record NZ_JABBFV010000010.1, on the reverse strand, counting down.
ACCTTCAGCTTGCCGCAGATCATGCTTGCCTGGCCGCCCGCGCTCGCGCGCAGGCGATAGACGGTGCCGCCTCCGACCTGCGCCGGTTCGACCGTCATGGCGAGCGGGGCGAGATAGGCGAAACGCTTGGACAGCTTGGTCCAGGCGTCCTTGGCCCCCGACGCGCTGCCATAGGCACCAAGCTGGATCATCGCGCCACCGGCGGCGGCCTTTGGCGTTTCAGCCTGGCGCACTCCGGTTTCATCGGTAACGCGCGCCGTGACGCTGGCGGCGGGCTTGTTCGGCGCAGCGGGTGCCGGGGCTGCGGGTGCCGGCGCGGTCTTGGCGATCGGCGCTTCGGGCACGCGGCTGGGATCGATCCGGCCATCGCGCAGCACGCCTTCGCTGGCGGCGAAGCTGGAGTCGCCTTCGCCGGCGAACTTCTTGGCGTCGGCTTCGTTAGCGGCGATCTTGTAATCCTGCGGCGGCGCGGCGATCAACTGCCCCTCGCCAGCGCCACCCGCGCCGTTACGGTTCTGTACCCACCACACCCCCGCAACCACTGCGCCGATCAGCGCGAGGCCCAGCAGGATCAGGCCGAGCAGCCGCAGCGGCGAGATCGGCTCGTCACCGTCATCGTCGATCGCCGGCTCCAGCCACGGCAGACGATCTTCATCGTCCAGATCCAGTCGCCCACGCGCATAATCGCTCATTTCCAGCGCCTCACTGCATTTCCGTCAGGGCCGCAACGCCCATCAGGGCGAGGCCGTTGCGGATAATCTGCCCTATTCCTTGCGCCAGGAAAAGGCGCGTGGCGGTCAGCGCCGGATCGTCGGCAAGGATGACGCGGGCGCGCGGATCGTCATTGCCCATGTTCCACCAGCCGTGGAAGGCGGAAGCCAAGTCATTGAGATAGAAGGCAACCCGGTGCGGCTCGCGGGCCAAAGCAGACCCTTCCACCACCCGCGGGAACTGGGCGGCGAGCTTGACGATGGCCAACTCCGCCGTCCCAAGAAGGGACAGGTCGGGCGCGGGCAGGACGATCCCCGCCTCCTCCGCCCGTCGTCCGAGCGAGGCAATCCGCGCATGGGCGTACTGGACGTAGAAGACCGGATTGTCCTTCGACGCCTCCACCACCTTGGCAAAGTCGAAATCCATCTGGGCGTCGGCCTTGCGCGTCAGCATGGTGAAACGGACGACATCCTTGCCCACTTCCTGCACCACATCGGCCAGCGTCACGAAATTGCCCGCGCGCTTGGACATCTTCACGGGCTCGCCATCGCGCAGCAGGCGGACCATCTGGATCAGCTTGACGTCGAACCGCGCCTTACCCTCCGTCAGCGCGGCGACGGCGGCCTGGATGCGCTTGACCGTGCCGGCATGGTCCGCGCCCCATATGTCGATCAACTGGTCGGCGGACTGTGCCTTCTGGTAGTGATAGGCCATGTCGGCGCCGAAATAGGTCCAAGACCCGTTCGACTTCTTGATTGGCCGATCCTGATCGTCGCCAAATTTTGTGGAGCGGAACAGCGGTAGTTCGACTGGCTCCCAATCGTCGGGCAATTCGCCCTTGGGCGCTTCCAGCACGCCGTCATAGACCAGGTCATGCGCGCGCAGCCAGGCTTCGGCCTGCTCCGGCTTGCCCGCCGCCTGCAATTCCGCCTCTGACGAGAAAATGTCGTGATGGATGCCCAGCAGGGCCAGGTCGGCGCGGATCAGGTCCATCATCTGCGCCACGGCGAAGCTCCGGAAGGTAACGAGCCAGTCGCTCTCCGGCGCGCCGACGAACTTGTCGCCATATTCGGCGGCCAGCGCCTGACCCACCGGCACCAGATAGTCGCCCGGATACAGGCCTTCGGGGATGGTCACATCCTCGCCCAGCGCCTCGCGATAGCGGATATGGGCGGAGCGGGCGAGGACATCCACCTGACCGCCCGCGTCATTGATATAATATTCGCGGGTCACCTTATGCCCGGCATATTCCAGCAGCGTGGCGAGCGCGTCACCCACCACCGCGCCCCGGCAATGGCCCATATGCATGGGACCGGTCGGGTTGGCGGAGACATATTCGACATTGACAGTCACGCCCTGGCCGATACCGGACTGGCCATAATCATCGGCATCCGCATGAATTGCGGCCAGTTCCGCGCGCCAGGTCGGATCGGTCAAGGTCAGGTTGATGAAGCCGGGACCGGCGATGGCGGCGCTTTCGACCTCATCGAGCGCCTGTAGCTTGGTCACGATCGCGTCAGCCAGCGCGCGCGGATTGGTGCCCGCGGGCTTGGCCAGGACCATTGCGGCATTGGTGGCCAGGTCGCCATGGCTGGGGTCGCGCGGCGGCTCCACGGTCACCGGCTTGCGGTTAAGACCGGCGGGCAATGTGCCCTCAGCCTCCAGCGCGTCCAGCACGGCGTCGAGATGGGCGGTGAAACGGGTGTAAAGGGACATCGAACGATCCTGCATCACAAAAAAATACCGTTCGTCCTGAGTAGCCATTGAGCGAAGTCGGAGTCGAAGACGACCGAAGGGCAAATGGCGTATCGAAGGATCTGGATAGAAGGATCTGGATAAATGTGATGCTTCGATACGGGCCTTCGGCTTCGCTCAGTCCCTACTCAGCAAGAACGGAGGATAGGTAAACTGCGAGAAGCTCTTAACGGGTCGCGTTATATCGGAGCTGATCCTGGGTCAGGTTGAAACCCACGAGCAACTCGAAGCTGGTTCGCTGCAATGCCGCCTTGACGTCGGGCTGGGCGAAGGGATCGATCGCGGCGTCGGCGTCGCCTGCCTTGCGCTTCTGCGTGATCTTGGTCTGGATATCGGCGGGCAGCGTCGCGGCCGACTTGTTCACATAGGAGCCGGCCTTGCCCTGCGCGCTGGCGCGATAGTCGCCCGCCGCGAAGTTCAGCGTCACCTGGCCCACGCGCTTGGCGACGACATTGGTGCCGGCCTGCACAACAGCGGAGAAATAGGGCAAGGTTACCTGCCGCGCCGCGCTGGCGTCGCTGCGCCGCGCATTCACGGTGAAGGTCGCCTCGGTATAGAATTGCTCCCCATCCGCGCAGGTCGAACGCAGGTTGGTGATCTCCGCCACCACGTCGATCGCTGCGGCATCGGTGCGGCCGGGCGCGGTAAACAGGGTGATATCGCCGGTCTGCGCGGGAATCGCCGCTGTCGGGCAGGCCGAACGCACCGCGACGATGCCGCCGGTCGCGTCGATCTCGCCCCGGCGCGAACAGCCCGCCAGAGCGAGGGCCAGCATGGCAGTCACGGCGATATGAGACACTTTCACAGGCAGATATTCCTTCGCATGGCCCCACAGACCAAAAGCTTTGCGCTTCCTTATCCATCCGCCGCCCGCCACGCAACCGCCCATCCTTTCCACATATAAGGACGCGGCTTTCGGGTTCGCGCCTTCTTCCGGTTCGCTCTTTCCTTTGGCCGGTTGGCTCTTTCTTCCGGCCGCACATTCGCCTAAGCGGCAAGGCATGACGCACGCGCCCTCCGCCCGCCCGCCGATGAAGCTCCTGATCGCCGCGCCGCGCGGCTTTTGCGCAGGGGTCGACCGCGCGATCATCATCGTGGAAAAGGCGATCGAGAAATATGGCGCGCCGGTCTATGTCCGCCATGAAATCGTCCACAACAAATATGTCGTGGACGGGCTAAAGGCCAAGGGCGCGATCTTCGTCGAAAGCCTGGACCAGGTGCCCGATGGCGTGCCGGTCGTATTTTCCGCCCATGGCGTGCCCAAGGCGGTGCCGGCCAAGGCGGAGCAGCGCGGCCTGGACTATCTCGACGCCACCTGCCCGCTGGTCAGCAAGGTCCATCGCCAGGCGGAGCGGCAGGTGGAGGCCGGCCGCCACATCCTGTTTATCGGACATAAGGGGCATCCCGAAGTGATCGGCACCTTCGGCCAGGTGCCCGACGGCGCGATGACCCTGATCGAAACGGTCGAGGATGCGGAGGCTTTCGCGGCCGCCGACCCCGACAATCTCGCCTTCCTGACCCAGACGACGCTGTCGGTGGACGATACCGCCGCGATCGTCGCGACGCTGGAGCGCCGTTTCCCCACCATCGCAGCGCCCAAGGGCGAGGATATCTGCTACGCGACATCGAACCGCCAGACCGCGGTGAAGGCGATCGCCGCCCGCTGCCAGGCGCTCTACGTCATCGGCGCGCCCAACAGTTCCAACTCGCTGCGGCTGGTGGAAGTGGCGGAGCGCGAAGGCACGCCCGCCCGGCTGATCCAGCGCGCATCGGAGATCGACTTCGCCTGGTTGGACGGCGTGACGACGCTGGGCCTGACCGCGGGTGCCTCCGCACCGGAGATATTGGTGCGCGAAGTGGTCGATCGGCTGGCGGAGCGCTTCACGGTCGAAGAGGAACAGGTGGAAACCACGCGCGAGACGATCGCCTTCAAGCTGCCCCGCGGGTTGGAAGCCGCCTGAACCATGGCCGTCTATACCCATGTTCCCGCCGAAGAGATCGACGCCTTCCTCACCCGTTACGACGCCGGTCGGCTGGTGTCGGCCAAGGGGATCGCCGAGGGGGTGGAGAACAGCAATTATCTGCTGGAAACCACCGGTGCGGATGGAACGAGGCATCGCTATATCCTGACGCTTTACGAAAAGCGGGTGGATGAGGCGGACCTGCCCTTCTTCATGGACCTGCTCGACCATCTGGGCGCGCGCGGCTGTCTGGTGCCGCGCTTCATCGCCGATCGGGATGGCAAGCGGCTCCAGCAATTGTCGGGCCGCCCCGCCTGCCTGATCGAATTTCTGACCGGCATCAGCGTCACCGAACCGACCCCCGGACAGGCGCGCGCCGCCGGCGTGGCGCTGGGCGAACTGCACCGGGCGGCGCTGGGCTTTGCCAGCGAACGACGCAATGCGCTCGACATCGCCGGCTGGCACGATCTGGCGGCGAAATGCGGCGACGATTTCGACCAGATCCAGCCCGGCCTGGCCGCGCGCGTCGCGCAGGAGCTGGCGTTTCTGGACGCGCATTGGCCCGCCGACCTGCCGCGATCGGTGATCCATGCCGATCTCTTCCCCGACAATGTGCTGATGTTGGGCGAGGATGTGACGGGCCTCATCGACTTTTATTTCAGCTGCACCGACATCCGCGCCTATGACCTGGCCGTCACCCACAGCGCCTGGTGCTTCAGCAATGATGGCGCGATCTGGTTCGGCGCGCGCGGCGCAGCGATCGGCGCAGGCTACCGCCAAGCGCATGGGTTGAGCGCCGCCGAATGCGCCGCCTTCCCGATCCTGTGCCGCGGTGCGGCGCTGCGCTTCCTGCTGACCCGCGCCTATGACTGGATCAACACACCGGCCGACGCGCTGGTGACGCGCAAAGACCCGCTCGCCTATCTGCGCCGGCTGGACTTCTATGCGCAGGCCGAACCCGCGACCTTGCTGGGCGCCTAAGCCCCCACCAACACCCGTTCGCTTCGAGCGAAGTCGAGAAGCGGTTCTCGATTTCGCTCGAACCGTGCGGAGGAGAATATATGACCGACCTCCCCACCATAGACATCTTCACCGACGGTGCCTGCAAGGGCAATCCTGGTCCGGGCGGCTGGGGCGCGGTGCTGCGCTTTGGCGACAAAGAGAAGGAAATTTCCGGCGGCGAGGCGCAGACGACAAACAACCGCATGGAGATGATGGCCGCGGTGGAAGCGCTGAACATGCTGAAGAAGCCGTGCAAGGTGACTATCTACACCGACAGCAAATATGTGCTGGACGGCATCACCAAATGGATTTTCGGTTGGCAGAAGCGCGGCTGGCGCACCGCCGACAACAAGCCGGTCAAGAATGTCGAAATCTGGCAACTGCTGGTCAAGGCGATCGCGCCCCATCAGGTGACCTGGCAATGGGTAAAGGGCCATGCCGGCCACCCGGAAAATGAACGCGCCGACGCACTGGCCTGCGCGGCGGCGGAGAGTTTCCGGCGGTAATCCTCCCGCATCCGTTCGTTTCGAGCGCAGTCGTGAAATGAGAAGCGCCAACTGTGGCGCTCTTTGCTTATCGTCGCTTCAAAATCGTCTCGATCAGCGTCACGTCCGCCGGCTTGTCCGCGTCGATGCACGCCTCCGGGCTGTCCATCGCCACCAGCCGCGCGGTCAGGCCGAACTTGAGCCCGATCCGCGCGATACCGCCGCGTAAGGTGAGGATGCGCAGCAATGCACCCATCAGCGCGAACGGCCCGAAGGCGGCCAATATCTTCCAGCCCTTCTTGCGGTCCTGCTCCACCTCTTGCCACAGCGCGATCACCGGGCGGGCCTTGTTGCTGCCAAACCAGAAGATGTTCGCGCCCGACCACCATCCGTCGCGGAATTTGAGCCAGGTGCGGCGCGAATCGGGATAGCGGGCCAGCAATGTCGCGCGCTCCACCATGGCGACGGCAATGTCCGCGCCGCTGGCTTCCGCCACAAACTGGTCGAGCATCGCGCCGTCTAGCAGCACGTGGTCCGCCGTGGTCAGCAGGATCGGGAACGGCACATCGCCCGTCTCCAGCAGCGCCAGCAGCGACGAGGCGATCCCCTGCCCGCCCGTCTCGAACCGCACCCGCGGATGATCGGCCAGCCAGGCGGTGGCGGGATCAGCGGCGAAGACGTCGGGCCGCTGCGTCAGCACGATCACCTGCCCGATCGCAGGATGGTCGAGCAGCGAGCGCGCCGGGCGGTTGATCATCGGTTCGCCCCCGACTGGGACGAGTGGCTTGACCGGCACGCCGGCGGCTATGGCCAGCGGATCGGCGATGGGGCGCGCGCCTGCGAGCAGGATGGCGGTGATGGAACCAGTCATCGCCGCGCCCTAGAGCATTCTGAAGGCGGCTGGAACAGCCGACGACTCGCAGAATGCGGAAAAACAAGAAAAACGGAGCCGACGATGCACGGGAAGGGGCGTTTATGCGCAACAGCCCAACCGTTCAGGCTGAGCAAAGTCGAAGCCCTATATTAAGCGGAGGCGAAGTGGCTTCGGCAGGCTCAGCCATGCCCTTCGACTTCGCTCAGGGCGAACGGGAGTTATCACTTGCCCGACGCCACCGGCGCTGCCACAGCCTTCTGTGCAAACGCTTCGTGGCTTCCCACGCGCAGCCCCTGATATTGCGCCAGTCGCGCCCGGAACGCCGCCAGTTCGGCCCCTGCCAGTTGCGCCGTCGTGGTGAACTTCACCGACAGCGGATTGACCGTCGCGCCATTGCGATACAACTCGTAATGGAGATGCGGCCCGGTCGACAGGCCGGTTGACCCGACATAGCCGATCACCTGGCCGCGCCGCACCCGCTGGCCCGTCGCTGCGGCGATGCGGCTCATATGGGCGTAACCGGTGGCGAGGCCGCCGCCATGCTGGATGCGGACATAATTGCCATGGCCGCCATGCCGCCCGGCAAAGGCGACCACGCCGTCGGTGACGGCATAGATCGGCGATCCATAGCGTGCCGCGAAATCGATGCCCGCATGCATCCGCGTATAGCCCAATATCGGATGACGCCGCGCGCCATAGCCCGACGACATGCGCCCGGCGACCGGGGCGGACAGCACGCCGCGCCGTTCGCCCACGCCCGACGCCTCGAACCATTCGGTGCGGCCGTCCCTGGTCCATTTGAGCATGTCGACCGACTTGCCGCGCGCACGCTTCAACCCGGCATAGAGCAGGTCACCCACCTCCACGTCGCCGGTTTCGGCGCGGCGATATTCGGTGACGATGTCGTATCGATCGCCAGCGCCGATACCGCCCAGATCGACCTGCCCCGCGATCACCCGCAGGAAGGCCTGCACCGCCTTGGGCGGCGCGCCGGACGCGCGGGCGGAGCGGTAGATGCTGTCGCCGACCACGCCCTGGATGCGCAGCGGGGTGTTGTCGACGCGGATGGGGATGCGCTTGACCGACAGCACGCCGGCCGCGCGCGTCAGTTCCAGCGCCAGGTCGAGCCGCGCGCGGAAGGCAAGCTTGTCCAGCGGACGCGGCCGGTCGCGGCTGACGCGACGGCCCAGGATGATGTCGAGCCGGGTGCCGGGCTTGACGCCTTCGCTGATGTCGCCGCCCACCATGGACGTGATCGTGGCGACGTCGCCGCTGCTGACGCCGGCACGCGACAGGGCGCGGGGGAGCGTGTCGCTGCTGCCGATCTGGGCGCTCAGTTCGATCTGTGGCCGTTCGGGCGTTTCGCGCAGCGGTTGCACCGCGTCGGTCGCGCCCATATGCCGGCCGCTGTCCGCGCCGAGCGCCAGCGGCGTGATCATCTGGCTGCGCACTTCGTCATAATGCCCGTCGCTCAGCCGCGCGCCGGGCAGGCCGGGAATCGGCTGGAAACCGGGGGAGAGATAGAGGGCGGTGGCGCACAGGCCGAAACAGGTGAACAGACCGCGGAACCAGGTGCGGCTGCCAACCCGTTCGGCGAGGTCCGGGACCAGATCGACCTCGTCGGCCCAATCGCGGAGCCGTGCGCGCCAGTCCTTCGTCGCCGCCACGGGCGCATGGCCCAGTGCGTCGGCCATCCATAGCGACATGGATGCGCCGCCCTGCTGCGACCCGAACTGGTGTTCCTGAAACAAACCCGCGACCCCAAAGGCTTTTTGTCGTTGCTGCGTCGGCATTGCTGCATTGGCAACGTCCCCCGCGCCATGCGTGGGCGCGACTGTTGTGAACGCACAGGGTTAAAGTCAAATAAAGACGTTGCGATGACATTGCGGGCCGCGACAAAGCGTGTCGATCGCCGGACGGGCGCTCGTAACGCCAAGGAACCCTATAATCCCCTTGCTCCCCGCTCTGTCCTCCCCGACATAGGGATGACCATGGTCCAGTTCGCCCGTTCCCCCATCACCGCCGTTCTGGGTCCAACCAATACCGGCAAGACGCACCTCGCGGTCGAGAGGATGTGCGGCCATAGCAGCGGCATGATGGGCTTTCCGCTGCGGCTGCTGGCCCGCGAAGTCTATGACCGCGTCGTCGCGATCAAGGGACCGGCGCAGGTCGCGCTCATCACCGGCGAGGAAAAGATCGTGCCGCCGGGTGCCCGCTACTTCCTCTGCACCGCCGAATCGATGCCGATCAGCCAGGGCCAGCGCGACACCGACGTAACAACAAACGGCCTGAAAGATTTCGCCTTCGTCGCGCTGGACGAGGCGCAACTGGGTGCCGACCCGGAACGAGGCCATATCTTCACCGACCGGCTGCTGCGCGCCCGCGGCCGGGAAGAAACGATGATCCTGGGGTCCGCCAGCATCGCGCGCGTCGTCAAATCGCTGGTCCCTGATATCGACATCATCGGCCGCCCGCGCTTCTCGACCCTCTCCTATGCCGGTGCGAAGAAGCTGTCGCGCCTGCCCAAACGCTCCGCCATCGTCGCCTTCTCCGCGGAGGAAGTCTATGCCGTCGCCGAAATGCTGCGGCGCTTTCGCGGCGGCGCGGCGGTCGTAATGGGGGCGCTCAGTCCCCGCACCCGCAACGCGCAGGTGCAGATGTTCCTGAATGGCGACGTCGATTATCTGGTCGCGACCGACGCGATCGGCATGGGCCTCAACCTCGACGTCGCCCATGTCGCCTTCGCGTCGCTGCGGAAATATGATGGCCATCGCACCCGCCGCCTGACCGTCAGTGAAATGGCGCAGATCGCCGGGCGCGCAGGCCGCCACCACAAGGACGGCACATTCGGCAGCTTAGGGGGAGAGGATGGCGACGCCGCCTTCACCCCCGAAGAAATAGAAGCGATCGAGGCCCATCGTTTCCCGCCGATCGATCAACTGTTCTGGCGCGACGGCACGCCCCGCACCGAGCGGCTGGACCAGTTGATCGCCGATCTGGAGGAGCGCCCCGACCGTCCCGAATTGCGCGCCGCGCCGCAGGCGGTCGACCTCGCGGTCCTCAAACGGCTGGCCGAAGACCCGCTGGTGATCGAGCGGGTGCGGACGAAGCGTCAGGTCGAGCGGCTCTGGGCGGCCAGCAGCCTGCCCGACTTCCAGAAGCTGGGCGCGGACCATCATGCTCGCGCGGTCAACCGCATCTGGCGCTTCCTGTCGGAGGCGAATGGCTACATCCCGCGCGACTGGTTCGCCCAGAATCTGGCGCGACTCGATTCGGTGCAGGGCGATATCGACACGCTGTCGGGCCGGATCGCGGCGGCGCGCACCTGGTCCTATATCGCCCATCGCCCCGACTGGCTGGAATATCCCGCCGAGATGGCGGAACGGACCCGCGCGCTGGAGGAAAAGCTGTCCGATGCGCTGCACGCCGCGCTGACGCAGCGTTTCGTGGACCGGCGTACCTCCGTCCTGTTGCGCGATATCGGGCAGAATGCCAGCAACCTGCCGGTCGTCGTGGAGGCGGACGGGAGCGTCTGTGTCGATGGCGAGACGATCGGAAAACTTGACGGCTTCCGATTCTCGGTCGATCCCGCTACGCGACATCAGGATCGAAAGATGTTGCTGGCGGCCGCGGAACGGCGCCTTGGAAAGGTATTGCGAGTGAAGGCAGACGAACTGGTGAGCGCTGTGGATACGGATTTCGCGCTCATGGACGAAGCAGGACAGGCACCGGGCATCGCCTGGGGCGAAACGCCGGTAGCGTCGCTGCTGGCGGGACCAAACCTGCTTGCGCCCGAAATTCGGCTGGATCGCGCGATTCTCGACCTGGATCAGGATGTCCAGAAGCAGGTCGCCACGCGCCTGACCGCCTGGGTCGAGGCGCAGAAGCAGAAGCATCTCCTCCCCCTCGTCAAAATGAGCGAAAGCGCGTCCGATCCTGAAACGCCCGCCGTTGTCCGCGCCGTATTCGCGCAACTGGGCGATGCCGGCGGCGTGATCGCGCGGACGGATCTCGATTCGGCGCTAGGCCATCTCGACAAGGACCAGCGCCATTTGTTGCGCAAGGCGGGCATCGATATAGGCGTGCTCGACATTTATCATCCCGGCCTGTTGAAGCCCGGTGCGGCGCGCTGGCGCTCCGCCCTGTTGGCCGCGCGCATCGGCAAACCCTGCCTGCCGCTGCCGCTGCCCGGCATCACCCTGATCCCGACCGGCGAGAAATTCGAACAGATGGGCGCGCGTATCGCCGGCTTCCGCGGCTTTGGTGATCAGATGCTGCGCATCGACATGGCCGAACGCATGGCCCGCACCGCGCATGAAGCCATCGCGAAGAACGAAGCCTTCACCCATGTCAGCCCGCAGATCGTGTCGCTCGGCCTGTCCGAACCCGCCTTCCTGCAACTGATGCGCCTCGCGGGCTTCCGCCCTGTGGAGGCGCCTGCCTCGAAGCCGACCGCAGAAGCGGTCGAGGGCGTAGAACCGGTCGAAAGCGCGGAACCAGTCGAAGCCGTTGAAGCACCGACCGTCAATGCAGCTAACTGGGTATTCAAAGGTCGGCAGAAGCCACGTCCAGAACGCGCGCAGCAATCGCGCGGCCCCCGCCGCGGCGACAATCCGGGCGCTGACAAGCAGAATGAGGGTAAACGTAGCGGTGGCAAACCGCGCAACGAACGCCAACAGCGCGATCGCACGGGTGACGCCCCGGCGCATCGCAGCAGCCCGGCCCCGGTCAACAACGCCTTTGCGGGGCTTGCCGACCTGCTCGGCCGCAATGGCTAACCCGGTGACCGGCATCGGCCATGGGCCGAGCCTGCGCATCGACAAATATCTGTGGTTCGTCCGGCTGTGTTCCAGCCGGTCGAACGCACAAAAGCTGGCCGAAACCGGCCATATCCGGCTGAATGGCCGCCGCATCGAACGCGCCCACGCGCCGGTGCGCGCGGGCGACCTCATCACCTTCCCCCATGGCGACGCCGTGTGCGTGGTGCGCGTGATCCAACTCCCCACGCGCCGCGGCCCGGCGGCCGAAGCGCAGGACTGTTATGAGGAACTGACGATCGGCGCGTGAGCGCGCGCGATCAGGGATCGCATCATCAGGTTCGTCGCAACACGCGGAAAATGTCGTCCTGCGACGGTGTGAACTTCGGTCGACTGGGCCGCCAAACCGGTCCTAAACACCGGGCAACAATATCCTCATTGACCTTCGGCTTGCCTGAGCATAGCAGGACCGCGTTTTTCCAAGCCAAGAGTGCCCTGACAATGACCTATGTCGTGACCGACAACTGCATCCGCTGCAAATTCATGGATTGCGTCGAGGTCTGCCCTGTCGATTGTTTCTACGAGGGCGAGAATATGCTGGTCATCAACCCCAGCGAGTGCATCGACTGCGGCGTGTGCGAGCCGGAATGCCCGGCCGAAGCGATCCTGCCCGATACCGAGAACGGCCTGGAAAAATGGCTGGAGCTCAACACGAAATTCTCCGCCGAATGGCCCAACATCACGGTCAAGGGCGACGCGCCCGCCGATGCCGAAGAGATGAACGGCGTGGAAGGCAAGCTGGAGAAATTCTTCTCGCCCGAGCCCGGCACCGGCAACTGATCCGGGCGGCCCGCGCCGTCCATCCTGCGTCCCGTTTTGCGCCACGCTCCCGGCCACTATGTCCGGGGGTGGTAATTTTGTTACGAATCTGCTAAATAGCGCTCCAACGGCCGGACATACCCCTGTCCAGCCTTGGAGAATACGCTTCATGTCTTGACGGTGGCGCCGTGGACCTCCCGGCTTATGTCTCTTGCACATCTGCCCCCGCGACGGCCCGTCCCCCGGTCGAATTGGAAAGGTATCAAATGGCTGCCAAAGCGCTGTCCTTTGACGTTGGTGATTATGTCGTTTACCCCAAGCATGGCGTTGGCCGTGTGATCGAACTGCAAAAGGAGCAGATCGCGGGCATGGAGCTGGAGCTGTACGTGCTCCGTTTCGAAAAAGAGCGCATGACGCTGCGCGTGCCGACCAACAAAGCCGAAGGCGTCGGCATGCGCAAGCTGTCCTCCAACAAGACGCTGGAGGAATCGATGGAAACGCTCAAGGGCAAGCCCAAGGTCAAGCGGACCATGTGGTCGCGCCGCGCCCAGGAATATGAAGCGAAGATCAATTCGGGCGACCTGGTGTCGATCGCCGAAGTGACGCGCGACCTGTTCCGTGCCGACGACCAGCCCGAACAAAGCTATTCCGAACGCCAGATCTTCGAAGCGGCGTCCAGCCGCCTGGCCCGCGAACTGGCGGCGATGGAAGAAACGGACGAGCCGACCGCTCTGAAGAAGATCCTGCGCATACTGAACGAAGCCGCGCCCAAATATGCCAAGGTCGAAGGCTGATCAGGCCCACGACGTCAGGCTTAGACAGAAAAAGGGGCGTTCCGGTGATCGGAACGCCCCTTTTTCATGCCTGCATCATACAGAATTAGATCGCGGTCATTCGCCCTTGGCGGCGCCGGCGGCATCCTTGGCTGCATCGCCGACATCGCTGGCGGCCTGACCGACCTGGCCCGCGGCGCTCGATATGGCATTGTCCTTGCTCGTCTGGCTGCTGATCAGGAAGAAGGCGGCCACCGCCACAACAACAACCAGCAACAGGACCGCGAACATCGTGCCGCCGCTGCTGCGCTTTTCGATTACGGTCGTCGTCGTGACCGGACGTTCCTGATAATCGCTCATATCTCTTCCTCCTCGACATGTACCCTGCGCGATCAATGCGCAAATGGGCGGCAAGGTTCCGGTAGAGAAACGACTGCGTCAGTCCGCGATCGGCACGAAGGCACCCTTGGCCCGGTCCTTGATCACCTTGTCGGCGCGGAAGACAGAGCCACTCATGGTTATATAGACGCCCGGCTCCGCCACCTGCGCCGTGGCGAAGGCCATGCCGAGGTTGAAGCTGGCGTCGCTCTCCCCAAAGCGCGCGGGGGCGAGCGCGCCGACGAGTACGATGGTCTTGCCTTCGATCCCGGCCAGCTGCTTGGCCGTATCGGTCATGGTATCGGTGCCATGGGTGATGACGATGTGGCGTTCCGTCGCCGCGGCGACGCGGGCGTAGATCAGCGCGCGATCCGTGTCGTTCAGTTCCAGACTATCCTTGCGCGTCACTTCCTCGATACGGAAGGGGCGCTTGACCCGCGCGACCTCCAGCAGCTTGGCCATAACGGTTTCGCCGACCTGATAGTCGGACAGGGCGTCGAAATAGATTTTGTCGATCGTGCCGCCAGTGGTGAGCAGCAGGATGGGGGTATCCGGGGACAATATGGCGGACTCCGGGGTCGGTAAGCGCGCGCCTTAGCGCAAAAGCCTGCCCCTCGAAACAGCCCTTATGCCCCGCGCGCCATCGCTTCGCCGCGGTCGCGGGCCGCGGCCAGCGTATCGGTGAGCAGAGCCAGCAAGCGGTCGTCGGCATCGAGAACATTCAGCCCTTCACGGGTCATGCCGCCGGGGCTTGCTACCTTATCGGCCAGCACACCGGGACTGTCGGCGGCGCGGGCCGCCATATCGGCTGATCCCTGCACCGTCGCCAGCGCCATGCGCGCGGCTTGATCGGCGGGAATGCCGATCGCTTCGCCCGCCCGCGCCAGCGCGTCGATGAAGCGGAACAAGAAAGCAGGGCCGCAGCCCGACAGCGCCGTCACCTGATTGAACAGGGCTTCGTCGGCAATCCATTCGACCAGGCCCAGCGGCTCGATCAACGCGGCGACGTCCGCCTTGGCCTGCGTCGCGGTCGCCGCGTCGGTGAACAGTGCCGTCACGCCCTCCCCAAGTCCGACCGGCAAATTGGGCATGGCGCGCACGATGTCGCGGGCTGCGGAGAAACGGGCACGCAGATCGGCGAGCGTCGTGCCGGCCAGGATCGAGACGATGCGCGTATCGGCGGCGCAGAGCGGTGCCAGTGCAGCGGCGACAGCGGCGATCTGATAGGGTTTCATCCCCAGCAGCACGGTCGTTCCGGCGGGCAGCGCGTCGGGATAGTCGGTCACGACCGCCACGCCATCGGCCACCGGCCTGCCACTGGGGCGCAACACGGTGACCCGCGCGGGGTCGAGGCCGCAATCGAGCCAGCGAGACAGCATCTGCCCCGCCATATTGCCGCAACCAACGAGGAGGAGATGATCGGGCCAGCTCTGTATCATCGGATCAGGCCTCGCCGCGGGTTTCGATCAGGCTGGCGGAGATCGCTTCCGCTGGCGACTTGCCACCCCAGAGGACGAACTGGAACACCGGATAAAAACGCTCGCATTCGTCGATCGCGGTTTCCACCAGCAACTGCGCTTGGTCGAGCGTCAAGGTGCCGCCCGCACCCAGCAGCGCGCCATGGCGGAACAGGATGATGCCGCTCGACGACCATAGCTCGAAATGCCCTAGCCACAGCTGTTCGTTGATGAGGCCCAGCGTCTCGTAGACGGTGCCGCGTTTTTCTTCGGTCACCCGAATGTCGGGCAACGCCAGTAGTTGCAACACCTGATCCTCGTCGCGCCAGATGCCGCGCAGCTCATATTGCGCCCACGACCCCTGGGTATTCGCGACGATCTCATCTTCGCCGACCTGCTCGAACGTCCAGCCATGCGCTTCGAAATAGGCTGCCAGCATGTCGATCGGCGCGGCTTCCCCGCCGCCATGTTCAAATTCGTCGCTATCCATCATCGGCGCGCCTTATCACCGCCTACCGCGAAAGGACAGACGCAAGGATGGCAGGGTCAGACCGGGTCCGTCGGCTTGGGCTTGGCCGCCTTGACGGTCTTGGTGACGGGTTCGCCGGCCTTGCCTTCCAGGGCGTCGAGCCGCGCTTTGAGCAGTTCGACTTCCTCGCGCGCGGCGGCCGCCATCGCCTTGACCGCGTCAAATTCTTCGCGCGACACGAATTCCATGCCGCCGATCCATTCCTTCGCCCGCTCGCGCGCGTTGGTTTCAAATTCGCGGCCCATGCCCGCCACGGTGCCGGCGGCGCCGTTCACCAGCTTGGCGAGATCATCGAAAAAGCGGTTTTCGCTCTGCATTGGCTTTATCCTCTGTCCGGCGCGCGATCGGCGCGCCCATGATTCATATCTGGGTTCTGAGCGCCGGGGCGACAAGGGTCGCCGCATCGGGGTTCAGGCGGCCGATCTCATAGTTGAGGAAGGAAGCAAAGGCCAGCCACGCCAGGTAGGGCAGTAATAGCACGCCAGCGAGGCGGCGGATGCGCCAGAAAAGCGCGGTCGTTACGGCGACCAATACGAAAATGATGAGGATCAGCGCCAGCGCGCTGCCGACCTGATGCGCGCGAAAGAAAAGCGGCGACCAGCAAAGGTTGAGCAGCAACTGAATCAAGAACAGGGCAATCGCCGCGCCGCGCCCCTTCGCCCCGCGCGCGTGCAGGACGATGGCGAAGGCCAGCGCCATCATGACGTAAAGGATCGTCCAGGCGACGCCGAACGCCCAGCCGGGCGGCATCAGTGCGGGCTTTTCCAGCGCGTCGAACCAGCGATTGCCATAGCCGCTATTGGCAAGCCGCCCCGACAGGAACCCCAGAAAGACGATCGCCGGCACCGTAACCAGCGCCCAGCGCAAATAGGCAAGACGCAACTGACCGGGGGACGCAATCTCGTTCATCGGCAACGCAGCTCCAAAAAGCCTGTCATTCGGCGGGATCGGGCGAATCCTTGAGCGCCGAATCCAGCTTGCGGCCAACGGTTTGCGGAGAAACCGTCCGCTTGGCAACGCGCGAATAGAAGATCGGGATCAGGAACAGGGTGATGAGGGTCGCGAGGCTGACGCCGAACACCACGACCGTGCCGATAGAATGGCGCGCCGCGGCCCCCGCGCCGCCACGAATGACTAGCGGCACCGCGCCAATCACGGTCGCGATAGAGGTCATCAGGATAGGGCGTAGGCGGCGCTTGGCGGCTTCGCGGATGGCTTGGGCTATCTCCATTCCTTCGTCACGCAACTGGTTGGCGAATTCCACGATCAGAATGCCGTTCTTGGCCGCCAGTCCCACCAGCATGACGATGCCGATCTGGCTGTAGAGGTTGATCGACCCGCCGGTGATCGCCAGCCCCAGCGCGCCGCCGGCCACCGCCAGCGGCACCGTGGCGATGATGACGCCGGGATGGATGAAGCTTTCGAACTGGGCGGCGAGCAGCAGATAGACGATCAGGATTGTGAGGCCGAAGACCAGCCAGATCGATCCGCCGGTTTCGCGCAGCGACTGGCTTTCGCCGCGATAGCCGATGGCCAGCACTTCGGGTGACTGGCGGGCCTGATCCTCCAGAAAGGCAAGGCCCTGCCCCAGCGAGGTGCCAGGGGCGAGCGCAGCGGTCAGGGTGATGGCGCGCAGCTTGTTGTAACGGTTGAGCTGGCGCGGCCCGGCGACTTCCCGCAGCGTCACCAGCGTCGACAGCGGCACCAGCGCGCCGGTGCGGGAGCGGACGTTGATGCGGTCGAGGTCGGCCGCGGTCTGACGCCCTTCTTCTTCCGCCTGCACCAGCACGCGATATTCCTCGCCCCGTTCGACATAGGTGCCGACCCGGCGGGAACCGAGCAAGCTCTGCAACGCCTGGCTGATATCGTTGACCGACACGCCCAGATCGCCCGCGCGGGCGAGGTTCGTTTCGATCCGCATCTGCGGCTTGGTTTCCTTGTAATCGCTGTCGACGTTGATCAGGCCGGGATAGTCGGCGGCGGCGGCCATGATCCGGTCGCGCGCGGCGACCAGCCCTTCATAGGTGGACCCCGCCAGCACGATATTGACCGGCAGGCCGCGCCCACGCCCCAGCCCCGATCGCGGCGCGGCGTTGCCGCGCACGCCGGGCTGGTCGGCGATCACCTTGTTGACGATGGTCGCGACTTCGGCGGTGGTGATAGTCCGGTCTTCCCATGGCCGCAGGAAGGCGATGACGTTGCCGCCGTTGAAATCGTCGGTCGAGCCAAAACCCGCAGGCGTGCGGATGACCAAATTCTGAAGCGTCCCATCCTTGCGCAGGAAGGAGAGATCATCCTCGATCTTCTTCATATAGGCCATCATCCGGGGAAAGCCGGTGCCTTCGGGCGCGCTGATCTGCGCTTCGACCACGCCGGTATCCTCGGCCGGGGCGAGTTCGCTCGGCAGGCGGGTGAAGAAGAAGCCGGCGACGACCAGAAATAGCACCACGGCCAGCAGCGGAAGCAGCGGCTTGCGGATTGCGCCGTCCAGCCAGCGCGCATAGCCATTTTCCAGACGCTGAAAGCGATCATCTATCCAGCGCGCAAGCCGGCCGCGCTCGGCATTTTTCAGCAGCTTGGAACAGAGCATCGGCGCAAGGCTGAGCGAAATGAAACCGGAAAAAGCGATCGCGGCGATCATCGCGATGGCAAGTTCGCGGAACAGCAGGCCGGTCTGGCCGGCCAGGAACATGACCGGCACGAACACGGCGCAGACGACCAGCGTGGTCGAGATGATTGCGAAACCGACCTGCCGCGTGCCGAGATAGGCGGCGACCAACGGGTCTTCCCCCTGTTCGATGCGGTGATAGACATTTTCCAGCACGACGATCGCGTCATCGACAACCAGGCCGATGGCAAGCACGAAGGCAAGCAGCGTCAGCAGGTTGATCGACAGGCCCAGCAGCCACATCACCGCGCAGGTTGCGAGCAGGCAGATCGGCACGGTGATCGCCGGGATGATCGTCGCGCGCACCGACCCCAGGAACAGGAAGATGACGAGGATGACCAGCAGGGCCGCCTCTATCAGCGTGTCATAGACATTGGCGATGGCGCGTTCGATGAACAGCGATTCGTCGGTGCCGATGGCGACACGCATCCCCTGCGGGAGGGTCGGCTGCAATTCCTTGATCAGCGCCTTGGCCTTTTGCGCGACCTCCAGCGTGTTGGCACCCGACTGACGGATGATGCCGATGCCGATCGCCGTCCCCTGGTTGGAACGGAAGCTGCTATAGGGATTTTCCGCGCCTTCCTCGATCCGGGCGACATCGCCCAGCTTGACCTGATACCCGTCCGTGCCGCGGCCGACGACAAGCTGCGCGAACTGATCGGGCGTGGCGAACGGGCGTTCGACGCGCAGAGTCTGATTCTGGTCCTGTGATTCGAAGCGGCCGGCGGGCAGCTCGACATTCTGACTGCGCAGCGCGGCTTCGACATCGGCCGGGGTCAGGCCAAAGGCGGCCAGTTTTTCGGCGTTGAACCAGATGCGGGTCGAAGGGCGCGCCTCGCCGCTGATATTGGCGCGGGCGACGCCATCGATCGCGGCGAACCGGTCGGCCACATTGCGGTCGAGATAGTCACTGATCTGGATCGGCGTCCAGCCGGGGCGCGAGAAGGCGAGGAACAGGATGGCGCGCGCGTCCGAATCCACCTTGCGGATTTCGGGGGCCAGTGCGTCTTCGGGCAGATCCTCCACCACCGAGCCCACCCGGTCGCGCACGTCATTGGCGGCGGTGTCAATGTCACGCGAGGGATCAAATTCGATATTGATGTTAGACGTGCCGTCCTGCGACGTGGACGTGATGGTCTGGATGCCCTGAACGCCGGCGACAGCATCCTCGATCAACTGGGTGATGCGGGTTTCGACCACGGATGCAGCCGCGCCGGTATAGCTGGTTTCGACCGACACGATCGGCGGGTCGGTATCGGGATATTCGCGCACCGACAGGCTCATCCAGCCGACGACGCCGATGATGCACATCAGTACCGCGACGACCGCGGCGAAGACCGGGCGGCGGACCGAAAGGTCGGATAGCTGCATCAGCCGGCCGCCTTGCCGGAACCGTCCTTAGCCCGCTGGTCGGGTTTGTCGCCGGGCAACCGCACCTTCACCCCGTCGGTCAGCTTGACCACGCCTTCGGTCACGACCTTCTGCCCCGCCTTGAGCCCGCCCAATATCTCGACCCGGCCATCCTGGCGGATGCCGGTTTCAACCTTCACGCGCTTGGCCGTCCGATCCTCGATCACGAAGACGAAGCGATCGTCGCCATCGCCGACCAGCGCCAGTTCGGGCACCGACAGGGACTGGCGCTGGCGCGCGAGCACGCTGACGGTCAGCAACATGCCGGGTTTCAGCGCCTTGTCGGGATTGGGCAGGATCGCGCGCACCCGCACCGCGCGGGTGGCAGGGTCGATGACGGGATCGATGGTGGCGATCGTGCCGTTGAACGGCCGATCAGGCCAGGCGGCGGACACCGCCTTGATCGTCATGCCTTCGCGGATCATCGCCAGCCGGGTTTCGGGGATAGTGAAGTCCAGCTTGATGCGGCTGATGTCGCTGACCGTGGCGATCGCGGTGCCGGCCGTCACGATCGCGCCGGGCGAGACGGTGCGCAGGCTGACCCAGCCGGAAAAGGGCGCGCGGATCACCCGGTCGCCGATCGAGGCGCGGGCGAGCTGTGCATTGGCGCGGGCAGAGTTAGCGAGCGCGACCTGTTGTTCCAGCGTCGCGCCGGTGGCAAAGCCCCGGCTCTTGAGCGCCTGGATACGCTGGAGCTGCTGGGTCGCCTGCAACGCGGTGGCCTCGGCCGACGCGAGTTCGGCCTGTTCCTGCCCCACCGCCAGCCGGGCGATCACCTGCCCCTTGGCCACATAGCCGCCGTCGGCGAAATTGAGCGCCTCGATCCGTTCGGTCACCGGCGCGGACAGCACCACCTGTTCATTGGCGAGGGCGGTGCCGACCGCTTCCAGATTGTCGGTGAAGGCGGCAGGCGCAATGGGCTGCACCTCAACCAAGGGAACGGCGCGGGGCTTTTTTTCCTGTTCTCCACCGCAGGCGGCGAGGGACAGGGCAAGCATCAGGACGGGAAGAATGGGGCGCATGATAAAAGGGTAACGAGCCTTTTCTGGCGGGACAATCGGGCTTGGGCCGCACCTTATGACGGTAGGGTTGGGAACGAACATACGTCCATTATCCACCAAGCCGGGCGTAGAGGAGAAATTCGACATTGCCTTGCGGGCCGGTAATCGGGCTTTGCGTCAGGCCCGCGACGGTCCAGCCCTGCGACACGACCCAGTCCTGCACCTCCGCACAAACGCGCTGGTGGACGAGGGTATCCCGCACCACGCCATTCTTGCCCACCTCTTCCCGCCGCGCCTCGAACTGAGGTTTGATGAGCGCGATCATCTGCGCGTCGGGTTTGGCGAAGCTGATGGGCTTTTCCAGCACTTTGGCGAGGCTGATGAAGCTGGCGTCGCACACGATCATGTCGATGGCTTCGGGAATATGCGCGTCGGTCAGGATGCGGGCGCTGGTTTGTTCATGGACGATGACGCGATCGTCGGAGCGGATTTTCCAGGCGAGTTGGTTGGTGCCGCTGTCGACCGCATAGACTTTCTCCGCGCCATTGGTCAACAACACGTCGGTAAAGCCGCCGGTCGAGGAGCCAACGTCGATGGCGACGAAGCCGGTGACGTCGATCGCAAACTCTTCGAGCGCATGGGCCAGCTTGATGCCGCCGCGCGATACCCAGGGATGGTCGCGGCCGCGCACGTCCAGTTCCGTCCCTTCGAGCACCTGCTGCCCTGCCTTCTCGACCTTCCTGTCGCCCAGGAAGACAAGTCCGGCGAGGATCAGCGCCTGCGCGCGGGCGCGACTTTCGGCAAGGCCGCTGTCGACGAGCAACTGATCGGCACGGATCTTGGCCATCAGCGCACCAATCCGGCAAGGGTGGCGGGGGTGAGCAGTTGCGGCAGGGTAACGGCCTCCTTCCCCGGCGCATAGAAGAGGTAGAGGGGGACGCCCGAGCGGCCCTGCCCTTCGAGGAAGCGGGTGATGGCGGGATCAGCATTGGTCCAGTCGCCGACCATGACGGTGACGCCGCCCTTGTCGAAGGCGGCGCGGGTTTCGGCGCGGTCGATCGCGGCGGCCTCATTTGCCTTGCAGGTCAGGCACCAGTCGGCGGTGAAATAGAGGAAAACCGGCTTGTTGGCGGTGCGCAGTTCGGCGAGTTTTGCGACATCGAAATGGACAGTTGAATCGCCTTTTTCGACAGCGGCAGGCGCGCGGGTCGGCAGGGCGTAGGCGGCGCCCGCCATCAACGCGAGGCCTGCGATCGCGGCGATCCAGCCGCCCCCCTTGCCCAGCCGCTGGCGACCACCCAGCCACCAGAGCAACAGCGCCAGCAACAGCGCCGCGGCCAGACCGATCGTCATGCCAGACACGCCGCGTTGCTGGCCCAGCAGCCAGGCGAGGCCAAGCGCGGTCAGGAACATCGGGATGGCGAGGATTTTCTGGAAACGGCCCATCCAGCCGCCGGGTTTAGGCAATCGTTTGCGAAGCGCCGGCACGTAAGCAAGTAATAGGAACGGCAGCGCGAGCCCCAACCCCAATCCGGCGAAGACCGCCAGCGCAGCCGCCAG
The DNA here is from genome assembly GCF_012927105.1 of Sphingobium psychrophilum. Taxonomy (GTDB): domain Bacteria; phylum Pseudomonadota; class Alphaproteobacteria; order Sphingomonadales; family Sphingomonadaceae; genus Sphingobium; species Sphingobium psychrophilum. Next base: position 11,104 of record NZ_JABBFV010000010.1, on the reverse strand, counting down.
GGGCAGCAGCAGCGCCGCGCCCATGGCAGCGGCCATGAACGGCCCGGCGCAAGGCGTCGCGACGAAGGCGACCAGCGCCCCGGTCCAGAAGGAGCCGGCGACGCCGCCCTTCCCCGCCAGCCCTTCGCCGCCGCCATAGGCGCTGAGGTCGAACAGGCCGGCGAGGTTGAAAGCGATGCCGGTGACCAGCAGCAGCAGCGCCAGGATGATGCGCGGGTCTTGCAACTGGAACGCCCAGCCGACGGCGCCGCCCGCTGCGCGCAACGCCAGTAGCGCGCCGCCTAAGGCTAGGCAGGTGACGATCACGCCCAGCGTATAGGCCAGCGCCTCCCGCCGCACGGTCCGCTCGTCGCCGCCGGCCTTCGCCAGCTTCATGGCCTTGAGGCCCAGAATCGGGAAAACGCAGGGCATGATGTTGAGCAGCAGGCCGCCCAGCAGCGCGCCGCCCAGCGCGGCGAAAATGGCGCTCCACTGGCCGCCGCCCGATACGCCCGCAACCGCGCCGGGTTTCGCCGTCAGCAAGAAGCCGACATGGTCGCCGGTCCGTAGCACCGCCTGCACCGTACCGCCCTTGCCGCCCTCGCCTGCGTCCGTCTCGATCCGCAGCGTGTCGCCATCGCGCGTTACCGTTTGCGGCGCGGCATAGCGGGCCAGCCCTTCGGCCAGCGGGAAGAGGTGGATGTCGCTGGCCTGCGCACTGGCTGGGAACGGCACTGACAGGCGCAGCTTGCCGTCCTTCACCGCGTAGCTAGCCTGCGATCCCAGCGGCCGGGGCAGATGGGTGCGCCAACCATCGAAGCGCATCCGATCAGCCGCTGACACGGTGCCGTCGCCCGCGACCAGTTCCAGCGTCAACTCGCCGCTTTCGGGCACGCATACCTTGTCGGTGCAGGCCAGCCATTGCGCCTTCGCCCGCACCGGCAGGCGCGTGCCGGGCGCGATGCCGGGCGCGACCTTGAGCGTCGCCAGCACGCCATAAGGCCCTTCATAGACATGGTTCATCAGGCCGGAAATCAGCAGCGTTTCGGGCACCGGATAACGCAGCGGGCCGACGCTGACGCCCCTGGGCAGGGTCCAGTCCACGGTCATGCCAAGGCCAGCATCGCCGGGATTTTCCCAATAGCCGTGCCAGCCGCTTTCGGGAATCATGGCGAAGGCGATGGTCGTGCCTTCGCCAGGCCGGGGCGCGGCGCTTTCGGCGACCAGTTGCGCAGCGATATGCGCCGGCCCGCCGCCGAACGCCCCCTGCGCCTGCGCAGGGGAAAGAGCGGCCAGCCATGCCAGCGTCATCAATATGACTTGAAAAATCCGCATCGGGCCTCTGGTCTGGTGGATGTCAGCGGGCTAGGTCCGGGGGCGTTCGCCGTCAAGGCTGGAGAAGGTACAGTAGATGTTGAAGACAGTCGCCGCCACCCTGTTGATTGCCACCGCCATGCCGCTGGCGGCGCAGCAGCCCGTCCCGGCCCCGGCCGCCGCGCCTTCAACGCCGCCAAAGCTGATCGTCGCCATCAGCGTGGATCAATTCTCCGCCGACCTGTTCAGCGAATATCGCCAATATTATAGCGGCGGCCTGAAGCGTCTGACGAGCGAAGGTGCGGTCTTCCCGCGCGGCTATCAAAGCCACGCCGCGACCGAAACCTGCCCCGGCCATTCGACCATCCTGACCGGCAGCCGCCCGTCGCGCACCGGCATCATCGCCAACAACTGGTTCGACCTTGGTGCCAAGCGCGAGGACAAATCGATCTATTGCGCCGAGGACGAGACGCAGCCGGGCAGCAGCAGCGACAAATATGATGCGTCGCCGATGCACCTGAAGGTGCCGACACTGGGCGGCCGGATGAAGATCGCCAACCCCGCCACCCGCGTCGTGTCGATCGCGGGCAAGGATCGCGCGGCTATCATGATGGGCGGCGCGACCGCCGACCATGTGTGGTGGCTGGGCGGACCGCAGGGCTATGTCAGCTATAAGGGGATCGCCACCCCTCCGCTGGTCGCCAAGGTCAATGCGGCGATGGCGCAGCGGATGGCCCAACCCAATCCCGGCTTCGAACTGCCGGCCCAGTGCGCGTCGAAGGATTTCGCGGTGCGGGCGGGCGACAAGACCGTCGGCACCGGCCGCTTCGCGCGCGCGGCGGGCGATTATAAGAGCTTCCGCATCTCGCCGGAACAGGACGCGATGACCCTGGCCTTCGCTGCCGCCGCGATCGAGAATATGGATCTCGGCAAGCAGGCGCAGACCGACATCATCTCGATCGGCCTGTCGGCGACCGACTATATCGGCCACACCTATGGCACCGAAGGCACGGAAAGCTGTATCCAGGTCGATCGGCTCGATCAGGAACTGGGCGCCTTCTTCGATCGGCTCGACAAGGACGGCATCGATTATGTCGTTGTGCTGACCGCCGACCATGGCGGCCATGACCTGCCCGAACGCCATCGCCTGAACGCCATGCCGATGGAAAGCCGCGTTGACATGGCGCTGACGCCCAAGGCGCTCAATACCGCCATCGCAGACAAGGCGGGGTTGCCGGGCAAGAAGGTGATCTGGAGCGACGGGCCGTCGGGCGACCTGTATTTCGACAAGGGGCTGACTGCGCCCCAGCGCGCGCGCGTAGAGGCCGAAGCGCTCAAGCTGCTGCGCGCGCACCGCCAAGTCGAGACGGTATTCACCAAGGCGCAGATCGCCGCCACCCCTTCCCCGTCCGGCCCGCCCGAAAGCTGGACCCTGATTCAGGAGGCGCGGGCCAGCTTCTATGCCGAAAGGTCAGGTGACCTTTTGCTGCTTTTGAAGCCGCGCGTCATGTCGATCCCGGAACAGGCGACCATGGGATCGGTCGCGACCCATGGTTCGCCCTGGGACGCCGATCGCCGCGTGCCGATTCTGTTCTGGCGCAAGGGGATGCAGCATTTCGAACAGCCGCTGGGGGTCGAGACGGTGGATATCATGCCGTCGCTGGCGGCGCTGATCGGACTGCCGGTGGCGAAGAGCGAGATCGATGGCCGGTGCCTCGATCTGGTGGCAGGCGACGGGGATAGCTGCGCGGGGCGATAAGAAGGCCCGTTCGCTTCGAGCGAAGTCGAGAAGCGGTGAGCGCCGCGTTTCTCGACTACGCTCGAAACGAACGGATGTTGGCTAAATATTCTCCCCCACTCCGTCCGTGCTTTCCAGCATGGCATGGACGCGGTGCGGGGCGGACACCTGGGCGCGGCTTGTGACCTCATAATGCGCCTTGGCCTGGCGCACATTGCTGTCGGCCGGCACGCTGTCGGTCAGCCAGACATTGCCGCCGATGACGGAGCGGCTGCCCACGATGATCCGGCCCAGAACCGTGGCCCCGGCATAGACGACCACGTCATCCTCAATGATCGGATGACGCGGCAGCGCCTTTTCCAGCGCGCCCTTCCCATCCGCCGGAAAGCTGCGCGCGCCCAGCGTGACACCCTGATACAGCCGCACCCGATCGCCCACGATCGCGGTTTCGCCGATGACGACGCCGGTGCCATGGTCGATGAAGAAGGACCGGCCGATGTTCGCGCCGGGATGAATATCGATGCCCGTCTTCCCATGCGCGATTTCCGACATGATCCGCGCCACCAGCGGGGCGCCCAGTTGATGCAGGCGATGCGCCAGCCGGTGGTGGATGATCGCCAGCATGGAGGGATAGCAGATCAGCACTTCGTCCACGCTGCGCGCGGCAGGATCGCCCAGGAAGGCGGCATCGACATCGGTGTCGAGCAGCGCGCGCAAGGTCGGGAGGCTGTGGGCGAAGGCGGCGATGATGCGCGCCGCTTCGCGATCGACTGCCTCCGCCGGCTCGCCTTTCAGCGCATAGATGAGTTCCAGCCGGATTTGCCCATAGAGGCGGCTGAGCACCGTCTGCAGCGTTTCGGCGACATAGGCGTCCTCATTATGCAGGCGCACGAAGCTGGGGCCGAGGCGCAGCGGGAACAGCGCGCCGCATAGCGATTGCATGATCTTGGTCAGATTGTCGCGCGACGGGAAACCTTCCGCGCCATATTCGGCATGGTGCTGCTGCGCCTGCCGCCAGCGACTGCGCGCCGCGCCCAGTTCCGCCGTCAGCGCCGCTATGTCCCAATAGCCCTCGACGATTCCGTCATCGGCCTGTCCGTCTGCCATCATATCCGCCTCATGCGCCTGTTGCGGTGGGCATAGCGTGGCGACAGGCACAGCGATAAACGAGTTTTGCTTGGGGTCGGACAGTTTCTCTTTTAGCTGCGCGATTCGCTACGAGCGGCCGACCTTGGCAGATGCAGGCAGATTTCAGCGCGCAGCCCGCCTTCGGGGCGGTTGGCGAGCGTCAGCTGTCCGCCTTCCGCCCGCACCGCTTTTTCGACGATGGCCAGGCCCAGGCCCAGGCCGCGCGTGTTGCGCTGGCGCGCATCGTCCAGCCGGGCGAAGGGCCGCAATACCTCCTCCAGCCGTTCCCGCGGGATGCCGGGGCCGTCATCATCGACGCGGATCAATATCTCCGTCCCGACCCGTTCGAGCGAGACGCGGGCGCGATCGCCATAGTGGAGCGCATTTTCTATGAGGTTGCGCACCGCGCGGCGCAGCGACAAGGCGCGCACCGCCATTTCCAAATGATCGGGGCCATCATAGGCGACGTCGTCACCATGGTCCTGAAAAGCGTCGACGATGGTGGCGATCGTGACTGCAACATCGGTGCGCACTGCCGGTTCGGGGTCTTTTTCGCCGCCCAGATAGGCCAGCAGAGATTCCAGCATCGCCCCCATTTCCTCCAGGTCGCCGGCCATCGCCTGCTGGATATCATCGTCTTTCACCCCCTCCAGCCGCAATTGCAGCCGGGCGAGCGGGGTGCGCAGATCATGGCCCACCGCCGCCAGTGTTTCGGTACGTTCGTTGATGAGGCGGTGGAGGCGCGACTGCATCGCGTTGAAGGCCGCAATCAGATTTCGCACGTCGCTGGTCCCCGCTTCGGGCACCATTACCGCCGATCCCAGGCCGATCCGGTGGGTCGCATGGGTCAGGTCGCGCAGCGGGGCGAGTGTCCGGCGGATTAGCAGCCAGCCGGCGATCAGCAGCGCCAGCACCGGGATCAGCGCCAGCCCCAGCCGACCGAGGGTGAAGGCCCATTTGCTGCCGGAATGATGCATGCCGAAATAGACCCAGCTGCGGTCGGCCAATTGCAACCCGCCATTGATTTCCGAATGGCGACTGGGCGATGCGATGCGCAGCCAGAGCCGGGAGCGTTCCAGGCTGGGTTCCCAGGCGACGATCTGCTGGCGCATCCGCTCCAGTTCAGGCGAGAGCGGCGGCGGCGGCGGGGCTGCGGGCGACCAATGGACGTCGTAGCGATCGGTGGTCAGTTGCAGGCCGAGTGCGGGTCGTTCAGCGGGCGGCTGCTCGGTCAGCAGCTTTCGCGCGATGACGAGATGTTCGGCCAGTCGCCGTGCCTCATCATCCTGCAACGAGATTTGGCTGGTACGCTCGTAGATGAGCGTGCCCACCGCAAATTCCAGCATTACCGTCAGCAGCAGGATGACCGACAGGCGGCCCATCAGCCCCAGCGATCCCCTGAAATGCCGTCTCAAGCGCGGCTGACCTCTGCGTTGAACATATAGCCGACACCGCGGACGGTGGTGATCAGTGCGCCCTTGTCGGCGGTGGACAATTTGCGACGCAGGCGGCTGACGAGGACGTCGATGCTGCGGTCGCTGCTGTCGCCCATGCGGGTGCGCGACAATTCGATCAACCGTTCGCGGGCGATCACGCGCTGCGGATGACTGAGGAAGGAACCGAGCAGGTCAAATTCCGCCCCGGTGAGTTCGACGATGGCGCCGGTGGGAGAGCGGAGTTCGCGCCGAGGGAAGTTGACGTTCCAGCCGTCGAAATGCGCTTCGCTCTCGCGATGCTCTTCAGGGCCACGCTCCACGCCAACGCGGCGCAAGATGGCGCGGATGCGGGCGATCAGTTCGCGCGTGCCAAAGGGTTTGGGGAGGTAATCGTCCGCGCCCAGTTCAAGGCCCACGATCCGGTCCGTCTCGCTGCCCTTGGCGCTGATGAAGATGATGGGGACGTCGCTCTTGCGGCGGATCTGGCGGCACAGGTCGATGCCGTTGGTGCCGGGCAGCATGACGTCGAGCACGACGAGATCGACCGGGCCAGCGTCGAAGGCCACCCACATTTCGGGGCCGGAGGACGCGGGGCGCACCTGATAGCCATGTTCCTGCAATGCACGCGCGGTCAGCGTGCGCAGCGGCGGATCGTCCTCGACAAGGATGATCGAAGGGGCGGTCATGAAGGCGTCAGCGCACAAAATGTCATGGCCGGGAAATAGGGGTCGGCGGATCGGGGGTCAACTGCGGCGGCGGCGGGAAGGCCCGAAACGCAACTGTAGCAACAATTTGTCACGGCAGGGAGAATGTCCGGGCCTGGCGAACCAGGCCCGGACATGGGAATTAGAAGGCCGCGGTCAGCGAGAAGATGACCTGGCTGCGCACGATCGACTTGCCGGCATTGTCGGCATCGGCGACCGACAGGTTGGGGCGGAGGTAGTTTTCCTCCACGCGGGCGATGTCGGTGTCGACATAGGCCACGCCCAGCGTCAGCGGCGTGCCGGGGATGGCGAGGTCCGCACCCACCAGCCAGTCGAGATATTTGCCGGTCGGGGCGACCGACGTGCCGTTGGGGCCAAGGCCGCTATTGCCGTTCGACCAGCCCAGATGCGCCTTCAGCGTGACCGGCGTGTTGGGCACGGCACCGCTGACGTCGCCCCAGACGTAGAAATTGTCTTCCTTGTCGCCCGCCTTGTCAGGGATGCCGGTGCCATAGGCGGCAGCGTCATTATACCATTTGCCCAGCGCTTCCTGCTTGGGGGCATAGGCGACGCCGACCAGCGCTTTGACCGGGCCGATCTGGTGCGACAGCTTGACATAAGGCTCGGCGAAATCGGTTTCGTCTGCGCCCGACGGATACATGTACCAGGTCAGGCCGACGTCCAGCGTTGTGCCCTCACCCAGCGGCATGGCATAGCCAGCGATCAGGTCGAGTTCGATGCCCGCGCCGCCGAAGGTGCCCCAGCCAGCGAGGTTCGACGCCCAGGTGCCGACATAGACGCCGCTTTCATGCGTTGCGGTGATGCCGCCCTGGACCGCCATGGCCTTGTCAGACTGCGACACGCCACGGAAGCGATAGTCGGACACGAGGCCGACGCTGCCGGTAACGGTGACGGGGCTGGCGGGTGCTTCCTGCGCGAAAGCCGGCACGCTGGACATGAGCGCGAGGGCGGCACAGGCGATTTGATACTTCATGAACATTCCCCTTAACATTGGAATGTTCCGTCCTGCATCCGCTCTGGCCCGAAGATCTGTTGTTGATCGTCTTCAATACCGGCGGATAGGCTTGCCCTATTCTGTCCTGACCGCGAGACAAACCGCTTTTACTGCAACTGCGAACGGATCGGAGCGGCTGTGATATGCCGGGCACGGTTCTTTGCCAGAGTGGTAATAGTATATTGCTATTATGTTTCTGATTATGGGAGTCCAAAGAAAAGCCGCCGCTCCTGGGGGGAGGCGCGGCGGCTCAGGACATCGCCCGATTTTGTTGGGGGGATCAGGCGACGAGTTGACGCATACGTCCGGTGGCGCCGAACAATTCGACCGGCGCGCCAGCACCGCGGCGGCGATCGACCCATTCGCGCAGCATTTCCGCGCAGGTATGGTCGATATGGCCTAGCTTTTCGACGTTCAGGATGACGAGGCCCGCTGTGGGCAACGAGTCCAGCTTCGCCAACAGCTTGGGCAGGCTGAGGAAGGTGGCGGTGCCGCGCAGCGCCACTTCATGCGCTTCGCCCCGGCTTTCGTCGACCATCTTGAGGCGCAGGCGCGTGGCGTGGGGCAGGAGTTCGAGCAGCGACAGGCCGATACCCACCAGCACGCCGGTCAGCAGATCGGTGGTGACCACGCAGATCAGCGTCGCTGCCCATACGACCGCGGGCAGCGGGCCGTAGAGGTGGAAGAGATGCTTCACATGCGCGACGCTTACCAGACGGACGCCAGTGATCACCAGGATGCCGGCCAGCGCCGCCATCGGGATTTCGCGCAGCAGCCAGGGCAGCAACGCGACGAAGCCCAAAATCCAGACGCCGTGCAGGATTGCCGACAGGCGGGTCTTGGCGCCGGCCTGCACGTTAGCGGAGCTGCGGACGATGACGCCTGTCATCGGCAGCGCGCCGGCAAAGCCGCAAAGCAGGTTGCCGACGCCCTGGGCGCTGAGTTCGCGGTTATAATTGGTGCGCACGCCATCATGCATGCGATCGACCGCGGCGGCCGACAGCAGGGTTTCGGCGCTGGCGATGAAGGCGATGGCAATGGCCGTGGTGAAGATCGCCGGGTTCATCAACTGCGCCAGCAGACCGGCTTCAGGCAAAGCGATCGCCGCTACGATCGATTCTGGCACGACCACGCGGGCGACAGGCAGCCCCAGGACGAAGGCGACCAACGTGGCGGCGACCACACCGACCAGCGCACCTGGCACCAGCTTGAGCGATGCGGGCCGGAATTTTTCCCAACCCAACATGCTGAAGATCGTCACCAGACCGACCGCGAACGCCGTAGCGGTGTCACCGGTGGTCAGACCGAAAATCTGCGCCGGCATGGCGATCAGGTTATGCAATCCGCTCGACAACGGCTTGTCATCGAACAGGACGTGGAACTGGCCGACGACGATCAACACGCCGATGCCCGCCAACATGCCATGCACGACCGCCGGTGAAATGGCGCGAAACCATCCGCCAACCCGCAAAAGACCGGCAACGACCTGAATCGCGCCCGCCAGGATGAGGATGGGTCCAAGAGCGGAAAGCCCCTGTTCCCGCACGATTTCGAACACGATGACGGCAAGGCCGGCGGCAGGACCGCTAACCTGCAAGGGCGAACCGGCCAGCAGGCCGACGACCAGACCGCCGATGATACCAGTGATCAGGCCCTTTTCCGGCGGCACGCCGGATGCAATCGCAATGCCCATGCAAAGCGGCATCGCCACCAGGAAGACGACGATCGACGCCGTAAAGTCGCGGCCGAAATTGCCGCCGGAAAGAGCCTTCAACATGATTTACTCCGCCGCTTGAGCAATGGTCGATTCGCCGGTGAGGCGACGACCATGGGGAAGAGCGATCGGCATCGGCTGGCCTTCGCGCAAAGGCGAGAAATGGCCGGTTTCGCCGTCCAGGCCCAATATCTGACCGGCATGGATATCGACATACCAGCCGTGCAGCGCGATTTCGCCGCGCGCGATACCCGACGCGACCGACGGGTGGGTACGCAGATGCGCGAGTTGGGCGACGACATTTTCCAGCGCCATGTTGCGCAGCTTTTCGGCGTCGCTCAGATCATCGGGGTAATTTTCGCGGCAGACCATCTGCGCGGCGTGGCTGTGGCGCAGCCAGGCGGCGACATTGGGCATCTTTGCTAGGTCGGCATTGGTGGACAGCGCCTTCATCGCGCCGCAATCGCTGTGGCCGCACACGATGATGTCGCGCACGCCCAGCACCATCACTGCGTATTCGACGGTAGAGGTGACGCCGCCATTCTGGGTAGCGTGGGGCGGCACGATGTTGCCGGCGTTACGGCAGACGAACAGGTCGCCGGGTGCCGCCTGCATGATATGTTCGGGGACGATGCGCGAATCGGCGCAGGAAATCATCAGCGCCTTGGGGCTTTGGCCATGGCTGGCCAGCTGGTTATAGAGGGCGCTTTCGTTCGGGAAAACCTTGGTTTCGAAACTGAATACGCGACCGAGTAGCTCGTTCATGGAGTCTATCCTCTTCTCAATAGGGTGCCGGTCAGGGGGCGGACCGATGTATGATGGAGGATAGGGATGTGGTTTTGCTGCAGCGCAGCGGGTTTGTTAAAAACTGTGTCTGGGTCATGAACTGTGCGATTGCCGTGCTGAGCCGGGTAAATCCGCGGTTCTGCGCAGGAAACCGCCGCTCAGCGCCGATCGACCACGGCGCTGAACATATAGCCGGCACCACGAACGGTAACAATTGGCGCAGGCTGCCCTCCCGCGCCCAGCTTTCGGCGCAGGCGGCTGACCAGTACGTCGATGCTGCGATCCGACGACGGCGCATCGCGCACGCCCGCCAACTCCATTAGCCGCGCGCGTGCGATCACCGTCTGGGCATGATCCAGAAACACCGTCAGCAGCGTGAATTCGGCAGCGGTCAGTTCCACCAGCCGGCTCTGCGGATCGGTCACTTCCCGCCGGGCGAAATCCACGATCCAGCCGTCGAAAATAGCCTCCGTCTGGCGGCGCAGGCCCAGCGCCCGTTCGCCCCGGCCACGCCGCAACACGGCGCGCAGGCGTGCGGCGAGTTCGCGCATCGAATAGGGTTTGGCCATATAATCGTCCGCGCCCAGTTCCAGCCCGACTACCCGGTCGACCTCGGAGCTGTTGGATCCGACCAGGATGATGGGGACGTCGCTGCGTTCGCGGATATCGCGGCACAGGTCCAGCCCATCGGGGCCGCGCAGCGCCGCATCCAGCACGACGGCACCAACCGGCATGCTGGTGAGGGCGCTGAAAATATCCGTCGCCGAAGCCGCGGGCAGAGCGCGAAACCCGCCCTGTTCAAGATATTCGCGTACCTTGTGCCGCAAATCCTGGTGCAATTCGGCGATCAGTATCAACGGTGGACTCATCCGCTCTGCACGGCGCCATGCGTGGCGATCCGGCTCTGATTCGCGGCATCGGCATGACGGACTGAGGCGGACGGAGCTACGGCGGATAGGGCCGCCACGACGGGGGCGGGAATCGGGAACATGGACTTCTCCTCCGCGGCAGAAGCGATCGGGACATTCTGCCCGTGAAATCGCGGATGGGCGAAAGACTAGGACTGGCAAATGTCTCCGTAATTTGCCGGATGTAACAAATCATTGCCAGCGCAATTATTCGCGCGTCATTGCGCGGCGATCAGCGTGGGCGTCGTGTTGCCTCATGAAGCGATGTTCCCGAGCGGCATAGCCATTGCCTCACGTAAATGCTCCCTACAGGAGATCACCCTCACGGACTATTCCTTGCGCGACTGGGGGCCGCGCAGCGGAGCCGGAGGCGACGCGGAGC
>NZ_JABBFV010000001.1 GCF_012927105.1 Sphingobium psychrophilum | reverse complement strand
CACGGCAAACATCCCCGGCCACCCCCCTTAAAAGGAGCAACCTATCCGATGGCTGGTTTTTAAACCGCCACGCTCAGCAAATCGCTGGCGTTCCATTGGCCTGGTTTGTCACCGCCCTCTACACAGTCGGCCAATCGGCTGAGTTCAGCGTTAGCGCGATGCAACTGGTCCGTCCGCTGGGCGACTTGCTGTTCCAGGTTGTGATGTGCGCGCGTGAGTTTGTCAGCCATGTCATCGAAGTCGTGGCCCAGTTGTTCCACTTCGTCGAACTTTGGCATCGCGCTCGTGGGAAAATCGACCTCGGGCTGGAAACTGCGGGTCAACATTCTTGTCCGTTCGGTCAGACGCGCAAGCGGCCTTCCGACATAGCGTCGAATCAGCAGGCTGATAGCGATGCCTTGGAGCAAAAGGCAAAGAAATGCCGTTATGGCTACGCGCGCAACGGCACGCAGTGCGCCTGCTTGTATCACGTCCTCGTTTTGGATGGTGAGCACATACCAACCGGGCGTTTTGATCGTGCGCATCGACACATGTGCGGCCAACCTTGGCGCATGGCCCAAAAATGTCTTGCCGGCATTACTGCGAATGAACTGCCACAGAGCTTGGAGCTGCGGATCGCGCGTCTGCTTAAGGTCCAACAATTGTTCGGCCCCCGCTTCGCTCTGAAGCGTGTAGCGCGGATGCCGGATCAACATCCCTTCGGCCGATACGAGCACGGTATCCGTTGCACGAAGCCCATTCAACTCATCGGCCGACAGCAAATCATTGAGCAGAAGGCTCGTGCCCCAGGTACCAATGTGTCGCCCGTTCCAATCGACAGGGGTCATGCAGCCCGTCGTCCAAGTTCGACCGGATGTATCGTATAGGATATGCACGAGAGGCGTACATCGTGTCCGTCGCGATGGATTCAACGCAGCCGTGCTGATCTTTGCGAACGTTTCCTGTTGAAAATCAAGATTGCCGGGAGCTTTCTTCCGGTAGAAGCCGAGCTTGTCCTCACGATCCGGCGCGAACATGATGAGCGTATTGTCCGGAGTGAAGAAGTAGAGACTTTTTAGGTCAGGGCGAATGCCCTCTCCGACTGCGTGCGCCACCCGTGTGGCACGGAGAATGAGCGCTCGTTGGTTCGCATCCGGTTCCGTCCCGATATAGGCGCCCACACCACGCACATAACCGAATGGTGCCCGGCCACCGTCGAACAGCAGGTCCGAACTTCGCCGCCCCCCGCGACGATCACGCGGAAAAAGGGTGTCGAGGTTACGCGCGTCATCGGGGCTTGGACCTTCAGCAAGTTCTGCCAACAATAGCTGTTTAGCATGTTCATGCGCTGCGCTGAGCCGTGTGAACCGACCCTCCTGAAGTTCCGCCACTTGCCTATTTTGACCATCGAGCCGGATCAGTGCCTCGGCTAGGGCCTGGCGTTTTATATCGAAATACGCAGCCATGCCCGAAACTAAAAACAATAATCCGATCACGAGCGAAAGCGTGACAGCCGCCCTTGCAGAGATAGACATTTTACGGGGTGCAAGCATCTTCATGACGCTCTTTTTTGTCACGCCCAGGTAAACAACGCATAAACTATATCGGTGAGCGCAGGGCGGGATCGGTGATATACAGTGCGTAGGCTACACCCCGGTGGTGATCAGGATTGCTTATCCTCATGCTGATGCGGGTTGCAGAGATGTCCGGTTCTGGGAGCATCGTAGTGGTGCCAGAACGGCTAGAATTGGCGCATAGCCGTCACCCGCCGCACGCCCCTCAATCCAAGACGTTGGGCAAATCCTCAAACCCCTTGCGGAGCGCGGCGCTCCAGCTTTGGGAGATCATCGCGAATTCCTCATTATCCGCTTCGATGCGGGTGCGGACGCGGAAGTCGAAGGCGTCGGTGGCGATGACCGTCAGGTCGAGCGGCATACCGACCGACAGGTTGGAACGCAGCGTGGAATCCATCGACACCAGCACCGCCTTGGTCGCGTCCTCCAGACTGGTTTCGCGCTGGATGATGCGGTCCAGGATGGGCTTGCCATATTTATGCTCGCCGATCTGGAAGAAGGGCGTGTCTTCGGTCGCCTCGATGAAATTGCCGGCGGAATAGATGAGGTAGAGGCGCGGCTTGCCGCCCTTGCGCTGGCCCGCGATCATGATCGATGCGCCCGAACCCGATCCGCCCATCTCGATATTTTCGCGATAGCGTAGCTGCATCTTCTGCATCGCATCGCCCACGATCTGGGCGGCGCGGTGCATGGTGTCGCAGTTGAGGATCGTTTCGACATCGGGGGCGAGCTTGGCTTCCTTGATCGCCTTGCTCAGCGTCGCCTTCACCCCCTGGGTGATCGACAGATTGCCCGAACACATCAGCGTGATCGCCCGCTCGCCGGGCACATGATAGGTGAAGCTCTTTCGAAAGCGCGCGATATTGTCCATGCCCGCATTGGTGCGGGTGTCGGACAGCATGACCAGTCCCTGATCGACGCGCACGGCCACACAATAAGTCACGGCCCGCTGGCCCCCTATGTTCTGTCTGTCGCGATTCGCCGAATCGGCGGATGTCCATTCGACGTGCGATCGCTTCTATTAACCCGTCTGTTCGGGCGGCGGGACGCTTTGTTGTTGCTGCCGTTGCAGCTGTCGTTCCTCGACGCCGTCCTCCGCCTGCGCGATACGGACGTCCGCGTCAATCCAGATATCGCCCGCGACCGTGACGGAGCCACGGATCGGCGCGGCGTCATCGGCATCCAGGCCACTCGCCAGGCGCAGATAGCGTTCGGTGACGCACACGCGATTGGAGGGATCGAATCCGATCCAGCCCAGGCCCGGCACATGCGCTTCGGCCCAGCCGTGGGTTTCGTGCAGCGCGCTGCCATCGCCCGCGAGCAGATAGCCCGACACATAGCGGGCGGGCCGGCCGATCGCGCGGGCGGCGGCGATGAAGATCTGGGCATGGTCCTGGCACACGCCTGCGCCGAGCGCAAAGGCCTGCGCCGCTGTGGTGGCGGATGTGGTGACGCCGGATCGATACTGGACCGCGTCGCTGACCGCCGCGGACAGCGCATGGAGCTGCGCCAGCGGGCTTTCGCCGGTCGGCGCCCCGCGGGCCATGGCGGCGATGCCGTCCGATGCGTGCGTGAGCGGCGTGTCGCGCAGGAAATAGCGCGGATCGACGCGGCTATCGGGAGAACCGACGACGCCATGGCTTTCGCGCGTGTCGACCAGCCCCTCCGCCACGATCACCGCATGATCGAGCCGGTCGTGGCGAATCCAGATCGTCTCCATCTCGCCATAGCTGTTGCGGCGGAAGTTGGTGAGCGGCGCGTCATTGATGCTGACCTGCCAGTCGAGCACGGTCTGCGCGGGCGTATCGACCGGCATCAGCTTCAGCCGCATCGCCACGCGGCCCGCGGCGGCGGCGTAGCGATAGACGGTCTGGTGGCGAACGAGCAATTTCATGAAGTCCCCCCTTAGCCAGCCTGGCCCCGGCCGTCCCTTCCCCGATCAGCCGAAATGATAGGCCTGGGCGATTTCCCCGCCCAGCCGGTTGGTCATCGACAGGCCGTGCTGCACCGTTTCATGCAGACCGAAGCGGAAGATTTCACCGCTGTCGAGCTTCTCCAGCGCGACGACCATTTCCTGCACCGTATCGTGGCAGGCGGCGCGGGCGTCATGCCAGCCGGCGAGGCGATTGAGCCGGTAGGCCAGCTGGTCGTAGCAATAGGCGATGCTGCGCGGGAACATGCGGTTGAGCATCAGGAAATCGGTGATCTGCCAAGGCGTATAGGTGCCGCCATAGACATGATGATAGGCGCGGCTGCCCGACAGCGCGTGCAGCACCGATGTCCATTGATAATGGTCACGATTGCCGCCGATCACTTCGGTTTCGGGCAGCAGGACATAATATTTGACGTCAAGGAGCCGCAGCGTCATCTGCGCCCGCTCCAGCGCGGAGCCGCAGCGCAGGAAGTCGTGACCCTCGTTGCGTAGCTGGCCCGAATGGGCGGCGCCGCGGAAGGTCATGACGCGGGTCTTGACCCAGTCGATCAGCGCGGGAAGCTGCTGCCGCGCTTCGCCGACATCATAGCTGTCGAGCTTGCGCCAGCCGTCGTTGAGCGCTTCCCACATATCCTGCGTCAACATGGTGCGGGCCGATTTGGCGTTGGACCGCGCCTTGAGCAGGCAGGATCGGATCGAACTGGGATTGTCGGCGTCCAGCATCAGGAAGGAGACGGCGTCGCTTTCGGTGACGATCGTGCCTTCGGGAAAGCGATGCTCCGCCCCGGTGGCGCGCACGACCGATCGCCATTCGTCGCGATGATGCGCGCCGGGCAGGATCGCCATGCGCTGCCCCATGGTGAGCAGCCGCGCGGTGGCCTCCGCCCGCTCCATATAGCGCGCCATCCAGTAGAGATTTTCGGCGGTCCGGCTCAGCATATGTGGGAATCCCGCAGAATATTTTCCGTTCGGGCTGAGCCTGTCGAAGCCCTGCCCTTCACTTCAAGGAAAGAACAGCCCTTCGACAGGCTCAGGGCGAACGGTGGAGAGGCAGGTCCGTGTCCCATCATCAATCCTGCAACACCCAGGTATCCTTGACCCCGCCGCCCTGGCTGGAGTTCACCACCAGCGACCCTTCGGTCAGAGCAACGCGGGTCAGGCCGCCGGGGACCAGGCGGATCTGCTTGCCGACCAGGCAATAGGGGCGGAAATCGGCGTGGCGGCCGACCACCGCCGCGGGGCCGAGCGTCGGCACGGTGGACAGGTCGAGCGTGGGCTGGGCGATGAATTCGCCCGGATTGGCCCTGATCCGCGCGGCATAGGCGGCGACTTCGTCCTTGGTCGATTTGGGGCCGATCAACATGCCATAGCCGCCCGATCCATGGACTTCCTTGCCCACCAGTTCGTGCAGATTTTCCAGCACATAGGCCATCTCGTCGGGCTTGCCGCACTGCCAGGTCTGGATATTGTCGAGGATCGGCTTTTCGCCCAGATAGAATCGGATCATCTCCGGCACGTAGATATAGACCGCCTTGTCGTCTGCGATCCCCGCGCCCGGCGCCGACGCCAGCGTGACGCCGCCGTTGCGATAGACGTTGAAGATGCCCGGCACGCCCAGCAGACTGTCGGGGCGGAACACCAAGGGATCGAGATATTCGTCGTCGATGCGGCGATAGATGACGTCCACCGCCTTTGGCCCCAGCGTGGTCTTCATCCACACCCGGTCTTCGTCGACGAACAGGTCCGCCGGCTCCACCAGTTCGACGCCCATCAGGTCGGCCAGGAAGCTGTGCTCATAATAAGCGCTGTTGAGCGAGCCGGGGGTCAGCACGACCACGACCGGATCGCCCTTGCACGCCGGGGGTGCGACTTCTTTAAGGCTTTTGAGCAGTTCGGCGGGATAATCGTCCACCGGCGCCACGATCCCCTGCGCGAACAGTTCGGGGAACATGCGCGTCATGATTTCGCGATTTTCGAGCATGTAGGACACGCCCGAGGGGGTGCGGCAATTATCCTCGAGTACTTCGAAACTGCCAGGGCCAGTGCGCACGATGTCGATGCCCACGATATGGCTGTACACCTTCCCCGGCGGGGTGAAGTCGGCCATTTCCGCCAGATAGGCGCTGTTCTTGTAGATGATGTCGGCGGGCATGATGCCGGCCTTCACGATTTCGCCGCGATGATAGACATCGTGCAGGAAGGCGTTCAACGCCCGCGCCCGCTGGCGGATGCCCTTGTCCAGCACGCGCCATTCGTTGGCGGTGAAGATGCGCGGCAGCAGGTCGAAGGGGATCAGCCGTTCGGGATCGCCGCCCTCGCCATAAACGGCGAAGGTGATGCCGATGCGGCGGAAGATGGCCTCGGCCTCATCCATGCGGCGATTGAGTCCGGCAATGCCCGTTCGCTCCACCCATTTCTGCACTTCGTCATAACAGGGGCGTATCGAACCATCCGGCTCAAACATTTCATGGAAGGGCAATTGGACGTTCCTCCCTCAGCCACTATGGCCGGTTGTGCGTCGCAACATTAGGGCGCGGCGCAAACGGGATTGCAACAGAAAAATGACGCATGTCGCCCACGCTTTCGTTATTAGGGACCGGCAAGGCGGCGGGGGCATGACGATGGGGCATAGAGGGCGGGATGTAGGGCCGTGGATGACGGCGATGCTGGCCGCCGCGGCTATGATGCTGGGCGGGTGCGCATCAACCGTGCGCGAACAGATATACAAGGCCGATGACACGCGGATCGACATCGCCCAATGGGTGAAGGCATTGCCCCGCGCGATCCCGGTGCGGACCGAGGATGGCGTGGCGCTGACCGGCTATTATTGGCCGGGCGACCCCGCTGACCGCGACGTCCTGCTCTTCTTCCACGGCCGCGGATCGCATCAGGGCGTGGCGGCGCGCTATGCCGAGCATCTGACCGGCCAGGGCGACCATGTCATCGTCGTGTCCTATCGCGGCTTTGGCGGCAATCCGGGCAGCCCGACCCAGGCGGGCCTGATGGCGGACGGCCGCGCCTATGTGGCGCTGGCGCGGCAGTTGGTGGGGCCGGACGCGCACGTCTTTCTGGTCGGCCATTCGCTGGGCGGCGCGGTGGCGCTGCATGTGGCGGCGACCGTCACGGTGAGCGGCGTCGTCACCCTGTCGACCTTCGACAAGCTGACCGAGTCCGCACCGGCGGGCGTGGGCGCGCTGCTGCCCGACAAGTGGAACAATCTGGACGCGGCGACCAAGATCGCAGCGCCGCTGGTGATGATGCACGGCACCGCCGACGACCGGGTGGACATGGGCCAGGCCGCCGCACTGTTCGCCGCCGCCCGATCCCCCACCGACTGGCTGATCGCGCCGGGCGCCGGCCATAATCCCGACATGATACGCATCGCCCCGCTGGTCAGCGAAGCGGTGGAGGCCATGGATTCGGGCGCTTTGGCCCGCTATCCTGTGGCCTTGCCCGCCGGTTGGGAAGTCCGGCGGAAATGATCGCACAAGATTTGCGCAAACCCCGTTGACCGACCCGTCCGCGCTGCGTATAGCGCCGCCTCACCGCAGGGCACGGCCCTGACGGAGCCCATTGGGGCGGAGTAGCTCAGCTGGTTAGAGCAGCGGAATCATAATCCGCGTGTCGGGGGTTCAAGTCCCTCCTCCGCTACCAGTCAAGGGGTTTATCGTGTTGTTTTCACGCGATAAACCCCGGACCCCCTATGCAAAAAGCCACATTTGTTCCCACGGTTTGGTTAAGCCGGACTGGCATGATTCGGAACTGAACGGGACATAACCAGGCGGTTTCAGTAGGCAGCGCTCAAGTGTGAACTGCCGCGAATGGGACTAACCTGTTTGCCGTGTTAACTGGCCTATGGCGTACAGGGCGCTTTGCGAAGAGAGGTCTGCCATCAAGTTGTCCAGCTTGAATGAACCGGTCTCCCGAAGCTCGTTAGAGGCGCAATCTGCGTTGCCGTTCAATCGCATTTCCCGCTAGAGTTCCCTTTAAGGGGAACAAGAATCAATGGCATCTCAGGCAAATAGCGGCAGCGACCTCGGCTTTGAAGCGGACCTGTTCAAGGCGGCGGACAAGCTGCGTGGAAATCTGGAACCCTCCGAATATAAGCATGTCGCGCTAGGGCTGATTTTTCTCAAGTATATCTCCGAGGCGTTCGAACTGCACCACGCGAAGCTGTCCCAAGAAGAATATGCCGACCCCGAAGACCCCGAAGAATATCTCGCCGCTAATGTGTTCTGGGTGCCGTCGGAGGCGCGGTGGGAGCATCTGCAAGCCAATGCCAAGCGCCCGAAGATCGCCTTTACCGATGTCACCACCGGCAAGGAGCGCGAAGGCGATATTGGCAACTTGATTGACAATGCGATGGATTCCATCGAACGCGCCAACGCTGCCGTTCTGAAGGACGTTTTGCCCAAGGAATATGGCCGCCCGCAACTCGACAAGACGATGTTGGGCGAGCTTATCGACCTGTTCTCAGGTGTTGGGATGCACGGGGAGGATGCCAAATCCAAGGATTTGCTGGGCCGGGCCTATGAGTATTTCATCAGCCAGTTTGCGGGCGCGGAAGGGCGGCGCGGCGGCGAGTTCTTCACCCCGCGATCCGTCGTCCAGACCATCGTGGAGATGCTGGAACCGCACAATGGCCGGGTTTACGATCCGTGCTGCGGGTCCGGTGGGATGTTCGTGCAGTCCGAACGCTTCATAGAGAACCATCAGGGCCGTCGCAGCGACATCGCCATCTATGGGCAGGAGCGTAACCATACGACATGGAAGCTCTGCAAGATGAACCTCGCCGTGCGCGGGATCGACGCGGACATCAAGTGGAACAATGAAGGTTCGTTCCTGAGCGACGCCTTCCCCACCCTCAAATTCGACTACGCAATGGCGAACCCGCCGTTCAACATTTCGGACTGGTGGCAACCGCAGTTGGAAGGCGACGTGCGTTGGAAATTCGGCCAGCCGCCCGCAGGCAACGCCAATTTCGCATGGCTCCAGCATATCATTCACCACCTCGCCCCGCGCGGCACGGCGGGCGTGGTGCTGGCCAATGGCTCGATGTCCTCCCAGCAATCGGGCGAAGGTGAAATCCGCAAGGCCATGATTGAGGGCGACGTGGTGGATTGCATGGTCGCGCTGCCAGGCCAGCTTTTCTATTCGACGCAGATTCCCGCCTGCCTGTGGTTCCTCGCCCGCGACAAGAGCGCGAACGGCCACCGCCACCGCAAGGGCGAGTTCCTGTTCATCGATGCCCGTAACCTTGGCCATATGGTGGACCGCACCCGCCGCGAGTTTTCGGAAGCCGACATCGCGACGATCACCGGAGCCTATCACCGCTGGCGCGCAAAGCCGGAGGCTGGGCTTGGCGAATATGTGGACATTCCCGGCTTCTGCAAATCGGCCACGCTGGAGGATGTCCGCAAGCATGGCCATGTCCTGACGCCGGGCCGCTATGTCGGCGCGGAAAATACCGTGGACGACGGCGTGCCTTTCGCGGAGCGTTTCGCTACCCTGCAAGCCACGCTCGAAGAGCAATTCAACGAAAGCGACCGACTGACCGCGCTGATCCGCGAGAAGCTGGCAATGGTGGTGTTAGATGGCAATTGACCTGAATATTGAGCCTCTCGAAAAGGCCATTGCCTCGCTCGAAGCCGCGCTGGAACGGCACGGGCAAACGTCTGACGATGACATGATCCGCGATGCCTGCATTCAGCGGTTCGAGTTCACCTATGAACTGGCCCACAAGATGTTGAAGCGATTTATGGAGGCCACGTCCGCCAATCCCGACGAATTTGACGGGATGACGTTTCAGGATTTGATCCGATCCGGCAACGAACGCGGCCTGCTGCGGAGCGACTGGTCGCTGTGGAAAGAGTATCGCCGGGCGCGGGGTGTGACCAGCCACACGTATGACGAGGAAAAGGCGCGGGAGGTGTTCGCCATCGTGCCCGATTTTCTGTTGGAAGCGCGCTTCCTGCGGGATCGTCTGCGCGAAGGGCTGGCATGACGCCACCGATTGATCTGCGCCCCGACCATGCGAAGATCGTGCATGACATCATCGCCCGGCATCTGCCCGGCGGCGTGTCCGTGCGCGTGTTCGGTAGCCGCGCGAAATGGACAGCAAAGCCCCATTCCGATCTTGATCTTGCGGTAAAGGGCAAAGGGCCGCTGCCCCGCGCGGTGCTAAGTGACGTAGCCGAAGCGTTCTCCGAGAGCGATTTGCCTTTTCGCGTCGATGTGGTCGATTGGCATTCGGTCGCGCCAAGTTTTCAGGCGGTGATTGATCGGGACGGAAAGGCGCTGGGTTGGCCGCTTGTGACCCTTGGCGATGTCGCGTCAGAACTTACCGTGGGCCATGTTGGCTCTATGGCCAATGAGTATGTCGCGACAGGAATCCCCTTCCTGCGATCACTCAATATCGAGCCGTATCGGATTTCGTTGCAAGACCTCAAATTCATCTCCCCTGAGTTTCACAAGCGGCTCCGAAAATCGGCTTTGAAGCCCGGCGATGTCGTCATTATCAGGACGGGCAAGCCGGGCGTGTGCAGCGTCATTCCTGAGTGGCTGACCGATGCCAATTGCTCCGATCTTGTTATTGTTCGGTGCGGAAATGACCTCCACCCTCGATACCTCGCCTATTGGGTAAACTCGCTTGCGGCCCATCATATCGGGAGCAATTTGGTTGGCGCTGTTCAGCAGCATTTCAATGTCGGCTCTGCCCGGCAAATGCCAATCTCGCTGCCGCCGCTTGACGAACAGGAGCGCATTCTTTCCGTCCTTGCGACCATCGACGACAAGATCGAACTTAACCGGCGGATGAATGCGACGCTGGAGCGGCAGGCGCAGGCGGTGTTTCGGGATTGGTTTGTCGATTTCGGCCCTGTCCGGCGGAAACAGGCGGGAGAGGTTGATCCTGTCGCGATCCTGGGCGGCCTGACCCCCGACCCCACCTACACCACACACCTCGCCGCCCTCTTCCCCGATGCCTTCGGCGATGATGGCTTGCCTATGGGATGGAGCGCGCGACCGCTGGATTCGATAGCCGAGTTCCTAAACGGCTTGGCCTTGCAAAAGCATCCGCCAATACCGGGCGAGCCTGATCTGCCAGTCATCAAGATCGCCGAATTGCGGAATGGACTGACCGAGCGCAGCAACAGGGCATCACGGACTTTGCCGCCCAAATATATTGTCAGAGATGGCGATTTCATCTTCTCGTGGTCCGGCAGCTTAATGGCGAAGGTCTGGACCGAAGGCGATGGGGCGCTGAACCAACACCTCTTCAAGGTGACGTCGGCTACTTATCCGCAATGGTTCTATGCCCTGTGGGTCCATCATCATATGCCGGAATTTCAGCTCATCGCCGCCTCCAAAGCGACCACGATGGGGCATATCCAACGGATGCACCTGACAAACGCTGTAACTGTCTGCCCGCCTGGACCGTCGATTACGGCGATGTCAGAGGTCATGCAGCCGCTTTGGGATCGGATGATCCATTGCGAATTGGAAAACCGCACCCTCGCCGAAACCCGTGACTATCTGCTTCCTCGCCTAATGTCCGGCACGGTGCGCGTGGTTCCGCAGGATCGGGCCGCTTAATGGCTGTTGTCGCTATTCGCGCGCCTGAGCCTGTTTCCCACCTGTTAGCAGTGGGCGGCGCATTAGCATCAGAACAGGCGGGCCAGCCCCCGCTACGCAGTGACCGGCCCATGCCCCGACAATACTCCTACAGCGGCGAAGCGTCGAGATGAGCATTACGGAAAACATCGTTGAGCTGGCGGCGCTGGAAACGCTGCAAGAGCTGGGCTGGACCTATCTCCACGGCTCCATCCTTGCGCCCGATGGCGTCGCGCCGGAGCGGCGATCCAATAGCGATGTGATCCTTGTCGGACGGTTGGAGGCGGCGATTGCGCGGCTCAACCCCGATGCGCCCGAACCCGCCCGAAACGAAGCCCTACGGCGGGTGCTGACTGGAGAACTGCCCTCGCTGGTCGAGGAAAACCGGCGCATCCACAAGCTGCTGACCGAAGGCGTCGATGTCGAATTTCGCAACGACCGGGGGCAGACCGCCGCGACCAAAATCTGGCTGATCGACCTTGACCGCCCCGATGCCAACGACTGGCTGGCGGTCAATCAGTTTGCCGTGGTCGAGAACCGCGCCAACCGCCGCCCGGACGTGGTGCTGTTCGTCAACGGCCTGCCGCTCGCCGTGCTGGAGTTGAAAAACGCGGCTTCGCAGAACGCGACGTTAGGCGACGCCTATAATCAGTTGCAGACCTATCTGCACCAAATCCCCAGCCTGTTCAGCACCAATGCCGTTCTGGTCACGTCCGACGGGATGGAGGCGCGGATCGGGTCGATCACTGCCGATCAGGAACGCTTCATGCCGTGGCGGACCGTGGACGGGCAGGACTTCGCCCATCGCGGCACGCCGGAGTTGGAAACGCTGTTGCGTGGGGTGTTCACGCGCGAAAACCTTCTGGCGCTGATCCGCGATTTCATCGTCTTTGGCGACAAAGGCGAAGGCCCGTTCAAGATCATTGCGGGCTATCACCAGTTTCACGGCGCGCAAAAGGCCGTGCGGCAGGCGATTGAGGCTACTCGCCCGGATGGCGACCGCAAGATCGGCGTCATCTGGCATACCCAAGGGTCGGGCAAGAGCCTGTTGATGGCGTTCTTCGCCGGGCTGGCGGTGAAATCGGCAGCATTGGAGAACCCGACGCTGGTTATACTGACGGATCGCAACGATCTGGACGACCAGCTTTTCGGCACCTTCGGTCTGTGCCGCGACCTGATCCGCCAGAACCCGGAACAGGCGGACAGCCGCTATGACTTGAAACAGCTTCTCGACAAGGCGGCGGGCGGCGTCGTGTTTACGACCGTTCAGAAATTCTCGCCGGAGCGCGGCGAGGAGAGCTTCCCGATGCTGTCCGACCGGCGCAACATCATTGTGATCGCCGACGAAGCGCACCGCAGCCAATATGGCTTTGAATCCAAACTCAACCGGGAAACTGGCCTGCGCCGCTACGGCTATGCCCATTACATCCGGCAGGCGATGCCCAACGCCTCCTTCATCGGCTTTACCGGCACGCCGATTGAGGCGACGGACATCAACACCCCGGCGATCTTCGGCGAATATATCGACATTTACGACATCAGCCGCGCGGTGGAGGACGGCGCGACGGTGCCGATCTTCTATGAAAGCCGTCTAGCGCGAATCGAACTCAACGACGACGAAAAGCCGCTGATCGACGCTGAGATTGAGGCGCTGATCGAAGATGAGTCGCTGACCGAAGCCGAAAAGATGAAGGCGAAATGGTCCGCCGTTGAGGCGCTGGTCGGCTCCGACAAGCGGCTGGAGCAAATCGCGGCGGACTTGGTGACGCATCTGGAAGCGCGCATCGATGCGATGAACGGCAAGGCGATGGCCGTGTGCATGAGCCGCCGCATCTGCATTGCGCTCTATGACAGGATCATCGCTTTACGCCCGGACTGGCACTCTACCGAGACCCAAGAAGGCGTGGTCAAAATCGTGATGACCGGCGCGGCGTCCGATCCGCTTCCATGGCAACAGCATATTGGCGCGAAGAAGCGGCGAGATGACCTCGCCAAGCGGGCGCGTAACCCAGACGATCCGCTACGCCTCGTTATCGTTTGCGATATGTGGCTGACCGGCTTCGACGCGCCGTGCATGAATACGATGTATATCGACAAGCCGATGCGCGGCCACGGCCTGATGCAGGCAATTGCCCGCGTAAACCGCGTGTTCAAGGACAAGCCCGGCGGGCTGGTGGTCGATTATATCGGGGTGGCGCAGAGCCTTCGCAGTGCGCTTGGCCAATATACTGATAGCGACCGCGACAAGACCGGTATTGATGAATCCGCAGCGGTGGCGGCGTTGATGGAACGCTATGAGGCGATCCGCGATCTGTTCCACGGCTTCGATTACCGCCCCGGCATTGATGGCCAGCCGCGTGAACGGCTGATCTGTCTGGGCGGGGCTATTGACTGGGTTCTCCGGTGGCAGGAATCACAGGCGGCCAAGCAGAAGGACGTTGAGGACAAGAAGCGCGCGCATCGGCAGTTTCTCGACATGGTGCTGGGACTATCAAAAGCCTATGCGCTCGCGTCCGCCAGCGATGAAGCTCGGACGATCCGGGATGAAGTTGGCTTCTTTCAGGCGATTCGGGCGGCGCTGGCCAAGACCACGGCGACCGGCAAGATCAGCGAAAAGGATCGCGCCTTCGCCGTCCAGCAGCTTGTCGACCGGGCGGTGGCCTCCTCCGATATCATCGACATCCTCAAGGTCGCGGGTATACAGTCGCCCGACATTTCGATTCTTTCCGACGAGTTCCTGATGGAAGTCGGAAAAATGGAGAAGAAGAACCTCGCGCTGGAGGCGTTGAAGAAGCTCCTCAACGGCGAGATTGTCAGCCGCTCCAAAACCAACCT
The DNA here is from genome assembly GCF_012927105.1 of Sphingobium psychrophilum. Lineage (GTDB taxonomy): Bacteria > Pseudomonadota > Alphaproteobacteria > Sphingomonadales > Sphingomonadaceae > Sphingobium > Sphingobium psychrophilum. The sequence continues at coordinate 668,480 of NZ_JABBFV010000001.1, read as the reverse complement.
CGTTGAAAGCCGCGCCTTCTCCAACCGGCTGGAGGAAGCGGTGGCCCGCTATCATGCCGGGGCCATTTCCGCTGTGGAGATGATCGAGGCGCTGATCGGCCTCGCCAAGGATATGCAGGTGGCCCGCGCGCGTGGCGAGGAGCAAGGGCTGAGTTTGGAGGAAATCGCCTTCTACGATGCGCTTGCCGAGAATGAGAGCGCCGTTGAAGCAATGGGTAATGATCGCTTGCGGGTGATCGCTCACGAACTGCTGGAGCAGCTACGCAGCAACGTGACGGTCGATTGGCACCAGCGGGAAAGCGCGCGGGCACGGATGCGCGTGTTGGTGAAACGTATCCTCAAGAAATATGGATACCCGCCCGATCTCGCTGATGATGCGGTACAGACTGTGCTGGCGCAGGCGGAGATTTTGCTTCGGGAAATTAGGCATTAAGGAAGAAGCATTACCACTCTTCAGGTCGTGAATAAGCGCCTGTCCGACAAATCGTAGGGTTTTTCGTCACCGCGCGATTGCGGGATGCGCTCCCAAGAGTATCAACGACTCCTAATCCTGATGGTGCATCGAACTGGCCCTTTACTTTTGGCAGATGCCTTCTCGCACGCGGCAATAGTATCGCGGTTCTCGCGGGCCAAGTCGGCGGCGTCCACGATCACCTGCCAGCCTTCCGGGTTCCCGGTTCGCATCAGGTGGATACCGGCATCCCACAGGGTAGGCTCGCCTAGCGTGCGACGGGCAACGCGTTCCGGCCAGAGCCAGCTTTGCGGGCCTATGCTGGCCGCCCAGCCGGGATAGACCAGCCACAGAAGCGACACGGCCAGTGCCGCGCCGCCGCCGCAATACAGCATGTGCCAGCGCTGATCCTGTTTGGTCCGAATGGTCCCGACCGCGCGCATCTGATCCGCATGGGCTTGATGATGCAACTCCTGCGACTTCTTGATGGTAGCCCGGTCGGTCTCGCGCTCGGCCTGCGCCGCCAATCCGATCCGCTCCGCCATGCTCTCCGGCGTCAACTGCATGGCAGGTGCGTCCATGATGTTCTTGGTCTGCCCCGCCAACGTCGCAAGATAGCCGTTCATTTTTGCAAGCGTCGGCCCGTAGTCTGGAAATTCGAGGCTCTGCTTCTCTATGGCGATATGCTCAAGCGCGCGGGCCATTACCGCCATGCGCCCGTCCAACCGCTCCTCCATAGCGGCGACACGCTCCGAGAGATGCGCGAACGCCTCGGCGGCGGCATCGGGCCGTGGTTCCGGCTCCGGTTCGTTCAAAAGCCTCTGCTCGTCGTCCATGGTTTGGTCTCCTTGGTGTTAGCGGCTCATGCCGCGACTGATGTCGCGTCCGTGATCGAAGGGGATGGAGGATGCGAGGTCATGAGACAGGCTGCGGCCAACCTGCTGGCCGATCTCAAGCCCAAGTTCGCGACTGCGCAGGCCCAGCACCGATTCAAGCTGGGCGTCACGTTCGAGGCTTTTCGCCATGCCCGCCATCTGCTGCGCGGCGCTCTTCGCGCCCCGGAAATTGCCATCACGCACCAATTCCGCATGATGACGCTGCAATTGCTGCCACCCTTCCACGAACCGGTCGGCTCGGCTGTAGGGGTCCATGCGGATTTCGGTCTCCAATTGCATCGCCCGCACGGCGGCCTGACCACGCCCGTCGGCGGCCTCGCGGACAAGCTCCGGACTACTGCGGAACGCGCTGTTCAAGTCGGACGAACCTTCGGGGCGGATGGCGTCCAGAGCAGCGCGCGCCCTGTCGAACGCTTCGCGCTGGTGCGGCATGGCGTCCAGACCCTGTGCGCGGGTCTGCTGGATTGCGTCCAGCGCTCTGGCGTAGCGCTCAACCGCGCCGCGCACGCCGCCTGCGCGCATCCGCTGCGTATCATATTCGGGCTGGCGCTGAACGGCCCGCTCCTGCATGGGCGGCTCGGCCTTAGGCTGGAAGCCCGCAAAGATGTCGCGATCCTGCTGCGGCAGGATAGTGGGCCGGAAGCTGTCGAACATCCCCCGCGACTTCTCGACAATGGGCCTGAAGATTTCCGCGACGCGCTCGCCGAAGCTAATGCCGCGCTGCTCGGCATATTCCCTCGCCGGGTCGTCTTGCCTGTAATCGGTCGCCATATCCTTGCCGCGCTCGCGCGAAAGCGTGCGGACAAGCCGGGCCTGATCGCGAAAATCGTCACGGCCATAATGGAGCGCCATGCCGTCACGATGGCGGGACATGGCGACATAAGCCCCGTGGCGATCCATCCCCGGCGTCGCCAGCACATGCGCCCTGTCCACGGTCATGCCCTGCGCTTTGTGAATGGTGGCGGCATAGCCGTGGGCGAGGTCGCGATAATCCTTTGTGTCGAACGATACGGAACGCCCGTCATCGGTGCGGACGGACATATGGCCCTCGCTTATTTTCTCGATGGTGCCCAACGTGCCGTTCTTCACCTCAAGGCTGCGTTCGTTGCGTAGGAACATGATGCGGTCGCCGGACGCGAACAGGCGGTCGCCGCGCTCTGTCTTCACCTGGCGCTCTTCGCCCAATTCGCCCGCGTTGCGCATCGCCGCGCGCGCGGCCTCGTTGAGGTCGCGCACCTCCGCATTGGTGTGGGTTAGGATGATGCGGCTGGCGTCTGGATCGGCCTGCCGTTGGCGGTCCCAGCACTCGACCAGCTCATGCCGCGCATCCTCGCGCGTCTCGGCCTGATGCACCATGGCCTTGTCAGCATAGGCGGCGATCGCCTCGCCGGTTCTGCCGGTGGCCAGATGCCGGGTGGCGCTCTGCTGCCAGCCTTCGTGCTGGCGGCGAACCTGCGTGATCTCCACTCCGCCATGGCGCTCATGGATCGCGCGGAACGCCGCGCCCGCCTCGATCGACTGCAATTGCTGCGGATCACCGACAAGAACCACCTTCGCGCCAGCTTCGGCGGCATGGGATAGGACGCGCTCCATCTGGCGCGTGCCGACCAAACCCGCCTCGTCAATCACCAACACGTCGCGAGAGTTGAGCAAATCGTGGCCCTGCGCCCAGCCATGCTCAATGCTGGCGATGGTCCTTGAGGCGATGCCGGAACCATTTTCAAGTCCCTCGGCGGCGATGCCCGCAAGCGCCGCGCCGCGCACGTTGAGACCCGCGCTTTCCCACACGTCGCGCGCCGCGCCCAGCATGGCGCTTTTGCCCGTCCCGGCATAACCCAGCACCAGTGACAATCCGCGCTCGCCCGTTATATGGCGCAACGCAGATTTCTGCTCTGCTCCCAGGGCAAGGCCACCACTCTCGGCGGCGCGGCTGGCGTAGGTCGCCGCCGCCGAGAGACCATCGCTCCGGTCCATCGCAAGCCTGTCCGCCGCACGGCTCATCCGCTGTTCGGTCTCGATCATATCGCGCGAGGTGAACCGCTCGTCGCCGCGCCCGTCCTTGCCCAGCGCGATCAGTACCGGCGAATTACGCACCGCGCGCATGGCGGCGTTGAACTGCTCCTGCCCGTCGCTATGCCGGTGGATGAACATCGCCATATCGCGGTTGGTGAATGTTGCCTGTTGGTGGGTGATGGCGTTGAGCGCGATGCCGGGATCGGCGATGATGCGTTCGCCATTCTCCCGCGCGATCTCGCGGTGCATTTCCGCGCGGTCGGCTTCCAGCCCCTGGGCGTTCATCCGATGTGCAGGGCCGCCGATCTTGCTCTGCGGCTCAAGGTCTATCCCCTGATCGGCAAGGCTGCGGTGATCGATGCGGGCGTCAATGTCGAGTTCGGCAAGGCGGGTGTTTACATGATCGGCCCAGCGTTCGCGCCAGCGCTCGACATTCTCATGATCGTTCCACTCGCGCACCTTCGCTCCGAAGCCAGCGGTGCCGTCCTCGCGCTGCACGACCTCTCGCATGGTGAGCATGACATGGGCGTGCGGCTTGGGTTGGCCGTCCGCGCCTATATCCCAATGCACATTGAGGTCGGCGATCATGCCGCGATCCACGAACTGCGCAGACACGAAATCGCGGGCAAGCTCGATGCCCTGCACCTTGGTCATTTCGCGCGGAATGGCGAACTCGGCCTCGCGGGCAAGCTGGGCGTCCTTGCGCTTCTCGAATGCCTCGACATCGTTCCAGAGGCGCTCGCGGTCGCGCCAATGCTCGGGCGCGCCTTCTGGCAACAGGATTTCGCTATGCTCGACGCCGGAGCGGGCGCGGAAATCTTGGGGCCGATCAAGGCGCTCGTCGTGCAGGCGCTCGCCTGCGCGATAGGCGGCGGCAGAGACGGCGGAACGCCCCGTCGCGCGAGAGATGACCTGAACGGAGAAATGGAAGATCGCCATGACGATCGTCCATCTACACCGCTCAAGCGCACGTCGGAACGACGTATAAGCGCGCCCTTCTCGAAAATTTCTCGGACGGGACTAGGCGGTGTCAGACTGTCCCGGCGACTCTACTGCGCTTGCGGAGCGATCATCTTATCATAGCGTCATCGTCACTCAATGGAGACTTTACGATGCGCAAGCCCCGCGATTTTGATTCGGAACTCAAAGCCCTCGCTGACAAGGCCAAGACCCTCAAAGAACGGCGCGTGCGCCAGCTTGGCGAACTGGTGACCGCGACCGGGGCCGATGCGCTCGACGCCGATGTGCTGGCCGGGGCGCTGCTCCATGCCGCTACCGTGAAAGACGCGCCGACAAAGGAGGGATGGCGCAAGACGGGCGCAGCTTTCTTTCTCGGCAAAGGCGGCAAACCTGCGGGCGGACCTTCTGGCCAGCAGAGCGGCACTCTCCCGCGCGACGGCGGCGCGGCATCGGCTTGAAGCTCGAAAGGCGCGAACGGACATGCGCGAGTGGCAGGTCAAGCGGCGGGAAAGAACGCGGCACCTGATCGAACTGGGTGGCCTCGTCATCAAGGCGGGGCTGGTCGAACTCACCGACGATGACCGCGCCACGCTCTATGGCGCGTTCCTCACGGTTGCCGACCGACTGCGCAGTGAGGAACGCGCCAACGCACTTGCCCTTTGGAAGCGCAAGGGTAAGCGGGCCTTCGAGGCGGACGAGAGCAGCGGTTAGCGCGAAACCGATAAGCGCACATTGCTGTCCGGTTTTGCCTGATACTCGACCATCGCCGCCATGGGCGGGCTGCTCTTGTCGCAATAGCGCACGGTGATGAAGCCATCTCGGATCGCGGGACACAGGCCGGAGCCATAGAGAATGTCCGCCAGCGCGTCGAAGGTCGTCGCCTTGGCGCGATAGGCTCCGGTCCACCGCACCGTCCAAATGTCCTCATTGGCCTTGACCCTGTAGCCCGCCCTTTGCGCAACATCCATGACCGCGCCTAACACCGTGTCCGCCCGCACGTCGAAGTCCAGCACGGCGGACAGGTCTGCCGGTTCGGAACGGACGGCCTGCGCAGACTTCACCCGCCATAGCGTTGCCTCGGCCCCCGCCATGAAGAAGCACAGGCAGACAATCGCCAAGGGCAGATGGTCAACCCAGTCCATGAACCTGTCGGAGCGCCAGAACCGGCGAATGGGAATGAGCGGATTCCATCGGCCCGGTGATGGGGCGACACGACGCACGATCCGCCATGTCCGTTGCAGCATATTGGCGCGGCGCACAGGTCGGGAAAGCGCTATCGCTGTCGTCTGCGCTGGCGGTGGTGGAATCATCGCTGCTGGCAGGATCACGGCAAGCGAAGCCTGATGATCTGCGCAGGCGGACGCTGCCCGCTCCTGCAATATCTCCACCCGCTCGAATGCCCATGCCAGTTCCTCGCCCGAAATGCGGTAGGATTGCCCATAGCGTGCTTCGACATAGGCGCGGCGAATGCAGCCGAACGCCCGGCGCTCGAACCGACTGTCTCGTGGCCACGCCGAAGACAGGCGTGGGTCCAGCGCTTCCGCTGCCTCGCGCAGTTCATCCAATGCATGGGTGCGCGGCGCGTGCAGGCTGATGGATCGCAACACGCAGAGATAGAAATGTTCGCACGCCTGATGCAGCAGCAGCGCCGCCATCGGCGCATCGCCCCGGTTCCGATAGAAAGCCGCGCCAGCCAGAAATCCGGTGCCGCGTTGATACCACCGGATAAACTCCGCCACGCCCCGGATCGCCCGTTCTCGCGCTGGCAGGTAGCGCGGCTCTTTCAGCCGCAAGCCTTCCATCTGATAGAGCGCGATGCCCTGCTCAGCGATCGTGACAAAATGCGGGACGCCTTCGACAAGAGCGCCGTTCATCCGCTCAAGGCTTTCCACGCTCAGCCGCACCGGACGGGTAATTTCGCCATGCTCCCACGCGCGGCGGAGCCGATCACGCACCAGTCGCCAGTCGCGTTCGCTGCGGGCAAGCCGGGAATAGTTGACGATCGCCAGCAGTCGGAACGCTTCCCCCGGCGCGACCTCTCCCCAGTCCATCTCGGCATGGGGACCGTGCAGGATGAGGGTGAGTATGCGGCCCGCCCGGAAATGTTCAGAGCATCGGCCCTTGGTCGTTTCCTCGAACGCATCGAACAGGATCGTGGTGATGTGAAGAAGCTCGTCCCGGATCGGCGCGGGCAGATGATCGGCGTCGATACGCAGCATCATGACCGCGCCTCCTGTGGGCGACGCTGGCAACCCTTCGGGCGCGGGTGGCCTGTCACGTCATGCACGCGGTCCACCAAGGCACGCACAAGGGGCGTAATCATGGCGGGAATGAAGCCACCCGTGCGGGGCCGGTCTTCCTCCCACTCATGATAATGATAGCCCCATTTCCAGTAGGGCGAGAGAACCTCAGCCAGCCGCGCCATGTCGGGGCAGTTGTGACCGAAGCCGCAGGCATTGGCGTAGGCCAGCGCCTTGGCGATGTCCTGCTTGATGTGGCGGGCGTTCCACGCATCGGCAAAGCCCATGTCGAGCAGATAGGCACACAGCGCCTGCTGGGTCACGAAACCGGCCTGATGCAGCGCTTCCTTTGCATGTCGCGGTTCGATGAAGAAATCTGGTTCGAGCGTGGTCATCCAGCGTTCGGCATTGTGATAGCGGAAGCGGCTTATGCTTCGGCCCTCCTTCGTCCGCTCAAGCTTGGCGGGTTCATCCTCGTAGCGTTGGTGAAACGCCGCCAGTGCGCCCTCCCAGGGCGAGGCAATCGCCGACGCCGTAACTGGTATGACGGTTAATCCGCGTAGCAGAGCGCGGCGAGATGTACCGATTTTCGAATCGTCAGACGGATATTCACCTTTCGCCATTGCCTTGCCTCCATCGGCTACGTCCTTTGGATTACATCTCGCAAAAGACTATCAGATATCGCTTATACGACAAAAGAATGGCATTAATCAATAACCGATATCCCTTAATGAACTTGTGATTGAACAGGCGTCATCGTCGGTTACGAAACTTCCATGGGAAGACCGCCGCTCGGAGTAAAAACAACCGTTGTCCGTCTGCCGAATGGCTTGGCGGAGCGCATTGACGATCTGATCGGCCCCAATCGGCGCGCTCAGTTCATCCGCAGCCTCGTCGAAAAGGAGGTCGAACGATTGGAGAGCGAACGTACCGCAAAGTCCGGCAGGCAGTCTTCAACCTGAAAGAAGCCTTCGGCTGCGGTTGTCGGGCAACTCGCCAATCCGGCGGTAATTCTCACGCATTCCGCCATTCACCAGTTCTTGTGACATCGTGATTTGCAGTGTCGCCGCAGAATTGTGTGGCTCGTGCCTGAAGCCAATGCGCTTCCCGACAGACGGCAATGCGCCATTGACGGTTGGTACGTCACCGCCAACGAAATCGGCGAAAGCGGAAATTCGTTTAGCCGCCTGCGGAGCCTCGCTACGGCTTGTAGTGCCATCTTCCTCACCAACTGTGCCAGCAGGAGCGGCCGCCTAGACCGCAGATATTTGGAAGTTTCGCATCCGTCAGTATCTAGGATACTGAAGATGTCGGGGAAATTATAGGGGAATGGCGACGATGGCGCTTTTGACTTTCGACGAGGCAATCGCGGATTCCGCTAGGTTCTCGAAACGGCATCTTCTGCTCGGCAATGGTTTTAGCATTGCCTGCCGGAAGCACATCTTCCATTACGGCTCGCTATTCGCGCAGGCTGACTTCAGTGCTTGCCCTGAAGTGAAGACGGTGTTCGAGGCGCTCGGCACCCAAGACTTCGAAGCCGCGATACGCTCACTCGAAAACGCCGCGCGCATCTTGCCAGCTTATGTGCCCGACGGTGCCGGTGCGATCGCCAAGATGCAAGCGCACGCTGGGGCATTAAAGGAAATCCTCATTCAGACGATTGCCGGCAACCATCCCGCAATACCACCTGAAGTTGCCGATGAGGAATTCTGGGCATGCCGGGCATTCCTCAACCATTTCCTTGGCGAGGACGGACAGGTCTTCACGCTCAATTATGATCTGTTGCTCTATTGGGCGTTGATGCACGACGACGATCCGCTCGGTACGACGCTCAACCTTGCACGGAACGACGGGTTTGGAAATCACGAGGATGCGCCCGACGCCGAATATGTGGTGTGGCAGGGCGAAGTCGGCGCACATGATGCCCGCATTCATTTCCTCCATGGCGCGCTGCACCTGTTCGACTCCGGCTCGGAACTGAAGAAATATACCTGGGTCCGCAAGGGCATACCGCTGATCGAACAGGCCCGTGAAGCGATCGATGGCGACGCCTATCCATTGTTCGTTGCCGAGGGATCGAGTAGCCAGAAGAAGGCTAAGATTCGTCACAATGCCTATTTGTACCAAGGCTTTAAGCAATTCACTGCAAATGTTAAGCAGGGCAAGCATTGCTTTTTCATCTTCGGTCATTCACTCGCCGCCAATGACGATCACATCCTGATCCGGATGGCGCGCGGGAAGTTCCCAAAACTCTATCTCGGTCTCTATGGCGATCCCGACAGCGACGATAACAACCGCATCATTACGCGCGCGCATGGCTTGGCCGCGCAACGACACGAGAAGGTGCCGCTCGAAGTTGAATTCTATGACGCTGCGTCTGCCAACGTATGGAGTTAACCGACAACGGCAGGTCCGATAAGGCCTACCGAAAGCCGACGGTTCGCGTACCTCCCGGCAAAACTGCTTTGCGCCGATTTCGGTCGATCTCCCGCAATTCTAATGGTCCTGAAATCCGTCGTTGAAACCCCGGATGGTAAGTGCGCTGCTTCATATCCTAGGCTGTTAATTTTTCCGCGAAGGCAACAAGACGGGCCATCCGCGCCTTTATGAAACCGTCATAGTCGTCGTTAAACTCCTCCGCTGCACAAAAGGCAGAAGCGAGTGTCTCATCGACGTTATGTTCCGTGCCCCCCAAATCTTGCAGATACACAGAGGGCCGCTTTCTACCAATATTTCTATTCTCCGCAGCACTAAGAAAGCAAAAGTTAGCAAGCATATTTATTGATGGCTCATCATATCCATTTTCACGCAAAAATGCTCGCGGGTAAGTGTGATGAAATTCAGACCGGTTGTAGCTTTGCAACACTCGGTCGAGATCAATTTCTTTACCCGACAACAAGCTTTTTGGATAATTATTAGATAGCAGCAAAACGAAAGTCTTTGTGGCAGCAGCGCCTACGCGAAACGAACTTTTGAAGAACGCTTCGTCAACTTTCAGGTCAATTTCGCCAAAGGTGTTTGGCTGGCCATTTTTCAGAAGCTCTGCCTGTTGAATATCGTAGATAGTCGTCTTGCGTGTTTGGCTGGAATATCGAGCAGAAAAGCAAGTTCGCCAGAACCACCGTTTCAAACGGTTATAAGTTGCCGCATTATATACGACATCCTTTCCTTCGGGTTCGGCGAAGAAGACGGCTAGCGGGACGAGCATTGATGGATAGGGTAGTAGCTTTAGGTGTACAACCTTCAGCTGAGTTCTGAGAAAGTCGATCGCGCCGCGAATGCCCTGTTCGACGCGAGGAAATTGTGCACGAACATCTGATCCGTTTAAGTTTAGTAGCGTTTCAGGGCCTGGCTCACCTGCTAAAATCCCTGCTACGCAACTAAGGATCAGATCGGAGTCATCCCCAACGCCAGCAAATCCGAAATCTGATAATTCGTCTCGAAGGTCACGGAACTTGTCTAAAAGGTCAAAATCCTCACTCCAAGTCCAAGCCGACAGCAGTTGCAGCGTATCCAACGCTACGCCGAGATGATTAATTCTTTCGAAGACAATTGCGACGATTGACCGATCTTCACTTTTGAGTACCTGAACGGGAATTGTAACCTCTTTAAACTTCTCTTGGAGTTTATCGATGGTCGCAATTCTTGTTTTGTCCAAATGTTCGGTATTGGATCGGTAGCCCACGGAATCAAACAAGACACGCATAGGGAAATATCGTTGGCGTTCGGCATCCTCAACTTTTTCCAGTGCAACAAAAGCGCTGTCTTGAGGATTGTCGCCCGCGTCTAGGTCGAAGTAGATGTCCATCCATTCAGGATTTTTTTCAGGCTTCAGCTCGGTCTGAAACACCGTGAAGATAGATGTCAGGCGTTGCTGCCCGTCCAACACATAGTCTATCGGATACTCTGCCTCTGGATCAGGTAATGTAAATGTACCTAGACTACGTTCAGCAGCTAACTGTTGCTTAGTACGCCAGAATAGAAGAGAGCCAAATGGATATCCCTTATAGATGCTATCTAAAAGATGCGCTACTCTATCCATCTCCCAAACGAAGCCGCGCTGGAAAGCAGGTATTCTGATCTCGCCGCTAGTAACGGCATCCAGTATCTTACGGATAGAGTAAGACTGATAATCCATTGAAAACCCCTCCATTGGGACCGAATTTGCTTTTCACGGCGATACCGACTTTGTTCGTTGCAACCGTAATACGTAAGCATATGGATATCTACATTTTTGCCCCGCCCCGTTGCCGCACCACGCTTGGCGGCCCCAAATGTCGGCTATCGACATCCTCCAATAAAGAGCCGCCATTCCGCTACCGGCCAATCGTACACCAACGGGGGGTATCTGGCAGCTTACTCCGGGGCGAACTCCTGGGGAATATCGTGGGGCCACATGCGCGCGCCATGGATTACGCGAAGGACGCGCACGGTATCCCCATTGATTTGGTAAGGTGCGATATAAGGCGTGCGCGCGATCACCAATTCGCGCGCGCATTCGATCCGGCCCGGACGCCCGCTATTCGGGAAGTCTTTGAGGCGCTGGGCCGCTGCTTCAATCCGATCGTCCACATCGGCAGCGGCTTGCGGATTATCCTCGGCAATCCAAATGAATATCGCCAGACGATCAGTCGTCGCCCGATTGGACCAAGCGAGTTTCATTGCACCGGCTTGATGCCCTTTCGCGCGTTCGCGCGAAGCTCGGAAAATCGCGCGGAAACCTCGGCGTCGTCAATGTCAGGCCGATCGTCGCCCAGCGCCTCCTGCACCCGCGCCCGGAACCACTGGTCATAGGCTTGCCGCTCTACCAGCAGCTCCATGGGGGCAACGCCCTCGCGTGCGGTGCGGGTCAGAAGGATGCGCACGGCGTCTGATACGGTAAGCCCCATCCGCTCGAACACGGCGGAGGCGCGGTCCTTTACGTCCGAATCGATGCGTGTCTGAATCAGGGCATTATTGGCCATCGGATCACTCCTTGGGCTTTTATGTAATTCAATCGCATGACAATTGCCATCAGGAAACGGCAGTCACGGTGTTACAAGTGCCACCAAAATGTACAAATCGGCACTGAAATGCCGAAAGCGGCAGTGTAGTGCCTACTTCCGGAACTTCATTTCCTATCCACTTGCACACTCCGAAAAACCGAGACAGCATACGCACCGGAGGCATAGCAAAAGACGGCTTGGCGGGTCGTCAACAAGAGGTCCGCCATGGCGTACGACTCGAACAGGTCGATTGCTATCATTTTAAGGGCGAAGCGCCCGCTGCTTGCCCTTGCAAGGCACCGCCCTGCTCTCTCCGGGCAAAAGGCGACCGCCTCTTGCCGCCTGGGGCTACCGATGATCCGCTATGGCTGCCGTCTGCACGAAATCTCCGCCGATCCCCGACATTTGCCGCCGTAGGCCCGCCATAGCCCTATGCGCGCCGATTGCCCCTTGCGGGCTGAGGGACGGCCCGCATTGTTCAACTCTCATGGGGGAAAGGTATAACTGGCGCACGTATGGAATAAGTAGATGTCCAACACCGATCGTATCATTCGATTAAAGACCGTTCTGGCCCGCACCGGGCTTTCCCGTTCAACCATTTACCGCAAGATCGCGGACGGGACGTTTCCCGCTCAAATCAGAATCAGCGTTCATGGCGCTGGCTGGCGGGAGTCGTCCATCGAACGCTGGATGGCCGATCCTGTCAGCTATCGCGAAGAACGGGCCGGGAGCCATGCCCAATGACCGCGCTCCCGCCCCCCGATCCAATCTGCGTCCGCGTTAATGAAGCGGCGCGCATGATCGGCGTCGGTCGCACCAAGCTCTATGAACTGATCGCGGCTGGCGAGGTTGAAACGGTGAAGCTCGGCAAGGCAACCCGTATCACCACCGCCAGCCTGCACGATTTGGTCAGGCGGCAACGCGGAGCGCTGTAGGGTCGGACGCCGTTCCTGCGGCGTCCTTCCCCTTGCCGCTCTATGTCTCTGTGCGGTCGAGATACTCGGCCCAACGCGCCATGAGGCTGCGCCGCTTGTCGAAAAAGTCGGTCCGGCGATAAGCGGCTTCGACCTTGTTGGGCAGCTTGTGCGCCAGCACCTTGTCGGCAACCTCTTTCGGGAAGCGCGTTCGCTCCGCTGCCCAATCGGTAAAGGATGAACGGAAGCCGTGGACCGTTATCCCTGCGATTCCGTCATCTCGCAACAGCTTGGTCATGGTTACGTCGCTGATCGCCTTCTCGCCATTATGTGAGAACACAAGCCCGGTGTCGCTGGTGCGCTCGTTCCAACGCTTGCGCAGCAGCGCAACGACAGGCGCGGAAAGCGGCACGATATGGGCTTCCCGCGCCTTCATGCGCTCGCCGGGAATGCTCCAGATGCCATTATCAAGGTCGAACTCGGACCATACCGCAAAGCGCGTCTCATTCGACCGTACAGCGTTGTAGATGGTAAAGCGCAAGGCATCGCGCCCGGTTGTGGGCGAAGCTCCCGCAAGCTTCTGCATGAGCGCCGGGACTTCGGCATAGGGCATGGCTGCCATATGACCGCGCTTGTCGTTCTGGCGGGGAAGCCCTTTCCGAACGGAGCGGAGTGACACTTCCTCCGGTACCCATCCCTTGACGTGCGCAAAATCCAGAACGACGCTGATGCGCTGGAGGATGCGGCGCGCGGTTTCCGGTATTTCGAGCCAGATTGGCGCAAGCGCCTCGACCACGCAGGCGCTGTCCACTTGGTCTACCGGCTTCTTGCCGATTTTAAGGAAGACGTGCTTTTCGAAGCTGGACAGCCACTTTGCATGATGCCCACCTTTCCAGCCTTCACGCAGCGTCTCATGACAAATTCGAGTCGCGGCCTCGAAGTTGGGCACGATCTTTCGCGCCTTCCGACGCTCGGCGACTGGATCGAAGCCCTCTCGAACACGGCGGCGTAACGCTGTTGCTGCTTCGCGTGCCTCGGCTAGCGATACGTCCAACGCTGATCCCAGCCCGTAGTCACGGCGTTGCCCGTTTCTCTGCATTCGCAGAACCCATGTCCGCGCCCCGCTGTCCTTCACGAGCAGGCAAAGACCTCTGCTATCGGTATGCCGACCAGGCTTCGCGTTCTTCACTTTCAAGGTTGTCAGCGCCATCGGGTTTGGTTCCCTGTTAGGGAATTTTTCGCCTCGGTTCCCACATTATGAGGCCAAAAATCGTCCCACTTTCGTTCCCACATTTCGACGTGGATTCAGGCAAATGAGGGCGACCGACCGCGAACATACTGCAATATAAATTGCTGATTTTACAGTGGACTTGGGGACGCTCTGAACCTGCCTGATACGAAAGTTTTAGCGCCTCCTCCGCTACCAAATATCATCCCAACGATAGATAACGCCCTTGCCTCCCGCCCAAAAGCGCGCCAATCACCGGCGCAAACAGGGCAAAGAGGATAGTGGGCGGATGAGCTATTATGACGTTCTGATCGTGGGCGCGGGTCATGCGGGCGCGCAGGCGGGGATCGCGCTGCGGCAGGCGGGCTTTGAAGGATCGATCGCGATGATCGGCGACGAGCAATATCCGCCCTATGAACGTCCGCCGCTGTCCAAGGAATATTTTGCAGGCGACAAGAGCTTCGACCGCATCCTGATCCGCCCCGCAACCTTCTGGGGCGAACGCAATATCGACATGCTGCTGGGCCGGCGGGTGAAGAGCGTCGATCCGGTCGGCAAGTTCGTGACCGCGGGCGACGAGGAGATCGGTTATGGCAAGCTGATCTGGTGCACCGGCGGCAGCCCGCGGATGCTAACCTGCAACGGCGCGGACGCGCATAATGTCCATGCCGTGCGCCGCCGCGACGATGTCGATGCGATGATGGCCAAGATCGACAGCATCAACCATGTGACCATCATCGGCGGCGGCTATATCGGGCTGGAGGCCGCGGCCGTCCTGTCCAAGTTCGGCAAGACCGTCGTGCTGCTGGAAGCGCTGGACCGGGTGCTGGCGCGCGTCGCGGGCGAAGACTTGTCACGCTTTTACGAGGCCGAGCATCGTGCCCATGGCGTCGACCTGCGCACTGGCGCGCGGATGGATTGTATCGAGGTGACCGACGGGAAAGCGACCGCCGTGCTGATGCAGGATGGCGAGCGGATCGAAACCGACATGGTAATCGTGGGCATCGGCATCATCCCCGAAACCGGGCCACTGATTGCGGCGGGCGCGACGGGTGGCAATGGCGTGGACGTCGACGAATTTTGTCGCACCTCGCTGGACGACATCTATGCCGTGGGCGATTGCGCGGCCCATGCCAACCGCTTCGCCGGCGGCGCGCAAATGCGGCTGGAATCGGTGCAGAACGCCAACGACCAGGCGAAGGTCGCGGTGGCGCATATCATGGGCAAGGAAGACGCCTATGACGCCGTCCCCTGGTTCTGGTCGAACCAATATGATCTGAAGTTGCAGACGGTGGGGCTGTCCACCGGTTTCGATCAGGCGATCCTGCGCGGCGACACCGCAACACGCAGCTTTTCCGTCGTGTATCTCAAGGGCGGCAAGGTGATCGCGCTCGATTGCGTCAACATGGTTAAGGATTATGTGCAGGGACGGGCGCATGTGATTGGCGGCGCGGCGCTGGACGTGGCGCAGTTGGCCGATGCGAGCGTGCCGCTGAAGGAAGTGGGGCTGGCCTGAATGGGGGGGTATGCCGCTTGCTTGCTGAATGCGGCGAGCGGCTTGCGACTATTGCCCAACACGGCAAATAAGGGTGGGTAGCGGAACGGCTGCTATGCACAACAGGCAGGCACAACTATTATCTTGGCTCCCACTTCTGCCCGAACGTGATATCATTTTCGACAAGTCGCTCAAAACGGCAATGAACTGCACCTTTCGGTAAACTCGACATTATAACAATCATGATGCTTTTCCGGTCAGGAAGAAGAATGACGTGATGATTGAGAAGCGACACGATGAAATTTTTCCATTCGACAAACTTTCCAATATCGTACCGTTTTCCACCCGACTTGATGAGATTACTCAAGCTGCCTGCGTGCAGTCCCTCAGAACAGGCTAGATATATTTCCTTGAGTTTTCGGCGATTCGTATCTGTGGAGTCGCCTATCAGAAGATCAGCAGACCCCTTTTCGGTGTCGATGTTTTCTTCCGTTGCCGGCTCAGGGAACGCATCGTTGCTCAATTTTTCCAGTCGTCCGAATAGCGCTTCGGCGTTCCAAGCCTTCATAAAATCCCTAGTACGGAAATCGTCGATTTCATTATGCGCGAGGAGTACCGCGATCCCAATTAGCTCGATGACTTTACGAATTTGTAGATAGGCATATTCGCAATGAATGTAGCCTGCGGGCTTGCCGATGGCGCGCTGTGCCTGCTGAGATTGATCTTCGACCGCATCTAAGCGCTCTTTAACCTCTTCCATAAGCTGAGCATAGAGTTGCGGAAGCATCGAAGCTGGCAACTTAGTCATGCTATATCACCCAACAGATTTTCTGGCATAGTCTTCCAATAACTTGCCGACCGCCGTGCGCCAATGTCTTAAATTGGTCGCTTTCCGACCGTCCGCATTGCCTCTCTCCCCCCTACCCCCGGAACATCGCCTTCATCGCCAGATCCCAAGGCCCGCCGCGATAATGCCATGCAGCGAGGCCCGCGATTGCGAAGGAGCGTGGGCGGAAGTCGGCCGTCAGTTGCGCGGCCAGCGCCTTCGCCACGTCGGGCTTCACCTTGTTCTGGACCGTGACATGGAGGCGCGGGCGGGCCTGGTCTTGGGGGGTCAGCAGGCCGGTGAAGGCGTCGGCCAGTTCATCGCGGATCGCCATCAGGCCGGGACTGTCGATGCGATAGGCGACGCCCTGCCCCAGCGGCATGACGGCGGCGAGCGTCGCCACTGGCGCTGGGCCGCGGCACAGCCCTTTCAGCCGATCCGACAGTTCCGGCAGTAGCGAGGGCGGCAGATGGTGGAACAGCGTGACATGCGCCGACAACATATTGCGCTCCGGCGGGAAATGCGCGCGGCGCAGCCCGTCCGCCCAGGCAAAATCGGCCGCGCCCATCAGCGCCGTGACGATGATCGGGGCGCTTTGTTCCGCTGTCGTCATCTATCTTCCTGTCTGTCGCCATCGGGTGTATGATCTGCGCCTAGCGTCCTGCACGGCGCAGCGGCGCGAGGCAAGGAGTGGGACATCATGGCCACGTCGCGCAGCGTCACGATCATTGGCGTCATCCTGCTGCTTTGGGGGCTGATCGGCATCGCCGCCTTCACCCTGCAATATAGCATGGACCTCGACGCACTGGCGCGGACCGATCCCGCCGGGGCGCGCGCCTTTGCGCTGATGCCCGCCTGGGTGTGGATCGTCTATGCCATCGCCGTGGCGACCGGCACGCTGGGCGCGATCGCGCTGCTGCTGCGCAAGGCGATCGCAGCTTTCCTGTTTCTGATATCGCTGGTCTGCGTGATCGTGCAGTTCGGCTTCACCTTCCTGGGCACCGACCTGCTGGCGGACAAGGGCTGGGCGGTCGCCATCCCCTTCCCCGCGTTCGTCATCGCGGTCGCTGTGTTCGAATGGCTCTATGCGCGATCGCTGGTGGCTAAGGGCGTGTTGCGGTAGAGTGGCCTCATCCGTTCGTCCTGAGTAGCCATTGAGCGAAGTCGAAATGGCGTATCGAAGGATCGCGCGCGGGGCGTGATGCTTCGATACTTGAACAGGTGAACCATCCCCCGGATGGTTCAGGATCGTCCGGGGGACGATCCGACCTGTTCAACTTCGGCTTCGCTCAGCCCCTACTCAGCACGAACGGGGTTGGTTAAAGCTGCGGGCTCCCAACGATATCGTCACAATTCCCCGCGGGCGCGGCGGATTTCGAACCATTTGCGCACATTTTCATTATGCTGCTGGTAGGTATCGGCGAAGATATGGCCGCCCTTGCCGTCGGCGACGAAATAGAGCGCCTTGGTCTGCGCCGGGTGGAGCACCGCCAGGATCGAGAGCCGCCCCGGATTGGCGATCGGCCCCTTGGGCAGGCCGACCATGGCGTATGTGTTGTAATCGTTGACCGCCGCGATTTCCGACTTGCGGATGCGACGGCCGAGCGGCTTGCCGCGCGTGATGGGGTAGATGATCGTCGGGTCGGCCTGGAGCATCATATTGGTGCGCAGCCGGTTGCTATAGACGCCCGCGACCATGGGGCGTTCGGACGGGACGCCGGTTTCCTTTTCGACGATGCTGGCCAGGATGATCGCTTCCCTGGGCGATTTGGCGACGGTTTCGGGCGCGCGTTCGGCCCAAAGCTTCGCCAGCGCCTTGTCCATCGCCGTCTGCATCCGCTTGAGGACGGCGGCGCGCGGCTCGCCCTTGTCGAAGGCGTAGCTGTCGGGCAGCACGCTCCCTTCCTCCGGCACGGGGATGCTGCCGGTCAGTTGGTCGTTCGCCATCAGCCGTTCGTGGACCAGAAGGGACGGCATGCCTTCGGGAATAGTGATGAGCCGGGTCAGCGTCTTGCCGCCCTGCAGGATCGACAGGATGTCGCTGTTGCTGGCACCGGCGGGGATGATAAATTCGCCCGCCTTGATCGACTTGCCCGCGCCGAATATCTTCGCCCGCGTCAGGAAGGCGTCGGCCGAGCGCACCGCGCCCGCCCGTTTGAGCAGCACCGCGGCGTCGGACAGGGTCGATCCTTCCGGCACGGTGATGCTGACATCCTGCTTGGCCGGCCCCTGCTCGCTCCAGCCATAGACGAAGCGAAAGCCGATGAAGGCCGCGACGGCCAGGCCGATCAGCAGGATGATGCCAGCGAGGCGGCGCGTTGGATTGCCTGATCGTTTCGCCATAGCCGTCAGCCTAAGATCAACGTCAGATCGCCTTCATGATGAGCGATGCGTTGGTGCCGCCGAAGCCGAAGCTGTTATTCAGCACCGCGCGCACCTTGCGCTCCTTGGCGACGTGCGGGACCAGGTCCACGCCCTTGCAGCTTTCGCTCGGTTCATCGAGGTTGAGCGTCGGCGGGACGATGCCGTCGCGCATGGCGAGGATGCAGAAGATGCTTTCCACCGCGCCCGCGCCGCCCAGCAGATGGCCGATCGCCGACTTGGTGGACGACATCGACATTGCACCGATCTGATCGCCGAACAGGCGGCGCACCGCGCCCAGTTCCAGTTCGTCGCCCAGTGGGGTAGATGTGCCGTGCGCGTTCACATAGTCGATGTCTTCGAGCGCAAGGCCCGACTTTTTGAGCGCCATCTGCATCGAACGGAACGCGCCAGAGCCTTCGGGGTGCGGCGCGGTGACATGATAGGCGTCGCCCGACAGGCCATAGCCCAGCACTTCGGCATAGATTTTCGCGCCGCGCTTCTTGGCATGCTCATATTCTTCGAGCACGACCACGCCCGCGCCTTCGCCCATGACGAAGCCGTCACGGTTGACGTCATAGGGGCGGCTCGCCTTTTCGGGCGTGTCGTTGAAATTGGTGCTGAGCGCGCGTGCCTGCGCGAAGCCGGCGATGCCGATCGGGCAGATCGCGCTTTCCGCGCCGCCCGCCAGCATGACGTCGGCGTCGTCCATCGCGATCATGCGCGCGGCGTCGCCGATCGAATGGGCACCGGTCGAACAGGCGGTGACGACCGCATGGTTCGGACCCATCAGGCCATATTTGATGCTGACCTGACCGGAGATGAGGTTGATGAGGCGGCCATGAACGAAGTGCGGGGACACCCGGCTTGGTCCCTTGTTCGCCAATACCAGTGATTCGCTTTCGATGCCCGGCAGGCCGCCGATGCCCGACCCGATCGAACAGCCCGCGCGCAGCCGTTCTTCCTCCGACATATTGTCGAGGCCCGCGTCGCGCAGCGCCTGGCTAGCGGCGGAAATGCCGAACACGATGAACAGGTCGACCTGGCGCTGGATCTTGTGATCGACGTCGAACGAAGCATCATAGCCATATTCATGGTCCTTGGGCTTCACTTCGCAGGCGATGCGGCATTTATAATCGGTGGGATCAAAGCGCGTGATCGTCGCCGCGCCGGATTTGGACGCGATGATGTTCTTCCAGCTGGTTTCCACATCCCCGCCGAGCGGGCTGACCATGCCAAGGCCGGTTACGACGACACGACGCATATGCTTGCTCCGAAATATTCCATTTGGCTTCGCGCCGTCCCGTCTAGCCGTTTGCGGCGGACTTGTGAACGGCGCGCCAGATACGAAAAGGCTCCCCACATTCCGGGTTCACCGGACAGGAGGAGCCATTTCCTAACGCGCATGGCGGCCCGGCGCGCGAAGGCGCGGGCCGCAAAACGCCTTACTGCTTGCTGTCGATATAGTCGATCGCGTCCTTGACGGTCGCGATCTTCTCGGCAGCGTCGTCAGGGATTTCGACGCCGAATTCTTCTTCGAACGCCATTACCAGTTCGACGATGTCCAGGCTGTCCGCGCCCAGATCGTCGATGAAGCTGGCGTCCTCGGTCACCTTTTCGGCTTCAACGCCCAGATGCTCGACGACGATTTTCTTTACGCGATCCGCGGTCTCACTCATGAGTGGTCCTTCTTGACTGGTATCGTTGGTGGTCTGAACAACCGTTAAGGCAGCCCTAGTGCCAAGCTCCGATAGAGGCAAGAGGCTAGGTCGCCAAGCCCCCAGATTGCCTGACACGACGATCTGGCCAGAAAAAAAGGCCCATCGCCCCCCGATAACCGTCTGTTTACCAAAATTTCAGCCGCTTATGCCATGGGTGCGGCATGGCCATCGTTTCTTCCCCTGACCCCTTCGTCACGCGCGCGCGCGTCCGGTTGACGGCGATATTGGTGCTGGCGGCGACGGTGATCGGCCTGCTTTATCTCTTCGCGACGGCCCATGGGACGGTGGATTCGCTCGGCCGGCCGCTCGGCACCGATTTTTCCAATGTCTGGACCGCGGGACAGATGGCCGATCATGGCCGTGCGGCGCTGGCCTGGGACTGGCCGACCCATTATGAAGTCCAGAAACAGGTTCATCATGATCCCGCCATCCCCTTTTACGGCTGGCATTATCCCCCGCCCTTCCTGATCATCGCCACCCTGCTGGCGCAATTTCCCTATGTCGCGGCACTGCTGATCTGGCAGGGGCTGACGCTGATGCTGGCTTTGGCGCTGGTGCGGCGCATCCTGCCGGGCGATCGCGACGCGATGCTGGCGGCGCTGGGCGCGCCGGTCGTGCTGGTGTGCCTGGGCCATGGGCAGAACGCTTTCCTGACCGCCAGCCTGCTGGGCGCGGGGATGCTGCTGCTCGACCGGCGGCCGTGGATCGCCGGGATGCTGCTGGGCGCACTGGTCTATAAACCGCAATTTGCCGTGCTGATCCCGGTGCTGATCCTGGCGCGGGGCAATATTCGCGCTTTCGCGTCGGCGGGCCTGACCGTCGCCGCGCTCTGTTTGGTGACGATCGCCATCTGGGGCTGGCCGGTATGGCAGGCGTTCATCGAGTCCCTGCCACTGACCCGGCATATCATCATTGAGGCCGGCGCCACGGGCTGGGAAAAGATTCAGAGTCCCTTTTCGGCCATCCGCCAATGGGGCGGATCGATCCCGCTGGCCTATGGAGTGCAGGGCATCGTCACCGCCATCGCCATCGCGGCCGCCGGACTCGCCGCCCGGCGCGGGTCGATGGAGGTGCGCGGCGCGGCGGCGCTGAGCGCAGCGTTGCTCTGCACCCCCTATGTGCTGGATTATGATTTCGTGCTGCTGGGCGTGGCCATCGCCTTCATGGTGGCGGACATGCGCAAGCGTGGTGCGCTGGCCTGGGAGCCGACATGGCTCGCCTATGCCTGGATCGCCCCGCTGTTCGGCCGATCGCTGTCGGAACTGACGCATGTGCCGGTGAACCTGATCGCCGCCATCGCCGTGCTGGCGCTGGCGATGCGGCGCGCCATCCTGCTGGACGGCGCGCTTCGCCAGGTCAGATCATCGCCATGCCGCCATTCACATGCAGCGTCTGGCCATTGACGTAACCGGCTTCCTTGCTCGCCAGATAGACGACCGCTGCGCCGATATCATCGCCGCTGCCCAGGTCGCCGACCGGGATTTTGGTCAGGATCGCACTCTTCTGCGCATCGTTCAGCGCGTCGGTCATGGCGGAGCGGATGAAGCCCGGCGCGACGCAGTTGACGGTGATGCCGCGACTGGCGAGTTCCTGGCCCAGCGATTTTGACATGCCGATGATGCCCGCCTTCGACGCGCAATAGTTGGACTGGCCGGGGTTGCCGGTGACGCCAACGACCGAGGTGATGGAGATGATGCGGCCGAAGCGCGCCTTCATCATCGGCCTGGCGGCGGCGCGGACCAGGCGGAAGGCGGCTTCCAGATTGACCTGGATCACTTGGCTCCATTCCTCATCCTTCATGCGCAGGATCAGGTTGTCGCGGGTAATGCCGGCATTGTTGACGAGGATGTCGAGCCGGCCGCCCAGCGCTTCGACCGCCTGCGGCACCAGCGCATCGACCGAGGCGGGGTCGGACAGGTTGCAGACGATCGTCTTGTGGTCGCCACCCAATTCGGCGGCAAAGGCCTTGAGCTTGTCCTCATTGCTGCCCGAAAGCGCGAGCGTCGCGCCCTGCGCGGCCAGCGCCTTGGCGATCGACGAACCGATGCCCCCGGAAGCGCCGGTCACCAGCGCGGTCATGCCTGTTAGGTCGAACATATCAGTCTCCTTGTTCTTTTTGGTTCACGCGGAGGCCAGGATCAGGACATCGCCACTGATGCGGTCGGTCTCGACCAAATCCCCTCCGCGTCCTCTGTGCCTCCGCGCGAAAATCAAAAAGCCGCCAGCGCCGCCTCGATGTCGTCCATCGTCACGATGCTGCGCACGGTCGCGTCGGGGGCGATGCGCTTGACCATGGGGCCAAGCACCTTGTCGCCGATTTCCACGAAGTCGGTGACGCCCGCGTCCCACATCGCGGCGACGGATTCTCGCCAGCGGACGCGGCCGGTGACCTGTTCGACCAGGCGGGCCTTGATCTCTTCGCCGTCGGCGATGGGCGCAGCAAGGACGTTGGCGTAGACCGGCAGCAGCGGCGCGTTGATGGACGCCTTGGCCAGCGCCTGGGCCATAACATCGGCGGCGGGCTGCATCAGCGGGCAGTGGAAGGGGGCGGACACGGGCAGCAGCACTCCGCGCTTGATGCCATGGTCCTTCACCATGGCGATGGCGCGCTCGATCGCGGCGCGATGGCCGGAAATCACGACCTGGCTGGGATCGTTATCGTTGGCGACGGTGCAAACCTCGCCCTGCGCCGCGGCATCGGCCAGCGCCTGCGCCTTGTCGATGTCCGCGCCCAGCAAGGCCGCCATCGCGCCTTCGCCCACCGGCACGGCCGCCTGCATCGCCTGACCGCGCAGCTTGAGCAGGCGCGCGGTGGTGGTGATGTCGAACGCTTCGACGGCGCACAGCGCGCTATATTCGCCCAGGCTGTGACCCGCGACATAATCGCCCTTGTCGGCCAGGGTGAAGCCGCCTTCCTTCTGCATCACGCGCAGCGTGGCGATGGCGTTGGCCATGATCGCGGGCTGGGCATTCTCGGTCAGGGTCAGGTCGCTGTCCGGCCCCTCCACCATGATGCGGAACAGATTCTGCGCGAGCGCGGCGTCCACCTCCTGAAACAGCTCCCGTGCCGCCGGGCTGGCGTCGGCCAGCGCTTTGCCCATGCCGACGGACTGGCTGCCCTGCCCCGGAAAAAGAAATGCCCGCATCGATAATCCCCTGACCAGCAGCGCGTAAAAAAGCGCATAAATTCAAACACGATACACTTTGAGACATAAATGTCATTGAGCCGTACATACCCCTGCGGCAGTCAGGGGTCGGACGTTTCAATCCCCTTTTGCGATCGGGGCAGCGTGGCCGCCCCTTTAACGACGACGGAGTGCAAGGAAAAGGTGCGATATCGCATAAGCTTGATCAGCGGCACGGCGCTCCTCCTGCCTGCGCTTTTGGCCGCCTGCGCGGCGGGGCCGGACTATCGCGCGCCGCAGGGCGCTGCGCTGGGCCTGCCCGCCGCCTACAGCCAGGGCGCCTATAGTCAGGAAGACGCCGCGCCGGTCAGCGATGCCGACCTCGCCCATTGGTGGACGCGGCTGAACGACCCGGCGCTCACCGGCCTGATCGACCAAGCGATCGCCAACAATCTGGACATCGTGCAGGCGCAGGCCCGTTTGCGGCAGGCGCGGGAATCGCTGCGCCAGGCCAATGCCAGCTTCCTGCCGCAGGTCAACGGATCGGGCAGCGGCGGCAAGAATTACCGCAGCCAGGCCGGCGGCACCCGCGTCGACGATAGCGGCAACGTCATCAGCACGGGTGCAAGCAAATGGTCGAGCACCTATTCGCTGGGCGCCAATGCCAGTTGGCAGATCGACCTGTTCGGCGAACTGTCCCGCACCGCGGAAGCCGCGCGGGCGGACCTGGCGGCGTCGGGATACGACCTGGCCAATGTCCGCATGACGATCCTGTCCGAGCTGGCCACCAACTATATCCAGGCGCGGCTGGCGCAGGAACAGTTGCGCATCGCCCGCGAAAGCCAGGCGGTGCAGCGGGACAATTACAACATCGCCAACTGGCGGTTGCAGGCAGGCCTTGTGTCGTCGCTCGATGCCGAACAGGCGCGGGCGCAGCTGGCCCAGACCAATGCGACCATTCCGCAGATAGAGGCGGGCCTGAGGGGCAGCCTTAACCGCATCGCGGTGCTGACGGGCCAGGCGCCGGGTGAAGCGACCCGCGCGCTGGAAACGCCCGCGCCCATTCCCGTCGCCTCCACCCAGATCGCGATCGGCATCCCGGCCGACACGCTGCGCCAACGGCCCGACGTGCGCAGCGCCGAACGGGCGCTGGCCGCCGCCACCGCGCGGATCGGCGTGGCGCAGGCGCAGCTTTACCCCTCGCTCGGCATCAGCGGCAATATCGGCACCACGTCCAATGCGTTCAGCGACCTGTTCAGCCTGATTACCGGCGGCGTCTTCGCCAATGTGGCGCAAACGATCTTCGACGGCGGGCGGCTGCAATCGCAGGTGCGATCGCAAAAGGCCGCGACCGATGCCGCTTTCGCCGCCTATAAGCAGAGCGTTCTCACCGCGCTGGAGGATGTCGAAAATGCCATGGCGCAATTGACCAGCGCCAGCGCGCGCAAGGCCGAGTTCGCCGTCGCTTATGATGCGTCGAACAACGCCGCGATCCTGGCGCGCAGCCAGTATCAGGCGGGATTGACCGACTTCCAGACGCTGTTGACCAGCGAATCCACCCTATTGAACGCGCGCAACAGCCTGGCTTCCGCGCAATCCGACGAGGTTCTGGCCATCGCCCAGTTGTATGATTCGCTGGGCGGCGGCTGGCAGAGCATGGATGGTCGCCCCCCAAATGAGCAAAACAATGAGCAATGATGTGACCAAGGATCAGGATCTTGACGACTTTCTGGGCGCGAAGCCCGAAAAGCCGTGGCGCAAATGGGTGATCCGGGGCGGCATCGGCGTCGTCCTGCTGGTCGCGATCCTTGTGCTGGCCCGTTGCTTCTCCAGCGACGACAAGCCCAATTATGCAACGCGCGAGGTCCGCACCGGCGACCTGACCGTCAGCGTATCGGCCACCGGCAATTTGAAACCCATCAACCAGGTCGATGTCGGGTCCGAACAATCGGGCAAGATCACCGCGGTCTATGTCGACGTCAATGATCGCGTGACCAAGGGACAGAAGCTGGCCGAACTGGACACCCGCCGCCTGGTCGATACGATCAACCAGAACCGGGCGCAGGTCGTGTCTTCGCAGGCCAGTGTCGCGCAGGCGCAGGCGCAGGTCGCCCTGACGAAGGCGACGCTGGATCGGCAATTGAACGTCTTCACCCTGTCGGGCGGCAAGGTGCCAGCCAAGACGGAGATCGACACGGCGCGCGCCAATTATCAGTCGGCGATCGCTACGCTGCGATCGCAACAGGCGCAGGTGGACGTATCGCGCGCGCAGCTTTCGACCGCGCAGACCAACCTGTCGATCGCGCAGATCGTGTCGCCGGTGGACGGCGTCGTGCTATCGCGTGACATCGAACCGGGCCAGACCGTCGCCGCATCGCTGAACGCGCCGGTGCTGTTCACTTTGGCCGAAGATTTGACGCAAATGGAGGTCGAGGTGTCGGTGGACGAAGCTGACGTCGGCCAGGTGAAGGAAGGCCAGAGCGCCACCTTCGCGGTGGACGCCTTCCCCGGCCGCACCTTCCCGGCGAAGGTCACGCGGGTCAATGTCGGGTCCAACAGCGCCAGCACGTCGTCCTCCTCCAGCGCGACGACGACCAGCACGACCGGGACGGTGGTCGCCTATACCGCCGTGCTGACTGTCAACAACAGCGACGAAACCTTGCGTCCCGGCATGACCGCGACGGCCGACATCGTGACGCAGGAGTTGCAGAATGTGCTGCTGGTCCCCAACAGCGCGCTGCGTTTCAAGCCCGTCAGCGCGGCGCAGGGCGGCGGCATCACCAGCGTCCTGCCGGGTCCGGGCCGGATGCGCCGCGGCGGGGCCAAGCGTCAGGTCAATTTCGGCGCGGGCAGCAGCCAGACCGTCTATATCGTCGGCGAAGACGGCAATCCCAAGGCGATGCAGGTGACCGTGGGCGCGAGCGACGGGTCGCGCACCGCCGTCACCGGCGGCGCATTGAAGCCGGGGATGCGCGTCATCACCGGCCAGCTGGCCGCCGGGCAGGAAGCGCCGGCGGAGGACCAGAAGACGGATACGGGCCGCGACGTCAAAAGCGACGACCGCCGCCGCAATCCGTCAGCCGACGGCAGCCCGGCAACGGTCGGCAAGCTGGGCAATTCGGGCGACGCCGCGCCCGAAACCGCGCCGGTTGCGCCGACCAACACCGCGCCCGCCGCGCCATCGTCCGGCGCCGGCCGCCAGAGCGGAAGCTAACCCGCCATGCCGATCGCTGATCCGATCATCTCCCTGCGCGGCGTGACCAAGGTTTACGGCGAAGGTCCGACCGCGTTCCAGGCGCTTAAGGGCATCGACCTGGACATCGCGCAGGGCGATTTCGTGGCGGTCATGGGGCCGTCGGGCTCCGGCAAGTCGACCACGATGAACATATTGGGATGCCTCGACGTGCCATCGGCAGGCACTTTCCTGTTCAAGAACCATCATGTCGAGACGCTGGACCGCGACCAGCGCGCCCTGCTGCGCCGCCGCTATCTCGGCTTCGTGTTCCAGGGGTTCAACCTGCTGTCGCGCACCACCGCGCTGGAAAATGTCGAACTGCCGCTCATCTATCGCGGCGAGGACAAGAAAACCCGCTACGACATGGGCATGGCCGCGCTCGACAAGGTCGGGCTGAAGGATTGGTGGGACCATACGCCGGCCGAACTGTCGGGCGGGCAGCAGCAACGCGTGGCGATCGCCCGCGCCATCGTGACCCATCCCGACGTTTTGCTGGCGGACGAACCGACCGGCAATCTCGATTCGGAACGGTCGGTGGAGATCATGGAATTGCTGACCGACCTCAACAAGAATAGCGGCATCACGGTTTTGATGGTGACGCACGAACCAGACATGGCCGCCTTCGCCCGCACCATCGTCCATTTCAAGGACGGGCTGGTCGAGCGGGTGGAACAGAAGGTGACGGCGTGATGGGGCACGAAGCGAAACCTTCTCCCCTCGGGGGAGAAGGATATGCAGCCTTAGGCGCGGAGCGACTTAGGCGGAGTTGGAAGAGGGGGACGCGCGCGCTGCCCCCTCTCCAAGCGACGCTAGCCAGCAAGCTGGCAAGCTCCGCTATCCTCTCCCCCAAGGGGCGAGGAGCATTGGGATGCTAGGCACCACCATCACGCTCGCTTTTCGTGCGATCAACCGGCACAAGCTGCGGTCTTTCCTGACCACGCTGGGCATCATCATCGGCGTCGCCGCGGTCGTGACCATGGTGACGCTGGGCAATGGCGCGACCGCCGCGGTGCGCGAACAGATCAGCTCGCTGGGTGCCAATGTGCTGCAATTGCGCCCCGGCCAGGGCTTTGGCCGGGGGGGCGGCGGGCCGCGTCCGCCCGATTTCAAGGAACGCGATCTGACCGCGATCGAAAACCAGCTGACCGGCGTGCGCGCGGTCGCGCCGGTGGTGCAGTCGAGCGGCACCGCCATCTATGAAGGCAATAACTGGTCCACCACCGTCTATGGCACCACGTCCGCCTATTCGGAGGTGCAGCAGTGGAAGATTGCCGACGGCCGCCTTTTCCTGTCGGAGGAAGAAGAGGCCGGCCGCCCCGTCTGCATCATCGGCAATACGGTGCGCACCAACCTGTTCCAGGGCACGGAGCCGATTGGCAAGCGGATGCGGATCAAGGGCGTGTCGTGCCAGGTCGTCGGCGTTCTGGCGACGCGCGGCCAAGGCGGCTTTGGCGACCAGGACGATGTCGTCGTCATGCCGATCAAGTTCGTGCAGCGCCGCTTCACCGGCGACCGTGACATCAGCCAGATCATGGTCGCGGTGGACGATGCCTATGACACCAGCACGGTCCAGGCCAGTCTGGAGGAGCTGATGCGCGAGCGACGCAAGATCAAGCCGGCTGCGGAGGATAATTTCAACGTCTTCGACACCAAGCAGATCAGTGACACGCTGACCGGCACCACCACCATCCTGACCCAGATCGTCGGCGCGGTGGCGGCCATCTCGCTGCTGGTCGGCGGCATCGGCATCATGAACATCATGCTGGTATCGGTGACGGAGCGCACGCGGGAGATCGGCATCCGCCTCGCCATCGGCGCGGTCGCGCGTGAGGTGCTGCTGCAATTTCTGGTGGAGGCGATCGTGCTGTCCTGCCTGGGCGGCCTGATCGGGCTGTTCCTGGCGCTGATCGCGACGGCCGCCATCGCCCCGCTAATGCAGGTGCCCTTCCTGTTCGACATCAAGGTCAACATCATCGCCTTCGTCTTTTCCGCCGCGATCGGGGTGGTGTTCGGCTATTTTCCAGCCAGGCGGGCGGCGGCGCTGAACCCGATCGACGCGCTCCGGCACGAGTAACGAATGCGGGTGCGGACCGATGAGGCGCGCACCCAAATCGTTGCCATCGACCGTAACTGAACAAATGTTCAGCTTAAATTTCAAATTGTTACAATTTCCGACAATCTAACCCCGCCCATGACACATCCTCGCGACATGCGCGCCCTATCTCTGTGTTCGACGCCACGGAATGGCGCCCGTAACAAGGCAAAGGAGCCAACCATGTTCAAGAAGATCCTCATCGCCCTGGCCACCACCACGCTGGTTGCCAGCCCCATCGTGTCCGCTCAGGCGCAGGCCCAGAGCCATGGCGTCCAGCATCGCCAGGAACAGACCCGTACGGTCGTGAAGCAAAAGCCCAATGGCCGCACCGTCGTCAAGCAGAAGACCGTCGTCCGCAAAAATGGTAATGCCCAACGCGCCAACGACTATCGTCCCAATCGCAATGCGGTGGTCAATCATCGCTGGGCCAAGGGCCAGCGTTTCGATCGTCGCCAGGCCAATAACTATCGGGTCATCAGCAATTATCGCGGCTATCGCCTGAACGCCCCGCCGCGCGGTTATCAGTGGGTCCAGTCGGGCAATGATGCCGTGATGATCGCCATCACCAGCGGCCTGATCGGCGCCGTCGTCGGCAACGCGATCCGCTAAATCCTTGCCGGCCGAAAGGTCGCACGATGCCCCAGGGGTTCTCTCCCCTTGGGGCATCTTTGCGTCATCGACCATGATCGAGGTTAAATACCCGATATTAAGGGATTATGCCGCATAGGGGCCGAGCCGGGGGGCCATGTCGGGAATGTCGATGTCCTTATATCAGATCATGTATATCAGCACTGTCGTCGGGACGGTCACGCCGCAACAATGCGCGATGATCGCGCAACTGTCCGCGACGAACAATCGGCGGGACGACGTCACCGGGCTGTTGCTGTTCAATTCGCGGCGCTTTTTGCAGGTGCTGGAAGGGCCAAAGGACGCAGTGGATCGGGTCTTCACCCGCATCCATGGCGATCCGCGCCACCGCGCCGTCGTGAAGCTGCGCGAGGGACTGATCGACACGCGGGAATTTGGCGAATGGGCGATGGCGTTCGATGATCCCGCACGCCCTTCGGTCGATCTTAAGGACAAGGTCGCCGCCTTGCTCGTGCAGGCCGGGCCTTCGACCCGCGCGCATTTCATCGGTTCGGCGGACATGCACCGCCCGGCCGCCTGAGCCTTACACCAGCCCGGTCAGATAATAGACGGCGATGACGATGAAGACCGTCACCGTCTTGATGAGGGTCAGCGCGAAGATATCCTTATAGGCCTGGCGATGGGTAAGGCCCGTCACCGCCAGCAGGGTGATGACCGCGCCATTATGCGGCAGGCTGTCCATGCCGCCCGACGCCATGGAAGCGACACGGTGCAGCACTTCGCGCGGAATGCCGGCCGCGTCCCCTGCCGCCACGAACTGTTCCGCCATCGCGGCGAGCGCGATCGACAGCCCGCCCGACGCCGATCCGGTAATGCCGGCGAGCGAGGTCACGGTAATGGCTTCATTGACCAGCGGATTGGGGATCGCGCGCAGCGCATCCTTGACCACCAGAAAGCCGGGCAACGCGGCGATCACCGCGCCAAACCCATATTCGACTGCCGTGTTCATGCCCGCCAGCAGCGCGCCGCCAACCGCCGCCTTCGACCCGTCGGCAAAGCGCTTTGCCACGGTGCGGAATGCGAACAGCAGGATCGTGCCGATGCCCAGCAGCAGCGCGCCTTCCACCGCCCAGAGCGCCGACACCTGCGCCACCTTGACGGCGACAGGCTCCGCCATGCCGGGCAACGACAGCGACACCTCCTCCCCCGCCACCCAGCGCGGGATGGCCAGCGTCAGCAGCAGATTGCCGACGCCGACCACCACCAGCGGCAGCAGCGCGATCAGCGGATGGACGGGCGCTTCATCCTCGATCGCTTCCGGTTCGTTCACCAGCGTTTCGGGAGCGCCATAGCCCTCCCCCGCCGCCAGCATCGCGCGCCGCCGCCAGCCAAGATAGGCAAGGCCGGTTCCCGCAATGAAGAGCGACCCGATCAGGCCCAGCACCGGCGCCGCCCATGTCGTCGTGCCGAAAAAGCTGGTCGGGATGATGTTCTGAATCTGCGGCGTGCCCGGCAGCGCATCCATGGTGAATGTCAGTGCCCCAAGCCCAATGGTGGCGGGGACCAGCCGCTTGGGAATGTCGGCGCGGCGGAACATCTCCGCGGCGAAAGGATAGACGGCGAAGACCGCGACGAACACCGACACCCCGCCATAGGTCAGCAGCGCCGTCACCGCCATGATCGCTGGGATAGCGCGGCCCGCGCCGATGACGCCGATCACCGCGGTCACGATCGCGCGGGAAAAGCCCGAAATCTCGACCAGCTTGCCAAACAGCGCGCCGAGCAGGAAAACCGGGAAATAGAGTTTGAGGAAACTCGCGACCCTTTCCATGAACAAGCCGGAAAAGGCGGCCGGGACGGCGGCGGGATCGGTCAGGAATACGGCCAGCATCGCTAGCAACGGCGCCATGACGATGACGCTCATGCCGCGATAGGCGGCGATCATTAGCAGGATGAGCGACAATGCTGCGATCGCGACTGCCATAAGCTAACCCTCTCATCCGTTCGCACTGAGCCTGTCGAAGTGCCTTACTGCTTCTTGCAACGATAGAAAGGAGTAAGAGCCTTTGACAGGCTCAGGCCGAACGGCTTTTTTGCCTTGGCCCTGCGCAGCGATGCCGCTTGCCTTTGCCCCCCCTTTCCGTCATAGGCGCGCCTTCGCACGAACGGCGGGGTGACTCGGCGGGCCTGCGAATATGCAAGACGACAGCCGGAGGGGCGTTCCACATGGGGTGGGCGTCAGCGATCGGCCAACAGAAGAAGGTAATATACATGGCTCTTTACGAGCATGTGTTCCTTGCGCGCCAGGATCTGGCACAGGCGCAGGTGGACGCTCTGGCGGAAACCGCCACGAAGATCGTCGAGGACAACAACGGCAAGGTGACCAAGGTCGAGACCTGGGGCCTACGTAGCCTGGCCTACAAGATCGCCAAGAACCGCAAAGCGCATTATGTGCAGCTGAACATCGACGCCCCCGGTGGCGTGATCGCGGAACTGGAGCGCCAGACCCAGATCAACGAAGACATCATCCGCTACATGACCGTCAAGGTCGATGAGCTGGAAACCGGCCCGTCGGTGATGATGCGCAAGCAGGACCGCCCCGAGCGTGGTGACCGTGGTCCCCGCGGCGATCGTGGTGACCGTGGCCCGCGCGGCGACCGCGAAGGTGGTTCGCGCGACGATCGTGGCCCGCGCCGCGACCGCGAAGACGCCCCGGCTGCTGAATAAGGAGATCTGAGACATGGCACGCCCGTTTTTCCGCCGCCGCAAGAGCTGCCCCTTCGCCGCCAAGGATGCGCCGAAGATCGATTATAAGGACGTTCGTCTGCTCCAGGGCTTCGTGTCCGAGCGCGGCAAGATCGTCCCCAGCCGCATCACGGCCGTTTCGGCCAAGAAGCAGCGCGAACTGGCCCAAGCCATCAAGCGCGCCCGTCACCTGGGCCTCCTGCCCTACATCGTGAAGTAAGGGAGTAGAAACCCATGGAAATCATCCTGCTCGAACGCATCGAGAAGCTGGGCGCAATCGGCGACGTCGTCACCGTCAAGGACGGTTACGCACGTAACTTCCTGCTGCCCAACAAGAAGGCGCTGCGCTCCAACAACGCCAACAAGAAGGTCTTCGAGGCCAACCGCGCGAGGATCGAGGCCGATAACGCCGCACGTCGCACGGACGCCGAAGCCGCTGCCGATGGCGTCAACGGCAAGCAGATCGTCCTGATCCGCCAGTCGTCCAACGCCGGCGCGCTGTACGGTTCGGTTGCCGTGCGCGACATCGTCGACGCGCTGCACGCTGATGGCGTGACCAACGTCACCAAGGCGATGGTCGTGCTGGAACGCCCGATCAAGACGCTGGGCGTGTTCGACGTCAAGGTCGCGCTGCACCCCGAAGTCGCCGTGACGATCACCGTCAACGTCGCTCGTTCGCCAGAAGAAGCCGAACTGCAGTCGCAGGGCGTCGACGTGATGGCCGACCTGTTCGAAAAGGACGAGAGCGGCTTCACCGAAGATTATGATCCAAACGCGGAACCGGGCGAAATCGCTTCGGTCGCCAGCGAAGACGAAGAAGAGCCGGCCGAAGAGGCCTGATTTCTTCCGACAGGATCGAACGAGAAAGCCGCCCCGCAACGGGCGGCTTTTTTGTTGGGGTGGATTGGGGGCTATCCCACTAGCGGTGCTTTATTAAGGCATGCCCCCACCCCAACCCCTGCCCTGAGGGGGAGGGCTATATGCCTGCATCTGGTCGACAGCAGACAAGCGGAACGGCCGCCGTCCGTGCGCGTTCGACCGATATGGAAGACCGCACCCTCATCGAACGCTTGGCGCGTCATCTGGCCGCCGCCGACCCAAGCGGATGGCAGGCCCGGATAGAGGATGCGGCCAGCATCCTCGCCATCGTCAAGGAACCCGACGCCGCCATGCGCGAGGCGGGCGATGTGGGGACATGGGGCGCGATGATCGACGCCGCCTTGCGGGCGCGCTGGGCGATCGCGCAGCCCGCCGCCGACCTGTCCGAATCGGGTGGAGCGGACGAGGAAGGCGAGATCATGATGACGTCCGATGTGGTCGGGCATGACCCTGCGGATTGGGTTCATCTGCATCATGGGCAGGAGAAGACTATATGAAGGGGCTATTGAAACTGGCCATCGTCACGGGGCTGGGTGCCTTTGCGATCAAGGGATGGCGCGACTGGATGGGCGACGCCGCCGCGCCTGACGACCGCGGCCCTGTGGGTTCATCGGGCGTGGTTCGCGATGCGGGACCGCAGGAGGGCGTATCGCGGTCGGACTGGGACAAGGTGGACGAACAATCCGACGAATCCTTCCCTGCCAGCGACCCGCCCGGCAATTACTGACGCACGCCTATTGAATGGACGCGGTCCATTGCCCCCCCGATGCCTGCCCCTTATGAGGCAAAGCCAAAGGCGGTATCGCCGCCCATAACAGGGGATATACTATCTATGCCTTCGGGTCTGATCGCGCTGCTCGACGATGTTGCGGGCATCGCAAAAATGGCGGCGACCTCCTTGGACGATGTCGCAGCGGCTGCTGGCAAGGCAGGCACGAAGGCGGCAGGCGTCGTGATCGACGATGCCGCCGTGACGCCCAAATATGTGATGGGCCTGACCCCCGACCGCGAATTGCCGATCATTTGGAAAATCGCCAAGGGATCGCTGCGCAACAAGTTGCTCTTCCTGTTGCCCGCCGCGCTTTTGATGAGCGCCTTCGCGCCCTGGCTGCTGCCCCCGTTACTGATGCTGGGCGGCGCGTTCCTGTGTTTCGAGGCGGTGGAAAAGCTGCTGGAGGCTGTCCAAGGCGGCCATGACGTCGTTGAGGAAGCGGCTCAGACGCTCACTTCGACCGAAATCGAAAACCAGAAGGTATCGAGCGCGATCCGCACCGATTTCATCCTGTCGGGAGAGATCATGGCCATCTCGTTGGGTACCGTCGCGGGTGAGCCGGTGTGGGAGCAAGCGATCATTCTGGTCGTCGTCGCCATCCTGATTACCGCGGGCGTTTATGGCGTCGTTGGCCTGATCGTGAAGATGGACGATATCGGGCTGCATCTCGCCAAAAAGGACGGGGCTGGCACGAAACTGCTGGGTCGCGGCCTGGTGAAGGCGATGCCGGTGCTGATGGCGTTCCTGTCCGTGGTCGGCACCGCGGCCATGCTATGGGTCGGTGGCGGTCTGATCGTGCATGGCCTGCACGAATTTCATATCGACCTGATCCCCGGCACGATCGAGCATATCGCCCAGGGCGCCGCCCTGGCCGTGCCGGCGATCGGCGGCTTCCTTCACTGGACAGTGACCGCCATCGGCGGCGCGATCGTCGGGCTGGTGGTCGGCGGGATCATCGTTGGCGCGCTGCACCTGTTGCCCTCGAAGAAGCATTGAGCCAAAGCGTCCGCGCTCCCGCGCAGGCGGGCGCACGGATTTGCAGGAATAGCGTGATGTCCCACCCCTCCCCCTGGCGTATCGAGGCCGGCGCGTTGATCGCGCTGGCGCTGCCGATGATCGCGGGCAACATCGCCTGGTCGGCGATTGCGGCCACCGATCTGCTGCTGCTTGGCCGGATCGGGGCGGAGGCGGTTGCGGCCGGCGCGCTGGCGATCAACCTGTTCCATGCGCTGCTGCTGTTCGGCATGGGGCTGGTCACCGCCGCATCGCCCCTGATCGCAAGCGAACGGGGCCGCCGCCGCAACAGCGTGCGCGACGTGCGCCGCACCGTCCATCAGACGCTGCGCGCCGCCGTCTTCTTCGTGGCTCCCGCCTGGTTGCTGCTGTGGCAATGCGAGACGATATTGCTCGCGATGGGTCAGGACGCCGATCTGGCGCGAGAGGCCGGCCATTTGATGCATGGCCTGCAATGGGCGCTGCTGCCGTTTCTGGGCTTCACCACATTGCGCAATTTCATCGCGGCGCTGGAACGACCGATCTGGGGCCTGATCGTCATGCTGGGCGCTATCCCGTTAAACGTGTTGATGGGCTGGGCGTTGATTTTCGGTCATCTGGGGTTTCCCTCGCTTGGGCTGTACGGTGCCGGGCTGGCGAGCACGCTTTCTTCCTGCTTCCTCTTCTTCGGCCTGCTTGCCGTCATCCTGATCGACCGGCGCTTTCGCCGCTATCGCCTGATGGGCCGTTTCTGGACTCGCGATCGCGAACGGCAGCGGCAGGTTTGGGCGCTGGGCCTGCCGATCGCGATCACGCTGGGCTTCGAAACCAGCGTGTTCAACGCTTCGGCTTTCCTGATGGGGCTGATCGACCGCGATTCGCTCGCCGCCCACGCCGTCGCGATCCAGATCGCCGCGCTCGTCTTCATGGTGCCGATGGGCATCGGCCAGGCGGCGACGATCCGGGTCGGCATCGCCTATGGCCGGCATGACCGCGCCGGCATCGGTCGGGCAGGCTGGCTGGCGCTGATGATCGGCACCGGGTTTGCCATCTGCGCCGCCGCGCTGCTGATCTTCATGCCGCGCACACTGGTATCGGCCTTCCTCGACCTGTCCGACCCCGCCAATGCCCGCACCGCGACGCTGGCCGTCAGCTTCCTGGCCGTGGCCGCCCTGTTTCAGCTGGTCGATGCGGCGCAGGCGGTGGGCGCGGGCGTGCTGCGCGGGGTGCAGGATACGACCGTGCCGATGATCTTTGCACTGATCGGCTATTGGGTGGTCGGCATCGGCGTCGGCACCCTGCTCGCCTTCCCATTGGGCATGGAGGGGCTGGGCATCTGGCTGGGACTGGCGAGTGGCCTGGGCGCTGTGGCTGTGCTGCTCATCAGCCGCTGGACGCTGCGCGAACGGCTGGGATTGGTGCCAGCCTGACACGATCCATCGCGTTGATTGCACGGGATGGATATGGTGCAACGCACAAAGCAATTGAAAAAATCGCCCGATTCGATAAGGGATGGGGCATCATGCAAGCCCCTACCGAGATTTTTGAAGCGATCGCGCTCCAGAAGTGCCTTAAGGTGACCTATAATAAAATGGTCGTGACCTTGGCACCCCACATCCTCTACACCCGTCATGACGAAATGTTCATCGACGCGGTGACGACCGACCGCGATGGCCGACCGCCGCGCGAGTTGAAGCTCGGCACGTTCAAGATCGTCGGCCTGTCCGACATCGTGGTCTTGGATGAGCCGTTCGAGGCGATGTACGGCCTCTACAATGACGGCGACGACAAATATAAGAATGTGACGCTGTTCGCCGTGACGCCGGAGAGCCAGGCGGCCTGATCCAATAGGACATCCACCGACGTCCGTTCGTTTCGAGCGTAGTCGAGAAATGGAAGCGCCGCGCTATACGCTTCTCGACACGCTCGAAGCGAACGGAGGTTGGAGTTGCTCGTCGCCTCTATTTCTTCAGCCTGTATCCGGTGCGGAACATCCAGCCGATGACGCCGATGCACACGGCCAATATGCCCATGACGAACAACAGGCTCAGCCCGATGGCCACGTCCCCCTTGCCAAAAAAGGTCCAGCGGAAGCCGGAAATCAGATAGACTATCGGATTGAACAGCGTGATCGTCTGCCACGGTTCGGCCAGCATCTTGACCGAATAGAAAGCGCCGCCCAGGAAGGTCATCGGCATGATGAGCAGCAGCGGGATCACCTGCAACTGTTCGAAACTCTGCGCCCATATCCCCAGGATGAAGCCGAACAGGCAGAAGCTGACCGCGATCAGGATCATGAACCCCGCCATAGCGAACGGGTGCGCCACCGGCACGTCGACAAACAGATGCGCGGTCAGAAAGATGATGCTCCCTACGATCAGCGACTTGGTCGCCGCCGCGCCGACATAGGCGATGATCGTCTCCGTCGCGGACACCGGGGCCGATAGCAGTTCGTAGATAGTGCCGGTGAATTTGGGCATGTAGATGCCGAAACTGGCGTTGAAGATGCTTTCGGTGAACATCGCCATCATGATGAGGCCGGGCACGATGAAGGCAGCATAGGGGATGCCGTCCACTTCCGTCATGCGCGACCCGATCGCCCCGCCGAACACGACGAAATAGAGCGATGTGGTGATGACCGGCACAAGCAGGCCGGTCAGCAGGGTGCGGCGAAAACGATGCAGTTCGAACGCATAGATGGACGCGATGGCGCGCAGATTCTGGAGGCTCATGCGGCCTTCTCCTGATGGACGAGGCTGACGAAAATATCCTCCAGGCTGCTCTGGCGCGTGTTCAGATCCTTGTAGCCGATGCCAAGATCGCCGAGCTTGCGCAGCAGCGACGACACGCCGGTCCGCTCCGCCTGGGTATCGAAGATATAGTCCAGTTCATGACCCTCGCCGCCCAGCGTGACGCCCCATTCGGCAAGGTCTGCGGGCACCGCATCGATCGGTTCGGCCAGGACGACGGTCAGCGTCTTCTTGCCCAGCTTCTTCATCAGCGCGGTCTTGTCCTCGACCAGCATCAGTTCGCCCTTGTTGATCACGCCCACCCGGTCGGCCATTTCCTCGGCCTCCTCGATATAATGGGTCGTCAGGATGATGGTGACGCCGGTCTGGCGCAATTCGCCGATCAGCTTCCACATGTCGCGGCGCAGTTCTACGTCGACGCCCGCGGTCGGCTCGTCGAGGAACAGCACGCGCGGTTCGTGGCTCAGCGCCTTGGCGATCATCACGCGCCGCTTCATGCCGCCGGACAGTTCCAATATCTTGGCATGGCGCTTGTCCCAGAGCGACAGGTCGCGCAGCACTTTTTCGATATGGGCGTCGTTGCGGGGCTTGCCGAACAGGCCGCGGCTGAAATTCACCGTGTCGATGACCCGTTCGAACTGGTCGGTCGACAATTCCTGCGGCACCAGGCCGATCGCGGTGCGCGCGCCGCGATAGTCGC
The DNA here is from genome assembly GCF_012927105.1 of Sphingobium psychrophilum. GTDB lineage: Bacteria > Pseudomonadota > Alphaproteobacteria > Sphingomonadales > Sphingomonadaceae > Sphingobium > Sphingobium psychrophilum. The sequence goes on along the minus strand of NZ_JABBFV010000001.1, from coordinate 630,508 downwards.
GCACGATGTCGTGGCCCGCGACGCTCACGCTGCCGCCGGTGGCGCGCGCGATGCCGCACACGATCGAAATCATCGTCGTCTTGCCCGCGCCATTCGGCCCCAACAGCGCGAAAATCTCGCCTTCCGCGATGGTCAGGTCGACGCCCTTGAGCGCCTCGAAACCCGACGCATAGCGTTTCGTCAGGCCCTTGATCTCAATGATGGATGCCATGGATGGCTCTGCCCCTTTTTGCGTTGCGGCAAAGATAGGAAGCCGATAGCCGAACGCAACCTATTCGCCGCGCCGGGAAAAGCGGAAGACGGTGGCGGGCGGGAAATTGCGCACGGTCTGGCCGGCGCGCACCACGTCCAGCCCCAGCATGTCGATCACGTCACGGCTGACCGGCGGGCGCATCGAGTAGGTGAACTGCACGAAGCTGCCGCCGGGCCGCAGCATGCGGAAGGATTCCGAGAGGATATCGTGGTGCATGTAGCGGTCCATCGCCAGCAAAGGCAGGCCGCTGACGACAGTCTGATAATCGCCCGGCTCGCCCGCGGTTGCGGTGGACACGATCTGCGCGGGCGTCTCCAAGATCGACACATGGGGAAAATGCCGGCGCAGCCCGCGCGCGAAGGCGGGATTGATTTCGACCACCTCCAGCTTTTCAGGCGGCAGGCCGGTTTGCAGAATCGCGCGGGTGAACACCCCGGTCCCGCCGCCCAGTTCCAGCACGCGACCGTCCAGCGGATCGATCTGCGCCACCATCAACCGGGCGAGATAGCGGCTTGACGGCACCACCGACGCGGTCTGGCGCGGCTTCTTCACCCAGGCGGCCAGGAAATCCAGATATTCGGTGGCGCGGGCGCGAAACTCCCCGCCCGGCAAGGCGATCGCCCGACTACGCTTGGGCTTATGCTGCATAAGCGAAATGCGACCGCTTTATTTCCATCCCGACTCCCTTAGCGGGGACAAGGGGCTGCGTCGATTGCCTTTCGCTTAGGTCAGCCCGCATCGCGTTGGCCCGACAGCATGTCGACCCGTTCCTGCAACCAGTCGGCCACCGCGCCGATCCGCGCCAGCTTGCGCAGGTCGCCATGCATGACCAGCCAGAAGCTGCGGGTGATTTCCACCCGGTCGGCCATCAGCGGCATCAGGGCGGGGTCGCGCCGCGCGATAAAGTCGGGCAGCACGCCGATCCCAGCGCCGTCAGCGATCATCCGCTGCTGCATGATGATGCTGGTCGATCGCAACGTCGCCTCCAGCCCCGCCTCCACCTCGTCCAGATAATCCAGTTCGGGGGAGAAGATGAATTCGGGCACATAGCCGACCAGCACATGGTCGCGCAGGTCCACCGGGGCGGCCGGCGTACCAGCCCGCGCCAGATAGGCCGGCGCGGCATAAAGATGCAGCCGATAATCGCCCAGCCGCCGGACCGTCAGCCGCCCGCGCTGCGGCCGCGCCAGCATTACCGCCATATCGGCTTCGCGGTTGGACGGGTTGAGGAAGCCGGATGCTGTCACAAGGTCGAGCCTGATGCCCGGATGCCGCCGGTTGAAATCGCCCATGCCTGGCGCTAATACCCAGGTGCCGAACCCTTCGGCCACCGACAGGCGCACCTGCCCGGCCAGCCGATGCTCCTGCCCCTTCACATCCTCCATCGCCGCGAGCGCGGCGCTTTCCGCGCCTTCTGCATGGTGGAGCAGCGCCTGTCCGCGCGCCGTCAGCGTCCGTTCCCCGGCAGCCAGTTCGAACAATTCGGCGTCGAGCGCCTTTTCCAGGCGCGCCAGCCGCCGCGCGATGGTGGTCGCATCAATGCCCAGCGCGCGGGCGGCAGGCGCGACCTTGCGGGCGCGGGCGACCGCCAGAAATACCCTGAGATCGTCCCAGTCGAACATGCACGCGCCTATCCTGCAAATTTGCAGCCTGTCCATGCACAACTTCGCCATTGCTTGCAATAACGCGGCATTGCTAGAAGCATCTGGACAAGCGATCCTGCTGCGCCGCGCCCATCATTGGCGTGCCGGACAGGCTTGCGGAGGATGGAGAGCATGACCCAGTTCGACCTGACCGAGGACCAGCGCGCCATTCAGGAGATGGCGCAGCGGTTCACCGCCGATGCGATCACCCCGCATGCGGCGGAGTGGGACGAAAAGCATATCTTCCCCCGCGACACGATCCGCGCCGCGGCGGACCTCGGCTTTGGCGGCATTTATGTGTCGGAGGATTCGGGCGGCATCGGCCTTGGTCGCCTGGAATCCGCGCTCATCATGGAAGCGATGGCCTATGGCTGTCCGTCCACCAGCGCCTTCATATCGATCCACAATATGGGTGCGTGGATGATCGACCGATTCGGCGGCCAGGCGGTTAAGGACAAGTATCTGCCCGACCTGGTGCCGATGGCGCGCATGGCCAGCTATTGCCTGACCGAAGCGGGCGCGGGATCGGACGCCGCGGCGCTCAAGACCAAGGCAGTCAGGGACGGCGACCATTATGTCGTGACCGGTTCCAAACAGTTCATCTCCGGCGGCGGCGAGAATGAGGTCTACCTCGCCATGGTCCGCACCGGGCCAAATACACCGGAAGGAAATGGGCCGAAAGGCATCTCTTGCCTCGTCATCGAAAAGGACATGCCCGGCGTCAGCTTCGGCGCGCAGGAACGCAAGCTCGGCTGGCATTCGCAGCCGACCGCGCAGGTGAATTTCGATGGCGTGCGCGTGCCGGTGGAAAATCTGGTCGGCGCGGAGGGCGAAGGCTTTCGCATCGCGATGATGGGGCTAGACGGCGGCCGCCTCAATATCGGCGCCTGCTCGCTGGGCGGGGCGCAACGCTGCATCGATGAAAGCGTGCGCTATACCAAGGATCGCAAGCAGTTCGGCCAGTCCATCGCCGATTTCCAGAATACGCAGTTCACCCTGGCCGACATGCAGACCGAATTGGAGGCCGCCCGCACGCTGCTCTATGCGGCCGCGGTCAAGGTGACGGATAATGCCCCCGACAAGACCCGCTTCGCCGCGATGGCGAAACGCTTCGCTACGGACACCGGATCGTCGGTGGCCGACCGCGCGCTGCAACTCCATGGCGGCTATGGCTATCTGATGGACTATCCGATCGAACGCATCTGGCGCGACCTGCGGGTGCATTCCATTCTGGAGGGCACCAACCAGGTCATGCGGATGATCGTGGCGCGGGACATGTTGCGGTAAACCAATCCTCTCCCTTTGGGGAGAGGATATGAAGCCTTGGCGCGGCACGCGCCTAGGCGAAGTTGGAGAGGGGCCGGCGCGCGTTCCCCCTCTCCCAGCTCCGACTAGGCAGCAAGCTGCCAAGTCTTCGCATCCCTCTCCCCCAAAGGGGCGAGGAAGGAGATAAGAATGACTGACCAAGTCCTGACCATCATCGAAAACGGCGTCGGCCGCATCCGCCTGAACCGGCCCAAGGCGATCCATGCCCTTACCCCGGAGATGTGCGAGGCGATCAACGATGCTCTGCTTGGCTGGGCGCAGGACGATGCGGTCACCGCGGTCATGATCGATCATCTGCCCGCCGCCGATGGCGATCCCAAGCTGTCGCGCGGCTTCTGCGCCGGCGGCGACATCGCGCTGATCGCCAACAGCGCCAAGGCCGACTGTATCGAGGCGGAGCGATTCTTTCATGTCGAATATCGGATGAACCATCTGCTGTTCGTTTATGGGAAGCCGATCGTCGCCTTTATCGACGGTATCGTCATGGGCGGGGGCGTCGGCATCTCCCTACCGGCCCGCTTCCGCGTCGCGACCGAGCGGACGACCTTCGCCATGCCCGAAACCGGCATCGGCCTGTTCCCCGACGTGGGCGGCGGCTGGTTCCTCCCGCGCTTGCCCGGCCGGGTCGGCGCGTGGCTGGCAGCGACGGGCGCGCGGATCGACGGGGCGGATTGCGCCGCCATCGGCATCGCCACCCACTATATCGCATCGGACAGACTGGATGCGATCAAGGCGCGCATCCTGGCCGATCCCTTGGGGCTGGACGAAATATTGGCGGAGAATGACGAAGTCCCGCCGCCTTCGAAGCTGGACGCGCACCGCGCCGATATCGACCGGCTGTTCGCCTCCGACAAGGCGGAGGAGATCGTCGCGGCGCTGCAAGCAGATGGTGGCGCATGGGCGACCAAGCAATTGTCCGTGCTCGCCACCAAATCACCCCAGACCATCAAGGTGGCGCTGCGCCAGCTGGTCGAAGGCGCAGCCCAGCCCGATTTCGCCGCCAATATGGCGATGGAATATGGCCTGGCCTGTGCGATCATCCGCCGCCCCGATTTCGTCGAGGGCGTCCGCGCAGTGATATTCGACAAGGATAATGCGCCGCAATGGAACCCGGCCACGCTGGAGGGGGTGAGCGATGCGATGATCGATGCGATCTTTGCGCCGCTGCCTGCGGAGAAGCAATGGACACCGCTGCCGGCTGTCGCAGACGCCAGCGCCTGATTTATAATCGACAAGAGGAAGCCCGGAACATGACCCAGACGATCGCCTTCATCGGCCTTGGCAATATGGGCGGCGGGATGGCCGCCAACCTGCTGAAAAACGGCTATGCCGTGCGCGCCTTCGACCTGTCGGAGGAGGCTTTGGCCAAGGCGGAAGGCCATGGCGCCGTCCGCGCCTCCAGCGCCGCCGATGCGGTGACCGGGGCCGACGCGGTGGTGACGATGCTGCCCGCCGGCAAGCATGTCGAGAGCGTCTATAACGACCAGGTGTTCGGCGTGGCGAAGCCGGGCGCGCTCTTCCTCGACTGTTCGACCATCGACGTCGCCACCGCGCGCCGGGTGATCGAGGCGGCGGTCGCGAAGGGTTTCGAGATGGTCGACGCACCCGTTTCGGGCGGCATCGCGGCGGCCAATGGCGGCACGCTGACCTTCATGGTCGGCGGCGCGGACGCGGCCTTCGCCAAGGCCAAGCCGATCCTGTCCGCCATGGGCAAGGCGGTGATCCATGCCGGCGGCGCGGGCAATGGCCAAGGCGCGAAAATCTGCAACAATATGCTGCTGGGCGCGACCATGGTCGCCACCTGCGAAAGTTTCGCGATGGCGAAGAAGCTCGGCCTCGACCCCCAGACCTTCTACGACATCAGCAGCGTGTCGTCGGGCCAGAGCTGGTCGATGACCAGCTACTGCCCCGTCCCCGGCGTCGGCCCGCAAACGCCGGCCGACAATGGCTATCAGGGCGGCTTTGCGGTGGGCCTGATGCTCAAGGATTTGAAGCTGGCGACCGAAGCCGCCGCGTCGGTCGGGGCCAGCGTGCCGATGGGGAACGCCGCCGAAGCGCTCTATCAAATGCTCGCCAACCAAGGCGAAGCTGCCCGCGACTTTTCGCTGATGATCGAGATGCTGGAGGGGAAATGACGCTCCCTGCAAAAGATGCTGTACCCCGGCGAAGGCCGGGGTACAGTCCGATGGTCTGAACTGGACCCCGGCCTTCGCCGGGGTACAGGGTCTTCGCCCTATTTCCCCTTGCCCGCCTCCGCCGCCGCCAGCACGCGCAGCACGTTGCCGGACCAGATTTTCTGGATGTCAGCCTCGCTATAGCCAGCCTTGAGCAGCGCGTCGGTGATCTTGGGGAGGGCGACCACATCCTCCATGCCAACGACGCCGCCGCCGCCGTCCCAGTCGAGGCCAATGCCGACATGGTCCGGCCCCACGACCTTGAGCGCATGGAGCATGTGCGCCATGAAATCATCGAAGGTCGGCTTGTCGGTGTCGGGATAGAGCCTGTCGATCTCCTGCCGCCTGGCCAGCAGTTCGGCGCGCTTTTCCGGCGATATCTTGGCGTCTTCGCGCATCTGGCCGTAAAGCACCATCAGCGCCTTCTGCCGTTCGGGATTGGGCTTGGATGCGCGCAGATAGGCACCATAGGCGTTCATCTGGATCACGCCGCCCTTGGCCGCCAGCGCCTTGAGATGATCGTCATCAATGTTGCGCGGATGGTCATAGACCGCCTTGCAACCCGAATGGGTCAGCAGAACCGGCGTCGTAGACAGCGCCAGCAGATCGTCCAGCACCTGATCGCTACTGTGCGACCCGTCCGGCACGATGCCCAGGCGGTTCATCTCCTTGAGCAATTCCTTGCCCAGCGGGCTGAGGCCGCCATAGCGCGGCTTCTTCGACGGGTCGGTCGAACTGTCGGCGAACTGGTTGTGCGCGAAATGGGCAAAGCCCGACACGCGCACGCCCATGTCGTAGAAGGTCTTGATGAGCGAGACGTCCTCACCCAGCGGATAGGCGTTCTCGATCGACATATAGACGATGCGCTTGCCCGCCGCGGCGATCGGTGCGGCGTCCTTCGCCTCCAGCGCGAGTGCGAAATTGGCCGGGTCGGCGGCCACCATGTTGCGGATCGACAGGCCGCGCAGGATCGCGAAGTCACGCGCCTTGCGGAATCCCTCGATCGTCAGCGGCCCCTGCCCCGTATAAATCGCCCAGAAACCGCCATCCAGGCCGCCCTTCTTCATGCGGGGCAAATCAACCTGGGTGAAGTCGCTATGGACGCCATGCTCCTCGTCGATCGACCAGCCGGGCAGGTCAAGCGAGGCGGGCGTGTCGAGATGGCTGTCGAGGGTGATCAGCTTCTGGTGCAGCTGATACACTTTCTTGGACACATCCTGCGCATATGTGTCGGCGGGGAGCAGCGCCAGAAGCGCTGCCCCCATCATCCAGCTTGCCCGCATCAGATTTCGCCCGAGATGGTGAACTGGAAGGTGCGCGGGGATAACGGACGGAAATTGCCGTCGCCCGTCACAGCGGCCGAGATATAGGACAGCGTATCCTTGTCGAAGATGTTGTCGATGTTGAACCGCGCCTTCATGCCCTTGACCGGACCCAGGCTAAAGCCGTCGCCGATATCGACATAGGCGCTGAAGACGGTGAAGCCCTTGACGCTGGACCCGGCCGAATTGTCGAAGGTCGACCAGCGGCGCGACGTATATTTGCCGCTGAAGTTACCTACCAGCCAGCTGGCCGGTTCGATGGTCACGCCGCCATTGACGATCCACTTGGCGCTGTCGGGAATATATTTGCCGTCGGTCTGGTAGGAGGTCGTGGCGGTGACGATATCGTCCTTGAACTTGGCGATATTATAAGTGGCGTTGAGGTTGAAATAAGCGAGGCCATTGAGCGCCGACGGCTTGAACGTGCCGCTGAATTCCGCGCCATAGGCGCTGACCCGACCGACATTCTGGAAGAAGGTTTCGATGACGTTGGTGGTGCCGGGCAGGATCGATCCGATCGACTGGATGCGGTTCTTGAACTTGGTGTAATAGCCCGCCAGCGAGGCGTAGAATTGGCCCTGGTTCGTGCGGATGCCCGCCTCGAAATTCTGCGACCGTTCGGGCGCGGGCGCGGGCACGCCGGCCGAACTGCTGTTCAGGGAGACGGAGAAGACATCGTCCAGCCCCTTGGGCAGCGCCATATTTTCGGCATAGGATGCGAAAATCTGGGTCTGGTTGTTGATCTTGTAAAGCACGCCCGCCATCGGCAGGAAGCCGTCGCTATAGCTGGTACGCAGCGTCTGCGGACCCCAGCCCGCAACCCAGATCGGCGCAGCGGTCGTGCCGGCATTGCGGTAATAATCGTTGAAGTCGCGATAGCCGCTATAGCGATAGTCGATGTTCAGCGCCTTGACGCCCAGATCGAAGATCAGGCTGTCGTCCAGCAGCGCGATCCGGTCCTTGACGAAGGCCTGGGTCGTGTTGCGTTCCGACTGATAATCGCGGCGGACATAGACCAGATCGTTCAGGTCGGGCGAGCTGGCGGGCGATCCGTCGATGGTGTTGTAGCGCGCCTGGGTGCGGTTATAGGTATCGACTTCGGCCCACAGCCCGACCTCGATCGTCTGGACGCCCAGTTCCCAATGCAGTTTGGTGGTCAGGCCATAGCGCTCGCCGCCCACGGTCGAGAGGCCATATTGCGTGCCCTTGGGCGCGCTGAGCGCGATGCCGGCGGTCGTCTGCCGCTGATATTGCAGCAGGCTGTTGGCATAGGTATCGGGCGACACGCCATAGCCGCCCTTATCCTCATAATAGGCGGTCGCTTCCGCCCAGATGCCATCGGCGATGCCAGCATGGACCGTGCCGCCATAAAGCTTATCATCGCGCACGTTGATGGCGAGTGTGTTGGTATAGGCATAGTTGGCGTTGCTAAAGGCGGGTCCACCCGCGACAGGCGCGAAGCCCGGCGTGGTGTTGGGCACGACCGAGATGTAGCCGCGATCCCGGCCGCTCTTGCCGCCGATATCGGTGCCGGTCAGATACTGGCTGCGGCTGAGCGAGGGGGAATCGAAGTCGTTGAACTTGTTCGACACGAATTTGAAGCGCGCCCAGCTGTCCCCGCCCAGATCGGCATGGACCATGCCTTCCCAATGTTCGCGGTCCACCGTGCCGTCGCCGCGCCACAGGTCGGTGTCCAGCTTGGTGCGGCTGACATAGGCGCGGAACGGACCGACTTGGCCCGTGCTGGCGCGGATAAAGGTACGCTTCATGTCGAAATCGCCAAAGCTCTGGGACACGAACAGGCCCATCTCTTCCTGCGGCGCGATGCTGTTATATTGCACGACCGGGCCAAGCGTCGAGTAACTGGGCAGGCCCACATCGCCCGCGCCGACCGCGGCCTCCACCACACCCAGATTTTCATTGTCGACATAGCGGAATACCGGGCTGCCGCCGAAGGCGTCGCTGCGGCCGGTGGGGATGCCGTCGACCACGAAGCCGATCTGGTCGAGGTTGAAGGCGCGGGTCTGGACGCTGTTGCCGAACTCGTACAGGCCCAGCGCGCCGTCGGTCTGGACGTTGAAGCCGGGCAGTTGCTCCAGCATCTTGAGGCCCGAAATGCCCGACGGCGCCGACAGCAGCGCCTCGCGCGTGACTGCCACGACATTGCTCACCTTGTCTTCGCCGATCGCTTCGGCCGATTGCGAGATGCGGCGGCCGGTAACGGTGATCGTCTCGTCGCCATCCCCGACCGGTTCCTGCGCATGGGCGGCGCTCAGCGCGCCGGTGGCGCAGGCGAGCAGCAACGCCGCGCGCGAGGAAAGGCGGATGGACGAGATAACGGACATGCAAAGGCTCCCTGTTTCACAACAAGCCAATCAGGGGCGCATGGCGCCGCACCTCTCCCACGGACGATGAAAGCGGACGCATCGCTGCGCCCGCCAATTCGTTCTTCAGTTTCCTTGTGAAACGAGAGTGCCGGAAAGACCCGCCATCGACCAATGAGAATTTCTCAGCGGATCGCTGGAACACGCTGCGTATACCAAGATGCATTGATGGGAACCTATAGCCCGTGTTCCCCGGCGAAGGCCGGGGTCCAGTCCCACGGTCAGGACTGGACCCCGGCCTTCGCCGGGGAACACGCCCCGTAAGTCAGCGTCATCGCATTATGGTATTGGATCGATATAGGCGCTCAGCGGCCCTGCCAGACGCCGGGGCGCTTTTCGACGAAGGCGGTCATGCCTTCCTTCTTGTCCTGCGTCGCCGTCAGTATCTGGAACAGGCGGCGCTCGGTCAGCAGCCCCTGCGCCAGGCCAGTTTCGAAGGCGATGTTGACCATTTCCTTGTTCACCATCGCCGCCATGGGCGGCATCGCGGCGATCGCCGCTGCGGTCTTGAACGCTTCGTCCAGCAATTCGGCAGCTGGCACGATGCGGCTGACAAGGCCCGAACGCTCCGCTTCGGCGGCGTCCATCATCCGGCCGGTCAGGCACATTTCCATCGCCTTGGCCTTGCCAATGGCGCGGGTCAGCCGCTGCGACCCGCCCATGCCGGGCGCAACGCCCAGCTTGATTTCGGGCTGGCCGAATTTGGCGGTGTCGCCCGCCAGGATGAAGTCGGCCATCATCGCCAGTTCGCAACCGCCGCCCAGCGCGAAGCCCTGCACCGCCGCGATCCACGGCTTGCGGGTCGCGACCACGCCGGTCTGCCAACCGGAGAAGAAATCCTCCAGAAAAAAGTCGGCGGCGTCCTTGTCGACCATTTCCTTGATGTCGGCGCCCGCGGCAAACGCCTTTTCGCCGCTGCCGGTAAGCACTGCGCAGCGCTGCGTCGGATCGGCGTCATAGGTGCCAAAGGCGGCGCTAAGCTCGGCCAGCACCTGGCTGTTGAGCGCGTTCAGTGCCTGCGGCCGGTTGAGCGTGATCAGCGTTACCGCGTCGCGCTGTTCGACCAGGATGGTTTCATAGGTCATCGCCGTCTCCTCTAAGCTTTGAGACCGCTCTATTGGCATGGGCGACGCTTCGCCAGCCCCAACGCAACGCATTTGCGCCGAGCCTATCGGCACAGATGCATGAAGTCGCGATCATAGCTTTTAAGATGCGCGCCGCCGTCGACATACAGCGTCTGCCCAGTCACGGCGGTCGCTTCGACCAGATAGAGCACCGCCTGCGCGATCTGCTCGGCCTGCGGCAGGCAGGCAAGCGGCATCATCTCCGCCAGACGCTCCATCTGCGCCGCATCATAGTCGGGCGTCGCGATCGTCAGGCCCGGCGCGACGGCGTTGACCCGCACTTTGGGCGCGAGGCTGGCGGCGCTGGTGCGCGTCAGCCCGGCCAGCGCCAGCTTGGACAATGTATAGGCCAGCTGGTCGGCATGGGGATGGTCGATCCGCTGGTCGAGTATGTTGACAATGCAGCGGTCGCCCACGCCCGCCGGTATGGTGGCGAACGCCTTCGTCAGTAAAGTTGGCGCGGCGCAGTTGACGGCATAATGGCGCATCAGATCGTCGGCGGTGACCGTGTCGAGCCGGTCTTGCCCGAACAGGGCGGCGCTGTTGATCAATATGTCGGGCGGGCGGCCGAACCGTTCCGCCACCCTGGCCACCAGTTCTTCCGCCCCTTCGGGATCGGCGAAATCCACGACGAAGCCATCCCATTCGGTCCGCTCCTCCTCGAAGGTCAGCGCCAAATGGGAATCGAGCCGCGTGTCGTGGCTGCCATGGACGGCGAGCGAATGGCCCGCCTTGGCCAGCGCAGCGGCAATGATGCCGCCCAGCCGCCGATGCCCGCCAGTGACAAGCGCCAGCCGCTTGGGCGCCAGCGGCGCGCCGACCGGCGTGGCGTTGCTACGCGCCTTGCCCAAGGGACGATAGGCAGGTTCCTTGTCGTCGCTCATGAAGCGATGAGCTTCAGCACTTCCTCCCGCGACTTTTCACTGTCGCGAAACACGCCGAGCATACGGCTGGTCTTCATGACGACGCCCGGCGTGCGGACGCCGCGCCCGGTCATGCAGCCATGGGTCGCCTCTATCACAACAGCGACGCCCTGGGGCTTCAAATGCTCCCAGATGCAATTGGCGACTTCGGACGTCAGCCGTTCCTGCACCTGGAGGCGGTTGGCATAGGCGTGCAGCACGCGGGCGAGCTTGGAAATGCCGACCACATAGTCACCGGGCAGATAGGCGATATGCGCCTTGCCCACGATCGGCGCCATATGATGTTCGCAATGCGACTGAAACGGAATACCCTTGAGCAGCACGACATCGTCATAGCCGCCCACTTCATGGAAGATGCGCGAGAGATGGTAGGCCGGGTCGTCGCCATAACCGCGGCAATATTCCTTCCAGGCGCGGGCAACACGCTCGGGCGTTTCCAACAGGCCTTCGCGTTCGGGGGCATCGCCCGACCAGCGGATCAGGGTACGGATCGCCTCGCTGACTTCGGCCGGGACCGGCGCCTTGCCGTCGCCAACAATTTCCGTTTCGAGTTCACATGCCATGAACAGGGCCACTCCTTATGCGTTGGGGTGGCATATGGCGGCTGAGGTGCGCGATGGCCAGTGTCTTTCGGGGATGCTGGACACAAGATCGCCGTGGTGGCAAGTCAGGGAATAATCGGGATCGCCACATCACAATGTCTCTACCCATCGTCATCCATGCGCACTGAACGGATCGCCGCTGTCCTGCTGGCGGCCGGATCATCCACCCGCTTTGGCGAAGATGACAAGCTGATGGCCAATGTGCGCGGCAAGCCGCTCGCCGCGCATGTGCTGGAAACGGTTGCGTCCATGGCCTTTGCCGAATTGATCGCGGTCGTGCGCCCGATCGCGGACGCCCCGGTCATCCATCGCAAACTGGACCGGCGCGGTTATAGCATCATCGTCAACGACCGGCCCGAAGAGGGGATATCGGGCAGCATCGTGCGCGCGGTCGAACATGTCATGCCCAACATGAAGATACGGGGTATATTGATCTGCCTGGCCGACATGCCCGACGTGCCGCAGACCCATTATAACCGCATCTGCCTGGCGGCGGAGGATATCCGGTCCGTGGTCGCCTCCACCGACGGCTTCTCCTCCTCCCCGCCCGCTTTTATCGGCCGCAAGCATTTCCCCGAATTGCTGGCGTTGAAGGGCGACCAGGGGGCGCGCGCGCTGCTGAGCCACGGTATCCAGATCGAAACGAGCGGCAATGTGCTGCACGATATCGACACGCCGGAGGATCTGCCCGGCTGGCGGCCGGTGACGCCGCAATAGGCCCAGAGCGGCTTTAGTTGGACCGGGTCGGATCGGTCATGGGATCGCCCATTTCGCGCGGATCGGGCGCGCGGCTGATCGGCAGCGATCCGGTCTGGCGCTCCAACATCCGGTGGACCACCGGGGGGTTCGGGCCGGCATGGAGCGCGTGGATGGCCTGGCTATTGTCGATGTCGGCCACGGTCCGCCGCTGATTGTGGCGGACATAATCCAGCCAGGTCGAGACATGATAGCGCTCCACCCATAGGGACGGATCGCCCAGGTCGCGCATCAACGTCCAGCCATGGGCGCCGTCGCGGCGACGGATGCGCCGCCGCTCACTCATCGCGGAGAGGAAGGGGACGATCGAACCGGCCGGGATGCGATATTCGATAGTGACGACCACCGGCCCGCTGCGCGGCTCCACCGGGACCGCCGTATCGGGTTCGCGCCAGCTGTTCTGGAGGTCGAGATTATCCTCGCCGGTCTGCGCCAGCGGGCGAAGAAAACCCAGCATGGCGGCGGCGAATTGCGCGACGGCGGAGGCATAGAGCGCCTCCACCACGCCATGATGCTCGGCGATCCAGCCGAACATCCAGGCGCCGATCGCCATGCCGCCGAACGCGGTCATCTGATAGAGCGACACCGCCCGCGCCACGACCCAGCGCGGCGCCGACATCTGCACCGACACGTTGAACGTCGCCAGCGCCGTCACCCAGCCCATGCCCGCCAGCAGATAGCCGAGCAGCGCCAGCGCCAGCCAGCTGCTCGCGCCCGTGATGGCGGTGCCCAGCGCCAGGATCAGCGCGGCCGACCGCACCATGGTTTCCACCGAGAAGCGCGCGCGCAAATGGCGGGTCGAGAGCGCCGCGAGCACCGCGCCGATGCCGAACGCCCCGCTGGTCAGGCCAAAGGTCAGCGCCCCTCCGCCCAGCACGTCGCGCGCGACCAGCGGCATCAGCGCCGACACCGCGCTCGCGCCGATACCGAAGGTAGCGCCGCGCAGCAGCACCAGCCGGATGTTGGGCGACATGGCGACATAGCTGAGGCCTGCCTGCATCGCGACGCCCAGCCGCTCGCGCGGCAGCAGCTTGGGCGGCAGGTCCGGCCGCCAGCGGGACAGGACCGTCAGCAGCGCGATATAGCTGACCGCATTGGTCAGGAACGCCGCCGCCGCCCCCGCCACCGCGACGATCACGCCGCCCAGCGCCGGGCCGACGCTGCGCGCCAGGTTGAAGCCCATCGAATTCATTGCGACCGCGCTGGGCAGGATGGCGCGTGGCACCATGTCGCCGACCGACGCCTGCCAGGCGGGACCGTTGATCGCGGTGGCGCACCCCAGAAGGAAGGTGAAACCCAGCAGCAGCCCGGGCGTAACCAGTCCGGCCCAGGCGGTGAGCGCCAGCGCGGTCGACACGATCAGCATCGACGCCTGGCACACGATCATCACCTTGCGCCGATCCAGATTGTCCGCGACCGCCCCGGCCCACAGGGAAAACAGCATGATCGGCAAAGTCGTCGCGGCCGGGACCAGCGCGATCAGTTGGGGGGAGGCCGAAAGCGAGGTCATCATCCAGGCCGCGCCGACCGACTGGATCAGGCCACCGAAGTTGGATGCCAGGCTGGCGGTCCAGATTGCGCGGAAGATGGGGATGGAAAGCGGCGAAGGGGTTTGCTGATTCGGGGCTTGCGTCAGGCTATCCATAGCAGGGGGATATAAGCCGCAATGGCCGGCGCGCAACGCTTCTAGGCGCGCCCTGTCCGCAGCGCGGCGGCCCAATCGGCCCGGCCATGCGCCTGCGCCGCGCGGGCGGCGGCGTCCCAATCATAGCGGATCGCGATGGATTCTGCCGTCCATCCGGCCGCCGTCCGCTCCGCGATCGCATAGCGGGCATGGGGCGATCCCGTCTCCACCTTATGCGGAAAGGGGTGATCGTCTGCGTAGGCGGGCAGGCCGACGCTGCCCGGATTGACGATCAGCCCGCCGCCCGGCCGATAGTGGATGCGCGGGACATGCGTGTGGCCACACAGGACAAGCGGGGCGGCGACACCCCCTGCCCGCGCTTCCACCTCCTCCGCGGTCGCGGGCCGCAACCCTGTGGGGTCGAGCGTTTCGAGCCAGTAGCAAAGATCGTCGCCCGGCGCGCCGTGGACCATCAGCACATCGTCGGCCAGCCACAGGCTGTCGGGTAGCGACGCGATCCAGTCGCGATGACGGGATTGCAGGACCGCATCCGTATAGCGGTCCGACGCGCCCATGCGATCCGGATGCTGGGTCAGCAATTGCCGTTCATGATTGCCGCGGATCGTGGGCAGGTCGAGCGCCATCAGCCGGTCGGCCGTTTCGCAGGGGAAAAGCGGGCCGGACAGGATGTCGCCCAGGTTGACGATCGCATCCACGCCCCGTCCCTCGACATCGGCCAGCACGGCATCGAGCGCGGCGATATTGCCGTGAATGTCGGAGAGGATGGCGATCCGCATCGCCCCTGAATGGCACAGGGATTCGCGCCGCGAAAGGGCGGCGTGCGACAGGGAGTTGGACAGTAGCTGCGCTGTTTCGCAAAAGCCGCTCCACCTGCCGCTACGGCAGGGCGGGACGGCACGGCCGTCATGCATTTGCCCTTGCACTTTACGTAAACGTAAATACATTTCCCCCACATCCAGTGCGCCCACAGGGCAGCCCACGGAGAGGGAAAGACATGGAAGCCTATATTTACGACGCCGTCAGGACGCCCCGTGGCCGGGGCAAGGCCGACGGGTCGCTGCATGAGATCACGCCCCTTCAACTGGCGACGCAGGTGCTGGAAGCTGTGCGCGATCGCACGCAGATCGATACCGCCGATGTGGACGACGTCATCCTGGGCTGCGTCAGCCCGGTCGGCGAACAGGGCGCGGACATCGCCCGCGTTGCGGTGCTGAACGCCGATTATGCCGAAACCGTGCCGGGCGTGCAGATCAACCGCTTCTGCGCCTCCGGCCTTGAAGCCGTCAACATGGCCGCTGCCAAGGTCTACTCAGGCGAAGCGATGTTCGCGATCGGCGGCGGCGTCGAATCGATGAGCCGCGTGCCGATGGCGTCGGACGGCGGTGCCTGGGCGATGGACCCGTCGGTCGCCTACAAAACCTATTTCGCGCCCCAGGGCATCGGCGCCGACGTGATCGCCACCAAGTTCGGCATCAGCCGCGACGATGCCGACGCCTATGCGGTCGAGAGCCAGAAGCGCGCCAAGATCGCCTGGGACGAAGGCCGGTTCAAGAAGTCGATCGTGCCGGTGAAGGATGTGATCGGCCGCGTGGCGCTGGACCATGACGAACATATGCGGCCCGACGCGACGATGCAGTCGCTCGGCGCTTTGAAGCCCAGCTTTCTGGCCTTGGGCGAGGACATGCCGGGCTTCGATACGGTGGCGCTATTGCGCTATCCCGAACTGGAGAAGGTCAACCATGTCCATCATGCCGGCAACAGCAGCGGCATCGTCGATGGTGCGGCCGCCGTGCTGGTCGGCAACAAGGATATGGGCGACAAATACGGCCTGAAGCCCCGCGCCCGCATCCGCGCCATGGCGTCTATCGGGTCGGAACCGCTGATCATGCTGACTGGGCCGGAATTCGTCGCGGGCAAGCTGCTGAGCCGCGCGGGCATGACCACGGCCGACATCGACCTGTGGGAACTGAACGAAGCCTTCGCCTCGGTCGTGCTGCGCTACATGCAGGCGATGAACCTCGACCACGACAGGATCAACGTCAATGGCGGCGCGATCGCCTTTGGCCATCCGCTGGGCGCGACCGGGGCGATGGTGCTGGGCACCGCGCTGGACGAGCTGGAACGAACCGGCAAGGGCACCGCGCTCGTCAACCTGTGCGTCGGCGCGGGCATGGGCACCGGGATCATCATCGAGCGTATCTGAGACAGAAAATAGGACCCGTTCGTGCTGAGTAGGGGCTGAGCCTGTCGAAGCCCCGTATCGAAGCATCCTTCGATACGCCATTTCGACTTCACCTGTGGTGAAGTTTATCCTGAGCGCCTGCTGCAAGCAGGCAGTCGAAGGGCTCAATGGCTACTCAGGACGAACGGATGTTGGGAAAGGTAGCCATACCAATGAACACCATAAACTTCGACATCGACGCCGACGGCATCGCCACGCTGACCATCGACGTCCCCGGCCAGTCGATGAACGTCATCGGCATGGACTTCCTGGCCGACCTGGACGCCGCGATCACCCGTATCGCGTCGGAGGACGCCATCAAGGGCGCAGTGATCGCGTCGGGCAAGGATAGCGGCTTCATGGCGGGCATGGACCTGAAATTTTTCGGGTCGATGCTGGCGAAGGCGGGCGACGCCCCCGCCCCGGCCGCGCTGTACGACGATCTGTTCGTGCTGAACGCGCTGTTCCGTCGCCTGGAAACCAGCGGCAAGCCGGTCGCCTGCGCGATCGAAGGCACCTGCGTTGGTGGCGGGTTCGAACTGGCGCTGGCCTGCCATCGCCGTTTCGTGGGCGACAGCCCGAAGACGCAGCTGGGCCTGCCCGAAATCCTGATCGGCCTGTTCCCCGGCGGTGGCGGGTCGCAGCGCCTGCCGCGCATCATGGGCGTGCAGGCGGCGCTGATGTACATGCTCCAGGGCAAGCTGTTCCGCCCGGCCGAAGCGGCGATGCTGAAGGTGGTCGATGCCGTGGTGCCCCAGGGCACGGCGGTCACGGCGGCACGCGAATGGGTGAAGGCCAATCCCAACGCCAACACCCAGCCGTGGGACGTCAAGGGCTATAAGGTGCCCGGCGGCGCGGGCGGCTTCAACCCCGGCTTCGTCCAGACGATGGCGGGCGCGTTGCCGATGACGCTGAAACAGACGCAGCGCAACATGCACGCGCCGATCGCTTTGCTGTCGGCCGTCTATGAAGGCATCACGCTGCCAATGGACAAGGCGATCCAGATCGAGAGCCAATATTTCGCCAAGGTCGCCGCCGACCCGCAGGCGTCCAACATGATCCGCACCCTGTTCGTCAACAAGCAGGCCGCCGAACGCGGCGCGCGCCGGCCCAAGGGCGAGGCCAAGGCGCCGACGCAGAAACTGGCGATGCTGGGCGCGGGCATGATGGGCGCGGGCATCGCCACCGTCGCCGCGCAGGCGGGGATGGAGGTCGTGCTGTTCGACCGCGACCTGCCCTATGCGCAGAAGGGCAAGGCGCATGTCGAGGAAGTGCTGAAGAAGCGGTTGGGCAAGGGCATGACGCCGGAGAAGCTGGCCGAGACGCTGGCCCGCGTCACGCCGACCACCGACTATGCCGACCTGGCGGGCGCGGACTTCGTGATCGAGGCGGTGTTCGAGGATGTCGCCATCAAGGCGGAAGTGACCAGGCAGGTGGAAGCCGTGCTGGGCGCGGACACCATCTTCGGGTCCAACACCTCCACCTTGCCGATCACGAAACTGGCGCAGGCGTGGACGAAGCCGGAGAATTTCATCGGCGTTCATTTCTTCTCGCCGGTCGAGAAGATGCCGCTGGTGGAGATCATCCTGGGCGAGAAGACCGGCCCCGCCGCGATCGCCAAAGCACTGGATTTCGTCGCGCAGATCAAGAAGACGCCGATCGTCGTGCATGACAGCCGTGGCTTCTACACCTCGCGCAGCTTCGGCACCTATGTTCAGGAGGGTGCGGAACTGGTGGGCGAAGGCGTCAATCCGGCGCTGATCGAAAATGCGGGCAAGCAACTGGGGATGCCCACCGGGCCATTGGCGGTCAGCGATGAAGTGTCGATCGAACTCGGCGTAAAGATCATGAGCGCGGCCAGGAAGGAACTGGGCGACGCCTATGTGCCGCAGGCGTCGGATGACATCATGGTGCAGATGGTCGAGGCAGGTCGCCTGGGCCGGAAGAATGGCAAGGGCTGGTACGACTATCCCGAAGGCGGCAAGAAGCATCTGTCGCCAGTGCTGGGCGAGATGTTCCCGCGCGCGGCGCAGCAGCCCGCTGTCGAGGCGGTGAAGGAAAGGCTGCTCTATCGCCAGCTGATCGAATGTGCCCGCTGCTTCGAGGAAGGCGTGCTGGAAACGCCCGAAGACGGCGATATCGGCGCGATCTTCGGCTGGGGCTTTGCGCCCTATACCGGCGGGCCGTTCAGCCATATGGACACGGTCGGCATCGCTCATGTCGTCGCTGTGCTGGATCGGCTGGCGGCGGAACATGGCCCGCGCTTTTCACCGACGGCGCAGCTTCGTGAGATGGCGGCGAGCGGGGCGACCTTCTATCGGCCTGCGATCGCGCAGGCCGCATGATGGGGGTATAAATCGTAAAGACTGTAGGTTAGGTCTCCCCCGTAATATGTGTTCCCGCGCAGGCGGGAACCCAGTTCTACCGCCGGACTGGGTTCCCGCCTGCGCGGGAACACGCGCTATTTGGGGTGAAAGCATGAGCGACAAACCAACGGTCCTTGTCACGGGCGGCGCGGGCTATATCGGCAGCCATGCCGTGCTGGCGCTCAAGGATGCCGGCTATGGCGTCGTGGTGATCGACAATCTGGTCACCGGATTTGATTGGGCGGTGCCGGACGGCGTGCCATTGGTGCGCGGCGACATAGCCGACCAGCCGCTGGTCGAAGCGACGTTGCGCGCACATGACGTCAAGGCGATCATGCACTTCGCCGGTTCGGTGGTCGTGCCGGAGTCAGTCGACAACCCGTTGAAATATTATCATAACAACAGCGCAAAGACCCGCGACCTGATCGAGAGCGCGGTGCGGGTTGGCGTGCCGCATTTCATTTTTTCGTCCACCGCCGCCACCTATGGCACGCCGGACGTTGAAGCGGTGCGGGAGGATACGCCGCAACAGCCGATCAATCCCTATGGCATGTCCAAGCTGATGACCGAATATATGCTGCGCGACGTGGCCGCGGCGCATCCCATGAATTTCTGCGCGCTGCGTTATTTCAACGTCGCTGGTGCCGATCCGCAGGGGCGCACCGGCCAATCGACGGCCGGCGCAACCCACCTCATCAAGGTCGCGGTCGAGGCGGCGCTGGGCAAGCGCGAGAGCGTCGCCATATTCGGCACCGATTTCGATACGCCCGACGGAACGGGCGTGCGCGACTATATCCATGTCAGCGATCTGGCCGCCGCGCATCTGCTGGCGCTGGAGGCACTGATGGCGGAGCCGGATCGCAACCATCTGCTCAATTGCGGCTATGGCCGGGGCTTTTCGGTGCTGGAGGTGCTGGACGCGGTCGATCGCGCGACCAACATGCCCGTCAAGCGGGTCATGACCGGCCGCCGGGCGGGCGATCCGGGCAAGCTGATTTCCGACAATGGCGCGATCCTGAAAACCTTCCCCTGGACGCCGCGCCATGCCGATCTGGACCAGATCGTCGCTCACGCGCTGGCGTGGGAGCGCAAGTTGGGGGAACGCTAATGAGCGAGGCGAGCGTCCGCGCCTTCTTCGCTACCCACGCGCCCGATGTGGCGATCATCGAACAGGGCGTCAGCACCGCAACGGTGATGGAGGCCGCCGCCGCGCTGGGCGTGGAACCGGCGCGGATCGCCAAGACGCTGTCGCTGCGCGTCGGCGAAACGATCATGCTGGTGTGCGCGCGGGGCGACGCACGGCTCAGCAACGGCAAGGCGAAGGCGGCGCTGGGCGCCAAGCCGCGGATGTTGGGCGCGGACGAGGTGGAGGCGATCACCGGCCATCCGGTCGGCGGCGTGTGCCCCTTCGGCCTCGCCTCTCCCCTGCCCGTCTATTGCGACGTGTCGCTCAGGGATTTCGCCACCGTCTTTCCCGCTGCCGGGTCGCGCACCACATCAGTCGAATTGACGCCCGATCGGCTGGCGGCCTTGACCGGCGGACAGTGGATCGACATTTGCGCGCTGCCTGAAATTACGGAGTAGCTCCATGCCGACCGAACATCTTTTCGTCACCGGGGTTGAAGCCGCCGCCGATATCGCCGCACGCATTGCCGCCATCTTGTCCGATGCGATCGCGCGGCGCGGCGTCGCCAGCATCGCCCTGTCCGGCGGCCGATCGCCCCGACCGGTGCTGGAAGCGCTGAGCCACGCCGATCTCGACTGGGGCAAGGTCGTGGTGACGCTGGTCGACGAACGCTGGGTCGCGCCCGACAGCGCCGACAGCAATGAGAGACTGGTGCGCGACACGCTGCTCAAGGGCGCGGCGGCACGGGCGCGTTTCGTGCCGATGAAGACGCCAGCCGCGGACGCCTATGCCGGGCAGCTGGCGGTCGAGGCGGCTTTCGCCGACCTGCCCTGGCCGCTGGACATCATCCTGCTCGGCATGGGCGATGACGGGCATACCGCCTCGCTCTTTCCGCTGGGCAAGGAACTGGCCGAGGGGCTGGCGAGCCAGGCGCTGACGATCGCGGCGACGCCCCCGGCCGCGCCGCATCAGCGTATGTCGCTGACGGCGCACGGGATTTTGCAGAGCTGCCATATCTTCCTGCAAATCAGCGGTGCGGGCAAGAAGGCGGTCTATGACCGCGCGCTGGCGGGTGGTTCGATTGCAGAACTGCCGATCCGATTGGCGCTGTTGCAGGACAAGGTGCCGGTCGAGGTCTGGATCGCGGAAATCTAATCTAAGAGCCGTTCGCCCTGAGCCTGTCGAAGGGCCTTTCTTTTCTTCCGATCTTCTAGAGGGAAACAGAGGGCTTCGACAGGCTCAGCCCGAACGGAAGAGAAATGTGCGGATCAGGCCCAGATTGCGCTAATCCCGCACCTCATGCGTCGAGATCAGATAGCGCCACACGCCGACCGCATTGATGACCAGCAACGCGACATTCTGCCAGCCTATCCCCTCGCTGTCCTTGTCGAGGAAACCCCAGGCGGTGAGCGCGATCGAGGATGTGACGAACAGTACGAATGCCCACCCGGTTATGCGGCGTCCCAGGTTGAGCGATACGACCAGCGCGGCGATCGTGGCCGCCCCCGCGCCATAATATTGCAGAGCCGTGAGCAGCGTGCTGTTCATGGCCATCGAACGTCCCGGCTATCGACATGGTTGCGGCGCGGCTTTAGGCACGCCTGCATGATCGCCGACATATCCCCCTTCCACGCCATCGCCATCAGCCGCGAAGCCCATGCGCTCGAAGCGGCGGGCCGGTCCATCCTGCATATGGAATTTGGCCAACCGTCGACCGGCGCGCCCGCCGACGCCATCGCCATGGCGCATCATGTGCTGGACACCGAAGCGATGGGCTATTGGGAAAGCATGCCGCTCAAGCAACGGATCGCCCGCCATTATGGCGAACGGCATGGCGTGGCGGTGGACCCCGAACAGATTTTGCTGACCTGCGGCGCGTCGCCCGGCCTGGTGCTGGCGCTGACCTGCCTGTTCGCGCCGGGCGCGCGGGTGGCGACGGCGCGGCCGGGCTATGTCGCCTATCGCAATAATTTGAAGGCGCTTTATCTGGAACCGGTCGAGGTCGCCTGCGGACCGGCCGAACGCTATCAGATCAGCGCCGACGCGCTGGCCGCGATCGATCCTGCGCCCGATGGCCTGATCCTCGCCAGCCCGGCCAACCCCACCGGCACGATCATCCCGGCGGACGAACTCGCGCGGATCGCGGCCGTGTGCGCGGATCGCGGCATCCGCATTATATCCGACGAAATCTATCATGGCTTGAGCTTTGGCGAACCGGCCCATTCGATGCTGGAATATGCGCCCGACGCGGTGATCGTGAACAGCTTTTCCAAATATTACAGCATGGCCGGCTGGCGGCTGGGCTGGATCGTGGTGCCGCCCGCGCTGATCGACGCGGCGCGGGCGCGGATGGGCAATCTGTTCCTGACACCGCCGGTGCTGGCCCAGCGCGCCGGGCTGACCGCGTTCGATTGCACCGACGAACTTGAGGGGCATGTCGAAAGCTACCGCCGCAACCGGCAATTGCTGCTGGACGCCCTGCCCGCGCTGGGCCTGGCCAGCATCGCGCCGCCCGACGGCGCTTTCTACATCTATGCCGACATCAGCCACCTGACCGATGACAGCCTCAGCTTCTGCCAGAAGCTGCTGCGCGACACCGGGGTCGCGACCGCGCCGGGGATCGATTTCGATCCCGTAGACGGCCACCGCTTCATCCGCTTCAGCTTCGCCGTGTCGACCGACCGGGTCGAGGATGCGATCGCGCGGATGGTGCCGTGGTTCGAGGCGCAGGGCGGACGTTAGAGTGGTGGCGGGTTTACGAAGGTCGGCTCTCGGATGCGCATCGCCGGTTAGCGAACATTAGTCGTTCATGTTCCGTACAATCCAAGCGCTTTCGATGGTAGCACGCTCCGCGAACTGTCCGGGCCTGACGGTGGGCATGTTATCCATTGATCGCAGATGATCCTTTATCTCGGACAAGCCTAAGACCCATGCATCGGACATGGAGTGGCTCTCCTCTCCGCAGTAGAACTGAATGTCTCCATCGCTATCATGCGCAAAAAGAAGTACCGGAACACCGCTCCACACATGCTTACATACGATTGATGCCCGATTTTCTGGGAAGGCGTATCCGGCGACATCGATCATGCCGAAATCCTACTTCTTTCGGTGATGCCTGTAATCAGGAAACGACTTCACCGCTAAATGGTCGTCCCCAAACACCGCTCCGGCAGACGCTTCCCTTAAGGCTGCGGCAGGCGGGCCTTCATGGCGTCGATGCGGTCATTCTGCTGGTCCACCAGCGCCAGCGCCGCGCTGCGGGCGGCGTCGATGTCTTCAAGGCCGCCCGCTGCCTTACCGTCAGCCACGGCGTTGCTGCGCGTGACATAGAGGGTGTCGAGGCTGGCGAGCGCCGATACGCTGTCGTTGCGCGCGGATTCAAGCGAACTGATCGCCACCTGCGCCGCGACCCAGGCGTCGCTGGATACGCCCGCGCCCTTCGCTGCGCCAACCGCCCGGTCGGCGCGCGCATAGGCTGCGTCGAAGGCGGCGGCACCCTTGTCCGCCTGCGCGACATGGCGGGTGATTTCCGCCGACAGCGCCGCGTCGGCCGGCACAGGCGCGGCGGGCGGCGCGACAGTCGCAACAGGCGCACTCTCGATCGGCCGCTTGGCGAGCGAAGGATAGCTTTGCGGCGCCCCCGCGCAACCGGACAGGAACAGGGCCAGGGCGGTGAGGAGGCGGCGCGGTGTCATGGCTTTCATCTAGGGCCGCGGGCGATCAGGCGCAATGGCGTGCGCGCCCTCACCATTCGGTCGACGCCCGGATTTACAGTATTTTCCGTTCGCTTCGAGCATAGTCGAGAAGCGGCCAGCGCGGTGCTGCCTTTTCGCTTCGCTGAACTTGGCTTTGCCTCGTTTCTCGACTTCGCTCGAAACGAACGGACCATAGGTAAAGCTATTCAAATCATCGCGGCAGCGCGGCGGCTTCGCGCGCCAGCGCCTCGATCTTCGCTGCGTCCACCGGCCCTTTGGGCACGACCCAGCTGCCGCCGACGCATTTGATGAAGGGCTGGGCCAGCCATTCGGGCGCGTTTTGCGGCGTGATGCCGCCGGTCGGGCAGAAGCGCGCCGTGTGCAGCGGCGCGGCCAGCGCCTTCAACGCCGGCAGCCCGCCCGATGTTTCGGCGGGGAAAAATTTGAAGTGGGTCAGGCCCATGTCCATCCCGCGCATGATGTCGGCGGCGGTGGCGGTGCCGGGCAGGAAGGGGATTTTGGCGGCGATCGCCGCCTTGCCCAGCGGCTTGGTGAGGCCGGGGCTGACGATAAAGCGCGCCCCCGCCTCCATCGCCGCGTCCAGTTGCGCCGGGTTGAGCACCGTGCCCGCGCCGACCACCGCGCCCTCGACCTTGCTCATTTCGCGGATCACGTCCAGCGCGGCGGGGGTGCGCAGCGTCACTTCCAGCGCGGGCAGGCCGCCCGCGACCAGCGCGCGCGCGATCGTCAGCGCGTCCTCGACCCTGTCCACCACCAGCACCGGGATCACCGGGGCCAGTTCCATCACCTGTTCGACGGTCAACTTGCTCATTTTATTTCTCCCGAAACGCTGCGGCGGCCCCGAACAGGCCGATTTCATCATGAATGGCCATGCGGATCGGCACGGTCGCCATCAGGCTTTCGAACCGGCCCTTGGCCTTGAAACGGGTGTGGAAGCCGCTGTGCGGCAGGAAATCGCGCATCCGCTGCGTCAGGCCGCCGGCCAGCACGACGCCGTGGGGGCCATGGGCCAGCGCCAGGTCGCCCGCGATCGATCCGTAACAGAGGCAGAAACGCTCCAGCGCGGCGCGCGCAAAGGAATCGCTACCGTCAAGCGCGGCCTGCCACAATTCGGGGTCTTCCATCAGCACGACGCGGTCATGACCGATCGTGCCCAGCGCCTTGTAGATATAGTTGAGGCCCGGCCCGGACACGATCCGTTCGGTCGATACGCGCAGGAATTTGTCGCGCAGATAGGAAAGGATCTTTTCCTCGATGGGGTCGAGCGGCGCGAAGTCGAGATGGCCGCCCTCCGTCGCGATGACATGGGGATGGCCCTGGTCGTAGGCGATCAGCGCGACGCCCAGCCCCGTACCTGGCCCCAATATGGTGACGCCACCATCGGTGGGAAAGGGTTTGTCCTCACCGAACAGCAGCGGCAGATTTTCGTCCGGCAGGCGCGACACGGCATGGGCCACCGCTTCGAAATCATTGACCAGCCGCACCGTATCGACGCCAATGTCGGCGGCCAGCGTATCGGCGCGGATCACCCAGCTGCTGTTGGTCAGCTTGATGACGTCCCGCCCGATCGCGGTGGCGAAGGCGATCGAGGCCGCCCTGGGCAGGGCACCGTCGGCCTTCTCGTCTTCGGCGAAGGCGGCCCAGCAGGCCTGGAGGCTGGGATAGTCGGCCACCTTATATTTGCGCACGGTGCCGAGCGTCGGCACGCCCTTCGCGTCGAGCGACGCGCGGGCGAAACGGGCGTTGGTCCCGCCGATATCGGCGGCGATGATGTCGGTCATGTTCAGACCCCTTGATATTTAATCGTGATCCCCGCGAAGGCGGGGATCCATCTCCAAGCGTAACGGCTGGCCGCCATGTCGGGAGATGGATTCCCGCCTTCGCGGGAATGACGAGGATTAATGGTTCAAAGCTCGCTTTCCATCGCCGCCAGGATCGGCGACGCGCCCTGTTCGGCCAGGTCGCTATGATGGCGGAACAGCGCGAACAACTCGCGGCCGGTGTCATAGGGCGGCGGCGGGGCGGCGGGGATGTCCCGTGCCGCCCATGTCGCTGCATCGACCAGCGCTTCGACCATGCCCGTCTCCGCGCACACCCGCACGACGTCGCCATCGCGCAGCTTCCCGATCGGGCCGCCGCCCAGTGCTTCAGGCGACAGGTGGATGGCGGCGGGCACCTTGCCGGACGCGCCGGACATGCGCCCGTCCGTCAGCAACGCGACCTTGAACCCGCGATCCTGCAAGACGCCGAGCGCCGGGGTCAACTTGTGCAGTTCGGGCATCCCGTTGGCCTTTGGCCCCTGGAAGCGGACGACGACCACGACGTCGCGCTCCAGTTCGCCGTCCTTGAACGCGCGCAGCACATCGTCCTGGTCCTGAAATACGGCGGCGGGTGCTTCGATCGTCCAGCGGACCGGATCGACCGCGCTCACCTTCATGACGCAACGGCCCAGATTGCCCTGGAGCAGCCTCATGCCGCCGTCCGCGCTGAACGGGTTGGCGACCGGGCGCAGCATCGCATCGTCGCGCGACGCGGGCACCTCGCGCCATTGCAGCGCCTCGTCCTCCAGCACCGGTTCCTTGCCATAATCGGTCAGGTCGGCGCGCGCGACCGTCATGACGTCCCGATGCAGCAGGCCATTGTCCAGCAATTCCCGAATGATATAGGCCATGCCGCCCGCGGCGTGGAAATGGTTCACGTCGCCCGATCCATTGGGATAGACCCGCGCCAGCAGCGGCACGACGTCGGAAATCTCGGCAAAATCGGTCCAGTCGACATGGATGCCCGCCGCCCGCGCGATGGCGGGGACGTGGATCGCATGATTGGTGGAACCACCCGTCGCCATAAGGCCGATGATCGCGTTGACGATCGCCTTTTCATCGACGCAATGACCCAGCGGCCTGTAGTCGTCGCTATCCCATCCAATGTCCGCCACCCGATGCGTCGCTGCGCGGGTCAGTTCGCTGCGCAGCTTCGTGCCCGGATTGACGAAGGCAGAGCCGGGCATGTGCAGGCCCATCATCTCCATCATCATCTGGTTGCTGTTGGCCGTGCCGTAGAAGGTGCAGGTGCCAGCGCCATGATAGCTGGCGCTTTCGGACTCCAGCAGTTCGTCGCGGCCGACTTTCCCCTCCGCATAAAGCTGGCGGATGCGGACCTTTTCCTTATTAGCCAGGCCCGATGGCATCGGCCCGGCCGGGATCAGGATGGTGGGCAAATGCCCAAAGCGTAACGCCCCGATCAGCAGGCCCGGCACGATCTTGTCGCATATGCCCAGCAGCAACGTGCCTTCGAACATCGCATGGCTCAGCGACACGGCGGTCGACAGCGCGATCGTGTCGCGGCTGAACAGCGACAGGTCCATGCCCGCCTGCCCCTGCGTCACGCCGTCGCACATGGCCGGCACGCCCCCTGCCACCTGCGCCGTGGCGCCGACTTCGCGCGCCGCGATCTTGATCTGCTCCGGGTAGCGGCCATAGGGCTGATGCGCCGACAGCATGTCGTTATACGACGTCACGATGCCGATGTTCATCGCCCGGCCGGTGCGGATCACGGCCTTGTCCTCGCCGCTCGCGGCAAAGCCATGGGCCAGGTTGCCGCAGGACAGCTGGTCGCGGTTGGTGCCGGCGTCACGGCCCCGTTCGATCAGGTCGAGATATTTCAGGCGCGACGCGGCGCTGCGCTGCACGATACGGTCGGTGACCTTGGCGATCACGGGGTTCAGTTCAGTCATGCCAGCTGGCTCCGTCACGTTCGATAAGGGCAATGGCCGAAGACGGACCCCAGTTCCCCGAAGAATAGGCGGCGGGCTTCACATGCGCCTCTTTCCACCCGTCGATGATGCTGTCGATCCAGGTCCATTGCGCCTCCACTTCGTCGCGGCGCACGAACAAAGTCTGGTCGCCGGCCAGCAGGTCCAGGATCAGCCGTTCATAGGCGATGCGGCGGCGCTGTCCGGCAAAGGCGGCGGTCAGCGACACGTCCAGCGTCACCTCCTCCAATTGCACCTGCCGCTCCAGCCCCGGCCGCTTGGTCATGATCTGGAGGCGGATATATTCCTCCGGCTGCAACCGGATGACCAATGTGTTCGGCTCCAGCCCGGTGCCGCCGCCGCCATGCTGCCCGTCGCGGCCGAAGATGCTGTGGCGCACCGGCTTGAACTGGATCACGATTTCCGACTGGCGCGCGGGCATCCGCTTGCCGGTGCGCAGGTAGAAGGGCACCCCCTGCCAGCGCCAATTGTCGACATGGGCTTTGAGCGCCACGAAGGTTTCGGTGTCGGACGGCTGGCCCAGTTCGTCGGCATAGCCGGTGACGATCTGACCACCGACCGCGCCCGGCGTATATTGGCCGCGCACGCTCAGATGCTTGACCGTCTCGGCCGTCATCGGCCGCAGCGAGCGCAGCGCCTTCACCTTTTCGTCGCGCACCGCGGTCGGGTCCATGCGGGCGGGCGGCTCCATCGCGATGATCGACAGGATCTGGAGCATGTGGTTTTGCACCATGTCGCGCAGCGCGCCGACCCCGTCATAATAGGAGACGCGGCCTTCCAGCCCCACCGTTTCACCCACGGTGATCTGCACATGGTCGATCGCGGTGGCGTTCCACAAAGGTTCGAACATGACGTTGCCAAAGCGTAGCGCGAGCAGGTTCTGGACCGTTTCCTTGCCCAGATAATGATCGACGCGGAAAATCTGCTCTTCGGCGAACAGCGCGCCGATCCCGTCATTCACCTGGCGGGACGAGGCCAGATCCTTGCCGATCGGCTTTTCCATCGCAATCCGGGTGCGCGGCGTGATCAGGCCCGCCTCGCTAAGCCCCTGCGCGGTCGGCGCGAATAGGGATGGCGGGGTGGACAGATAGACCGACAGGCCGCGTTCCAGACGCCCGTCGATCCGCTCGGCCAGTTTCGCGAATTGATCGGCATTGCCGGCATCGACCGGCTGATAACCGATCAGTGCGACGAACCGCGCCGCGCGCTCCGCGTCATAACGGTCGGCGGGCAAGAACTGGTGCAGCGCGGCATCGACTTCCTTGCGGAAGGCATCGTCGTCCATCTCCGACCGGCCCGACGCCACGATCAGGAAGTCGTCGGGCAGCAACCCGTCCGACAGAAGATTGTAGAGCGATGGGAAGATCATGCGGCGGGCCAGGTCACCCGTGGCACCAAATAACAGGAACGTAGCAGACGGCTCGGTCAAAGGATGGTCCTTCTCCGTTTGAAGTTGTCTATGTCTGCACGAAGCCGCCCTTATAGCGGTCGCGGATCGTTACGCAAGAAGGCTATCGATCAAGTCGGTGCGCTGCAACAAGATGGCGCGAAAAGGCGGAATAGTGGCGGGAACTTCCCCGGCCGTCGCGCGATTGAAGGGCTGTATATGCCGAAGGGGCCGATCACCCGATGGCATGATCGCTGCACGATGGGTAGGCCTGACGGCCTGCCGCCACCCTATTCCAATCCACAAAAAATCAGGAGAATGTCTGATGGCCCAGGTCGCAACCCGCGATGGCGCGTCGCTGCACGTTAAGGATATGGGCGATGGCCCGCCGGTGGTGCTGATCCATGGCTGGCCGCTGACCGGCGATATGTGGGAATATCAGACGCTGGCGTTGCTGGAGGCGGGCTATCGCGTCATCACCTATGACCGCCGCGGCTTTGGCCATAGCAGCCATCCTGCCACCGGCTATGACTATGATGTCTTCGCCGATGACCTGGCCGATGTTCTCGACCATCTCGACCTGCAACAGGCCGCGCTGGTCGGCTTCTCGATGGGTGGTGGCGAAATCGCCCGTTATCTGTCGCGCCACGGTGCCGGCCGGATCGCCGGCGTCGCGCTGATCGCGTCGGTCGTACCCTATCTGCTGCAAGACGACAGCAATCCCGACGGCGTGGCGATCGGTGTGTTGCAGGACATGAAGGACCAGGTGCGCAAGGACCGGTTCGCCTTCCTCCAGAGCTTCGCCAAGACCTTCTACGGCGTCGGCTGGGTCACCAGCCCGGTCAGCCAGGGCCTGCTCGACTGGAGCTTCATCCTGGGCGTGATGGCCAGCCCCAAGGCGACGATCGACTGCGTGGATGCCTTTGGCCAGACCGATTTCCGCGGCGACCTGGCCGCCTTCACCATACCCACGCTCATCATCCATGGCACCGCGGACAAGACGGTGCCGATCGATCCCACCGGCCGTGCAGCCGCGACGGGCATCCCCCATGCGACCTTCATCGAATATGAGGGTGAACCCCATGGCCTGTTCGCCACCGCGCCGGACCGGCTCAACGCCGACCTGATCGATTTCCTGGGAGGCTGAGCCCTGGCGATCAGGGTGCAGCCCCGACATTGGCCGTCACAACGCGATACGGGGTAGCCCTTTCCACCGACGCTATCATCGTCCGCGCCGCCAGTTGCGGATATGCGCCCCGGCCAGCAAGGCGCTGCCCGCCACCGTCCAGGTCGCCTCCGCGATCGCACCCGTCGCCGCCAGCGTGCCCACCGCCATCAGCCCCAGCCCGGCGACGCCCAGCAGCATCGGGCCGGGCGCGCCACCCCGACGCCAGCCCTGCCCCAGCGCGAACAGGCTGGTCGGCACCGCCAGCGCCAGCATGACGAGGTGGAATGATTCGCCCGGATCGATGCGGCTGGCGAAAGCAGGGAGCAGCGCGAACAGCAAGGGCAGGCCCAGACAGTGCAGCGTGCAAAGCGACGAGGCGCAGAGCGCGAAACCATCGAGCAACCCAGTGCGCCTGGGCAGGGATTCCTCGCTTTTCCGTCGATCGTCACAAGCCGCCATCATCAATCCAAACATGATATAACATTACATATAAGCGGCGCATGTGGGCTTGCGTGGTGGGGCTGTCAACCGGGACAGAACGACTTTTGCGCCTCTTTCCGATTTTCGGCTGGACGCCCGCCCCGGATTTTGTCATCTGGCCGACACCAGCCGTGCGGGCGTGGTGAAACTGGTAGACGCGCCGGACTCAAAATCCGGTTCCGCAAGGAGTGTCGGTTCGATTCCGACCGCCCGCACCACGGCTTTCTGGCCGAACCCTGCTGCTGAGGGCGAACCGCCCTTCCCACCGATAGCCGCGCGCCTACGCCTCCATCGCCCGCACCGCGCCCTTATGCGCCTTGGCGTTGTGGACATAATGATCCACCCCTTCGCGCATGTCGATCAGCGCCGCGTCGGACAGGTCGCGCATATATTTGGCTGGCCGCCCCGCCCAGAGCTGGCGATGCAGCACCCTCTTGCCGGGCGACAGCAACGCGCCCGCCGCCAGCATCGCGTCGCTTTCCACCGTGCATCCGCTCATCACGATCGCGCCAAGCCCAACGAACGCCCGATCCTGCAACACGCAGCCATGGATCATCGCCATATGGCCGATCAGCACATCCTCGCCGATGATCGCGGGCCATCCGTCGGCCGGGCGGCCATCGGCGCGGTCGCCGGGGCTGTCGCAATGGATGACCGTGCCGTCCTGAACATTGCTCCGCGCGCCGATCCGCACCCGGTTCACGTCGCCGCGGATGACGCAATTATACCAGATGCTGGCGTCCTGCCCGATCTCGACATCGCCGATGATGCGGCACCCCGGCGCGATGAAGGCGCTGGGGTGGATGACCGGCGTCTTGCCGTTGAAGGGGATAATGCTGGCGCCAGGATGCGCGTCGGAATGGGCGGGACCGCTCACGGCGTCTCTCCTCTCATGGTTTGATCTTGAGCACCGGCAGGATGCTGGCATGGTCGTCGGTCCAGGCGGAAAAACCGGGCTTCGGCTTGAGCAGATCCCACGGCTCGCCGCCTGATACACGCGCCAGCCGGTCCAGTTGCGCCGGATCGCGCGACAGCGCGACCCAGATCGACGCGGCGTAGCGACGCGCGGCATCGCGCTTGGCGGGCTTATAATGGCGCAACCGAGCGTGCCAGCCGCCGGCCACAGCGTCGCCCGCTACCACCGGCCGCAGGTCGAGATAGCGGTTGGAAATGTGGATCAGCAGCAGCCCGCCCGGTGCCAGGCGGCGGCCATAAATCGCCATCGCTTCGCGCGTCAGCAAATGCATAGGGATGGAATCGGATGAAAAGGCGTCGATCACCAATATGTCCGTGCCGCCCGCCGGCTGCCGGGCCAGCGTCATGCGCGCGTCGCCGATGATGATGTCGGCGCGCGGCTGGCACCGCGCCAGAAAGCTGAAATCGGCCGGATCGCGCGCGATCGCGACCATCGCCGGATCGATTTCGTAGAAACGCCATGTCTGGCCGGGGCGGGCATAGCAGGCGAGCGTCCCCGCCCCCAGTCCGACCACATCAATCCGCGCCTTGCCCCCGAACATTTCGGGCGCATGGCCCAGCGCCAGCCCGACGCCGGACTTGGGCGCATAGTAACTGGTCGGGTCGCGTTCCCGGCCCGGCTCCAGATTCTGGACGCCGTGCAACGTCGTGCCGTGGAACAGGATGCGTTCGGTCGGGCTTTTGTTGGCGACGCCATAGACGCCGAAATAGCTGCGCGTCAGCATCCCGCTGGCCGACTGGGACAATTTTTCCCAACCGCTGAGGCACAGCATTAGATAGACCAGCATTGCCGCGGTCATGAACCGCTGGCCCAGAGTCAGGATGGCCATCGCGATGATCCCGCAGAAGCTGAGCGACTTGACCAGCGGCGGCGTATCGTCGCCCAGGGCCAGCCCGCCGCCCAGCGTCGACAACGCCAGGCCCAGCAACAGCATGAGCGGCACCAGCCAGACGCGACGGCGCGCATCTTCCCACAGCAGTCGGGGCAGACGCATCGTCGCCTCCCGCGCCGGCAGCAACAGCGCGGCGGCGATCAGCAGAATCGGATATTCATAGGTCCAGTCGAAGATCAACGGGGCCAGCAGCGCGCAGAACAGCCCGCCCACCATGCCGCCGACCGACATCAGCAGGTAGAAGCGGGTCAGATGGACCGGTTCGGGGCGCAGGTCGTAGAGGCGCGCGTGGAGCGCGGTGGCGACGACGAACAGGACCGCCAATATGCCCAGCGCGATGAAGACCGGGAAATGGATGCCGCCGGTAAAAGCGATGCAGGCGCCGATCAGCAGCACCAGCGGCGCGATCAGGATGCAGAGGTCCGCCGCGCCCCGCCGCGCCGCAAAGGCGACCGAGAAGCTGAGCAGATAGAGGCCAAGCGGCAGCACCCAAAGCAGCGGCATCGCCACGATGTCGGTGGTGAGGTAGAGGCTGGTCGACATCATCAGGCCCGACGGGACCGCCGCCAACGCCATCCAATGCAGCATCCTGCGCCGATCGGGCAGCGGCGCATCGCCCGCCTGCGCGGTGACTTCCCCCGCGCTGCCGGGCGGCAGGCGGCGGGCACTGGCATAGACCAGAAAGAAGAGCGCGCCGTAGCAGAGCGACCAGAGTAGGCTTTGCGCCTTCAAGGTCAGCAGCGGCTCGACCAGCAGCGGATAGGCGATCAGCCCGGCGAAACTGCCCAGGTTGGACGCGGCATAGAGCGGATAGGGATCGCTGCCGTCCGCCAGCGCGAACCAGCGTTGCAGCAGCGGTGCCTGCGCCGCGACCACAAAGAACAGCGGCCCGATCGACGCGGCCAGCAGCCACAGCACCCACAGCGCCGGCTCCATGTCCTGCGGCGGTTGCCAGCCCATCAGGCCGATCGGCAGGAAGATGGCGGCGACCAGGAAGAGGCCGAGGTGGATCAGCGCCTGCCGCCGCGCCGGGAACCGCCCCAGCATATGGGCATAGGCATAGCCGCCCAGCAACAGCGCCTGATAGACCAGCATCGCCGAATTCCACACCGACGGCGCGCCGCCCAGACGCGGCAGCGCCATGCGGGCGATCATCGGCTGGACCAGGAAGAGCAGGAACGAGCCTGCGCAGATCGTGACGACGAAGCGCGGGCGGGTTCCGATCTGCATCAGGCCCCCAGCAGCCTGGCCGCGTGGAGCGCGTGATAGGTCAGCACGCCTGAACATCCCGCCCGCTTGAACGCCAGCAATGTTTCCAAAATGAGCGCGTCGCGGTC
The DNA here is from genome assembly GCF_012927105.1 of Sphingobium psychrophilum. Classification (GTDB taxonomy): domain Bacteria; phylum Pseudomonadota; class Alphaproteobacteria; order Sphingomonadales; family Sphingomonadaceae; genus Sphingobium; species Sphingobium psychrophilum. The sequence goes on along the minus strand of NZ_JABBFV010000001.1, from coordinate 596,915 downwards.
CCCCGCCCCCGCCGCGGCGGCATGTTCGATCATCGCATATTCGCCCGACACCTGATAGGCGAAGACCGGCACGGCGAAGCGATCGCGCACCCGCGCAACGATGTCAAGATAAGGCAGGCCCGGCTTCACCATCACGCTATCCGCCCCCTCGGCCAGGTCCAGCGCGACCTCGCGCAGCGCTTCCTCGCCATTGGCGGGGTCCATCTGATAGTTCTTCTTGTCGCCCTTCAACAGGCCGCGCGATCCCACCGCGTCGCGGAACGGGCCGTAGAAGGCGCTCGCATATTTGGCGGCATAGGCCATGATCTGGACATTGGGGTGGCCGCCCTGCTCCAGCGCCGCGCGGATCGCGCCGACGCGGCCGTCCATCATGTCGCTGGGCGCGATGATGTCAGCCCCCGCCGCCGCCTGGTTGAGCGACTGGCCGATCAGTATGTCGATCGTGGCGTCGTTCAGCACATAGCCCGTGTCGTCCAGCAGCCCGTCCTGCCCATGGGCGGTATAGGGGTCGAGCGCGACGTCGGTCAGGATGCCGATGTCGGGCACCGCATCCTTGATCGCGCGGATCGCCCGGCACATCAGATTGTCGGGATTGAGCGCTTCGGCCCCGTCGTCGCTGCGGCGATCGGCCTGTGTGTTGGGGAAGAGGGCGAGGCAGGGAATGCCCGCGTCGCGCGCGTCCCTTGCCCGCTCCACCATCAGGTCCACCGACCAGCGCGACACGCCGGGTAGCGCGGCGATCGGTTCTTCCACGCCTTGTCCTTCGGTAACGAACAGCGGCCAGAGGAAATCGCTGGGCGACAGGCGGTTTTCAGCGTGCATCGCCCGGCTCCAGGCCGATGCGCGGGTGCGGCGCAGGCGCAGCGCGGGATAGGGTGCGTAGGTCATGGCGCGGGTGTAGGCGGCGCGCGCCAAGGGATCAAGCCGGGCACATCGCCCATGGCGACCGCACAAGTTTAGCGAAGGTTTAGACATTGGTCGAAGCGGCGGGAGTCGCTCATATTTCATTAACCCCTTCGCGGCAGGAATTTACCCAGCAACCCACAGGAAAGCATCATGATCAAAGTCACATCGGACCGGAGCCGCAAGCTCGTTATCGCCGAAATGTCCGGTTTCCTCGATGCCGCGGACGTCGACCGCTTCAACGCGGACAAGGAAGCCGCTGTGACGGCGATGGGGCTGGGATCAGGCGACTATGTCATCCTGATCAATACCGAAGGCTGCGTCATCCAGTCGCAGGAGGTCGTGGCCGCCTTCACCCGCGTCGTGCTGGACACGCGGTTCAAATCGAAAAAGCTGGCGGTCGTGCGGCACGACAATCTCACCCGGTTGCAGACCCGTCGCATCCTGAGCGTGCGCGACGATGCCGAGATATTCGCGTCGGTGGAGGAAGCGGAAGCCTGGCTGTTCGACGTCGGGCAGCAGCGCCGCGTCGCCTGAACCGATCGAAACTGGCGGGCCATGCAGCCATCGCCTATGATGGATCGATGCGCGCCATTCATCATATCGCCCTCATCTGTTCCGACTATGACCGCTCGCGCGCCTTCTACCGCGACATATTGGGCTTGCCCGTCATCCGCGAAGTGTGGCGCGCCGAGCGGCAATCGTGGAAATGCGATCTTCACGCGGGCAATGCGCAGATCGAACTCTTCTCCTTCCCCGCGCCCCCCTCCCGGCCCAGCCGCCCGGAAGCCTGCGGCCTGCGCCACCTGGCGTTCACGGTCGCGGATATCGACGCGGAAGTGACGCGACTGGACGCCGCCGGAGTGTCCTGCGAACCGATCCGCATCGACGAACATACCGGCCAGCGCTTCACCTTCTTCACCGACCCCGACGGCCTGCCGCTCGAACTTTATGAGCAGGTAAAAAGCTAACGTGCTCCCGCGAAGGCGGGAGCCCAGTTCAGACGGCGGGACTGGGCTCCCGCGTTCGCGGGAGCACATTGCACTTATTGCGCGAACCGCTTGAAGAAACTGTCCTTATTCCAGGCCGGGCGCGCATCCGCATTGGCGATGCGCAGCGTGACCGCGGTCACATAGTCGTTCAGCTTCGCGCTCTCGGCAGGCATGACCGGCTGGTTCAGGTCGTCGAACGGCGAATGATAGAGGTTCGCCCGCCACGCCTTTTCGGTGTCGGCCTCCGGCGTCCCGGCCTTGAACCCATATTTGAAGAACAGCGCGGGGATGCCTTCGCGGATGAAGGCATATTGATCGGACCGGATGAAGACGTTGCGATCGGGGAAGGGATCGGGCGTGATCGGCAGGTTCATCTGCGCGCTCACCGCCGCCGCATCCTGGCCAAGCGAGCTTTGGTCATAGCCGATCGGCGTCACGCTGGTCAGTGGGAAGATCGGCAGCGCCATGTCGAAATTGAGGTCGGCGACGATGCTTTTCTGCGGCACGGTCGGCCGCCGCGCGAAATAGCGCGCGCCCAGCAACCCCTTCTCCTCCGCCGTGACGATCGCGAACAGGATCGACCGCTTGGGCTTCACCTTGCTGGCCTTGAGCGCCCGCGCAATCTCCAGCAGGCTGGCGACGCCGGACGCATTGTCGAACGCGCCATTATAGATGGCGTCGCCCTTGATCGGCGTGCCCACGCCATAACCGTCCAGATGCGCCGACAGCACGACATGCTCCGGCCGCAGCTTCGGATCGCTCCCCGGCAGCACGGCGATCAGGTTGGGCGACGACAGATCACGCCGTTTCGCCGCAACCTGCGCCTTGAACCGCAGCGCGAGCGGGAAGCTCGCGACCGGGGCGGAGGCATCGGCCGCCGCAGCGATCGCGGCGAAATCCTGGCCCGTCCCGGCGAAGAATTGCGCCGATTTGGCGGGATCATACTGCGCGCCCAGGAACGGCGTTTGCGTTTCGCGCAGGCTTGCGTCGGCATAATAGAGCGCGGGCGCGCCCGCCAGCGCCACCCGGCGGATCCAGGGGATTTCCACCTGCTTGGGCGTCACCAGCGTAATGAGGCCCAGCGCGCCCTGCCCCGCCAGCCAATGCGCCCGTTCCGACCGGGCATGCGATTTGAGCGCGCCGGAGAGGGTGGCCGGCCCGCCCGACAGCACGACGACGATCTTGCCCTTCAGGTCCAGTCCGGCGAAATCATCATGCCCCGCTTCGGGCAAATGCAGGCCGTAGCCTGCGAACACCATCGGCGCGTCGATGCTTTCGGGCACCGGGCCGCCGCCGCCGGAAAAGATCAGGTCGCCCGGCACCGCCAGCGCCACCTCGCCCTGCGGCCCGACCAGCGATGCGCGGCTCTGGTCCGCCAGTATCACCTGCTCGATAAAGGCGACCGGCTGCTTATAGCCATCGATACCCGCCGGTTTCAGGCCCAGCGCCTTGAACTGGGCGATCACATAGTCGGCCGCGCGATCATAGCCCGGCGTGCCGGTGCCGCGCCCCTCCATGCCGTCATTGGCCAGCGCCTGCACATGCGCCCACCAGCGCGCACCGGCATCGCCCTCCGGCGCGGCGCTGACAGGGGGTGCGGCGATCATCGCGAGAAGGGGAAGAGCGAGCAGGGAAAGGCGCATGGACGGGACACTCCGTAATTTCAGTCATCTATCATGCCTGAACCGGTCCGACGAACAAGAGGCTTGGAACCGCCACGGACAACGTGTATTGTTCAAGCAACACACATTGAGGAGATTGCGATGCCCCGCCCCTTTCCCCTGTTGGCGCTGGCCCTGACGGGCATGGCGCTGTCCACCACCGCCTGTTCGCGCACCGACGAGTCGTCCGCCGCCGCGAGCAGCACGCAGGACTGGTCGACGCGCAAGGATTTCACGGAAATCGACGCGACCGGGCCGGACAATGTCGCCGTCACCATCGGCAGCGGGTTCGCGGTCAAAGCGGATGGCGATGCCAAAGCGGTGGCCGACCTCGACATCCGGGTCAAGGACGGCAAGCTGGTGATCGGTCGCAAGTCCAAGGGCGACTGGAACTGGGGCCGCAAGGATGGGGACAAGGGGGCGACCGTCCATGTGACGATGCCCGCCATCGCCGCCGCCGCGCTGACCGGGGCTGGCGATTTCGACCTGGACAAGGCGCAGGGCGACCGGCTGGACCTCGCGCTGACCGGGGCTGGCGATTTCCGCATCGGCACGGTGGCGCTCAAGACGCTGAGCGCCGACATCACCGGCGCGGGATCGATCAAGATTGCGGGCACCGCCGACACCGCGAAACTGTCCATCACCGGCGTAGGCGACATCGACGCCGCCGCGCTGAAGGTCGGCAACGCGGAGATCGATGTCCTGGGCGCGGGCGACATCGACATTGCCTCCGACGGCAGGGTCGCTATCAGCATCATGGGTCCGGGCGACGTAACGGTAAAGGGCAAGGCGCAATGCACGACGAGCGGAACGGGGCCGGGCGAAGCGCGCTGCGCGCACTAACGGCCGCCGCGCTGTTCCTCGTCGCGCCCGCCAATGCGGCGACGCGCGGCTACACCATCACCAGCTTCGACGCGATCCGCGTGGATGCGCCCGTCACGGTCGTCCTGACGACCGGCGCAGGCGCATCGGCGCGGGCGGAGGGCGACCAGAACGCGCTCGACCGGCTGAAGGTCGATGTGTCGGGCCGGCTGCTCACCATCGCCATGGAGCGGACGCGGCCAGGCGAGAAAAGCGGCGGCGCGGCCACGCTGCGCCTGTCCACCGCCATGGTTCAGCGGATCGTGCTGACCGGCGGCGGTTCGGTGTCGATCGACCGGATGAAGGGCCAGTCGGGGCAGATCGTGCTGGGCGGCAATGGCGACGTCAGCGTGGGCACGGTCGACCTCGACCGGATCGACGTGGCGCTGGCGGGCGGCGGCCGGGTGACGATGGCGGGCCGCGCGGGCGTCGCCAATATCCGCGTCAACGGCCCCGGCGCGCTGGCGGCCGAACCCCTGATCGCGCGCCAGGCCAGCGTCACCAACGAAGGGCCAGGCAGCATCACCCTGACCGCCGACGTCACCGCGCGGGTCACGACAACGGGATCGGGCGACGTCACCATCACCGGCAAAGCCGCCTGCACCATCGACAATCGCGGCACCGGCCGTGTGCGCTGCGGGGGCGAGAGTTTCTAGCGGTGTTGAGATGGGTGGAAGATCGCCGCGTTTTTCATCCCACTTCAACAATGCGGAAAAAGCCATCCCAGGTGTCTTTCCGCTTTATCTCTGCGTCCTCCGCGCCTCTGCGCGATTAGATTTTTTCGCGCGGAGGCGCGGAGGGCACGGAGAAGGGACAATATCGAATGTCTTGAATGTCGAGAAAGGGTGGTTTGCGGATTGTCAGCTTTGAGGCGGCAATAATAATATAGCTGACGGTTGTTTCAGGTAAGCCCACATGGCGGACTATGGCCAATGTGTAGATCAGCCGTGATTTCAGGAGGCCCGGCAGCGACCGTGTCGAACCGAGCCAGTAGACGCGATCCAGGTATCCGCCGTTCAGATTTCTTAATCAATCCGCGTTATGAGCGATAGTGTTCGGGATAAGCCCTATGGCGGAATTTTTGCAAGAGATGGCCCCAATCGATAGTCGAACGCCTGTCACCACAGTGGATAGCCAGCGCGTCCTCATCGCCGCACTGGCCTATGGTGCGGTCTTTTGGCTTTGCTACATTGCTTACGCCTTCCATCTCGGAATGATCGGCAACGACTTCGGCGTGTTCCACCGCGCGGCCAGTGAACCGCTTAGCAGCGTGTATGCACTGCGCGAGGCGAACCCCTTTGCCTATCCGCCCACCACGCTCCTTTGGTTGCAACCGCTGGCTTGGCTCAGCTTGAAGTCGGGATTTGTGCTGTGGGTCACGCTGTCGATCGGTGCCATTGCCTGGGCGAGCAATCGCCTAGCGGGGCCTCGCGTTGCACTGCTGGTTGTGTTTAGCCCCGCGCTGGTAACAACCATTGCCGTCGGCCAATTCGGTGCGTTGGTTGCCGCTATGATCCTCATCGCTGTTTCGCTCAAGGGTTGGCGTCAGGGTCTTCTGCTTGGCTTAGCTGCAACGATCAAGCCTCAGATACTTTTAGCTGCGCCGCTGATCTTGCTGACCAGGAAGGATTGGGGGGCGCTGATCGGTGCCAGCATCGCCGTTGCCGCAACCATTACGATCGAACTCCTCGCACTCGGTTCTCAGCTATGGCTCGATTGGGCAAAAGCGCTAAGAGCATTTCCAAAGGCGGTCGATCATGCTCATGCTTATGCTGGTTCGGTCAGCCCAATGGGCGTGGCATCGAACTTCCATTTATCCACTTGGCCGTTCTTCATACTAGGCGTCACGATAGCGGTTCTTCTCATTACCAAGCGTTCACGCGGTGCGGATTGTCTGGAATTAGCCGGACTGATCATCCTCGCCAGCGCGCTGATGTCGCCTTATCTTCTTACCTATGATACGATCGCGATCGTGCCGTTCGTCGTGCAACAAATGCTCGTGCGCGGCGGACGGAACCAGACTGCTGCGTTGGCCGTCTTCGTGAGCCCCTTTTTGGCTCTCAGTCTTCTTTGGCTTACTGTGACAATGCTTCTGCGCAAAAGTCCGTATCTGGATATTTACGGTTCGGGTACAGACGGCTCAAATCGGACAGCTTCAACCATCGGGTAGTGGCCGTACAACCTCGACCGGTCACAACTGCCTGATAGACCTGCCCAAAGTCGCTATTCAAAGGGTCGGGGTGAGTGCCAAACGAACGGCAGCCTCCGGGCGCGGCGCGTGACGCTGCCTACGGCAAAAAATGGTCGCTTGCAGCTCCATCATGCCAAGCTTTACCCCGCATCCCGCTTCTATCCCAGCGCAGCCACCAAATCCTCGCCCGCCTACCGCTGCTTCTTCGCCGTGGTGGCGGTGAAATCGGGGTCTTTGTTCGCCACCCAATCGACGAATTTGCGCACATTGGGATGGGCCAGCAGCCCCTCGACATCCGTCCCGTGGCGCTGCAATTCGGAATTGGTGAAATTGGCGATCAGCGTCTGCTGGCAGATGCCATGCATGGGAACGACATCGCGCCCGCCCCGGCTCTTGGGAACGGGATGGTGCCAGACGATCGTCTTGCCGGTCGGCCGCCCGCACAGCCAGCAGTCTACCGCCGGCGGCGGCGCGTCTTCCTCGACCACCACGTCTTCGTAGCGACCATGTTTCGAATGTTTGCGGGCCATCATCTACCTGCCATCTTCTACGTGAATGTCGTGGGAACTGTGCCGCCCCCTCTAAAGGGAAGGGAGCGCCATTACCACCGCTGAACCTGTACACCGGCGCTTGCCACCCATCGGCGGAAAGACGAGCCAGACACACGTCCACGAAAGCCTTCCAATGTAGGATTTTGTCTGGTCTATCCTTCTAGATGAATCCTCCGCTCCCCCCCCAACAGCCCTGCCGTCGCGCGATCGGCGCATCGCTGTCGCGCGGGCGTGGCGCCCGTGTCGCACCCATGTCGCGCGCCTGTGACCCATATGGCGCGTCGCGATGGCTTCAAAGGCGCGTCGCCGCATCCTCACAGCGACTATTGGCCGATTTTGCCCGACGACGCTGTATACTTCGGCCGTGACGGCCTGCCGCGCCATCCTTTCCTCCCATCGACCTTACTTATCGAAAACTTTACCAGAGCGCCGCTAGACACAGCGTACTTGTCCACAGCCGGGTTTTGATCATGCGCTTTTCTCTTGCCCTGCCCCTTCTGATCGCCCTGGCGCTGCCGCAACCGGCCTGGGCGCAGGTGGCGGTGGCCGACAGCGGCGATACCGGCTGGATGATCCTGTGCGCGCTGCTGGTGCTGCTGGCCGCGCTGCCGGGGCTGATGCTGCGCCACGCAGGGCAGGTCAATGTGCGCAGCGCCCTGTCGGTGACGGCGCAGGGGGCGGCGGTCGCGGCCGTCGCGGCGCTGACCTGGGGCATTGCGGGCTATAGCATCGCCTATGCGCCGGGCAGCGCCTGGCTGGGTGGCGGCGGAAACCTGCTGCTCGCCAATCTCGCCCAGTTGCGCGACGGGCTGACCGTGCCCGAATCGGCCTTCGTGCTGTTCCAGCTCACTATCGCCCTGCTCGCCGCCTGCCTGCTGGTGGGCGCGGTGGCGGAACGGACGCGGATCGGCTGGTGGGTCGCCTTCACCCCGCTCTGGCTGCTGCTGGTCTATGCACCGGTCGCTCATGCGGTGTGGGGCGGCGGCTGGCTCGCCGACCTGGGCGTCATGGATTTCGCCGGCGGGCTGGTCCTGCACGGCACGGCGGGCTTTTCCGCCCTCGCCCTTGCCTTGATCGCAGGCGGTCGGCGTGAGCCGTCCGATCCCGGCCATGCCCCGTTGCTCAGCATGGCGGGCGGCGGGCTGCTCTGGGTCGGCCTGTCCGGCGTGGTCGGCGGCTGGGCGCTGGGCGCGACTGACGACGCCGCGACCGCGATCCTCAATCACCTCTTCGCCGCCTGCGCCGCGGCGCTGACCTGGGGGTTGCTCGACCGGATGCTGAGCGCCCGCACAAGCGCCACCGGCATCATGTCCGGCGCGCTGGCGGGCATCGCCGCCATATCGGCCAGCGCCGCGCTGGTCGGCACCGGCGGCGCGATGCTGATCGGCGTCATCGCCGCTTTCGTGTCCCGCATCGGTGGCGGCATCTTGTCCGGTCGGGTCGATGACGGCGCGGGCGTCTTTGCCATTCATGGACTGGGCGGCCTGACCGGTGTGCTGCTGCTGCCGGTCTTCGTCCTGCCGCTGATGGGCGGGGTCGGCTTCGACGCCAATATCAGCCTGCCCGGCGCGTTGACGTCGCAGGCCATCGGCCTGGTCGTGGTCGCACTGTGGGCCATGGTTGGAAGCGCGATCGCCGCGCTGATCGTGTCGGTCGTCATCCCCATGCGGGTGAGCGCACAGGAAGAGTCCGACGGCCTCGACGCCAGCCAGCACGGCCAGCAGGGCTGGGACTTCCGCTAACGCCATGCCGCCCCACCCCTCTTACGCCGCCCCTTCTTCCGTCGCTGTCGCGATCTTCGCCCATCAGGAAGAACGGCGGATCGGTGCCTGTCTGGCGTCACTCCCGCTCGATCGGCGCGATACGCTCTTCCATGTGCTGGTCAACGGCACCACCGACGCGACCGTGGCGCGGGCGCGGGAGGCGGCGGGCGGGCGGGCCAATGTCGTCGTCCATGACATCAAGGCAGGCGGCAAGTCGCGCACCTGGAACCATATGGTCCATGACCTGCTGACCGGGACCGAGCAGGCCGTCATCTTCATGGATGGCGATGCGCAGATCGTGGCGGGATCGATCGATGCGCTGGTCGCCGATCTGGCCGCTCATCCCGACGCCAATGCCGCGTCGGGCATGCCGATGAACGGCCGGATGGCCGCAACCTATCGTGGCACGCTGCGCAGCGAAGGCGGGCTGTTCGGCGATCTCTATGCGCTGTCAGGTAATTTCGTGCGGGAGATCCGCGCCCGCAGACTGCGCTTGCCCGACGATTTGATTGGCGACGACGGGCTGGTGGCGTCCTGGGCGCATACCGGGTTGCAGAAGGATATCGCCTGGGATCTGGCGGGAATCGTGCCCTGCGACGACGCGGGCTTCCTGTGTGAACAGGTCAGCCTGGCCCGGCCCCAGACTTGGCGCATGCATTATAAGCGGCTGATCAACTATTCAGTGCGTTTCTACCAGAACCGGATCGTGTCGGACATCATGACGCGCGAGGGGCCAGCCGGCATCCCCGCGCGTCTTGCGAGCCTCTATCCCGACTGGCTGCCCCGTTTCCGACCGCGCCCCGGCCTCACCGCCTGGTTCGACCGCAAGGCGCTCAAGCGGATGCGCGCCGCGGTTTAACGGTCGCGGCCAGCCAGTTCCTTGTTCACGAACAGTGCGACCCCGGTCACCACCGCACCCGACAGCAGATACACGCCCGACGCGGCCAGGCCAAATTCGGCCGACACAGAGAGCGCGACCAGCGGCGCAAAGCCCGCGCCGACCAGCCAGGCCAGGTCCGACGTCAGCGCCGACCCGGTATAGCGCGTGGCGGTGCGGAAATTGGAGGCGACGATGCCCGATGACTGGCCGAAGCTCAGCCCCAGCAGGATGAAGCCCAGCACCATGAAGGCGACTTCGCCCAGATCGCCGCCATTGAGCAGCAAGGGCGCTGCGACCGCGAAAATGGCGATGCCCACCGCTGACCAGCCGATCAGGGTGCGGCGGCCGACCATGTCGGCGACGAAGCCCGACACGATGATCGCCAGCACGCCGACGAACGCGCCGATCACCTCGATCATCAGGAATCGTTCCAGCGGCTGGTCGGTATAGAGCGCGATCCACGACAGCGGGAACACGGTGACCATGTGGAACAGGGCGAAGCTGGCCATCGGGGCGAACGCGCCGATGACGATGTTGCGCCCTTCGCTGCGGACGGTTTCGATGACCGGCGAGGGCTGGAGTTCGCGGGTTTCATAGAGCCGCGCAAATTCCTCTGTCACGACGATGCGCAGACGGGCGAACAGCGCCACCACGTTGATCGCAAAGGCGACGAAGAAGGGATAGCGCCAGCCCCAGTCGAGGAAGTCGGCGGTCGAGAGAATGTTGAGGAAGTAAGCGAACAGGCCCGCCGCGACCATCAGCGCCAGCGGCGCGCCCAATTGCGGCATCATCGCATACCAGCCGCGCTTGTTCTGGGGCGCGTTGAGCGAGAGCAACGAGGCCAAGCCATCCCAGGTGCCGCCCAGCGCCACGCCCTGACCGGCGCGGAACAGCGCCAGCAGGATCGCGGCCCAATGGCCGATCGTCTCATAGCCCGGCAGGAAGGCGATCGCCGCGGTCGATCCGCCCAGCAGGAACAATGCGATGGTCAGCTTGACGCCGCGGCCATAGGCGCGATCGACCGCCATGAAGATGAACGACCCGATCGGGCGTGTGATGAAGGCGAGTGCGAAGATGGCGAAGGACCAGAGCGTCCCCATCAGCGGCGACATATAGGGGAAGATATGCGCCGGGAAGACGATGCACGACGCGATCGCATAGACGAAGAAGTCGAAAAATTCCGACGTCCGCCCGATGATGACGCCGATCGCGATCTCGCCGGGCGCGATTTTCTTGTGTCCATGCGCATGCAGCTGGCGCACGTCGCGTTCCGCCTGGGTCGAATTGGGCGTGGTCTTCGCGGAGGTCATTGGGCGGAAGTCATGGGGTAAAACGGACCTTCATGCTGCGGGAACGATCCGCGCCGCACTTCGTTGCACGACGAATCATCCCGTTGGTTAATTACTCCATGCCCTATTTTGCAGATGCACAGGGATAGGACAAAAGGTCCAATGTCGCGCGCCGGCCATCCTGATAATGCGGGCGGCATGATAGCCCGTCATCCTGCCACCAAGCGCGCATTGCTGCGCCGAATCGCTCCATTCCTGCTGCTGCCGCTGGGCGGATGCAACTGGGTGGTCATGTCCCCCGCCGGCGATGTTGCAATGCAGCAACGCGACCTGATCCTGATTTCGACCGCATTGATGCTGCTGATCATCATACCCGTGATGGCGATGACGATCTGGTTCGCGTGGAAATATCGGGAAAAGGCCAAGGCGGAAGATTATGATCCCGAATGGGACCATTCGACCAGCCTGGAACTGCTGATCTGGTCGGCGCCGCTGCTGATCATCATCGCGCTGGGCGCGGTGACGTGGAGCAGCACCCATCTGCTTGACCCCTACCGTCCGCTCGATCGCGTCGATCATGCGCGCAAGGTCGATCCGACCGCCAAGCCGCTACAGGTCGAAGTGGTGGCGATGGACTGGAAATGGGTGTTCATCTACCCTGAACTCGGCATCGCGACGGTGAACGAACTGGCCGCGCCGGTCGATCGGCCGATCGCGTTCAAGATTACCTCGTCCAGCATCATGAACAGCTTCTTCGTGCCGGCGCTGGCCGGGCAGATCTACGCCATGCCAGGCATGCAGACGGTGTTGCACGCGGTCGCCAACAAGCCGGGCAATTATGAGGGCTTTTCCGCCAATTATTCGGGCGCGGGCTTCTCCAACATGCGTTTTCGCTTCCACGCCATGGACCAGGCCGGTTTCGATCGGTGGGTCGCCAAGGTGAAGGCCAGCGGCGCGACGTTGGACCGCGCCACCTATGTCAAGCTGGAACAGCCCAGCGAGAAGGTGCCGCCAATGTATTTCAGCGGTGTCGAACCCAAGCTGTTCCACGCGGCGCTCAACATGTGCGTTCAGCCGGGCAAGAAGTGCATGGACGCGGTGATGATGACCGACTCCATGGGCGGCGCGGGCAAGGAATCGGCGCATGACGTCGAAGGGTTGCGCCACGACGGCACGATCGACGTCGGCGGCTTCCACCCGGTCGAACCGGGCAAGAAGGGCGAGATCGCCCAGCCCGCGGGCATGACCCCGGCGGCGAAACGCACTCCGGCCGCGCAGGGCAAGCAAGCCCCCGGCCAGCAGGATGGCGATGGGCATGGCGGTGGCCATGCCGGTCATGAAGGCATGTGATGCCCATGACCTGTCCCCGTTCTTTCATTTCTCTCTCGCCTGAAGGCTAGACGCCATGTCCCCCTCCCCCGCCTCTGAAAATAGCGGCATCTGGAAGCTGATATTCGGTCGGCTCGACTGGAGTTCGCTGCCCCTGCACGAGCCGATCGTCGTCGGCACCTTCCTCATGGTCATGCTCGGCGGCCTCGTCGTCGTCGCGGGCATCACCAAATATAAGCTGTGGGGCATGTTGTGGAACGACTGGTTCACCACCGTCGACCATAAGCGCATCGGCATCATGTACATGATCCTGGGGCTCATCATGTTCGTGCGCGGTTTTGCCGACGCGGTCATGATGCGCCTGCAACAGGCGATGGCGTTCAACGGCTCGGAAGGCTATCTGAACGCCCATCATTACGACCAGATTTTCACGGCGCATGGCGTCATCATGATCTTCTTCGTCGCAATGCCGATGATCACCGGCATCATGAACTATATCGTCCCGCTCCAGATCGGCGCGCGCGACGTCAGCTTCCCTTTCCTCAACAATTTCAGCTTCTGGATGACCACGGCGGGCGCCGTGATCGTCATGATGTCGCTGTTCGTAGGGGAATTTGCGCGTACCGGCTGGCTGGCCTATCCGCCGCTGTCGGGCATCGCCTATTCGCCGGGCGTGGGCGTCGATTATTATATCTGGGGCCTGCAAATCGCGGGCATCGGCACGCTGTTGTCTGGCGTCAACCTGATCGCGACCATCGTGAAGATGCGCGCGCCGGGCATGAACATGATGAAGCTGCCGGTCTTCACCTGGACCTCGCTCTGCGCCAACGTCCTGATCGTCGCGGCCTTCCCGGTGCTGACCGCCGTCCTCGCTCTGTTGTCGCTCGACCGTTATGTCGGTACGGCCTTCTTCACCAACGACATGGGCGGCAACCCCATGATGTATGTGAACCTGATCTGGATCTGGGGTCACCCGGAAGTCTATATCCTCATCCTGCCGCTGTTCGGCGTCTTCTCTGAAGTCACCGCGACCTTCTCGAACAAGCGGCTCTTTGGCTATAGCTCGATGGTCTATGCGACGATCGTCATCGCCCTGCTCAGCTATCTCGTCTGGCTGCACCATTTCTTCACCATGGGGTCGGGTGCCAGCGTCAACAGCTTCTTCGGCATCACGACGATGGTCATTTCTATCCCGACCGGTGCCAAGCTCTTCAACTGGCTATTCACCATGTATCGCGGCCGCATCCGGTTCGACCTGCCGATGATGTGGACGGTCGCCTTCATGCTGACCTTCACCGTCGGCGGCATGACCGGCGTGCTGCTCGCCGTGCCGCCCGCCGACTTCGTGCTCCACAACTCGCTGTTCCTGATCGCGCATTTCCACAATGTCATCATTGGCGGCGTGCTGTTCGGCCTGTTCGCGGCGATCAATTACTGGTGGCCCAAGGCGTTCGGCTTCACGCTGGACACCAAATGGGGCAAGCGCAGCTTCTGGCTGTGGGTCGTGGGCTTCTGGTTCGCCTTCATGCCGCTTTATATCCTCGGCCTGATGGGCGTGACCCGCCGGATGCGCGTGTTCGACGATCCCAGCTTGCAAATCTGGTTCCAGATCGCCGCCTTCGGCGCGCTGATGATCGCGGCCGGCATCGCCTGCATGTTCGTCCAGTTCGCGGTCAGCATCATCAACCGCGAGAAGCTGCGCGATACGACCGGCGATCCGTGGAACGGTCGCACGCTGGAATGGGCGACCAGTTCGCCCCCGCCAGACTATAACTTTGCCTTCACCCCCGTCATCCACGACAATGATGCCTGGGCCGACATGAAGAAGCGCGGTTATCAGCGGCCTCTGTCGGGCTATGAAGCGATCCATATGCCCAGCAACACCGGCACCGGCATCATCATCGCGGGGCTTTCCATCGCCTTCTCGGTCGGCATGATCTGGTACATGTGGTGGCTCGCAGGCCTCAGCTTCGTCGGCATCCTGGCCGTCGCGATCGGCCACACCTTCAACTATAAGCGCGACTTCTACATCCCCAAGGATGTGGTGGAGCGCACCGAGGGCGAGCGCACCGCGCTGCTCGCAGCCAAGGGTTAAACCATCATGGCAAGCGCATCTCCGATCGATCCCGCCTTCCTCGACAAGGACGGTAACCCGCTCTTCCACCTGGCCCACGAGCCGCATCATCCCGAAGGGTCCAGCACCATGCTGGGCTTCTGGATGTACCTGATGAGCGATTGCCTCATCTTCGCCTGCCTGTTCGCCACCTATGCGGTGCTGGGCGGCAATTATGCGGCGGGACCGGGGCCAAAAGACCTGTTCGACCTGCCGCTGGTAGCGCTCAACACCGCGATGCTGCTCTTTTCCTCCATCACCTACGGCTTTGCCATGCTGGCGATGGAAAAGAACAGGGTCGCCGCGACCCAGGGCTGGCTGGCGATCACCGGCCTGTTCGGCCTGGCATTCCTCAGCATCGAAATGTATGAGTTCGCGCACCTCGTCCATGAGGGCGCGACGCCGATGCGGTCCGGCTTCCTGTCGGCCTTCTTCACGCTGGTCGGCACTCACGGGCTGCACGTCACCTTCGGCTGCATCTGGCTGGTGACGCTGATGGTGCAGGTCGCCAGGCATGGCCTGATCCCGGCCAACCAGCGCCGCCTGATGTGCCTGTCGATGTTCTGGCACTTTCTCGACGTCATCTGGATCGGCGTCTTCACCTTTGTCTATCTGATGGGAATGCTGCGATGAGCGATGCCGCCCACCCCAAGCCCGGCCATGACCACCCCGACGCCCATGCAGGCGCGCACGGAACCATGGGTAGCTATATGATCGGGTTCGGCCTGTCGGTGATCCTGACGGCCATCCCCTTCTGGCTGGTCATGACCGGCTTCTTCGCCAATCCGCAGACCACCGCGATCATCATCATGGCCTTTGCGGTGGTGCAGATCGTGGTCCACATGATCTACTTCCTGCACATGAACACCCGCTCCGAAGGCGGCTGGTCGATGATGGCGTTGATCTTTACGCTGGTGCTGGTCGTCATCACCCTGTCGGGTTCGACCTGGGTCATGTATCACCTCAACCATAATATGATGCCGACCATGTCGCATGACATGAGCCAGATGCCGTGACAGCCATGGACCCCCGCCCCCAAAAGGCGGGGTTCCCGGTCGGCCTGACGCTGGCCGCGCTCATCCTGTTCATGGGCCTCTGTGCCCTCGGCGTCTGGCAGGTGGAGCGGCTGGCATGGAAGCGCGATTTAATCGCCCGCGTCGATGCCCGTATCCACGCCGCGCCGACATCGGCCCCGGCCAGGGCAACCCAAACCGACGAATATCGCCGCGTCACCGCAACCGGCATTTTCCTGCATGACAGGGCCGCGCTGGTGCAGGCCGCCACCGTGCGCGGCGCGGGCTATTGGGTGCTCACCCCGCTGCGCCAGCCCAGCGGCGTGATCCTGCTCGTAAACCGCGGCTTCGTGCCACCGGAGGCCAAGACCCGTTATGACCGGCCCCACGGCACGGTGCGCGTCACCGGCCTGCTGCGCCTGACCGAACCGGGCGGCGGCTTCCTGCGCAGCAACGATCCCGGCGCCGACCGCTGGTATTCGCGCGACGTCGCCGTCATCGCCGCAACGCGCAAGCTGGAGCCGGTCGCCAACTATTTCATCGACGCGCAGGCCGGTCCTTCGCCCGAAGCCTTGCCGGTCGGCGGGCTGACCGTGGTCCGTTTCCCCAATAGCCATCTGCAATATGCCATCACCTGGTTCATACTGGCGGCCATGGTCGTGGGGGCCTATAGCCTCGTCATGCGCCAGTCGGGAAAAGATCGCCGGGGATGACCGCACCGCCTGCAAGACGTATGCGCTGGCTGCCCGGCCGGTGGCCTGCCGACGCCGCCGGACGCCGCAACATGGCATTGCTGGTGCAGTTGCGCTGGATCGCTATCGCCGGGCAGGTCGCGACGATCCTTTTCGTCCATTTCGCCATGGACATCCGCCTGCCGCTGCCATCGATGCTGGTCGTGCCCTGCATCGCGACGGCGATGAACATCGGCAGCCTGATGGTGCTGCGCCGGCGCACCGACATCACCCATGCCGAGCTGTTCCTGGCGCTGCTGTTCGACGTGTTTGCGCTGACCACGCAGCTTTACCTGAGCGGCGGCGCGACCAATCCATTCGTGTCGCTCTACCTGGTGCAGGTTGCGCTCGGTGCCGTCCTGCTGCACCGTTGGAGCGTATGGGGCATCGTGGCGGTATCGACGCTCTGCGCGGCGATGCTGGCCTTCGTCTATCGTCCGCTCGACCTTAGCGAGACGCTGGAAGGGCATTTGTTCGACCTGCACATCGTCGGCACCTGGATCTGCATAAGCATGACCGCGGTACTGCTGGTGCTGTTCATCACCCGCGTCACCCGCAACCTGCAACAGCGGGAACATTATCTGGCGGAATTGCGGCAGCAGGCGGTCGAGGAAGAGCATATCGTGCGCATGGGCCTGCTGGCGTCGGGCGCGGCGCATGAACTGGGCACCCCCCTCGCCCAGCTTGCCGTGGTGCTGGGCGATTGGCGGCACATGCCCGAAATCAAGGCACACCCTGCCCTGGTCGAGGAAGTGGGCGAAATGGAAGCGGCGGTCAAACGCTGCAAGACCATATTGACCGGCATCCTCATGTCCGCAGGCGAAGCGCGCGGCGAAGCGCCCCAGGTCACCAATGTCCGCGATTTCATCGACATCATCGCGCGCGACTGGCGCATCGCCAATCCGGGCATGCCGCTGCGCTGCGATTTCGGCCCGCATGATTATCCGCGCATCATCGCCGATCCGGTGATCCGCCAGGCGGTGACCAACCTGCTCGACAATGCGCGGGAGGCTGGCGCGACCTATATCAATATCATGGTCAGCCGCGACAGCCAGTGGCTGCACGTCGCGGTGCGCGACAATGGCCGCGGCTTCGATCCGGCGATGCTGGCCGATGTCGGCAAGCCCTACCGGTCGAGCAAAGGCAAGCAGGGTGGCGGCCTTGGCCTCTTCCTGGTCGTCAATGTGGTGCGCAAGCTGGGCGGACGGGTCGACGCGAGCAACGGCGCGGAAGGCGGCGCGATGATCCTGCTGCGCCTGCCGCTCGCGACGCTGGCGCTGGAGGAGGCGAATGATGGCGGATGAACGGCAATTGCTGATCGTCGAGGATGACGAAGGCTTCGCCCGCACGCTCAAACGGTCGTTCGAGCGGCGCGGTTACAGCGTGCTGTCGGCCGACAGTCTGGAATCGGTAACGGCGATACTGGCCGAAAACCGCCCCGGCTTCGCCGTCGTCGATCTCAAGCTCGGCCCGCAATCGGGCCTGGCCTGCGTGCAGGCGCTGCATGCCCATGATCCTGCCATGCTGATCGTGGTGCTGACCGGCTTCGCCAGCATCGCGACGGCGGTGGAGGCGATCAAGCTGGGCGCGACCAATTACCTCGCCAAGCCATCCAACACCGACGATATCGAGGCGGCCTTCGCTCGATCGGGCGGCAACCCCGCCGCGCCGCTGGCGCCCCGGCCGACGTCGATCAAGACGCTGGAATGGGAGCATATCCATGAAGTGCTCAAGGACAGCGAGTTCAATATCTCCGAAGCGGCACGGCGGCTGGGCATGCATCGCCGCACGCTCGCGCGGAAATTGGCGAAGCGGCAGGTCGGTTGATTTTGGATATTTGGAGCGGGTGAAGGGAATCGAACCCTCGTCACTTGCTTGGGAAGCAAAAGCTCTACCATTGAGCTACACCCGCGCGCCTGTTCCCGCCCCATGGCGCAAGCCATGGGGGCCTGTCAATGGGAGCCTGTCAACGGGGATCAGCCGTAAGGCGCATTGGCATCGCGCGCCGGGATCGCGCCGCGACGGCCGATGTTCCAGCCGGCCAGGCGATGCCCGGCCAGCGCCGCCTCATGCGGGCCGGCCCCGACCAGCCGGGCGTGGAGATAGCCGCCATTGAAAGCATCCCCCGCCCCGCTCGAATCGATGACGTCCAACTGGCGCGGTATCCGCACGATCTCGCCCGCCACCAGGCAGCCGTCGCCGCCCAGCTTGACGACAACATCCTTGTCTTCCCCCGCGCCCCAGCGCGCCGCCGCGTCGCGGGCGTCGTCCGCCTCGCCCATCTCGACCTCGTCCGCCAGGGTGGGCAACCCCATGTCGCTGACCGCGATTGCCCGGTCGCGCCAGTGGCGCGCGATCGCCGCATCGTCCCACAGCCGCGCCCGATAATTGCCGTCGAAGGCGATGCGGCCGCCATGGGCGCGCACCTGGGCACACAGGTCCAGCAATGCCTCTCGCCCGGCATCGGGCAGGATCGCCAGCGTGATGAGCGAGAAATAGAGCAGGTCCGATTGCGCTGCCTGCGCCACCATCGCCGCGCTTTGCGGCAGGTCGAACATCCGCCGCGCCGCCGCCTCGCTTCGCCAGTAATGGAAGCTGCGCTCGCCCGCCGCGTCCGTTTCGATCGCATAGAGGCCAGGCAGCCTGTCCTGCGCCGCGATCACCAGCGACGTGTCCACGCCCTCCGCCTCCCATTGGGCGCATAGCTGCGCGCTCATCGGATCGGCGCCCAGCGCGCTGGCGAGGCGGACTTTGTCGCCCGCCCGCGCCAGATGGATCGCGGTATTGATGACGTCGCCGCCATAGCGCAGGTTCCAGCTGTCGCCCTCGCCGCGGCTCAATTCCAGCATCGCTTCGCCAATGACCGTGATCGTCGCCTTCGTCGTCATGCCCGCTCCCTGCGCAATAGAGCCGGCGTGGTGCGCAGGGCGGCGTTTCAAGTCAAGAGGGGCTCCCTATGCGAGGCTAAGGAACGATTGCGTCCCAGCGCCGTTTTGCCGATGGCAAAGAGAGCACCGTCCACCGGCGCTTGATTCGGGGACATAATGATTACCGCCTCCACTGACGAAACAGGCAATCGCTTCGAACTGCTGGTTCAAAGCGTCACCGACTATGCCATCTATATGCTCGACTCCACGGGCATCGTGGCCAGCTGGAACGCGGGCGCACGCCGTTTCAAGGGCTATGAGGCCCACGAGATTATCGGCCAGCATTTTTCGCGTTTCTACACGCCGGAGGATCAGGCGAGCGGCGTCCCCGCCATGGCGCTCTACGCCGCCGAGCATGAAGGCCGGTTCGAAGCGGAAGGCTGGCGCGTCCGCAAGGACGGGGGACGCTTCTGGGCCAATGTGGTGATCGATCCGATCCGGTCGCCCGATGGCCGCTTGCTGGGCTTTGCGAAAGTGACGCGCGACCTGACCGAGCAGCGCGCCGCGCAGGATGCCCTGCGCGCCAGCGAGGATCGATTCCGGCTGCTGGTGCAGAGCGTGACCGATTACGCCATCTATATGCTCGACCCCGTCGGAACGGTGACGAGCTGGAACATGGGCGCGGAACGATTCAAGGGTTATAAGACCGAAGAGATATTGGGCCAGAATTTCTCCCGCTTCTACAGCGAGGAGGATCGGCTTGCGGGCCTGCCCTCCCGCGCGCTTCATACCGCGCAGAGCATGGGCCGGTTCGAGGCGGAAGGGTGGCGCATCCGCAAGGACGGCTCTCGTTTCTGGGCCAATGTCGTGATCGACCCGATCCACACGCCGGACGGCACCTTGCTGGGCTTTGCCAAGATCACCCGCGACCTGACCGAACGACGCGAGGCGCAGCGCACTATCGACGCAGCGCGCGACGCCATCATCCAGACGCAAAAGATGGATGCGATCGGCAAGCTGACCGGCGGCGTTGCGCATGATTTCAATAATTTGCTGGCGGTGATCGTGGGCAGCCTGGACCTGGCCCGGCAACGGATGGCGACCGGCGGCGACATCAACCGCTATCTCGACAACGCCATGACCGCGGCCGAGCGCGGCGCGACCCTGACGCAGCGCATGCTGGCTTTCGCCCGAAAGCAGGAATTGAAGTTGCAAAGCATCGACTGCGTCATATTGGTGCAGGGCATGGCCGAATTGTTCCGCACCACGCTGGGCGCGGCGGTGTCGATCGAGATGCGCTTTCCGCCAATGCTGGGTGCGGCCCACGCCGACCCTTCGCAACTGGAACTGGCGCTGCTCAACCTGGCCGTCAATGCGCGCGACGCCATGCCGGGCGGCGGACGGATCATCATCGATGCAACGCAAACGACCATCACGCAGGACGAGCGGCCGGATCTGGGCGCGGGCGACTATATCCGCCTGTCCGTGATCGACGAGGGCGAGGGCATGGACGCCGCGACGCTGGAGCGCGCCCGCGAACCCTTTTTCACCACCAAGGGCGTGGGCAAGGGCACCGGCCTTGGCCTGTCGATGGTGCACGGCTTCGCCCAGCAATGCGGCGGATCGCTGACCATCGCCAGCGAGCCGGGCATCGGGACCAGCGTATCGCTGTGGCTGCCGATGGCGGCGGCGGATGCGGATGCCCGGCACGTCGCCATGGTGGTGGAGGAAATGCATGACCCCGACACCCCCCTGGTCATATTGGCGGTGGACGATGACGATCTGGTGCTGATGAACACCGCCGGCATGCTGGAGGATCTGGGCCATACCGTGTTCCAGGCGTCGTCCGGTGCCGACGCGCTGCGGTTGCTGGAGCGCGGCAGCGTCGACCTGGTCGTCACCGACCATGCCATGCCGGGCATGACCGGCGCGCAGCTGGCCGATGCGATCGAGCAGATACAGCCCGGCCTGCCGGTCGTCATCGTCACCGGCTTTGCCGAACTGCCGCCGCATGCCACGCAACGCCTGCGCCTGGACAAGCCATTCAAACAGGCAGAACTGGTCCGCACGGTCGCGACCGCGATGCGCGGCGCGCTGATCCCGGCTGTCGCGGCGCGCGGACCCGACCCAATACTTCCCGATTGTTGAACCGACTTTCGAAAAGTCCGGCAGAAATATTGGAAAAGCGGCATTTTTCGTCGCTCTTTGCTTGCAACATCGGTGCACTTCGCTGATGGGGACCATATCTGTTCCCAGCCTGCAGGATCGCATGGACATCCCCACCGCGCCGACCCCGACTTCGCATTTCTTCACGTCGCTGCGGACCCGGCTCCATTATCTCGACTGGGGCAATACATCCGCTCCCACGCTGATCCTGGTGCATGGCGGCTTTGACCATGCCCGCAGCTGGGACTGGACGGCGCGGGCGTTGGCGCGGGATTATCATGTCATCGCGCTCGATCTGCGCGGCCATGGCGACAGCGACTGGTCGCCCGACGGCTCCTATATGATGGCCAATTTCGTCTATGACCTGGCGCAACTGGTCGACCTGCTCGACCGGTCGCCGGTAACGATCGTGGGCCATTCGCTCGGCGGTGCGATCAGCCTGCGCTATGCGGGCCTGTTCCCCGACAAGCTGCGCAAGCTCGTCGCGATCGAAGGGCTTGGCCTTTCCCCCGACCGCCTGAAGGACAAGGCCGAACGCCTGGTGCCGGACGTCTGGCGCGAATGGATCGACACCCGCCGCGACAGCGCCCGCCGCACGCCGCGGCGTTATCCCACGATCGAGGCGGCGATCGGCCGGATGCGCGAACGCAACGAGCATCTGACGGTCGAACAGGCGCTGCACCTGACCAGCCACGGCGTCAATCGCAACGAAGACGGCAGCTATGGCTGGAAATTCGATCCTTATCTCAAAGGCTTGGCACCCCAGGCGGCCACCGATGAGGAACTGCCCGACTTCTGGAAGCGGATCAGTTGCCCAACCCTGCTCTGCCTGGGGCAGGACAGCTGGGCATCTAACCCGGAAAAGGACGGCCGCATCCGCCATTTCAGCGACGCCCGGCTGGTCGAGTTCGCCGATGCCGGCCACTGGCTGCACCATGACCAGTTTGACCGTTTCATCGGCGAACTGCGCGGGTTTCTAGAGGGTGAGGCCGGCGACAGCCGCACGGTAGTCAGCCTTTAGCTCTGCCACGAAATCGGCGGCCGGCTGCACCTTGTCGACCGCGCCGATGCCCTGGCCGCAGCCCCATACGTCGCGCCACGCCTTTTTGTCGCCACCGGTCATCGCCGCGAAATCCATGTCCTTCGCCTTGGGCAGGCTGTCGGGGTCCAGCCCGGACGCGACGATGCTGGGGCGCAGATAATTGCCGTGGACGCCGGTGAAGACGTCGGAATAGACGATGTCGGCGGCGTGGCTGTCGACGATCATCTGCTTATAGGCCGGATCGGCATTGGCCTCCGCCGTGGCGATGAAGGGCGACCCCATATAGGCCAGGTCCGCCCCCATCATCCGCGCGGCGGCGATGGCGCGCCCGGTGGCGATCGATCCCGACAGCGCCAGCGGCCCGTCGAACCACTGGCGGATTTCCTGGATCAGCGCAAACGGCGACAGGGTGCCGGCATGGCCGCCCGCCCCGGCGGCGACCGCGATCAGGCCATCGGCACCCTTCTCGATCGCCTTGCGCGCAAATCGGTCGTCAATGACATCATGCAGGACGATGCCGCCATAGCTGTGGATCGCCGCATTGACATCCTCCCGCGCGCCGAGCGAGGTGATGACCAGCGGCACGCGATATTTGACGCACAGCGCCAGATCCTCCTCCAGCCGCGCATTGCTGCGATGGACGATCAGGTTGACGGCGAAGGGCGCGTCGGCGTCCGTCAGTTCCGCCTGCAATTGCTGCAACCACGCCTCGAACAGCCCTGATGGGCGCGCATTGAGCGAGGGGAAGGCACCAACGATGCCCGCCCGGCACTGGGCCATGACCAGAGCCGGTTGCGAGATGATGAACATCGGCGATCCGATCAGCGGCAGCGACAGGCGGCCTTTCAGCAATGTCGGCAGGGTCATGATCGATCTTCTCCTTTATTATCGGCCATGCGCTAACACCGCTAGACCTGCGGAAAAAGGCCAAAATAAGCTGTGTTGATGTATTAATACAGCAATGCTATTATGCACCCTCCAGACGGTCCCAGGAGCAGGACGATGTATAGCGAGAGCGATCTACAGGATGCCGTAGCGGCGGGTGCGATCCCCGCACAGGCGGCGCAGGCATTGCGAGATCATGTGGCGGCGCAGCGCGCTTCGCCGATGGTCGATGAAGAACATTTCCGGCTGCTGTCCGGGTTCAACGACATCTTCGTCGCGATCGCCAGCGTCCTGCTGTTGGTGGCCGTCGGCTGGCTGGGCAACGGACTGCGATTCGGCGCGCCGGACCATCATCCCGCTGTCATGGCCGGCCTGCTGGTCGCTGCGGTCAGTTGGGGATTGGCCGAATATTTCACCCGTCGCCGGCACATGGCGCTGCCCTCCATTCTTTTGCTGGGCGGATTTGTCGGCGGCATCGTCTTTGCGGTCGGTGCGCTGGGCGCGCAGATCTTCCCCGATGCGGGCGACAGCCTCGCCTCGATGATCCTGTGCGTCGCGGCTGGCGCGGGCGTGCTGGCGGCCTGGGCGCACTGGCGGCGTTTCATGGTGCCGATCACCGTGGCGGTCGGCGCGGCGGCGGCGGCAGGCGTCGGCGTCAGTCTTGTGGTCGCCGCCATGCCCGGCAGCGCGACGCTGCCGTTCGCGCTACTGCTCGTCGCGGGCCTCGCCACCTTCGCGCTCGCCATGTGGTGGGACATGAGCGACCGCGCCCGCACCACGCGCCGGTCCGACGTCGCCTTCTGGCTGCACCTGGCCGCCGCTCCAATGATCGCGCACTCGCTCTTCTACCTGCTGGGCGTGCTGAAAGGCGATGAGATCAGCGCCGGTCGCGCGGCGCTCGTGATCGCGCTGTATGTCGCCTTCGGCCTGATGGCGCTGGCGATCGATCGGCGGGCGCTGCTCGTCTCCGGCCTCGCCTATGTCCTCCTGGCCCTTTACGGCCTGTTCCGCCAGGCCGGTGCGGTGGAATTGTCCTGGGCGCTCACCGCGCTGGTGATCGGGTCGGCGCTGCTGCTGCTGTCGGCGCTTTGGCACCATGCCCGCGCGCTGGTTGTGGGCGGCCTGCCGCCGCGTCTCTCAGAACGCCTGCCCTATCTGGATCGCGCGGTCGCTTAAAAGACGACGGGCTGCTCCCTCCCATCGCGGAGGGGGCAGCTAAAGCGATCGTCAATCCTCGACAATCCGCAGCAATTTGCGTTCGACCGGGGCCAGAACGCCCTGCAATTCCTGGCCGCGCTTCAAAATCTGGCCACTTTCCCCGACCAGCGCCCACACGCCCTGCCGATGGCGCAGCGCGGGGCGTTTCTCGATCCGATATTCGGGCCGCTCGGCGGAACGGCGGAAGGCACTGAAAATCGCCGCCTCCTGCCCCATGTCCATCGCATAGTCACGCCAATGGCCCGCCGACACCATGCGGCCGTACAAATCCATGATGCGTTGCAGTTCCAGCCGGTCGAACCCGACCTGGCCGCCCTTGGGCACCGGTCCTGCTCCTGGCCCCGCTCCTTGATGGGGAAACGGCGTCACATTGCTCATCAGGCCCGGCCGCGCTCCTTGAACAGCGGCGCATCGTCATCGGCGCCCATCACGGGAGTCTGGCGCTCCGCCATCAGTTCGGCAAGGCGCTTCTGCAATTGCTCGACCTCACACTGGAGCATTTCCAGCTTCTGCTTTTCCGGGTCGAAACAGTCCGAACAGGGCGTGCCATAGGGCATGAAGTCGCGCTGATAGGCGGTCACGTCAATCAGCATCGCGCGCGCCGGTATGCCGACCATGGTCGCGCCATCGGCCACATCCTTCGTCACAACCGCGTTCGCGCCGACCCGCGCGCGCGCGCCGACATTGATCGGTCCCAGAACCTGCGCGCCCGACCCCACGATCACGCCATCGTTCAGCGTGGGGTGACGCTTGCCGGCGATGCCATTCGCAGGATCGGTCCCGCCCAGCGTGACATTCTGGTAGAGCGTGACATCGTCGCCGATCTCGGCCGTCTCGCCGATCACGGTGAAACCATGATCAATGAAGAAGCGCTTGCCGATCTTCGCGCCCGGATGGATGTCGTTGCCGGTCAGGAACCGCGACAAATGGTTCACCGCGCGCGCAAGGAAGAACAGCCGCGCGCGATAGAGGCGATGGGCGACCCGATGGAAGGCCAGCGACCAAACGCCGGGGTAGAGCAGGATTTCCGCGCGGGACCGCGGCGCCGGATCGCGGGATTTGATCGAATCCAGATAGGAAATGAGGTTGCGCACCATCCAGACGTCCCTGACCGTTCCTAGACTTGTTATGAGCGCTGCATATAAGGGAGATCGTGCTGCTTTTCCAGATGGCGCGCTAATCCCGCTTTTTCGCTGCAAATAGAAACTTGCTTGGCAGCCCGCGATATTCCAATCATGGCGATAGACAATTCCATAAAGGGTAGCGGATGATCGACACTTTTATCGCCCATTTCGGCGAAATCCTGCCCTTCATCCTTGTCGGTTTCGGTGCCCAGATCATCGACGGTGCCCTGGGCATGGCCTATGGCGTCATTTCCAGCACGCTGCTGCTGACCATGGGCGTATCGCCCAGCCGTGCGTCCGCCAGCGTCCATGTCGCGGAAACCTTCACGACCGGCGTGTCCGCGATCAGCCATATCCTGCACCGCAATGTCGACTGGAAACTTTTCGCGCGACTCATCATTCCCGGCGTCATCGGCGGAGTCAGCGGCGCCTATTTCCTCTCCAATATCGACGGCGCGGTGATCAAGCCCTTCGTCCTGGCCTATCTCGCCGCGATCGGTTTCTACCTCATCTGGCGCGGCTTCCATTTGCCGCCCAAGCCGCGCGATCCCAAATGGGTCGGCCCGCTCGGCTTGTTCGGCGGTTTCATGGATGCCAGCGGCGGTGGCGGCTGGGGACCGATCGTGACGTCCAACCTGCTGCTCCAGGGGGCCAGTCCGCGCCACACGATCGGCACGGTCAACACGGTCGAATTCATCCTGACCCTGTCGATCAGCCTGACCTTCCTGATCCATCTGGGCTGGGAAACCTTCACCACCTACACGCTGGGCCTGCTGATCGGCGGCGTCATCGCCGCTCCCTTCGGCGCAATGCTGGCCCGCCATGTCGCCCCCCGCCTGCTGTTCACCGCAGTCGGCGTGATCCTGACCATCACCTCGCTGTTCGGCGTAGCGAAGTATCTTGGATATATCGGCTAAAGCGCTTATATTCGGATTTCTAATCGAGGAATCCGATAAATGTCCAGTTACCTGCCCACGCTCAAACAGTTGCAATATCTGGTTGCGCTGAAAGAGCAGGGTCATTTCGGCAAGGCGGCGGACAGTTGCTATGTCACTCAGTCGACCCTGTCGGCCGGCATCCGCGAACTGGAATCGCTGATCGGCGTCACCCTGGTCGAACGCACCCGCCGGGTGGTGCGCTTCACCGCGCTCGGCGATCGCATCGTGGACAAGGCCCATCGCGTGTTGCGCGAGGCGGAGGAACTGGTCGCCATCGCCGAAGCGTCGGGCAAGCCGTTGACCGGCGAATTGCGGATGAGCGTGATCCCGACCATCGCGCCCTTCCTGCTGCCGCGCCTGCTCCCCCGGCTGCGCGCGGAACGGCCGGACCTCAAACTCTATCTGCGCGAGGAAACGACCCAGCCCGGCATCGAATCGCTGCGTCACGGCAATGTCGACTGCGTGCTCATGGCCCTGCCCTTCGCCATGGGCGAGGTGGACAGCGAAATCCTGTTTCAGGACCGGCTCTATGTCGCCTTCCCGCATGACGAACCCCGCGATCCGCCCGAATGGATCGGCCCCGACATGATCGACGAAAGCAAATTGTTACTGCTGGAGGACGGCCATTGCCTGAAGGACCATGCGCTGGCCGCCTGCAACCGCCCCGACCTGCGCGCCAGCGCGACGATGATGGGCACGTCGCTGCACACGCTGATCCAGATGGTCGATAATGGCCTGGGCATGACGATGATCCCCGAAATGGCGATCGCAAGCGGCATATTGGAGCATACGCGGATCGTCGCGCGGCCGTTGCAGTCGGAACGCGCCTGGCGTGACATCGCGCTGGTGTGGCGGAAGAACAGCCCGCGCGAGAAGGAATTTCACCTGCTGGCTGGCATTTTGCGTGACGCTGCGGCGCTGAATTGCCGACTACCCGAAGCGGCTTGAAAACAAACAGCCGTTGGTCAGCTCTTCCAGCCCTTCGCTTTGAGCTCATCCTCGGCGCGCGCCTCCACCCATTGAGTCGCGCCATCACCAAAATGCTCTTTCTTCCAGAAGGGCGCTTCGGATTTCATCCAGTCGATCAGGAAAGCGCAACTTTCCAGCGCAGCGGTGCGGTGGCGCGACGCCGTGCCGACGAACACGATGCGCGCGCCCGGCACCAGACGCCCGAAGCGATGGATCACGCTGACGCCCAGCAGCGGCCAGCGCGCCAGCGCCTCCTCCACGATCCGGTCGACCTGCACCTGCGTCATCGCCGGATAATGTTCCAGTTCCAGCGCAATCAGGCCGCCCTCCCCGCGCACCACGCCGATAAAGCTCGCCACGCCGCCCCCGCCCAGCGCCTCCAGCGCGGCCAGTTCGGCGGCCACATCGAAATCCGCCGCCTGAATGGCAACCCGTTTCATCCGCCCGTCACCGGCGGGAACAGCGCCACTTCCCGCGCGTCGCCGATTGGCGTGTCCAACGGCACGAAACGCTGGTCGATCGCCGCGCGCAGCCGCGCCGGATCGCCCAGCGCCTCGGCATAGCCGCCACCTCGAGCAGCCAGCGTCGCGACCAGATCGGCCACGCTGGCGGTTGGCGCGGGCCGCGCGACCCGTTCCTCGTCGCGGCCAATGGCTTCGCGCACCCAGGCGAAATAGACGATGGTCAGGTCCGCCATCTTCGGTCAGTCCATATGCTTGATGCCGACGCGCAGATAGTCCCAGCCGGTCACCAGCGTCAGCATCGCCGCGGCCCATAACGTCACTATGCCGACCGTCTGCACGAAGGGGATATGGGGCACCGCCCCGGCCAGGATCAGCGCGCCCAATGCGATGATCTGCAACGTCGTCTTCCATTTGGCGAGTCGAGATACCGGCACCGACACCTGCAACCCCGCCAGAAATTCGCGCAGGCCCGATACCGCGATCTCGCGCAGCAGGATGATCATCGCGGCGGCGATATGGATGCCGGCAATGTCGCGGGTCGCGGCCAGCATCAGGATGACCGCGCCGACCATGATCTTATCAGCGATCGGGTCCAGAAATACGCCCAGCTTCGACACCGTGCCTTGTGCGCGGGCCAGATAGCCGTCGAAATAATCGGTCACGCCCATCAGGCAATAAAGGGCGAAGGCCAGCGCATAGCCGGTGGTCCAGCGCGCGCCGAGTTCCGCCGGCCATAGCAGCGCAACCAGCAACGGCACCGTCACGATCCGCGAAAGCGTCAGCAAATTGGGCAGCGTGAGCATGGCCGCGAACTGCCACAGTCCGGCGCGGCATACAAGCAAAGCTGTACGCCCATGCCCAACCCATTGGACACAGACGCCGGCAACCGCTAGACCCCGCCCCGGTCGCTCACGGAAAAGAAGACGCCCCTATCCATGCAAGCCTCTCTCAGGCTCTTGAACAAGCGCCGTTTTCTGCCGCTTTTCATCACCCAGCTGCTCGGTGCGTTCAACGACAATCTGTTCAAGAACGCGATGGTGCTGTTTGTCGTCTATCAGGTCTACAATGACGAACGGTCCGAAACCTGGTTCAGCGCGCTTGCCACAGGGCTGTTCATCCTGCCCTTCTTTCTGCTGTCCGCCATATCGGGCCAATTGGCCGACCAGCGCGACAAGGCGGTCATCATCCGCTGGGTGAAGGCGGCCGAAATAGTGATCATGTGCGTCGGCGCCATCGGCCTTGGCCTCATCTGGAGCGGCATTGCGGTCCATATGCTGGCGATTCCGCTGCTGCTGGTCGCGCTGTTCGCCATGGGCATCCATTCGACCTTCTTCGGCCCGATCAAATATGCGATCCTGCCTCAGCATCTGCATGACGATGAAGTGCTGGGCGGCACCGGACTGGTCGAGGCGGGCACCTATATCGCGATCCTGGCCGGCACGATCCTGGCCGGCCTAATCCCGGTGGAAATCGCCGCGATCGGCATCATCATCACCGCGCTGATCGGCTATGTCGCCGGTCGCGAAGTGCCTTCCGCGCCATCGCTGCTCGCACAGCACCCGATCGATTTCCATATCGTCCGATCGTCGATCGCGCTGGTGCGCGGGACGATGCATATCCGCCGCCTCTTTCTGGCGATCATGGCGATCAGCCTGTTCTGGGCGGTGGGATCGATCCTGTTCATCCAGTTTCCGCCGCTGGTGAAGAATGTCCTCACCGCTGACAAAGCTGTCGCCAGCCTCTTCCTAGCCATCTTCTCGATCGGCATCGCCATCGGTTCCGTGGCGATCAACCGGCTGTTGCAGGGCCATGTGTCGGCCAAATATGCCCCCGCCTCGGTGATCGGCATGGGGCTGTGCATCGTCGCCTTCCACATCGTATGCGACCTGTGGACGCCGTCGCCGGACGGGCAGATGCTGTCACTGACCGGCTTCCTGGCCCATCCGCTCGCCATTCCCCTGTCGCTCTGCCTGCTGGGCGTGGCGACCTTCGGCGGCATGTTCGTGGTGCCGCTCTACGCCTTCCTCACCACCACGGTCGAAAAATGCGAAGCGGCGCGGACGGTGGCGGCGAACAACATCGTCAATTCAGGCGCGATGGTGCTGGGGTCGGTGTGCGCCATCGGGCTGAGCATTGCGGGCGTATCGGTGGTGATGCAGCTGCTGCTGGTCGCCTTCCTGACGCTGCCCTGCGCCGCAATGGCGTGGAAACTGCACAAGGCCTGCGACGGCCCTCTATGCCACTGACCGGACGCCCGGTCAGACGTTCAGAAAATGAAGCTGTAAAAGGCCGTGAAGAAGGCCGCGAAGCTGAGGCCGAACAGCTTCCAGTCGCTGTCGTCATCGCTGATGCGCTTCTTGCGGCCAGGCATATCCTCCGCCACGCGCAGCACATGGGCGGGCAGCCGCTGGCGGAAAGGATGGCGGGCCGATTCGGTGGTGAGGACAAGGGGTCGGTTTCGCATGATGATTGGTTAACGCGAAATTTACCATTTGGACCAGTCCCGATCGAGGCTAATTTCGGGCTGTCCCGGTGCGGGACAGGCTTGACTGTATGATGTGAACAACACAGTATGACCGAAGAGATGCCCGACTCCGCTCCACTCGATCCTTTCGCGCAGTCCCCGCGCGAATTCGGCGCGGGTCCGCCCAGTGCCTTCGCTCGCCCTACGCCCTGGCGTCGCCGGCTCCAGATCGCCGGTTGGGTGGTCGCGGCGGGCCTGGCCGTGCTGATGATCCTGATCGCCTGGCTCGCGGTCACCGCGCCGCTCTCCCGTTCCTTGAAGCCGATCGCCCCGCCCAGCATCAGCCTGACGTCGGCGGACGGCCACCTGATCGCCCGGCGCGGCGCGGTGATCGACAAGCCCGTGACGATGGCGGACCTGCCGGCCCATGTGCCCCAAGCCTTCATGGCGATCGAGGATCGCCGCTTCATGACCCATTGGGGCGTCGATCCGCGCGGCATCGCCCGCGCCATGTGGCATAATCTCTGGTCGGACGGATCGTCGCAGGGCGGCAGCACGATCACGCAGCAGCTGGCCAAGGGCGTCTTCCTGTCCAGCGACCGCACTTTCGGCCGCAAGGCGCGCGAGGCGCTGATCGCGCTCTGGCTGGAAGCCTGGCTGACCAAGGACCAGATCATGGAGCGCTATCTCTCCAACGTCTATTTCGGCGACAATGTGTACGGCCTGCGCGCCGCCGCGCTCCATTATTTCAACCGCGCGCCCGAACGGCTGACCATCCCGCAGGCCGCGATGCTGGCAGGGCTTTTGAAGGCGCCCTCCCGCCTCGCCCCCACCAGCAACCTGAAAGGCGCGCGCACCCGCGCCGCGCTGGTGACGCAGGCGATGGTCGATGCGGGCTATATCAACCAGGCGGAGCGCAACGCCCTGCCCCCAGCGCGGCTCAACGTCCATGACACGCCCGACGCCACCACCGGCACCTATTTCGCCGACTGGGTGCTGCCCCAGGCGCGCGACCGCGCGGGTGCGGTCTATGGCGAGCAGAAAATCGAAACCACCCTCGACTGGCGCATCCAGCGCCTCGCCGAAGCCGCCATCCGCCGCGCGCCTTTGGGCGGCGCGCAGGCCGCCTTGGTGGCGATGAAGCCAGACGGCAGCGTCGTCGCCATGGTCGGCGGCAAAAATTATGCCAAGAGCAGCTTCAACCGCGCGGTGCAGGCCAAGCGTCAGCCCGGATCGACCTTCAAATTGTTCGTCTATCTCGCCGCCTTCCGCGCGGGGATGACCCCGGACGACATGATAGACGACACGCCGATCACCACCGGCACCTATCGGCCCGCCAACCATGGCGGCAAATATCGCGGCCGCATCACCCTGCGTCAGGCCTTTGCTGCGTCGAGCAACGTCGCGGCCGTTCGCCTGACGCAGAAGGTCGGCGTCGACAATGTCATCAAGGTCGCCCGCGACCTGGGCGTCACCGCGCCGTTGACCGAGGATCTCAGCCTCGCGCTTGGCACGTCGGAAATCCCGCTGGTCGAACTGGCTGAAGCCTATGCGTCGGTCGCAGCGGGCGCCTATCCGGTGCTGGCCCATGGCCTGCCGCCCGAAGAACAGGGCTGGTTCGCAAAGCTGATGCAGCGCCAGCGGCAATTCAGCCAGGATCAGCTCGACATGATCCGCGACCTCCTCTCCTCCGCCGCCAATCGCGGCACCGGCAGCGCGGCGGCGCTGCGCACCAGCACCTTCGGGAAAACGGGCACGACGCAGGACAGCCGCGACGCCATTTTCGTGGGCTATGCCGGGGGCTTGGTGACGGCGGTATGGATCGGCAATGACGACAACACCCCCCTGCCCGGCGGCGCAGCCGGCGGCGGCGTGCCCGCACGCATCTGGCGCAATTTCATGAGCGGCGCCATCAACGAGCCGGTCGAGGACGCGCCGGAAGAAACGCAGGACGCGGACCTGGTCAACGCCATCGCCAATGTGACGGTCGAAACCGGCATCGGCAATGTCGGCCTCGGCGTGGACTTTGACAAAGATGGGGGCGGGATGACCGTGAATATCGGCGGCGGGCAGATACGGCTGCCGAGCGACCAGCCCGCGGGACCGTCAGGCACGCAACCGCCAAGGATGGCGCCGACGCAGCCCGATGATGGCGAGGATGGCGGGCCTTAACAGGGTGCCTAATATGGCGCGTTTAATATACCTGCGCGCCTTGCCACTGTCCTGATTATTCCATATCCTGTGGACAAAAGGTGGCATCATGTCCAAGCTTATGACCTTAAATGTGCGAGTCAGCGGCGCGCTTAGCGATTTCGTCTCGACCAATGTCGGCGATGATGGCGCTTATGAAAATATCAGCGAATATGTTCGCGACCTCATCCGACGGGACAAGGAACGGGTGGAAGGCCAGCGTTTGGCAAAACTCAAGGCGGAGCTGGCCCAAGCATTTGCTGCGCCTGAGAACGACTATGAATCGCTTGATGCCAATATGATCATCGCTCGTAACGCCCGCCGATAAGCGGATGCCCGTCTATCGCGTACAGCAGGCCGCAGGGCGGCGGATCGACGACATCTTTCGTTACACACGCGACCATTGGGGCCAAGATCAGGCCGAACATTATATTCGCGGCCTTTTCGCGCAGTTTGAAGCTATCGGCGCGCGACGCTGCATCTGGCGGGACATTCCTGCGGAGATGGACGTCGGCGGCTTCTATTCCCGTTATGAGCGCCATTATATCTATTGGCGTATCCTGCCGGACGGTGCCGTCGGTATCGTGACGATTCTGCATGAACGGATGCACCAGATCGACCAGTTCCGGCAGGATTGGGCCTGACGCCTAACTCGAAAAGAAAAGGCCCCCGCATGGCGGAGGCCCCTTCCTTCAACCCACGATAGCAAACCCGATCACATATGGATCGGCTTGCCCTGCACGGCCATCGCCGCTTCCTTGATCGCCTCGCTATGCGTGGGATGCGCGTGGCAGGTATAGGCGATGTCCTCGCTCGACGCGCCGAATTCCATCGCCTGCGCCGCCTGCGCGATCATCGTGCCCGCGGGCACGGCGATGATCCACACGCCCAGCACCTTGTCGGTCTCGGCGTCGGCGATGATCTTCACGAAGCCGTCCGGCTCATGATTGGTCTTGGCGCGGCTGTTGGCCATCATCGGGAATTTGCCGACCTTGATCGCGCCCTTTTCCTTGGCGGCTTCTTCGGTCAGGCCCACGCCCGCAATCTCAGGCTTGGTATAGACTACCGACGGGATCAGGTCATGGTTTACGATGCCGGTCAGGCCCGCGATATTCTCCGCCACGGCAATGCCTTCATCCTCGGCCTTGTGCGCCAGCATCGGGCCGGGGATGACGTCGCCGATCGCCCAGACGCCCGGAACCTTCGTGCCGAACTCATGGTCCGTCTCGATCTGGCTGCGCGCGTTCAGTTCCAGGCCGATCTTGTCGAGGCCAAGCCCTTCGGTGTTGGGACGACGGCCGATCGAAACGAGTACGACATCCGCCTCGATCGTCTCGGCTTCACCACCGGCGGCGGGTTCGACGGTCAGGGTCACCCCCTTCTTGCCGACCTGCGCGCCCGTTACCTTGGTGCCCAAGCGATATTCGAAGCCCTGCTTCTTGAAGATCTTATTGGCTTCCTTGCGGACTTCGCCGTCCATGCCGGGCAGGATCTGGTCGAGATATTCGACCACGGTGACCTTCGCGCCCAGCCGCTTCCAGACCGAACCCAGCTCCAGACCGATGACACCGCCGCCGACCACGACCAGATGCCCCGGCACCTTGTCCAGTTCCAGCGCGCCGGTGGAGTCCACGATTCTGCCGCCCTTATTATCGACCGCAACGCCCGGAAGCGGCGTGACCGATGATCCGGTGGCGATGACGATATTCTTCGCCGTCACCTTCTCGCCATTGATCTCGACGGTGTTCGCGCCGGTGAAGCTGGCCAGGCCCTTCAGCCAGGTCACCTTGTTCTTCTTGAACAGGAACTCGATGCCGCCGGTCAGGCCCTTCACCGCGTCGACGCGCTGGCCCTGCAAGGTGGGCAGGTCCAGGCTCATCTTGTCGATCTTGACGCCCAGCTTGGCGAGCGTGCCATTGGCCGCCTCGTCATACAGTTCCGATGCGTGCAACATTGCCTTGGACGGGATGCACCCCACATTGAGGCAGGTGCCGCCCAACGTCTCGCGGCTTTCCGCGCAGGCGGTCTTGAGGCCCAGCTGCGCCGCGCGGATCGCGGCGACATAACCACCGGGACCAGCGCCGATCACCAGAACGTCATAATCGAAGTCAGACATAACAATCTCCGTTCGCCCTGAGCCTGTCGAAGGGCTGTACTTCTTCTTTTGTCCTTCAGGAAGGACGGGGCTTCGACAGGCTCAGCCCGAACGGATATGGTGTCTGCTTCCGACCTTTACAGGTCGATCAGCAGCCGGGTCGGATCTTCGATCGCGTTCTTCACCGCGACCAGGAACGTCACCGCTTCGCGACCGTCAACCATGCGATGGTCGTAGCTAAGCGCCAAATACATCATCGGACGCGCCACGATCTGCCCGTTGCGGACGACCGGGCGTTCCTCAATGCGGTGCAGGCCCAGGACCGCCGACTGGGGCGGGTTGATGATCGGGCTGGACAGCAGAGAACCGAACACGCCGCCATTGGAGATGGTGAAGGTGCCGCCCTTCATATCTTCCATGGTCAGCTTGCCTTCCTTGGCCTTCTTGCCAAAGCCGCCGATCGTCTTTTCGATGTCCGCGACGCTCAGCGCCTCGGCGTTGCGGATGACCGGAACAACCAGGCCGGTGGGTGCCGACACGGCGACCGAGATATCGCAGAAATTATTATAGACGATCTCGTCGCCTTCGATCTGCGCATTGACGCCCGGAATGTCGCGCAGCGCCATGCAGACGGCCTTCGTGAAGAAGCCCATGAAGCCCAGGCGGACGCCATGCTTCTTCTCGAACAGATCCTTATACTTCGCGCGCGCCTCGATGATGTTGGTCATGTCGACGTCGTTATACGTCGTCAGCAGCGCGGCGGTGTTCTGCGCTTCCTTCAGCCGCTTGGCGACCGTCTGGCGCAGGCGGGTCATCTTCACCCGTTCCTGCGCGCGGCTTGGGCCAGAAACCGACGTGCCGGCGGGCGCTTCGGCGGCGGCGGGCGCCGCGGCCAGGGTCGACGCGGCGGCCTTGGCCGTACCGGCGGCGACGGCGGCGGTGACGTCGTCCTTGGTCAGGCGGCCGTCCTTGCCGGTGCCCTTGATCTTGCTGGGGTCAAGGCCATGTTCCAGCACCAGGCGGCGGACCGCCGGTGACAGCGTCAGGTTGCCGCTATCCTCATCGTCAGACACGGCCGGGGTCGCAGCGGCCGGAGCCGGCGCAGCGGCTTCCGCCTTGGCAGCGGGCGCGGGAGCAGCAGCGGCAGGTGCGGCCGCAGCAGCCGCACCTTCGTTCACATAGGCCAGCAACGCGCCGACATTGACCGTGTCGCCTTCCTTGGCGACGATATCGCCCATGACACCGGCGACGGTCGACGGCACATCGACCGCAACCTTGTCGGTTTCCAGGCTGACGATCGGTTCGTCTACCTTCACGGCCTCACCGGGCTTTTTCAGCCACTGGCCAACGGTTGCTTCGGTAACGGATTCGCCCAGTGTTGGGACTTTGACTTCGGTAGCCATGAGCTTGATCAGCCTTTCTTCTGGCGACGGATTTCGGTGCGGACGCTGTGACCCAGCGCATCGGCGACAAGAGCGCCCTGCTCGGCGACATGGCGCTTGGCGAGGCCCGTGGCGGGCGACGCGGCGGCCTTGCGACCGGCATAGCGGGCGCGCATCGGCGCCTTGCCGGCCTTGTCCAGCGCTTCCTCGACATAGGGTTCGACGAAGAACCATGCGCCATTGTTACGCGGTTCTTCCTGGCACCAAACGACCTCTTCCAGCTTGGTCATGCGCTCGATGCGCGTGGCCAGGGCGTCGGTCGCGAACGGGTAGATCTGTTCGATGCGAACGATCTGCACGTCCTTGTCGTCGGCCGCGTCACGCGCTTCCATCAGGTCGTAGAAGACCTTGCCGGAACACAGGACCAACCGCTTGGTGTCCTTGTCGGCCGACCCGTTGGGGTCCGACAGGATGCGCTTGAAGTGCGTCTGCCCCAGGAAATCCTCGGCCTTGCTGACCGCGCCCTTGTGGCGCAGCAGCGACTTGGGCGCCATGATGATCAGCGGCTTGCGGAACGGCCGCAGCATCTGACGACGCAGCGCGTGGAAATAATTCGCCGGGGTCGTGATGTTGGCGACCTGGATATTCCCTTCGGCGCACAGCTGAAGGAAGCGTTCCAGACGCGCCGAACTATGTTCCGGCCCCTGCCCCTCATAGCCGTGCGGCAACAGGCAGACCAGCCCGTTGGAGCGCAGCCACTTGGTTTCCGACGACGCGATATACTGGTCGAAGATGATCTGCGCGCCATTGGCGAAATCGCCGAACTGCGCTTCCCAGATCACCAGGCTCTTGGGGTCCGCCAGCGCGAAACCATATTCGAAGCCCAGCACGCCATATTCGGACAACGGACTGTCCAGCACCTCGAACCGGCCATGCGGCACGGTCGCGAGCGGGATGTACTTGTTCTCCGACCCCTGGTCGACCCAGACCGCGTGCCGCTGGCTGAACGTGCCGCGACCCGAATCCTGGCCCGACAGGCGCACGCCATAGCCTTCCGACAACAGCGATCCAAAGGCGAGGGCCTCGCCGGTCGCCCAGTCGAAACCGGCGCCGGACTTGAACATCTCGGCCTTGGCGTCCAGCACGCGCTGCAACGTCTTGTGGACGACATGGCCCTGCGGCACGGTGGTCAGCGTCTTGCCCAGGCTGTCGAACAGCTTGTTGGAGATCGCCGATTCCACGCTCTGGCGGCTGGTTTCCGCGTCGGCTGGCTTGTGCAGCCCAGACCAGCGGCCCGCAAACCAGTCGGCCTTGTTGGCCTTGTAGCTCTTGGACGCCTCGAACTCGTCCTCCAGATGGTTGACGAATTCGCCCGTCACCTGGCTCACATAATCGTCGTCGACCACGCCCTGCGCCTTCAGCCGCGCCGAATAGACGTCGCTGACGGGGGGATGCTGGCGGATCTTGGCGTACATCTGCGGCTGGGTGAACGAAGGCTCGTCGCCTTCATTATGCCCGAACCGGCGATAGCACCACATGTCGATCACGATGTCGCGGTGGAAGGTCTGGCGATATTCGATCGCCAGCTTGCATGCGAAGGTCACCGCTTCGGGATCGTCGCCATTGACGTGCAGGATCGGCGCCTGAACGCCCTTGGCCACGTCGCTTGGATAGGGCGAGCCGCGCGAAAATTGCGGGCTGGTCGTGAAACCGATCTGGTTGTTGACGATGAAATGGATGCAGCCGCCGGTATTGTAACCCGACACACCGGAAAAGCCCAGGCATTCCCAGACGATCCCCTGGCCAGCGAACGCCGCGTCACCGTGGATCAGCACTGGCAACACCTGCTCATGCTTGCGCAGGTCGTCGCGGAAGGTCTGCTGCGCGCGGACCTTGCCCAGGACCACCGGATCGACCGTTTCCAGATGCGACGGGTTGGGCACCAGCGACATATGCACCTTGATGCCGTCGAACTCGCGGTCGGTGGACGTACCAAGATGATATTTCACATCGCCCGAACCGCCGACATCTTCGGGATTGGCAGTGCCGCCCGAAAATTCGTGGAAGATGACGCGAAAACCCTTGGCCAGCACATTGGCCAGCACGTTCAGCCGGCCACGATGGGCCATGCCATAGACGATCTCGCGCACGCCCAGCGCGCCGCCATATTTGATGATGGCTTCGAGCGCGGGAATCATCGATTCGCCGCCGTCCAGGCCGAACCGCTTGGTGCCTACATATTTGCGGCCCAGGAACTTCTCATACTGCTCGCCCTGAATGACCTTGGCCAGGATCGCCTTCTTGCCTTCGGGCGTGAACTGGATTTCCTTGTCCTTGCCCTCCAGCCGGTCCTGAAGGAAACGGCGTTCCTCCACATCGGCGATGTGCATATATTCCAGGCCGACATTGCCGCAATAATTGGCGCGCAGGATCGCGACGATTTCCGCCACGGTCGCAAATTGCAGGCCCAGCGTGCCGCCCAGGAACACCTTCTTGGCCGGGTTGGTCAGGCCATGATATTCCGGCGTCAGGTCCGCCGGCAGATCGCGTTGGGTCAGGCCCAGCGGATCGAGATTGGCGGCCAGATGGCCCCGCACGCGATAGGTGCGGATCAGCATCTGCGCGCGGATGGCGTCTTCGGCCGCTTCGGCGATGTCCGCTTCGGATGCGGGCTTCCCCTGCGCTTTGGCGGCGGCCTTCACGGCCACCTGCATCTGCGTGGGGTCAAGCGCCCCGGTCAGGTCGTCCGTTTCCGTCAGCGGCCAATTGTCGCGCGCCCAGCTTGGCCCGCGCTCTGTCTCGAATTCCTGGTTCTCGTAACCCATTGCCTTGTCCCATCCCAGCCGCGTGCAGTCGCGGAGCGGGAAAATAGCGGCCGGGGTGCAGCCCGGCCGCCCTTCATAGAGTGGCGCTGATTAGCCCTTCAGCACTTCAACCAGCGTCGAACCCAGTTCGGACGGGCTGGCAGCGACCTTGATGCCGGCCGCTTCCATCGCCGCGATCTTGCTTTCCGCGTCGCCCTTGCCGCCCGACACGATCGCGCCGGCATGACCCATGCGACGACCCGGAGGGGCGGTACGACCGGCGATGAAGCCAGCCATCGGCTTCTTGCGGCCACGCTTGGCCTCGTCGATCAGGAACTGGGCGGCCTGTTCTTCGGCGTCGCCGCCGATTTCACCGATCATGATGATCGAATGGGTGGCCTCGTCGGCCAGGAACAGCTCCAGCACGTCGATGAAGTTGGTGCCGTTGACCGGATCGCCGCCGATGCCGACCGCGGTGGTCTGGCCCAGGCCCGCATTGGTGGTCTGGAACACGGCTTCATAGGTCAGCGTGCCGGAACGCGACACGACGCCGACCGAACCCTTGGAGAAGATCGAACCGGGCATGATGCCGATCTTGCATTCGCCGGGCGTCAGCACGCCGGGGCAGTTCGGGCCGATCAGGCGCGACTTGCTGCCCGACAAAGCGCGCTTCACGCGGACCATGTCGAGGACCGGAATGCCTTCGGTGATCGCGACGATCAGCGGGATTTCCGCGTCGATCGCTTCCAGAATCGAATCGGCCGCAAATGGCGGCGGCACGTAGATGACCGATGCGTCGGCGCCGGTCTTCGACTTGGCTTCCGCGACGGTGTCGTACATGGGCAGGCCGATATGGCTGGTGCCGCCCTTGCCGGGGGTCACGCCGGCAACCATCTGGGTGCCGTAGGCCAGGGCCTGTTCGGTGTGGAAGGTGCCGGTGGCACCGGTCATACCCTGAGTGATGACCTTGGTGTTCTTGTTAATGAGGATCGACATATATTTTCCGGTCCTTTGCGTGCCCCGGCGAAGGCCGGGGTCCAGTTCCTACATCAGCGACAGGTAGAGGTCGTTCCATTGTGGATTAACCGCTTCGATTTCCCGAAGCTTCCAGGCCCGTCGCCACTCTTTCATTTGCAACTCCCGGTGCCTTGCTTCATCCAAATTATCAAAAGCCAGATACCAGACCAGAATTTTGCAGTTATATTTTTTGGTGAACCCATCGATCAGCCCGTTGCGATGCTGATAAACCCGCTGCACCAGATTGCTGGTTACGCCGATATACAAAGTGCCATTTTGTTGACTGGCCATGATGTAGACGTAACCGGCTTTATTCATTTCCCACTTCCTTATGCTGTTCCCCGGCGAAGGCCGGGGTCCAGTTCGGAGCGTGGGACTGGACCCCGGCCTTCGCCGGGGAACAGCAGCCTAACCAAAAGCTCA
The DNA here is from genome assembly GCF_012927105.1 of Sphingobium psychrophilum. Taxonomy (GTDB): domain Bacteria; phylum Pseudomonadota; class Alphaproteobacteria; order Sphingomonadales; family Sphingomonadaceae; genus Sphingobium; species Sphingobium psychrophilum. Next base: position 556,590 of record NZ_JABBFV010000001.1, on the reverse strand, counting down.
GGCGAGCGAGGGATCGATACCCTTGCACGCTTCCAGCAATTCCTTGACGGCATCGACCGACACGGTGAGGTTCGCCTTGGCTTCCTCGTTCAGTTCGATCTCGATGATCTGCTCGACGCCATCCTTGCCGATGATGACCGGCACGCCGACATATAGATTGTCGATGCCATATTGGCCGGTCAGGTTCGCGGCGCAAGGCAGCAGGCGCTTCTTGTCGCCCAGATAGGCTTCCGCCATCGCGATCGCGCTGGTGGCGGGCGCATAGAAGGCCGAACCGGTCTTCAGAAGCGCGACGATCTCGCCGCCGCCCGAACGGGTGCGCGCGACGATGGCGTCGATGCGCTCCTGCGTGGAACGACCCTGCTTGATGAGGTCAGGAACAGGAATGCCCGCGACGGTCGAATATTCGATCACGGGGACCATCGTGTCGCCATGGCCGCCCAGGACGAAGCTGGTGACGTCCTTGGCCGAAACCTGGAATTCCTCGGCGAGGAAATGGTTGAAGCGCGACGAATCGAGCACGCCAGCCATGCCCACGACCTTATTGTGCGGCAGGCCCGAAAATTCGCGCAGCGCCCACACCATCGCGTCGAGCGGGTTGGTGATGCAGATGACGAAAGCGTCAGGCGCATTGGCGGCGATGCCCTCGCCCACGGCCTTCATGACCTTTAGGTTGATGCCCAGCAAATCGTCGCGGCTCATGCCGGGCTTGCGGGCGACACCGGCGGTGACGATGATGACGTCCGCGCCTGCGATATCAGCATAATCGTTGCTGCCGGTGATCTTGGCGTCGAACCCTTCGACCGAGGCGCACTGCGACAGGTCGAGCGCCTTGCCCTGGGGCACGCCTTCTGCAACGTCGAACAGGACGATGTCGCCCAGTCCCTTGATCGCCGCCAGGTGCGCCAGCGTGCCGCCGATATTGCCAGCGCCGATCAGCGCAATCTTCTTACGGGCCATATTGCAATCGTCCTCCGAGCCATGACTACTGGAATTGCTGGTTCGCCTACGCCCTTCGGACGGGGGTTTCAACCTACCAAAAGCCGCAAGTCCAAATTATCTTTGCAATTCATTCGCAATTGCATTAGAAGCGATTCACACCCTGTCGCTGCGGACTTCTACCCTGGTCCTCAGCCTTCCCTGCAGCGGTATCCTGCCGGGCGCCTTTCTCCTCGGGGGCGCCCGGCCCGTTTTGCATCTTAAGATTGCGGCCTGATGAATGGCACGCACGACATCCGACGGGTGGATTCCACCCGGCGACGAGTTGCATGCATCATATCCACAGCGATACGTGCTCCCGCGACGGCGGGAGTCCAGTCCAGACGCGTAAACTGGGCTCTCGCCTTCGCGGGAGCACGCTATTTGCCTATTTGGGTCCGTGCCCCAAAGCGAGATAGTCGTCCGACTGCATTTCCATCAGCCGCGACACGGTACGCTCGAATTCGAAGGCACCGTCCCCTTGCGGGTAAAGGCGGGCCGGCTCGGCATCGGCCGACGCCAGCAATTTGACCTTATACTCATAGAGCGAGTCGATCAGCGTCACGAAGCGCGCGGCCTCGTTGCGGTTTTCCGGCCCCAGCACGGGGATGCCGACGATGATGACCGTATGATATTTGCGCGCGATCGCCAGATAGTCGGGTGCCCCCCGCGCTTCCGCGCACAGCCGCTTGAACGAGAAGACCGCAACGCCCTTCAGGCTCTTGGGCACATGCAGCGTCCGGCCGCCCTGCACGGCGATATCCTCCGACGGCACATGGGCGCGGTCGGACGGCGGATAGTCGGTCAGGCGGAAGAAGGCGGTGCTGAGCGCCTGGGTCGCGTCATCGCCATTGGGGCAATGCCACAGCGTCGCGTCGCCCAGCCGGTCGCGCCGGTAATCGACCGGCCCGTTCAGCGTCATCACGTCCAGCTTCACCTTGATCAGGTCGATGAAAGGCAGGAAGAGCTGGCGGTTGAGGCCGTTCTTATAAAGTTCGTCCGGCTCGCGGTTGGACGTGGTGACGATCGTCACTCGCTTTTCCAGCAGCCCGGTGAACAGCCGCGACATGATCGCCGCGTCGGCCATATTGTTCACGACCATCTCGTCGAAGCAGAGCAATCGCGCTTCGTCGGCCAGCGACTCGACCACCGGCGGGATCGGATCGCCCGTTTCCGACTTGCGCGCCTGCGCCAGCCGGGCATGGACGTCGAGCATGAATTCATGGAAATGCGCGCGTTTCTTGCGCGTGACCTGCACCGTGTCGAAGAACAGGTCCATCAGCATCGATTTGCCGCGCCCGACCCCGCCCCACATATAAAGGCCGCGGGGCGGCTCGGGTGCCTTGCGCAACAGCTTCCACAGCGTCGATCCGCGCGCGGGCGCTGCTTCTAGTTCCTGTTGCAGCGCGTCCAGCCGTGCGGCGCCGGCCTCCTGGTCGGGGTCGGGCCGCAACTCGCCGGCCGCGACCAGCGCGCGATAGCGGGACAGAACCGTCGTCATTTGGGCGGGGATACCTTGCGGATGGTCGCGCTCGACGCGGCGACCGGCGCGCCATCCTGGGTCAGGATCATCCGCAGAAACAGCATCCGCCCGGTTTCGCGCAGCAATTCGACTTCCGCAACCAAGTCCGGCCCAACTTTGCCTACGCCCAGATATTGCATCGACAGGTCGATGGTCATGCCGTTGGCATGGTCCTTCAGGCCCATGATCCACAGCCCGGCAAAAAACGCATGGTCGGCAAAGGCCGCCAGGAAACCGCCATGCAGCGTGCCGATCCTGTTGCGATGGCTGCTGCGCGTCTCCAGCGCCACCAGTGCCCGGTTCGGGCCGGTCGCGCGCATATAGCCGCGGCCGATGGCCTGGAGGAAGGTGTCGGGATGCGGGTCGGACCATCCGGTCCAGCCCGCCCATTTCCCGTCGGTCAGCAGCACGCCGCCCGCAACGCCGTCACTGGCCAAGATCAGAGCTGCCGCTCGACCATCATCTTCTTGGTTTCGGCGATCGCCTTGGCCGGGCTGAGGCCCTTGGGGCAGACATTCGCGCAGTTCATGATCGTGTGGCAGCGATAGAGGCGGAACGGATCTTCCAACTCGTCCAGCCGCTCGCCGGTATATTCGTCGCGGCTGTCGGCCAGCCAGCGATAGGCCTGGAGCAAGATCGCGGGGCCGAGGAACTTGTCGCTGTTCCACCAGTAGGACGGGCAGCTGGTCGAGCAGCAGGCGCACAGGATGCACTCGTACAGGCCGTCCAGCTTCTCACGGTCCGCGGGCGACTGGAGCCGCTCCTTGCCCGACGGCGGCGGCGACACAGTCTTCAGCCAGGGCTGGATCGAGTTATACTGGGCGTAGAAATGGGTGAAGTCGGGCACCAGATCCTTGATCACGTCCATATGCGGCAGCGGCGTGATTCGCACATCCTTGCCGCTGCACTCGTCGATCGCGGTGGTGCAGGCCAGGCCGTTCTTGCCGTTCATGTTCATCGAACAGCTGCCGCAAATGCCCTCGCGGCACGACCGGCGGAATGTCAGCGTCGGATCATATTCATTCTTGATCTTCAGCAGCGCGTCCAGAACCATCGGTCCGCATGTGTCGAGATCGATCTCGAACGTGTCGTAACGCGGATTCTGTCCGGAGTCGGGATCGTAGCGATAGACCTTGAAGCTGCGCACATTGGACGCGCCGGCGGGTGCGGGGTGGGACACACCCTTGCCACTGATCTTGCTGTTCTTGGGCAACGCAAATTCGGCCATCGCTCGTGGAGCCTCTTCGAATATGTCTGTAGGGTTGGCGTTGCGCATAACAAAAATTGAGCAAAGGTCCAGCGCCTAAGCCATGTTTCTGCGCAGCCTGCCCATTTGGGCACGCAGCCAAGCCCGCCCCGGCTTGCGTCCTACGCCCTGATCGCTAGGGCAGGATTTCCCGTTGTAGGACTTGCTTTCATTGCCCACTGACATCGCCTTTCTCGCCATCGCCGAAGCGCAACAGCTCTATCACTGGCTGCCCGCCGCGCTCGAACTGGCCCGGCGTCCCGACATGCGGGTCAGCATATTGTCGCCTTCGGACCAGCTATTGGCGCTGGTCGCCAGCTATGATCCCCAGGGGATTTTGCACCAGGTCCGGCTGCGCCGTCCGCCCTCGCGTCCCGACTCGCTGTTCCGCCAGCCCTCGCGCCTTGCCACGCTGCTGCTCAATTATGCGACCATCGCCCGCTTCCCGACGCTGGTGACGACGGAGATCAGCAGCGCCTGGCTGCGCCGCGTACCCGGATTCGCGTCCCGCCTCATCCTCATCAAACATGGCGCGGGCGACCGGGAGGGCGGCTATAAGAGGCGCCATGCCGATTTCGACCTGACCCTGGTCGCGGGCGAAAAGGACCGCCACCGCATGATCGACCGCGGCCTGTGCACGCCCGAAACGGTCGCCGTCGGCGGCTATCCCAAGTTCGAACTGAAGGCGCCGCGCCAGCGTTACTTCTACAATGACGATCCGGTGCTGCTCTATAATCCGCATTTCGACCCGGCCCTGTCCTCCTGGGTCAATCATGCGCCGCAGATGCTCGCCGCGCTGGAATCGCTATCCGGCTGGAACGTCATCATCGCGCCGCATACCAAGCTGGCGCGCACCGCCGCCCCGATCGTCAGCCACGCGCCCCATATCCGCGTCGACATGGGCAGCCGCCATTCGATCGACATGAGCTATACGATGAGCGCGGACGTCTATCTGGGCGACGTGTCGAGCCAGGTGTATGAGTTTCTGCTCCACCCCCGCCCCTGCATCTTCCTCAACCTTAACCATCGCGACGGCGCAGGCGACGCCTTCGCCCATTGGCGGCTGGGGCAGGTGATCGACAGCGCCGACGCCCTTCCCCAAGCCCTCGCTCGCGCCGCCGACTTGCAACCCGGCTTCGTTACTGCGCAGGAAGCCGCGATGCAGCAATCGATCGATCTGTCCCCGGTCCCCGCCTCGCAGCGTCAGGCCGACCTCATCCTGAATTTTGCCCAAACCTCTCATCCCGCAAAGAGCTGAAAGCATGACCCAGAGCCTCACCACCACCCTCGGCCCGGTCCGTCTGCTGGGCGACAACGCCACGCCGATCTGGGGCATGACCAATGCCGAACGCAATCGCCGCATGGCGGAAAGCGCCGCGAAGAATGGCAGCACCCTCGCGCCGGGGCATGAGCTGGTCTTCAACCTGACCTATGCCTTCGACCCGCTGCTGCTGCGCCTGGTGCTCGAAACGCCGGGCACGCTGTTCGCCTGGGGCAGCACGCCGATCGTGGGCCAAGTGCCGCAGGGCAGCGATCCGCTGGCCGCGCCCCATGTCATCGACCTGTCGAACGGCCGCAAGCTCTACAACCGCCAGTTGCGCAAGCTGGAACAGCCGATGGTGCGCGAGCTGACCCCCGCGACCCGGCGCGCGATCGAGCGGCAAAGCTATTTCGGCGCCTATAAGGGCGTCACCGATATCCTCACCAAATATCTCTGGCCCGAACTCGCCCTGATCCTGACCCGCATCGCCGCGCAGCTCAAGATGACGCCCAACATGGTGTCGGTGATCGGCGTCACCCTCTGCCTGCTCGCGACCTTCCTGTTTGCGGAAGGCATGTACTGGACCGGCTTCTTGAGCGGCTTCATCTTCATGGTGCTGGACACTGTGGACGGCAAACTCGCCCGCTGCACCATCACCTCGTCCAAATGGGGCAATGTGATCGACCATGGCGTCGACCTCGTCCACCCGCCCTTCTGGTGGTATTTCTGGGGCACGGGCCTAGCCTATTGGGGCCTCTCGCTCTCGACCCAGGCCTTCACGCTGGTCATGGTCGCGGTGATCGCAGGCTATATCCTCCAACGGCTGATCGAGGGCATGTTCCTCAAGGACTTCAAGATGGACATCCATGTCTGGCGCCCCTTCGACAGCCAGTTCCGCCTCATCACTGCGCGCCGCAACCCGAACATGGTGATCCTGTTCGTGTCGCTGCTCTTCGCCCGCCCCGACATCGGCCTGATCGCGCTGGCCTGGTGGACGGTCATCTCGCTGATCGTCCATGCCGTGCGGCTGGCCCAGGCCTATGCCGTCAAAAGCAGCGGCCAGCCGATCGTCAGTTGGATGGACGAAGCGGAGGCGGCTCTATGAACAGCACGATCGAAAAATTCGGCTACCCCGCGACCCTGATCGCGGATTTCGATCATTGGGTCGTCCTGCTCCGCGCCGCCCAGCCGACGCTGGGATCGCTGATACTTGCGGCGAAGAGCGACGCGACCGCGTTTGGCAACCTGCCGGCAGAGGCCCATGCTGAGTTAAAGACCGTCACCGCCACGATCGAGGCGGCGCTGACCAAAGCGGTGGACTATGCGAAGATCAACTATCTGATGCTGATGATGGTCGACCCCCATGTCCATTTCCACGTCATCCCGCGCTATGAGGGCGAACGGAGCGCGGCGGGGGTGACGGTGCCGGACGCAGGCTGGCCGGTACAGCCGGACCTGGGCGCAGCAGTCAAGCTGGACGGCGCGTTGGACGATGTGCGGGATTGGTTGAAGGGCTGGTTCGACGGGGGAATGGCATAACGCCAACGCTCGTCACGCTTGCGCAGGCGGGCATGACGAAAAGGGGGTGGGGAGCGGACGCCGCGTTTCTATACCGTCATCCCCGAGGAGGCGGGTTCAGAAGAGGCACGTGACTCTTCTGAACATCTCCAGACTTTGCGCCGTGTCGAGAGGGTGGGAGATGGGTTCCCGCCTCCGCGGGAATGACGAAGAAGGGTAGCTAGGCGACCGTCTGGTTTAAGCGACGGGGTGGTATTTCGCTGCCGATAGAAAGCTAAAGCCTATTCTAGCGGCCCTTTTTCAAAATGGCTCACACCAATGATTTCGAACTGAGACCCTTTCATTCCCGGACGCCAATTTAATAGGCCATTATATGTGTCCTTTGGTATATCTAGGTTGTGAACCTTCAAAGATTGTGTATTCACCATTTCTATATAAATATCCTTAATGTTCACGCTCTTGCCGAGCGCATTAGATAACGATTTTCCGTCGACAACAAGATTTCTTGATAAGCTTTTGTTGTCAGAAAAGTGAACAAAAAGAGGATAAAGTTCTTTAGGAAGCGTGAACCTTCTCTTTTCCGATTTCCATCTTGGGAACGCCGAATTCCAACTTTTACGCCAATCTCTTTGAGGAAACTGTTGATTCAATAAGTAGGCGATTATGATGACTGGCAAGTCCGGGTTTGATTTGGAATTGAGAAGACCATAAACTGTTCGGCTTTTATAGGTTATTGGTATCGCCTGTCCAAAATATTTATATGATATAGTCCCATGGGCAGAACTTAGCCAAGCATCCTTTATGCAAACTTTCCATATTGAATAGTTCGACACAATTCCTTCGGGCGTGTCTATTCGAACCGTAATTTTAAAAGAAACCTCTTTCTCCGGCTCGATGATCGAACAGCCGGAGGCCAGCAAGAGTGTCGCAATCAAACAAAGTTTGCGAAAATTGCCCCTGCCGCCACCAGCAGGCCGGGCGATTATATGACGAATTCGATAGATCACGGACGAAGAATAACTTGGAGGCATAAGGTCTGCAATCAGGGGGTGATTTAACTTAATCTAACGGCAACAAATGGTCGTTCCCGTCCGCCCGTCCACCCCGCAAAACAGCCTTCCAATGTAGGATTTTGTCTGGTTTATCCTCAAGGATGAACCCGCTCCGCCTGCCCCACAATCGTAAGCAGCGTCCAGCCGTCGCGCAGGTGGCGCGTCGCCGGCGCATAAGCGTAGCGTCCCTGTCGCGTCGGCGTGACCTGGATATGACCCGCCGGCACCCCAGTCGTGACCCTATCGTGACCCCACAAGGGCGTCACAGAGGCGTCGCGCTGACTTTACCGATACTATTGACCGGAATCGCCCCATGACACTGTATACTTCGGCCCGCCGCGTCACCGCGATGCCCCAAGCGACGCCTATCTCCCATAGCGCCCCTGCGCGACCCATTTCGCCGTCAGCGCCATCGCGGCCTCGACATCCTGGTGGAAATCGACCTCCTGCCACTCCAGCCCCTCGATGGACGCGGTGCCGACGCGGTTGCCCTTCGCGATGATGTCGATGGCGCGCAGATACCAGCGCTCGACCCCTTCGGGCGTGCGCATCATCTGGTCGATCTGGTTGCGGAAAATCGCCGGGCCTTCGCCGGTGAAAGCCAGCATCCCGATCGATTCGGCATTGGTGTCGGGCGGCAGCAGCCGCTTGCCGATATGGTGCAGCCGGCCGCTTGCGTCCCGGTTCACCTTCATGTCGTCATCGTCATAGTCCCCGTCCGCCTTGATATCGACGGTCACGGTGATGGCGTCCTGCGCCCCGGCGATCAGGCGCGCGACTATCTCGTCCGATATGATGGTGTCGCCGTTCAGGATGATGAAGTCGCGGTCCATCTCCTCCCGCACGATCCAGCAGGTGCCCAGATTGTCGGCGACCTGGAAGAAGGGGTTGAACACGCAACGGATGCCCGCGCCCGTCTCCCGATACAATTGCAGCGCATGATCCTCGACCCGCTCGGTGCGGAATCCGGTGACGACGACGATGTCGGTCACGCCATTGGCGACCAGCGCGGCGATCTGCCAACTGATAAGGGTGCGGCCGTTGAATTCGATCATGCATTTGGGCACGTCGCGGGTCAGCGGCAACAGGCGCGAGCCTTGGCCCGCCGACAGGATGATGGCTTTGGTAATCGTCATGGGCGCGCTGTTAGCGGGCAATTTTGCCAAAAAAAAGGCGGCGTTTGCACTCACCCCGACGCTCGCCTACAGCGCGCTTCGGTAGCACCATGCCCGTTCGGGCTGAGCCTGTCGAAGCCCCGTCCTTTTCTTCAAGGCAGGATGACCCTTCGAAAGGCTCAGGGCGAACGGCTCTTTGGTCAGACGGAGTGACGATGTTCAAGCGCGGATCGGGCGCGGCGGGGGACGGTTTCGCCCGCATCCTGGCCAATACCGGCTGGCTGCTGGGCGGCAAGGGCGTGGGCGCGGTGCTCAGCCTCGCCTATCTTGCCATCGTCACCCGCACGCTGGGCGTGGCCGATTTCGGCCGTTTCGCCCTGGTGCTGAGCGCCGCCAACGTCATCAAGACACTGGTCAGCTTCGACAGTTGGCAGATCGTCGTCCGCTATGGCCAGCCACATCTGACCGATGGAAATGGCGACGCCCTCAACCGCGTGCTGCGCTTCTGCATCCTGATCGACCTCGCCTCGGCGGTCGCAGGTGGGCTGATCGCCGCGGCCATCATCCTGCTCTTCGGCGACCTGCTAGGGATCGGGCCGGACATGGGATGGCAGGTCTGGGCCTTCTGTATGGTCATGATGGTCACCATCCGCTCCAGCCCGACCGGCATATTGCGCCTGTTCGACCGGTTCGATTCGGCCGCCTTCGCCGAAACTATGATCCCCGTGGGGCGAATGATCGGCGCAGCCGTAGCGCTTGCGGTCATGCCCGACATCAGCGGCTTCCTGATCGCCTGGGCCTTTGCCGAACTGCTATGCGCCATAAGCTACTGGTATCTTGCGCTGAAGGTCGGGCGTGGAAGGATCGGCCGCTGGCGCGCGGGCCGGGCGCTGGACGCGCGCCACGAAAATCCCGGCATCATCGGTTTCCTGACCGCCACCAATCTCCAGACTAGCCTGTCGTCCATCGGCCAGCAGGTCGCGGTGCTGATCGTCGGCGGCTTCGTGGGGCCAGCAGGCGCGGGCCTCTATCGTCTCGCCAATCAGCTCGCCAATTCGCTGACGAAGATTTCCAGCCTGCTCTCGCGCAGCATCTTCGTCGAACTGTCCCGCACCAGCAGCCATGGCAAGGAAGCGCTAGGCGCGCTGTTCCGCCGCACCAACCGGCTGGCGCTGCTGGCAGGTGCGGTCATCATCGGCCTGATCGTGACGATCGGCCACCCGCTGCTGGGGCTGATCGCGGGGCAGGATTTCCTGCCCGCTTATCCGCTGCTGCTGATGCTGGGCGTCGCCGCCTGCATCGACCTGATCGGGGTCAGCTATCGCCCGCTGCTGATGGCGACCGACCGGGCGGGCCTGTCGCTGCGCATCACCTTCGTCTCGACCCTGCTGCTGCTGGGCGCGCAGGCAGCGCTTTTGCCGCTCTACGGCACGAAGGGCGCGGCGATGGCCAATGTCGCCGCCGCGCTTGTTGGTTTCGCGATGATGGGGCTGGCCAGCCGTCGCGCGATGCGCGGCTGACGGCGTTAGCGAAACCGGGCGGGCGAATAGGCGCCCGGCTCGAGGCTGGCGAAGGGCGGCGTTTCGCCCCGCACCAACGCGCTCGCCAGCAGCGCCGCGGCGGGCGCGGTCTGGATGCCAAAGCCGCCCTGCCCGGCAAACCAGAAGAAGCCCGGAACATCGGGATCGAAGCCATAGACGGGTGCGCGATCGGGGGCGAAACTGCGCAGCCCCGCCCATTTCCGCTCCACCGCCGCGATCGGCCAGTCGACCGCCTCCTCGAACCGGGCGATCGCCTCCGCCACCGCCAGCTCCTCCGGCGCGGCATCACAGGGCGGCGACCATGCCTCGTCATGCGGGGTCAACCACAACCGTCCCTGCCCCTCCGGCTTGAAGTAGAAGCGTTCGGACAGGTCCATGACCAGCGGCAGGTCGGCCGACGGCATCGTGGGCACGCGCAATTGCGCCACGGTCCGCCGCAACGGCTGGATGCCGATCGGGGCAACGCCGCAGGCGACCGCGACTTCATCGGCCCATGCCCCCGCCGCATCGACCAACAGGCGGCACTGGATCGTCTCATCGTTCGTCTCGATCCGCCAGCTACCTGCCGTTGCCTGACCAGCCACTAGCCGCGTGTCGAGCCGAATTTCGCCGCCCAAATGGCGGAAACGGCGCAGATAGGCCGCATGGAGCGCCGCCACGTCGATATCCTGGCAGCTCGCCTCCAGCACGCCCAGCGTCCAATCGGGCCGCAGCCCCGGCACCAGCGCAGCGGGATCGACAAGCCGCAAATCGACCTTGCCGGCAAATTGGGCGAGCAGCGCATCGCGACGCGCTTCATCACCCGCCCGTCCGATATGCAGCGTCCGGCGCGGCGACAGAAAAGTGCCGTCATGAAAATCGGAATCAGGCGTGGCGAGGAACGGCCCCGACGCCGTGGTCAGCGGCTGCACCACCGCCCCGCCATAGGTTTCCTCCCAGAAGGCGACCGAACGACCCGTGGCGTGATAGCCCGCCCGATCTTCCATCTCCAGAATCAGCACGCGGGCGTCAGCCGCCAGATGCGCGCCCAGGCTGGCTCCGGCGATGCCGCCGCCGATGATGACGATGTCGGGGTGATTCAACAGGCGAACTCGTCCAGAAAAGCATCGATCCGGTGGAGCGCATCGCGCCGCACCGGGTCCAGCTCGCGCAATATCTCGTGCGCCGCCTCCCGGCCATAAATATGCAGCTGCGCGCCCGCAATCCGCCTCGCGACCTTGACGATGGCGGGCGTGGACACAAGCTGGTCCGCCTTGGTCGCGAGAATCAGAAGCGGCGTGGCGATACGGGCGATGGCGTCACCTTGCGCCAGAGCCTGCGTCGATTCCAGGGCCTGGAGCACCCAGTTCCAGCTCGGCGGACCTAGCGCGATCTCACGACTATGGTCGCGCCACCAGATTTCGTCGGCATAGCGATCAGGATCATGCGTCAGTCGCTTCTGCCGCATCCGCCGCTGCCGGTCCGACTGTTCCTTCTGCGTCCAGGCGGGCAGCGCGCCCCGGCCGGTACGCACCATGAAACAAGCGATCGCCATGGCCAGCCAGCGCGGCAACGGCGCGCTATGGACGCCCAGCATCGGCGCTATCACCGCCGCAGCATCGGGCGAAGGCATCCCTTCGGCCAACGCGCGCAACAGCATATGGCCGCCCATGCTATGCGCCACCATCGCGGTCGGCCCGTCGCCTTCCGCCCGCCAGTCGGTCGCCAGCCCGTTCAGATCGGCAATCCATTCGGCGAAATCGCCAATATGACCGCATAGAGGATCGTCGGTCAGTCGGCCCGATCCGCCCTGCCCGCGCCAGTCGAAGCTGGTCACGGCCCAGTCGCGCGCCGCCCAGTGGTGGATGACCTCCAGATATTTTTCGATCATGTCGCCGCGGCCGCCCATGACCATCATCCGCCCGCGCGAGCCGGACCCCAGCCGATAGCGACGGATCGGCCAGCCATCGGGCGCGGTCCAATAGTCCAGCCGCCCGCCCATCGGCCAGGCCCGCCGGTCGAATGCGGCAACAGGGAAGTCGGGTGAATCCATCTGGCCTGTGGTTACCCTTTGGTAAGCCATATGGTCTAGGGGATAAGCCCCATGAACGGGGAAATTTTCCGATTGGCGCTATTAGGCGCTTTGGCCGCGCTGCTGATTGCGGCGGCGATCACGGATTTGCGATCCCGCATCATTTCCAACCGGCTGAACCTGGCCGTCGCGGCGCTGGCGCCGCTATGGTGGCTGGCCAGTGGCCTTGACCTCTGGCCGGGCGTTGCCGTGCAATTGCTGGTCGGGGCCATCGTCTTCGCCCTTTTTACCGCGCTGTTCGCGTTCGGCATGATGGGCGGCGGCGACGTCAAGCTGCTTGGTGCGCTGGCGCTGTGGTTTCCATGGCAGGCCGTGCTGTCGATGATCGTCCTGATGGCGATCCTGGGCGGCCTGGTCACCATCGTCACGGTCATCCACCATCGGATGACAAAAAGGCTCGGCCAGCCTGAAATACCTTATGGCGTCGCCATCTCGATCGCAGCGCTGTGGTTGCTTGGCGAACGATATTTTAACCATTTTGCGTGATGAGTGGGGCACTGGGGGCAGTGCACCCATTTGAGGGAGGCGAATTTCGTCATGGATGCTAAGAAGATCGTGCTGCTGGTGGGGGCGCTTATCATAGCGGTCACTACAGCCTTGCTTGCGCGCAGCATGTTGAGTTCGTCGGGCGCGCCACAGGTGAACGCTGCGGCGATGCCGAACGAAGCCGACCAGCCGCATGTGCTGGTGGCGACCAAGGCTCTGCCCGTGGGCACCATATTGGACGCGGAAAGCTTCCGCTTCCAGCCATGGCCCAAGGATCTGATCGAACAGGTCTATTATCTCAAGGGTCAGGCCGATCCCGCCAAGCTGGCTGGCAGCGTCGTGCGCTCCGCCATCACGGCCGGGCAGCCGCTGACGCAGGGCGGCATCGTCAAGCCCGGCGATCGCGGCTTCCTCGCTGCGGCGCTTGGCCCTGGCATGCGCGCCGTGACGGTGCCGGTATCGGCGCAAAGCTCGGTCGCAGGCTTTGTCTTCCCCGGCGACCGCATCGACCTCGTCCTGACGCAGAGCGTCAATGGCGGTGGCGACGGCGATCCGCTCAAGGTATCCGAAACCATCCTGCGTAACCTGCGCGTGCTCGCCACTGACCAGCGCATGGATGCGATGGGCGCCGACGGCAAGCCGGAGGTCCGCACCTATTCCAACGTCACCATCGAAGTGACGCCCAAGATCGCCGAGAAGATCGCGGTTTCGCAGACCATCGGGTCGCTGTCCATGTCGCTCCGGTCGATCGCGGACACCGCGTCGGACCTCGACGCCGCCATTGCCGGCACTGACGTCGACCTGCCCGACGGTGCCAATCCGAACACCGAAAAGTCGATCATCGCGAAGCTCGCCTCACGCCCGGTCGATCGCGGCTCCACCTATTCGACCGGTGCTGACGTGTCGCGCTACCAGCGCAGTTCAGTCCCGGCCAAGGCCGAAGCGCCCTTGCCGCCGATGGCCATCGCCAATGGTGCGCCCATGGGCACCGTCGCCTTCAAGGGGCCGGTGATCCGCGTGGCCCGCGGAACCAACGTGACCGAAGTTCCGGTCGGGGGGAAGTAAGATGAAGAGCTTGCACAATCGCGCTCCGCGGCTTGCCGCTCCGGCAATTGCCCTCGGCCTTGCCATCGCCACGATCGCAGCGCCCACGACGGCCCTCAACGCCGCCCCTGCCAGCAATCAGGACAATGCGATCCTGATGTCGGTGGGTGGCAGCCGGGTCGTCAACCTGCCTGCCAAGATGTCGGACGTGGTGATCGCCAATCCCGATGTGGTCGACGTTCATGTCCGTTCGCAGAACCAGCTTTACCTAATCGCGAAGAAGGCCGGTGAAACCACCGTGTTCGCCACCGCACCCAACGGCAAGGTGCTGTTTTCCGGCACCGTCCGGGTCGGCACCAACCTGACCAGCATCGATGACATGCTCGACCTGGCGATGCCGGGCGCAGAAATCGCGGTCAACAAGATGAACGGCATGGTCCTGCTGACCGGCACGATCCAGGCACCCGAGGACGCAGCGGAAGCCGAACGGCTGACGCAGGCCTTTGTCGGCAAAGATGTGACCGTGGTCAGCCGCCTGCGGATGGCGACCCCGTTGCAGGTGATGTTGCAGGTCAAGATCGCCGAAGTCAGCAGGGATCTGGGCCACAAGATCGGCGTCAACCTCGCATCGGTCGATCGCGGAACAGGCACGTCGGGCTATATCGGCGGCGGCACGCGCAATTTTGCGAACTATACCCGCGGCGAAACGACCGTGACGGCGAACTCCGACGGCACCTCGACCGTAACCGGCACACCTAGCTACTGGACGTTCAACAACATCATCAATGGCGGTTACAGCATCGGTGGCGTTGCAAAGCTTTTGGGCATCGACGTCGCGGCGGCGCTGGACCTGGCCGAATCGAGCGGCCTGTCCACGACATTGGCCCAGCCGAACCTGACCGCCCTGTCGGGTGAAACCGCCAGCTTCCTGGCCGGCGGCGAATATCCCTACACCGTTAGCAACGGGACGCAGGGCAACAGCATCGAATTCAAGCAATATGGCGTGCAACTGGCCTTCACGCCGACCGTGCTGGCCGATGGCCGCATCTCGCTGCGTGTCCGCCCGACGGTGTCGAGCCTGGATTTCACGCTCAATGCCAGCGTTCCTGCGCTCAAAAGCCGTACCGCCGAAACGACGGTGGAACTGGGATCGGGTCAGGCCTTCATGATCGCGGGCTTGCTCAACAATGAAACCAGCAACGGCATAAACAAGGTGCCAGGTCTGGGCGACATCCCGATCCTGGGCAGCCTGTTCAAGTCACGTTCCTTCCAGCGGTCCGAAACCGAACTGGTCATCATCGTCACGCCTTATCTGGCGAAACCGATGAATGCGTCGGACGTGCGCCTGCCGACCGACGGCTTCCGCAACGCCACACAGGCGCAGGGGCTGCTGTTGCAGCAGGGCAATGACGGCATCAGCGGCGCACGCGGCCAAGGCCCGACGCGCGCGCCGGGTTCTCCGACGCCCGTAGGCCCGCAGGCCGCAGCAACCGTGCGCAGCGACAACAAGGCGAAGTCCGGAGCCGTTGCGCCCGGCTTCAGCTTCTGACGGAAGGAATAAGACATGACCTCTCTGTCCATCAAAGCGTTCGCGACCATCGCGATCCTTGCGCTGCCCATGACGGCCCAGGCGCTGCCCCGTTCCAATCGCACCGTAGATTCCATCCACCAGCCGGTGGTCGGGCATAGCGCCTACACCTTCGACGTGCAGGCAGGATCGAATGGCGGCCTGACCCCGAACGAAGCCATCCGGCTCAACGACTGGTTCACCTCGATCGCCCTTGGCTATGGCGACAATATCGCCGTCGTTACCGATGGCGGCTATTTCAGCCCCGTCCTGCGGGAAGATATCGACAATGTCGTGGCCCGCTATGGGCTACTGGTCGCGACCGACAGTTCGGCCGAAGCCGGCCAGGCACCCGCTGGCAGCGTGCGCCTGATCGTGCGTCGCGCTACCGCCAGCGTTCCCACCTGCCCGGATTGGCACGAAAAGCAGGAAACCGACATGAACCTCGGCACCAGCTCCAATTTCGGCTGCGGCGTCAACAGCAACCTGGCCGCCATGGTCGCCAATCCCGAAGATCTGGTCCGTGGCCAGGGCACCGACAGCGGCCTGCGCACGGCGACGTCAAACCGCGCCATTTCCACCTATCGTGACAAGGCGCCGACCGGCGCTGGCGAGCTGAAGCAGATGACGGCGGGAGGGCAATAAGATGAACGCACCCTGGAAACCCGGCGCGACCGGGCCACGCGACCCCTTCCATGCCTTCGTCTGTGACGATCATAGCTTCGACATGCTGCGCGCCGTCGCCGCCGAACTGGGTTGGGCGCCGGAAAAGGTGAACAAGGGTGGCATGCGCAACGCGGTGCAGAGCCTGTCGATCACCGCCAGCCCACAGATTCTGTTCGTCGATATGTCCGAAAGCGGTGATCCTCTGAACGATATCAACAGCCTGGCGGAAGTCTGCGAACCTGGCACGGTCGTCATCGCGGCGGGGCAGGTCAATGACGTACGCCTCTATCGCGATCTCGTCGCCAGCGGCATTCAGGATTATCTGCTCAAGCCCTTCGGCGCGGATCAGTTACGCGACGCACTGGCGCAGGCGCAGGCCGTCTTCATGGCCCCGCGCGACGCCGCACCCGAACGCCCGCACGCCACGATGGCCGTGATCGGCACCCGTGGCGGCGTGGGCGCGTCCAGCATCGCCACCTCGCTCGCCTGGATGCTGTCGGAAAAGAAGAAGCGCCCGACCGCGCTGCTCGACCTCGACGTTCATTTCGGCACCAATGCGCTGGCGATGGACCTGGAGCCGGGACGCGGCCTGACCGACGCGATCGAAAATCCCAGCCGTATCGACGGGCTGTTCATCGAACGCGCCATGGTGCGGGCGAGCGACACGCTGGCGATCCTGTCGGCCGAAGCGCCGATCAGCCAGCCGATGATGACCGATGGCGGCGCTTTCTACCAGTTGTTGGAAGAATTTCGCCTCGCCTTCGAATGTAGCGTCATCGATCTGCCGCGGAATATGCTGATCCAGCATCCGCACTTGATGACCGACGTCAATGTGACGCTGGTCGTGACGGAGCTGACACTGGCTTCGGCCCGCGACACCATTCGCATCCTCTCTTGGCTAAAGAGCAATGCGCCGCAAACCCGCACGCTGGTAATCGCCAACCGCGTCCATCCCGGCGCGCCGGAAATCAGCCGCAAGGATTTCGAGCAATCAATCGAGCGTAAGGTCGACGTCATCATACCGTTCGACCTGCGGATCGCATCGCAGGCGGCGAAGCTGGGCAAGACGCTGGCCGAAACCGCCAAAGGCAGCAAGGTCGGCGCAGCCTGCGCCAGCTTGCTGGACGAGGTACTGGGCGCCGCCGAACGCGAGGATGAGGCCGCAGCGCCGAAAGGCGTGCGCAAAAAGGGCGACTCCCTGCTCGGCAAGATCGGCGACTTCCGGTCGATGATGCCATCGCGCCGCAAGGACAAGGCAGCGCTGGACAATTGATCGCATCCGTCGCCCCGACAGGGGCGGCGCTGCATCTTACAAGACAGGCGACGAGATGGACGGCAATTTCATCCTGATAACGGTGCTGATCGCAACCCTGCTGGGGCTGGGCGTGATCGCGTTCGCCGGTCCGTCGCCGGACAAGGCGCGCAAGCGGCGCGTCGCGATGATCCGCGGCCGCCACAGCGAGTCCGCCGAAGCCCTGCTGGAAGCGCGGATGCGCAAAGTCATTTCCAATCGCGCGACCGGCGTCGAAGCCAAGATGCTCGTGTCGCTGATCCCGAACCCGGAAAATCTGACCAAGCGTCTGAAAATGACCGGCAAGAAGTGGACGCTCAGCCAGTATATGACGGCCAGCGCCGGCATATTCCTGCTGCTGTCGGCGTTGCTGATGATCCGTGGCTTCCCCTTCCTGTTCGCGGTGATGTTCGGCCTCGCCGCCGGGCTTGGCCTGCCGCACTGGTGGGTCGGGCGGCTGATCGGCAAGCGTGTTCAGAAATTCAACTCCAAATTTCCCGATGCGCTGGAACTGCTAACGCGCGGTTTGCGGTCGGGCCTGCCGATTGCCGAAACGCTGGGTATCGTATCGACCGAAATACCTGGGCCGGTGGGCGAAGAATTCAAGCTGATCACCGAACGCATCAAGATCGGCCGGACCATGGAGCAGGCGTTACAGGAAACCGCCGACCGGCTGGGCACGGCCGAATTTCAGTTTTTTGTCATCACCCTGTCGATCCAGCGGGAAACGGGCGGCAACCTGGCCGAAACCCTGTCCAACCTCGCTACCGTGCTGCGCCAGCGAGCGCAGATGAAGCTGAAAATCCGAGCCATGTCATCGGAATCGAAAGCGTCGGCCTATATTATCGGTGCGCTGCCTCCGTTGGTGTTCGGCATGATCTGCTACATCAACTTCAATTACATGACCCCCTTCTTCACGCCGGACCCGGCAGGTTTGTTCGGGCTCAGCACGATGCAGGTGATCGGCATCGGCGGCGCATGTTGGATGGGCATCGGCGCGTTCATCATGGCCCAGATGGTCAACTTCGAAATCTGATCGGGAAGGGATAAAAGATATGGACGCCCCTACCCCAGCCGGCACGCTCTTTGGCCTGACAGCGACCGATTTCGGCACGCTGCTCGCTGCGCTCGCCACCCTTGCCATATTGTTCGCACTCTACGCGGTCATGACCGTGCGCGATCCCATGGCCAAGCGCGTCAAGGCGCTCAACGACCGGCGCGAACAGTTGAAAGCGGGCATCACCGCATCGACCGCCAAGCGCCGCGCCAAACTGGTCACACGCAACCAGACCACCGACAATATGCGGTCTTTCCTGTCGAGCCTGAAGGTCTTGCAGGACGACCAGTTGAAAGACGCGCAGATCCGTCTGGCGCAGGCCGGTATCCGATCCAAGGACTGGGCCGTCGCGGTCATCTTTGGCCGGATGATCCTGCCGATCGCGATCGGCGGCCTGGCCGCGGTCCTGCTCTATGGCGTCGGCATCGAACCTGAATGGGGTCCGCTGAAACGCTTCTTTGCCTTCGCCGTAGCGCTGCTGCTCGCCTATAAGGCACCAGACATCTACATCGACAACAAGGTGCAGAAGCGGTCGGCCGCGATCCGCAAGGGGCTGCCTGATGCACTCGACCTGCTGGTCATCTGCGCCGAGGCAGGCCTGACCGTCGATGCCGCCTTCAACCGCGTGTCGCGCGAACTGGGCAAGGCCTATCCTGAACTGGGCGACGAGTTCCAGTTAACCGCGATCGAGCTTAGCTTCCTGACTGAACGGCGCATGGCGTTCGAAAATCTGGCGACGCGCGTGAAGCTGGATGCGGTCAAGGGCGTGGTCACGACCATGATCCAGACCGAGAAATATGGCACCCCGCTCGCCTCCGCGTTGCGCGTGCTGTCCGCCGAATTCCGCCATGAACGCATGATGCGCGCCGAGGAAAAGGCCGCGCGTCTGCCCGCGATCATGACGGTGCCGCTGATTCTGTTCATCCTGCCGACCCTGTTCGTCGTCATCCTGGGTCCGGCGGCCTGTTCGATCAGCACCGCTTTCTAAAAAAGCAGGAGAGGGACAGGCGCTGCCGTAGCGTCGCCCGAAAGACCCGCCCGCCCCGCCCAAAAAGGCGGTGGCGGGCGGACTTTTTCGTGGCTATCCTTGCGTCAAACACAAGGAGTGGATCGCATGAAGCTGGCCGTTTTCGCCATTGCAACCCTGACCGCCGCTTTTGCCAGCCTGCCCGCGCAGGCGGCCCAGCCCGTCACCGGCCGCTGGGCGACCGTCGATGGCAAGGCGATCGTCCAGATCGCGCCATGCGGTAGGCATCTGTGCGGGAAGATCGAAAAGATCGTGAAACCGACGCCCGGTCGCCCGCAGACAGACATCAAGAACCCCGATGCCGCGCTAAGGTCCAAGCCGCTCGTCGGCCTCGCCCTGCTCACCGGCTTCGAGGATGCCGGCGAACATTGGAAAGGAACGATCTACGATCCCGAAGGTGGCAAAAGCTATATGTCCAAGTTGACCCGCAACGGCAATGGCACGCTGAAGGTACAGGGCTGCATCGCATCCTTCCTGTGCAAGACCCAGACCTGGATGCCGGTGCGCTAGATCTGGACCAAGTGCGCGACATCCTTCGCGCTTTCTTCGGCGATGCTGCCGTGGCGGATGATCCGGCCGTTCTGCATCGCGCAGTATCGGTCGGCGAAGCGCCAAACGAAGTCGAGATATTGCTCGACCACCAACACGGTCATGCCCAGTTCATCGCGGACATGGACGAGCGCCGCCTCGATCTGCTGCACTACATTGGGCTGGATACCCTCGGTCGGTTCGTCGAGCAGCAGCAGGCTGGGCTCCCCAGCGAGCGCGCGACCGATGGCCAATTGCTGCTGCTCGCCGCCGGACAGGAAACCGGCGGCGCGGGCGCGGATATCGTACAGCTTGGGAAACAGGTCGAAGATATGCTGCGGCACTTTTGCCGCGCCTTTACCCCGGCCAGCGAGCGCGGACAGGCCCGTCTCCAGATTTTCCATGACGGTCAGTTGCGGGAAGACATGCCGTCCTTGCGGCACGAAGCCGATGCCGGCGCGCGAGCGCTTGTGCGGTGGCAGCTTCGTAATCTCCTGCCCGTCGAAACGGATCGTGCCACCCGCCGACGGCCGCGTACCCATGATCGCGTGGAGCAGCGTCGTCTTGCCTACGCCGTTGCGGCCAATCAGAGCCATCACCTGCCCTCGCTCCAGCGCCAGGTCCACGTCCCACAACACCTGGCTCTGGCCATAGGCGCTCGACAGGGCGGTGATTTCAATCAGCGGCGCGCTCATGCTGTGTGGCCAAGATAGACGGCGGCGACTTCGGCGTCGGCGCGGACTTCGGCGATGCTGCCCTGTTTCAGGAACTTGCCCTGGTGCATGACGGTGACGGGCGCGGCGAGTTGTTCGACAAAGCTCATATCATGATCGATGACCAGGACGGTGCGGCTGTCGCCCAGACCCAGGATCAGTTGCGCGGTGCGGCTGGTTTCGGCCGGCCCCATGCCGGCGGTCGGCTCGTCCAGGAGCAGCAATTCCGCCCCGGTCGCCATGACCATCGCGATCTCCAGCCATTGCTTCTCGCCATGGGCGAGCGTCCCGGCCTCCACGGCAGCGCGATGGGTCAGGCCAACGCTTTCCAGCGCCTCTTCCACCGCCAGCTTTTCGTCCGCCGGGATGCCGGTGCCGAAACTCTTCCACCAGCGTCGGTCCTTGCGGGCGGCGAGCGCCAGATTGTCGCGCACGCTGAGCGTCAGGAGGACGCCGGGCGCCTGGAATTTGCGACAGATCCCGCGCGCGACGATCTGCTGTTCAGGCAGGCGCTGGATTTCCTCACCCTTGAACAGGACGCGCCCTTGGCTGGGGCGGACGCGGCCGATGATCGTATCGCAGAGCGTCGACTTGCCCGCGCCATTGGGACCGATCACCACGCGGGTTTCGCCGCGGTTGAGCGTCATGCTGAAATTGTCGAGCGCCTTGAAACCGCTATAGTCGATGGTGACGCCATCGACGCTGAGCAGCAGATCGGAAATGGCTGACCCGCTCATGCCGCCTTCCTCTTGACCAGACCGGCAAGGCCACGTGGCAGCAGCGTGACAACGAAGATGAAGAGTGCGCCCATGAGATAAAGCCACAATTCGGGGAAGGCGCTGGACACGGCGTCGCGTGCAAGATTGACCAGCAGCGCGCCGACGATCGCCCCGGCCAGGCTGTATCGGCCACCGATCGCGACCCAGACGACCATTTCGATCGAGGGCACGACGCCGATCAAGGCCGGCGACACCACGCCCGCGTGGAGGGTGAAAAGTGCGCCGCCGACCCCGGCTAGCATCGCGGCGATGGCGAAAGCGACGACCTTGAAGGGCGTAGGGCTGTAGCCGAGGAAGCGCACGCGATTCTCCCCGTCGCGCGCCGCGCGCAGCAATATGCCGAAGCGCGAGGCCAGCAGCCAGCGCAGCGCGACGAAGGCGACGCACAGAACCGCCAGTGTCACCCAATAGAGGCCCGATCCGGTTCCGGGGCTGGCGAGGCCGAACCCGAAGACGGAGTAGAAATCTGTGAGGCCGTTGAAGCCGCCGGTCACATCCTGCCGGCTGATGATGAGGGTGGAGAAGGCCAGCGCCAGCGCCTGCGTAATGAGCGCGAAATAAGTGCCGCCGACGCGCCGGTGGAACACCGCCCAGGAAAAGAGCGCACCCACCAAAGTCGGCACGATCAGGATCGCGGCGATGGTGAAGGCGGGACTGGAAAAGGGCGTCCACCAGAAGGGCAGGCTGTCCCGGCCGCTCCACACCATGAAATCGGGTATTTCGCCCGAAGGCAGGTCGGCCAGCTTCATGTGCAGGGCGATGGCGTAACCGCCCAGGCCGAAAAAGACCCCCTGCCCCAGGCTCAAAATGCCGCCATGGCCCCAGATGAGGACGAGGCCGAGCGCAAGGATGCCCATCGCCATGAAGCGGGCGAGCAGGTTGAGGTCATAGGCCGACAGCGCAAAGGGCGCGACCAATCCCAGCGCCAGCAATAGCCAGGGTAGGAACGGTTTCAGCGGATCAAGGCGGGACAGGTCAGGCATCGAGCTGGCGGGTCTTTACGGCGATCACCCCTTGCGGGCGGACCTGGATGAAGAGGATGACGAAGACGAGCAGCAGCATCTGTGCGACGCTCACGTCGACGAAGATCTGCGCCAGCGCGGCGAACAGGCCGAGAATGATCGCCGAGGCGGTCGTGCCGACGATGCTACCCAGGCCACCCATCACGACGACGAGGAAGGCCGGGATGATATAGCTTTGCCCGACATTGGGCGTGACCGGGCCGAGCAGCGCCAGCATGACGCCGGCCAGACCCGCGACGCCGGAGCCGAGGCAGAAGATAGTGAAATCCACCCGCTTGACGTCGATGCCGGAGGCCGACGCCATCATCCGATCCTGATTGACGGCACGGACCAGCAAGCCGATCCGGGTCTTGAGCAGCAGCAGCGCCAGGCCGCCCAGCACGAGGGCCGCGATCAGGATGATGAACAGGCGCGCCGATGGCAGGGTCACGCCAAAAACCACGAAGCTGCCGGTCAGCCATTCGGGTGCGCGCACCTCCACCCCGACCGCGCCGAACAGGTCGCGTGCGCCCTGTTGCAGGATCAGGCTGACACCCCAGGTCGCAAGCAGCGTGTCGAGCGGGCGCGCGGACAGGCGGCGGATCAAGGTCGATTGGATAAGGCCGCCCATCGCCGCCGCGCCGACGAAAGCGACCGGGATGGCGAGGATGATCCCCAGCGCCCCAGGCACGACGAGCAGCGTCATCCAGGCGAGATAGCCGCCCAGCATCAGCATTTCGCCATGCGCCATGTTGATGACGCGCATCAGTCCGAAGGAGAGCGCAAGGCCCAGTGCGGCGAGCAGATACAGCGAAGCCAGCGAAGCGCCGTTGAATAGCTGGTTGAGGAAAAGGGCGTCCATAACCTACTCCCCCCCTCCCTTCCAGGGAGGGGGCAGGGGGTGGGTGGCGAGCGAAGCGAGCCTCCTTTGGAGGCTACCCACCCCCAACCCCTCCCTCGAAGGGAGGGGAGAAGAAAGGGCATCGCCCACCTTCACATCAAAGCTTGCAGGTCTTGCCAGGGAAGGCGAGCGCGTCATACGGCTCCGGCGCGATGTCCTTGCCGCTGTCGGCGATGATCTCGAACTGGCCGTCGGCCTTCAGCTTGCCGATATAGGCCTTCTGCACCAGGCTCTGGTTGGCCGCGAAGCTGACCTTGCCCATCGGCGTGTCGAAACCGCCGAGCGACGCCGCAGCCTTGCGCACCGCTTGTGGGTCGAAGCTCTTGGCCTTCTCCACCGCCGCCTTCCAGGCATAGACGTCGAGATAGCCATGGACCATCGGATCGGTGATCGCCGCGTCCTTGCCGAACTTCGCCTTATAGGCGGCGATGAACTTGCTGTTGGCGTCGCTGGGCAGGCTCTGGAAATAATTCCAGGCGGCATAGCTACCCTCTACCAGGCCCGCGCCCATCGCCTGTGCTTCCTGCTCGCCGATGGAGAAGGACATGACCGGCATGGTCTTGGTATTGATGCCCGCCGCCTGCAACTGCTTGAAGAAGGCCACATTGCTGTCGCCGTTCAGCGTGTTGATGATCATCGCGGGCTTGGCCTGCGCGATCTTCGCGATGACGCCGGAAAAGTCCGTGCCGCCCAAGGGCACATAGGCTTCGCCCAGTACCTGCATACCGCCCTTTTCGATATGCTTTTTCAGGATCAGGTTGGCGGTGCGGGGATAGACATAGTCGGAGCCGACCAGGAAGAAGCTCTTATGCCCCTGCGCCACGGCCCATTCCAATGCGGGCAGCGCCTGCTGGTTGGGCTGCGCGCCTGAATACATGATGTTGGGCGAACATTCATTGCCCTCGAACTGCACCGGATACCAGAGCAGGTTCTTGGTCCGCTCGAACACCGGCAGCATCGCCTTGCGGCTGGCCGAGGTCCAGCCACCAAAGACGGTCGACACGCCGTCGCTTTCGATCAGCTTCGACGCCTTTTGCGCGAAAGTGGATGGGTCGGATGCGCCATCCTCGACCAGGGCGTTGATCTGCTTGCCCATCACGCCGCCGGCCGCGTTGATCTCTTCGATCGCCAGCATCTCGGCATTTTTCACGGTGATCTCGCTGATCGCCATAGTGCCGGTCAGCGACTGGAGAACACCGACCGAGACAGTATCGCCCGCAGGCGCGCTGGCGTTGCCGCCGCCGCCCGAACAGGCGGTCAGCGCCAGGGCGCAGGCGGAAGTGGCAAGCAAAAGCAGCCTAGAACGGATCATGATGTGAAGGTCTCCCTGAGGCAGGACCGAATGCGGCACCGCAGCAATCTGGTGCCTAAAGGCTATGGAAAGCCGCCTAGCCCCCGTATGCGTCATTTGACGTAGGCTTGGCCGCACCGCTTCCCTCTAATATTGCGGACATGGCGAACAGGGCGGAATCCATGGATATTATGGCGACGGGCAAGGCGGCGACGTCGCCGCGTCCATGGCGCAATCCGATGCGGGGGATCGGCCGGGTAGCGCGCGATCCGCTCTTCGCGTTTCTGCTGGCCGGCGTTGCGCTGTTCGGCGGTTATCAAGTCGTCCAGCATTTCGAAAAGCCGCCAGTCATCTTCACGCCAGAGATCGAGCAAGCGCAGGTCGCGGACCTGGAGACGCTGACCGGGCGCAAGGCGACGGCGCAGGACCGCGCGCAGCTAAAGGCCGAATATCTGGCCGAAGAATTGCTGTTCCGCGAAGCGATCGACCGCAACATGCACCTGACCGATGGCGAGACGCGCAAGCGGCTGGTCGACAAGGTCCGCTACCTGATCGCCGGCGCCCCGCCCGAACCAAGCGACGAGCAACTGGTCGATCATTATTCGGAGCATCTGAACCTGTATCGCGCCGAACCGCGCACCAGCTTCACCCAGATTTTCCGCCAACAAAAGCCCGCCGACGCAGGCGTCCTGCTGGCGCAGCTCAATGCGGGGGAGACGATCGGCGGCGAGGATTTCTGGCTGGGCCGCGACTTCCCCCGCTATGGCGACTCCATGGTGCGCGGCATTTTCGGCCAGCCCTTCGTCGACACGCTCAAGACCGCGCCGGAAGGCCGCTGGATCGGCCCGATCCCATCCCCGCGCGGCTGGCATTTCGTGAAGAAGAGCGAGAGCATCGCGTCCGCCATGATCCCCTTCCCCGCGATCAAGGATCAGGTGCGGCAGGATTATGTGATCGCCCACAGCAATGCCGCCATTCAACAGGTGCTGGCGGGCCTTAAGGAGAAGTTCGATGTCGAGGAATAAGCTGTTCGCCCTGCTGCTGCTCGCGCTGGCGGCGCTGGCGCCAGGCACGGCGATGGCCGACATCTTCCTGTCCGCCGACTTCGCCCTGACCCGCGGCGAAGACCCGAATACCTATGAATTTACCGCCGCCGTCCCCGAAGCGGTGGGCCAGCCCGCGCCGCTCGCCCTGCCCGACGGCTGTCGCCAGACCGGCATGAGCCGCCAGACCGGCAGCGGACGGGCGCAATATGCGTTTGAGCTGGCGTGCGACCGGCCCTTTGCCGCTGGCGATACCATCCAGACGCCGTGGAAGGCCGATGGCGGCCGCTTCGTCACCAATGTCATGGGCGGGCAGGTCGATCGCAGCCTGACCGGCGACGCGCAAGGCATTACCGTACCGGTCGGCGAAACCGCCGCGACGGCGCGGCCGATCGCCCAGATTGCACCGGAATTTCTGGCGCAGGGCGTTTGGCATATCTGGCTGGGCTGGGATCACCTCGCCTTCGTCCTGTGCCTGGCGCTGCTGGCGCGCGGACGCGACCTGCTCTGGCTGGTGAGCGCCTTTACCGCCGGCCACTCCATCTCGCTCGCCATCGCCTTCTTCGAATTGGTGCGCGTGCCCGTGCCGCCGGTCGAGGCCGCCATCGCCCTGTCCATCGCCTTCATGGCGCGGGAAGCATTATTAGTGGGCAAGGGACAACAGGCATTTGCGTTCCGGCGGCAGGCGATCGTCGTATCGCTGTTCGGCCTGCTGCATGGCCTGGGCTTCGCGACGGCACTGGGCGAACTGGGCGTGCAGGCTGGCGAGAAGCTGCCGGCGCTGGTCTTCTTCAACATCGGTGTGGAGGCAGGACAATTGCTGTTCGTCGGTGCGATCCTGGCGGCGCTGGCCGGATTGCGCGCGATATCGCTGGCGACGCCAGTGCGGGTCGCGGCGCTTTATGCGGTCGGCGCGATCGGCTGCTTCTGGATGGTCGAGCGGGTCGCGGGGTTCGGCATCGCCTGATCGCGATAGCGGGCGATCGCCGCTCGCCCGCCCCGCGCGACGATGCCGCTCATATTCGCGACAGCGAACGAGACACCATGGAGGTTGCGCCGCTGCGGCACGCCGGGGATCGGCCGGGGATGACCGGACGCGAAGATGATCCCGTCGCGCACGACATGCTCTTCGCGCGGGCAGTCCCAGTCGAGCGACACGCCCAGCACCTGGGCCAGGCTGCCCGGATAGCAGGGCGTCCCTTCCGCCTCCCGCGCGGCGACGATCAGCACGCCCGCCGCCAGCGCCCTATCGGCGACCGCCGTGAACAGGTCGCGATGCGCCGGGTTCACCGTGCCAAGGCTGAGGTTGATGATATCCACCTGCGCCCCCACGGCCCAATCGATCGCGGTTACCAAGGCGCGCGCGGTGGTGCGCAACGCATCATGGAACACGCGGATCGGCAGGCATAGCGCGTCGGGTGCCTGCCCCTGTATGGCGGCGGTGACGGCGGTGCCATGGCCAAGGGCGTCGATGGTGTCGCACTCGTTGATCGCACCGTCGCCCGCTATGGCGATGCCGGGCAACAGACGGGTTGCGTCGATATGCGGATGATCGGGATGCACGCCACTGTCGATGATGGCGATACGGATCGGATCAGGCATCGACAGGCTCTGCGCGCGCCGTCATCTGCGCCCGTCCCTGCGCCAGCGTGATGATATGGTCGGCCATGCGCGCCAGTGCGGGCTTGTGGGTGATGACGATGATCGTGGCGTGGGGCAGCGCATCGCGCAGGCGTCCCGCCACCAGTTGTTCGGTGTCGCCGTCCAGCGCCGATGTCGGTTCGTCAAGGATCAGGATGCTGGGCTGGCGTAGTAAGGCGCGGGCCAGCACCACCCGTTGCCGCTCGCCCGCCGATAACGCCATGCCGCGCTCACCCGCGCGCGTTTCATAGCCTTCGGGCAGTTTTTCGATGAAGCCGTCCAGCCCGGCGGCGTGGGCAGCCGCCGCGATCGCCTCTTGCGACACATCCACCATAGCGAACCCGATATTGGCCGCGATCGTGTCGTTGAACAGATAGGGTGCCTGATCGACCAGGATGATCTCCCGCCGCAGATCGTCGAGGGCGTAGTCTCGCAGGTCGCGGCCATCGACCGTGATCCGGCCGCGGTCGGGATCGAGATAGCGGACCATCAAATCGGCCATGGTCGATTTGCCGACGCCGCTGGGACCAAGGATGGCGCTTAGGCTGCCCGCCGGGATCGTCAGGTCGATGTCGCGCAGTACGGCATCGCGATCATAGCGCATCGCGACCCGCTCGAAGCGCATCTCGCCCGCGCGTGCCATGGGCAGGGCCTCGCTGCGCTCCACGACATCGGGCTTCGTGTCGAACAGTTCGAAGATGCGCCCCAGCGACACCCGCGCCGACGCTAGGCCGGATGTCAGCCCCATCAGCGTCTGGATCGGTGAGAGCAGCCGCATATGATAGGTCATGAACGCGACGAGCGTGCCGATGCTCATCCCGTCATGAATGATCCGCCAGCCGCCATAGAGGATCACCGCCGAAGTCGCCGCCGTCATCAGCGTGCCGGGCAGCGCGCCGGTCATGAAGGACGCGACCTGCATCCGCAGCATCGACGCGACGAAGGCGTCGTTCTTGGTCTTGAACCGACCCACCTCATGCTCGCCCGCACGCAGCGAGGCGACGACGCGCATCCCCATGACGGTATCGACGAGCAAACTGCCCAGGTCCGCGCCTCGTTCGCGCATGTCGCGGGTCAGTGCGGTCAGGCGGCGTTGATAATAGCTGAACGTCGCGAGGCTGGCGGGCACCAGCACGACGCTCACCAGGAAGAGCCGCCAGTCGAGCCAGAGCATCATCGCGACGCAGCCGACGAAGAAAAGCAGGTTGCTGACCACCGACAGCAATGTGTCGGACGCGATGCGCTGCACATCGCTGACGTCGCTGTTCATGCGGGACACGAGGTCGCCCAGCCGGAAGCTGCCGTAGAAACGGGGCGACAGGGTCTGGAGATGGCGGAGCAGCGCAGCGCGGATGTCGTAGAGCATCGCGGCGGAAAGGGAGACATAGCGATAGCTGGCGAGGATATTGACGGCGAAGCCCGCGATGGTGACGGCGACCATGATCGCGGCGATGTTGACCAGCGCCCCCATGTCACGCTTGAGCAGCGCCTGGTCGATCATCAGCTTGGAGAGATAGGGCTGGGCGAGGCCGAGCATGGTCGAGACGAGGCTGATCGCCAGCACGACGAGCAAAGCGCCGCGATAGGGGCGCAGGAAAGGCGCCAGCCGTTTGTAGGTGCCCCAATCGGCGATGGGGGGTGGGGACTGGCCGCTCATTTCCATCGTGTTCCCGCGTAGGCGGGAACCCAGTTCGGACGGTAGGAATGGGTTCCCGCCTGCGCGGGAACACATTGTGGTGGGGCGACACGAATCATGCCGCGACCTGCCGCGGCACCAGCCTGAAACCGTCCAGCATAAAGCGTGGTTCGGGCAGCCTAGCCAGCAAACCGGTGCACATATGATGCCCCTCCATCAGCGCGTCATGCTGCGCGCGCCACCAATCGCCCTGCCCGCCATTGGCGTAGAATTTCGCGCAAAGCAGCAGGTGGCGGCGCATCGCCGCAATCAGCATCGATTGATAGTGGGAGAGGAGCGCGGCGCGATCCCCACCTTCGGCGATCGCGATGAAGACCGCCGCCGCCAGTATTGCTTCGCGCACCGATTGCGCCGTGCCGTCGCCGCAAATCGGGTCGAAGCCCAGCGCCGCCGTGCCGCAGGCCAGCCAATCATCGCCATGGAGCGGCAATTGCAGGCGCGGCGCAGCCGGAAAGGGCGTTGATGTCGCGCCGACCGCATCCACGACCGGCGCGATCAGCGCGCTCTGCCCCAACAGCTTGTCGAGCAAGCCACCTACGCCTAGCAACCAGCCAAAGCCCGGTTCCGCCGGCACCAGATAGAGCCAGCCTGCCGCCACGGCTTCGATCCGCGCCTCTTCGATGCAGGCGGGATCGCGCAATGTCACCTTGGTCGCTACCGCGTTGCGTTCGCCGAAGATGTGCATGTCCCCCAGCGGCGCGGGCGGCGCGGCATGGATGGTGAAGTCAACCGGGCCTGCTTCGGACGCAGGGATGGATGGCAAGGCCGCCTGGACCTGATCCTCCGACGCCAGCGCTGCGTCATGGGGCACCGTCACTGGTGCCCCGCCCCAGGCGACCATCCGCCGCTTTACGCGCGGCCGGTCGGCAAACAGGTCCGGCCGATCGAACACGCCGCGGATCAGGCGCAGGGCCGGATCGCTCAGCATGATCGTCGGCACGGACGGGCGGCGGCGTTCTTCGATTGCGACCCGAAAGCCCGCGCCAGCCAATATATGCGCGCATCCTTTGGCGGCGATGCCGCTGCCCCGGATGGCGACGATGGTCATTACCTCAAAGTCCGTTCGTTTCGAGCGCAGTCGAGAAACGAGGCAAAGCCGAGTTCAGCGGGGCTAAACGCATGGGTGGTGCTACCTGCTTCTCGACTTCGCTCGAAGCGAACGGAGGACATAGTGAACTTCATTCCACCGCGACCATGCCGGCGCCAGTGGTGTCGTTGCCCAGATCCCAGGTCGCTTCCAGCTTCAACGTCTTGGCGTCATAGACTTCCACGTCATAGCTGGCACCATAGATATAAAGCTTCTTCCCATCCATCGACATGCCGAAGCGGAAGCGGGAGCGGCACTGAAACTCCGCCTTGTCCACGACCGCGTTGGTTTTCATGTCCATGTGCCAGAATTCGCAGCGCTTGTTGCCGAGCTTCCCGTTGGTCACGACGGTATAGGCCTGGTTGCCGTCGGGCGTCATTTGCAGGCCGGCCATATTGTCCGGCGCAGGGCCGATCGGGGTGAAATCAAACTGGCGGCTGTTGAGGTCGAAGCGGGCGAGGCCGAACATCTTGTTGTGGATATAGGGGTCGGCCGCGTTGAACAGCGACACGAACTGGCCAGGCGTTCGGATCGTGTCGATCGCGCCGCCAAAGCCTACATTCTCCAGGCCCGTCCCTTCGGGCTTGGCCAGGTCGATGCGGTCGATGACCTTCATGTCCGCGACGGTCAGGATCAGCACCTTGTCGCCGAAGATGTAGAGATATTTGCCGTCTTGCGACACTTTATAGGCCGCGCGATAGCCCCCGCCGGCCTTCTCGTCTTCCTTGTCGATATCGACGGTGCGCACGACCTTTTGCAGCTTCAGGTCGACCACGCCGTACATCGGCTTGCTAACCTTGTAGCGGTCGATTTCCTTGTCGAAGCGGCTGATGACGGTGTAAAAATAGCGCCCTGTCGGATCGGCCGTCCCACCCCAAAAACGATAGCGGGTCGTGCTGTCGTTCAGGCTGAACTTGTTGATCACCTTGCGCGTCGCGGTGTCGATCACTTCGATCCCGCTGGTGGTGATGGTGGTGACATAGATGCGCTTGCCATCATCCGACAACAGCATCGATGTCGGCAGGCCGGTGTCGAGCTTGATCTTGCCCGTCACCGCTGCCTTGCCTTCGTCGAAGACCAGCAGTTCGTCGGGATAGCTGCCCATGAACAGGGTGGCGGCGGACGCCGGGAGAGCGGCGAGCGCCGCAAATCCGGCAGCGACGATAGTGCGATAGATCGACATGGCGCGCCTCATGGAAAAACGAGATCGAGACTGCGCCAGTCCTTGGTGGCGGTGGCGCAGTTGCTGGCCCAGTCGGGCGAATAATTCACATGGTCAGGCACCTGAACGGGCCAGAAGCAGGTGACGTAGCAGTCGTAGATGTCGCGCTCTACCGGCTGGCACAGGCCCGCCGTGCCGCCGCCGGCATCGACTTCCCAGCCGGGCGAAAAGGACAGGGTGCAGCCCATCGGCACATGCGGGCGCGGTTGCTGCTGGAGGGCGACCACATCCTCTTCCATGTCTGCGGGTGTCCCGGCCGACGCGGCCTCAATCTCGGCCACTGCTTCGCCGATCGCGCGCGCCTTTTTATTGATGGCACGAAGATGCTTCATGACAGGCCCTTTCGTTCAGCGAAGCGTTCGAGGAAGCCGGGATTCTGCACCGCCAGAACGCCGTAGATGCGCAGGCAGGTGTCGGTCCATTGCCGTATCCAGTCGCAATAATGGAGGTTGGCGTGGCCGGTGTCGCCATAGCGCACAAACGCCTCATGATGGCATCCGCCCGCGCAAAGCGGCCGCGCCCAGCAGCTCTGGCAGTCATATTTGGCCTCGACATGCCCCTTTTTCAGGAACGCGCCCTGTTTGGCGCGGTCGATGCCGCTGGAGACATGGCCCATGCTGTGCGTGTCGGCGTCGGTAAAGCGGTGGCAGGGGGACAGGTCGCCCGACGGGCTGACGCCCATCAGCCCCAATCCCGCGCCGCAAGGATGCGATTTGTTGACGCCCGATATCAACTCGCTGATCGTCTCGCTGACATTAGTAAAGCCGTGCGATTCGCCGCGCAGCGCATATTCCAGCCATTCGTCCGCAAGCAGGCTGAACTGCGCCAGCACGCTGTCCATGCCATTATCGTCCAGCGAATAGGCGCGCTCCTCCCCCGTCGTCACCGGGGCGAAGCCGACTTCGTGGAAGCCCAGATCATCCTTGAGGTGACGGAAGATGCGCACGACGTCGGTGACGCCTTCGGTCAGCGTCACGCGCGCGGTGATGGCGCGGGTCTTGTGATGCGCGATCAGCGTGCGCAGGCGCGGTTCGATCACCGCATAGCTGCCCTTGCCATTTTTATAGACGCGATGCTTGTCCTGCAATTCGGGCGGGCCGTCCATCGATACGGTCACGCCGATGCGGTTGTCGGACAGGAAGGTCACGATCTCCGGGGTCAGCAGCGTCGCGTTGGTAGTGAGGCTGTAGGTGATCCCCTTCCCCGCCGCGGCCGTGGCCGTGTTGGCATAGTCCACTACATCGCGCAGCAGCTTGAAATTCATCAGCGTTTCGCCGCCGAAGAAGGTGATATGCACCGCCTTGCGGCCGACGGCTTCTCTGATGAGCAGATCCACCGAAGCCTGCGCCGTTTCCAGCGTCATATATTTGGGCTTGCCCGCCGGCGTCGCGATCTTGTCCGCGCCAAATTCATAGCAATAGGTGCAGGCAAGGTTGCATTGGTTGGTGACGTTCAGCACCAGCGCCTGGAGCGGAAAATCGGCCGGCGGTGCCTGCGGCATGACCGGCGCGGCCGCGCCAAGCTGGATCAGCCGGGCGGCGCGCAGTTCGCGGACCAGCGCTTCGGCATCGGCCGGATCGGTCCCGTCGCTCGACAATTCGCGCACCAACGCAGCATGGGACAGTTCCTGCCCATCCAGCCGGGTCAGCACAGCGCGGACATCCGCGTCGATCTCGAAGATCGCACCTGCGCTCACCAGATAGACGAAGTGGCCACCGCCCGCTTCGAACCCATGATATTCAGCGCGGCGATAGCCGGGGGCCTGCATGACGGTCATCGCGACACCTCCGGTTGATCCCATTTCTGATAGGCAGGCACGGTCACGACCATGTAGGATCGGGCGCTCAGCGGTTTGCCGAACTTGTCCTTCTCCGTCTTTGCGGTCGCGACGACCCAGACTTCGCCATAATTGTTGCGGCCGAAGCGGCGGGCCGGGTTCGGCCCTTCCTCGGCAGGCGTGAAGAAGGCGGTGGGGCTGAGCGCGCCGACATATTTGGTGTCGTCGTCGTAAAAGACCGACAGAAATTCCTGCATCGCCCAGTCGGCCTCAACCGGTCCCACGGCGATGTCGTCGGACGTATTGGGCTTGCCGTCGAGGCCGTTTTCATAGCCGATCGCTTCGAACTGCTGATAGCCCTTGGGGAATTTGATGCCGCCCAACCGCGACAATGCGGTTTCGGGCGTCGCCTTGATATAGTCGATCTTGTGGAAGACCGGGAAGGCCTGCTCCAGAACCGCGCCCGCTATGGCGACGTCGCGCTGGCCGGACGAGGCACCGGGTGCGACATCGGCGGTAACGACCAGTTCTTTGGGGCTGGCGGACACGATCTTTGTAACCGTCACGCCTGCGCCCAGATCGACATCGGCGGCGCTGAGCGAGGCTGGCAGATTATGGCCCAGGATGCGCAGTTGCACGCCCTTCGTTCCAGCCTTCACCGGCCCCGGCATCACCGCAAGGATCGCAGGCGCAGCGGTCGCGCGGACCAGCTTCACGTCATAGCCAAATTCCTGATAGTCGCCCCAGAACCAGCGACCCTGCGCGCTTTGCTGGTCGGGCGCGAACCACATCGCTTCGCGCGCGGCGCTGCTAAGGTCATCTGGCTTGGCCGCGGCTGCGCCGGTGGACGACCCGCGCCAGCTGTACCCGGCATAGACGATGCCGGTGCCGGTCCGCCCGATCGTGCCGCCGTCCGTCAGCGATCGCAGGGTCGCGCTAGTGGTAAACTCGTCCGTTTGCTTGCCCGGTGCCACCGTAAGTTCGCCGACATAGCGGCCCTTGCCTGGCACCGATGCGACAACTAGCCAATCGCCAGCCAGGCGCGGATTGCGCTGGCGCGCGCGCCAGGCAGCCCATTCGGGCGTATGGAGCGGGGCAACCTTGGGCATATAGGTCAGCGCATAATCGCCGCGGGTCAGCTTGTCCTTGGGATCGTGGCCGACCGGCTGTTCGCTGTCCTCGGCCGGGCGGCGATATTGGGCGTCGGCCTGCGAATAAAGGGCGACGTGCAAGTCCTGCAACGTCTTCCATTCCAGCTTGGACCGGCGCCAGGATAGGGGCTGGGCAAAGCTGTGGCAGCTGGCGCAGGCGCCGCGCATGGTTTCGTTGGGAAGCACCTCATCGAGCATCCGCTTTTCGGGCAGGTACATGACCGGCCTCGCCTCTTCGGGCGCCAATCCGTGCGAGGCGGACAAAGATTTGACGATCGCCCGGCTTTCCTGCGGCGTGATCGCCAGGCCGTTCAGCCGCACCATGCGCTTGATCGCCTGCGCCCAGCCCTCCGGCGTGGTGCGGACCCAACTGATCCGCGACAAATTGCCCTTGGCATCGGCGGCGTGGCAGGCGCTGCATTTTTCGGCGACGAGCGGATCGGTGACAGGGATGCCCGCCTCCGTTTCCTTCAGCGTCGCGCCATTCGGGCCGCCATCGGCCTGGGCGAACACGACCGACGCGGAGAAGAGCGCCAACAGGCCAAATTTCGTGACGGGAAGCCGCTTCACCCTGTATGTCCCCCTTCGCACCCGGCCATTTGCCCTGGGCGCATGTCGAAGCCTAAGCAGGCGCTCGAACGGCGCTATTGCCCAAATGACGTATGGCGGCTGCGCAATCCGCCATCAGAATCTTGACGAGTGTCAGGATTTCTTTTTTGCACCATAATAAGCATCCTGCCCATGTTCGGACGACACCGGGCTCCAGTAGCGGGGCGGCAGGCCCTTCTTGCGCATGGCGATGCCGGTCAGGCAGGCATTCAGCAGATAATTGCTGTTGAGCGCACTCTTGTAGCTGGTGTCGAGATAGGGCGCGACTTCGACGATATCGATGCCCGCAATGTCGTTTTTCGCGCACAGCCGCCGCATGATCGGTTGCGCTTCGCGCATGGTCAGGCCGCCGGGAACGGGCGTGCCGGTGCCGGGCATGAAGGCGGGGTCCAGCACATCGACGTCGAAGCTTATCCACAGTTTCTTGGCATTCTGCCGCGCTTCGGCGATGGCGCGGTCCATCACCTTGTCCCAGCCATATTTCTCCACCTCGACCATCGTGTGATAGCGCATCCCCTTGTTGCGCATCCAGCCGAAGGTTTCGAGGTCGGGGCCGCGCGCGCGCAGGCCGACCTGGATATAATCTTGCGGCCGCACATGCCCTTCGTGCAGCACGCGATAGACGGGCGATCCATGGGTGATCCAATGGACGCCATTGCGGCCGACATCATAATGGCTGTCGAAATGAACGACGCTGACATTGCCCTTACCATGTACGTCTGCGGCCGCCGCCACATTGGGATATTCCAGGCTGTGGTCGCCGCCAATGACGATCGGGATCGCGCCGGTCTGGGCGATTTCACGGACCATCTCGCGGACGTGCGCGACGCTGCGTTCGGTGCTGTTCTGGTCGATGGCTATATCGCCATAATCGACGATCTCAAGCACGGAGCCGGGGTTGATCATCGCATACATGTCGTTGCCGCCCGCCCCGCCGGTCATGCGCATTGCGCGCGGCCCGTCGATGGCGTTGCGCCAGCCTGATCCCATGTCGAGCGGCGCGCCGACGATCGCGACATCGACCTTTCCCGCCTTCAAATCTTCCGGCGTCATCGCCACCGGCGCGCCTGCAAAGGTCGCGAAGCCCCCGCGCCGCCCGCCGATATAGCGACCCAGGTCCATTGGCCCGGCATCGCGCTTCGGGTCCATCACCAGCGGGCGCTTGGCCTTCCAGGCGTTGAACCAGGCGGATCGGGTGTCGA
Source organism: Sphingobium psychrophilum (assembly GCF_012927105.1). Taxonomy (GTDB): domain Bacteria; phylum Pseudomonadota; class Alphaproteobacteria; order Sphingomonadales; family Sphingomonadaceae; genus Sphingobium; species Sphingobium psychrophilum. The sequence goes on along the minus strand of NZ_JABBFV010000001.1, from coordinate 520,507 downwards.
GCGGGATCGTCTTGGCGTCGCGCCCTTCCTTATATTCGACCTGCGCATGGAGCGCCGCGATCGCGTCGATATAGGTAGTGAGTTCGGCGGCAGGCATGGTGCGGATGCGGTCGAACAGCGCATCCTTATCGACATAGCGGCCGGTGCGCCCCTCCTTAATCAGCGCGACCTTTTCCGGCGCGATGCCCGTCAATTTTGCCGCGACATCGGCAGGCAGATCGATGGGCTTGGGTTCGCCCATAATATCTTCCTGCGGCAGGGGCGGCGGCGGGTTGGGCGTGTCAAAGCTGTTGCCCGCCACCACGGCGGAGGCTGCCGCGGCCGCCGCCATGCCCCATCCGCTTATCGCATTGATCGATGGCATGGCGGTTCTCCCCGGTTCAGCGCTTGGCGGTCTGGACCGGCGTCGCGCCCGTCTTGCGCATTGCGATGCCGCTCAAACAGGCGTGCAGGATATAGTTGGCGCTCATCCGGCTGACATAGGTAGGGTCCAGAATTGGGGCGGCGTCGAGCAGGTCGAAGCCCACCACCTTGGTCTGGGCGCATAGCTGGCGGATCATCGGAATCGCTTCGCGCATGGTGATACCGCCGGGCACCGGGCGACCGGATGCGGGCGCATCGCCCGGATCGAGCACGCTCATGTCGAAGGAGACGAAGATATTTTCCGGCCCCGCCTTCAGGCCCGCGATCAGATCGGTCGTAACCGCCTGCCAGCCCTTTTCCTGAATCGCCGTGGTCGGGACGATCTTCGCGCCAGCATCGATCAATCGCTTTTGCGTGGCGGGGCCAGCATCGCGGCCATGCAGGCCGACCAGCGTCACGTCGCTGCCGCGCAGCAAATTCTGCTCCAGCAGGCGAGTGAGCGTCTGATTGTCGGAAATCAGATGGTCGCCGTTCAGTTCGGCGTCGGCATGGGCATTAAACTGCACCAGCGCGACCTTGCCCGCGCCATAGATATCGACCATCGCGGCGACATCGGGGAACATGATCGTATGATCGCCGCCGACGATGAAGGGCACCACCCCCACGCTCGCCATTTCGGCGATCATGGCGCGAATATGGTCGAGGCCCCGGTCGGGCGCCATATAATCGGGGGTCAGGTCGCCATAGTCGGCGATAGAGAGGACAAGGCCCGGATCAACCCCGCCATCGGCATCCGCCCCCACCAGGCCGTCCATGCCGCGCAGCGCCATCGGCGCGTGCTTGGCATCACGCCAGCCCGACGAGAAATCGAGCGGCACGCCGACGAAGGCGACCTCCACCTTGCCCGCGACCAGATCTTCCTTGCGGATCGCGACCGGCGCGTCGGCGAAGGTTGGGATGCCGCCCTTCTGGAACATATAGCGTTTCAGGCTGAACGGGCCGTCGTCGCGCGCCAGTTTGTCGAACATCTTGGGACGGACCGTGGTGCTGGCGTTCCAGCCGCGCGCTTGCGGGTTGAGCGCGATTTCCGCCGGGTCGCGGCCAGCCTTATATTTGCTGTCCTCGACGACCGCCATCAGCGCGGTCGCATAAGCATCGACATCGGCCGCCGGACGGCCAGCGAGCGCGATCTGGAGCTTCTCTGGTGTCAGGCCGAAGCGCTCCAGCGTCGCCGGATCGGAGAGGAACGCTTTCTTCTCAGGCGACAAGCTGGCGAGCGGATCGCTCTGCGCGAATGCGGGTGCGGACAGCGTTACAAGGGTCAGGCAGGCGGCGGCGCACCGCGCCAGCAAGGTGGAGCGTGCCATCAATTCTTCTTCCCATAATAAGCGTCCAGCCCGTGATCGACCGAAACAGGGTTGAGATAGCCGGGCTTCAGCCCCTTCTTGCGCATGGCGATGCCCGCCAGGCAGGCGTTCAGCAGGAAATTGCTGTTGAGCGCCGTCTTGTAACTGGTGTCGAGATAGGGCGCGACTTCGACGATATCGATGCCGGCAATGTCATTCTGGGCGCACAGGTTGCGCATGATCGGCTGGGCTTCGCGCATCGTCAGGCCACCGGGGACCGGCGTGCCGGTGCCGGGCATGAAAGCGGGGTCCAGCACGTCCACGTCGAAACTGATCCACAGCTTCTTGGCCTTTTCTCGCGCTTCCTTGAGCGCGCGGGCCATGACCTTGTCCCAACCCCATTTTTCGACTTCGACCATGGTGTGATAGCGCATCCCCTTGTTGCGCATCCAGCCGAAGGTTTCGAGGTCCGGCCCGCGCGCGCGCAGGCCGACCTGAATATAGTCGCTACCGCGGACATGGCCTTCGCTGATGACGCGATAGACCGGCTGGCCATGGTCGAGCAGGTGCACGCGCCCGCGCCCGATGTCATAATGGCTGTCGAAGTGGATGACGCTGACATTGCCCTTGCCATGCACGTCGGCGGCCGCCGCGACATTGGGATATTCCAGGCTGTGGTCGCCGCCGATGACGATCGGGATCGCGCCGGTCTTTGCGATCTCGCCCACCATGTCGCGGACGTGATCGACGCTGCGTTCGGTGCTGTTCTGGTCGATGGCGATGTCGCCATAATCCACGATCTTGAGCGCGGCATTGGGGTTTATCATGGAATACATGTCATTGCCGGCCGCGCCGCCCGTCATGCGCATGGCGCGCGGCCCGTCGATCGCGTTGCGCCAGCCCGAACCCATGTCCAGCGGCGCGCCGACGATCGCGACGTCCACCTTCCCGGCCTTCAGATCTTCCGGCGTCATCGCCACCGGCGCGCCCGCAAAAGTCGCGAAGCCGCCGCCCCAGCCGCCGATATAGCGGGTCAGTTCGATCGGACCCGCAGCCCGCTTGGGATCGAGCGCACCCGACCGCTTCGCCTTCCAGGCGTTGAACCAGGGAGATTTGGTATTCAGCGGAATGGCGGCCAGATCGCGCCCGGCCTTATATTCAACCTGCGCATGCAGCGCCTGCATCGCGTCGATATAGGTGCTGATCTCTTCCGGCTTGCCCTTGCGGATGCGGTCGAACAGCGCGTCCTTTTCGACGTAGCGGCCGGTAACGCCGCTTTTCAGGAAATCCACTTTCGCCTTGTCGACGCCCGCCAGTTTCGCCTCGACATCCTTTGGCAGTTCCAGCGGCTTGGGCCGGCCCATATCGTCTTCCAGCGGCGTCTGCATCGCGGGGGTGCCGGCGTTCCGGTCGGGCGTTCCGGCGACCACAGCGCCGATCGCCGCGATCCCGGCCATGCTCCATCCGGTGATGGCGGTCATTGACGGCATGCATAGTCTCCAGCCCCGCAAGCGGGCATAGGCGTCAGATAAGGGACGGAAAATCCGCCTTCGACCCGATGGGTAGGCGGACCAGCCCTTCCATCCCAATGGGGCGTTTGACGTAGGACCACCCCATGCCGGGAGAGGCGGCCATGCTACGTCAAATGCCCCATGTTTGTGTGCCTGCGCGCTCCATAACTTCCTCCCAAGCCAAAGACCAAGAGGCGGCAGTTCATGCCACCCGCCGTGCCATTGATGCGTCACCTGCGCGCGATGGCCGATCAAGGCAGAGGATTACGACCGGGGAAGAATATTGCAAATGAAGGGGAAGACCATGTCGTATCGCGCAAAGCTCAAGCTGGGACTATTGTCCGCGACGATCATATCCAGCGCTGCGGCGGCCATGCCCGCCATGGCCCAGACCGCGCCCCCGCAGGCAGCGGCCGAAGCGGACGGCGACGTCATCGTCGTCACCGGCACCCGCCGCAGCACCACGCTGATGGAAACGCCGATCAATATTTCGGCCGTGGGCGCCGAACAGCTGGCCAGCCAGCAGATCGATGACATTCGCGACATAGCCGCCTTCACGTCGGGCATCACCATTACCGATACCGGCCCCTATGGTGCCGCCAACATCGTGATGCGTGGCCTGTCGGCCAGCGACACCAGCTCGACCGGCGGCAACAGCGATACCGCGATCGGCATCTATCTGGGCGACGTGCCACTCTATGTCGATTACAAGCTGATCGATCTGGAGCGGGTCGAAACGCTGCTGGGGCCACAAGGTACGCTTTACGGCCTGGGCACGCTGGCGGGCGCGATCCGCTACATTCCCAACCGTCCCGATCCGACCCAGTTCAGCGGCGAAGTCTATGGTCGCGCCTACGACGTCGCCCATAGCAAGGGTATCGGCTATGTCGGTTATGGCGTGCTCAACATCCCGATCGTCAAGGACGTGATCGCGTTCCGCACCGTCACCGGCTATTATTACGATCCCGGCTTCATCGATTATCCCTTCATCCTGAAGTCGCCCGGCACGTCCCTGCCCCAGCCCGGCAGCGTCGCCAACCCCACCGGCACCGATGCCGACAAGGCGGCGAACTTTGCTGGCCGCAAGGATCTGAACTCCGAAAAGACCTTTACCAGCCGCAACCAGCTCGGTTTCACGGGCGAGGATTTCCAGGCCTATTTCACCTACGCTTTCCAGCAGACCAAGACCCAGGGCCGTCAGGCAACTGGCGGCAACGTGATTGGCGAAGGCAAATATGAAGCGCCATGGCGCTCCGCCGAGCCGTCCAAGCGTACTTCGCAGCTCGTCTCGCTCGAAGTGCAGGGCAATATCGCCGACGTTGCGCAGGCGATATTCGTGTCGGCTTACACCAACAAGAAGCGCCGCAGCTCGATCGACGTCACCGATCTGCTGCTTGACCTCGACTATGATTATGAGCTGTTCCCGGCCTTCTCCGGCTACACCCAGTCGCGTGGCACGGACGAACAATATAACCAGGAAGTGCGGCTGGTTTCCACCCATGGCGGCCCGTTCAGCTGGGTCTTGGGCGGCTTCTGGAATCGGCAGAACACCAATTCCGATTATCGTGAGATCGTTCCTGGCTACCCGGCTTATGCGGGCATCAACCGGCCCGACGAAGTCGAATATGCGTCTTATGTGAAGACCAAGCTCGACGAAAAGGCGATCTTCGGCGAAGGCAGCTTCAAGATCACGCCGCAATGGCAGGTTACGGCCGGTATCCGCTATTTCAAATATGCCGCCGACGTTCTGGGCGGCACCGCTCTGCCGCTCTTCCAGACCTTCCCCGCCATCAATTTCCGTTCGCGCGCCGGTTCGACCGGCAAGGACGGCACGGTTTGGAAATTCAACACTTCCTACAACATAACGCCGGACCTGATGGCGTGGGCCACCTATTCGAAGGGCTATCGCATCGGCGGCGTCAACCGCGTCGCGCCGTGCGTCCTGCCGCTCCCGGCAGGCCAGAATCTCTGCGCGCTGGATAACGAGCTATCCTACGGCCCGGACAAGGTAAAAAATGCGGAAATCGGCGTTCGCGCCCAATTGTTCGACCGCAAATTGTCGATGAGCCTTTCGGCGTTCAAGATCAAATGGGACGGCATCCAGCTGGACGGCCAGACCGTCAATGGCGCGATCGGCATCATCACCAATGGCGGCGCGGCGGAATCGAAGGGCATCGAATTCTCCTTCGATGCGCGACCGATCCAGGGCCTCTCCATCCGCGGTAACTATAGCTATCTCGACGCGAAGCTGACCGAAGACGTACCCGCCCTGCTCTCCGTCGCCGGTGGCGATCTGGTCGGCGCCTTTGCGGGCGATCGCCTGCCCGGTTCGACCAAGAATAGCGGCGCGATAGGCATCACCTATGACATACCCATGGGCGACAATGCGATCGTGCTGGGTTGGACCACCACCTATACCGGCGGCATCTACAGCCGCGCCGGCCTGCGTGGCGGCGGCGAGCACATCCCGTCCTACACGATGAGCCGCGCGAACATCAGCTACAAGACCGACGCTTATGAAATCGGGGTGTTCGCCAACAACATCTTCGACAAATATGCGATCACCGGCATCGGCAACGACCTGACCCGCTATGGCCAGGTCAATGACGGCGTGATCTATCGCGGCTACGCCCAGTCGGTCGCGCAGCCACGTGTGATTGGGGTGGAAAGCCGGTTCAAGTTCTGAACCGATAGCAACGGTGAAAGAAGGCGCTCTTCCGTACGGAAGGGCGCCTTTTTGTCATCTTGCCGGCGGCCGCAATACGCGCGGCGCTGCTTATACCAAAGCGCGATTATACTGGCTCATTGGGGATATCATGGCGTTCCCCGGCGAAGGCCGGGGTCCAGTTTCAGCGTCTGAACTGGACCCCGGCTTTCGCCGGGGAACAACGTGCTGTAGGTTCCAGTCAATGTAGCTTTGCTATTAGACCGTCAGCGTTCCGACAGATAATAGCGATCGGTCGCGCTCAGATCGTCCGCCAGTTCATAGACGATCGGCTGGCCGGTCGGGATTTCCAGATGGGTGATCTCATCGTCAGGAATGTTCGACAGGTGCTTGACCAGCGCCCGCAGCGAATTGCCGTGCGCCGAAATCAACACGCGCTTGCCCGCCTTCAAGTCGGGCGCGATCGTTGCCTCCCAATAAGGCAGAACGCGCGCGATCGTGTCCTTCAGGCTTTCGGTCGAGGGGATCGCGATGCCGTCATAGCGGCGGTCGGCCGACAGGTCGAACTCGCTGCCCGCTTCCAACACCGGCGGCGGAATGTCGAAGCTGCGGCGCCAGATCTTGACCTGGTCGTCGCCATGCTTGGCCGCCGTCTCCGCCTTGTTGAGACCGGTCAAGCCGCCATAATGGCGCTCGTTCAGGCGCCAGTCCTTTTCGACCGGAAGCCACAGCCGCCCCATTTCCTCCAGCGCCAGATTGAGCGTCTTGATCGCGCGTGTCTGGAAACTGGTATAGCATTGGTCGAAATCCAGCCCCTTCTCCGCCATCAGGCGACCGGCGGCGCGCGCTTCTTCCGCGCCCTTCTCGGTCACGTCCACGTCCCACCATCCGGTGAAGCGGTTTTCCAGGTTCCACGACGACTGGCCATGGCGGATGAGGACGAGAGTGGGCATTGGGCGCGTCTCCTGCACGATAACGGCGAATGATCGCCTTCCCATAACGCGCTAAATCGCACGCGCAAGCTTGTCGCCCCATCTACGCCCCCCACATTGCAGTCGGCGCGTCGTTACGATAGCCCGGCAGGGTATAACAACAGGAGCAGCAATTGGCATTTGTGAAGGGCGCCTGGCGCATATTGGTCGCGATCAAGGACGGCCTCGTCCTCCTCTTCCTGCTGCTCTTCTTCGGTGCGCTGTACGCCGCCCTCTCCTACTCGCCAAAGCCCGGCAAGACCGTATCGTCGGGCGCTCTGCTGCTCGACCTGGACGGCAGCATCGTCGAACAGCCCGCGCAAGTCGGCGCGATGGCCCTGCTTTCCGGCTCTGGCCCGGACGCCAAGGAATATCGCCTATCCGACATCGTCGCCGCGCTCGACGCAGCCAAGGGCGACGACAAGGTCAAGGCGGTCGTGCTGAACCTCGACGGTTTCATGGGCGGCGGTCAGGTCGCGATGGCGCGCGTGGGCAAGGCGCTGGACGCGGTGCGCGCCGCTAAAAAGCCGGTGCTGGCCTATGCCACTCTCTATAGTGATGATGGCTACCAGATCGCCGCCCATGCCAGCGAAGTGTGGAGCGACCCGCTGGGCGGCGTCGCGATCATGGGCCGGGGCGGATCGAACCTCTATTATAAGGGGCTGATCGACAGGCTGGGCATCAACACCCATGTCTATCGCGTCGGCACCTACAAGAGCTTCGTCGAACCCTTCACCCGCACCGAACAATCGCCCGAAGCGAAGCAGGCGAACCAGGCGCTGGCCGGGGCGCTGTGGCAGAACTGGCAGGACGATGTCGCGAAAGCGCGGCCCAAGGCGAAGATCGCCGCCTATGCCGCCAACCCGCTGGCCGCCGCGCAGGCGGTCGGGGGCGACATGGGCAAGGCAGCGCTGGCCAACGGGTTGGTCGACAAGCTGGGCGACGAAGCCGCCTTCGGCGAACATGTGGCCCAGATTGCAGGCGAAGCGGCCAGCGCCAAGGCGGGCAGTTTCGCCACGATTGACCTCGCCGCCTATGTGAAGGCGCATAAGCCCGCCAATGACGGCCAGATCGGCGTGCTGACCATCGCAGGCGACATTGTCGATGGCGAAGCCGGTCCCGGCACGGCGGCGGGCGACACTATATCCGACCTGCTGCTGACCGCGCTCGATGAAAAGGAATTGAAGGCGCTCGTCGTGCGCGTCGATTCGCCCGGCGGCTCCGTCATGGCTTCGGAGAAGATCCGCGGCGCGATCCTCAAGGCCAAGGCTGATGGGCTGCCCGTGGTCGTTTCCATGGCCAATGTCGCGGCCAGCGGCGGCTATTGGGTATCGACCCCGGCCGACGTCATCTTCGCTGAGCCGGACACGATCACCGGATCGATCGGCGTGTTTGGCATCTTGCCCAGCTTCGAAGGGACGCTGGCGAAGATCGGTGTCACCACCGACGGCGTGCGCACCACGCCACTGTCCGGCCAGCCCGACGTAGCCGGCGGCACCACGCCGGAATTCGACCAGATCATGCAATTGGGCGTCGAGGATATCTACCGCCGCTTCGTGGGCCTCGTCGCGCAATCACGCAAGAAGTCTCCGCAAGCGATTGACGCCATCGCGCAGGGCCGCGTCTGGGACGGTGGCACCGCGCGCCAGATCGGCCTGGTGGATCGGTTCGGCGGGCTGGAGGACGCCATCGCCGAAGCCGCGCGCCGGGCGAAACTCGATCCCGCCAAGGCGAAAGCCTATTATATCGAAAAGCAGCCCGACAGCTTCGCCGCCTTCGTCCAGTCGATCGCCGACCGCGAACAGGGCGACGCCAGCGCCCCGCGCGACATGCTCGCGCGCCAGGCGCTGATCCAGCGCGGCTGGGCGATGCAGGCAGTGTCGGACGTCAAAGCCCTGGTCATGGGCGCAGGTGTCCGCGCCGACTGCCTGGAATGTCGCGGCTATGGCGCTCCAAGGGCGGGCAACGCCGCGGATGAGGCTGGCCTGCTGGCGACGCTTGCCAAGTTGTGGCGGTAAGAGGCTGGGAACAGGCCTGCATATTATTTCAGTTGCCTGTTGAAACCTGATTTGACCCGACTTATATCTGGGTTGTTCCGGTCTCTTTCCCTCCCCCTATGAGGATCGGAACGCCCCCTCTGGAGGCCCCGCGCGACGTCCCTTGGTCGCCGGGGCCTTTTTATTCGGCCTTCATTCCTCTGTTCGGAACAGCACGGTTTCGCCGACCAGAAGGAAAAGGAAGAAGGGCGCCCATGCGGCGAGCACCGGCGGGTAGGCGCCCAGGCTACCCATCGCGAGCGAGAAATTGTCGGCGACGAAATAGGCAAAGCCGAGCGCCATGCCCAGCACCGCCCGCATGAACAATTGGCCCGATCGCGCCAGACCGAACGCCGCGACCGATCCCAGGATCGGCATCAGCAACGCGGAGAGCGGACCCGACAATTTGTGCCACAAACTACCCTCCAACTCCGCGGTGGGACGGCCGGCGTCATGCAGGTCGGAGATCGCTGCTTCCAGTTCGCGGAAGGTCAGCGCGTCGGGATCGACCTTTGCCAGGGTGAACTGGTCCGGGCGGATGTCGCGGCCGAAGCGGACGGTGCCGACATTGCGGACCGTGCCGCGCGCTACATCGAACTGGCGCGCGCCTTCCAGCAGCCAGCTTTTACTGGCGGCGTCGTAACGGCCCCTGGGTGCCTGGACGATGGTCGTCAGGCTGTTGTTGATGCGATTGTAGATCTGGACCTTGCGCAGCTGCACTTCATTGCCGCGCCCCGCGACGATGGCGGCGTTGACCAGATTGTTGCCGTCGCGCACCCAGGGATTGCTCTTGACGCCGCTGTCGCGCGGGATCGGGCCATAATCGACCGCCTGCCAGGCGCTGAGCGCCGCGGTCGAGCGGGCGACGATCCGTTCGTTGAAGACGAAGCTGATGACCGATACGCCGAGCGCTGTCGCGATCAGCGGCGCTAGTATCTGGTGCGCGGAAAGGCCCGCCGCCTTCATCGAGATGATTTCGCTATTCTGGTTAAGCGTCGCCAGCATGACCAGCGTGCCCAGCAGCACCGAGAATGGCAGGAAGCGCGCGACGATCTGCGGCGCGCGCAGACCGACATAATGCCATAATTCCGGGTCGCCATTGCCGGGATAGGAAAGCACATCGCCCGAATTGCCCAGCAGGTCGAGCGTCTGGAGGACGACCACCAGCAGCATCAGCACGGCGAAGGTGCGGGTCAGGAACAGGCGCGCCATATACCAGCTGATCTGGCGCGACGGGAAGAAGTTGAACTGCATGGGTCAGGCCGCTCCTTGCGCAACGGGACGTCGCCGCCCGAAGCGCAGCAGCCGGACGATCTGCTTGCCAAGCTTGGAGAAGGCCACTTCCAGTGCGCCGATCGGCTGGCCGCCGGGTCGGTTGGCGATCACATGATACATCCATAGCACCAGGCCAGAGGCGAGCAGGAACGGTCCCCACAGCGCGATGATCGGATCGACCTTCCCCAGCGCGCCGATGCCTTCGCCATATTGGTTCACCTTATGATAGGTGACGATGAACACGATCGAGAGGAAGACGCCGAGCGCCGAGGTCGATCGCTTGGGCGGGATGGCGAAGGCCAGCGCGGCGAGCGGCAGCAGGAACATGAACACGACCTCGACCATACGGAAATGGAAGTTGGCGCGCACTTCGTCCTTCAATTTTTCCGGCGTCGCGGGATTTTTGCCGATCACCATCAATTCGGGAATCGTCTTTTCCCTGTCGACGTCGCGGCCGCGGAAATTTTCGATCTGCGGCAGGTCGATCGGCAGGTCATGGCTGGAAAAGGAGAGGATGCGCGGCGTCTTATATTTGGGCGCATCATTCACCAGCACGCCGTTGCGCAGGCGGAAGATGATGACGTCGGGATCGTCGGTGGCCAGGAACGTGCCCTGCGCCGCCGTGACCGCGACCGACTGGCCATCGCGGCTCACCGCGCGGACGAAGATGCCCTGGAGATTGCGACCTTCGTCCAGGCTGCGCTCGATCCGCAGGGTCATGCGCTTGCCCAAATTGGTGAACTCCCCGACCTTGATCGAGGCGCCGAGCGCACCCGATCGCAGTTCGAATCGCAGTGCTTCATAGGCATGGCGAGAGAGCGGCTGGACAAAACCGACGATGCCGAAATTGAGCAGGGCCAGCGCGACGCAGTACATATAGGGCACGCGCAGCAGCCGGCCATAGGACAGGCCGACCGCGCGCATGACGTCCAGTTCCGACGACAGGGCCAGCTTGCGGAAGGCGAGCAGGATGCCGAGCATCAAACCGATCGGGATGCCGAGCGAGAGATATTCGGGCAGCATATTGGCGAGCATCCGCCACACGACGCTGACCGGCCCTCCTTCCGCCGCGACGAAATCGAACAGGCTGAGCATCTTGTCGAGCACCAGCAGCATCGCGGCGATCACAAGCGTACCCAGCATGGGCACCGCGATCAGGCGGGCGAGATAACGGTCGGTGGCGGTCAGCATTCTCTAAGTCGTCGTCCCATCACCATGTTTTGGCCGCAAACCCATCTCATATGCGAGTCAGGTAGAAAAGCGGGGCGAACAGGGGTTTGTCCGCCGGTCCATATCGGCGGCTATAGCTTCCAGGAGTCTGATGGTCATGGTAAAAGTTGCAATGGGTGTGATGGCGGGTGCAGCGATGATCGCGGCGATACCGGCCATGGCCCATGGCGAGGAAATCGCGAACGATCTGGGGCGGTGCGAAAGCAGCGCCAAAGGCCCGGCCGTGCTGGTCGATGTGCGCGGTTTCACCGCCGCCACCGGCAAGGTGCGCGTCCAGTCTTATCCCGCCACCAAGGCGGCGTGGCTCGCCAAGGGTGAATGGCTCAACCGCATCGACACGGCGGTACGACCGGCCAATGGGGCGATGCGCTTTTGCGTCCCGGTGCCCAGAGCAGGCGAATATGGCATCGCCGTGCGGCACGATCGCGACGGCAATGGCAAGACGGACATTTCGCGCGATGGCGGTGGATTTTCCAACAATCCATCGATCAGCATCTTCAACCTGGGGAAACCAGGCGTGGAGAAGGCGGCCTTTCATGTTGGACCGGGCGTGACGAAAATCACGATCAACCTCAAATATATGTGATCCAAAGCCATGGTCTGCGTCGCGCTCCTGTCCAATCCGAAGTCCACGGGCAACCGGCAGACCCTTCCCCTCGTGCGCAGCTATTGCGCCAGCAACCCCGACATTTTCCATTATGAAGTGGAACAGGTCGACCAGATCGGCCGGGCGTTCCAGACGATCGCTCGCGTCGATCCGGTCGTCATCGTCATCAATGGCGGCGACGGCACGGTGCAGGCGTCGCTGACCGAACTCTACCAGGGCGAACATTTCAAGGGCCGGGTGCCGCCGATCGCGGTGCTGCCCAATGGCAAGACCAACCTGATCGCCCTGGACCTTGGCATCCATGGCGACCCTATCAAGGCGCTGGAGCGGATCGTGGCGATCGCCAAGGCGGGCGTGGACGACCATGTCGTCGCGCGCGAACTGATCGCCCTGTCCGACGGCGCGGTCGGCAGCCGTCCGGTGCTGGGCATGTTCTTAGGGGGAGCGGGGCTGGCAGATTACATGCTCTATTGCCGCAACCAGATCTATCCGCTGGGCCTGTCCAATGGCCTGAGCCATGTCATCACCGCGCTGGCGGTGGTGTTTTCGCTGCTGTTTGGCATCAGCGCCAAGTTTCTGCCGCCGTCAGGCAACCCGGTGCGGATTTCCCTGATTCGCGACGGCCAGTTGGTCGGGCGTTTTGCGGTGCTGATCGTGACCACGCTGGAACGGCTGCTGCTGGGCGTAGACCCCGGCGACAGCAGGAGCGGCAATATGAAACTGATGGCGGTGGACCAGAATCTGCCATCCTTGCTGCGGCTGGTATGGGCCAGCCTGTTCAAGCGGGTGGGCAAGCATAAGATGCAGGGCATCCATCTGGAACAGGGCGACGTGATCCGCATCGAGGGCGACCGGAGCAGCGTGATACTGGACGGCGAATTGTTCGAAGCGTCCGAAGGCAAGCCGATCGTCCTGCGATCGACCCAGCCGGTGCCGTTCCTGCGACTGGCGGCTTAAGGGCGCTACTGAAATACGGCTTTGTAGGGCCGCTCGAATGAGTGGTTAGCTGTCGTTCCGATGCTTCAGATATTCTTGTTGCTGCACCGCTTCATCATCAGTGTAGATGTAATTCTCTAAGCCAACCGCATCATATGTGCCATAATCCAAACGGTCATATTGAAGCTGCATGGCCTCATGCCATGAGGTTGCCAACACGCTGAATACAAGGCGCGCGTTCGGCGTTAGAACTGGCCGCAACTCGTCATTTCGTTCCCTCACTACGGCGAACTCGGCTCCATCATCGTTTTCCCAATATTCGTGCAGAAGCGTTGCCATGTTTGGATGATGGCTCAACGCTCGAAAGTCCGCAACTGCGCGATACTACCCAAAAGCCGGTCCCGCCAGCGCGCGGGCGTGGTCGCGGATGCCCGATGGCCAGTCCTGAGACAACGAGTTGAACAGTTGTTCGTCCTTTGCATAGAGCGCCCGGATCGCCGCTTCATAGCCGGGCCGGTCACCCGCTATCGCCGTCATGAAATGATAGGCTGCATCCATGGCGGCACGCGGGCTGGGCTTGTCCGCGTCGGCCTTGCGCGCCGCTTCCACCAGTCGCCGCACCGTGGCGGATGCGCCGCCCGACTGGCTGGCGAGCCAGTCCCAATGGCGTGGCAGCAATGTGATTTCGCGCGGCTGCACGCCCAGCCTCGGACGGCCCCTGCCCCGTGGCGCGTCTGCCGATCTGGCGCGCAGGTCGATATCGACCTGACGGCCGGTGGCGTCGTCGAACAGCAGGACGGCCTGCGCATCGTCCCCCATGGCGCGCAAAGCATCCCGCACCTCCGCTTCATCGCCGGTGGCGATCCACAGATCGCCTGCAAAAGCCGTCAATGTCCGTTCCATACCGAATCTCCTTCGGCACGGCCATTATTACCCGGATTTAATTGAGTCAATATTATCCGGGTAATTAATCGGCGCGCAATTCGACCCAGGTCGGCGCGTGGTCGCTGGCCTTTTCCCGGCCGCGAAATTCTTTGTCGACCTGCGCATCGACCAAGCGGTCGGCGGCGGCGGGGCTGAGCAGCAGATGATCGATGCGAAAGCCCGCGTCGCGCGGCCAGCTGTTCGCCTGATAGTCCCAGAAGGTCCACACGCCGCCTGCGGGATGGCGGGTCAGCAGCGCATCGGTCCAGCCGTCGCCCAGCAGCCGGCGATAGGCCTCGCGGCTTTCCGGCTGCATCAGCGCGTCGTCCTGCATCGCCTTGACCGAAAAAGTGTCCACGTCACGCGGGATGACATTATAATCGCCCGCAAGGATCGCGGGGATTTCCTCCGCCCAGATTTGCGTCGCGCGGTCGCGCAGGCGCTTCATCCAGCGCAATTTATAATCGAATTTGGGGCCGGGCTGCGGATTGCCGTTGGGCAGGTAGATGGACGCGACGCGCACGCCCTTCACGTCGGCTTCCAGATAGCGGCTATGCTCATCCTCACTCTCGCCCTCAAGGCCGCGGCGCACCTCGACCGGGGTTTCGCCACGCGCGAGGATGGCGACGCCGTTGAACCCCTTCTGCCCGTGCCAGATCACGCCGTAACCGGCCGCCTCGATATCCTTGACCGGGAAGGTTTCGTCGCTGGTCTTGATTTCCTGAAGGCAGGCGATGTCGGGCTGCGTTTCGCCCAGCCATTCCAGCAGGCGCGGCAAGCGCGCCTTGATGCCGTTGATGTTGAAGGTGGCTATGCGCATGGCTGGCAATCCGTTCAATCTATGCGTGCTCCTGCGCAGGCAGGAGCCCAGTTCCAAGGTTCGGTCTGGGTTCCTGCCTACGCAGGCGCACGCGGATTTTCAAACGGAAGGATTCAGACCGAGAAGCTGGTCCCGCAGCCGCAGCCGGCGGTCGCGTTGGGATTGGTCACCTTGAAGGCCTGACCACCCAGGTCGGAAACGAAATCGACGGCGGAGCCGCGCACCAGGTCCAGGCTGACGTCATCGACCACCAGGGTCACGCCGTCGCGCTCGACCGACAGGTCTTCAGCCTCCACCGCATCAGCCAGGCCGAAGCGATATTGGAAGCCGGAACAGCCGCCGCCCTCCACGGCCAATCGCAGGATCGCGGGCTTGCCCTGCTTTGCGGCGATCGCAGCGACACGCGCGGCAGCGGAAGGGGTGAGATCAATGTCGGCCATGGTGCCTAGATAGGGTCAAGCAAAAGGCCCGGCAACCCGCGAATGCTAACCATTTCGCCCAGGCCGGGCTGCAAATGGCACTTTCCTTCGCTTCCGGTGCTCACGTTCATTGAGCACGATGCGCGCCGGTTCTCAGAAAGCCCCATTTTCGCCTCAACCTGACCGAAATAGCCAGCACTCGCCGGCACACATTTGACGGGCAAACAAAAAGGCCCGGAGTCGAATAACCACCGGGCCTTGTGCGAATGTCGGGGAAATGGCCCTTAGTCGGCAGCTTTTTCCTGCGCCTTGGTCGGGCCGCCCATGGCGAGCGGCGGCTTGGTGTTCATCGCGACCAGATAATCGGGGCCGGCGACGAAAGGCAGCGGGTTGATCGCCGCGCCATCGACGCGGACTTCATAATGGAGGTGGCTGCCGGTCGAGCGGCCGGTCGAGCCCATCAGACCGATGATCTGGCCGCGCTTCACATAGCTATTTTCAGCGACCAGCAGCTTCGACATATGGCCGTAGCGCGTTTCCATGCCGCTGCCGTGCGAGATCTGAACGAGATTGCCATAGCCGCTGGCCCAGCCGGCGCGGCTGATGATGCCGTCGGCCGTGGCGTGGATCGGCGTGCCGATCGGGCCGGGAATGTCGATGCCCTTGTGCATCCGGGCAGCGCGGTTGAACGGGTCGGAACGGACGCCGAAGTTCGAGGTCAGGATCAGCTTTTCGACCGGGCGGCCCGACGGGATGTAGGCCGCGGTCTTGGCGTTGCCGTCGAGGCGTTGCAGGCTGGAAAAGAGGTTGGAGAAGCCCACATCGGACGGGCCAAGCGCGCTGGTGTTGATTTCCGAAGCGTCGCCATAGGGGTCGTCGCCTTCGGTGGCGTGGACCGGGGCGGTTGCGCAAAGCGCGCCGACAATCCCGATACTGGCTAAAATTGTCTTAACCTTGCTCGTTTGGAACCAACGCGAACCGCGAGCATTTACCGTGTGAAGAACCGACATGCAGACCCCGACTATGTCACCGGAGGCTTTATGCCCCTCGGCGCTTCCCGTGTTTAATTTATTGGCGACCTGGATCGCCCCCGCCGGATGCAGACTGCAAATCGCCGGTCATGTTGCAAGCGCGACGTAGAATTCTTCCGTCAGACCGGCCTGTCGACGCGCCGAGTCGTTGAACGGTGGCTTAACGCTGCCCCGAAAATGGCGTTTCACAAGCATTTGGTAATGGTTGGCCGCATCCACGCCCATTCCGTTCGTCGCCGCGACGAACCATTTCGTCCCCGCGGCGACATGGCGAATCTCGTCCGTCATGATGCGTCGCAGCATGCGGCCGGATGTCATGTCACCCACCGCTTCGAACCGGTCGATAGTGGCGGGCGTGATGTCGAGCGCGCGCGCCTCCAGCACCATGGGCACGATGGCAAGCCGGGCCAGCGCGTCGCCCGCCGTCTCCTCCGCCGCCTGCCACAGGCCATCATGGGCGGGCAGCGCGCCATAATGGCTGCCCATCTGGCGCAGACGGCGTTCCAGCAGCGCGAAATGCATCGCTTCCTCCGCGCCGACCTGCATCCATTCGTCGGTAAAGGCCGCGGGAAACTGCCCGCCAAAACGGCCGATCATGTCGAAGGCAAGATCGATCGCGACGCATTCGATATGGGCGATCGCGTGGACCATGGCGATCCTTGCCCGCTCCGATCCAATCTTGCCGCGCCGGGGCATCTGGCCGGGCGGCAACAATGCGGGCGTGGCGGGTCGCGCGGGGCGATCCGGCAAGGCGACGTCGAACCGATGCGCCAGCCGCTCCTGCCGCCATGCCCGCGCCACCGCGCGCGCCGCCATGACCTTAGCGCGCGGATCGGGCGTCAGCAGGACATGGGCGCACCCCGCGCCCACGCTGCTCACAGCGCTGGGCAGGGTCAAAGCCCCTGCACCGCCTCCAGCACCTCTGCGGCGTGGCCCTTCACCTTCACCTTGGGCCAGACCCGCAGGATCGCGCCGTCCGCCCCGATCAGGAAGGTCGCACGCTCGATCCCCATATATTTCCGGCCATAGAGCGACTTTTCGACCCAGGTGCCGAACGCCTCGCACGCTGCGCCCGATTCGTCAGACGCCAGGATGACGCGCAGGCCATATTTGTCGGCGAATTTCTTGAGCTTGGCCGGCTTGTCCTTGGAAATGCCGACGATCGGCACGCCCGCGGCGGCGAAATCATCGGCCAGCGCGGTGAAATCCTTCGCCTGGTTGGTGCAACCGGGCGTGTCCGCCTTGGGATAGAAATAGACGACCAGCGGCTTGCCCTGATAGACGTCCAGCGCAAAGTCCACGCCATCGGCGTCGGTCAGCGTCACGGCGGGGACGGACTCACCCTGTTCCAGCATCATATTTCCTCCTGATAGGGCGCGGCAAGCGCGGCCCAGGCCTCGCCTACGCATTGCCGCGCCTTGGCATAGCTTGCAAGCAGCCCATCCCAATCGTTCATGCCGCAGGCGCGGGCGACCAGGGGCCGGGTGGCCTCCGCCGGCTCGATCGATTTGGGCGAAACCAAACGCGACACCACCAGATAGCGGGTGATGAGGTCATGCGCGGCGATAAGGCCGGCAGGCAGATGGCCAGCCGCGACCAATTCGGCCAGCGCCTGACCCAGATCCGGGTCGAAGGCCATGCGATAATGGAACTGGTTCACATGGATCAGAAATTCCAGGTCGACCAGGCCGCCCGGCACCAGTTTGACATCGAGGGCGCTGGCCGGCGGCTTGTGCTTGGCGATATCGCCGCGCATCTTCACCGCTTGCCGCGCCAGATCGTCGAAATCGCGCGGACGCTGGAAGGTTTCGGTCAGCACCGCGTCGATCGCGGCGCGCGCATGGGGCGATCCGAAGACAGGACGGGCGCGGGTGAGCGCCAGATGCTCCCAGGTCCAGGCGTCCTCCCGCTGATATTTGGCGAAACTGTCGAGGCTGACCGCCAGTAGTCCCTGCGCGCCGGACGGGCGCAGCCGCGTGTCGACCTCATAGAGCGGGCCGAACGCCGTGGCGACCGACAGGGCGTTGGTGACGCGCTGCGCAAGGCGGTTGAAATATTGGGTCGCGCCGAGCGGCTTGCGACCATCGGATTCGGTGGAGAAATCACCGGTGAAAAGATAGACGAGATCAAGGTCTGAAGCGTGGGTGAGTATCCCACCGCCCATGCGGCCCAGCGCCAGGATCACCATCTCGCCGCCCGGCACCTTGCCATGGGCGATTTCAAATTCGGCGACGGTGGCGGTGGCCAGCGCCTCGATCGCGGCTTCGGCAACGCGGCCATAGCCCCTGCCCGCCTCCAGCGGATCGCCCCCGCGGATGATCTGCACGCCCAATGCGAAGCGGCGGTCGCCGACCCGCTGACGCACCCGGTCAAGCAGCGCCTGATAATCCTCGCCCGGCTCCAGCGCGCCCAGTTGCTGCGCCAGTTGCGGCACGGACGGTGGCGGGTCGAAGGCGGTGGCGTCGATCAGGCCATCGATCAGTTCCGCGCGGCGTCCCAGCGCATCGGCCAGGGTCGGGGCATGGCTCAATATCTCCGCCAGCAATTCGACCAAGGCGGGGCGTGCGGCGAGCAGTTTGAAGAAGTTGATCGCGCTGGGCAGGCGGCCGATCATATCGTCCAGCCGGTTGAGCGCGCGGCTGGGATCGGGCGCCTTGGCCAGCGCGCGCATCAGGCCGGGCATCAGCGCCTCCAGCGCGTCGCGCGACGCCGCGCTGCGCAGCGCCCGGATCGTGCCGCCGCGCCAGTGGGCAATGCGGGCGATCGGCGTTTCGGGGTCGGCAAAACCGATCTCGATCAGTTGCGCTTTCAACCGCTCCTCGTCCTGGGAGAGGCCGGCATCGTCCTTTTGCGGTCTGAGGCGATCATAGTTGCGGCCGACCCATTCCGCATGCGGGCGCAACAGATCGAGCAGCGCCGTGGCGTCCGGCAGGCCATGCAAGCGCGCGACATTGTCGAGGCTGGCGGGCGACTTTGGCAGCTCATGGGTCTGGTGGTCCTCCACCATCTGGAGCCGATGTTCGATCGTGCGAAATAGGATATAGGCCTCGTCCAGCCGCGCGGCGACGTCGCCCTCGATCACGTTCGCCGCCGCGAGCGCCGCCAGAGCCTCTCGCGTGTTACCCGATCGCAGCGACCGGTCGCGGCCGCCATGGATGAGCTGGTGAACCTGGGCGAAAAATTCGACCTCTCGGATGCCGCCCCGTCCGCGTTTCAGGTCATAGCCCGGCCCGAACGCCTGACCCTGCGCATAATGGTCGCGGATGCGGCGGCTGATGTCGACGATCGCGTCGATCGCGCCGAAATCCAGGCTGCGTCGCCAGACAAAGGGCCGGATCTGGCGCATGAAATAGTCGCCGAGCGCGATGTCGCCCGCTGCGGCACGCGCGCGGATGAAGGCGGCCTGCTCCCATCCCATCGCGGTCGATTCATAATAGCCGATCGCCGCCTCCACCGGCAACGCGATCGGCGTGGCTTCGGGCGAGGGCCGCAGGCGCAGGTCGACGCGGAAGACATAGCCATCGCCATCGCGGGCGCTGAGCAACTCGCTCATCCGGCGGCCGATACGCACGGCGGCGTCGGCCACATCCTCCCGCTCGCGATGCGGCAGGGTGGCGGGATCGTAGAGCAGGATCGGGTCGATATCCGACGAATAGTTGAGTTCCCGGCTACCATGCTTGCCCAGCGCGAGCACAACGAAGCCGCGATGCTCGGCATCGGGATAGCGTTCCTGCATTGCGGCGGCGAGCGCTTCCTCCAGCGCCTGGTCGGCAAAGTCGGAGAGGATGCGGGTGACGCGATCCATGTCCCAGGCGCCCGCCAGGTCAGCGGCGGCCACCGCCAGCGCGATCGCCCCGCGACGGCGGCGCAGCGACCGGGCCACGCCGTCTTCCGGGCTTCCCGCCGCCTGCGCCGCGGCCAGCGCGCCGTCATGGTCACCGGCCGCCAGCCTTCCGGTCACCTCAGGAAAACGATCTAGCGCGCGTGTCAAAAAAGGCGAATGGCCCCTGATCCGGGCCTGCGTTTCCAGCCAGTCGGTCACGTCTGCTCTCCCTTATGTCCGGGCGCTATCGCTTGGGCTTGCGACGAATGCCAGAAACTTTTGGCCTCTCCGGCCGTTCACGCTCCATGGATATCCAGCGCAAAGCCTATGGCCGATCGGCACCGGGACGCGATGGCGGCGGCAGCCGCATCGTGACCGTCGCTTTGCCGGAGCCTTATGAAGGCGTTGGCAACGCCTTGCGCGCCACTTATGCGCCCGGACGCGATGGGGTGCCCGATGACATGATGGCGCTGCTGGCGAAGCTCGACCGCCATTGACGGGAGCGACCAGCCGTCCAGGGTGAGGGCATGGCAGGGCTTTATTTACCCATTTCGGATAAAAGTCGGCGATTATCGTTCCAGAAAAGTCGCACATTTATGATGTATCGCAATTTCGCCATCGCCACGCTGCTGGCCGCGCCGTTGATCGTGATGGCGACTCAGGCTCTGCTGCCCAAACCCGGCACCCCGCAGCAACAGGGCGAACCGGCCATCAAGCCCGATGTACCGCCCCCGCCGCCACCCATGCCAGTCGCACCGGTGGTGACGCCCGGCGCGCCATCGGTCGATGCCCCATCCGCCTTCGGCCAGCCGATGGTCGGGGCCGACCAACCGGCGATGATGCCCGGCACCGGCCTGCCCGACACATCCGCGCCGCCGATGACCGGGGGCATGGCCGCTGGCTTTTCGCCGCAGGACGCCCCCGCCGGATCGCCCAATTCGGAATAAGGGTCAGATCGCGCCCTGGAACGTGTCGCACTCGGCAGGATCGCCGGTGGACAGCCCCTTGCGCAGCCATTCCATCCGTTGCGCGCCAGTGCCGTGGGTGAAACTTTCGGGTACAGGCCGCCGCCCGGCCGATTTCTGAAGCGTGTCGTCGCCGATCGCCTGCGCCGCGCGCATCCCTTCCTCCAGGTCGCCCGCCTCCATCAAATTGGTGTCGCGCGCGGCCCAGACCCCGGCATAGCAGTCGGCCTGCAATTCCATCTTCACCTGTAGCGCGTTACCCTCCGCCTCACTGGCGCGCTGCTGCGCCTTGCGGATCTTGTCCGCCTCACCAGTGATGGTCTGGATGTGATGGCCGACCTCATGCGCGATGATATAGCCGATCGGGAAATCGCCAGGCGCGTTGAAGCGGCTTTCCATCTCGTTGAAGAAATCGGTGTCGATATAGATGCGCTGGTCGGCCGGGCAGTAAAATGGCCCCATCGCCGATTGCGCCGCGCCGCAGCCCGACTGGCCATTCTGGCTGAAGAAGACCAGGGTCGGCGGCGGATATTGCTGCCCCTCCGCCTTGAAAATGTCGGTCCAGCGGCGTTCGGTCGATCCCAGCACCTTGAGCGAGGTGCGCTGAACCGCGCTGAGTTCGCCGGTCGCCGGGCGTTCGGTCTGAACCTGCTGTCCACCGCCGCCGCCGCCGATCAGGCTCAACGGGTTCATACCCATCACCACCATGATGATCAGCACCACGGCGATCCCGCCGCACCCGAAACGGCTGCCGATCAGCGGCAGCAACATGCCAAGGCCGCCGCCCAGGCCACCACCGCCGCCGCCACGGCCGTCCTGCACCTCGTAATGACTGCTTTCTTGTTCGTCGTCGAGCCGCATGACGCCCTCCCTTTCTCTTGATCGTTGCCTACGCGATTCAATGCGTTCGGGGAACAGTCAGCCAACACGAAGGTTGCGGCGACAGGTGATTTGTTACGATACATTAAGTTGGAATCATGACGCCAAAGACTATATTGCACTGCGACATGGCAGATATGGAACCCAAGGCGCAGGAAGCGAAACCGCTTCGCCGCGCCCGCACACCCCTCCCCCTCCCCCGTGAAGTCGCGTTGTTGCTGCAGGGCGGCGGGGCGTTGGGATCGTTCCAGTCCGGCGTCTATGAACGGCTCGATGAACTGGGGGTCGATGTCAGCTGGGTCGCGGGCATATCGATCGGCGCGATCAACGCCGCCATCATCGCCGGCAACCTGCCGCATCGCCGGATCAGCCGTCTCAAGAAATTCTGGTACACCGTTTCGGGCGGCATGCCCAATATCCTGCTGCCCGATATCGATCATGTGCGCGAGGCGGTGCATCTGGCCGCTGCGGGCACGGTCGCGACCTTCGGCGTGCCCGGCATGTTTCGCCCGCGCCTGTGGCCCGCGATGATGATGCCCGAAGGCTCGCAGGGCGCGATCAGCTTCTACGACAGCGCGCCGTTGAAGGAGACGCTGGACGCCTGCATCGACTGGGATCTTCTCAACGATGGTCCAGTCCGCCTGTCCGTGGGCGCGGTTGACGTGGAGTCCGGCAACTTTGCCTATTGGGATACGCGCGGTCCCGGCGGCAACACGCGGATCGACGCGCGCCACATCATGGCGTCGGGCGCGCTGCCCCCTGGCCTGCCGCCGGTCGAGATTGACGGGCGCTGGTATTGGGACGGCGGCCTGGTGTCCAACACGCCACTGTCCCATGTGCTCAGCCGCCAGACGGAAGACATGCTGGTGTTCCAGGTCGACCTCTTCCCCGCCGAAGGGCCGATGCCGCGGCAGATGACCGATGTCTATTCGCGCATGAAGGACATCCAGTATAGCAGCCGTACCCGCCAGGTGACGGACCAGTATCTACAGCTGCGGCGCGAGCATGGCGCGATCAAGGCGTTGCTCGACAAGCTGCCACCCGAACTGTGCGACAATGCCGAAGCGCAAAAGCTGCGCGCAATGCTGGATGGCGGATCGGTCAACATCGTCCACCTGATCTACAGGTCACGCGCCTGGGAAAGCGGCGCGAAGGATTTCGAATTTTCCCGTTCGACCATGCTCGACCATTGGAGCCAGGGCCGCGAGGCGGTGGAGGAAGTCATGCACAAGGGCGATCTGATCGCGCGCAACATCCTCGACGGCAAGAGCGCGACGTTCGACCTCGACGAACCGGATCATCTCAAGGAGAAAAAGGCATGAGCAAGAGCTTGTCAGGCAAGACCGCGCTGATCACCGGGTCCACATCCGGCATCGGCCTTGCCTATGCCAAGGCGCTGGCCGGCGAAGGCGCCAATATCGTCATCAACGGTTTCGGCGACCCTGACGCGATCGAGACGGAGCGCGTCGGGCTGGAGGCGCTCAGCGGTGCCAAGGCGCTCTATTGCGGCCACGACCTGACCAAGGTCGACCAGATCGAGGCGATGATGAAGCAAGCCGCCGACATGTTCGGCGGGGTCGATATCCTCATCAACAATGCCGGGATGCAACATGTCGCGCCGGTCGAGGAATTCCCGATCGACAAATGGGACCTCATCATCGCGCTCAATTTGAACGCGGCCTTCCACACCAGCCGGCTGGCAATTCCCTACATGAAATCAAAAAAATGGGGGCGCATCATCCAGACCGCGTCGGCCCATTCGCTGGTCGCGTCACCGTTCAAGAGCGCCTATGTGACCGCCAAGCACGGGCTGGCCGGCTTTACCAAGACGGTGGCGCTGGAAGTGGCGACCGACGGCATCACCGCCAACTGCATTTCGCCAGGCTATGTCTGGACGCCGCTGGTCGAAAATCAGATCCCCGACACGATGAAGGCGCGGAACATGACGCGCGATCAGGTGATGAACGATGTGCTGCTGGCAGGCCAGCCGACCAAAGAGTTCGTGACGGCCGAACAGGTCGCGGCCACCGCCTTGTTCCTGTGCAGCGATGCCGCGGCCAACATCACCGGCGCGAATCTCAGCATCGATGGCGGCTGGACCGCGCAGTAGCATAGAAATGCCCATCGGCCGATGAACGGCCGATGGGCTTCATAGCTGTCAGGTCGCCGCCGGCGTCAGCAGGCGCAGCACCGATTGCAACCCGTCCTCGCTGGTCGTCGCCAGCGCCAGCGGGCGATCGGCCAGGCCGTCATGCTGGCTGTTGAGGAACAGGATGGCGTCCGACGCACCCAGCGTCTCTATCGCCATGCGGGTGATGCGCCCCTGCCGTTCGGCGGCATCGGGGGCCAAGCGCACGGCATTACGCGGGGTAAAGCGCCGCCCGGACATGCTGCGCCCTCCGGTCGAGGGGGCCTGGGCCTGATCGGCAGGTATATCGTCCGCCATGCTCAGCTCTTCAACGTCACGATGCCGACCACGCCGGGCTTGGACGACGGGTTGGATGCATTGCCCTTGGGCGGTTTTTCCGCCTTGGGCTTGCGCACTTCACGGTTCGATTTCTTCTGGCTCTTGGCCATGGTCAGTCCTTCCTGAAAATCAGCAAATATCAGCGCGCGGCGAGTAGGGCAGCGTCGTCTTCGGCGCGAAATTCGGCGGCGATCGCTTCGTCTTCCGACAGGACCGCGCGGGTGGCGCGGCGGCGTTCGGCGCCAGCGGCCAATTCCGCCTCCCGTCCCCAGGCATTGGCCGCCCGCTGCGCGATCTGACGTGCATTGGGCAGGGTTTCGGACGATGCGCGCGCCTGATGCAACGATTGCTGCGCAAGGCAGAATGCGGATGTCTGGGCCATGGGACAGGCTCCTTTTTTTCGAGCGAGGGATTAGAACGGAGCGGCGGCAGGGAGGCGCGTGAGGATCAGCGCAGACGCAGCCATGGCGCAACACGGGCGGACAATCATAAAGACGCATGGCGCGCCAGATTGTTCCTTTCACTTGCGAAATAGTGTCGCGGCGGCAAAATTGCAAGGATGCGCCATCCGGCCGGCATGTGGCGGCAGGCGTGTCGGGGCTGCTGCACCCTACGGTCGGCAAAACTCCCCCTTTAACAGTCGTAAAATCCCCTTATGCTCATACCCAGCAAGGGAGATTATCAACATGCGCCAAGCGCTCACGGCCGTCCTGGCCGCCGCCAGCCTTTCATCCATCGCCACCGCCCAGACAGCGCCGCCCCCGGCCGCCCCGCCCGCTCCCACCGCGCAGAGCGCCCTCGGCTCGGCGGTCGCTAAGGACATGGATGGCCTGATGACGCTTTATCGCGACCTACACGCCAATCCCGAACTGTCGTTGCAGGAAGTCAACACCGCGGCCAAGCTCGCCAAGCGGTTGAAGGCCCTCAAGTTCGACGTGACCGAGAAGGTCGGCGGCACCGGCGTCGTCGCGGTGATGAAGAACGGGTCCGGCCCGACCCTGCTGATCCGCGCCGACATGGACGGGCTGCCGGTAGTCGAGCAGACGGGCCTCGCCTTCGCGTCCAAGGTCCGCACCAAAACGCCCGAAGGCGTTGAAACCGGCGTCATGCACGCCTGCGGCCATGACACGCACATGACCGCCTTTATCGAGACGGCCAAGCTGCTCGCCGCCCGCAAGGACGAGTGGAAGGGCACGCTGGTCATGATCCTGCAACCGGCCGAGGAAGTGGGCAAGGGCGCGCGGATGATGCTGGAGGACGGGCTTTACACCCGCTTCCCCAAGCCGACCCACGCCATCGCCTTCCACGACGCGGCCAATATGGCGGCGGGGCAGATCGGCTATACCCCCGGCTATGCGTTGGCCAATGTCGATAGCGTCGATATTTTGGTGAAAGGCCTAGGCGGTCATGGCGCTTATCCGCAGACGACCCGCGACCCGATCGTGCTTGGCGCGCGCATCGTCACCTCCTTGCAGACCCTCGTCAGCCGCGAACAAGATCCGCAAGATCCCGCCGTCGTCACCGTCGGCAGCTTCCAGGCCGGGGCCAAGCATAATATCATTCCCGACGAGGCGAAGCTGCTGCTCACCATCCGCAGCTATTCGGACGAGACGCGCGAAAAGCTGATCGAAGGGATCAGGCGAATCAGCCGCGGCGAAGCGATCGCGGCGGGCATGCCGGAAGACAAGATGCCGGTGGTGAGCGTGAAGGATGAATTCACCCCTTCCACCTTCAACCCGCCCGAATTTGCCGAACAGATGGCGGGCCTGCTCAAAGGCCACTTCCCAGACGGCCGGGTGATCAAGACGAGCGCAGTAATGGGCGGCGAAGATTTCAGCCGTTTCTATCGTGCTGACAAGAGCATCAACAGCTTCATCTTCTGGGTCGGAGGTGTGCCAGCGGAAAAGCTGGCGGCGGCGCAGGCGGGCCAGACCAGCCTGCCGTCGCTGCACAGTCCTTTCTGGGCGCCGGAAGCCGACAAGGTGATCGCCACCGCCAGCGAGGCTATGACAATGCTGGCGCTCGATATAATGAAGAAATAAAACTGCGCAGCCATGGTTGCAGGACGATATTTTCCTGCAACCATGGTGGAAAGCCGTTTGCTACCGAAACATATTCAGCGTTATGCTCACCGCGATCCTTAAGGTGCCCTATGATCGCATGTGAACTGGACGATCCCGACGGAATCATCTTCGTGCACGCTACCGGCGTATGGACGATCGCCGACGTCGATCGCCATTATAGCCATCTTACCCTCATATTGGACGACCGGCGACGCCACGGACTGCCGATCCGCATCCTGTCCGACGTGACCGAGGCGGAACGACAGGCGCATGATATCGAGGCGCGTATCCTGTGGCATATGAATCGCACCTACCTGCCCACCGACCGGGTCGCGATCCTGGTCGCCAATGTCGCGGACAAGCTTTACGTCCGCGCGCGGCTGGGCAAGGCGATCGTCGCGGCCTTTTCCTCGCAATTGCCGGCGGAAATGTGGCTGATGTCCGACGATCTGCAACCGCCGGGCATCGTCGCCGCCTGACGGATGATCAGGCGCCGAAGCCGCCGTCGATCGTGTGCATCGCGCCGGTGATGATGCCGGCCTCCGGTCCTGCCAGATAGGCGGCCAGGCCGGCAATCTCTTCCCCCGTCGCATGGCGCTTGATCGCCATGAAACCGTGCATCAGGCCGCTCATCGGGCCATCGGCCGGGTTCATGTCGGTGTCGGTCGGACCCGGCTGGATGATGTTGACGGTGATGCCGCGCGCTCCGAAATCGCGCGCCAGTCCGCGCGCCATGCCTTGCAGGGCCGACTTGGTGAGCGCATAGGCCGCCCCGCCTTCGAACGGCATCCGGTCGCCATTGACCGATCCGATCACGATGATGCGGCCGCCGTCCGGCATCCGCCGCGCCGCTTCGACCGCGGCGTGATAGGGCGCGCGGACGTTGAGATCGATCATTCGGTCGATCGCGTCGGCATCCTGCTCCAGCGGATCTCCCAGGATCGCAGCGTCGGCATTGACCACCAATATGTCGAGCGGCCCCTGCCCGGCGACGACATCGATCACCGCCTGGCGATCGGCCGCGTCCGAGCGGATCGCGCTGGCCCCGGTGTCGGCGGCGAGCGCCTGCGCGGCATCGTGCGACCCGGCATAGGTGAAGGCGACCTGCGCGCCGTCGGCAGCAAAACGCCGCACGATGGCCGCGCCAATGCCCCGGCTGCCGCCCAGGACCAGGGCTTTTTTGGAGGTGGAATCGGTCATCTTCGTCTTCCTTGTATTTGTGTAATGATCGCTATATAAATCGACGATCGACCGGGTCAAGGAATTATGTAGTGACCGTTAAAGAAAAATCGAAAAGCCGCGGGCGCCCCCGCGCTTTCGACCGGGACGCCGCGCTGGACCAGGCGCAGGCGTTGTTCCATGCGCAGGGCTATGACGGAGTCGGCGTGGCCGCGCTGGCGCAGGCGATGGGCGTCAATCCGCCCAGCCTTTACGCCGCCTTCGGCAGCAAGGCCGCCCTGTTCGACGAGGTGCTGGGCCGTTATGCGCGCAACGGCCTGCCGATCGACGCATTGCTCGCGCCGGGTGCAGAACCTGCGGCGGCGCTGGGTGCGCTGCTGCGCGAGGCCGCGCGCATCTACGCCGCTGATCCGCAGACGGCCGGCTGCATGGTGTTGGAGGGCGCGCGTGGCGCGGATGCGCAAGCCGCCTGCTGCGCCCGCAACTGGAAGGCGGCGAGCGCGCAGCGGGTGCGCGATTTCCTGATCCCGACCCATGCCGACAAGGCGCAGGTCGTGGCCGATTATATGGTGACGGTCATGTCGGGCCTGTCGGCGGACGCGCGCGCAGGGACGTCTACGGATCGGCTGGTCGCTGTCGCGGACATGGCGGGGCTGGCGATCGCGGCGATGCTGGACGAAGGCTGACTGTCTGCCGGGACGATTCGCCTATTGCGGGCGATGCCCCTTGCGCCATTTGGTAAGCAGGTGCCGCGCCAGCATCAGCGGCGGCATCCGCAGCCAATGCGACCGCACGAAGAAGGCGAAGACCAGCAGCTTGCGGCTTTCCCGGCCCCATCCGTCGCGCGCCAGCAATCGCGCACGCACAAGCCGGTCCCACAGGGTCAGGCGGGCGCCCGCGCCATAGACGGCACCCGCCAGTCGCCGCGCCTGCCGCACATGGGCGGCAACGCCATGGCGCGTCGCGCGCGCCGCCAGCGCGGCGGGATCGGCATCGGGCAGCAGGCAATATATGTCCCACAGGTTGCGAAGGCCGCCCTGCATGTCGCCATCCGCCAGCATATGCGCGACCGAATGGACGATCCGGTCCTCGACCGACAGAATATATAATCCATCGATTATGTGAACCGCATCGGCGATCATCGCCGTCGCATCCGGGGTCTGGCGCGCAGTCAGCGGCAATATAGTATGATGCACGTCGATCATCCGGTCGCGATCGACATGGATCATCGGCGGCAGTTCATGCATCCACTGACGATAATAGGCGTCGTCATAGGGGTCTTCCTTGACCCATTCCCATCCCGCCACGATCAGCGCGGCCTCCACCGCCGGCATGGCGTCGCGCGG
This sequence comes from Sphingobium psychrophilum, assembly GCF_012927105.1. Classification (GTDB taxonomy): domain Bacteria; phylum Pseudomonadota; class Alphaproteobacteria; order Sphingomonadales; family Sphingomonadaceae; genus Sphingobium; species Sphingobium psychrophilum. The sequence goes on along the minus strand of NZ_JABBFV010000001.1, from coordinate 491,651 downwards.
CACGAGAATGTCGAGATCGCCGATAAACCGCCCCTGTCCGGCGCGCAGGTCCGCCGCTACATAGGCCGCGCCCTTGAGCAGCACCAGTTTGACGTCGAGGCCGCGCAGCGCCTGTGCCGCCCGGTCCGCCTCCCACAGCGCCTGCTGCGCCTCCCGCCCGCTGTCGCGGCGGGCGTCGCCCAGGATCGGCCGCACCGCGTCCGGCAGGGCGACGCCCTCCAGCCGATAGGCCAGCGTCCCGATCAACCTTTCCGCCCGCGCCGCGGCGAGCAGGCGGTTCCAGCCATCTGCGTCGAGCACCCCGACCGATGCCGGATCGCGCAGCGTACGCACCAACAAAACCGCGCTCATGCCAGTTCCTCCCACAGCCGATCGACCATGGCGATGGCGTCGTCGCCGGTGGGAAAATCGATCGCCCGCGCCGGGACATGGGCGACGAAGCGGGTGAGCGCGGTGAAAGCAGCCTCGCCCAGCGCGACATAATTGGTCGATGCTTGGGTCAGCCGCATGAAGATTTCGCCCTGCCCCAGCGGCCGCACCGCCGCATCATGGCCGAACCGGGGGAAGAGCAGCAAAGCCGGCATACCGCCATCGCCCATGCGCGCCACCGCGTCGGTGCGCGGCACCATATGGCGGATGTCGCCCTTGGCCGTCGCGGCCAGCAGCGGTCCCATGCGCGCGTCGCCGACTGCCTGCGTCACCACCTCGATCGCCCGGTTCTTCAGGCTGACGAGGCGAGGAAAGGGCAGGATCGCCCCGCTATCCATGTCGAGCAGCGCGAACTCGTCGCCCATGAATCGCCAGCCGCGCTCCCCCAGCAAGGCCGCCAGCGTCGATTTGCCCGACCCCGATTCGCCGGTCATCACCAGCACGCGCCCGTCCTTCTCCACGCTCGACGCGTGAAGCAGCAGGTGCCGCCGCCAACCCAACGCCATTTGCAGGTTCATGCCCATTTCGGCCGCCAGAAGCCCATGCGCCAGGCTCATCGGCGCGGCGTCGGCCAGGCCATGATCGCCGGTGATGAAGATGGACGGCCGCACCCATCGCCGGGCCAGGCTGGTGGGCTGAAGCCGGACGGTGAAATCGGCGATCGCGCCGCCCATATCGGGATAGGCGGCATAGAGCCGCGCCAGGTCCGCGATCGGCTGTCGCCAGGCAGAACCGATGCGGAAGGTGGCCGGGCCGATGCGTAGGGTGATGGCGTGCTTCATGCCGGACGCACCAGACCCAGCGCGACGAGCGCGTCGAGATGCACGCCGATCTCCACCACGGCATCGTCCACTGGCCCCAGATCATAGTCGCGCGCCAGCCGGTCGTGCATCGCCTGCACGGTAACCGGTGCGCCGTCGGCCATGCGCTCCAATATCTCAGGCACCGGGCTGATGACCATATGGGTCTGCCCCGACCGATGATGGTAGAGCAGAGTCAGGTCGTCGAGGACGCAGGTCGCCACCGCGTCCGCCTCGTCCCGGCGATAGGCTGTCACTCCGTCCAAATCCGGCATCCCAAACTACTGTCCATCTCGCTGTAGCGCGAAGGCGTAGCCAAGTGCCTAACGCATCAGGATAGCGCTGGCGACCGGACGGGTTGCGGCGCGGGCGCGCCGACCAACCCTTCGAACGTGCGCAGATAGCGGTCGAGCGCGCGCTGGACACCATGATCGCGCGTGGCCGCCGCCAGCATTGCAGGCGGCGCAGGGTGCGCCAATGTCCGTTCGATCGCGCGGGCGAAGGCCGCCGCGTCACCTACGCGCACCGCCGGATGCTGGCCCGCTGCCGCCAACAGCGGGCCGATATTGGGCGTGCTGTCGGTCGCCACTACGCCCGCGCCGCAGGCCAGCGCCTCGATCAGGGTGGCGCACAGGCCTTCCCAGCGAGACGGCTGGAGCAACAAGTCCGCGTCGGCCATCAGCGCGGCAAGGGCGTCGGGGTCGCCCACATAGCCCGCAAAATCCACGCGATCGGCAATGCCCAAAGCCGCGCATTGCCGCTCCAGATCGGCGCGGAGCGGCCCCTGCCCGGCGATGGTCAGCCGCCAGTCGAGATGGGGTAGTCGCGCCAGCGCGGCCAGCGCTGTCGCCTGATCCTTTTGCGGCGTCAGTCGCCCGACCATCAACAGCCGGCATGGATCGCCCGGATCGCGCGCGGTTCGCCCGTTGCGGGCCTGTTCCATGGCGCGCGTCACCGTTGGGCGGGGCAGCAGACGGATGTCGCCGCTTTGCGCCAGCAGGGCGCGGTCATGTTCGCCCATGACGATGGTGAGATCGCTCAGACGGGCGATGCCGCGGAAACGAAGCAAGCGGGCTATTGCGCCGGGGCCGCGCTGGCCAGGCCGCACGATGGGATTCGAAATGCGGCCCACTGCTTTCGTATCGGTGCCCAGTGCGGCGAGCGCGACCAGCATATTGCTCTGGTTACCGGCCGAATAGAGGATGTCGGGCCGATAGCGCCGCACCATTGCGGCCAGCGCCGGGAATTGGGCGATCATCGACAGGCGACGCTTGCCGCCGGGCGCGGGCACGCGCCGCACCGTTAGTGCGGGATCGATCAGGTGCGCGGCCGGACCATCAGTGCGGGCCATCCACAATTCGACCGGGACGCCGCGCTGGAGCAGATGATTGGCGAGCAGTATGGCGACGCGATCAAGGCCGCCATCACCCGGCTGGTACAGATAGACCGCCACCGAAAAAGCGCGCCCCGCAGGGCGGCCGAACTGAAACATGGAATGTGCCTCGCCAAACGTCGAACCATTGCAGGTTCGACGTCGTCAACGCGGGCAATCCGTATCCGTTCAAACCATTACGGGTGCGACGATCGGTTCAGCGCGGCATTTGCAGCGAGGCGTAGCAGGTAAATCCGCTCGTTCCGCGCTGTAGCCGGCGGATATAATTGAGATAGGCCTGGTTCTGCTCATAGCCGGTGCCGGGCAGCGGACGGCCGCGCAGCGCCTGCTTGACCTGCTCGCCGGTGAAGCTGCGGCCGGTGCCGGGATAGGCGCCGGGCGTGCCGGCCGGGACCAGTTGGCCGTTGGGCGCGATGAAATTACCCGCGCGGCTTTGGTCGGGCACGGGAATGGTGCAGTTGAGCACCGACGCAGCGGTGTTGGCCAGCGCGGGACGGATCGATACGATCGCCGATGCCGCGGCCGCGCCGCCCATCAGCAATTGGCGACGCGACGGTACGGCCAGCGATGGCGCGTCATCGCGGGCTTCGGGGCTATCTTGTTCGGGCTTCGGGTCGCTCATATCATCATGATCCGCTCGTCACGCTTGCCAAAGCGTAAAGATTGCACGCTATTGCAATAAGCCATCGCAGCAATTGCGCGACAAATCCAGCGCGGTAACCATGAATCGACTGACAACTTCGCAGATCACCGCCTCCCTCGCCATGCTGTTGCTTGGCACCGGAGGCGCTTTATTGCTGGGCGCATCGCCCATCACCATAGCCCTGCCGATTTTGGGCGGCCTGCTGGTCCTGCTGATCTGCGCGCAGGGCGTGGCGACGCGGCAGTCAGCCCCCGTCGCGCAGGAAGTGCCCGACCTGATCGGCCATCCCGATTTCATCAGCCTGCTGGAGGGGATTTCCGATCCTCTGATGCTGGTCGAGCGCAGCCGCATCGTCCGTGCCAATCGCGCCGCGCAACGCCTGCTGGGCACGCATATCGAAGGTGAGGATGCGCGTATCGCGATCCGCCACCCCGCCGCCGCCGAGCGGCTGGCCAGCACCGCGCCGCTTGCCGAGCCGGTCATGGTCGAACTTGTCGGCCTGGGTAGCCGCGACCAGCGCTGGCAGATGCGCATCGCGCCCATCGGGCAGGTTGCCGATATGCGCCGCCTCGTCCATCTCGTCGACCATAGCGGCACCCATGCGGCCGAACGGATGCGGGTCGATTTCGTCGCTAATGCCAGCCATGAGCTGCGCACGCCGCTGGCCGGGATATTGGGCTTCATCGAAACGCTGGCCGATCCCGAACTGGGCAAGGACGATGAAACCCGCCAGCGCTTCCTGAAGATCATGGATGGCGAGGCGCGGCGAATGCAACGGCTGATCGATGACCTCATTTCATTGAGCCGGATCGAGGCAGAAAAATATCGCGCGCCTGACACGCTGGTCGACCTGTCGGAACTGGCGGCCGAAGTGGTCGGCGTCTTCCGATCCAGCCATGGCGATCGCGGCCGCGAAGTGGAGATGGAGATCGCGCCGCAATTGCCCAGCGTCCAGGGCGACCGGGCGCAGCTATCCCAGCTACTGCACAATCTGATCGGCAATGCGGTCAAATATGGCCGCCCCGGCACGCCGATTCGGGTTATCCTGAATGAGGGGCCGAGTAGCATGACGCGCCTGACCGTGGCCGATGAAGGCGAAGGCATCGGCCCCGATCACCTGCCCCGCCTGACCGAGCGTTTCTATCGCGTCGATTCGGGGCGCAGCCGGGCGATGGGCGGCACGGGCCTGGGCCTAGCCATCGTCAAACATATCGTGGAGCGGCATCGTGGGCGCTTCGACATTGCCAGTACGTTGGGCAAGGGCACCACTATCACCGTGCTGCTGCCCCCGCCGATGGAAGACGTGCCAAATAAAAGCGACGAGAAAAGGCGTCCCTCAGCGCTTTCGGGCACTATGTCATGAAAATGAAACCTGACTGTCACAAAGGCGCGATGGTCCGCGACTAGGGCGCTTCCCAAGGGGGCGGCGACAAGCGAATCGCGGCTCTGTTGTTTGGAGGTTCCCGTGAAGACATTCGCCTTGCTCGCCGCGACGACCGTGAGCGTTCTCAGCCTTGCCGCTTGCGGCGACCAGTCCGGTGGCGGCGCAGGCCAGACGCGTGACCAGATCCGCGCGGTCGGCTCCTCCACCGTCTATCCCTTCGCGACCGCGGTCGCCGAACTGTTCGTGCAGAGCAACGCCGGCATGAAGTCGCCGATCATCGAATCGACCGGCACGGGCGGTGGCATGAAGCTGTTCTGCGCGGGCGTGGGTGCCCAGCATCCCGACATCGCCGACGCATCGCGCCGCATGAAGAAGGCAGAATTCGATATGTGCGCCGCCAACGGCGTGACAGATATCATCGAGATCCAGGTCGGCGTCGATGGCCTAGCCTTTGCCGAATCGAAGCAGGGTCCGGGCCTGAAGCTGACCCCCAAGATCGTCTATGAGGCGCTGGCCGCCAATCCTTATGGCAAGGGGCCTAACAAGGCCCAGACCTGGAAGGACGTCGACCCCAGCCTGCCCGCGATCGCCATCTCCGTCTTTGGCCCGCCGTCGACCAGCGGCACGCGCGATTCGCTTGCCGAACTGATCCTGGAAAAGGGTTGCCAGTCGGACGAGGCGATGAAGGCGCTGAAGGAAAAGAACGAGGACGAATATAAGGCGACCTGCACCCGCGTTCGCGAAGACGGCAAATATGTCGACTCCGGTGAGAACGACAATTTGATCGTGCAGAAGCTGGGCGCCAATCCCAATGCGGTCGGCGTCTTCGGCTACAGCTTCCTTGAGGAGAACAAGGATACCCTCAAGGACGTGTCGATCAACGGCGTCGAGGCGACCTATGAAACCGTATCGACAGGCCAATATCCTGGCGCGCGTCCGCTCTACATCTATGTCAAGAAGGCGCACATGACGGCCATCCCCGGTCTTCAGGGCTTCCTGAACGCCTTCGCTGCCAACTGGAACCCGGATGGCCCGCTGACCAAGCGTGGCATGGTTGCCGCGCCCGAAGACGTGCGCAAGAAGAGCGCCGAGATCGTCAAGGCGCTGACCGTCCTTGACGGTTCGCAGCTGAAGTAAGGGCGATATGACCGGACCAGCCATCATCCTGCTGCTGGCGGGCCTGGGCGCGATCGCCTGGGTCAGCGCCCGCGCCCGCGCCATGCGGCTCCAGACCGTAGCGCGGGCGACCGGGCGGCGCGACGCCGTCCACTCGCTACCGGGCTATCATGGCTGGTATGTCGCGCTATGGACCCTGATCCCGGCGGTCATCTTCCTGGCGATCTGGGCCAATGTCGCCCCCGGCTTGGTCACGCAAAGCGTGCTGGCGGACCCGGCGGCCCAGAGCCTGCCGCTGGACGGCTTCTCCCGCTCCGCCATCCTTGGCGAAGCGCGGGCGATCGCCAGCGGCGATCAGGCGGGCGCGTTCAACCCGCTGTCGCAGGGCCTGGTCGAACCCTATCGCGCCGCCCTCAACAAATATGGCGTGGCCGGCGGGGTGCTGGCGCTGGTGCTGGCCTTTGCCGGTGGCGCCTATGCCTTCACCCGCGTCCGCCCCGATTTCCGGGCGCGTACGCGGGTTGAGCGGCTGGTGATGGCGTCGCTGCTGATCGCGTCGCTGATCGCGATCGTCACGACGGTCGGCATCGTCGCTTCGCTGTTGTGGGAAAGCTTCCGCTTCTTCTCGATGGTCAATCCCATCGACTTCCTGTTCGGCACCAAATGGTCGCCGCAGTCGGCCGCCATGGGATATGGCAATGACGATGCGTTCGGCGCAGTGCCGCTATTCTGGGGTACCATCTTCATCGGCGCGATCATCGCCATGATCGTGGCCATTCCGCTCGGCCTGATGAGCGCCATATACCTGACCCAATATGCCAGCCCGACGGTCCGCAAGTGGATGAAGCCGACGCTGGAGATGCTGGCTGGCGTGCCCACGGTGGTCTATGGCTATTTTGCCGCGCTCACCATCGCCCCTGCACTCCGCGATTTCGCGGTGATGATCGGCATCCACGGCGCATCGTCCGAAAGCGCGCTCGCCGCCGGCCTCGTCATGGGCGTGATGATTATCCCGTTCGTGTCCTCCATGGCCGACGACAGTATCGCCGCCGTGCCGCAATCGATGCGCGACGGCAGCCTGGCGATGGGCGCAACCACCAGCGAGACGATCCGCAAGGTGCTGATCCCCGCCGCCCTGCCCGGCGTGGTGGGCGGCGTATTGCTGGCCGTCAGCCGCGCCATCGGTGAAACGATGATTGTGGTGATGGCCGCGGGCCTTGCCGCCAACATGACGCTCAATCCCTTTGCCAGCGTAACGACGGTGACGACCCAGATCGTCCAGTTGCTGACCGGCGACCAGGAATTTGACAGTGCCAAGACGCTGGCCGCCTTTGCGCTGGGCCTGGTGTTGTTCATCGTCACCCTGTTGCTCAACATCGTGGCCCTGCGGGTCGTGAAGAAATATCGCGAGGCTTACGAATGAGCGCGACACGCACCCCCACCGACTGGAAGTCGGATATTATGCAGAAGCGGATCGCGGGGCGTTACGCCGCCGAACGCCGCTTCAAGTTCGCAGGCCTGTTCGCGGTCGTCCTGTCCGCTTCCTTCCTGGCCTTCCTGCTTTTCACCATGATGGGCAACGGCCTGCGTGGTTTCACCAGGACCGAAATCGCCCTCAAGATCGACTTCCCGGCTTCGCCGCTACTGCTCGATCCCGCCGCGATCACGGACGAATCGCTGAACCAGGCCAATCTGCCGATGGTGACGGACACGGTCGCGAAAAAGCTGCTGGGCGCCGATGCCGACGCGCTGCTGTCGCCGACCGCCTGGATCAGCATTCGCGATGCGATCAAGGCCGATCCGAAGATATTGAGCCGGACCGAGACGATCAGCGTGCCCGCCTCGACTGGGCTGGATCTGGCCGCCAAGAGCAATGGTTCGCCGGAAATGGAGGCCGCGGCGGCGCGGCTTAAGCAACAGGGCGTATTGTCCACCGGCTTCAACTTCAGCTTCCTGACCGCCAGCGACGGCACCGATCCGACCCAGGTCGGCATTTGGGGCGCGTTCAAGGGGTCGCTGCTGACGATGATCGTGACGCTGCTGCTCAGCTTCCCCATCGGCGTCGCCACGGCGCTCTATCTGGAGGAATATGCCCGCAAAAGCTGGTGGACCGACATTATCGAAGTGTCGATCAACAATCTGGCGGCGGTGCCTTCGATCATCTTCGGCCTGCTGGGATTGTCGATCTTCCTGAACCTGGCGCATCTGCCGCGATCCGCCGCGCTGGTCGGCGGCATGACGCTGGCGCTGATGACGATGCCGGTCATCGTCATCGCTGGCCGCAACGCGATCAAATCGGTCCCGCCCAGCATCCGCGACGCGGCGCTCGGCATCGGGGCAAGTCCCGTCCAGGTCGTGTTCCAGCATGTCCTGCCGCTCGCCTTGCCCGGCATCCTGACCGGCACGATCATCGGCATGGCCCGCGCGCTGGGTGAAACCGCGCCGCTGCTGATGATCGGCATGCGCGCCTTCATCGCCACCCCGCCGGGCGGCATCACTGATCCGGCGACCGTGCTGCCGGTGCAGATCTTCCTCTGGTCCGATGAAGTCTCAAAAGGCTTCGTCGAAAAGACTTCCGCCGCGATCATCGTTTTGCTCGCCTTCCTGCTCGCGATGAACGGCCTCGCAATCTACCTGCGCAACAAGTTTGAAACACGGTGGTAAACGCACCCATGACAGAAGAACAAACCAAGCTGGCCATCGAAAACCCGAAGATGTCGGCACGCGACGTCAAGGTCTTTTATGGCGACAAGCAAGCGATCAAGGGCGTGTCGATCGACGTCGGCATGGACCATGTCACCGCCTTCATCGGCCCGTCGGGCTGTGGCAAATCGACGTTTCTGCGGACGCTCAACCGCATGAACGACACCGTCGCATCGGCGCGGGTCGAAGGTGAGATTACGCTGGACGGCGAGAATATCTATGCTGCGTCGATGGACGTGGTGCAGTTGCGCGCGCGGGTCGGCATGGTGTTCCAGAAGCCCAATCCCTTCCCCAAGTCGATCTACGAGAATATCGCCTATGGCCCGCGCATTCACGGCCTGGCCGCGGGCAAGGCGGACATGGACGTGATCGTCGAAAAGTCGCTGCGCCGTGCAGGCCTGTGGGAAGAAGTGAAGGATCGGCTGACCGAAAGCGGTACGGCCTTGTCGGGCGGCCAGCAGCAGCGGCTGTGCATCGGCCGCGCCATTGCGGTGGAGCCTGAAGTCATCCTGATGGATGAACCCTGCTCGGCGCTCGATCCCATCGCGACCGCCAAGATCGAGGAACTGATCCACGAACTACGCGGCAGATATGCGATCGTCATCGTCACGCATAACATGCAGCAGGCCGCGCGCGTGTCGCAACGCACCGCCTTCTTCCACCTGGGCGACCTGGTCGAATATGGGGTGACGTCCGACATCTTCACCAATCCCCGCCAGGAGCGGACCAAGGATTATATCACCGGCCGCTACGGCTGATCCGGGGGAGAGAGACAATGGCTGAACATACGATCAAGGCATTTGACGAGGAAATCGACCGGCTGCGCGGGCTGATCGCCGAAATGGGCGGGCGCGCGGAAGCCGCGATCGAAAATGCGATGCTGGCGCTGCAACGACAGGACAAGGTGCTGGCCGCCGAGGTGGTCGAGGGCGACAAGCGGATCGACGCGATCGAGGCGGAAGTCGAAAAGCTGGTGATCCAGGTGATTGCGCTCCGCGCGCCTATGGCCAACGATCTGCGAGACGTGATCGCGGCCTTGAAGATCGTGAGCGTGGTCGAGCGCATTGGCGATTATGCCAAGAATATCGCCAAGCGCGTGCCGCTGATCGCCACCAACACCCGTATCCTCGAACCCATTTCGCTGTTGCCCTCCATGGGCCAGGTTGCGGGCGAAATGGTGCATGATGCGCTCAACGCCTTTGCCGCGCGCGACGCGGACCTTGCGTTGGCGGTGGTGGAGCGCGACACGGTGGTCGACGATTTCTACAACAGCGTGTTCCGCACGCTCGTCACCTTCATGGTCGAAAATCCCAAGACGATCAGCGAGTGCGCGCATCTGCTGTTCATCGCCAAGAATATCGAACGGATCGGCGACCATGCGACCAATGTCGCGGAAATGGTCTATTATGCCGCGACCGGCCAGACCCTGCCGGAGCGTGAGCGCGGCGCCGACATGCAGCCGGAGAACTAGACCATGGCACGAGCGAAAATGCTTCTGGTCGAGGATGATGCGGCGCTGGCCGAACTCCTCATCTGGCATTTCAAGCGCGAGGATTTCGAGGTCGCCCACACGGTCGACGGCGAAGAAGCGTTGCTGATGGCGCAGGAAAATGTGCCCGACATCGTGCTGCTCGATTGGATGGTCGAAAGCCTGTCCGGCATCGAAGTGTGCCGCCGACTGCGCCGCATGAACGGCACCGCGAACATTCCGATCATCATGCTGACCGCGCGCGGCGAGGAAGAGGATCGGGTCCGGGGCCTGGAAACCGGCGCGGACGATTATGTCACCAAGCCGTTCAGCCCCCGCGAACTGGTAGCGCGCGTCGGTGCGGTGCTGCGCCGCGTGCGCCCGGCGCTGGCCGGCGAGACGCTGACCTTCTCCGACGTGGAGATGGATACGGTCGGCCACAAAGTGCGCCGCAGCGGCCAGGTGATCCCGCTCGGTCCCACCGAGTTTCGCCTGCTCAAGCATTTCCTGGAGCATCCCGGCTGGGTCTTCTCGCGCGAGCGGCTGCTCGACAGCGTCTGGGGCCAGGACAGTGACATCGAACTGCGCACGGTGGATGTCCATATCCGCCGCCTGCGCAAGGCGATCAACGGCGACGGGCAGTATCAGGACATCATCCGCACGGTGCGGTCGGCGGGCTATGCCCTGGATACCGACGGGATAGGCTGAACCATCCCCGGCGATGGCCATAAAAAACGCCCCAAGGTGACTTGGGGCGTTTTTGTATGTGCCGATAAGTCTGCTCAGGCCGCGCGGCGGGCCTTGTTCAGTTTCTTGAGCAGCATATCGCGCTTCAGGCGCGACAGATGGTCGATGAACAACACGCCTTCCAGATGATCCATCTCATGCTGGAGGCAGGTCGCCAGCAGGCCTTCAAGCTGCTCCTCATGGATGCGACCGTCGCGGTCCATCCAGCTGGCGCGGATCACCGCGGGGCGCTCCACCTCGGCATATTGGTCGGGAACCGACAGGCAGCCTTCCTGATAGACCGACAGTTCTTCCGAACCCTTCAAAATCTGCGGATTGATGAAGACCATCGGTTTCTTGACCGGTTTGGCGTCTTCTTCTTCCGATTCGGGTTCCTGCAGGTCCATCACCAGCACACGCTTTGGCACGCCGACCTGGATCGCGGCCAGGCCGATGCCCGGTGCGTCATACATCGTCTCGAACATATCGTCGATCAGCCGTTGCAGATCGTCGTCGATCGTATCGACGGGGGTCGAAATGGTGCGCAGGCGCGGGTCGGGCGCTTCAAGGATCGGTAGGATTGCCATGGCCCGAACATAGATGGAACGGCGCGATATTTCAAGAAGGCGGGCAGACCGACGCACGTCCGCATCAGCGGCGGCCGGACAGACGCTTAACTTCGCATATTTCCCGCCAATCTTGAAATTCCAGATCAATAATAGGAAATTAAACTATAAAACCCGCTAGCACGCCAGACCGTTTAACGGAAAATGATCCTGTAGGACAGCGTGGCGCTATGCGTCGCCTACCCCACCGGCCTGCGCGCCCGCAGCGCCTGGGCCAGCGTGCCTTCGTCCAGATAATCCAGCTCGCCGCCGACCGGCACGCCATGAGCGAGCTGGGTCAGGCGGATGGGGAATCGCTCCAGCCGCTCGGCCAGATAATGGGCGGTGGTCTGGCCTTCCAGCGTCGCGTTCATCGCCAGCACCACTTCGTCCACGCCGCCCGGTTCCAACCGCGCGACCAGCGCGTCGATGGTCAGATCTTCCGGCCTTATCCCTTCCAGCGCCGACAGCCGCCCGCCCAACACGTGAAAACGACCGGGGAAGAGCCGCGACTTGTCGAGCGCCCAAAGGTCCGCGACATCCTCCACCACGCAGAGCGCGCGGGCGTCGCGGCGCGGATCGGCGCAGATGCCGCAGGGATCGACCGTATCGACATTGCCGCAGACATGGCAGGTGACGAGCCGTTCGTTCACCGCCTCCAGCGCGCGCAGCAGCGGCTCCATCGCGCCCTCGCGCTTTTTCAGCAGGTGCAGCACCGCGCGCCGGGCCGAACGGGGGCCAAGGCCGGGCAGGCGGGACAACGCCTGGGTCAACGCTTCGATTTCTGGTGAGGCCATATCGTGAGATAAGGGGTTGCAACCGGGAGAGACAAGGGGTTTGAGCAGCTTCTTTGGAAATGCGCCTCGCCGCGCATTTCGCGCCGGTGCGGAAACTGGAAACAGACTATGCGTATCATTTATATGGGCACCCCCGATTTCGCCGTTCCGGCGCTCGACGCGCTGGCGGAGGCGGGTCATGACATCGTCGCGGTCTACAGCCAGCCGCCCCGCCCGGCCGGTCGCGGCAAGGCGTTACGCCCCTCCCCCGTCCACGCCCGCGCCGAAGAGATGGGGATAGAGGTCCGAACGCCGATATCGCTGAAGGACAGCGATGTGCAGGCCGCCTTCGCCGCGCTCGACGCCGATGTCGCGGTGGTCGCGGCCTATGGCCTGATCCTGCCGCGCGCCGTGCTGGATGCGCCGCGTCATGGCTGCCTGAATATCCACGCCTCCCTGCTGCCCCGCTGGCGCGGTGCCGCGCCAATCCAGCGGGCGATCCTGTCCGGCGACAATCTGAGCGGCATCACGATCATGGACATGGAAGCAGGCCTCGACACCGGGCCGATGCGCGCCAAGCATGTCACCCCGATCGAGGACAAGACCGCGGGCGCACTGACCGCCGAACTGGCGCAGGCGGGCGCGGCGCTGATGGTCGAGGTGCTGGACGATATCACGCAGCATCCCCCCATGGCCCAGCCGGAAGACGGCGTCACCTATGCGTCGAAGATCGACAAGGCGGAGGCGCGGATCGATTTCAGCCACTCCGCGCATCAGGTCGAACGGCAGGTGCGCGCCTTCAATCCCTTCCCCGGCGCCTTCTTCGAATATCGCGGCGAACGCTTCCGCATCCTGGCCGCCCATGTCGAACATCATGCAGGGCCAGCGGGCGAACTGCTGGACGACAGCCTGCTGATCGGCTGCGGCCATGATGCGATCCGCCCGACGCTGATCCAGCGCGCGGGCAAGGCGGCGATGTCGCCGGGCGAATTGCTGCGCGGTTATGAAATGCCAGCCGGGAGCCGGGTGGATGAATAGGCGGAACGCAGCCCGGACATGACCCGTTTCGCCTTCACCGTCGAATTTGATGGCCGCCCCTTCATGGGCTGGCAGCGCCAGGCGCATGGCCCCAGCGTGCAGCAGACGATCGAGGATGCGATCTTCGCCGTGACCGGCGAGCGCGCCGTGATCCATGCCGCCGGGCGCACCGATGCTGGCGTTCACGGCCTGGCCATGCGCGCCCATGGCGATATCGACAAGACCATCGCGCCCTTTCGACTGATGGGGGCGATCAACGCCCGGATGCGCCCTGCCCCCGTCTCCATCCTGGCGTGCGAGCCGGTGGACGATGACTGGCACGCGCGTTTTTCCTGTATCGGGCGATCCTATATCTATCGCATCGCCAACCGCCGTGCGCCGCTGACGTTCGAGCGGGGTCTGACATGGCGGGTGATCCAGCCGCTTGATGTACCCGCGATGCAGGACGCGGCGCAGCTATTGGTCGGGCAACACGACTTCACCACTTTCCGGTCGGCCCATTGCCAGGCGCAAAGCCCGGTCAAGTCGCTCGACCGACTGGATGTGATACGCGACGGCGATCGGATCGCGATCCATGCGGCGGCCCGCTCCTTCCTGCATCATCAGGTGCGATCGATGGTCGGGTGCCTGGCGATGGTCGGCATGGGACGATGGCGTGCGGACGATCTACGCGCCGCGCTGGAGGCGAAGGATCGCGCGGCACTGGGCCTCAACGCGCCGCCGGACGGGCTGTATTTCGTGCAGGCGGCCTATCCTGACGCGCCTTTCAGATGAAGGCGGCGGCGCAGACCTGATTCTTGCCGGCCCGCTTGGCGGCGCGCATGGCATCGTCGGCGCAGGCGATCAGCCGGTCGAGATCGGCAAGATCGGGCGCGTCTGCGGTGACTAGGCCGAAGCTGCCGCTGATGCCCATGCCATAGGCCGCGAGCGCCAGCCGCGCTTCCTCGCCAAAGGCCTGGATCGCCTGTGCGTCCCGATCCGCCAGCAGGACCAGAAATTCGTCTCCCCCGATCCGTGCAACGACATCGCCCGCATCGGCCTGCGCTTTCAGCAGTTGCGCGATATCGACCAGGCAGGCGTCGCCGGCGGCATGGCCCTGCTCGTCGTTCAACTGTTTGAAGCCATCGAGATCGAGGAACAGCAGGCTGATGCAATGCCGGGCATGGGCCGCATGAGCCAGCACGTCTTTCGCGCGGCACGCGAAACCACGGCGGTTGAGCAGCCCGGTCAGCGGATCATGCACTGCCTCGAAACTGGCCTGGCGCAGGTCCGACATATCCTCGATCACCGCTACGTACAGTTCGGGCCGGTCATCATCGTCACGCACCATCGCGACCGTCAGGTTGATCCAGATGATCGTTCCGTCGGCACGGATATAGCGTTTTTCCATCGCGTAACGCGGCAATTCGCCCGCATTGAGCCGCGCCAGCAGCGCTTCGTCCGCGTTGAGATCGTCCGGATGGGTGATCTGTTGGAAGCCGGTGCGGATCAGCGTTTCCGCGTCATAGCCGCTTATTTCGCAAAAGCGCGGATTGACCAACAGGAAGCGACCGTCGAGCCCGACATGGGCGATACCGACCGGGGCATGGAGAAAGGTCGCCTCGAACCGGCGCTGCGCCAGCGCGAGGGCAGAGGCCGCCGTATCGTCCAACGCAACGACCTGAGCCGATGCAAGAAAAGGTTTGCGTAAAAATGTTCCGGTGAACTGCCGGTGCGACTGCCTGCTCATCCTTCGCTCTTGCACGGCAAATGGTAAACAGGCGATTACGCCGCCGCGCGGTTGTACAATTGTCAGAGGCGAGTGCGAAACGGCGTGAAGTCGGTGCCACTGTCATAGACGTCCAGCCCTTCGCGGCGCTTGAGGCCATTGACCACCATATAGGTGACCGGCGTCAACGCCGCTTCCCAGCCTACCTTCATCGCCCAATTGGTGACCATCACCGTCAGCACCTGCGCATTGCTCCAGTCGCCCCAGAAGGCGAGTGGATAGAAGATCAGGCTGTCTACCCCCTGGCCGATGACGGTAGAGCCGATGGTGCGCATCCACAAATGCCGCCCCTGCGTCCTTATTTTCATGCGAGCGAGAACGAAGCTGTTGGCCAGTTCGCCCGCCCAGAAGGCGACGAGCGACGCGAAGACGATGCGCCACGTGCTGCCGAACACCGCCTCATAGGCTTTCTGGTCTGGCCAGCCGTCCGCGGGCGGCAGCGCGACCACCACCCAGCTCATCAACGCCATGAACAGCATCGCGCCAAACCCCGCCCACACGCAGCGGCGGGCGCGGGCATAGCCATAGACTTCGGTCAGCACGTCGCCGATGACATAGCCCAGGGGGAAAAAGAGGATGCCGGCGCCGAAGGTGAACCCGCCGAGCGTCGACAGCTTGGCCGCGCCGATCAGGTTGGACAGCAGCAGGATGGCGACGAAAGCCGCCATGAAGAAGTCATAATAGCGCAGCGGCCGCGCACCCAGCGCCCCTGCATCGACTTTGTGAACTGCCCCGTCGCTCATGCGAACCTGCATATCGCGTGGTCAGGTGATTGCAAGCTGGCTTGACGCCCGCTATCGCGACACGCGCACGGCCCCGTAGCTCAGTTGGATAGAGCATTCGCCTTCTAAGCGAATGGTCGCGTGTTCGAATCACGCCGGGGTCACCATTCAAACGCCAAAAAGCATGACGCCAAGGCCGATGAACGTCAGCAGCAAGGCGAACCATAGAAAGCCATAATCGGGCGCATCAGGATCTCACATGTCATGGCTGCCTTTGCCGGGATGTTGCCCGCGCGAGCAAGTCGTCGGTCACGGACATGGTGAAGATAGGATCGGCATCGGTCGGCACTTGCGCAATCGCATCGATAAAGGCGGCGCGGGTTGCAGGATCATCATAGACCATCTTTTGGTCGAACGCCTTGCGCCATGTCACCTCATCCGGCCATTCGGCATAGCCCACGAAGCGACCGTCGGCATCGCGATGCAGTCGTGAACCATAGCTGCCATAAATTTCCCGTATCAGATCGGTGCCACGCCGCCAGGCGGCACGGAATTGATCCTCCTTGCCCGGATGGACCCGCCACCAATAGACCGCGACGAACATCGGCAACCTCCTTTGTCCAAGGACAATGAGCGGGGCCGGCCGCTGGTTCCAGCGACATCTTTGTTTGAAGGCCGCACCGGCTCGCGGCACCACCCGACCTTCCAAGATAAACTGTGGAAAGCCGGGTGGGGCCGCGGGCCGGCACCGTCACATCACAGAATCGTCTGGCCGGTCTTGGCCCAGTCAGCGGCGAAGCCTTCCAGCCCCTTGTCGGTCAGCACATGCTTGGACAACATCTTGATGACCGAAGGCGGCGCGGTCATGACGTCGGCACCGATACGAGCCGCTTCCAGCACATGGATGGGGTGCCGGACCGACGCGACCAGGATTTCGGTGTCGAAGCCGTAATTGTCGTAGATCAGGCGGATGTCGGCGATCAGCGCCATGCCGTCAAACCCGTTATCATCGTGCCGGCCGACGAAGGGCGAGATGAAGCTGGCGCCGGCCTTCGCCGCCAGCAGCGCCTGATTGGCCGAGAAGCAGAGCGTGACATTGACCATCGCGCCGTCGTCCGTCAGCGCCTTGCAGGTCTTGAGGCCGTCGATCGTCAGAGGCACCTTGATGCACACATTGTCGGCGATCTTCCGCAGCACGGCGGCTTCCTGCATCATCGTCTCATGGTCGAGCGCAACGACTTCGGCGGACACCGGGCCATCCACGATGCCGCAGATTTCCTCGACCACTTCCAGAAACTTGCGGCCCGACTTGTGAATCAGCGAGGGATTGGTGGTGACGCCGTCCAGCAGGCCGGTGGCGGCCAGTTCGCGAATGTCGGCGGTGTCGGCGGTGTCGACGAAGAATTTCATGGGGGACTCCGGGGATAGGGCGAATCGCGCTCCTTTAACCGCTGGCGGCCGGATTCGCCATGGCGACGGCATGAATTGCATCGCCTGACGCGCGCGATTAAGGCCGACGCACCTTTCCAAAGGACCAAATATGAAGCGCCACGCCCGTCTGCTGACGATTCCGATGGCCCTGTGGGGCGCATCGCCGGCACGGGCCGCGACGGAAGAAACACAGGCCTGGACCACGGAGCAGGCGATCCTGCATGCCGGCGACACAAACATCGTCACTATCGATTCAAGCCAGCGTATCCGGTCCGACGGCCAGAGCGGCGGCGAGCAGTTTCTCGCCCGCCTCACCATCGATCATCGGATCACCCCGGCGCTGCAACTGGGCAGCGGCATTGCCTATCTGCGCAGCGAAGTGGACCAGGAAATGCGCCTGTTTCAGCAAGCCACGCTGACCAGCGGCATCTGGATCAGTCGCACCCGGATCGAGCAGCGTTTCTTCAGCACGGCGAACGAGGCCAGCTGGCGGCTGCGCCAGCGGGTGCAGGCGGCGGTGCCGATCGACCGGGCGAAGCGATGGACCGTGATCGCGGCGACCGAAATCTTCTTCCACCTCAACCGCGCGCGGCCGAGCGACCGGACAGGCCTCGCGACGATGCGCAACCAGATCGGCCTGCGCCACCCGATCGCCAGCGCGGTGGACGCCCAATTTCTCTATATGCGCCAGCAGAATTTTCGCGACGGACGGCCCGATACAGTCGCCCATATTCCCTGGCTGACGCTGAGCTGGCGGCTGTGACGATTTGCCTGGCGCGCCCGGCGCGCTAAAGGACGGTCCATGTCTTCGCGCGCCCGTGTCCTCATTCTCAATGCCGCCCTGGGGCCGCTCGACTATCGCGTGCCCCATGGCATGACCGTCAGGCCCGGCAGCATCGTCGTCGCGCCGCTGGGGCCGCGCCAGTTGATCGGCGTGGTGTGGGAGGAAGGCAGCTTCCCCGATGTGGAGACGGTCGGCGACAATCGCCTGCGTAACCTGCTGGAGGTGGTGGACGCGCCGCCCTTGCCCGAAACGCTGCGCCGGCTGATCGAATGGACCGCGGATTATTATCTTAGCCCCCCTGCCGCCGTGCTGCGCATGGCCTTGTCATCCATGGCGGCGCTGGAGGGCACGCGCACGGTGATCGAATATCGCGCGACCGGGGCGGTGCCCGAACGGATGACCGAGCAGCGCACGCAGGCATTGGAACGGATCGGCGATCGGCAGGGTCTGATTCGCGAACTGGCGATGATCGGCGGGGTCAGCGACGCGGTTATCCGCGGCCTCATCAAGCAGGATATTTTCGAGCCGGTGGAGGTGAGCGTCGACACCCCCTTTCCCATGCCCGATCCCGGCCATGCGCAACCCCTCCTGTCGGAAGCGCAAACCAGTGCCGCGACCATCATGGCAGATGCGGTGCGGGCGCATGATTTCGCGCCTTTCCTGCTGGATGGCGTCACCGGGTCCGGCAAGACGGAGGTCTATTTCGAGGCGATCGCGGCGGCGATCCGCGCGGACCGGCAGGTGCTGGTGCTGCTGCCGGAAATCGCGTTGACCGAGCCGTTTCTGGAGCGATTCGAGAAACGGTTCGGCACCATCCCGGTCAACTGGCATAGCGGGTTGCGCCAGACCGAACGGCGGCGGGCGTGGCGCGCGATCGCGACGGGTCAGGCGCAAGTCGTGGTAGGCGCGCGTTCGGCACTGTTCCTGCCCTATCCGAACCTCGGCCTCATCGTCGTGGATGAAGCGCATGAGGCGAGCTTCAAGCAGGAGGATGGCGTCCATTATCATGCCCGCGACGTGGCGGTTATGCGTGGCCTCATAGAGAAATTCCCCGTCATATTGGCGTCGGCGACCCCCGCGATCGAAACGCGGCATCAGGTCGAACTGGGCCGCTATGCGGAGATCAAGCTGCCCTCGCGCTATGGCGGGGCGGAGATGCCCACGATCGAGGGCATCAACCTGCTGACCGACCCGCCCGAACGCGGCCGCTGGATCGCGCCGCCTTTGGTCAAGGCGATCGACGAGGTGATGGCGAAGGGCGAGCAGAGCCTGCTGTTCCTCAACCGGCGTGGCTATGCGCCGCTGACGCTGTGCCGCCATTGCGGCTATCGCTTCCAATGCCCCAATTGCACCGCCTGGATGGTCGAACATCGGCTGACCCATCGCCTCGCCTGCCATCATTGCGGCCATGTGATCCCGGCCCCGCGCCGCTGCCCGGATTGCAAGGAAGAGGACAGCTTGGTCGCCTGCGGCCCCGGCGTCGAGCGCATCGCCGACGAGGTGAAGGCGCTATGGCCGCAGGCGCGCACCGCGATCGCTACGTCCGATACGCTATCCTCCCCCGCCCGCGCCGCCGATTTCGTCAAGTCGGTGGAGGCGGGCGACATCGACATCATCGTCGGTACGCAATTGATAACCAAAGGCTATCATTTCCCCAACCTGACCCTGGTCGGCGTGATCGACGCGGACCTGGGGCTGGAAGGCGGCGACCTGCGTGCCGCGGAGCGCACCTTTCAGCAGATCGTGCAGGTCGCAGGCCGCGCCGGGCGTGGGGCCAAGCCGGGCAAGGTGTTCATCCAGACGCGGATGCCGACCAGCGAAGTCATCGAATCGCTGATCCAGGGCGATACCGAACGCTTCTATGCGGTCGAGACGGAGAACAGGCGGCGTGCCAACGCCCCGCCCTTCGGCCGCTTCGCCGCGATCATCATTTCCAGCGAAAATGCGGACGAGGCGGCGCAGACCGCGCGGCTGATCGGCAAGTCGGCCCCGGTAATCGAGGGGATGCGCGTCTATGGCCCTGCGCCTGCGCCGCTGTCCGTCCTGCGCGGGCGGCATCGGCATCGGTTGCTGATCCATGCGACGCGATCGGTGGATATCCAGGCGGCGATCCGCGAATGGCTGGGCAATCTGGCTTGGAAATCGGGAACGCGCGTCGCGGTGGACGTCGATCCCTACAGCTTCATGTGATGGAGACGCCCTGCCGTAATCTATGTGCCCTCGACCGGGAGCGGAAAAGCTGCACCGGATGCGGCCGGACGATAGATGAGATCGTCCATTGGCGCAGCATGACAGAAGCGGCGCGCGCCGCCGTCATGAAGCGGGTGCGGGATTTCCAGCCGGCCCAACACCGGGCTTAGCAGCGGCCTTCTTCTCACCTCGCGCCTCATATTGCGCCTTCATCTTCAGCGCCGCGTCGCGCATCCCCGACCCATGGGGTGAAAAGGCGATCGGATCGAGCAGGATCGATGCGGCCTCATATTCGCCGCGAAACGCCATCGCCTGCGCCATGTTGAAACGATAATTGGGGTTTTGCGGCAACAGGGTGAACGCCTTGTAGAGGCCGTCATAGCCCAGGTCAGGCATCTTGCCGCCGCGCATCGCATGATAGCGATAGAAAAGCGCCAGCGGCACCGGATCTTCTGTATCGGCCCGATTGGCGCGCACGATGGATGTGAGCGCGGCTTTCCAATCGCCTTCCGCATCGCTATCCTGCGCACGTTCCAGCAGCACGTTCGCCCGCACCGCATAGGCACGCGCCGATTGGGGATCGATCGCGATGGCCCGGTCGGCGGCGGCCAGCGCAGCCTCCTTTTGCTCGACCGCCCATTCGGCTTCGGCGAGCAGGGCCTGGGCATAGGCGCTGCCGGGATATTGCGCCGCCTCGGTGCGGATCGTGGTGGCAATTCCAGGCAGTTCTTCCGCGGGCGGGCGGTGGATAAGCCGTAATTCATCCTCCAACAGCGCGCCCTGAGCCGGATCGACCGGGCTGATGGCGATCTCACCGATCACCATTTCCTTGGGGGTCAGCACCGAAATATTGAGCCGATGGCGCATATAGGCCTTCAGATCCTTCTCCAGAGCGTCCAGTCCGCCATCGAAATAGCGGTCCGGCTGGATGTCTGGCACCCCGCCAGCCAGATCCCTCAAATATCGCGTCATTTCTGCGGTTCGCGCATTTTTCTGCTGAAAATAATAATGGGTCAGCAACCATGCCGTGCCATAATAGCGATCGCCATCGCGCAGGCTCAGTCCTTCGGTGTCGCGGGCGAATAGTTGCTTGAGCGGATAGGGTTGGCCCAGCACCAGCCCCGGCACCCGCGCCATGGGGACATGGGCGAACTGGATTGAGCCATCCTTCGGGAACTTCACGACCGAAAAAAACTCTGCGAACCCCTCGACATACCATGTCGGATAGGCGGCGGGAAAATGGTGCAGCATGAAATGATGGGTATATTCGTGGAAGAGCACTTCTTCCGCGCCCATGTCGAACTTGCTGTCCTTCCCTCCGCGCGACAGGAACGCATAGGCCGTGCGTTCCGATGTCGTATAATAGCCCGCAATATTGGGATTGCGCGCCAGCGCCTTCACCTTGGCCTCGCTCGACAACAGATAGACCTTGACCGGGCTGCCTGCTTCGGGAGTGGCCACGCCGGTCAATCGCCGCAGCAGGAAGTCGAACTTCTCCAGCCGTTCGGCAAAGCCGCGCAACTTTTCGTCATTGCCTTCGCTATAGACGGTGAAATGCCGGGTCTGCGCCTGCCACCACGCCGCATGGGCCGTCCCCATGCCGCCCAGCGCCAGCGCCAATCCGACCAGCGCCTTCATCCAGAATCGCATCATCCGTCTATATCCCCAAAGACCATGGCCAAGTTGGGGGAGCGCGGCGGAAATGAAAAGATGAATTTAATCCGCTACTTGCCCTTTTCCTGCGCCAGCAGCGCCCGCTTCTTTTCGACGCCCCAGGCATAGCCGCCCAGAGTGCCGTCGCCACGCACGACGCGGTGGCAGGGGATGAGGACGGCCAGATTGTTGACGCCGCACGCCGTCCCCGCCGCCCGGACCGCGCCGGGGCGTCCGACCGCTGCGGCGATCTCGCCATAGCTGCGCGTCTCGCCCGGCGGGATCGCGCGCAGCGCCGCCCAGACCGCCTGCTGGAAGGCGGTGCCGCGCACGTCGATCGGCAGGTCGACGTGCGTGCCAGGATCATCGACCAGCGCCGACACCCGCTGCGCCATCGCATCGAGCGCGTCATCCGAAGGCAGTAACGCGGCGTGCGGAAAGCGAGCGCGCAGTTCCGCCTCCCCTTCGCCGAAGCTGATCCGGCACAGCCCCTTGTCCGTCGCCGCCACCAGCATCGGACCCAGGCTGCTATCCACCACGCGCCAGCGAATCGTCGCGCCGCGTCCGCCATCCTTCCAAGCGCTCGGCGTCATGCCCAGATGCTGCCGCGCGTCGGCATAGGCGCGACTGGGCGCGCTATAGCCCGCATCGTAGATGGCCGCGGTCACGCTGCCCGGCTGCGCCAGCGT
Organism: Sphingobium psychrophilum; assembly: GCF_012927105.1. Classification (GTDB taxonomy): domain Bacteria; phylum Pseudomonadota; class Alphaproteobacteria; order Sphingomonadales; family Sphingomonadaceae; genus Sphingobium; species Sphingobium psychrophilum. The sequence goes on along the minus strand of NZ_JABBFV010000001.1, from coordinate 469,333 downwards.
CGCCTTCAGCCGCCCAACCCGCACGCCGCGGGCATAGGCGGCGGGGGTCAGCCCCGTCTCGCGCTTGAACAGGCGGTGGAAATGATGCGGCGCATAGCCCGCATGCGCCGCGATCGCCTCCAGCCGGGGCGTTTCCTCCGCCGCCTCTATAAAGGCGATCGCCGCCGCCACGGCCAGCCGGTCGCGCCCGACCGCATCGGGATGGCAGCGCAGGCAGGCGCGATAGCCCGCTGCCTGCGCCGCCGCCGGATCGGGCAGGAAGGCCATATTTTCCCGCTTCGGGTGCCGCGCGGCGCAACTGGGCTTGCAATAGATGCCGGTCGTCGCGACGCAGCCGACGAAGCGTCCATCCATCGCCCGGTCGCGCGCCAGGAAAGCGTCCCAGCATGCGTCATCATCCGGCATGGCGTCGGCAACGGGCGTCGGGGCGGGTTTGCGGCGAGTCATCTGGTTCATGCCTATGGAATAGCCATGCGCGCTTGGCCATGCTTCCCGCGCCTTGCTGTCAAAGGTCGGGCATTTCCCGATTGCGCCGCGCCCGGCATCCAATATGTATGCGCGCATCTATGGTCGCCCTGCTCCGCCGCTTCACCCCTGCCTTCGCCTGCGCGCTCGCCCTGCTTGCGCCAGCCTCGCTCCATGCCGAACAGCAGGACATCGCCGCCGCCGCGCGCGGGGTGGTGCGCGTTGCGCTGGTCGCGACCGACGGATCGGACGCCTATTTCGTCGGCCATGGCAGCGGCTTTGCCGTCGCCCCGGACAAGGTGCTGACCAACGCCCATGTCGTCGAACTGGCGCGCGAGGAGAAAAATCTCGTTATCGGCGTGATCCCGTCCGAAGGGCGCAAAACCTATGGCGGGCGAATCATTGCCTATTCGCCGGGCAACGACCTGGCCCTGATCCAGTTGGAAGAAGGCCGCCTGCCGGTATCGACCTTTTACGCGGGCGCGGTCAGCGACGGGCAGCATGTCACCGCGATCGGCTATCCCGGCACGGTCGACCGGGCGCAGGGGCTGGGTCTCAAGCAGATGGTCGAGCCGCTCGCGACGGTGAAGACCAGCGGCAATGTCTCGTCCGGCCGCGCCAGCCAGAGCTTCGACACGCTGCTCCACACCGCGCCGCTCGCGGCTGGCAATAGCGGCGGCCCGCTGACCGACGATTGCGGCCGAGTTCTGGGGGTCAACAGCTTCGGGTCCGTATCGGACGGCAACGACGCGGAGTTCGGATTCGCCGTATCATGGCGGGAGGTCGCGTCCTTCCTGCGCCAGGCGGGCGTCTCCTCGCTCCACACCATCGTCCCCTGCCGCTCCATGGCGGAAGCCGACGCGGCGGAATCCAGCATCACCCAGCGCGAATCGCAGGCGACCGAGCAGAAGAGCCGGGCCAGCGCCGATGCGCGCGAAGACGCCATGACCCGCGCCCGCGACGCGGCAGAACGCGACGTCATCACCGCGCGCGAAAATGCGATGGCCGGTGCCGCCGTGCTGCTGGCGCTAGCCGTGCTGGGCATGGGCGCGGGTGGGCTGTTCTACACCCAGGGTAAGGAAAAGCAGTCGACCTGGTTCCTGGCGGGCGGCGGCGTGCTGCTGTTCGCGGCGCTGGGCATCTTCTTCCTCAAGCCCAGTTTTTCCAGCATCGACGAAAAAGTGAAGCTGCCCGCGGACACGTCGATCGTCGGCAACACCGCCTTCGCCTGGGCCGGTGAGAATATCTGCAAGATCGACCTCGCGCGCAGCAGGCTGACCATATCGCAGCCTAACGACGTCGGCCTCAACTGGGCAGAAGGCGGCTGCGTCAATGGCGACACCCAATATGTCGCGTCCGGCACGCTATGGCAGCGGGCAAGCGTACCCGACGAGGCCAATTATGTGTCCACCAGCCAATTCGACCCGGCGACCGGCACGCTGCGGGTGCAGCGCTGGCTGCCCGATCTCGATACGATGGACAAAGCCCGCGCGCTTTTGAAGGACGAGACGGGCAAGGCGCCGATCAAGGGCTGCGGCACCGACTCCGACCGGCTCGCCCGGATCGCCACGCTCCAGAGCGACCTGACAGCGTTGCTTCCGCCTCAGTCCAATGAGCGGATTGTGTATCATTGCCAAAAAGGACGGCTTGCCCCGGCCGATCCTGCCGAATAACCGATTCGTCGCGGCTGAAATACTCAGGCAAATAGGTGCGATTTCGCACTATCGATGGAATCGCGTCACATGACTTGCATAGTCATAATCCCACTGCTAACCGGCCGGGCAACAGGGGCACGGGACGGGATCAGACCGCGCCCTCTTTTTGCATGACCCGCAATTACGGAGGACGGCAAGCGCGTGGAGATTAACAGCGGCATTCAGGCTAGCCTCAGCGGCCGCTACGCGGTGGCGCTGTTCGATCTGGCTCGCGACGCGCAATCGCTCGACACGGTGGCGGACAGCCTGGCCGGGTTGAAGGCGGCTGTCGCCCAATCCCCCGATTTCAAGGGTCTGATCAACAGCCCCGTGCTCAGCCGGGATGTAAGTGGCAAGACGATCGCCGCCGTCGCATCCTCCATGGGGACCGACCCGCTGACGACGAAATTTCTGGGCGTGCTCGCCCAGAACCGGCGCCTTGGCCAGTTACCCGCGGTCATCCGCGCCTATGAAACGCTGCTGTCGAATCACAAGGGTGAGGTCCGCGCCGAAGTAACGAGCGCCCACCCCCTCACCAAGACCCAGATCGGCGCCCTGACCAGCAACCTGAAGGCGCGCGTCGGCCGCGACGTCATGCTCGACGCAAAGGTCGACCCTGCGATCCTGGGCGGGCTGGTCGTCAAGATCGGCAGCCAAATGATCGACAGCTCCATCCGCACACGTTTGAATACGCTCGCCCAGGCGATGAAAGGCTAAGTCATGGATATCAACGCCGCAGAAATTTCGAAGGTCATCAAGGACCAGATCGCCAATTTCGGCACCGAAGCGCAGGTCAGCGAAGTCGGTTCCGTGCTGACTGTGGGCGACGGCATCGCCCGCGTCCATGGCCTCGACAACGTCCAGGCGGGCGAAATGGTCGAATTCGCCAATGGCGTGCAAGGCATGGCGCTGAACCTGGAAGCCGACAATGTCGGCGTCGTGATCTTTGGCTCGGACAGCGAGATCAAGGAAGGCGACACCGTCAAGCGCACCGGTACCATCGTCGACGTTCCCGTCGGCAAGGGTCTGCTGGGTCGCGTCGTGGACGGCCTGGGCAATCCCATCGACGGCAAGGGTCCGATCGTGTCCGACCAGCGTATGCGCGTCGAACGCAAGGCGCCCGGCATCATCCCGCGCACCTCGGTCCATGAGCCCGTGCAGACCGGCCTCAAGGCGATCGACACGCTCGTCCCCGTCGGCCGTGGTCAGCGCGAACTGATCATCGGCGATCGCCAGACCGGCAAGACCGCCGTCGCGATCGACACCTTCATCAACCAGAAGGCCGCGAATGCGGGCGATGACGAGAGCAAGAAGCTCTACTGTATCTATGTCGCGATCGGCCAGAAGCGCTCGACCGTGGCGCAGATCGTCAAGCAGCTCGAAGAAAATGGCGCGATGGAATATTCCATCGTCGTCGCCGCGACCGCGTCGGAACCAGCCCCGCTCCAGTATCTCGCCCCCTATACCGGCGTGACCATGGGCGAATATTTCCGCGACAACGGCATGCACGCGGTCATCGTCTATGACGATCTGTCGAAGCAGGCCGTGGCCTATCGCCAGATGTCGCTGCTGCTGCGTCGTCCTCCGGGCCGCGAAGCCTATCCTGGCGACGTCTTCTATCTGCACAGCCGCCTGCTGGAGCGCGCTGCCAAGATGAACAAGGAAAATGGCTCGGGCTCGCTGACCGCTTTGCCGATCATCGAAACCCAGGCGGGCGACGTTTCCGCGTACATCCCGACCAACGTGATTTCGATCACCGACGGCCAGATCTTCCTGGAAACCAACCTCTTCTATCAGGGCATCCGTCCGGCCATCAACGTGGGCCTCTCGGTGTCGCGCGTCGGTTCCGCCGCGCAGACCAAGGCGATGAAGAAGGTGTCCGGCTCGATCAAGCTGGAGCTGGCCCAGTATCGCGAAATGGCGGCCTTCGCCCAGTTCGGGTCCGACCTCGACGCCTCGACCCAGAAGCTGCTGAACCGTGGCGCACGTCTGACCGAGCTGCTGAAGCAGGGCCAGTTCTCGCCGCTGCCGTTCGAAGAGCAGACCGCGTCGATCTTCGCAGGCACCAACGGCTATCTGGACAGCGTCCCGGTCAAGGACGTGACCCGCTATGAAGAGCTGATGCTCGCCTATCTGCGTCACGAGCATGCCGACGTGCTGACCATGATCCGCGATACCAAGGATCTGGGCGACGACGCCAAGGGCAAGCTGAAAGCCGCGCTCGACAGCTTCGGCAAGACGTTTGCATAAGATAAATTTCGTCATCCCAGCGAAGGCTGGGATGACGAACTGAAGGGTTCGTCATGGCTAGCCTCAAAGAATTGAAGATCCGCATCGGGTCGGTGAAATCGACCCAGAAGATCACCAAGGCGAAGCAGATGGTCGCCGCCGCGAAACTGCGCAAGGCGCAGGCCGCGGCTGAGGCCGCACGCCCCTACAGCAGCCGCCTGGAAGCGGTCGTCGCCAGCCTGGCATCGAAGATCGCGGGCGGCACCGGCGAAGGCGCCTCTCCTTTGCTCGCAGGCACCGGCAAGGACGAAGTTCATCTGCTGGTCGTAGCAAACTCCGATCGCGGCCTGGCCGGTGCGTTCAACGCCAACATCGTCAAGGCCGCGCTGGCCAAGGCGCGCGCGCTGGAGCTGGACGGCAAGAAGGTGCAATTCTACCTGATCGGTCGCAAGGGTCGCCCGGTCATCAACCGCGCATATCCGGGCAAGATCGTCGCGCAGTTCGACACCACCGGTGCCAAGCAGCCCGGCTATGATCAAGCGCAGGCGATCGGGCAGGAACTCAGCAAGATGTTCCTCGACGGCAAGTTCGACATCGCCCACCTTTTCTATTCGCGCTTCAAGTCAGCGCTGGCGCAGATCCCGACCGAGCAGCAGATCATCCCGGTCAAGATCCCGGCCGATGCCGACCGCAACGCCATCCCCGCCACGGTGGAATATGAGCCGAGCGAGGAAGCTATTCTGGACGATCTGTTGCCGCGCAACATCTCGATCCAGCTGTTCAAGGCGCTGCTGGAAAACAACGCATCCGAACAGGGCGCGTCGATGACCGCGATGGATAACGCCACGCGCAACGCCGGCGACCTGATCAGCAAGCTGACGATCCAGTATAACCGCAGCCGCCAAGCCGCGATCACCACCGAACTCGTTGAAATCATCTCGGGCGCTGAAGCCCTCTAAGACCCCGCACGCAAGGACAGAAGTCATGGCAACCACCAACAATGTAGGCCGCATTTCGCAGGTCATCGGCGCTGTCGTCGACGTGACCTTCCCCGATGCGCTCCCGTCGATCCTGTCGGCGCTGGAAACCAGCAACAACGGCCAGCGCCTAGTGCTGGAAGTCGCCCAGCATCTGGGTGAGAACACCGTCCGCACCATCGCGATGGACTCGACCGAGGGTCTAACCCGCGGCCAGGAAGTGACCGACACCGGCGCGCAGATCAGCGTCCCCGTCGGCCCCGCCACGCTCGGCCGCATCCTCAACGTCATCGGGGAACCAATCGACGAGCGCGGCCCGGTGCAGACCGACATGCGCTCGCCCATCCACGCGCTTGCGCCGCTGTTCGTCGACCAGTCGACCGAAAGCTCCATCTTGGTCACCGGCATCAAGGTCATCGACCTGCTCGCCCCTTATGCGAAGGGCGGCAAGATCGGCCTGTTCGGCGGCGCGGGCGTCGGCAAGACCGTGCTCATTCAGGAACTGATCAACAACATCGCCAAGGGCCATGGCGGCACCTCGGTCTTTGCAGGCGTCGGTGAGCGCACCCGTGAGGGTAACGATCTATACCACGAATTTCTCGACGCCGGCGTTATCGCCAAGGACGCCGACGGCAACGCCATAAGCGAAGGCTCCAAGGTCGCGCTGGTCTATGGCCAGATGAACGAGCCGCCGGGCGCGCGTGCCCGCGTCGCCCTGTCGGGCCTGACCATCGCCGAATATTTCCGCGACGTCGAAAATCAGGACGTGCTGTTCTTCGTGGACAACATCTTCCGCTTTACCCAGGCAGGCGCGGAAGTGTCCGCTCTGCTCGGCCGTATTCCGTCGGCGGTGGGCTATCAGCCGACCCTGTCGACCGACATGGGCCAGTTGCAGGAGCGCATCACGTCGACCAACAAGGGGTCGATCACCTCGGTTCAGGCCGTCTACGTCCCCGCCGACGATTTGACCGATCCGGCGCCGGCGACCTCATTCGCGCATCTTGATGCGACGACCGTTCTCAACCGTGCGATTTCGGAACTGGGCATCTACCCGGCCGTCGATCCGCTCGACTCCACCAGCCGCGTGCTGGAGCCGCGCACCGTGGGCCAGGAACATTATGACACCGCCCGCGCGGTCCAGTCGATCCTGCAAAAATACAAGTCGTTGCAGGACATCATCGCGATCCTGGGCATGGACGAGCTGTCGGAAGAGGACAAGCTGACCGTCGCCCGCGCGCGCAAGATCCAGAAGTTCCTGTCGCAGCCCTTCCACGTCGCCGAAGTCTTCACCGGCATCAGCGGCAAGTTCGTCCAGATCGAAGACACGGTGAAGTCGTTCAAGGCCGTGGTCGACGGCGAATATGACCATCTGCCCGAAAACGCCTTCTACATGGTCGGCGGCATCGACGAAGCGGTCGAAAAGGCCAAGAAGCTGGCTGCGGAAGCGGCGTAAGCTGATAATTCCCCTCCCTTTAGGGAGGGGTTAGGGGAGGGCCTGTAATAGGCCTTCGCCAATGACATCCCCTCCCCCGACCCCTCCCTAAAGGGAGGGGGGAGTAAGAAAAAATGGCACTGCATTTCGAACTCGTAACCCCGGAAAAGCTCGTCCGCTCGGCGGATGTCTGGCAGGTCGTGGTGCCCGGCACCGATGGCGACTTCGGCGTGCTGGAGGGCCACGCGCCCTTCATGTCGACGGTCCGCGACGGCAGCATCCAGATTTTCGCGACGGCAGGTGCCGCGCCGGAAATCATCCCGGTCGAAGGCGGCTTTGCCGAAGTGAATGAAAAGGGCCTGACGGTCCTGGCCGAAAAGGCCGGCTGACCGCAGCCATCGCTGAATATGCAATCGACCGGCCGCACGCGGCTTGGTCGTCAGGAGGGGTGCCGTTGGCGCCCCTTTTGCGTGGCGCGACAGGCTCAAGCCAGGTCGAAATGCGCCGCCCCCGCCTCGACCCGGTCGACGGCGTCGGGCCAGTCCGCGCGCCGGCGCAAAAAGGGGCTGAGGAATAAAAGCGGCAGTTTGACGAACAGCAATTCGGAATGGATGAAGCCGTCGATCGCCCGTTCCCACCGCGTCGATCCGCCCCGGCGATGATGCAGCAGCCAGCCGTCATAAGGTGCCCAATGGCTAGGCTCGTCCTTGTGGACGATCGCCAGGATTGTCATTAGCACCTTGTCGTTGCGCACCAGCGGATGTGTGAGCAATATCTCGACCTGCTTGAAACCGCGTTTTTCCGTCAGCGAGATTACACGGCACAGTTTTTCGAACTGATCGTCGCTATCGATGATCTTTTGCGTATCGAGCTGGTCGATCCCGGTGCGGAACATGATCTCCACGAAGCGATCGATATGCCCGCAGGCGCGATCGACGAACAGGGGCATGGTGCCGCGCAATTCGAACCAGCGCCGGAACATGAGATAATGTTTGCGTTCGTCGGCGCGGTGCTTCTCTACCGCGGCAATCAGCGCAAAATCTTCCGGCGAGCGGACGCGAATGGCATCCAGCACGCGATCGATGGCCGTATAGCCGCGATGCTCGTTATAAATGTAGATCGACCCGAGTAAGTCGAGATACCGTTGACGAAACCATTCTGGCACGGCGAATCTCTATGCTTGGCTATGGGAGGTGTCAATTGCAGGGCAATGAACGGACCGATGTAGGAAAAGTAACAGAAATATAATGGAAATATTTTGCCGGAAGGCCATCGCCTGCCCCCGCCCGGTCACGACGGGTGCCAAGCCTACGACTTGACCATTTCCCGCATTGCCGCGCCGCCGCATCCTTGTCATGAAACGATGCAGATGACCGCCTCTGCCCCTGCCCTACCCACCTCGTCCCCGATCGCCCGTCCCCTGCCGGGCGGTTGGCTGGTCGCGGGGATGGCCGGCTGGCTGGGGGTCGGCCAGTTGCTGCTGTGGCGCTTTCTCGATGTCATGCCCTTATGGGCCTATGCGCTGGGCGCTGTCCTGCTAGCGACGCTCTGCGTCCTGATCGTACGCGCCGCACGCGGCTTTGCCGGACCACCGCCCGCAACGCTGCTGACATGCATCGCCATCGCGCTGCTCTTGCTGCTGCTGGGTGGCGAGGGGCGCTTCTTCTATGCCAATCTCGACTGGCAGGTGCGGCTGGCGGCGATGCGGGACATGGTCGTCAATCCCTGGCCTTTCGTCTACACCGCCCGCGGCGCGCCCGATGTGCTGCGCGCGCCGATCGGCATGTTCCTGGCCCCGGCGCTGATCGCCAAGGCGCTGGGCGGGCGGGCGGGCGACATTGCCCTCCTGGTGCAGAATGCCCTGATGCTGGGCACGGTGCTGGCGCTCGGTTCCACCCTGTTCGACACGCGCCGCGCCAGGCTGGTGGCGCTGGCCGTCGTCATCGGCTTTTCGGGCCTGGACGCGCTGGGCCGTATCCTGTTTCGCGGCGGCCTGTCCGATCATCTCGAAAACTGGGCCTATCTCCAATATAGCTCCACCATCACCCTGGCCTTCTGGGTGCCGCAACATGCGCTGTCGGGGTGGATCGGGGCGCTGGCCTATCTGCTCTGGCGCGGTGGCAAAGCGCCGCTGGGCGCGGTGCTGGCGCTGCTGCCGCTCACCGCCCTTTGGTCGCCGCTCGGATTGATGGGGGCGATGCCGTTCGCCGCGCTGGCCGGGGTGCGATCGCTTCTGCGACGCGAATTGCGCCTGGACGACATTGGCGTCCCGGCGCTCGCCACCCTGTTGTGCATTCCCGGCCTCCTCTATCTCGGCGCGGCGAATGACGGCGTGGGGGCGCGGTTGATGACATTCGTCCCGCTGCAATGGGGCTTGTTCGAACTGCTGGAGGTGCTGGTCTATGTCGTGCCGCTCGCCCTCCTAGTACGCCAACCGCGCTTCGGGCGCGACACGCTGGCGCTGCTCGCCCTGCTACTGCTTGCCATTCCTTTCGTCCAGATCGGCTGGTCGATCGACTTCATGATGCGCGCATCGATCAGCGCGCTCGCCATATTGGCGGTGATGGTCGCCGACGCGCTAATCCACGTACCGCGCAGCCGCCCCTGGCTAATCCTGCCGCTGCTGATCGGCACCGTCACCGGCTTTCATGAGGTGCGCCGCGCGCTCGTCCACCCCGCCGCACCTGAAGTTCGCTGTACCGTGGTGAAGGCCTGGCAACAGACTTTCGCCTATTTCCCGATGGGGTCGTATCTCGCCCCGCTGGACGCCATGCCGGGGCTGATACGGCCGATCAATCCCACGCGCGTCAGCGCCGACGAACCCACCCGCTGCTGGGACGGACATTGGTATCATCCCGACGAATTTCTACGCTGACAATATGGCGTAGAGCGACAAGCCGATCGGAAAGCGGAAACGGCCCAGCACATGCCGCTCCCACCCGAATATCGTCCGCAAGGCACCATTGACCATCGGCGAAGGCTCGGCATCCAGCCCGCCCTTACGGCGGAGCAGACGATGCGCCGTCCGCGTGGCGACGGCGATCGGGAACAGCAGGCTGTTGAAATAGCCGACGGATTCCACTTTCAGCCCGGCCGCCTCCGCCACGCTGCGCAGTCCCGACAGCGTATAGCGGCGCTTGTGATGATGCAGCACGTCATGGTCGGACCAGAGCCAGGGCACCGCCGGGACGGTCAGCAGGATGCGCCCCCCTGCCGCCAGTCGCCCCCGCAGGGCGTTCAGCGACGCGCGATCCTCCTCCACATGTTCCAGCACGTCCAGTAGCGCGATCAGGTCGTAGCGCTGCTCACCAAAGCCGATCCGGCCCGGCAACATGCCCGGTTCCACCTGCGCCACCCCGCGCGCCGTCGCCAGCGCGCGCGCCTCGCCATCATATTCCAGCGCTTCCACCCTGCCATGGCGGGCCAGCATCGCCAGATTGCCGCCGGTGCCGCACCCCGCTTCCAGGATACGGGCGTCGGCACGCGGCGCGACCTGGGTGTGGATCAACCGATCCAATATGGCGCGACGGGCGACGAACCACCAATGGGTCCCCTCCTGCGCGCTCATGCTCGCATAGGCTGATCGGTCCATAATGTCTCTTCTTCGAGCGGTTGATGCGCAGCGTGCGCGACGGGGGCGTCCACGACATAGAGCGGCCGCTTGCGGACTTCGCGCGCGACCCGTCCCAGATATTCCCCGATGATCCCCAGGCTGAGCAGGTTGAGGCCGCCCAGCATCAGCACCGCGACCATGATCGACGCATAGCCGGGCACATCGACCCCGGTGACGATCGTATGCAGCACCAGGACGGTGGCATAGGCGAAGGCCAGCAGCGCAATCCCGCCGCCGATATAGGACCAGATGCGCAGCGGCATGGTGGTGGATGTCGTGATCCCGTCGATCGCCAGCGACCAGAGCTTGCCCAGCCGCCATTTGGTCGTGCCCGCTCCGCGCGCGGCACGGACATAGTCCACCGTCGCGACGCGAAAGCCGATCCACGAAAAAAGCCCCTTGTTGAAGCGCGCCTGTTCGCCCAGCTGCTTGATGACGTCCACCGCCTGCCGGTCCAGCAGGCGGAAATCGCCTACATTTTCGGGGATGGGATAGTCGGACAGCCGATTGAGCAGCGCATAGAAGCCCTGCGCGCTCGCGCGCTTTAGCCAGCTGTCGCTTGACCGGTCGGCGCGGCGGGCGTTGACCACCTGCGCCCCGGCCAGCCAGGCGCGCACCATGTCCACGATCACGCCCGGCGGATCTTGCAGATCGACGTCGATCGGGATGACGGCATCGCCCGCGGCATGGTCAATGCCAGCGGCCAAGGCCGCTTCCTTGCCGAAATTGCGGGACAGCGACAGGCAGCGTATGTCGGGGTTCAGGCGCGCCAGGATCGCCAATATGTCGGCGGTCCGATCCGAACTGCCATCGTCGATGAACAGATATTCGGCGCGGGCATCCGGCCCGATCAGCGCGAGCGCCGCCGTCACCGCCGGGCGCGCCGCGTCCAGGAACAACGAGATCGCATCCTGCTCATTATAGACAGGAATGACGATGGACAGGGTCGACATCGTGCGCAACTTTCACCAGAGAACCCCCCTGCTATCGGCCGAAATGGTTAACGGCGCGTAAGCGCCTAGGCATGCACAGGATTTATTTACCATATTCCGGCATGGCGTCGTTATGCGATCGCGCTTCCTGCCGTTCATCCGCCGTCCCGCCTGCATCCTGACGCTATTTGGCGTCTTGCTGATGCTGCCGGCCTTGTTGTGGGGACCGGGCTTCACCCATTCGCACCAGTATAATCTGCTCTGGACCGCGCATTTCGGGCAGGAAATGGCCGCCGGTCAACTCTACGAGCGCTGGTTGCGTGGCAGCTTCGAGGGTTTGGGCAGCCCCACCTTCTATTTTTATCCGCCCTTTGCCTATTGGATAGGCGGCGCCTTTCATGCGGCAGGTTTTACCGTGCCGACGGCGGTCAATCTGACCGGGTTGGCGCTGCTGGTAGCGTCTGGCCTGGCCATGCATCACTGGCTGGCGACGCGCGGCACCCGGCCGTTGCTGGGCGCGATGCTCTATATGGCCGCACCCTATCATCTTTATGACATCTATGTGCGCGGCGCGCTGGCCGAAGCGACCGCGTTCGTCTGGCTGCCGCTGATTGCGCTGGCGATCGACCGACTCCCGGCTAGGCGGGGCGTCATGCTGCTGGCGGCGGCCTATGCGAGCCTGTTGATCAGCCATCTGCCGCTGGCCATGCTGACCGGCCTTTTGGTGATCGCGCCGCTGATCGGCTGGCGATTGTGGCAGCGCGCGCCGATATTGCCATCGGCCATCGCAGCGGGCGCTCTCGCCTTTGCGCTTGCCGCCTTCTTCCTGATCCCGGCGCTGACGCTGCAATCCCATGTGTCGACGTCGATATTATGGGTACAGGATTACCGGGCGACCGATTGGTCGATCTGGAACAGTAGTTTCGAACTCTTCCCTTGCCTGGCCTTGGGGCTGATCCTGCTCGCCTGGCCTGCGGCACGGACGCCATGGGGGGTGATCGCGATATTGACGGCGTTGCTGTCCGTCCGCCTCATCCCCTTCGTCTGGGGGATATCCTTGCTGAACAAGGTGCAATTTCCCTGGCGCGTCTTTTGCATCACGGAGTTCGCCGCGATCACCGCGCTGGCGGGCAGTCGGCTGCGCCCGGCGCTGCTGGTCGGCGCTGGCGTGCTGCTGCTGTTCCCCTATCTATTCGGTGGCCTGCTGACCGCCGCCTTCCTGCGCAAGCCCGTCGATCAGGCGCTGATCGCGCGGGTCGCGCCGGATGCGCCCGAATATCTGCCGCGCGGCTTCGACCTATCGCGCGTGCGGCCTGGCAATCGCTGGGTCGATCTGACGCCGTGGCGCGCGCTGCCGCGTGGCGACGCGATATTGGTCGAACGGGCGGGCCCGGTGACGCTGGGCCATGCCGCCTTCCCCATCTGGCAAGTGACCCGCGACGGCCGCCCCGTGCCCAGCAGCGGACCATTGCTGCATTTCCAGGCGACGCCGGGCCTCTATCGCGTCGAACGGCTGCGCCTGTGGCAGGAAACGCTGGGCGGCGGCATCAGCCTGGTCGCGCTGCTGCTGCTGGCGATGCTGGCATTACGGCAACGTGCCATTAGCCATTTGTCAAAGTTTCCAGCTTATTCACCTTGATCACCCAGATCGGGTCGGCGCCCTCAGGGACCGACCGGAACGATCGCGACGAGATGGCGGAGAAATATGAGCGCCTTTGGACGGAAAAATGGACCCGCCGGTATCAAGCCCGGCTTTGGCGTTGCCCGCCCGATGCAGGGCGGCAGCCCCAAAGAGGAAGCGCCGCGCGGCGGCGACCAGTTCCCCCCGCTCGACATCGCGGCGTTGCCGGGCGAAATCCCGTTCGACCCCTTGTCGGCCCCGACCACCCAGATGCAGCGCAATTCCGACGCGATGGCCCGCCTGTCGGACCGCGCCAATGCCGACCATGTGCCCGACGCCGGGCCGCAGGGGTTCGAAGCCAGCGTCCACAAGATCAAGGAACAGGTACTCCCCCGCCTGCTGGAACGGGTCGACCCCGAAGCCGCCGCAACGCTGACCAAGGATGAGTTGGCGGAGGAATTCCGCCCGATCATCATGGAAGTGCTGGCGGAGTTGAAGCTGACCCTCAACCGGCGCGAGCAGTTCGCGCTGGAAAAGGTGCTGGTCGACGAGTTGCTCGGCCTTGGCCCGCTCGAAGAATTGCTGAACGACCCGGACATCACCGACATCATGGTGAACGGGCCGGACCAGACCTATATCGAAAAAAAGGGCAAGCTGATCATCGCCCCGATCAAGTTCCGCGACGAGGAGCATCTGTTCCAGATCGCGCAGCGGATCGTGAACAAGGTTGGCCGCCGCGTCGATCAGACCACGCCGTTGGCCGACGCCCGCCTGCCCGACGGTTCGCGCGTCAACGTGATCGTGCCGCCGCTCAGCCTGAAGGGCACGGCGATCTCGATCCGTAAATTCTCCGCCAAGCCGATCACCATCGACATGCTGGCCCAATGGGGCGCGATGAGCCCGAAAATGGCGACCGCCCTGAAGATCGCGGGCGCGTGCCGCTTCAACGTGGTCATTTCAGGCGGTACGGGTTCGGGCAAGACGACGATGCTCAATGCCCTGTCGAAGATGATCGATCCGGGCGAGCGCGTGCTGACGATCGAGGATGCGGCGGAACTGAGACTCCAGCAGCCGCACTGGTTGCCGCTGGAAACCCGTCCGCCGAACCTGGAAGGCAATGGTGCGATCACCATCGGCGACCTGGTCAAGAACGCCCTGCGTATGCGCCCTGACCGCATCATCCTGGGCGAAATTCGTGGCGCGGAATGTTTCGATCTGCTCGCCGCGATGAACACCGGCCATGACGGCTCCATGTGTACGCTCCACGCCAACTCGCCCCGCGAATGTCTGGGCCGTATGGAAAACATGATCCTGATGGGCGACATCAAGATCCCCAAGGAAGCGATTTCCAAGCAGATCGCCGATTCGGTCGACCTGATCATCCAGGTGAAGCGCCTGCGCGACGGTTCGCGCCGCATCACCAACATTACCGAAGTCATCGGCATGGAAGGCGACGTCATCGTCACCCAGGAACTGTTCAAGTTCGAATATCATGACGAGGATGACAGCGGAAAGATCATCGGCGAATATCGCTCGATGGGCCTGCGTCCCTATACGCTCGACAAGGCGCGCATGTTCGGCTTCGACCAGCCATTCCTGGAAGCCTGTCTTTAATATCAAGCTGCATTGACCAGGCACCTATAGCATGGTGTTCCCCGGCGAAGGCCGGGGTCCAGTTCTACGCTCTGGACTGGACCCCGGCCTTCGCCGGGGAGCACCATCACTGTCTCCGATGCGTCATGATCATCGCGCTTTGGCATGAGATAATTTGGCTGGCGGGGATTTGTCCCCACCGCCCCCTTGCGCCCGGCACAAGGGACCGGCACATCACCCTCTCCCTGAAAAGAGAGGATGCCCCCGATGAATCGTCTCGCCCGCACGGCCTTGCTGCTGACCGGCCTCGCCCTGCCGCTGCTGCCGCTCGCCGCTCAACATGCCGATCACGCCGCCCACCAGGCGACAGACCCGATCGCCGCCGCCATTGCAGCCCCCAGCCGCACGCCCAAAAATGTCGCCCGCGACCAATATCGCCACCCGGCCGAAACGCTCGCCTTCTTCGGTGTGACACCGAGTCAGACAGTTGTGGAATATAGCCCGAGCGGCGGTTGGTACACTGAAGTCCTGGCGCCGCTGCTGCGCGACCATGGCACTTTCTACGCGCTCCAGCCCACCGGCCGCTATCTGGACGGCTACAAGACGTTCCTCGCCGCCAATCCGGCCGTCTATGACAAGGTGAAGGTCGCCGCCTATCCCGAAGAAGCCGCCAGTATCCCCGCTGGCAGCGTCGACACGGTGCTGACCTTCCGCAACGTCCACAACATGGTCATGGCCGGGAGCGAGGCCGCGACCTTCAAGGCCTTTTTCGACATGCTCAAGCCCGGCGGCACGCTGGGCGTGGTCGATCATCGCCTGCCCGAAGATCGCGACAGTGCGCTGGAAAAGAGCAGCGGTTACCTGAAGGTTTCCACCATCCGCCGCATCGCGCAGGCGGCCGGCTTCGAATATGTCGGCGCGTCGGAAGTGAACGCTAATCCCAAGGATACGGCCGACTGGCCCAAGGGCGTGTGGACCCTGCCCCCCTCGCTCAGCCAGAAGGATGTCGACAAGGACAAATATTTGGCCATCGGCGAAAGCGACCGGATGACGCTGAAATTCCGCAAGCCTATTAAATAAGGACTGGCCCGGTTGCGTCACGGCGCAACCGGGCTTGAGCGGTTGATCCGATTACATTGGATCAACCGCTCAAGGTTTATGTTTTACCGCGATTTCCGAGTCATCAGATGATTCCATCTGATTAGAAATCGCTCTAAGGCGGCGGCGTGACCGCACCTACCCGTCCCCATCGCCCGCTCTTCGCCATCGGGCTGCGCCTGATCGCCGTGCTGTGCCTGTCGGTGATGTTCGTGACCGTGCGGGTGGCGAGCGAACATGGCGTCCATGTGGTCGAATCCCTTTTTTACCGGCAGGCCTTTGCACTGCCGATGATCCTCATCTGGGTCGCGCTGGCGGGTGGCCTGCGCACCGTGCGCACCCAGAGGATCGGCATCCATGCCAGCCGCATGATGCTGGGGCTGACGGGGATGCTGCTCAATTTCCTGTCCTACATCCTGCTGCCCCCGGCAGAAGCCGCGACGATCGGGTTCACCATGCCGATCTTCGGCACGATATTGTCGGCGCTGATTCTGCGGGAGGCGACCGGCATCCATCGCTGGGCCGCGGTGCTGGTCGGTTTCGTCGGCGTGCTGGTGATCGTACGCCCGGATGCGGGCCATTTCCCGATCCAGGGGGTCGCCGTCGCCATCACCGCCGCCCTGGTGACCGCCAGCGTCAGCCTGGTGCTGCGCGAACTGGGCCGGACCGAATCGGCGGGCGTCGTCGTCTTCTGGTTCACGGTCCTGTCGATGATCCCGCTGGGCATCGCCATGCCCTTCGTCGCGCAGGCGCATGATGCGCTGACCTGGGGATTACTACTGGTGATCGGCCTGTTCGGCGGCATCGCGCAACTCTGCTTGACCGCCGCGCTGCGCTGGGGACCGGTGTCGGTGGTACTGCCGATGGATTATACGACGATCATCTGGACCACCCTGCTGGGCGTCGCGATCGGGGAGAATTGGCCGATGGCGACGACCTGGGCCGGCGCGACGCTGATTGTCGCCAGCGGCCTCTATATCGCCTGGCGCGAACATGTCCGCGCCAGGCGTCCGGTGGTCAGCTCAGCAGTTCCGCCTCAAGGCTGATATCGGCCTTCAGCAGCTTGGAGATCGGGCAGTTCGCCTTGGCCTTGCCAGCCAGTTCCTGAAAGGTCGCCTCGTCCGTGCCGGGGATGGTCGCCTTGAGCGTCAGTTTGCTTGCGGTCACGGCGAAACCGTCATCCTGCTTTTCCAGCGTCACGACCGCGGTCGTCTCCATCTTCTCCGCCGTCAGCCCTGCTTCGCCCAGGATCAGCGACAGCGCCATGGTGAAGCAGGACGCATGGGCGGCGGCGATCAACTCCTCCGGGTTGCTGCCCGGCTGTCCTTCGAAGCGCGTCGCAAAACCATAGGGATAGGCGTCCAGCGCGCCGCTCTGGGTAGAGATCGCGCCCTTCCCGTCTTTCAGGCCGCCCGTCCAGACTGCCGAACCGCTGCGATTGATCTTCATGGCCTATGCTCCCGATGATGCGTGGTTGTATGAGCCGGAGGAACCCCAGCGGTCCCCCATGGTTGCATCATCATAGCGTCATTTCTCACAGGAGCATGACAATGACTGACCTGACGATGGAAAATCATGGCGACCTTATCGCGTCCGACCGGGTGGAAGGCACCGCGGTCTACAACCGCCAGGGCGACCGCCTGGGCAAGATCTCCAACTTCATGGTGGACAAGCGCAGCGGACAGGTGCGCTACGCCGTCCTCTCCTTCGGCGGCTTTCTGGGCATCGGGCACGACCATTATCCCCTGCCCTGGTCGATGCTGGCCTATGACACCGGCCAGCACGGCTATGTCGTCGACCTCGACAAGAAACTGCTCGACGATGCGCCGCGCTACGGCGCCGACCAGCGGCCGCATTATGACGACGGCTATGGCCGCAACGTCTACCAATATTATGGCCTCATCTACCCTTGGTAAATCACCGCCAAGCACCACCGATCGGCGGGCCGGCATCATGCCGGTCCGGCCGCATCGCTGTTGACGATCCGGCTTGATGAGCGTTTTTCCGGCTGCCTAGATTTCACCACATTTCGCCGCTTGCCTATTGTCTACCAGATAAATAGAATTATTGTCAGAGCCTCGATAGCAAGGATGAGGATCAGACCATGGAGCGATTCGGTTTTTCGGGTGACACGCGCCAACCGGTCGTGCTGACCATCCCTGGCCTCAACAATAGCGGGCCGGGTCACTGGCAGACAATCTGGGAAGAAACGCGCGGCGATTGCGAGCGGGTGGACCTGGGCAGTTGGGCCAGCCCCAATCGCAATGCCTGGGTGACGCGGCTCGACGCCGCCATTCGCGAAGCGAACGGCCCGGTGATTTTGGCGGCGCACAGCCTGGGTTGCTTGGCCGTCGCCTGGTGGGGCGCCTTGCAAAGCCAAGCCTATGGCTGGCCGGTGACCGGCGCATTGCTGGTCGCGCCGCCCGACTGCGACCGGATGGAAACGCCAGAGACGATCGGCGGCTTCGGCCCGACCCCGCGCGCGCAACTGCCCTTCCCCTCGATCCTGGTGGGTAGTCGCGACGACCCCTATATCTTCTTCGAACGCGCCCATAGCGTCGGCAAATATTGGGGCAGTCAATTTGTCGATGCGGGCCATGCCGGCCACATCAACGCGCAATCGGGCCTGGGCGACTGGCAGTTTGGGCAATCTTTGCTCGAACGGCTGATCGACAATGCACAGGAACAGGCGTCGGCCATGCGCCAGATGCGCCCGGCGCTGCCGATGGCCCAGCAGGAGCGCAAGTCCGTGCGCCCGACCATCCACCCGTAGAGACTCACCCCAAAGGGGCGCGACAAGACAAACTTGCGCGCCCCTTATATTTGCTTTTTTGTCTATCTTTGTAGTTGAGATATTAGACGGAGCCAGAGGTGCCCATGAGCGAACATAAACCGATCGAACTCCGCCACGCCCGTATCGATGGCGCTCGCGCAGAGCTGCGTCCCGACATCGCCGCCAGCGTCGACAAGGTGCGCAGCGTGCTGGAGGCGCTGCGTTTCGGATCGATCACGCTGACCGTACACGATGCGCGCGTGGTCCAGATCGACGTGACGGAAAAAACGCGCTTGTCCAACTGAGCGATCAGGTGGGGGCCATAGAGTTTCGGGCTGCGACAAGCGGCCCAGGCGGCAGGGGGTGAGCCGCATTGCCATTTCATTCCCATAGTATCGGCTTTGACCGGACCACCGGAAATGCCGCGATAAAATGATCACCGGACAGCCGGATAAAGGGGATAATCATGATTGCGCGTTTTCTGTTGCTCGCGAGCGTCGCGGGCGCTTCCATCATCACGCCCGACGCCTTTGCGCAGGATGCGGCTCAGCCGGCCGCCGATGACGTCCAGCAACCCAATGTGCGCGGCGATGTGATCGTCGTCACCGCTCGCCGCCGTCAGGAAACCGCGCAGGAAGTGCCACTGGCTATATCCGTGATCCGCGGTGACAGCATCGAGGCGACCGGTAACTTCAACATCGTGAAGCTCCAGCAACTCGCGCCGACATTGCAGGTTTACACCACCAACCCGCGCAACACGTCTGTCAATATCCGCGGCCTGGGCGTGCCGTTCGGCCTGACCAGCGACGGCTTCGAACAGGGCGTCGGCATCTATGTCGATGACGTCTATAACAGCCGCGTGGCCGCCGCGACCTTCGACTTCCTCGACGTGGCCCAGGTCGAAGTGCTGCGCGGGCCGCAGGGCACGCTCTATGGCAAGAACACGACGGCCGGAGCGATCAACATCACGACCAACCAGCCGACCTTCGATTTCGAAGGCCGCGCCGAACTGACCGTCGGCAACCTCAATTACAAGCAGGCCAAGGCCGCCGTGTCCGGTCCGCTGACCGACACGATCGCCGCCCGCATCGCGATCGCCGCGACCAGCCGCCGCGGCACGCTCTACAATGTGACGAGCCAGCGCTGGATCAACGAACAGGATAATCTGGGTATTCGTGGCCAGTTGCTGTTCAAGCCCAATGACGATTTCAGCGTCACCCTGTCGGGCGACTATAGCAAGCAAGACCCGGAATGTTGCGGCACGACCTTCGTGCGCGTGGGCAAGACCCAACGCGCGCTCGCCCGCCAATATGATGCGCTGGCCGCCGCGCAAAATTATGTCGTCCCCAGCCGCAATCCCTACGATCGGCTATCCGACCTAGACAGCAACCTGAACGCCGGCAACAAGATCGGCGGCGTGTCGGCCAAGATCAAATGGGATGTCGGCCCTGGTACGCTGACCTCCGTCACCGCCTGGCGCTTCTGGGACTGGAAACCGGAAAATGACCGCGACTTCACCGGCCTGTCGATCGTCGCCAAATCGCAAAACCCGTCGCAGCAGGATCAGTATAGCCAGGAGTTCCGCTATAATTACGAAAGCGAGAAGGTCGATTTCGTCCTCGGCCTGTTCGGCTTCAAGCAGCGGATCGACACCCAGGGCACCGAACAGCAGGGCAGCGCCGCCAGCAAGTGGAGCCTGACCGGCGCATTGGCGAACGACCCGAGCGTCCTGGAAGGGCTGACCGCCAGCAACACGCAATGGCTCAAGAGCACCAGCGCCGCGCTGTTCGGCCAGGTCAGCTGGAAGGTCACCGACGCGCTGACGATCCAGCCGGGCGCGCGCATCAACTATGACAAGAAATCGGGCTTCTACGAACGCATCGTCACCAATGGTGCCGGCGCGGTCATCAGTTGCACGCCGACGCCGACCGCCGGATCGGTGCTGGCCGCCCAGTGCGGCGTCTATCAGCCGCAGGTCAGCGCGCCGTCCGACAGCGCCTGGAACTTCACCTATGATTTCAACGTCAATTACAAGGTCGCGCGCGACGTTCTTGCCTATGCGACCTATGCCAAGAGCTTCAAGACGCTGGGCATCAACCAGAACGGCCTGCCGCTCAACGCCGATAACAGCGTCAATTATGACGCCGGCACGGTGAAGCCGGAATCGGTCAACCATTATGAAATCGGCCTCAAGACCCAGTTCTGGGATCGCCGGGCAACATTCAACCTCTCCGCCTTCCGCACCGACATCAAGAATTTCCAGGCGACCGTGAATGGCGGTCAGTTCGGCACCGTGCGTGGCTACCTCGCCAATGCGGAAAAGGTCCGGTCGCAGGGGATCGAGGCGGACCTCAAGATCGTCGCGAGCGACCGTTTCACCGCCTATGCCAATGGCGCCTACACCGACGCCCAATATAAGAAGTTCACCAACGCCCCCTGCCCGCCCGAATTGTCGGGGGGCACGTTGCAGCCATCTGGCCAGGCGGCCGATTATTCGCAGCCGGGCGTCCCCGGTGCGCTCAGCCCGCGCCAGTGCGACATTTCCGGCCAGACCCTGCCCGGGGTGTCGAAATGGGCCTTCTCCTACGGCGCGGAATATAACATCCCTGTCACGCTACTGGCTAAAGAAGGTCAGGCCTATCTGGGCGTCGATGGCAACTACCGGTCGCACTGGAACAGCAACGCCTCGCCGTCCATCTATACCGACGTGAAGGGCTATGCCCTGACCAACTTCCGCGCCGGCTTCCGTGGCGAAGGGTTCGACATCTTCGGCTGGGTGCGCAACGCCTTCGACGTCGATTATATCGAAAATCTCCAGGTCGCGCCGGGCAACACCGGCCTGATCGCCGGCCAGGTCGGCGATCCGCAGACCTGGGGCGGCACGATCAAGGTTTCCTTCTGATCATAGCGATACGGGCCGGGGCGGCGCATCATGCCGCTTCGGCCCGTCCGGCATTTGCGCGCCGCGCCGGGCTGCGGTAGAGCGCGTCCATGTCCACGACCTTCACGATCGACACCGCGACCAGCCGCGCCAACCCCACGCCCGCACCGATGAAGCGCCTGACCGTGCCCGCCATCCAGCGGCGCAAGTTTGAGGGGAAGACGGCCGAACCGCTCGTGATGCTGACCGCCTATACCGCGCGCCAGGCGCAATTGCTCGACCCGCATTGCGACATGCTGTTGGTAGGCGATTCGCTGGGCCAGGTGATTTACGGCCTGCCCTCCACGCTTGCCGTCACGCTCGACATGATGATCGCCCATGGCGCGGCGGTGGTGCGGGGCAGCTATCACAGCGTCGTCCTGGTCGACATGCCCTTCGGCAGCTACGAAACTTCGCCCCAACACGCCTTCGCCAGCGCCAGCCGGGTGATGGCCGAAACCGGTTGCGCTGCCGTCAAGCTGGAGGGCGGCGAGGCGATGGCGGAGACGATTTCCTTCCTCAGCCAGCGCGGTATCCCGGTGATGGCGCATATCGGCCTGACGCCGCAGGCGGTGAACGCGCTGGGCGGCTATGGCGCACGCGGCAAGAGCCAGCAGGAACATGCCAAGATCATGGCCGACGCCCGCGCGGTGGCGCAGGCCGGCGCCTTCGCCATGGTGCTGGAAGGCGTGATGGAGGAACTGGCCGTGGCCATCACCGACAGCGTGGATGTACCCGTCATCGGCATTGGCGCATCGGCCCATTGCGACGGGCAGGTGCTGGTGACCGAAGACATGCTGGGCATGTTCGATCGGGTGCCCCGCTTCGTGAAGCGCTATGAAAATCTGGCGCAGACCATCGACGGCGCGGCCGCCCGCTATGCCGCCGAAGTACGGACCCGCGCCTTTCCCACCGACGATCAGGTCTATCGACCTAAAAATTGATTTGCCTGTGGCATAAGCACCGCTATTGATCGCGCCCTGTGCGCTTAGTTTCTGATCCATTTCTCGGAGAATATCGTGGCCCTGACGCCGCAAAATAGCCAAGCCTTCATGCGCGAGGTGGACGATGCCGTCCGCCAGGACCAGCTTCTGGGCTTTTGGCAGCGCTTTGGCCGCTGGATTCTGGTCGCCGTCATACTGGGCCTGGTCGCCTTTGGCGGCTGGCTCTACTGGCAGCATTACAGCAAGACCCAATCGCAAGCGGTATCCGAGCAGATGGACGCGGTGCTGACGACGGCGGCCGGCGGCGGCACGCCCGACGCCAAGCAGCTCGATGCGCTGACCAAGGCCGACCAGCCGGGTTATCGCGCGTCCGCGCTGCTGACGCAGGCCGGCGCCGCGTCGCGTAAAGGCGACGCCAAGGGCGCGATCGCGCTTTATGCAGCGATGGCCGCCGACACCAATCTGGACCAGCCCTATCGCGACCTGGCGCTGATCCGCCAGACCGCGCTGGAGTTCGAAAGCCTCAAGCCCCAGCAGGTGGTCGATCGATTGAAGCCGCTGGCGATCGAGGGCGCGCCCTGGTTCGGCAGCGCCGGTGAACTGGTGGCGATCGCCTATATGAAGATGGGCAAGACCGACCTGGCCGGTCCGATCTTCGCCGCCATGGCGAAGGACGCCAATGTGCCGCAGTCGATCCGTTCACGCGCGCGACAGATGGCAGGATTAATGGGGATCGACGCGGTCGAGATTCCGGCCGAGCCGAGCGAAGGATGACCGAGCGGATGGGAATGACCTGCATGAAATTCGCGCCGATAGGCCGTGTCGTAACGATGGCCGCAATGGTCGCCCTGCTGGCTGGCTGCGGCGTGATCGGCGGCAAGAAGGGTGGCCCCAAGACGCCG
Organism: Sphingobium psychrophilum; assembly: GCF_012927105.1. Taxonomy (GTDB): domain Bacteria; phylum Pseudomonadota; class Alphaproteobacteria; order Sphingomonadales; family Sphingomonadaceae; genus Sphingobium; species Sphingobium psychrophilum. The sequence continues at coordinate 446,140 of NZ_JABBFV010000001.1, read as the reverse complement.
GTCGTCGGCAACCGCACGTCGATCCTGAACAACGAACAGGGCGTCGAGATCGAGCCTAGCCTGGCCGATGTGCAGGTCACGCTGCCCGCCCCCTATGTCAACGACAGCTGGTCGCAGCCGGGCGGTGACCCGTCCAAGGCGATGGGCCATGTCTCGCTGGGCGGATCGCCCGCGCAGGTCTGGACCGCCTCGATCGAGGGCAGCTCGCCCCAGGCGCGCCTGGCGGCATCGCCGGTCGTCGCCGGCGGAAAGCTGTTCGTGACCGACGCGGGCGCACATGTCATCGCCTTCGACGCCGCGAGCGGCGCAAAGCTGTGGCAGACCAACCTGCCCTCCGAGGGGAAGGGCAATGGCCGCGTGTTGTTCGGCGGCGGCGTCAGCGTCCTGGGCGACCGGGTGTTCGCCAGCACGGGCTTTGGCGACGTCTTCGCGCTGAATGGCGCCGACGGCGCGATCCTCTGGAAAAAGCATCTGTCCGGCCCGCTGCGCGGCGCGCCGACGCTGGAAAACGGCCATGTCTATGTGATGGGCCAAGATAATCAGGTCTTCGCGCTCAACCAGTCCGACGGCGAAACCCAGTGGACCGATAGCGGCACGTTGCAGGTCACCGGCATTTTCGGCGTCGCGGCCCCCGCCGCTGCGCAGGGCACGGTCATCGCAGGTTATAGTTCGGGCGAAATCAACGCCTATCGGTACGAAAACGGCCGCACGCTTTGGGGCGACGCCTTGTCGCGCACCAGCATTTCGACCGCCGTGGCGTCGCTGACCGACATCGACGCCGATCCGGTGATCGACCGCGGCCGCGTCTTCGCGATCGGCCAGGGCGGCCGCATGGCATCTTACGAACTGACCAGCGGCCAGCGCCTGTGGGAAATCAACATTGCGGGCATTTCGACCCCGGCCGTCGTCGGCGAATGGGTGTTCGCGGTGACCAGCGACGCCCGGCTGCTCTGCGTCGCGCGCGCCACCGGCAAGATCCGCTGGGTCAGCCAGTTGCGCCGCTGGCAGAAGGAAAAGAAGAAGGACAAGGCGATCCGCTGGACCGGCCCGCTGCTGGCTGGCGGCCGCCTGATCGTCGTATCGACCCGCGGCGAGATGGTCTATGTCGATCCCACAACCGGATCGGTGCAATCGACGGTGGACATGGATCGGTCCATGTCGCTGTCGCCGATCGTCGCCAACAACATGCTCTATGTGCTGGCTGACGACGGGAAATTGACGGCGTTCCGTTAAGCGACGCAAATATGCTAAGCCTACTCCCGCGCAGGCGGGGGTCCAGTTCCTCCGTCTGGACTGGATTCCCGCCTGCGCGGGCGTACGGCGTTTATCGATTTTGAATTTTTAAGAAGGAACGGGCCTCCATGCTGCCCACAGTAGCCATTGTCGGGCGTCCCAATGTGGGCAAGTCCACCCTCTTCAACCGTCTGGTCGGCAAGAAGCTGGCGCTGGTCGACGACCAGCCCGGCGTGACGCGCGACCGGCGCGAGGGCGAGGCGCATCTGCTGGGCCTCGACTTCATCATCGTCGATACCGCAGGCTATGAGGATGAGGACGCCAATACCTTGCCCGGCCGGATGCGGATGCAGACCGAAGCGGCGGTGGAAAATTGCGACGTCGCTCTGTTCATGATCGACGCCCGTGCGGGGATCACCCCGCTGGACGAGGAAATCGCCCGCTGGCTTCGCGCCAACGACGCGCCGGTTATTCTAGTCGCCAACAAGGCCGAGGGCAAAGCGGCCGACGATGGCGTGATGGAATCCTTTTCGCTGGGCCTTGGCGAACCTGTCCCCTTTTCCGCGGAACATGGGCAGGGCATGGCCGACCTGTTCCAGGCGCTGCTCCCCCATGTGGAGCGCGAGGGCGACGAGCCCTATGAAAAGGAATTTTACGAGGATGACGAGAGCGCCCCGCTCAAGCTCGCCATCGTCGGCCGTCCCAATGCGGGCAAGTCTACGCTCATCAACCGACTGCTGGGCGAAAACCGCCTGCTGACCGGGCCGGAAGCGGGCATCACCCGCGACAGCATCGCCGTCGACTGGATGTGGACCAGCCGGGAAGGCGTGGAGCGTCCCGTCCGCCTGATCGACACGGCGGGGATGCGCAAGCGCGCCAAGGTGCAGGAAAAGCTGGAAAAGCTGGCCGTGTCCGACGGCATCAACGCCGTCAATTTCGCCGAAGTCGTCGTGCTGATGATCGATTCCACGCGCGGGCTGGAAGCGCAGGATCTGCGCATCGCCGACCGCGTGCTGGAGGAGGGCCGCGCCCTCGTCGTCGCGCTCAACAAATGGGATACGGTCGAACATGGGTCGGCGTTGTATCAGGGCATCAAGAAGGCCCTGGACGAAGGATTAGCGCAGGTGCGCGGCGTTCCGATCATGACCATTTCCGGGTCCACCGGAAAGGGGCTGGACGACTTGATCCATGTCGCCTTCGAAACCCGCACCGCCTGGTCGCAGCGTGTTTCCACCGGCATCCTCAACCGCTGGTTCGAAACCGCGCTGGAGGCCAATCCCCCTCCCGCGCCCGGCGGCAAGCGGATCAAGCTGCGCTACATCACCCAGAACAAGACCCGTCCGCCTACCTTCGTGCTGTTCGGCACACGGCTGGACGACCTGCCCGAAAGCTATCGCCGCTATCTGGTGAACGGCATCCGCCGCGAACTGGGGTTCGGTGCGGTGCCGGTGCGCCTGACGCTGCGCAGCCAGAAGAACCCGTTCGCGACCAAATAAGCGCGATGGCGGCCGATCCCGTGTCCGTGAACGCCAGGGGCATGAAATGTCCCTGGCCCGCGCTGCGCGCCGCCCGTGCATTGCGCGACGCCGACGCCATCGTGATCGAGGCGGACGACCCGATCGCCGCGCGCGAATTGGCGGCGCTCGCCCAGGCGCAAGGCTGGACCTTCGCGACGCTGGGCGACGATCGGTTCGCCCTGTCCCGCCCGGCGTGAATATGATCCATATCGGGTGGCTTTCCGCCACGCTTTAACTCCCTGTTTACGCGCCGCGCCTATGTTGGCGTCGTTAGAATGAAGGAGCGGCGTGGGTGTCCTATCACGATACCGAACTGGTCAGTTGGAACGAATTTACGCGGACCCGCAGCGAGTTGGGGACCGCCTTTCTTCGTATCCTGGGCTATTTTCGGGAAGATGGCGCGAAATCCATCGGCGCTGTCGAAGAGGCGTTTCGCGCCCGCAACGCCGCTGCGCTGGTGACCCCGGCCCATACGCTGAAGGGCGAATCGGCCCAGTTCGGCGCTTATCGCCTTAGCGCCATGGCCGAAGAGATCGAGATGGTCGCCCGCCGTTGCGTGGAAACGCATGAAGGACCGGACGAACTGATCGAGGTCGTCGTCGCGTTGCGACCCTGCTTCACCGAAACGATGGCGCTGCTCGATCGCGATGCCAACCCGCTGGTCGCCCGTCGGCCCGCCACCTTCGGTCGCCGCGCCGAAGTGCCCGTACAGGGTTTTGGCCGGGCGGTCTGATCTGCCGCCGTCGATCGCAAACTGCGGCACGACCATCTTATAGGTCTTGAAGTAAAACCGATTATGCCCCCATATGGCGGGCATGACCCTTTTCTCCCTGCTCGACCTAGTCCCCGTCCGTGAAGGCGACACTGTCGCCACGGCCCTTGCCAACGCCGCGGATCTTGCCGCCCATGCCGAAAGGCTGGGCTATTATCGATTCTGGGTCGCTGAACATCATGGCATGGCGGGCATCGCGTCGGCAGCGACGGCGGTCGTGCTGGCGCATATCGGCCATGCGACGTCCACCATCCGCATCGGCGCGGGCGGCGTCATGCTGCCCAATCACGCGCCGTTGGTGATTGCGGAACAGTTCGGCACGCTGGACGCCCTTTTCCCCGGCCGCGTCGATCTGGGCCTGGGTCGTGCGCCCGGTTCGGATCAGCGAGTGGCGCAGGCGATCCGCCGCAACCTGTCCGGCGGCGCGGACCAGTTCCCGCGCGACGTGATGGAATTACAGGCCTATTTCAGCGAAGATGAACGGTTGAGCATCCAGGCGACGCCGGGCGCGGGCGCCGATGTGCCGCTCTGGATACTCGGCTCCAGCCTCTATGGCGCGCAGCTGGCGGCCATGCTGGGCTTGCCCTACGCCTTCGCCTCCCATTTCGCGCCCTCCGCGCTGGACGAGGCGATCGCCATCTATCGCCGCGACTTTCGCCCCTCGGCCCAGCTGAAATATCCCTATGTGATGGCGGGCTATAATGTCTTTGCCGCCGATACGGCGGAGGAAGCCCATCTGCTCGCCAGTTCGATGCAGCAGTCCTTCGTGCGGCTGCGCACCGGCCAACCGGGCAAGCTGCAACCGCCGGTGCCGGGCTATTATGACGCGCTGCCCGCGCAGGCGCAGGCGATGCTGTCGGATGTACTCAGCGTCTCCAGTATCGGCACGCAGGCCGATGTGGAGCGCGACATCGCGGCGTTCCTGCGCCGCACCCAAGCGGACGAACTCATGCTGACCGGCCAGATTTTCGACCCCGCCGCGCGCAAGCACAGCTTCGCCATCGCCATGGCGGCGGCTCAGACGGTCACGACCCGCGAGATCGCCTGAGGCTCCGGCCGCTTCAACCGCCCGCCGCTGAGCAGCGCCGCCGCGCCCGGCGCGACACGACGCAATCCCGCGCCGATCGCGATCACAGCGCCCAGCACCATCAGCGGCTGGAGGATCAGGTAGAAGGGATAGAAGGGCGTGCCCATCTTCCCGAACAATCCGCCCAGCACCGGCCCCAGCAGCCAGATCATGATCAGGTGGGCGCTGAACAGGAAGAACATATAAGGCTCGATCCGCAGCAGCATCGGCCGCGCCGGGCTGTCCGCCAGCGCCCAGGCCAGCCGCCAGAAAGCAACCGCCGCTGCGATCCGCAGCGTCAGGTCCAACCCCCGCTGCGCCACCGGCCAGGCATCGTCGCCGACGGTGACGGCATGATAGAGTTGCACCGCCATCAGCAGGGCAAAGGGAATGGCCATCAGCAGCATCGGCTTGTTCGCCACACGCTCGGCCCAGCCGCCACGCTGCGCCAATATGCCCAGCGTGAAGAAGACCAAGATCGATGCCCGCATCAGCACCGGCGGGCCGAAGCCGGCAATGTGACAACCAGCCACGACCGCCGCGATCAACACCAGCGACCAACCCGGCATCCGCACCAGCAAAGGCGCTGCGACCATGCACAGGAACAGGTCGCGCAGGAACGGCATCTGAACATTGATGTCGGGGTTACGGGTCAAGATCAGTATCTCGTCGACCACCCACCATCCCGATTGCGGCATCGGCGCAGAGAGGCCCAGCCGCCAGGCAGCGCCCGAAACAAGGATGATCGCGATGACGTTCCACAGCACCATGGGCAGCAATATGGTCCGCGCCTTACGCCGCACATGCCGGCCCCAGTCGCGCGTCGTCTGCGACTGGGCGACCAGCCAGCCGGATATGAGGCCCAGCAGCGGCACCGCGCTGCGGCCGAACAATTCCATCAGCAGCCAGCGCAAATTATCCTGCCCGCTGCCGCGCAGCGCCTTGAGCGCTTCGCCATTCAGGCCGGTCCAGGCATGAACATAGACGACGCCCAATATGCAGATGACACGGGCGATCGCGATCGCGGCTGAGCGACGCGCGCCATCTGTGTGGCCATTGATCTTCGGGATATCGGACACGCGGCCATCCTGTTTGTTGCCTATTCTCAATGCCCGAACTTGATCCATGTTCCTGTTCCGCCAAACGACTGGTCCAGATCGGACCCCGGCTCAGCGTCTCTTAACCTTCACCCGCCACCCTGAAGTGGGCTGTTGCGGCCAGGCGCGCGACATAAGCTAAGCCAATCTTTACCTCTTTTGCCTAGAAGCATCCTGTTAACCGGAAGCCATTCCGGTCAAGGGGACGACAAAAGGCTCATGACCCATATGCCGGGCGCACAACATTTCTCATCCTCTGCGACGCCCGTGCATCACGCTTCGGTTCAGTCGATGGGGATGGTGTTCCAGATCGCCGGGTCCAGTTCCAAGGTGCTGATCGACGCCCAGCGACTGGCGCTGCTGGAGCAGGATGAAGACCCTTGCACCGCCATGGCGGGCCAGGTCGGCAGCCAGGTCAAGATGCGCGTCGGCAATAGCTGGCTGGTCGCCAGCGTCCGCGCGATGACGCTGGATCAGGCGAGCAAGGGCATCGTCGCCGACATCGATTTTCTGGGCGAAGGCGATGAGGAGAAGCTGACCGGGCGGATTTACCGCTTCCGCCGCGGCGTCACCCGCTATCCCACGCCGGGCACCGACATCTTTCCGGTGTCAGGCCACGACATGCGCCAGATCTACGCCGCGGACGACCGCGCGAATGTGGAGATCGGCACCGTCTATCCCACCACGGACACGCGCGCCGCCCTCTATGTCGACTCAATGCTGGGCAAGCATTTCGCGCTGCTCGGCTCCACCGGCACTGGCAAGTCGACCAGCGCCGCGCTGATCCTGCACCGCATCTGCGACCTGTCGCCGCAGGGCCATATCGTCATGATCGACCCCCATGGCGAATATGGCGCGGCCTTCGCCACCAACGGCGCGGTGTTCGACGTCAACAACCTGGCCCTGCCCTATTGGCTGATGAATTTCGAGGAGCATTGCGAGGTGTTCGTCACCTCCTCCGGCTCCGAACGCACGGTCGATTGCGACATTCTCGCCAAATGCCTGCTCGCCGCGCGCATGAAGAACCGCCTGGCCGAAAGCATCGGGCGGCTGACGGTCGATTCGCCGATCCCCTATCTCTTGTCCGACCTCACCACCATCCTCCAGAATGAGATGGGGAAGCTCGACAAGGGCACCAATTCGCTGCCTTATATGCGCCTCAAGACCAAGATCGACGAGATCAAGGCCGACCCGCGCTACAGCTTCATGTTTTCCGGCATGTTGGTCGCGGACACGATGCAGGCCTTCCTAGCCAAGATTTTCCGCCTGCCGTCCGACGGCAAGCCGATTTCCATCATCGACGTATCCGCCATGCCGTCCGACATCACCTCGACCGTCGTGTCGGTGCTGTCGCGTTTGGTGTTCGACTATGCCATCTGGGCGCGCGACGAACCGCAGCGGCCCATCCTGCTGGTGTGCGAGGAAGCGCATCGCTACATCCCCAACACCACCACCGGTTCGGGCCAGGCGGTGCGCAAGATATTGGAGCGGATCGCCAAGGAAGGCCGTAAATACGGCATTTCCCTGGGCCTTATCACCCAGCGCCCGTCGGACCTTGCCGAAGGCGTGCTGTCACAGTGCGGCACGATCATCTCAATGCGCCTCAACAACGACCGCGATCAGGCGTTCGTGAAGGCCGCCATGCCCGAAGGCGCGCGCGGTTTCCTCGATTCGATCCCCGCCCTGCGCAATCGGGAGGCGATCATCTGCGGTGAAGGCGTCGCCGTGCCGATCCGCGTCGCGCTCGACAATCTGGAGGAGCATCGACGCCCCGCATCGGGCGATCCCAGCTTCACCGAACTCTGGCGTCAATCCGGCAGCGAAGCCGATATATTGGAACGCACCATCACCCGCTGGCGCAACCAGGGACGGTAAACGGCCTTCAGCCCGCCGGCGCGATCCGTCCCGCCGGTTCGGCGTTGCTGTTCACCGTCTCGCGGCATTGTTCTTCATGTACCGGGACCAGCAATCGCGCCTTGCGCCAACCGCCGCGTGCATAGACGATCCACGCCAGCAACAGCGACATGGACGACCCCGCCGGGAAGCTGAGCCAGAGCGCGTCAGCGCCCCATAGCGGGTAGGCCATGTGGTAAAAGCCCAGGCGGACGCCGAACAGGGTGAAAATCAGGATCAGCAACGGCGCGACCACAACGCCATTGGCGCGCATCACGCCGAACAGGATCATGGTGCAACCGAACAACAGGAAGCTCCAACTCGCCAGCAACTGCATGTTCCACGCCGCCGCGATCGCAAAGCTATTATCGCCCAGGAACAGCGACAGCAGCGATTCGTGAAACAGCAGGATGATGACGATCATCGCCCCGGTGATCGCCAGCAGATAGCCTATGCCATAGCCGGTGATGCGGCTGATCCGGTCCCATCGGCCCGCGCCCATATTCTGCGCCGCCATCGCGCTGACCGCCGCGCCCATCGCCATCGCCGGCATCTGGAGATAGGTCCATATCTGCTGCGCCGCGCCATAGGCGGCCGTCACCAGCAAGCCCTCGCGATTGACCAGCCCGATCATCACCAGCCCGGATGCGGACATGACGATCATCTGCAAACCCATGGGAAAGCCCTTGGCCAGCAGCACGCGCAACTGGTCCGCCGCGGGCCACAGATAGCGCAATTCGCGCCCCCGGAGCCGCAGGGGCAAATCCCTGGCATAGATGAAGGCGACGACGCCGATCAGGCTGACGAAGCCCGCCACCGCGGTCGCCGCCGCCGATCCGGCGATGCCATAGGCCGGGATCGGCCCCAGCCCCAGGATCAGCACCGGGTTGAGGATCAGGTCCACGGCCACGCTGACGATCATGAAGATCAGCGGGGTGCGCGCGTCCCCGGCGCCGCGCAGCCCCATCATGATCATGACGACCAGCAGCGTCGCGGGCATGGCGAAGAAAATGACGCGCAGGTAAATCAGCGCCATGTCGAACGCTTTCGCCGGGGTCGCCAGCAGCCGCAGCAGCGCCGGCGCGCCGATCCAGCCCGCCAGCGCGACCGCCACGCCCAATATCGAACAGAAACCGACCGCCGATCCAAAGGCGCGCCGCGCCGTATCCAGGTCGCGCGCGCCCGTCGCCTGCGCGATCATCACGGTCGATGCCATGCCGAAACCGAACACGACCGAAAACATCAGGAACATGATGATGTTGGCGTTGGCGGTCGCCGCCAGCGCTTGCGCGCCCAGGAAGCGGCCGACCCAGATCGCGTTGATCGACCCGTTGAGCGACTGGAGGATATTGGACGCCAGCGTCGGAATGGCGAACATCAGCAGCACGCCGGCGATCGGCCCCTGCGTCAGGTCTTTTGCGCCCGGTCTGCTCGCTGCCACTCGCCTGCCTCTCCCCACTATATCCGTGTTCCCGCGCAGGCGGGAATCCAGTCCGCCATCTAAACTGGATTCCTGCCTTCGCGGGACCACATCTATCGACTTATCCCAGCCGGTCCAATGCCGCCTTCAACCGTTCCGCCTCGGCGGTCTTTTCGGCATGGTCTTCACGCGCCTTGGCGACCGCTTCGGGCTTGGCCTTCTCGACGAAGCTGGGGTTGGACAGGCGACCGCCCAGACCATCCCGCTCCTTCTCCGCCGCGGCCAGCGCCTTGGCCAGGCGGGTCTTTTCCGCCGCGATGTCGATCACGCCTTCCAAAGGCAGGATGAAGGTCGCCTCATCCACCACGATCTGCGCCGCGCCGCCAGCGGGCGGTTCGCCAAAGGTCAGGCTTTCGACCCGGCCGAGCCGCGCCAGCGCCACGCCCTGACGGTCGAGTCGGCGATGCGTTTCTTCGGATGCATCGCGCACGATCACCGGCAGTTTCGCGCCCGGCGGCACGTTGAGTTCGGTCCGCGCCGTCCGCATCGCACTTACCAGCCGGATCAGCCAATCGATTTCCGCCTGCGCCTCGCTATCGACCGCCGCCAGCGCCTGCGGCCATTGCGCGACGATCAGGGCGTTCGCCCGGTCGCCCGTCAAATGCCATAACTCTTCGGTTATGAACGGCATGAACGGATGCAGCATCACCAATATCTGGTCGAACGCCCATCCCGCGACGGCGCGCGTCTCATCGTCCATCGCGCCTTTGGTGAGTTCGATATACCAGTCGCAAAACTGGTCCCAGACAAAATGATAGATGGCGTTGGCGGCCGCATCGAAGCGCAGGTCGGCAAGCGCCGTGTCGATCGTCTGCACGGTCGCCACCGTCTCCGCGATGATCCAGCGGTTGACCGGCAGCGCCGCGGCGGGCGCTTCATGGCTGGTCGATGCGGCGACGCCATTGGACTGGAGGAAGCGGGCCGCATTCCACAGTTTCGTCGCGAAGTTGCGATAGCCCTCGACCCGCTTCTCATCCATCTTTACGTCGCGGCCCTGGCTCTCCATCGCCGCCATGAAGAAGCGCAGCGCGTCCGCACCGAACTTGTCGATCAGGCCCAGCGGATCGACCACATTGCCCTTGGACTTGGACATTTTCTGCCCATCCGCCGCGCGGACCAGGCCGTGGAGATAGAGTTTCTTCCATGGTACATCGCCCATGAACTCCATGCCCTGCATCGCCATGCGGGCGTCCCAGAAGAACAGGATGTCGAAGCCGGAAATCAGCAGGTCGTTGGGATAATGGCGCGACAGCTTTTCGCTCTGCTCCGGCCAGCCCAGCGTACCGAACGGCCAGAGGGCTGAGGAAAACCATGTGTCGAGGACGTCGGGATCGCGGCGAATAGTCGCTACGACGTTAGCGCCATCAACATTGATCCCTGCATCATCAGCAACAGCTACAGAAAAGTTCTTACCCTCAAGGTTCCCGTTCTCGCGATAAAATTGCTCCGCCTTGCGGATAGCCTCTTCTTCGCTTTCCGCCACGAAGCTAGGCAATGCTGCTGTAGGATCATAAGCCCGCTCGTGCATCGGCTTAGAAAAATCAAACCACTCGGCGGGCGAGCCAAACCATGCCGGAATCTGATGCCCCCACCACAGCTGGCGGGACACGCACCAAGGCTGGATATTCTCCATCCAGTTGAAGAAGGTCTTTTCCCAAGTCTTGGGCACGATCTCGATCGCGCCGTCGCGCACCGCCCGCATCGGCGCGACCGCCAGCTTTTCCGCGTCGACATACCATTGATCGGTCAGCCAGGGTTCGATCACCACGTTGGATCGATCGCCGAACGGCGTCTGGATCGTGCGCGGCTCAAAATCGGCTTCGACCGGCTCGCCTTCCTTGTCCTTCGTGATGTTCGGGACCAGCAGGCCCAATGCCTTCATCTCTGCGACCACAGCCTCGCGCGCGCCATCCACGCCATCGCGCTTGAAACGGTGCAGCCCCAGGAAGCGATCGGGGATCAGACCATCGGCGGTCTGGACGACATTGGCGTCGGCGTCGAACATGTTGAGCATGTCGCCGGCCTTGAAGCCCGCCCGCTTGCCCACGTCGAAATCGTTGAAATCATGCCCCGGCGTGATCTTGACCGCACCCGAACCCAGTGCCGGATCGGCATGTTCGTCGGGCACGATCTTGAAACGCCGGCCAGTGATAGGCTGGAGAATCTCCTTGCCGATGACGTCCTTGTACCGCTCGTCATCGGGATGCACGGCCACCGCCATATCGGCCAGCATCGTTTCCGGTCGTGTCGTGGCGACGACGATATGGTCGCTGCCATCGGCCAGCGTTACGCCATCCGCCAATGGATAGCGGAAGCGCCAGAAGCCGCCCTTCGTCTCGACCGTCTCGACCTCCAGGTCCGAAATAGCGGAGCGGAAATGCGGGTCCCAATTCACCAGCCGCTTGTCGCGATAGAGCAGGCCGCGCTTGTGCAACTCCACAAAGGTCTTGACGACCGCTTTGGAGAAACCCTCGTCCATGGTGAAGCGCTCGTTCGCCCAGTCCATCGAACAGCCCAGCCGCCGCAGCTGGCCAGTGATGGTCCCGCCGCTCTCCGCCTTCCATTCCCACACCTTCGCGACAAATTCCTCGCGGGTGAAATCGGTGCGCTTCTGCTGCTTGGCGTTGAGTTGCCGCTCGACCACCATCTGCGTGGCGATGCCCGCATGATCGGTGCCGACCACCCACAAGGCATCCTTGCCGCGCAGCCGCTCATACCGGATCACGATATCCTGCAACGTATTGTCGAGCGCATGGCCGATATGCAGGCTACCCGTCACGTTGGGCGGCGGGTTGACGATCGTAAAGGGCGTCGCGTCCGGCCGTTCGGGGCGGAACAGGCCATTGCTCTCCCAATGCTCGTACCAGCGGGATTCGATATCGGCGGGGTCGAAGGTTTTCGGCAATTCGGTCATGGGAAGGCGCTTTAGAGCGCCTTCCCATCTGGTTCCAGCGCTTTTACTTCCCCGTCCACTTGTCGAGCCAGCCAAGCGCCTCACCATACCATTGCAGGGAGTTTTTCGGCTTCAAGACCCAGTGATTCTCGTCTGGAAACACCAGCAGCTTCGATGGAATGTCGCGCCGCTGGAGCGCGGTGAAGGCGGCCAGCCCCTGCGTATAAGGGATGCGGAAATCCTTCTCGCTCGTCACCACCAGCATCGGCGTCTTCCACGCCGTCACATGATTGACCGGGTTCCATTTCTCATACTCTTCCGACTTCTCATAATGGGGGCCGCCATGCTCCCATTCGTCGAACCATAATTCCTCGGTTTCATAGGCCATGGCGCGCGCGTCGAACACGCCGTCATGCTGAACGATGCACTTGAAGCCATCAGCCCATTTGCCCTCGATCCAGTTCATCATATAGCCGCCATAGCTGGCGCCCAGCGCGCAGGCATTGCCGGCATCGATCGCGCCATCCCTCGCCGCGGCCGCCGCCAGACCCAGCTTCAGGTCTTCCAGCGGCTTGCCGCCCCAATCCTTGTTGATGGCATCGGTGAAGGCCTGGCCATAGCCTGTGCTGCCATGGAAATCGACGATCACCGCCGCATAGCCATGGGCGGCGAACGCCTTGGGATTCCAGCGATAGGACCAGCTATCGTTAAAGCTGCCCTGCGGCCCGCCATGGACCAGGAAGGCGACCGGCAGCTTGTTCACCGTGCCGCTGGCAGATGGGTTTAGCGGCTTGACGATCTGGCCCCAGACGGTGTCGCCATTGGCGCCCTTGAAGCTGAAGCGCTCGACCGACACGTCATCGACGCCCGCCAGCTTGCTCGCATTGACGCTGGTCAGGCGCACCGGCTTCCCCTTTGCCGGCATCTTCCAGAAATCCGCAGGCGACTGGATGCTGTCCAGCGCATAGACGAAACCGCCCTTGGGCAACGGCACGACGCTACCCGCATGGCCTTTCTGCGTGAGGCGCGCCACCTTCCCCGACGCCGCATCGACCCGGAACACCGGGTTATCCAGCACGTCATTGGCGGTGACCAGCAGCCCCTTGCCGTTCGCCTCCCAGGCGATCGACGCGACCGACCGGTCCCAGCCCTCGGTCAGCGCTCTCGTCGCGCCGGTAGCGATGTTGCGCAGCATCAGCACCTGACGGTCGGCTTCATAGCCCGGCCGCTGCATCGCGACATAGGCCAGCCATTTGCCGTCCGGAGACACGGTCGGCAGCGTATCGGTCGCGTCATTGGCGTCGGTCAGGTTGACGGGCGCAGCGCTGCCGTCCGCCGGTACTGCGAAAATGTCGAGATTGGTCGACAACGGCTCGATTCGTCCCGCCTCGCGCAGCGCGAAGAACAGCGTCTTGCCGTCCTTGCTCCAGTTGATTTCCTCGGCCCCGCCAAAGGGCTTGGACGGGCTATCGCCTACAAGCGCCCCCATCACCGACATCGCCGGACCGCCCGTGACCGGCATCACGAAGATTTGCGACCGCTGGCCGTCCGCCCATGTGTCCCAATGGCGCACGAACAGTTGCTCATAGACGCGGCCGCTGCCGGCCTCCTTGGGCACCTCGCCTTTCACATCGTCGATCGTCTTTGCGCCGACCGGCCGATCGGCCCAGAGCGCCACCTGGCTGCCGTCGGGGCCGAGCAGAAAGCCCGAAATGCCGCCCGGCACCTTGCTGATCTGCACCGGATCGCCACCGCTCAGCGCCACGCGCCACAATTGGTCGTCGCCGCTAGCGTTAGACTGGAAATAGAGCGCCGATCCGTCCGGCGAAAAGACCGGCGACGCTTCATTCTTGTCGGGCTTGGATGCGATCAGCTTCGGGACCTGCCCGGCCTTGCCAATGTCCAGCAGATAGAGGTCGATCCGCCCCTTGTTCGCCGCCAGGTCGGTGCTGCGCAACTGATAGGCCAGCCATTTCCCATCCGGCGACACGGCCGGGGCGGCTATGCGGTCCAGCGAAACCATATCGGCGGGCGTAAAGGGCCGGGCGAGGGCCGGCATGGGGCATGCGCCCAGCGCAGTAGCGGCCAGCGCAGCGGTAAGGATAGTCTTCATGCAACAGGCTTTCCAAGTCGATCGCCCTGCCCCGTTCACGGCCGGATGGGGCGGCGGGCGATGCGGATGATGGCTATGGCCTAAACCCGCACGGCGATGCCGACAAGGGCGCGCGTCGCGGCGGGATCAGGCCACGATACGCTCCGCCTTGGCGAAGGCGTCCAGCTTGGCATGGCAGGCGGCGCGCAGCCCCTCGTCCATCCATCCGGCGTTAAAGGCGTTGCGCTGCAACCGCACCAGTTCCGCCTTGGTCAGCGCGCTGTGCGCCTGCGCCTTGACCAGCACTTCATTGAGATATTCGCTGCCCATATAGGCCGGATCGTCGGAATTGATGGTGATGTTCAGGCCCGCGTCGATCATCCCGCGCACCACGTCGACCGGCGGCGCATCGCCGCGCACGGTGCCGGAAAATGTCGGGCAGACGGTGAAATAGAAATTGCGCGCCTTCGCCGCGGCGATCAGCGTCGGCGACTCCAATATATTGCCGCCATGGTCGATCCGGTCGACGCGCAGGTCCACGATCGCCTGACGCAGATGCTCGATAATGTCCTTCTGATTGAGGTCGCAATGCGCCGTGACCTTCAGCCCCGCGGCGCGCGCCTTGGCGAAATGGGCGGCGAATTTGACCGGCGGATGATCCTTCTCGTCCGAATCCAGCCCGACCGCGACCAGTTGATCGCGAAACGGCAGCGCCGCGTCCAGCGCCGCCATGGCCGACTCTGCCGACAGGTCGCGCACGAAGCAGAGGATGAGCTGCGACCCGATCCCCAGTTGCGCGGCGGCCGCCGCCCGCGCGCGGGTAATGCCGCCGATCACCGCGGCCATCGGCACGCCGCGCTTCAAATGCTCCTGCGGGTCGAAGAAGATTTCGGCGTAGAGAATGTTCTGCGACGCCGCCTTGGCCAGATAAGCATAGGCCAGATCATAGAAATCCTGCTCGGTGCGCAGCACCTTCATGCCGTCATAATAGATGGCCAGGAAGCTGGGCAGATCATGATAAAGATAGCTGGCCTTCATCGCGGCGACATCGGCGAAGGGCAGGTCCAGCCCTTTGCGCTGCGCCAGCGCGAACTTCATCTCCGCTTCCAGCGTGCCTTCCAGATGGACATGATATTCCGCCTTGGGCATCGCCGCGATGAAGCGGGCCATGTCGGCCGAAGCGCCGTCGTCCGATGCCGCCCAGACCGGCGCTGCATTGATCCAGGCGGCCAACGGGGCGCCCAGCAGGCCATGGACTATCGCGCGCCTGCTGAACATCGATCATCACCCCCTTGAAACCCGGCCTTCTATCCGGGGATCGGGGTGCGCCTGTCCATCATGGAATATGGGACGGGCCGTCGCAAAAAAGGGAGCGGGCCTGGTTTAGCGGCCAGCGATGCGCGCGATTTCCTTGGCGACCATCTCTTCGACCAGCCCAGGCAGGCGTTGGTCCAGCCAGTCCTTCAGCATCGGCTTGAGCATCGAGCGGACAAGGCCATCGAGCGTATTGTCCTGCCCATCCTTGGGCGCGACCAGCATGGAGGACAGGGCCGAGAGCGAGTGGCGTGCGGCCACTTCGCTTTCGACCGACAGGATCGAGTCGTCACCGGGCACGCTCGCGCTCACGGGCGCGGCTGCGGCAGCTTTGGGAGCAGGCATGACAATCTCCTCCGCGACCTCGTCGGTCAGTTCCAGTATCTCTTCGACCGTAACGGGCACGGGCGCTGCAACGGCCTTCGCCTCGGCGCGCGTGCGACGCGGGGCGGCCTGCACCGCTTCTTCGCCCTCTTCGGCGATGATCCGCTTGATGGACGAGAGTATCTCTTCCATCGAGGGTTCCTTGGTCATGTCACCCATGGATAGTCCCCGTCCAAAATCCATTGCGCATCCTTAACCCGTAAGATTACCCGGCCGGGTTAACAAGCGGTTAAGGCTGCCGCGAAGCGGGTTCGACATTGGCGTTTTGCGCGGGCGTGTCAACGGTCCGCGTGGCGACGGGGGTCGGCTTGGGATCGAAGCTCCAATCCAGCCACTTGCCCTTAACCCGTTCATAATTGACCATCGGGTCATAGAGCGTGCCGCCTTCCAGGCCCAGATCGTCGGCTTCGGCATGGCCCATGGCCGCGATGACGCTGAAACCCGCAACATAGGCGTTGCGCTGCGCCGTCACCAACTGAACCTTGGCGTTCAACGCTTCCTGTTCGGCGTTCAGGATGTCGAGGATCGTGCGACTACCGACCGAATTTTCCGCCTGCACGCCTTCCAGCGACAGATTGGCGGCCTCGACCGCCTTGCGATTCGATTCGATACTCTCCAACGATGCCTGCCAGCTGGCATAGGCGGCGCGCGTCTGGGAAATGACGCTGCGCTCCACCTCGATCTCGCGCTCGATCGCCTGCGATTCGAGCGCCTGATTTTGGCGGACCTGCGCGGCCGGACGACCACCCTGATAGAGCGGGATGGTCAGCTGGACGCCAGCGGTGGCTTGCTTGTTGATCTGTGGCCCTTCCACAGAATTGCCATCCGCATCCTGCGCCGTGCCACCCAGCGTATGCAGGTAATTGGTATAACCCGCCGTCGTGAAGCCCGACAGCGTCGGCAGGCGCCCGGCGCGCGCCACCTTCACGTCATAGCCTGCGGCGATCCGGTTCTTCTTGGCCGCCAATATGTCCGGATTGTCGTTCAGCGCGACCTGCACCGCGGCGACCGGCGTAGCGGGCAGGCCCGGCAGCGCGGGCGGCGGTTCCAGCGCGTCGGGGGCGTCCCCCACCAGCGCGATATAATTTTCACGGCTGGTGATCAGATTGGCTTGCGCAATCTGCAAGTCGGACCGGGCCAGCGCCAGCCGCGACTGCGACTGGGCCACGTCGGTCCGGGTCAGGTCGCCGACTTCGAATCGGTCGTTGGTCGCCTGGAGATTGACCTCCAGCGCACGCACATTGGACTGGTTCAGCGACACGATCGCGCTGTCGCGGATCACATCCATGTAAGCGCCCACGGTCTGCGAAAAAATGCTCGCTTCCGTCCCGCGCAAATTGGCCTGCCCAGCCTCCACGCGCGTCTTGGCCGCCTTCACCCCGTTGCGCACCGAACCGCCCGAATAGATCGGCACGTTCAGCTGCGCCTGCGCATTCACGGTCCGCTGCGGCGACGTGAAACTGATCGTGGGCTTGAGGATGCTTTCAGAAAAGCTGCCCGACACGTCCACGCCGGGCCGGCCCGCCGCTTTCTGGATCGGCACATTTTCGTCGGTCGCGCGCTGCCCCGCGCGCGCGCCGGTCAGCGTCGGGTTGGACGCATAGGCCTTGGCCAGCGCGCTCTGCAACGTCTCGGCCTGCGCGCTGCTAGCCAGGACGCCGTTGGCCAGGGCAGAGGACAGCAACAGCAACGCGGCTGCGGCATGATGCCGATAAAAGGTGCGCTGCGCCGTCATCTGTCCCCGCCCATCATTTTTTAGAACACAAATCCCTTGGGTGCGCCGAAACCAGGCAACACCACCATTTCGATATCGACCAGGCTGCTCAGCCCCAGCACGCCGCCGACCACCCGACCGCTGCTCAGGCGCGTGACGCCCCTGTCGACGATTCCCGTCACCACGCGGGCGTCCTCGGCAAGCTGCTGAACGAGCGCCGCGGGGACTTCCTCCACCGCACCGTCGATGAACAAAAGGTCATAGGGCGCGCCATCGGCCGCGCCGGCGGTAAGCGCGCCGCGCACGACCGTCACGCCAGGCAGCGCGATCTCCGCTCCGCCCTCTTCCTCGACCGCGGTCACCTGCGCGCCCAGTTCGGACAGCAGCGCGGCGGCATAGCCGGTCGCCGCGCCGATCAGCAGCACCTTGTCGCCCGGAACGACCTGCGCTTCATTGAGCAGCCGCCCCGTCACCAGCGGCGGATTGAGCGAACGCCCCCCGGCCAACGGAATGGGACGGTCGATATAGGCCATGGCACGGCGCTGCGCGGGCACGAAATCCTCGCGCGGCACCTTCGCCATCGCGGCGATGACACGCTGGTCGCCCACGTCGCTGGTGCGCAACTGGCTTTCGACCATGGCGGCCCGCATCGAAGAATAGTTCTGCTCGGTCACGATAGTTCCTCGCTTGTCCGGGGGGCTTGGCACAACTGTATTGGCAATGCAATACAGTAAGGGGATCATCGGATCCTCTAAATCAGCGCGCGCCCCGCGCCAAGCGGCTTTGCGTGAGGGTCGATAAGAATCTTGACGCCGCCGCCCCATCCCCCGCTTGACTTTGCATCCAAAGCCGCACATTTGCGGCCACCCACTTGTCGAGGCCCGATGGCGGAGTGGTTACGCAGAGGACTGCAAATCCTTGCACGCCGGTTCGATTCCGGCTCGGGCCTCCATCTTCTTCCTTCTCGACTTGTTCCGCCGCTCCCGTCTAAGAGGGCGGCATGATGAAGCTGTTCATTGGCAACAAAGCCTATTCGAGCTGGTCCCTGCGCGGCTGGCTGGCGTGCAAATTGTCCGCCCTCCCGTTCGAGGAGGTGGTCGTCCCCCTCTATGACGAAGCTTGGGAGAAACGGCGCGAGGGCGACGAGTTCGCGCCCTCCTCCGGCAAGGTGCCGATCCTGTGGGATGGCGACGACGTCGTAGTGTGGGACAGCCTGGCCATCGTCGAATATCTCAATGAAAAGACGGATGGCGACCTGTTCTGGCCGACCGATCCCGCCGCACGCGCCATGGCCCGGTCGATGGCGGCCGAAATGCACAGCAGCTTTGCTGCGCTGCGCCGCGAGCACAGCATGAACATCCGGCAGATCTATCCCGCCGTGCCCCCGTCCGACCCTGTCGCGCACGACATCGCCCGTATCATGCAGCTGTGGGCACAGGCCCGCGCCCGCTATGGCGGTGACGGCGATTTCCTGTTCGGGGAGTTTGGCGCGGTGGACCTGATGTTCGCGCCCGTCGTCACCCGCTTCATCACCTATCAACTGCCCGTCGCCCGTTTCGCGCAGGCCTATATGCACGCCGTCATCGCCCATCCCTGGATGCAGGAGTGGATCGGTGGCGCCCAGGCGGAAGACTGGGTGATCGACCGGTTCGAAGTTCCGCCGCAGACGGTCTGACGATCATGAGCGAAACGCCGGAAACCGACACGCCCAAGGAAGCGCGCGCCGCCGAAGCCGCCGCGATTCGCCGCCGCTGGATCACGCTGGGCGAGATACTCGCCGTGCTGGCGGTCGGCATCTCCGCCCTCACCCTCTATCTCAACTGGGCGGACAAGAAGGACGAGCGCGCCGAAAAGGCGGCGGAAAGCCGCAAGGCGTCCGGCCGCGCCGCCATACTGGTACTGAACGCCGTTTCGGTGAAGGACGACCGGATCGTGCTCAAGACCACCGACCCCGATCAGGTCATCCAGAGCCAGACCATCCTCTTTCCCCGCGCGCTCGGCATCGGGCCGGTAGACACCACCGGCGATCCGCGGATCGAGGCGGACTGGTTCGGCGACGCGCTCAAGACGGCGCGGGCCAAGGCGAAGCTGCCCGACGACAGCGTCGGGGACGAACGGCTGCCCGTCGCCATCACCACCCGCTTCGTCGTGGGCGGCGACACGCATGAGAATGTCGCGCTCTACGACATCGGCTATGGCATAGCGGGCCGCTGGATCGCCGGGCACAGCCTGGCGCTGCGCGGCCTGTCACGGGTCGAAACCCTCAAGCCCGACAGCGCCCAGGCCAGGGTCGACGCTCGCTGGGCGCACCTTAGCGGCAAATAGCCCAAGTCCTGCTTCGTCGCCTGAAACCGCAAAACCACTTGTCTTGCGGCCATGAAACGGGTGCAAGGCCCGCGCAGGGTTGTTGCATACCATAATAAGGACAAGCGGGCGCCATGAGCCTGATGGGATCGATCGACATCTTCCATGCCATTGCCGGCCTGCTGGTCGGCGTGCTGGTGGGCGTGACCGGCGTGGGCGGCGGCTCGCTGATGACGCCCCTGCTGGTGCTGATGTTCGGCGTCAGCGCCAAGACCGCCGTGGGCACCGACCTGCTGTTCGCCGCCCTCACAAAGATCGTCGGATCGGCCGTCCATGGGAAGCGCGACACGATCGAATGGCCGATCGTGCGGCGCATGGCCGCGGGCAGCGTGCCGGCCGCGCTCGTCACGCTGCTGGCGCTCGGCTGGATCGGCGATGTCGGCCAATCGACCGAAAATATCATTCTGATTGCGCTCGCCTCGCTGCTGGCGCTGACGTCGGTCGCGGTGATCGGCCGCAAATGGCTGTTCCGTCATCGCGGCGACCTGGGATCGACCCACTCGGCGGGCACCACCTTCTACGGCACCACCGCGCTCGGCGCGTTGATCGGCGCGGCCGTTTCACTCTCCTCGGTCGGCGCGGGCGCGATCGGGGTGACGGTGTTGCTGTTCCTTTATCCACGCCTGCCCATGGCGCGCATCGTGGGGTCCGACATCGCCCATGCCGTGCCGCTGGCGCTGATCGCCGGGACCGGCCACTGGCTGATGGGCGACGTCAACTTCGTGCTGCTGATGAACCTGCTGATCGGGTCGATACCCGGCGTGATCGTCGGCAGCTATCTGTCGTCCCACGCCCCCGACAAGGTGCTGCAACCCCTGCTCGCCGCGGTGCTGGCCATCTCTTCCTGGCAACTCTTCGTCAAGGCGCGCACGCCCGCCCCGGTGAAGGTCGAAGCGCCGGTGATGGCGAAAGCGCACTGACATGAAAAAGCCCCGCCCTCATGTGTGAGGACCGGGCTTTTTCGGCTCGGAAGGATCGTGGCTTTAGCCGACGATTTCTTCCGGCTTGAAGAAATAGGCGATCTCGATCGCGGCATTTTCTTCGCTGTCCGAACCATGGACCGAATTGGCTTCGATTGATTCGGCCAGTTCCTTGCGGATCGTGCCGGCGTCGGCATTGGCGGGGTTGGTGGCGCCCATGATGTCGCGGTTGCGCTGCACGGCGTTTTCGCCTTCCAGCACCTGGACGACGACCGGACCGGAAATCATGAAGGCGACCAAGTCGGCGAAGAAAGGCCGTTCCTTGTGAACGCCATAAAAGCCTTCGGCCTGCTCGCGGCTCATGCGGATGCGCTTGGACGCGACGATGCGAAGCCCTGCTTCCTCCAGCATCTTGGCAACCGCGCCGGTCAGGTTGCGACGGGTCGCGTCGGGCTTGATGATCGAAAAGGTGCGCGTGACGGCCATGGCCCTCGGTACTCCGAATTGGTGGAAATGCTGGGCGCGCCTTTAGACGCGGCCGGGCCAGGCTGCAAGGGGCTTAACCCTGACCGCCAATTAGGCCATTTGCACCCATTTGCGGCCGTCCTGCTTGAAATAGCGCGAAACCGTTTCCTCGCGCTTCGACAATATCCGCCAACTGGCCCGCGCGCCGTCCACCGTATCATCGTCGAAGAAGTAGAAAGCCCGCTCGAACTCCAGCGCTTCGTCGCGCCAGATACAGTCCGCCAGCGCGATGTGCGCCGCGCCGTTCAGCGCCTCGCACGCTTCGCTCAGCAGGATCGGCTGCGCCGCCTCGCCGCCCTCGCCCGCCCAGCCATGCGCCAGGAAACTTTCGGGCGGCCCGGCCCACAACCCCGCCGAAATCCGCTCCAGCCGATCCGGCTCCTGCGCCACCACCAGCAGCCGCGCGCCCAGGCCCAGGATGCGCGCCGCGATCGCGGGCAGCACCTGGTCCACCGGATCGCGGCTAAGCTGATAGAAATCGACCTGCATGGGCGAAGCCTTGGTTATAGGGGGTGGGGCATGTTCCCGCCTGCGCGGGAACACCCTACGCTCAATGCTCGAACTTGTCCGCGACCAGCCGGTCGATCAGGCGCACGCCATAGCCGGTGGCACCCTTGTCCCAGGTCGCGCCCGGCTTGTCCGACCACACCATCCCGGCGATGTCGAGATGCGCCCACTTCACGCCCTCGTCCACGAACCGCTTGATGAACTGCGCGGCGGTGATCGAACCGGCATAACGCCCGCCGATATTCTTCATGTCGGCGATCGGGCTGTCGATCATCTTGTTATAGGCGTCTCCCAGCGGGAAGCGCCACAGCTGGTCGCCGCTCGCCTTGCCCGCCGCGGTCAGGTCTTCCGCCAGGCCGTCGTCATTGGCGAACAGGCCGCCATATTGATCGCCTAGCGCAACGATCATCGCGCCGGTCAGCGTAGCAAGGTCGATCATGACCTCAGGCGCATAGGTCTTCTGCGCCCAGGTGATCGCGTCGCACAGCACCAGCCGCCCCTCGGCGTCAGTGTTCAACACTTCGATCGTCTGCCCCGACATCGACGTCACGATGTCGCCGGGGCGTTGGGCGTTGGCGTCGGGCATATTTTCAACTAGGCCGCAGATACCCACGACCCGCGCCTTCGCCTTGCGCCCGGCCAGCGCCTTGATCGCGCCCGCAACCGCGCCCGCGCCGCCCATGTCCCACTTCATGTCTTCCATGCCGGCCGCTGGCTTGATGGAGATGCCGCCAGTGTCGAAGGTCACGCCCTTGCCGACGAACACGACCGGCTTTTCCACCGCCCCATTGGTGCCGTCCCATTCCAGCGCCAACAGCCGCGCCTCACGCACCGAACCCTGCGCCACGCCCAGCAGCGCGCCCATGCCTAGTTCTTCCATCGCTGCCTTGTCCAGCACGGTGATCTTCACGCCCAGTTCGGCGAGATGCTGGCAGCGCTCGACGAAGCTTTCGGGATAAAGAATATTGGCCGGCTCCGACACCAGTTCACGGGTAAAGGCGATGCCGGCGGCAACCGCAGCCAGCCTTGCCCATGCCGCATCCGCGCCGGCAGCAACCAGCGTGATCGTCTTCAGCGTCGGCTTCGCCTTTTCAGGCTGGCGCGTTCGATAGGTGTCGATCCGCCAGCCGCGCAGCAATGCGCCAAACGCCAGATGCGCCGCCTGCTCGCCGCTCGCGCCGCCGAAAAATTCGACCGCGGCATGGATCGCGCCGCTGGTAGCCAGCTTTGCGGTCAGCGCCGCGCCCGCTTTCTCCACGTCCAGTTCGCTACCGGCGCCGATGCCCAGCAACAGCACGCGCAGCGTCTTGCCAGCTTCATCCACGAAACTTTCGAAGCTCGTCCCCGCCTCGCCGGTGAAGCGTGACGCGGCCGCGCCCGCCGCCAAAGTCGGAGCCGCCGACAGGGGCAGCGTGTCGAACCCGCCCTTGGGCACGGCAAAGACCAGCGTGTCGGCATCGGGGCGGGTCGGGCTGAACTGGATATCCATCGGGGTTCTTGTCCTCTTGTCTCTTCGGCGGGCAAAGCCGCGCTCTTATCCGTCAGATAGTGCGGCTTTCCCCGTCTGGCAAAGCCGTTCGACCGATTTCCGGCCAAAGATGCGCGACGAGCGATTGCGGACGGGCAATCAGTGCGATAGGCGGGACGGCAATATGCGCCCCGTTGATGAGGCCCCACCGCTTGCAAACCGTTCCGTTCCCCTTCTCCGTCCGCCATGCCCTGATGGCCGGCGCGACGCTACCCGTCTTCCTGCTGGCCCCTGCGGCGCTGGCGCAGCAGCTGAACGAGCCAGTCGCTCCGATCAGCGCGCCCGACGCGCCCATGCCGGACAATCAAGACCAGATCGGCTTCGCCGCCGATGCGCTGCAATATGACAGCAACAGCGAAGTCGTGACCGCCGACGGCAATGTGCAATTGCTGCGCGACGGCAACCGGCTGCGCGCCGACAGGATCGTGTGGAACCGCACCAGCGGCAAGGTGGAGGCGATCGGCAATGTCTCGATCGTCGATCCCGAAGGCAATATCGCCTATGGCGACCGCATCGACGTCACCGATACGCTGAAAGACGGCGCGGTCGACAATATGCTGCTCGTGCTCCAGTCGGGCGGCCGCCTGGCGTCGGTCAAGGGCACGCGGGCCGACGGCATCTATACGCTCAATCGCGCCACCTATACCGGCTGCGCGGTGGAGGACAGCCATGGCTGTCCCAAGGAACCCACCTGGCAGATCAACGCCATCCGCGTGATCTACGACCCGGTGCGGCAGCGCGTGACGTACAAGAACGCCAATATCGAACTGTTCGGCCTGCCGCTGATCCCCTTGCCCGGCCTGTCGCACCCGGTCGGCGATGGCGGTAGCAGCGGCCTGATGGTGCCCAACCTGCGCTACGACCGCAATAACGGCTTCGAAATCGCGCTGCCCTATTATTTCAAGCTGGCCCCCAATCGCGACCTCACCGTCACCCCGCATGTCTATACCGACACGCTGCCGATGCTGGAGGCCAATTACCGCCATCTCTACGATCGCGGTGCCTATCAGGTCACCGGTTTCATCACCCATGGCAGCCGCGTCGCGACCAGCGACAGCAGCGTAGGGACGACCCCGGCGGAATCCGAAAAGGATATTCGCGGCTATCTCGACGCCAGCGGCAAGATGCAGTTGTCGCCCGAATGGAGCCTCGACGGTTCGCTCCGCTTCGCCACCGACCGCACCTTCCTGCGCCGCTACGACATCAGCCGCGACGATCGGCTGCGCTCGACGCTCGGCGCGCAGCGGATCGGCGATGACAGCTATTTCTCGATTCGCGGCTGGGCGGTGCAAACCCTGCGCCAGGGCGATTCGCAGGGGCAGACCCCGATCGCGCTGCCGGTCATCGACTATCGGCTGCGGCTGAAAGACCCGCTGCTGGGCGGCGTGCTCCAGTTGCAGGCGAACACGCTGGCCATCACCCGCACCAGCGGTCAGGATACGCAGCGCGCCTTTGCCGCGGCCGAATGGAATCTGCGCACGCTGACCGGCCTGGGGCAGGAAGTCACCTTCACCGGCTATCTGCGCGGCGACGTCTATCACAGCAGCGACAACGCCTTGACCTCCGTCGTCAGCTATGCCGGCGATCCGGGGTGGCAGGCGCGCGGCATCGCCGCCGCCGCGGTCGACATGCGCTGGCCCTTCGTCGGCGAAGCCTTTGGCGGCGTGCAGCGTATCGCCCCGCGCGTGCAGATCGTCGCCGCGCCGCATCTGGCCAACCTGTCGCTACCCAATGAGGATGCCCGCGCCGTCGACCTGGAGGACAGCAACCTCTTCGCGCTCAATCGCTTCGCGGGCTATGACCGGTTCGAGGATTCGACCCGCATCACCTATGGCCTGGAATATAGCCTGGCGCTGCCCAACTTCTTGCTCGAAGCCAATGTCGGCCAGAGCTACCGGATCGACAATCGTCCCGCCATCCTGCCGGACGGCACCGGCCTGTCCGACCGCACGTCCGACATCGTCGGCCGCACCACCGTCCGCTACAAGGATTTCCTCGCCCTCACCCACCGCTATCGCGTGGACAAGGACAATCTGTCGGTTCGCCGCAATGAAATCGACGCGACCGTCGGCACGAAGAAAACCTACGCCATGGTCGGCTATCTGCGGCTCAACCGCGATGTCGCGTCGGGGCTGGAGGATTTTCAGGATCGCGAGGAACTGCGCCTGGGCGGCCGTATCCAGTTCGCGCGCTTCTGGTCGGTGTTCGGTTCCACCGTGGTCGACCTGACCGATGCGAAGGAAGCGCCCAACAGTACGTCGGATGGCTACGAACCTGTTCGTCACCGCCTCGGCGTCGCTTATGAGGATGACTGCCTCACCCTCGGCCTCACCTGGCGCCGCGACTATCAGGCCAATGGCGACGCGCGAAAGGGCAATGGCTTCCAGCTACGGCTAGCTTTCCGCAATATTGGCATATAAGGAACGGGCTCCCGCCTACCGTCAGGACTGGTTAAGGCGGACCAGCGCATCACGCGCCGGTTCGTATTGGAGATTTTTGCCGAAGATGCTGCCTGTCGCTTCCTCGCCCACCAGCCTGTTTCATGGCGTCCGCTCGGGCCTTCGCACCTTGCTCCTGTCCTCGGCGCTGCTCAGTGTCGGCGTCCAGCCGCTTCTCGCCCAGACGGTCGATGACGATGGCGGCGTCGGCGCGCAGCAACTCAACCTGCCCAAGGACGTCACCGTTTTTGGCAAGAGCGACCCCAATGTTCGCAAGGCGACGGCCATCGTCAACGGCCGGATCATCACCGGGACGGACATCGACCAACGCCTGGCGCTCATCATCACCGCCAATGGCGGCAAGGTGGAGGAAGCGGAAAAGGAGCGGCTGCGCGTGCAGGTTCTTCGCAACCTGATCGACGAAACGCTCCAGATTCAGGAAGCCGCCGCCAACGACATCAAGGTCGATCCGGCCGAAGTGCAGCAAAGCTATGAGCGCGTGGCCGCCAATTTCCGCCAGTCGCCGACCCAGTTCGACGGCTATCTGCGCGAAAAGGGTAGCGCCGCCGCCAGCATCAAGCGCCAGATCGAGGGCGAGCTGGCATGGAGCCGCCTGCAACGGCGCAATATCCAGCCGTTCGTCAACGTGTCGGAAGACGAAGTGAAGTCGGTGGTCGATCGCCTCAATGCCGCCAAGGGCGCGGACGAATATCGCATCGGTGAAATCTATCTGTCGGCGACGCCTGAAAATCACGACCAGATCGTCGCCAATGCCCGCAACATCATCGAACAGATTCAAAAGGGTGGCAGCTTCCCCGCTTATGCCCGGCAGTTTTCCGAAGCGTCGACCGCCGCGGTCGGCGGCGACCTGGGCTGGGTCCGTCCCGCGCAGTTGCCACCCGAACTGGCGCAGGCCGCGACCGGGATGCAGGTCGGCCAGATCGCTGGCCCGATCGACGTCGCCGGTGGCGTGTCGCTCGTCTATGTGATGGACAAGCGCAAGGTGCTGACCGCCGATCCGCGTGATTCGCTGCTCAGCCTGAAACAGCTGTCGGTCCTTTTCCCCAAGGGCACGACCAAGGATCAGGCCAGCGCCAGAGCCGCCAGCTTCGCCGCCGCGATCAAGGAGATCAAGGGTTGCGGCCAGGCCAACGAAGTCGGGTCGAAGATCGGCGCCGACGTGGTCGACAATGACAATGTGAAGGTGCGCGACCTGCCGCCGCAGTTGCAGGACATTTTGATGAACCTGCAAGTGGGCGAATCGACGCCGCCCTTCGGGTCGATCGACGATGGCGTGCGCGTCCTGGTGGTCTGCGGCCGCGACGATCCGGTGTCGGCCAACGCCCCCAACGCCGAACAGATTCAGGCGCAGTTGGAAGAAGAACGGGTCAACAAGCGCGCGCGCATCTACCTGCGTGACCTTCGTCGTGATGCGGTCATCGAATATAACTGACGCCGCGCCTCTCGCACCCTTTGCGGTGTCGCTCGGCGATCCCGCCGGGATCGGGCCGGAGATCGTCGCGAAAAGCTGGGTGATGCGCGAAGCGCGCGGCCTGCCGCCCTTCTTCGCGGTGGGCGACGCCGCGTCGCTACGCGCGGTATGGCTGGGACCGATCGCGATCATCGGCGCGCCGGAGGAAGCGGCTGGTGCGTTCGGCAACGCTCTGCCCTGTCTCCAGGTCGCCGACGCGGGTGATATCGTGCCGGGCAGCCCCAGCATCGATGGCGCGCGCACCGCTTTCCAGGCGCTCGAAGTCGCGGTCGGGCTGGCGCGTCAGGGGTCCGCCGCCGGGATCGTGACCGCGCCGGTGGGCAAGGAACAGCTTTACGGCGTCGGCTTCACCCATCCAGGCCAAACCGAATTTGTCGCCGAACGCTGCGGCGTGTCGCCCCATAATGCGGTGATGATGCTGGCCGGTCCGTCTTTGAAGGTGGTGCCGATCACCATCCATATTCCGCTGGCGCAGGTGGCTTCGGCGCTGACGATCGACCTGATCCGCGCCCGCGCGCTGACCACGGCGAAGGGATTGCAGCGCAATTTCGGCATCGCCCGCCCGCGCCTCGCCGTGGCAGGGCTGAACCCTCATGCCGGCGAAAATGGCGCGCTAGGCCGGGAGGAGATCGAGGTAATCCGTCCCGCGATCGAGTTGCTGCGCGAAGACGGCCTCGACATTGTCGGCCCGCTCGCCGCCGACGGCATGTTCCATGCGCGCGCCCGCGAAACCTATGACGCCGCGCTCTGCATGTATCATGATCAGGCGCTGATCCCGATCAAGACGTTGTATTTTGACGAAGGCGTCAACATCACGCTGGGCCTGCCGATCGTGCGCACATCGCCCGACCATGGCACCGCCTTCGGCATAGCCGGCACCGACAGCGCCAATCCCGGCGCGATGATGGCTGCGCTCAAGATGGCGGCCGAAGCCGCCCGCGCCCGCATCGCCCATGGCTGACACGCGCCCAGCATTGCCGCCTCTACGAGAGGTAATTGCACGCCACGGCCTCGCCGCCAGCAAGGCGCTGGGCCAGAATTTCCTGCTCGACGAACAACTGCTGGACCGGATCGCCGCCATTCCCGGCACGCTGACCGACGCCCCGACGTTCGAAGTCGGCCCCGGCCCCGGCGGCCTCACTCGCGCGATCCTCCGCGCCGGGGCGCGGCTGGTCGCGGTCGAGCGGGATCGCCGCTGCCTGCCCGCGCTCGCCGAACTGGAGGAAGCCTTTCCCGGCCAGCTCCGCGTCATTTCCGGCGATGCGATGGCCATCGACGCCCATGCCGAGGCGGGGACGGGCGCCCATATCATCGCCAACCTCCCCTATAATGTCGGCACGCCGCTGCTGGTCGGCTGGCTGTCCGCCGAATGGGAACCGCTGCCCTGGTGGTCCAGCCTGACGCTGATGTTCCAGATGGAGGTGGCCGAGCGTATCGTCGCCAAGGCCGGCTCCGACCATTATGGCCGCCTCGCCGTCCTGTCCCAATGGCGCAGCGACGCGAAGATCGCGATGAAGGTGCATCGCAGCGCCTTCACCCCCCCGCCCAAGGTGATGTCAGCCGTCGTCCACATCACCCCCAAGCCAGCGCCCGACGGGGTGCAGCTCAAATTTCTCGAACGCCTCACCGCTGCCGCCTTCGGCCAGCGCCGCAAGATGATGCGCCAGAGCCTCAAAGGCCTGCCCGGCGCGCTCGAAGCGTTGGACAGCCTCGACATCGACCCGCAACGCCGCGCCGAAACCGTCAGTGTCGATGAATTTGTCGCCATCGCGCGGATATTGAGCCGTTGAATCCGAACCCCTTATTCAGCCAATCCGTTCGTGCTGAGTAGAGCCTGAGCCTGTCGAAGGCTCGAATCGAAGCACCGTCTGGAAAACCCATGTCCCGCCTGATCCTGTTCAACAAACCCTATGACATGCTGTCGCAATTCACCGATCGCGGCACCGACACGGCGCGCGCGACCCTGTCCGACTGCATCGCCGTACCGGGCGTCTATCCCGCCGGTCGGCTGGACCGCGACAGCGAGGGCTTGCTGCTGCTGACCGACGACGGGCGGCTGCAATCGCGCATCGCCGATCCCAAATATAAGACCGCAAAAACCTATCTGGCGCAGGTCGAAGGCGACGTTACCGACGCCGCGATCGCCACGCTCCGCCGCGGCGTGGATTTGAAGGACGGCCTTACCGGCCCGGCCGATGTCGAACGGATCGACGCGCCAGACCTCTGGCCCCGCAATCCACCGATCCGGGTGCGCAAGGCGATCCCCGACAGCTGGATCAGCCTCACCATCCGCGAAGGCCGCAACCGGCAGGTGCGCCGCATGACCGCCGCGGTCGGACACCCCACCTTGCGCCTCGTCCGTTGGCGCATCGGCGACTGGACGCTAGACGGGTTGCAGCCGGGCGAATGGCGTGAGGTTCAGGTCGGCTGATCGTCCATACCGGGGGCTGGCAACACCCGCTTGCCCTTGGTCCGGCTGGTCAGGTGATATTGGCCACACCGGTCGCAGCGATAGAAGCGCAGCGGCACGCTGCCTGCCAGTGCCGCCGCCAGGGCCGCGTCCTGCGACCCGAACCGCCGCTTGCGCGCACAGATGCTCAGCCGCGTTCGGATCGCTCAGTCCTCGGACAGGAAGCTGACGCTGCCCTCATTGTAGAGCGTCGCCACCAACGCCATTGCCGCGTCAGTGCCAGCCAATGCCGGATCGATCACGATGCTTTCCGCCGCACAAATCTGCTTCGCCAGCACCGCCACATCGCCGCTGCAATCATAGCTCTCGCCATCGACGAACAGCGTCACCGCGCCCTCCCCCGCCGCCACGAAGGCGAAGCGGCTCGCAGGATTGCGGTACAGGACGACGCGCTGCTCCACCAATGCCTGCACATCCTCGACCGCGATCGGCTCGTCGGGCCGGAAGTCCAGTTCGGGATATTTGCGCTCGCTGGTATAGGCCCCGAACCAGCGCGCGAAGGCCGTGCGATCGTTCAGCGCGTCACCGACCATCGCCTGCAAACGGGTCAGCGCCGCCGCGCCGATCTCGCCCGGATTGTCCTGTATCGTGAGGTCCGGGTCGGCATAACGGTCGTCATCCTCCATTCCGCCGACGATATGGGCGCAAAATTGCTCGACCAGTTCGCTGCGCGACGGCGCGCGGAAACCGACCGAATAGGTCATGCAATCATCGCCCACGGCCACGCCATTATGCGCCACGCCCGGCGGCACATAGAGGATGTCGCCAGGCTCCAGCACCCATTCGGCTTCGGGCTGGAAATCGGCGAGCAGGCGCAGATCCTCATGCAGCATCAATGGCGTATCGGCGTCGCACCGCCCGCCAACCTGCCAGCGCCGCCGGCCCAGCCCCTGAACCAGGAACACGTCATACTGGTCGTAATGCGCGCCGACGCCGCCGCCATCGGTGGCGTAACTGACCATCACATCGTCGATCCGCCAGTTGGGGATGAAGCGGAACGGCGCGACCAGCGCGGCGACTTCCGGCGCATGCATGTCCACGGCCTGCACCAGCAGCGTCCAGGGGCTGCGGCCCATCGCCCCGAACCGGTCTTCGGGCAGCGGCCCATGTTCGACCATCCAGCGCCCGTCGCCCTGGCCGACCAGCCGCGATTCCACACCATCCTCGCAGGCCAGGCCCGCCAGTTCGTCCGGTTCCAGCGGATTGATCCACGCCGCCCACGGGTTGCGGATCAGCAGCGGCTTTTTCTGCCAATAGTCGCGCAGGAACAGGTCGACGTCGAAATCTGTGAAGTGCATGGCCCGTCCGCGGTTCAGCGGCGCGCCTCATGCGCCCGCCCCACCGGCCTTGCCGTGCGATGCCAACGAAGTCAAAGCGTGCGGCGCACGCCGATCATATTCAGGGGGTTTCGGTGGGCGCGGCCTTCGGCACGGTCACCGCATCCTTGCTCGTCATCGCGACGGCGGGCGGCCCCTTCTGGATCGCCGCGGCCAGCTTGCCGACCGGGGCGCAGTCACCCTTGCACAAGGCCTGCGCCTGCGCGAGCACCTCTTTGGCGCGGGCAAGTGCGCCCTTTTCGACCATCGCCTCGCCCTGTCCGGCCAGCGCGGCGACGTCTGTGGGGTCGAGCAGCAGCGCTTCCTTGTAGAGGCGGATCGCCTTGCCCTGAAGCCCCTGCGCGCGCGCAACCTCGGCCAGTGCGACAAAGGCCGCGCGGTTACGCGGATCGATCGCCAGCGCGCTTTCCAGCGCATCGTTCGCGCCTTCCAGATTGCCGGCCTTGTGTGCGGCCTCGCCCGCCTTCTGCCATTCGACCGACTGGGGGCTGATCTGGCTGTCCGGCTTCTGGCTCAGGCCCACGCTCGACACGG
Source organism: Sphingobium psychrophilum (assembly GCF_012927105.1). Taxonomy (GTDB): domain Bacteria; phylum Pseudomonadota; class Alphaproteobacteria; order Sphingomonadales; family Sphingomonadaceae; genus Sphingobium; species Sphingobium psychrophilum. The sequence goes on along the minus strand of NZ_JABBFV010000001.1, from coordinate 414,570 downwards.
TGGTCAGGACGATGGCGAGCGCGATCGAGGCGGGGGTAAAACGCATGATAGTCTCCAGCCATGTTTCAGGCGCTGATTTCGGCCCATAGCCCACGCCCCAACTGTCGCGATTTTGCGGGCGCTTGTCCATGGCCTGTTTCACGCCCCCCGGCGCAACCGCGCAAAGAAGAAGCCATCGCTGCCATCATGCCCCGGCGTCAGCAGCAGCCCCGCGCCATGCGCCCGGCCAACGGGAATCTCGATCGGTTCGGCCGTCCATCCGGCGTGCCGCGCCAGAAAGGCGTCGATCTGGCCGCGCCCTTCGCGCTCGGTCAGCGCGCAGGTGGCATAGACCAGCGCCCCGCCCGGTGCCAGCAAGGGCGCCGCGAAATCGAGGATGCGGGCCTGTTCCGCGACCAGCCGGTCAAGCCGCGCGGGCGTCAGCCGCCAGCGCGCCTCCGGGTTGCGCCGCCAGGTGCCGGTGCCCGAACAGGGCGCATCGACCAGCACCACGTTCACCTGTCCGTTCAGGCTCTCCAGTCCGCGCCCCTCATGGCTCTGGTCCAGCAGCAGCGTCTCGATAAAGGTCGCCCCCGCCCGCGCCGCGCGCGGTTCCAGCCGCGCCAGTCGGGACCGGATCGTGTCGGCCGCGATCAGCGTCCCCCGACCGGCCATCGCGCCCGCCAGCGCCAGCGTCTTGCCGCCCGCCCCGGCGCACAGGTCCACAACCGTCATGCCCGGCTGCACGGCGCAGGCCGCCGCGATCCACTGGCTGCCGGCGTCCTGCACCTCGACCAGCCCCTCCTTCCACGCCGCCTGCTGTTCGACCGGAAAGCCTTCGGGCAGGCGCAAGCCGTCCGGCAGGCCAGCGATCGGCACCGCGTCGGGCAGCAAGGGCGCGACCGCTGCGGGCGTCGCCTTCAACCGGTTCACACGCAGATCCACCGGCGCGCGGCCCAGCAGCGCATCCTGCTCTACGGGTGCTGCCAGCAACGGTTGCAGCCAGCCCGGCACCGCGCCAGCCTCAGCCCCCGTCTCGCCCGGCTCGATCGGCAACGGCGCATGAGTCGATCCATCGAACAGCGCAGCGACCTCCGGCCGCTCCAGCGCCACGCCGATCATCGCGGCACGCCCGGTTTCCGGCCGCTCCGCCGCGCGGCGGATCGCGTCATAGACATGGTCGCGCACCGCCCGCCGATCCCGCGAACCCGCATAGCGCCGTTCCTTGAAATAGCGCGCGATCAGAGTATCGGCCGCCGGCCCGCCATCGCGCGCCGACGCGATGATGGCGTCCAGCAGATCGATCGCGGCCTGGATACGAGCGGAGGGGGTCATCTAATCCTTCCCCCCCTCCCTTCCAGGGAGGGGTCGGGGGTGGGTGGCGAGCGAAGCGAGCCTAGCGCCCCGCCGATCAGGCAGAAGCACCACTGCGCGGCGCACCCACCCTAACCCCTCCCTTAAAAGAGAGGGGAATTAAGAAAAGGCTTACCGCGTCGGATAATTGGGTGCTTCCCGCGTGATCGTCACATCATGGACATGGCTTTCCGAAAGCCCTGCATTGGTGATCTGCACGAAACGCGCGCGCTCTTGCAAATCCTTGATCGTAGCGCTGCCGGTATAGCCCATCGCCGCCTTCACGCCGCCGACCAGCTGATGGATCACATCCTTGGCCGGCCCCTTGAACGGCACCTGGCCCTCGATGCCTTCGGGCACCAGCTTCATCTGGTCCTTGATATCGGCCTGGAAATAGCGGTCCGCGGACCCGCGCGCCATCGCGCCGACGCTGCCCATGCCGCGATAGCTCTTATAGGCGCGGCCCTGGTACAGGAACGTCTCGCCCGGCGCTTCGGCGGTGCCGGCCAGCAGCGAACCCACCATGACGCAACCCGCGCCCGCCGCCAGCGCCTTGGCCAGGTCGCCCGACGTGCGCAGCCCGCCATCGGCGATCACCGGCACGCCCTGCTTGGCCGCTTCCTCTGCGGAGTCCATGACCGCGGTCAACTGCGGCACGCCCACGCCGGCCACGACGCGCGTGGTGCAGATGGAGCCCGGCCCGATGCCCACCTTCACGCAATCCGCGCCCGCGCCGATCAGTGCCTTGGTCGCTTCGGCGGTGGCGACATTGCCCGCGACCACCTGCACATGGTTGGACAGCTTCTTCACCGCCTCGACGGCAGCCGAAACCTGCTTGCTATGCCCATGCGCCGTATCGATGACAATCAGGTCGCACTCCGCGTCGATCAGCGCGCGGCTGCGCTCCAGCCCCTTTTCGCCGACCGTCGTAGCCGCCGCGACGCGCAGACGGCCGGTGCCATCCTTGGTCGCCTGCGGATAGGTGACCGCCTTTTCGATATCCTTGACCGTGATCAGGCCCACGCAATGATAGCCCTCATCGACCACCAGCAGCTTTTCGATCCGGCGCTGATGCAGCAGGCGCTGCGCCTCTTCCTGCCCCACGCCGACCTTGACCGTGGCCAGATTATCCTTGGTCATCAGCTCGCTAACCGGCTGCTTGGGGTTCTCAGCAAAGCGCGTATCCCGATGGGTCAGGATGCCGACCAGCTTGCCGTTCGCCTCCACGACCGGGATACCGCTGATCCTGTGCTTCTGCATCAGCATCTGCGCGTCGGCCAGCGTCGCTGTGGGCAGGATGGTGATCGGGTTGACCACCATGCCGCTCTCGAACCGCTTGACCGCGCGCACCGCATCGGCCTGCTCCTCGACGGTCATGTTCCGGTGCAGCACGCCGATGCCGCCCAACTGCGCCATCACGATCGCCATGTCGGCCTCGGTCACCGTGTCCATGGCGGACGACAGGATCGGGATGTTCAGCTTGATCTCGCGCGTGACGAAGGTGGACGTGTCCGCCTGGCTGGGCAGCACATCGGATTCGCCGGGCTGCAACAGCACGTCGTCGAAGGTGAGGCCGAGGCGGATATCCATGGAAAAAGCCACTTTCTGCTGCGGAACCGATGCCGAAAAAGACAGCGCTTCCGGGGGATTTGTGGCGGCCCATGTAACCACTATGGGCGCGGACGGCCAGACCCCTTGGGGGATTTTATTAAGGGACGATGAAGCGGTGTGATGAGCATCGCCAAGGGGCAGCTATGGGTAGGAAGCGGACGTGACAGTCGGCTACCGATCATTGCTAACGATGTAGAGCATCTTCAATTTACCCTCGAAACTAAGTAATCCGCCGCCCTACGCAGCATAGTGGGCGATATATATTTCCGATGAACGAGCGAGATGGCCGACATATAAAAATGTCCAAATAGGTTCTTGCACCTTACCCCAGTGCCGAGTGTGAGATTTACCCGGTCTGACGCCACTTTCTCGACGCTAACACATGACCTAAAAACCAGATGTCTGTCGCGTGCACCGAGGACTACGGCAGCACGCAAGCCATCCTCTTCGACTGACTGATCCAGGACGGGATATTGGTTTACGAACATATTAGTTCTTTCATCGGACAAGAGCGAAGACACGGGACATCCCAAGGGCGATGTTCTCAATCCTAAAGGCTTGACGAGAATATTTCTGATCGTCATGAGATGAGAGACGCCACGCGGGGCATTATTAAGAAAACCTTCGAGTAGTAGTTCAAGAATCTGCGCAGCTTTTAGATCGCCGAAATCCATCCCGCTGAGCGAGATCATAAAAGTGTCCTGATGATGGGTTTTAGCGGCGCCCAGATGCCGCATCAGAAGCGAATCCTCTGGAACGGCTTGCAATTCGATCACCGTCTTTGTGATTTCCGTTTCTGAAACATAGCCGCCCGGCCGGTGGCGGCTGCTCCAAAAACTCCTGAAAATTCCCATGCTGCCCCGGAAGGTGTCACATACCTTCCGATGGATCGTGCCTGCTGGCGCGTCCAAAGACAATGTTGTCGTAGGAACAACTTCTTGCAGAAAATTCCCGGACTGGATTAGTTGAGAGATATCTTCCGGCAAAACCTCGGTCAGTGCCGGAATATCGGCCATATTGGCTTTGATCCGGGCCTTGAGGTCATCTGTAAGATTGCCGCCAAGTTCGTCCGTATGGGATGACAGCGCGAAGAAAACAGGGTGCAGGGAATTTTTGGATAATGGCCAGAACTGGTGCCAGGTTTCGCCACCAAATCGCACGGTAAACAAGCAGTCCGGCGGGATGTTTATAAAATGCAGCGCCTCCAGGAATTTGCGGGGATTGATTTTCATATCTTCCGCAGTAGCCGTCGAAAAGCGGAGTTGAGCGCCGCCGCTGCCCGAAACGGCGGTGAAAATCCGATGTCCGGCATGGCGATGAAACGGATGCCCTTGAGGGCCGACAACGAATGAATAGAGGGCTGTGGTATCGCCCAACTCGAAGTTGGTTCCCCCAAGCTTCGCTGAAGGCTCTTCAAGCGCATCGATATATTGAGTATGCGCCTTTTGCCGGGCGGCGATACTGTGGAAAAGATGGCTTCCCGCGCCGTGGCCCAATTGCGCGATCAGCGAAACTTCGATCGGGAGCCTATCCTTCGCATTCGGAATGACGACAGATGGGAAGGTGTCAACGACGCGTGTCAGATACAGCATTGAGATCTCGCAGAGTTCCGTCACGCCATAGTTTGCGCTGTTCCGATACCTATATGAATGGCGCAACGAATCCACTGTCTCGCGATGTGGCACCGCACGTCTGCGTTCTCATGGCCAAAGGTGGTCGGTGGCGGACACCAAACCACCCAACGAAAAAGGGGCGCAGCCTCAGCCACACCCCCTTTCCCTAACCTAATCGCAGCCCTCAAGCCCCCGCAGGACTCGCCTCGCCGAACGGTCCCTTGCGCTTGCGGATGCGCGGGATCGAGGACCCCGCCGCCGGCATCACCGACGGCTTGATCGTCGTGCCGTCGTCGCGGGTGATCTCGCCCTTCTCCAACAACGCCCGGATTTCCTCGCCGCTCAGCGTCTCATATTCCAGCATGGCGTTCGCCAGCAGGTGCAACTGATCCTCATGGCCGGTCAGCAACTCCTGCGCGCGCTTATAGCCCTGCTCCACCAGTCCACGAATTTCCGCGTCGATCAGCTTGGCCGTCTCGTCGGACATATGGACGCGCTGGCTCTGCGAATAGCCCAGGAACGTCTCGCCTTGCTGCTCTTCATATTGCAGCGGCCCCAGCTTGTCGGACATGCCCCATTGCGTGACCATGTCGCGCGCCAGCTTGGTCGCATATTGGATGTCGCTCGATGCGCCGCTCGACACCTTGTCGTAGCCAAAGATGATTTCCTCGGCCACGCGACCACCCAGGGCGACGGCCATGTTCGCGTGCATCTTGTCGCGATGATAGGAATAGCTGTCGCGTTCGGGCAAGCGCATCACCATGCCCAGCGCACGGCCGCGCGGGATGATCGTCGCCTTGTGGATCGGATCGGACGCCGGTTCATGGACCGACACGATGGCATGGCCGGCCTCATGATAGGCGGTCATCTTCTTTTCATCGTCGGTCATGACCATGGAGCGACGTTCCGCGCCCATCATCACCCGGTCCTTGGCCGTCTCGAACTCGTCCATGGCGACCAACCGCTTGCCACGCCGCGCCGCCGTCAGCGCCGCTTCGTTGACAAGATTGGCCAGGTCCGCGCCGGAAAAGCCCGGCGTGCCGCGTGCGATCGTGCGCGGATTGACGTCGGGGGCCAACGGCACCTTCTTCATATGGACGGCCAGGATCTTCTCGCGGCCGTCAATGTCGGGACGGGGCACCACGACCTGACGGTCGAAGCGGCCCGGCCGCAGCAAGGCGGGGTCCAGCACGTCGGGGCGGTTGGTCGCCGCGACGATGATGATGCCTTCGTTGGCTTCGAAACCGTCCATCTCGACCAGCAACTGATTCAGCGTCTGCTCGCGCTCATCATTGCCATTGCCCAGGCCCGCGCCACGATGACGGCCGACCGCATCGATTTCATCGATGAAGACGATGCAGGGCGCGTTCTTCTTGGCCTGTTCGAACATGTCGCGCACGCGGCTGGCGCCGACGCCCACGAACATTTCGACAAAGTCGGAGCCGGAGATAGTGAAGAATGGCACGCCCGCTTCGCCCGCAATCGCGCGGGCCAGCAGCGTCTTGCCGGTGCCGGGCGATCCGACCAGCAGCGCGCCTTTGGGAATCTTGCCGCCCAGGCGCGAAAATTTGGTGGGGTCTTTCAGGAACTCGACGATTTCCTGCAATTCCTCGCGCGCTTCGTCGATGCCGGCGACGTCATCGAACGTCACCTTGCCATGCTTTTCGGTCAGCAGCTTGGCCTTGGACTTGCCGAAACCCATCGCGCCGCCCGCGCCGCCGCCCTTCTGCATCTGGCGCAGCACGAAGAAGGCGATGCCCAGGATCAGCAGGAAGGGCAACGACTGATAGATGAGGATCTGCCAGAAGCTGGGCTGGTCCTGCGCCTGGCCCGAATATTTGACATTATAGTCGTCGAGCAGGCCGGTCAGGCCCGGATCGTTGACCGGAACGGTGGTGAACTTCTGACCGCTGGACAGGGTGCCGCTGATCTTGTCCGGCGCAATCGCGACATCCTTGACCTGGCCTTCCTGCACCTTGGACCGGAATTCGGAATAGGCGATGCCCGTCCCCGCGCTGGACGCGGTCCGGCTGTCGAACAGCGACACGAACATCAGCAGGGCGACGATCACGCCCGCCCAAATCATGGCGCTCTTGATCCAGGGGTTGCCCTGCGGGTCTTTTTCGTCGTTCATCATCACTCGCTTTCACCGGTCAAGATAGGGCGCGCCGACAAAAGCGCAAGCGCACGCCGCCCCGTCCTGATCGCTATTTAACGCGCCGCTCGCGATCGCTCAGACGCCGCCAACTAACGTCCACGCGACATAGGCCAGCGCCAGCGCCACACCGCCCGACAGACCGCACAGCAGATAGCCGACATAGAGTAACAGCGGCGGATGCGGGTGTCCCCGCTTGCGGTTACGCTGCGCCGCCGAAAGAATGACACTGGCCAACAGGCCATAGGTCAGTGCCGCAAACTCCACCATGCACCGGATCCCCCGCTAGAAAGGTCGCAGGATAGCCATGACGGGCTTTAAGGAAAGGCCATTGCGCTGCATCAAATCGGCAAAGCGTGAGGGTATCGCGACAATCCGTGGAACCTTTCCGTAACGATCTCTACGGCGTCCGGCGCGGCGGCGCGGGATGCAGCGTCCAGACCGCCCCGCCCTTCAACAGCCAGTCGCCCAGACTGGCCTGCCCACCCGCCATGGCGGCGGCGATCGCCCGATCCAGGCTGTCGCCGCGTGGCGGCGGCGCGGCGACCCGCGCCAGCATAAGCAGCAGCAACCGCCGCAGATATTCGCGCGGCAGGTCGGTCCGCTCCAGCCGCCACCCCAATCCATCAGGCCTGACATGCGCCGCGGCGAGCGCCGTCACGCTCCACTCGATCGCCCCGTCCGCCTCGGCCAGCGCCGCCGCGCTGCGCGCCGCCGCCTCGACGTCCAGCCAGGGCGCGTGCGCCAACGCCGCGCGCAGCGCCGCCCGGTCAAAGCGCGGATCGGCATTGGACGGATCATGGACATGGGGCAGTCCCTCGGCGGCTGCCAGCGCCTCCAGCGCCGCCTTGCGCACGTTCAGCAGCGGGCGGATCACCCGGCCCGCGCCCGCCTCCGATCGCGCCCGCACCCCGGCCAGCCCGCCGACGCCCGATCCACGGTTCAGCCGCATCACCATGGTTTCCAGTTGGTCGTCGGCATGGTGGGCGGTCATGATCCAGTCGATCCCCTGCGCCGCCCGCCACCCCTCGATCAACCGATAGCGCAGCGCCCGCGCCCAGGCCTGGATATTGCCCGCCACCGGCCGGTCGGGGATCAGCGTCGCATGGGCGATGCCCTGATCGGCGCACCAGCGCGCCACCATGGCCGCTTCCTCCGCCGATTGCGCACGCAACTGATGATCGACCGTCACCGCCGCCACCCGCCCTGGAAAGGCGCGCGCGGCGAGCGACAGCAACGCCATGCTGTCCGGCCCGCCCGACACTGCGACGCCGAACCGCGCCACGGACACGTCCCCGACCAGCGCCCGCGTCGCCGCGTCCAGCCGCGCGACCAGCGCGCTCGCGTCGCTGGTCAGCTGCACTTCGCCTTGGCGCGACCCGCGGTCATCATGCCGCGCAGGGTGGAGGAGAGGCTCTCGCCATAGACCTGCTCCAGCTCTTGATAAACCTTGCACGCATCGGCTGGCTTTTTGAGCTGGATCAGCGCGTCGCCCAGATAGGCCAGGCTGTCGGGCGCGCGGTCGCCGCGCGGGCGCTTCTGGTAATTTTCATAGAAGGCGACCGATGCCAGCGCCGGCTTGCCATCGTCCAGATAGGCGCGGCCCAGCAGGTTTTGCGCCTTGCTGGCGACCGGGCTGGCACCATATTTCTCGACCGTCGTCTTCAACTGGCCCTGCGCCTCGGGGTAGAATTTGGCCTCCCAGAGGCGATAGCCATAATTATAGGCGTCGCTTGCGGCGTCGCCGGTGTCGGGCCGCTCGACCGCCGCGACGGCGGCCTTGCGCGCTTCGCTCGCGACCGGCGGCGCAGCCACCGGTGCCGGCTTGGGCGTGGCGGCCGGGGCAGGCTTGGGGGCGGCGGATCGCGGCGTGACCGGCGCAGGCGCGACCGCTACGGGCGCGGACACGGGCGGCGCTTCGGCGACGGGCGTCATGCGCGCGTCATTCTCCGCCTTATATTTGTTGAACGCTTCCTCCAGCTGGCGCAGCTTGTAGCTATTCTCCTCCACCTGTCCGGTGATCGACGCCAACTGCGATTCCAGCGCGCCCACCCGCGCCGTCAGGTCAGATATCGGCGTGCCGGACGGACTGCCCGGCGTCACCGTCGGCGTGGCGGGACGGCTGATCTCCGCCTCGATCGGCGTGCCGGCCGGAAACACCTTGCGCTGCACCGCGCGCATTTCCTTTTCCAGCCGGTCGACCCGCACCTCGACCGGCGCATTCTGCGCGGCGGCGGGCAGAGCCATGACAGGCAGGACGACGGCCAGCAGGAAGGCCGTTGTCGCAAGGAAGGCGTTACGCATGATGATCCCCGACTGATATTCCTGGCTTAACCATAAGGCGTTATTTCGCGCGGTAAAGCGCGACGTCGCCTTGTCGTCCCGATGCCTGTCGTCCCGGCGGCGCGCGTCAGGGTTGCGGCACCGCGGCGCCATCGCCCAAAGGCGCAACCGGCGCTGACGCAGGCGTCGCGGCCGGGCCGCTTGTCTCGCTGGCGGCCGGGGCGCTCCGCCGGGGCGCGGCGCGTGGCGACGAAGCCGCCGGACGCGATGCAGGCGCGGGGGTCGCCCCCGGGGCCGTAGCAGCGCCCCGCGCCAGCAGCGCTTCGGCGCTGACCGGCACGTCGGCGATGGTGCGATCGGCCGCGCCCAGCGCCGGTATCGGCTTGCCGCCGACCGTCACGTTCAGCGCCTGGGGACGCCCGGTCAATATGGTCGGCCCCTTGGCGCCGACCGGCAGGGTGAAGCTTTCGCCCTTCTTCAAAATGCCGTCCTTCAACCGTTCGCCGGCCTCGTCGACGATCCGCAGCCAGACATCGTCGATCGCGGTGAACACCACCGGCTGCGCGGCGGGCGTGACTGGTGCGCCACCGGCGGGACGGGCGACGGCAGGCGCGGCCTGATCCTGGGCGATTTCCTCGCCAGTCGGCGGGGTCAGCAACTGGGTGCGCCAGATGGTAAAGCCGGCGATCAACACGATAACGATCAACGCCGCGGTCCAGGCCAGCGTGCGCGACGGCACCCGCGCCGGATCGACCGGCTCGAACGCCTCATACCGTGCGCCCATGTCGCTGTTATGCACGCCATGGCGCACCTGCGCGGCGATCTCCACCTCGTCCAGGTCGACCGCGCGGGCATAGGCGCGGGCGAAGCCGACGGCGTAGGGGATGCCCGGCAGGGCCGCATAATCGTCGCGCTCGACCGCTTCCAGCTGCCGCACCGCGATGCGCGTGCGGGTGGCGACATCCTGTATCGAAAGGCCCCGCGCCTCCCGCGCGGCGCGCAGCTTGGCGCCGGGGGTTGAAGGATGCGCTTCCGGCGCGCTGTGTGCGCCGGTTTCGAGTTCTGGTTCGTCTGCCATGCTGCTCCGCGACCTGTGATGGCCGGCCTTGTCTCATTGCGGGACGGGCGTTGTCAACGCCGCGTCCGCCCATTTCAGCTCAGTTCGATGTTCCGTTCGACCGCCCATTGCGTCAGCCGCCCGCGAATGTCGATAACCCCGCCATCCAGCAGCCCGCGCATGACCGTCCGCAACTCTTCGGCGTCGATCGCGCGGATCATCGCCTTGACCGGGCCGACCGACGCCGGGGTGATCGACAGCCGCCGCACGCCCAGGCCAATCAGCGCCATCGCCTCCAGCGTGCGCCCGCCCATTTCGCCGCACACGCCGACGGGCACCTTATAATCGTGGCAGGTCCGCACCACCCGATCCAGAAAGCGCAGGATCGCGATACTCAGCCAATCGTAGCGTTCGGCCAATTTGGGATGGGCGCGGTCGGCGGCGAACAGGAACTGGGTCAGGTCGTTGGTGCCGATCGACAGGAAATCCAGCTTGGGCAGCAATATGTCCAGCACTTCGGCCAGCGCCGGCACCTCCAGCATCGCGCCATAGCGCACCGCGATCGGCAATTTCTTCTTTTGCGCATGCAGCCATTCGCGCTGATGCTCGACCAGCGCGCGCGCCTCTTCATATTCCCACGGCTCCGACACCATCGGGAACATGACATGCAATATCTTGCCCGCGCTCGCCTCCAGCAAGGCGCGCGCCTGCACCTTCATCAAGGCGTCGCGATCCAGCGCCAGGCGCAGCGCGCGCCAGCCCATCGCCGGATTATCCTCATGCTCGTCATCGTCGCGCTGCATATAGGGCAGCGCCTTGTCGCCGCCGATATCGACGGTGCGGAAGATGACGGGCCGGTCGCCCGCGGCATCCAGCACATCCTTGTAAAGCCGCTGCTGCTTCTCGCGTTGCGGCAGCGTGGCCGACACCAGGAACTGAAACTCCGTGCGGAACAGGCCGATACCGTCCGCACCCACCAGGTCCAGCGCCTGCGCATCTTCGCGCAGGCCTGCATTGACCATCAATTCCACCCGCTGCCCGTCCGCCGTGACGGACGGCAGGTCGCGCATGGCGACAAATTCCGCGCGACGCTTCTGCGTCACGTGCAACCGCGTCTCGAACGCTTCCTCCATGTCGGCGGTCGGCCGGATCAGCACCGAATTGGTGCCGACGTCCATCAGCACCAGGTCGCCCTCATTCACCAGATGGCGGATGTCGCGCACGCGGCCCAGCACCGGCACGCCCATGGCGCGTGCGACGATGGTGACATGGGCGGTCAGCGACCCTTCCTCCAGAATCACGCCCTTCAACCGCCGCCGGTCATATTCCAGCAATTCGGCCGGCCCCAGGTTGCGCGCGATCAATATCGCGTCCTGCCGCAACCCCATCTGCGCCGCCGTGCCCAATTGCCCCGACACGATGCGCAGCAACCGGTTCGCCAGATCCTCCAGATCGTGCATCCGGTCGGACAGCAATGGATCGTCGATCTTGCGCATCCGCATCCGGGTATGCTGCTGCACCCGCTCGATCGCCGCTTCTGCCGTCAGGCCGCTGTCGATCGCCTCGTTGATCCGGCGCGTCCACCCCTCGTCATAGGCGAACATCTTGTAGGTTTCGAGCACCTCCTGATGCTCGCCCTCCATGCCGAACTCCGCAGCGCCGGTCATCCGGTCGATCTGTTCGCGCATCTTGGTGAAGGCGGACACGACCCGCTGCCGCTCGGCCTCCGTATCCTCCGCCACCGTATGTTCGATATGGACGCGCGGCTGGTGGAACACGACATGCCCCCGCGCCATGCCCATCACCAACTGCAACCCGTGCAACATCGTGGTGCCGGTATCCGTCACCCGCTGGTCGGTCGGCCCATCGTCGGCCAGCTCCGCATTCGCGATCAACTCCGACATCACCATGGCGACGGTCTGGAGCGCTTCTATCTCCACTTCCTCATATTTGCGCGGATCGGCATGTTGGACGCACAAAACTCCCAACGCCCGCTCGCGCCGCACGATCGGCACCCCGGCAAAGCTGTGGAACAATTCCTCGCCGGTTTCGGGGCGATAGGAAAAATCGGGGTGCGATGCCGCTTCGTCCAGGTTCAGCGTCTCGACATTGGTGGCGATCAGGCCGACCAGCCCTTCGCCCATCGCCATCCGCGTCACATGGACCGCCTCCTGTTTCAGCCCGCGGGTGGCAAACAGCTCCAGCACGCCTTCGCGCACCAGATAGATGGAGCAGACCTCGCTCGACAGCGACTCGCCGATAATCTCCACCACCTTGTTCAGCTTGGCCTGCGCGCTGTTGCGTGCGGCCATCACCTCCTGCAAGCGGATGAGGATTTGACGGGCGGCGGCGGCGGGGGTGCTGGGCATAATATTGCGCTATCAGATAGACGCCCGGCTTTCCAAGGCGTTTCCGTTCGCTGTGCCGGCAATAATGTTCGACGGGGCATATTTGCATGGCGGAAACATTCTGTACAATCGTCCAGCAAGTGAAAAGCCTTTCTATGGGCTTGCAGGGAGAACAGGGATCATGGCGACGCAATTTCAACCGGCAATGGAACAGGATCTGATCGATCGCGGCTATTCGCGCCGCCAACTGGCGAAGGTCGCCGCCCTGCTTGGCGCAGGCGCCGCCGCCATCCGGGTGACCGGCGTGGGCGCGCAGCAGGCGGCAAAGCCCGTGGCAGGCGCGGTGCGCATCGGCGCCAACGAATGTTGGACCGGCCCCTTCCCTGTCGCCGCAGAGGCCGCCTTCAAGCTGGTGCAGGAAGGCAATCGCTACGAACCGGACAATGAACATCAGAAATTGTTCGATGCCGTCGCCTCGGTCGAGGGCATCCCGGCCGAGCGCGTCGTCGCCTGGCCCGGATCGTCCGATCCGCTGAGCCGCGTCGCCGTCGCCTATGCCTCGCCCACGCGCGGCATCGTCACCGCCGACCCAACCTATGAAGCCATCTGGCGCACCGGCGACTGGCTGGGCGCGAAGGTGACGAAGGTGCCGCTGACCAAGGATTACGCGCATGACGTAAAGGCGATGCTGGCGGCGGACCCCAATGCGGGCATTTACTATATCTGCTCGCCCAACAACCCGACCGGCACCGTCACGCCGATCGCCGACATCGAATGGCTGGCCAATAACAAGCCCAAGGATTCGATCCTGGTGGTGGACGAAGCCTATATCCACTGGGTCGATGGCCCCAACGCCGCCAAGCTCGCCGCCACCCGCGACGACGTGCTGATCCTGCGCACCTTCTCGAAACTGTTCGGCATGGCCGGCATGCGCCTCGGCCTCACCTTCGCCGCGCCCACGCTCATGGAAAAGATGATGCGCTATGACGGCGGCCAGGTGACCGGCATGTTGCCGATGACCGCCGTCGCCTGCGGCACCGCCTCCGTTACCGAATCGGCCCTCATCAAGGCCCGCCGCGCCGAAATGAACGCCGCGCGCGCAAAGTCGGTCAGCCACCTGAAGGCCAAGGGGATCAAGGTCATCCCCGGCAGCCAGGCGAACATGTTCATGATCGACTGGGGCAAGCCCGCCAAGGACATGCAGGCCGCCCTGCTCGCCGCCAATGTGCAGATCGGCCGCAGCTGGCCAATCTGGCCCAACGTCTCGCGCGTGTCGGTCGGCTCGATGGCGGAAATGGAAGCGTTCAACGCCGCAGTCGACACGGTCTGGAAGGCGTAAGCCCAGAACCGACCATGGCACCGTAGCAAACGCATAAAATTGCGAAAATACAGGGCGGCGCATTGTGGAAATGCGCCGCCCTTTCGTTTTCCCCATTGAGATTTGAAACCGAAATCGGACGGGGACGGACGACATGACCATGATGCTGACCAAAGACGCCAAAGACGACATGATCGAGCGCGGCTATTCGCGCCGCCAACTGGGCGAAATCACCGCGCTGCTCGGTGCCGGCGTCGCCGCCAGCTCGCTGCTGGGCGGAAGCGCCATGGCGCAGCAGCAGGCCGCACGCGGCGTGAAGGGCGCGGTGCGCATCGGTTCCAACGAATGCTGGACCGGCCCCTTCCCCTCGGGCGTCGCCGCCGCCGCCGAAGCCGCCTCGTTCGGCAACTGGTACGACCCCGACAATTATAAGGGCGACCTCATTAAGACCGTCGCCGGGGTCGAAGGCATCCCTGAAACGCAGGTCATGCCCTGGCCCGGTTCAGGCGGCCCGCTGGTCAGCATCGTCGCGGCCTACTGCTCGCCGACCAAGGGCCTGGTGACCGCCGACCCGACTTTCGAATCCGCGTGGCGCACCGCCGACTACATGAAGGCCCCCATTGCCAAGGCACCCCAGGCGATCGGCAAGGGTCATGACGTCAAGGCGATGCTGGCCGCCAACCCGAACGCTGGCCTCTATTATATCTGCACGCCCAACAACCCGACCGGCACCATCACCCCGCTGGCCGACATCAAATGGCTTCTCGACAACAAGCCCGCCGACGCCATGCTGCTGGTGGACGAAGCCTATATCCACTTCTCCGAAGCCCCCAGCGCCGCTACGCTCATCGGCACCCGCAAGGACATCATTGTCATGCGGACCTTCTCGAAGCTGTTCGGTATGGCCGGCGTGCGCCTGGGCCTCACATTCGCCGATCCCGAAGTGCAAAAGCGCATCTCGCTGTTCGGCCCGTCGGCCGGCGGCTTGGCGATCACCGCCATGCATTGCGGCAATGCGGTCTATAAGGAAGCCGCCCTCATCAAGGCGCGCCGCGCCGAAATGATCGGCAACCGAGACGAAACCATCGCATGGCTGACCAAGAAGGGCATTGAAGTCCATCCCGGCAGCCAGGCGAACATGTTCATGGTCGATTGGAAGAAGCCCGCCAAGGAGATGCAGGCTGCGCTGATCGCGTCCCCTGAACGGGTGCAGATCGGCCGCAGCTGGCCCATCTGGCCCAACGTCTCGCGCGTGACGGTCGGTTCCGCCGACGACATGGCCAAGTTCCGCGCCGCAGTGGACAAAGTCTACAAGGCGTAAAGCCACATATCGTCACGAAGGAAGGGCGTCCGGGTAACCGGGCGCCCTTTGCTTTTGGGCGGTCAGAATGGCTAAGCCCCTCCCGTAACCGGCAGGGGCAGCGAGACTTACGCGCGCAGCGCGTTGGTCGCAGCGGGG
Organism: Sphingobium psychrophilum; assembly: GCF_012927105.1. GTDB lineage: Bacteria > Pseudomonadota > Alphaproteobacteria > Sphingomonadales > Sphingomonadaceae > Sphingobium > Sphingobium psychrophilum. Next base: position 399,394 of record NZ_JABBFV010000001.1, on the reverse strand, counting down.
TGGGCTGTCGCCCCCCCCCCCAGACCGGCCCCAGCCCCGTCCCGTTCTCGACCGCATTTCCTGATCCGCCAAAGCGACGCTAAGCGCTCGCCGCCGACGTCTCGCATAGCGCCTGAAACTGCGCCATCATCTGGTCCCAGCCGGGATGAAAGCCCATCGCTTCATGCCGCGCCTTCGCCTCGGCGTCCCAATGGCGCGCGGTCGCTGTGAAGCGCGTGCCGCCATCGCCGTCCACATCCTCGTCTGCAAAGTCCCAAACCGCCGTGATGAACGGCGTCTGCGGCACCCATCCCATGGCATAGGCGTCGGTCGTCACCACCCGTTCGTTCGCGACCACCTCCAGAAACACGCCCTCCATCGGCCCCGTCTCCTCGCCATCGGGACCGAACATCTGCACCGCGCTGCGCCCGCCGGGGCGCAAATCTTCCTCGATCACCTCGGCGCGCCAGGGCTTGGGGCAGAACCATTCGTCCTTCAGGTCGGTCCATACCTTCCAGCAAATCGCACGCGGCGCGGCGATATGGCAGCTTACCGACAATACATGCGCCGCGTGGCTCATGCCGTCTCTCCGTCAAAGGCCGCCTGCATCGCGGCGGTATCCAGCTTCTGCATCGTCATCATCGCCGCCATCATGCGGGCGATCGCCGCTTTGTCGTCGCTATGATAATTCGCCATGATCGCACTGGTGACCAACTGCCAGGACAGGCCATATTTGTCCGTCACCCATCCGCACGGCCCGGCCTTGCCGCCGTCCCCGGTCAGCGCGTCATAATAAAGATCCAGTTCCGCCTGGTCCGCGCACCCGACCGACAGCGATATCGCCTCGTCAAAGGTGAATTGCGGCCCGCCATTGAGCGCCTGATAGCTTTGCCCGAACAGGGTGAACTCGACCAGGAGCACGCTGCCACCCGCCATCGGCGACGGCGACGGATTCTCTTGCGGATAGTAACTGACATGATCGACCGACCCGCCAAAGACGCTCGCATAATAATGCGCCGCCTCCTCGGCCTGACCGTCGAACCAGAGGCAGGGCGATATCTTGCTCATCGCGCCTCTTCCTTCCCGCCGACCAGCGCGAACATCGCGCCCTGCGGATCGGTCGCCTGGATGATCCACGCGCCGCCCGGCACTTCCTGTGGCCCGTTCAGCACGACACCGCCCCCGGCCTTCACCCGCTCCACCGCCGCGTCGATATTGCCCACGGTGAAGTAGAACAGCCACACCGGAACCGGCATGTCCTTAAGCACCGGCATAATGCCCCCGGTCATGTCTTGAAAATCGCTTCCCCCGGTCTGCGACACCAACCGATAGCTGCCCATCGGCCCCATATCCATCGCGTCGCCCTGGGTCCAACCGAACTGGCCGGTGTAAAAGGCCAGATCCTTGTCATAGTCCCCGGCATAGAGTTCATGCCAGCCGACATGCCCCGGCGCCATCGGCGGCGCGGACTCCATCCCGTCCGGGCTGGAGCCTTTGAGCAACATGAAGATCGCCCCGCCCGGATCGCTCATCACTGCAAAGCGGCCGACGCCGGGAATGTCTTCGGGTGGACGCTTCACCGTGCCGCCCGCCGCGCGCAGCCGCGCGGCGTCCGCATCGACATCGGCCGACCCGATATATCCGCCCCACCAGGGGGTCATGCCGCAGTCCCTGGCCTCCGCCGGGATCGCCATGACACCGCCAACCGCGCCCGCGCTGCCCGACACAACATGATAGGGATCGTCAGTCCGCTCGCCGCCAAAAGGCTGCGACGTCCATCCCACGACATCGCCATAGAAAGCCAGCGCCGCCTGCGGGTCGCTGGTCATCAATTCATACCAGAAGAATTTGCCGGTCAGATCGGTCATGGTCTTCCTCCTGCATGGGTGCGCCCGCCCTTAGGCCTTGGCGTCCAACAAAACCTCGAACCCGCCATAGATCAGCCGCGCGCCGATAAACGGCATGTCCTCACCCGCCTTGGGCTGCATGCGTTCATCTTTCATGACCTTCTCGGCACCGGCGTCGCGGGTCGCCTTGTCGGGCCATTCGATCCAGGAAAAGACGACCTCCTCGCCCTCCTCGGCAATCACCGCGGTACGAAAGTCGTTGGTCTTGCCCAGCTTGATGTCATTGCCCCAACATTCGACCACGCGGGTCGCGCCATATTCGATGAAGATGGGCGCGGCGAAAGCGGCGACCTCCTTATAGCGCGCCTTATTGCCCTTGGGCACCGGGATCACGAAACCGTCCATATAGGCCATCGTCTCTCTCCTCTCCATGTCGATCACGCGGCCGTGGCGGCGCTCTGTCTCTGCTGAAGGCGACTCATCACTTGCACTTTTTGCGCCCGGCTTTTATCTATTGCAACGACTAAGTTAGAAAAGATAACCTTGAGCCAGAAACGCGCCTATCAGGACGGATGCGCCGTCGCCCACGCGCTCGACATCATCGGCGATCGCTGGGCGATGCCCATCATGCGCGAATTGATGCTCGGCCCAAAGCGCTTCACAGACCTGCGCGCCGGCCTGCCCGGAATCAGCGCCAATGTGCTGACGCAAAGGCTGGAGGATCTGGAGGCGGCCAGCATCCTCATCCGTCGCCGCCTGCCCCCGCCCGCCGCCAGCCAGATTTACGACCTGACCGACTGGGGCCGCGAGTCGGAAATATTGTTTCAGGTGCTGGGCCGCTGGGCCTGCCGATCCCCCACGATGGAACCGGGCAAGCCGATGAGCCAGGTGTCGGTGATCCTGTCGATGCGCACGATGATCGACCGCACCCGCATCGGCGACCTGAATGCAACGCTGGGCTTCCGCTTTGGCGAGGAGGAATTTCGCGCCACATTCAAAGACGGCGTTTGCCGGATCGACCGCGGCGCGGCGGCGGGCGCGGATGCGATCATCAGCGGCGACCAGAATGCGCTGGTCGCGGTCCTTTATGGCGGTGCAAGCTATGCCGACATGGCGGGCGCCCTGAACGTCGAGGGGGACCGGGCGCTGGCCGACCGCTTCGCCACCCTCTTCCCCCTGCCGCCAAAGGCGGCCTCCACCGTCAATGCTGGTTGAGCATCCCGAACACCTGTGCAAATTCCCCGCGCTGCGTCGCTTCGCTCAGGAATTTCACCCGCTCGACATGGATTTCCGCCAGCGCCGGTTCCTGCCGCAATAGCGCCATCGTCTCGGCGATGAAGTCGGCCAACGGCATCATCTGCTCATTGTCCGCATGGCCGGGCATCAAATCGGTCTGGACGCCCGGCGGCACGATCTCGATCACCTCCACGCTGGTCGCCTTCAACTGCTCGCGCAGCCCCAGCGACCAACTATGGATCGCCGCCTTGGTCGCGCTATAGGTCGGCGTCGCCGCCAGCGGTACGAAGGCCAGGCCCGACGACACCGTCAGGATCGTCGATGCCGCCTGTGCCTCCAGATGCGGCAACAGCGCATGGGCCAGCCGGATCGGCCCCAGCAAATTGGTCGCGATCGTCGCCTCGGCAATGGCCAGGTCGATCTTCTCCTCCGCCACCATGATCCCGGCGTTGAGCAACACGGCGTTCAAGGCCGGGAAGTCGGCGACCAGCCTGTCCGCGAACGATACGATCCCCGCCGCATCCGCCATATCCAGCACCATCGCGGCCATACCGGGATGCGCCGCCACGACTGCGTCCAGCGCCGCCTGCCGCCGCCCGGCGATGATCACCTGATTGCCCGCTTCGTGCAATTCATGCGCCAGCGCCGCGCCAAGGCCCGAACCGCCGCCGGTGATGAGGATGGTGTTGCCTGTCAATTGCATGTGTCAATTCCTTTCAATTGGCTTGAAAGGCAATTTAGGCTTATGCTCTCTTTTGGAAAGTAGGCACCGAAAAGTGCTGTAGTCACCCAAAGGTAAGAAATGGCAAATCCGCTGCAAACCCGCTTCGCGCCCGACGATATAGCGCAGGCCGAACGCTATCTGGCAACCGAACCACCCGCCGAACTCGACCCGCGGGTGGAGCGACTCGTCAACGACCTGATCGGCCGCATCGCCGACAAATGGACGCTGCTGGTGCTGGAACTGCTGGAGGAGAAGGGCATGCTGCGCTTCTCCGCAATCGGTCGCCAAGTGGAAGGCATCAGCCAGAAGATGCTGACGCAAACGCTGCGCCAGATGGAGCGCGACGGCCTGCTCACCCGCACCGTCCATCCCGTCGTGCCGCCGCGCGTCGATTATGCGCTGACCCCGCTCGGCAATAGCCTCAGCGCGGCCTTTTGCGGCGTCTGGGTCTGGGCCGAACGCCATCTCGACACGGTCGAAGCCGCGCGCGCCACCTTCGACGCGCGCGACTGACGCCTCATTCGCCCGTCGTCGGCAGCGGCTGCACCACCAGCTTGGGCTGGCTGTTGTCCGGCAAGGTGCGGGTGGCGGACGGCGGACCGGACGGGGGTGCCGTCCCCGTCGGGGCCGCTGGCGTAACCGGCTGCGTGGCGGCAGCGGCCGTGGATGTCGTCACGCTCGGCGTCCACCCCTTGGGCGGGGCCTCCCCCGGCGGGATCGGCGGCGGCGGCAGCGGCGTGGGAGACACCACGACCGTCACCGTCGCACCGAAACGCGACTGCCATTCGGCCAGCCGGCGCAGATAGTCGGCATAGGCGGCGTAGAAATCCTGAAATGGCTTTTCCAGTTCGGCCAGCAGGGCCGGCGCGGATTCCAGCAACTGAGCCGCGGGCATCGCGATCATCTTCGCGCCGACCGTCACCGCGACCGGGCAGAAACTCTTGATGACCGGCGGCAGCGCGAAGAAATTATAGACCACCGTGTTCAACCGCTCGCGCGACGCCATGCCCGAACTGCCATAGGCGACGCTATAATTGCGGTCGACCGCCGCATTGGCCCCGTTCAACGCCGTCTTATGCACCGCCAGCAACTGATTATATTGCAACCGCGCGGCCGGGCCATATTTGTCGCAATTGAGCGCCGCGACGTTCAGCCCCATACGCAGGTGCCACAGCGCCGTATTGGACGTGACGCCACGATTGGCGGTCAGATATTTGCCGTCCGCCGCCTGCTCGGGGATGCTCATGCCTTGAACCGCGTTCGATGGCGGCATGGGCTTGATCGTCGGCACCACCGGCGGCGGCGGGGCCGGCGGCGGTGGTGGCGGCGGGGTCGAACAGGCCGCCAGCACGGCCAGCGACGCAAGGGAAAGACGGCCAAGACGGCGCGATGACAACATCAACTTCTCCGATGGGACTGTGCGCCGGTCATGCCGTGCATTTTATGCGGAGGAAATATGCCTAACGCTCGGTTCGCCGCAACCCCTTAGGCGACTCGCCGCTCCAAAGCCGTGGCAGCCTGATCCAGCAGCTCTGCGATGATGTCGGCGACCGGCTCTTCCTTGGTCACCATGCCGACCGACTGGCCCGCCATCAGCGACCCGCCCTCGACATCGCCGTCGATCACCGCGCGGCGCAGCGCACCCGCCCAATAATGTTCGATCTGCAACTGCGCTTCCATCATGTCCACCGCGCCACTGTCCAGCAGGTTGGCGACTTCACGCTGTTTGGCAGTGAAATTCTCCATCCCCGCATTTTTCAGCGACCGCACCGGGATCACCGGCAAACGCGGGTCGATCTGCACACTGGCGATCGCATCGCGCGCCGACGCGCGGAAAAAGGCTTTCTTGAAATTGGGATGCGCGATGCTCTCGGTCGCGCAGGCGAAGCGGGTGCCCAACTGCACGCCAGCCGCCCCCATTTCTAGGTATGCGGCGATCGCCTCACCCCGGCCGATCCCGCCCGCGACGAACACCGGCACCTGGCTCGCCATTTCCGGCAGGATTTCCTGCGCCAGCACGCTGGTCGCGACCGGACCGATATGGCCGCCCGCCTCCATGCCTTCGACGACCAGCGCATCGACGCCCGACCGCACCAGCTTCTTCGCCAGGCTCAGCGCGGGCGCGAAGCAGATCAACTTGGCGCCCGCTTTACCTTCCTTTGGCGCCTTGATCGCCTCGATGCTCCCCTTGGGCGGCAGGCCACCGGCCAGCACGACATGGCTGACTTCATGCTTCGCGCAGACATCGATCAGGTCGAACAGCATCGGATGCATGGTGATCAGGTTTACGCCGAACGGCTTGTCCGTCAGCGCCTTGGTCGCCGCAATCTCCGCGTCCAGCAATTCGGGCGTCATCGCCCCACACGCGATCACGCCGAAACCACCGGCATTGGAGATCGCCGACACCAGGTTGCGCTCGCTGACCCAGCTCATCGCCCCACACAGGATCGCGCTTTGGCTGCCAAAAAATTCGGCGCCGCGGGCCATCAGGGAGTTCAGCTTGGCGTGGGTCATGTATCGAACCTTCAGAATCAAAAAAGCCCCTCCCCTTCAGGGGAGGGGTTGGGGTGGGGGCGTGCCGCAACACGCACCCTTAGCCCTTCCGTGCCTCTCCCCTGACCGGGGAAAGACAAAAAATCAAGCCACCGGCGCGTCCAGGCCATAGGCCGTATGCAACACCCGCACCGCCAGTTCCGTCTCGTCCTCATCGATCAGCACCGAAACTTTGATCTCGCTGGTCGATATAGCCTCGATATTGATGCCGCGATCGGCCAGCGTCTTGAACATGGTCGCGGCGACGCCCGCATGGCTGCGCATCCCCACCCCTACGACGCTGATCTTGGCGACTTCGGTATCCGTGATGATGCGGCGGAAACCGATCGCATCCTTGTTCGCTTCCAAAATATCGACGCTGCGGGCCAGGTCCGCGCGCGGGACGGTGAAGGTGACATCCGTCTCTTCCGTATCCTTGCTGTCATTCTGGATAATCATATCGACGTTGATCGCCGCATCGGCCAGCGGCACGAAGATGTTGGCGACCGCGCCCGGCTTGTCGGGCACGCGCGTCACGATGATCTTCGCCTCATTCTTGTCATGGGCGATGCCGGTGATGAGCTGACGTTCCATCTTGTCTTCCTTGAGCTTGGCTTCCAGTTCCACGTCGCTGACGATCAGCGTGCCGGGCAGGTCATCCTGCGTGGGATCGTCGAAGGACGACAGCACCTGCACCACCACGCCCTCCTTCATGGCAAGGCCGACCGATCGGGTCTGCAACACCTTCGCCCCGACCGACGCCAGTTCCAGCATTTCCTCGTAGGTGACCAGGTCCAGCTTGCGCGCGCGCGCCACGATGCGCGGGTCCGTCGTATAGACGCCGTCGACATCGGTATAGATGTCGCAACGATCCGCCTTGATCGCCGCGGCCACTGCGACCGCCGACGTGTCCGACCCGCCCCGGCCCAGTGTCGATACCCGGCCATCGGCCATCATGCCCTGGAAACCGGGGATCACCGCAACCGTGCCCGACCGCATCGACGCCAGCAGGTCCAGCGTGTCGATATCGCTCACCCGCGCCTTGGCATGGGCCTCGATCGTGCGGATCGGCAATTGCCAGCCCAGCCAACTGCGCGCATCGACGTCCATCGCCTTCAGTGTCATCGCCAGCAGTCCACTGGTGATCTGCTCGCCCGCAGCGACCACAACATCATATTCGGCCGGATCGTACAGGGCGGAGGCTTCCTTGCAGAAACCCACCAGCCGGTCCGTCTCGCCCGCCATGGCGGATACGACGACGGCGACTTCATGGCCCTGGCTCACGACATGTTTGACGCGCGCGGCCACGTTGCGAATCCGCTCCATCCCCGCCATGGAGGTGCCGCCGAATTTCATCACGATGCGCGCCATGTGTGTGTCGAGCCTGCCTGTAGCTATGAAAGAAAATGTCCCAAAAGGGCCAAACGGCGCTCCTATTAGCAGCCGCCACGCATATGGCAAGCAATCCTGCCATATCCGTCGCGCCACCTAGCGCTCACTCTTTTGGCTTCGACGGGATAGGCCCATTTGCCTCCCGCCCATGGCCTGCTAAAAGCCGCATCAGGATAATCGAAACCACCCCTCCCCGTTCGCCCTGAGCCTGTCGAAGGGCTGTTTTCTGTCCAGGGGCCGCAGACCAAGGCGCATCATGACCGAAACCACCGCCACGATCGACCCGAAGGAAGCCGCCCATTTCGGCGAAATGGCCGCCGACTGGTGGAACCCTGCCGGGTCCAGCGCGATGCTGCACAAACTCAACCCGGTGCGCCTCGCCTATATCCGCGCCGCCATCGACCGGCGCTGGCCCGGCGACGCGCACAGCTTCCGCCCGCTGGCTGGCAAGCGTGCCCTCGACGTCGGCTGCGGCGCGGGCCTGCTCGCCGAACCGCTCGCCCGGCTGGGCGCGACCGTCACCGGCCTCGACGCCGCGCCGGAGAATATCGCCGCCGCGCAGGCCCATGCCGCGCCCCAGGGCCTCACCATCGACTATCGCGCCACCCCGGTCGAAGCGATGGCCGACAGCGGTTTCGACCTCGTCACCTCGATGGAAGTGATCGAACATGTCGCCGATCCCGCCGCCTTCGTGCGCGCGCTGGCGAGCAAGCTCGCGCCCGACGGCGTCATGATCCTGTCGACCCCCAATCGCACGCCGCTCTCCCGCGTCGCCATGATCACCATCGGCGAAAGCATCGGCGGCATCCCCAAGGGCACGCATGACTGGCACAAATTCATCCGGCCCGAAGAACTGACCGCCCTCCTCGAACAGGCGGGCCTCGCCGTCATCGACAGCAGCGGCCTCAGCTTCGATCCCGGCCGCGGCTTCACCCTGTCGGCCAACAGCGCGATCAACTATCTGCTGACCGCGCAGCACCGACAGGACTGAGGCTCAGCTATCCCAGGAAACCCGGCTTTGCGACGCTGATCCGGCGATAGCGCGCCTCGATCAGGCTGAACATGCCGAACAGCGCCAGGCCGCACGCGACGACGCTCAGCACCAGCACGCCTTCGGGCTGGGCGCGCAATTCCATCAGCGCTTCACCCAGGCCGCCGGCGCGATCGGGGTCGTGGTTCAGGGCCGCCGATATCAGGAACCACCCGATGATCGCAAAGATCAGCGCACGGGCGGCATAGCCCAGCCGGCCGATCCACCGCACATAGTCGGGCGCGGGAATACGCCCGTCCAACTCGTCGAACCGGGCCTTGTACGCCTTGATCCCCTGCGCGACCGCGACAGCGAAAAATCCCGCCCCTACAGCGACCAGTATAGCCACGCCGCCCGGCTGCGCCAGCAACCAGGCCGACCAGCTTTCCGCGCTGCGATCGCCGGGGCTGCTGCCCTGCGCCGACGTCTGCCGCAGCGCCAGCCGCCCGGCCGCCATCGCCAACGTGACATGCACTATCCCGCTGACCGCGTGCCCTGCGCGTTTGAACCGCCCCTTCATGTCGTTGCTCAGCCGTTCGGGGTCGGTGATCGCCTCCGTCAGCCGCCAGATCGCATAGCCTGCAAAGCCCAGCGCGCAGATGCCCAGCAGCACATGGCCCAGCGGCGCATCCACCAGCGTCCCCAGCACGCCCTGATTGTCCATCGGCCGCCCGCCATGGATCGCCACGTCCAGCGCGAACCAGCCGATGAGGATATAGACCAGCCCCCGCGCGGCAAAGCCGATCCGGGCAAAAAGGGTCATTCTGTCATTATAGGTCATGCCGCTCTCCTGTCGCATCGCCAATGCGCCAGATCGGCGGCCGTTCCCTTATCCTGATGCGGCAAATGGCCGTATGGGCCGCGCCCTACAGCCCCACCGCTTGCCCCCGCGCCACCAGCGCCCGCGCTTCCTCGACATGCATCGTCTCGATCATCCGCCCCTCATAGCGTTCCGCCCCGCCGGTCGCCGCCTCGATCAGCCGCCTCGCGTCGGCCAGCGCCTGCGCGTCCGGCCCGAATACGGCGTTCGCCACCGGCACCTGGGCGGGGTGGATCAGCGTCTTGCCGTCGAAGCCCAACGCATGGCCGGCCACGCATTCCGCCTCCAGCGCGCCCAGATCGTCCAGTCGGTTATACACCCCGTCGAACACCGCGATCCCCGCCGCCCGCGCCGCCAGCACCACCGCCTGCAGCGCATGGCTCAGCCCCTCGCGCCCCGCGCCTGCCGGGATGCCCAGGTCGCGGCGCAGGTCGTTATTGCCCATAAACAGCCCGGCGCACCCTTCCGCCGCGGCGATCTCCACCGCCGCCAGCACGCCGCGCGCGCTTTCGATCATCGCGATCACTGGCTTTTGGCAAACGCTGTACACGTCCTTCACCTGCCGCCCCGTCTCCACCTTGGGCAGCACCACATAGTCCGCGGCCGACGCCTTGACCGCCACCATCTCCGCCCCGTGCCATGGCGTCCCCGCGACATTGATCCGCACCGCACCGATCCGCCCGCCAAAGCCCTCGCCCAGCGCCGCGACCGCGCCGGCCCGCGCATCCTCCTTGGCGTCGTCCGGCACCGCATCCTCCAGGTCCAATATCACCATGTCGCACGGCAATGTCCGCGCCTTGGCGATGGCGCGCGCATTGGACGCGGGCAGGAACAGCAGGGAACGGGCATGACGCAGCAACATCGTATCTCTCCTCGGTTTGCCTTCCCCCGTTAACGAAACAGGCGCATAGTCCAACCCTGTTTCGGGAGAAGATGATGCTGACGACCTTCGCACTGACGCTCACGGGCCTCGTGCTCTTCTACCTCGCCGTCAGCGTGAAGGTGGTGCGGCAGGGCTATCAATATACGATCGAACGCTTCGGCCGCTTCACCGAAGTCGCCAAACCCGGCCTCAATTTCTACCCCGCCTTCTTCTACGCCGTCGGTCGCAAGATCAACATGATGGAACAGGTCGTCGACATTCCGGGGCAGGAAATCATCACCAAGGATAACGCCATGGTGTCGGTCGACGGCGTCGTCTTCTTCCAGGTGCTCGACCCGGCCAAGGCCGCCTATGAAGTGTCCGAACTCTATGTCGCCATCATGCAGCTGGCCACCACCAACCTGCGCACCGTCATGGGCTCTCTGGACCTCGACGAAACCCTGTCCAAGCGCGACGAGATCAACGCCCGCCTGCTGTCGGTGGTCGATCATGCGACCAACGCCTGGGGCATCAAGATCACCCGCGTCGAGCTGAAGGACATCCGCCCGCCCGCCGACATCGTCAACGCCATGGGCCGCCAGATGAAGGCGGAGCGCGAAAAGCGCGCCAACATTCTGGATGCAGAAGGCGCCCGCGCCGCCGAAATCCTGCGCGCCGAGGGCGAGAAGCAGGGCCAGATCCTGCAAGCCGAAGGCCGCCGCGAAGCCGCCTTCCGCGACGCCGAAGCCCGCGAGCGCGAGGCGGAGGCCGAAGCGAAAGCCACCCAGATGGTCTCCGACGCGATCAGCGCGGGCAACCCGCAGGCACTCAACTATTTCATCGCCCAGAAATATGTCGAAGCAGTCAGCCAGTTCGCCACCAGCCCCAACGCCAAGACCATCCTCTTCCCGGTGGAGGCGACGCAATTGATCGGCACGCTGGGCGGCATCGGTGCGCTGGCGAAGGCAGCCTTGGGCGACGACGACACCCCCACGCCGACCCCGCCCGCCCCGCCCAGGCGCAGCCCCTTCGGCCAGAGCCAGGGGTGACGGCGATGGCCATTCTCATCATCCATAAGCTGTTCCCCGGCGCAGGCCGGGGCCCAGTTCGGACCGTCGATCTGGACCCCGGCCTTCGCCGGGGAACGGAAGGGAAGCACCCATGACCCACTGGCTCTCCCTCATCCAGGATCATTGGGGCTGGCTGGTCTTCGCGGCCTTGCTGGGCATAGCGGAGGTCATGATCCCCGGCGTCTTCCTGATCTGGATATCGATCGCCGCCGCCATCACCGGCCTCGTCGCGCTCGCCTTGCCGATCGCCCTCCCGCTCCAGTTCCTGCTGTTCGCGGCCCTCAGCATCGCGGCGGTCTATGCCGGCCGCCGCTGGTATGTGGACAATCCGGTCGCCTCCACCGACCCCCTGCTCAACGACCGCGCCGCCCGCCTGATCGGCCATAGCGTGATCGTGGCGGAACCGATCGTCGGGGGCGAAGGGCGGGTGAAGGTCGGCGACAGCGTCTGGAGCGCGACCGGACCGGACACGCCGATGGGCGCGCGGGTCCGTGTCATCGGTATCGACGGCACGGTCCTGCTGGTAGAGAGTCTCTAACCGCCGCCTTCCACTAAAAGCGGCGATGATCCTTGCCGTCGATCAGGTCGCACGATCCCCGAAAGGCATAGGGGTCAAGGCCATGGATGCTGATCTGCCCGCTGCGCCGGTCGATGGTGACGCTGGGCTTGTTCAACCCGTTCAGCCGATATTTGGCATGGATCATGTCCGGCTGCACATCGACATCGTACAGATCCCACCAGCCGTCATGGCCACGCGAATTGAGCGGCGGGACCAGCTTCTTGGGCAGGCTGATGCGGCCCCCGCCATGCCATAGCTGGATCATGACCGAGGCGTCGAACTGCTGCGCCGTCATTTCCGTCCGGTTGCCATAGTCGTAGCGATTGCGCCGGCTGTTCCACGACCAGCCATAGGTGGTCGCCATGCCGGGACGCTGGCCGTCACCAAAGCAGACCAGCCCCAGGTCGACATCATAGTCGCCCACGCGCAGCGGCCCGCCCATGGCACCCGCAGCGCCCGAATAGCTCGGCGCCTCGCGCGCGGGATAGGGTTGCTGATAGCCGCCGCGATCCTCCATCCGGTGTGCGCCACGATCGTCATGGCCGCCCGCCCGCTGGTCGCAATCGGGCGCCGGGCTGGACGTTATGGATGCGTATCGCCCATCCATCGTTGCGACCGTCACGCATTGCCGGGTCTGGGGGTTCCACCAATAGCCATATTTGCGATCATCGCCCGTCTGCGTCTTGACGAACCGGTAACCGCGCGATTGCATCGCCGTTTCCGCCCCCGCCGCGCGCGCGCCAACCAGGTCGCTGATGTCGCCGGGCGTCTGCGCCTGCGCCCCGCTCGTCAAAGCCGCCATGGCGATCACAATCATGGCCGATGTCTTCATCATCCTTCTCCTCTGTTTGCGATAACATTCCTGCGCGCATCCCGTTTCATCGGCGCGACATCGCCTCAAACCACCATCACCCCAATGGTGAAGAACATGACCAGCGCCACCATCATCGCCACCAGCGCCTGACCGAAACCAGCCAGGAGAGATATGCCCAGCCGTTTCGAAAACCACAGCGACTGCACCGCCAGATACCATGCCAGCGCGGCCAGCAGGACGATCAGCCCCGCATCCCGCCAGGCGGCCGCTGTCAGGTTGTGAGACAGCGTCCCGATACCGATCAACAAGGCGAAAGGCGCCGTGGTGAAACATTGCCCGTAAAAGGGACGCCGCAAATTCGCGTGGGTCAGGCGGATGCCCTGTCGGCGCAGCAACCGCACCGCCATCATCAGCGCGAACAGGCTAAACAACACCAGCCGCAGCGCCAGCAGCGCCAGATCCGAATCGACCAGCGCCGCCAGCCCGTGGCGATCCGCCAGCAGGGGATTTTGCCCGGCGACGGCCACCTCGATGCCGTGAGATATCATCAGCGTCAGGAACAGGAACAGCGGCGGACGGATGGCGTCCTCATATTGCTCGTCGGGCCGGTCCGACACTTCGCGATCGGCATAGGCCATCATGTGCAACGGCCGCACCAGCGCCCGCCACAGCGTAAGGGGGTAAAAGATCAGCCACCCCATCACCGTATACAGCGCCTCGTCGAGGGACTCGATGATCTTCATGAAATCCATGGGCAAAGCGTCGATGCAATTACCCCATTTGTCGAGAGGCTTTGGTCGTCAGCGGTCCGTTAACCCCGACTCCCGCCACGCATCAAATATCCCTGTCCTACACATGGCGATTCATGCCACCCATTTTGACATGAGCACGCCAGACCCTCTCCACTTCACCCCGGTCCCCCATGCCCGCCGCGCACGCGGCTGGACCCCGGACGCCCAAACCGCCTTCATCGCCGCGCTGTCGCGCAGCGGCGTGGTCGCGCAGGCGGCCCGCAGCGTCGGCTGCTCCCCGCGATCGGCCTATTATTTGCGACAGCGTCCGGGCGCGGAGAGTTTCGCCGCCGCCTGGGACTGGGCGCTCGACATGGGCCTGGACGACAGTCGCGCGCGCGCCGTCGCCCTGGCCAGAGGCAAGGAGGAGCGACCGATCGTGCGTCGCGGCCGGATTGTCGGCACACGGATCGAAACCAATCACCGGCTGCTGTTCGCGGCGCTGCGCGCGCTCGGATCGGAACGCAGCGGCGCCCGCGCGGCCATGCCGCATCGCATCCGCATCGCCACCCGGCACATGCTCGGAGCGCTGGCCGATCTTGGGCCGTTCACGCCTTCTGAATGGGCGACGCTCCGTCCAGCGCTGGCGGCGCTCGGCGGGCAAGTCGGAGACGCCCCGCCGTCGGCACCCTTGTCATAATCTGTCGCCAGTAGGAAATAAGATGTCGAAATCGGCGGGAAATATGCGAAGTTAAGGGCGACATTGCCACCGGAGATACCCGCCTCATGCAGACCACCCGCCGCGATCTTCTCGCTGCCGGCGCTTCCGCCTTTGCCATTGGAAGCATTGGGACCGCCCGCGCCGCCGTCGCCGGCCCGGACGCCGCGGCGCAGGCATTGCTCGCCGACATGGCCGAAGCGATGCTGGCAGACGCCCCGGAAACCGCCAGCGGCCTTGGCCTCGACACCGGCGCGCGCTTGCCCCTCAAAAGCCGCCTCGGCAACAAGACGCCCGCCGGCCAGGCGCAGATCGCCGCCCATGTGGCTGACCGCCTCGCCCGGCTCCGCGGGATCGATCTCGCCCCGCTCTCGCCTGCCACCCGCATCGACGTGGAAGTGGTGCGCACCGCCCATGAAACCGCGGCCGAAGGCTTCGCCTTCTCCTTCGGCGACATGGCGATCATGAACAGCAACTGGTCCTACCGCAACAGCCCCTATGCAGTCGCCCAGAATACCGGCAGCTTCGTGGAAACCCCCGATTTCCTCGACAGCAACCATGTGGTCAAGGATCGCGCGGACGCCGACGCCTATCTCGCCCGCCTGTCCGCCTATGCCGCGAACCTCTCCGGCGAAACCGAACGCCTGAAACATGACGCCGGCATCGGCGTCACCGCCCCCGCCTTCCTGCTCGACAAAACGCTGGGCCAGATGCAGGCCGTGCAGGCCCTCCCCCTCGACCAGTGGGTGCCGGTCGCCTCGCTCGCCCGCCGCACGAAGGACATGCCCGGCGATTACGCCGCCAAGGCGCAGGCCATCGTCCATGATCGGGTTGCCCCCGCCCTCGCCGCGCAAGTCGCCGAACTTACCCGCCAGCGCGCCACCGCGACGATGGACGCAGGCGTCTGGAAACTGCCGCAAGGCGAGGCCTATTATGCTTGGGCGCTCAAGGCCGGGACCACCACCACCATGGCGCCGGACGAGGTCCACCAACTCGGCCTGGACCAGCTCGCCGCACTCCAGTCCGAAATGGACGGGCTGCTCAAGACCCTGGGCATGACCAAAGGCACGGTCGGCGAACGCATGACCGCGATGGGCAAAGACCCGCGCTACCTGTTCCCCAATAACGACGCCGGCCGGGCGCAGATCCTGTCCTTCATCGACGGCCGCCTCGCCGACATTCGCACCCGCCTCCCCCGCGCCTTCGCGACCATGGTCCCCGCAAAACTCGTCGTCAAGCGCGTGCCGCTGGAGATCGAAGCGGGCGCGCCCGGCGCCTATGCCGGTGCCGGGTCGATCGACGGCTCAGTTCCCGGCAACTATTATATCAACCTGCGCGACACCAGCATCTGGCCCCGCTACAGCCTGCCGACGCTCTGCTATCATGAGGGGATACCCGGCCATATCTGGCAGGGCGAATATACGTACAAACTGCCGCTGATCCGCTCCATGCTCGCCTTCAACGCCTATAGCGAGGGCTGGGCGCTCTATGCCGAGCAACTGGGCGCGGAACTGGGCGCCTATGACGGCGATATCGCCGGGCGGCTGGGCTATCTCCAATCGATCGCCTATCGCTGCTGCCGCCTCGTGGTCGACACCGGCCTCCACGCCAAGCGCTGGACCCGCGAAAAGGCGATCCACTGGTTCGCCACCACCAACGGCTCGACCGTCGAGGATGTCCAGGGCGAAGTCGATCGCTATTGCGCCTGGCCGGGCCAGGCCTGCGGCTACAAGGTCGGCCACGGCGAAATCGTCCGCCTGCGCGCCATGGCGAAAACCGCGCTGGGCGACAGGTTCGACTTCCGCCTCTTCAACGACGCGGTGGTCAAAGGCGGCGGCGTGCCGATGACTGTGCTGGGCAAGAACATCGACGCCTGGGTGGCGGAGCGGAAGGGCGCGTAAACAAATCCGTCACCCCAGCGAAGGCTGGGGTCTTAGGCGATAGGGTACGACCAAGAGGCACGAGATCCCAGCCTTCGCTGGGACAAGAAAGGCCGGTGGATCGCTCCCCCGGCCTTACCTACTCAATCTTGCGTTACCCGACGAACGCCCGCTCGATCACGAACTGCCCCGGCGCCGCATTGGACCCTTCGGTAAAGCCGTTCGCCTCGAACCACGCCCCGAACTGCTTGATCATCTCCATGCTGCCGCACATCATGATCCGGTCGGTTTCGGGGTCGAACTTCGCCGCCCCCGGAATCCCCTCGAACAGCGCGCCGCTCTCGACCAGCTTGTCGATCCGCGCGGTGTGGCCGTCAAACGGCTCGCGGGTCACGGTCGGCACATAATGGAACTGACCCGGCGCCTGTTCCGACACCAGCGGGTCTTCGCTCCACTTGGCTTCCATCTCGTCGCGGAACGCCAGGTCGCTCACCCGGCGCACCGAGTGAACCACCACGACCTGCTCGTAAAATTCATACACGTCCGGATCGCGCGGCAGGCTCAGGAACGGTGCCAGCCCCGTACCAGTCGACAGCATGAACAACCGCTTGCCCGGCAACAGCGCATCGGTCACCAAAGTCCCGGTCGGCTTGCGGCCCAGATAAATCTGGTCGCCCGGCTCGATCTTCTGGAGCTTGCTGGTCAGCGGGCCGTCCTGCACCTTGATCGACAGGAACTCGATCTCCTCGTCCCAGGCGGGGCTGGCGATCGAATAAGCGCGCAGCAGCGGCTTGCCGTTATCGCCCTTCAGGCCGATCATGATAAACTCGCCCGACCGGAAACGGAAGCTGGCCGGCCGCGTGATGCGGAAGCTGAACAGATGCTCGTTCCAGTGCTTCACCGACAGCACGGTTTCCACGGAAAGCGCACCGGTGGGTTCCAAAACCGGCTTTTCGATCGTCTCGTCGGTCAACAGTCTATCCTTGCACTACGCACAGCATCGCAGCGGGGCGATGCTTCTTGCGGATCGTTCGCAATAATATTGAAGTCCGCGAATGGCCCGTCCACCGTGCGAAGGCAAGACCAAAAAAACTTGGGAGCCATAAACCTGCTACCGGCGGGAGCGCGTTTTCGCGCACGCTCCGCCGCCGCCTCGTTCAGCCGAACAGGCCCTTGGCGATGCCGCCCAGTTCGTTCATCGGATTGCCGTCGCCATCCTTGTCGAAAAAGCCGCCCAGCTTGCCCAATATCGCTTCCGGCCCGCCGAACGTAGCCAGCAATTCCTGCAACTTGTCGGCCGACACGCCATGTTCGGCGGCGGTTTCGGCCAGCGCCGACACGCTGGTTTCGCCGGACCCGATCTTGGCGCTGATCTCGCTCATCAGGCCCTGCATCTGCTCGGGCGCCACGCCGATCTGCGCCGCAATGGCTTCCAGCCCGCCCATTTTGCCAATCAGATTCTCGAACATGCCCGCAACTCCCGCATGAGGATGAGCGTTCAGAATAGCAGCTTGCGCCCTTAACCAAAAGCAAAAGAGCCAGAGGATCGCTCCCCCGGCTCTTTGTTTTAACCCGTCGCCTGGAATCAGGCGGCGACCAGCGCCGCTTCGCGCACGCCATCGTCGACATGGTCCACAAACTGCGCGAAATTGTCCACGAACGCCTTCACCAGCGTCGCGGCGGTCGCGTCATAAGCTTGCCCGTCGGCCCACATGGCGCGCGGGTCGAGGATGGTCGGCTCCACGCCATTGACCGCCACCGGCACGTCGAAGCCGAAATTCGGATCGGTGCGGAACTCTGCCTCGTTCAGGCTGCCGTCGAGCGCGGCGTTCAGCAGCGCGCGGGTCACCTTGATCGGCATCCGCTTGATCCCCGGCATCGTCGCCTTTCCGCCCGCCCAGCCGGTGTTGACCAGCCAGCAGGTGACGCCGCCCTTGTTGATCCGTTCCTTCAGCAGATTGCCGTAGATGCTGGGGTGGCGCGGCATGAAGGGCGCGCCAAAGCAGGTCGAGAAGGTCGCGGTCGGCTCGGTAACGCCAATCTCGGTCCCCGCGACGCGCGCGGTATAGCCCGACAGGAAGTGATACATCGCCTGTTCCGGGGTCAGCCGCGCGATCGGCGGCAGCACGCCATAAGCATCCGCCGTCAGGAAGATGATGTTCTTCGGGACCGGACCCAGATTCTTTTCCGACGTGTTCGGGATGAAGTCGATCGGGTAGGAACCGCGGCTATTTTCAGCCAGGCTGTTGTCGTCCAGATCGATCTCGCGAGTCTCCTCGTCGATCACGACATTTTCCAGCACCGTGCCGAACCGCTTGGTGGTGGCAAAGATTTCCGGCTCGGCCTCGGCCGACAGGTTGATCATCTTGGCATAGCAACCGCCCTCGAAATTGAAGACGGCGGTATCCGACCAGCCATGCTCGTCGTCGCCGATCAGCGTGCGGCTGGCATCGGCGCTGAGCGTCGTCTTGCCGGTGCCCGACAGGCCGAAGAAGACCGCCGTGTCGCCGTTCGCGCCGATATTGGCGGAACAATGCATCGGCATCACGCCCTTGACCGGCAGCAGATAGTTGAGGATGCCGAATACCGACTTCTTCATTTCACCGGCATAGGCGGTGCCGCCGATCAGGATCAGTTTCTCGGTGAAGTTGACCGCGACCACGGTTTCGCTGCGGCAACCGTGACGGGCCGGATCGGCCTTGAACGTGGGCAGATCGATGATCGTATATTCGGGCGCAAAGCCCGTCAGTTCATCGGCCGTGGGCCGCACCAGCAGCGTGCGGATGAACAGATTGTGCCAGGCGCGCTCGTTGACGACCCGCACATTGACGCGATGTTCGGGCTGCGACCCGCCAAAGAGGTCGGCGACATAGAGCGTGTCCTTCTCGCCCAGCGCCTTGAAGAAATCCTCCTTCAACGCGGCGAAGTGCTCTGGCGTCATGCCGCGATTGGTGTCGCCCCACCAGACGGTCGATTCGGTTTCGGCGTCACGGACGATGAACTTGTCCTTGGCGCTGCGGCCGGTATGCTTGCCGGTCTTGACGACCAGAGGGCCATCCTTGGACAATATGCCCTCGCCGTTGCGCACCGCTGCTTCGACCAGCGGCGCCGTGCCCAGATTCCAGAATTGGGTGGCATTGGTCTTGATGCCCTGGTCTGCCAGGGTGATTGAGGATTTGGCCTGCACGCCTTTGCTCCTGAATATGTTGTGCTCGTATCGCGTCATTCATCATGTTCGCGACCGATCCGCCCCTTGGGCACCGCTTATATGGCACGGCGTCCCTTGCTGCTGACAATCAAAGGCATAGGGCTTTGCACGGAAAGCGTCAAATCCCCGTGCGCAGCGATATGTCCCGAATTTCATCACTCATGTTCGTGAAACCGCAGTCCCCCTTCCTTGCGAGCCCGGCCCCCATGGTCTAACGCTCTTTCCATCCCCCTTTCACGATCATCTGGGACACCGCATGACCGCAACCATCGCCCTGGTGGATGACGACAAGAATATCCTGACATCGGTGTCGATCGCGCTGCAGACCGAAGGTTTTCTGACGCGCATCTATTCCGACCCCGAAGGCGCGTTGAAGGCGCTGCTCGACAATCCGGCCGACCTGGCCGTGTTCGATATCAAGATGCCCCGCATGGACGGGCTGGAATTGCTGCGCCGCCTGCGCGAAAAAAGCCAGATGCCCGTCATCTTCCTGACGTCGAAGGCGGACGAACTGGACGAGGCGCTGGGCCTGGCCATGGGCGCGGACGATTATATCGCCAAACCATTTTCGCAGCGGCTGCTGCTGGCGCGCATCCGCGCCATCCTGCGCCGCGCCGAAGTCAGCAAGACACCCGACGCGCCCGACCAGCCAGTCGCCGACCCCATCGTTCGCGGCCGGCTGGAAATGGACCCGGCGCGCCATCGGGTGAAGTGGAACGGCCAGGACGTTACCCTGACCGTCACCGAATTTCTGATTCTGGAAACCCTTGCGCAGCGCCCCGGCGTGGTCAAGAACCGTAATCAGTTGATGGACGCCGCCTATCAGGACGACGTCTATGTCGACGACCGCACGATCGACAGCCATATCAAGCGGCTGCGGCGCAAGTTCCGCGAGGTGGATTCCGACTTCAATGCAATCGACACCCTCTATGGCGCCGGATATCGTTTCTCGGAAGAATGACGGCGGCGATACCGGCTTGCGCTGGTCCGGCCGGATCAGCCTCACGCCGCGTATCCTGGCCGTCAACGTCTTCGCGCTGGCGCTGCTGGCGGGGGGCTTCTTCTATCTCGACAGCTATCGCACGCGCATCGTCGACGCCCGGCTGGAACAGTCCGCGCGCGAACTCAAACTGCTGGCCATCGGCCTTGAAAACGCGCCGGCCGATCGTCACGACGCGCTGATCGCCGCCTATGCGCGCCAGACCGGCGACCGGGTGCGCCGCTATGCAAAGGGCGGCGGCCTGATCGCCGACAGTTTCGCGATGAACGCGCCGCGCTATCGGCTGCGCCTGCCGTCGGAGGAGGGATGGCAGCGCCACGTCGCCCGCTTCCTCGACAAGGCGATCGACCGGATCGTGTCGGCTGATCGTCCGCCGGACTTCATCGAACCGGCGGTCGATCGGGCCGATGCCTGGCCCGAACTGCTGCTGGCGCGCAAGACGGGGCAGCAACATGCGATGAACCGCTACGCCCCCGACCGCACCTTCATGATCTCCGCAGCGGTCGGGATGCGCGACGGAACGGCGCTGCTGGCGACTGAAAATGCCCGCGACATCACCCGTATCGTGCGCGCAGAACGTCTACGCTTCAGCATGGTGCTGGGCGTCGCGGCGCTCGCCTCGATCCTGCTCTCGCTGTTCCTGGCCCGCACCATCGTCCAGCCGCTCCAGCGCCTCGCCCGCGCCGCCGTGCGTGTCCGCCTGGGCCGCGCACGCGAAGTCACCGTGCCGCGTCTGCCCGAACGGCGCGACGAGATCGGGATGCTCGCCCGCGCCCTGTCGGACATGAGCATTGCGCTGCGCCAGCGGATCGACGCGACCGACGCCTTCGCCGCCGATGTCAGCCACGAACTCAAAAACCCGATCGCCTCGCTACGTTCCGCGCTCGATGCGCTCGATCGGGTGGGTGCGGACCGGATCGACCTGCGCGATCAACTCATGGCGATCGCACAGGATGATGTGCGCCGGCTCGACCGGCTCGTCACCGACATTGCCGAAGCCTCGCGCGTTGACGCTGAACTGTCCCGCACCCGATTCGAGCCGATCGACCTTGGCCTCCTCATCGAACGGATGGTGATCGCCCGCGAAGCGCGCGGCGTGCCGCGCGGCGTCCGCCTCGCCTTTGCCCGCCCGCGCAAGGATGTCGCGGTGGTGCTGGGCGAGGAAGGCCGGCTGATCCGCGTGCTCGACAATCTGATCGACAACGCCATCTCCTTCTCCCCTGACGACGGCCTGGTTCAGATCATCGCCACCGTCGCCGACCATGAAGTGCTGGTCAGCGTCGAGGATGAAGGACCGGGCGTCCCGCCATCCGAACGCGAACATATTTTCCGCCGTTTCCACAGCGTCCGGCCGGAGGGGGAGGCGTTCGGCAAACATTCGGGCCTGGGCCTCGCCATCGCCCGGTCGATCATCGAAGGGCATCAGGGCAAGATCGGCATCGGGGACCGGGAAGATGCGCAGAGCGGCGCCCGTTTCATCCTGCGCCTGCCCATGGCGGTGGAGCGCGATCCGGGCATCGTTTCGGAATAGGACGAAAGGCCGCCGCAACGGCATTTCCATCACGGCCAACACAGGTTAAGAGGATGTCGGGGATATGGCGCGCGCACTTTCATCAGAAACGCTGCATGCAACGAGCGTGGCCATTGCTGGCCGTGTCGTGCTGCTGTGCGGCCCCAGCGGCAGCGGCAAGTCGGACCTCGGCCTGCGCCTGATCGACCGCGGCGGCATCCTCGTCAGTGACGATTACACGCTGGTCAAACGCATCGACGGGCGACTGGTCGCCACCGCCCCCGACACGATCCGGGGCAAGATGGAGGTACGCGGCCTCGGCATTATCGCGATGCCCGTGTCGCAGGATGCGCCGGTGGCCCTGCTCGCCGACCTGTTCGACATCGTCGATCGTATGCCGCTTGAGCCGCTGTTCCGCGCCGTCGCGGGCATCGACGTGCCCGTCATCAAGATCGCCCCGTTCGAAGCCTCCGCCCCGATCAAGGTCGAACTGGCGCTGAAATCCCTCGGACTTGCGCCATGACCCCGCCCAAGACCATCTTGCTGCTCTCCGGCCTGTCGGGCGCGGGCAAGACCACCGCGCTCAAGACGCTGGAGGATATGGGCTGGGAAGTGGTCGACAACCTTCCCCTCGTCCTGCTCGACCGGCTGCTCGACACCCCCCTGCCCGCGGGCCATGCCGGCGCGGACGAGCGCCCTCTGGCGCTGGGCATTGACGCGCGCACCCGCGATTTCGACGCCAACGCCATCGTTAAGCGGATCAAGGCGATGCGCGAACGCCACGGCCACGACATCGAAACGCTGTTCCTCGATTGCTCCGGCACCGAACTGGAGCGCCGCTTCGCCGAAACCCGCCGCCGTCATCCGCTCGCGCTCGACCGCCCGGCCGCCGACGGCATCGCGCGCGAACGCGAACTGACCGAACCGCTCCGCCGCTGGGCGACCCAGGTGATCGATACCACCGGCTTCACCAGCAACTCGCTACAGCAGGAAATTCGCAGCCGCTTTTCGCGCGAACGGCTGTCGGACCCGGTCCTGACAATCCTCTCCTTCGGCTTCTCTCGCGGCGTACCACGCAACGCCGACCTGATGTTCGACATGCGCTTCCTGCGCAATCCGCACTGGGACGCCAACCTTCGGCCCAAGACCGGGCAAGACCCGGACGTCGCCGCCTATATCCAGGCCGATCCCGCCTATGAGGAAGCGGTCGGCAAGATCGAGGATCTGCTCGCCACCCTGCTGCCCCGCTATTCGGAAGGCGGGAAAGCCTATATCACCGTCGCCTTCGGCTGCACCGGGGGCAAGCATCGTTCGGTCCATGTGGCAGAGCGCGTCGCGAACTACTTGCAAGATGCGGGCTTTTCGCCCACGGTCTTGCACCGCAATATTGAATCGACGCCCCAGGATAGTCTGGAGAAGCGCCGTTCGGGAGGCCCGAAAGCAGTATCATGAAGCAGGTGGGCCGCAAAAGCACATGATTGGACTCGTACTCGTCACCCATGGGTCGCTGGCGACCGAATTTGTCGTGGCCATGGAACATGTGGTCGGCCCGCAGCAGCAGATCGAAACGATCTGCATCGGGCCGGAAGACGACATGGAATTGCGCCGCGCCGACATCGCGACGGCGGTCGCCCGCGTGCAGGACGGATCGGGCGTCATCCTGCTGACCGACCTGTTCGGCGGCACACCCTCCAACCTCGCCATCTCATTGCTCAAGGCGGGCGAGATAGAGGTGATCGCCGGCATTAATCTGCCCATGCTCATTCGCCTGGAAAGCGCGCGCAAGGTGATGGACGTGCGCGCTGCGGTTGCGGCCGCGCGCGAAGCCGGGCAGAAATATATCAGCGTCGCATCGGAATTGTTGGGCAGTAGCACATGAACGAAATCAGCCAGGACGTCAGGATCAGTAACAAACGCGGCCTTCACGCCCGCGCCAGCGCCAAATTCGTGACCCTGGCCAGCGGCCTCCCCTCCGACATCCTCGTCAGCAAGGATGGCAACCATGTCACCGGCACGTCGATCATGGGCCTGATGATGCTGGGCGCCGCCATGGGCGACAGCATCACCATCAAGGCCACCGGCCCCGAAGCCGCCGATTCGCTGGGCAAACTCGTCACCCTGGTCGAGGACAAGTTCGGCGAGGAGTGAGGCTGCGGTTGTCTGGGATGGGTGGGAAGGAGACTGTCAGCTTTTGTGACGCTGCACCAGATAGCGGTCACCGCACAGCAAAAACTTCGGCTGGAACCTCGACTGAAAACGGCTCCGCAAGCTTGACCTCTCGCTTACGCCGCAAAAGACCAGACATCTTAATCACGTATGGCACGTATATGTAACGAGAATAGCCATCACCTTCGAGACGGACCCTAATGCCATCTGGTAGGGGTGGATCGTAAGCAGCAGGAATGTTTACATCGACGGCGACCGCTGATCCGGCAATCGTTTTGTTGGTAGCCTCATCTCTGAGAGCCGACGACAAAAGTTGATATATCTCGGCGGGTGCAGGGTGTTCTTCTCCGTTCCATCCGGCAACAGCTTTGACATCGCCCGAAGTGCTCAGCGCGGCTCCGAATGGCAGGAATGACCCACTATCTTCAAGCATGTGCTTCGCGAAATCAACGCAATAGGAAAATGCCGAATGCAACTGCTCCGGACTCGCTGTCATGCCTCACTTCTCCCTCAATCCGTAGCCTCACATTGGCACCGCGGTCTAACGTCGGCAAACGGGATCGGGGCAATGCGGGCGTAACGGCAAAAATGGTCGCCTCAAGACATCCCCCTCCCTTTCAAGGGAGGGGTCAGGGGTGGGTGGCGAGCGCAGCGAGCCTGCAACCATGAAACCAAACCTCTTTCCCAACCCCCTTCCAATGTAGGATTTTCTCTGGTCTATCCTGAAAGATGGACCACCCCCCCCCGCGCGCCCTGCATGACCACCGCCGTAACGCCGCCCCGCCGCGCACCTGTCGCTCGGGCGTCGCGTCAATGGCGCGTCGCTATGACCCACCTGTTACGCAAGAGCAGCGTCGCCATGGCCCAAGCGTTACGTCCCGATGGCTTCACCGGCACTATTGCCCGATTCACCCGACAACGGTGTATACTTCGCCGCGACGCGCGACTCTCACCCCTCCGCCGTCTCCGCCGCGCTCCGCATCCGCGTGAAGATATCCCAGGTCGCGATGAACAGCGCCGCGATCACCGGGCCGATGACGATGCCGTTGAAACCAAACATCTCCAGCCCGCCCAGCGTCGATATCAGCACGACATAATCGGGGATTCGCGTCTCCCGCCCGACCAGGATCGGGCGCAGCACATTGTCGACCGATCCGATGACCAGCGCGCCGCACGCCACCAGCACGCCCCCCTGCCAGATCGCTCCGGTCGCAAACAGATAGATCGCCACCGGCACCCAGACGATCGCCGTGCCGACCGCGGGCAACAGCGACAGCGCGCCCATCAGCACCCCCCACAGCAGCGCCCCCTCTATGCCCAGCGCCCAGAAGACGATGCCGCCGATCAGCCCCTGCACGATGGCGACGACGAGGCTGCCCTTGATCGTAGCGCGGATGACGACCACGAACTGCTGGATCAGCGCCTGACGCTGGCTGGCGCGCAGCGGGGCAGCCGCCGCGATGCGCTGCGACAACAATTCCCCGTCGCGCAGCAGGAAATAGGTCAGGTACAGCATCACGCCCAGCGCCACGAAAAAGCTGAACGCGCTCTGCCCGATCTGGACCGCCTGCGTCGCCAGCGTGCGGAAACTGCTGGTGATGCCCTTTGTCACCATATCCTGCGCGGCATAGAAATTGGTCAAGCCCAACCGTCGCAGATAGGGCGTCGCCCAATCGGGCAGCGCCGCGACGACCTGCCCGAACAATCGTGCGAAGTTAATCTCGCCCGACTGGACCTTGGCGTAAAAATAAGCGCCTTCCTGCAACAAGGCCGCCCCCAGGACGAAGGCCGGGACGATCACCACCCCCAGGATCAGGAGCAGGGTGATCAGCGCCGCGCCGTTGCGATGCTTGGGCATGGCCGACAATATCTGCCGGTTGAGCGGGGCGAACAGGATGGCGGCGATCACGCCCCACAGCACGGCGGCAAAGAAAGGCTCGATCACCATCGCGAAGGCGATGGACACGATCAGCACGACGCCCAGGAAAAATCCGTCCTCGATTTTGGGCGAGACATGCAGGGGCGGAACCGGGTTCGCGGTCGCTGGCGGCGGGGGTGTTTTGACGTCCATCGCCGACCCTTCGCAAAATTCGCGGCCCAAATCCATCGCGGAACGCGGCGCAGCGGCTTCCCCCTGTCCTTTTGGACATTCCGTGGCTAAGGAAGCCGCTTCCTTGCGCTCATTTGGGACCAGCAGCTACCGTGGCACGCGAAATCACCGGATTTTCCAACCCGCTGGTGAAGCGCGTCCGCAGCTTGCGCGAAAAGAAGCATCGCAAGGCCGAGGGGCTGTTTCTGGCCGAAGGCTTGCGCATCCTGACCGAAGCGCGCGAGGAAGGCGTGCTGCCCGAAATGCTGTTCCACGCCGGCTCCACCCACCCACTCGCGCTCGACCTGATCGATGCGATGGAGGCGACCGGCGGCGACGTCATCGAAACAACGCCCGACATCCTGTCGAAGATCAGCGGCAAGGACAATGCCCAGGCCGTGGTCGGCGTCTATCGCGACCGCCTCACCCCGCTCGACACGCTGGACCGCAGCAAAGCCGACATCTGGATCGTCGCCCAGTCGCTGCGCGACCCTGGCAACCTCGGCACCATATTGCGCACCGGCGACGCCGTGGGCGCGGGCGGCCTGATCCTGATAGACGATTGCGTCGATCCCTTCTCGGTCGAATCGGTCCGCGCCTCCATGGGTGCCCTCTTCACCCAATCGATCACCCAGGCACGCTGGGACGACTTCCTGCCATGGTTGCGTCAGGGGCCGGGCGAACTGATCGGCACCAGCCTGAAGGCCACCCAGGATTATCAGGAACCCCGCTACGCCAGCCCCAGCTTCCTGCTGGTCGGCAACGAAGCGCAGGGCCTGCCGGAAAGCTACGAGGCGGAATGCGACCAGCTGGTCAAGATGCCGATGCTGGGCAAGGCGGACAGCCTGAACGCGGCGGTGGCAACGGCGGTCATGGCCTATGAATTGTTGAACCAGAAACGACGACGATAGGCCATCACGTTCCCCGGCGAAGGCCGGGGTCTAGTCCTGCCGTGGGAACTGGACCCCGGCCTTCGCCGGGGAACGCATCGATCAAAACGGCTAAAGTAGGGCGGGCGAGAAGAGATGACAGCAACCAACGGCATCGGCGAAATGTGGCGGCACAAACGGGTGCTGTCGGCCAGCCTGATCGGCACGGCGGTCGAATTTTACGACTTTTACATCTACGCCACCGCCGCCAGCCTGATCTTCCCCTCGCTCTTCTTCCCCTCCTCCTCGCCCTCGGCGCAGTTGATGGCCTCTTATGGCAGCCTCGCCCTCGCCTTCTTCGCCCGGCCGGTCGGCGCCGCGGTGTTCGGCCATTATGGCGACCGGATCGGGCGCAAGGCCACATTGGTCGCCTCGTTGATGCTGATGGGGGGCTGCACGCTGCTGATTGGCTTCCTGCCCACCTATCAGATGATCGGCTATTGGGCGCCGCTGATCCTGTGCCTGCTGCGCTTTGGCCAGGGCTTTGGCCTGGGCGGCGAATGGGGCGGCGCGGCCTTGCTGGCGGTGGAAAACGCCCCGCCCGGCTGGCGCGCGCGCTTTGGCATGTTCCCGCAACTGGGCGCGCCCGTAGGCTTCATCGCCGCCAACGGCCTGTTCCTGATCCTGGGCGCCTTCCTGACCGACGAAGATTTCTTCGCCTGGGGCTGGCGCCTGCCGTTCCTGGGCAGCGCGGTGCTGGTCATCCTGGGCCTCTGGGTCCGCCTCAAGCTGACCGAAACCCCGGAGTTCGCCGCCGCGCAGAAGGAAACCCCGCCGCCCGCCGTGCCGCTGGCCACCCTCCTCTCCTCACATCTTGGCGCAGCGATCGCTGGCACTTTCGCCTGCGCCGCCTGCTTCGCCGTCTATTATATCGCGACCGCCTTCGCGCTTGGCTACGGCACCACCGCGCTCAAGATCGACCGCAGCAGCTTCCTGGCGATCCAGCTGGGCGCGATCCTGTTCATGGCGGTCAGCATCGTCATCGCCGGCTGGTGGGCCGATCGCACCAGCCCCACGACTGCGCTGGCCTGGGGCTGCGCCGGCACGGTGCTGATGGGCCTCGTCTTCGGCCCGCTGATCGGCACGGGCGCGCTGTTCCCGATTTTTGTGGCGCTCAGCCTGGCGCTGTTCGTCATGGGCTTCATCTACGGCCCGCTCGGCGCGTATCTCCCCGCCCTCTTCCCGATCCAGCTACGCTATACCGGCGCGTCCTTCGCCTTCAACCTGGGCGGTATCGTCGGCGGTGCGCTCGCACCGATCGTCGCCACCTGGCTGATCGGCGCACAGGGCGTCGCTTGGGTCGGCCTCTATATGTCGGCGGCCGCGCTCATCAGCCTCGTCGGCCTCTGGTTCACCAGCCGCGCCGCGCCCGTCAAATGACCTTGCACATCAGCAGCATCGGCACGCCGCTATCCTCGAACGGGCGCACCCCTTCGAACCCGAAGCTGCGATAGAGCGGCACTCCCGCCATCGTCCCAGATAGTTCCAGCGCCGCAAACCCCTCCGCCCGCGCCGCCGCTTCGCACAGCGACAGGATCAGCGTACCCACGCCTTTGCGCACATGATCAGGATGGGTGTACATCGCCCGCACCTTTGCCGCCTCGGTCGCTGGGTCGAGCAGCCGGTCGTCCCGCCCGGCGCTATGGTTGCCGCCATAGGCGGTCGCCCGCCGGCTCCATCCGCCGCACCCGGCGATATCGCCTGCATCCTGGATCACGAAATAGGTGCCGTCCGCGATCAACCGGCTGTCCAGCCCCATAAAAGCGTGGCTGGCGGCGACCTGGTCGGGCGTCAGATACGCCGATTGCAGATGTTCGATGGCGCGGGTCATCAGCGCAGACAGGCGCGGTTCGTCGGCCATGGTGGCAAGGCGATGGGTCAGGGGCATGGATATGTCCTGCAACGAAAACGGCCGATCCTGCAAGGGACCGGCCGTTAGTCGTCGCTGTTATGCAGGGATCAGAACTTAAAGCCGACCTTGCCGTACCAGAAGCCGCCGTTGAAGCCGAACGGCGACACGTCGGGATAGATGTCGCCGGTGAAGCGGCCACCGGTAGACCCATAGACCGGACCCAACGTCCCCTTGGTGTTGGAATATTTGTCGGGATAGTTGCTGAAGAGGTTCTGTACGCCCACGCTCAGCGTGAAATTGTCGTTCACCTCATAGCTGCTTTCAAAGTCGAAAACGAATTCGCTGCCGAAGGTCTGCGACACCGGGCCGTCATCCGTCTGGGTATATTTGCCGTACCAGTTCATGCGCGCCAGCACGGAGAAGGGTCCGCTGTTCCAATTTTCGGTCAGGATGACGCGCGTCTTGGGCAGGGTTTTTTCCAGCTGGGCGACGCGGACATCGGAAACGATGTCGGGATCGCGTGCGATGACCTTGGTCTTGTTATAGTTGAACGCCAGCGTGGTGTTGAAACTGCCCATGGTGTCCGTCGCAAAGCGATAGCTGCCGACGACATCGATACCCTGGGTGCGGGTATCGAAGGCATTGGTCAGGAACTGCACTTCGTTGACGGTCGCATAGTTGGCCAGCCCCAGCGACTGGAGCGTGGGCCGCTGCGCATTGGTGATTTCAAACGTGCCCGACGTGCCGATCCGGTCCTTCACCTTGATGTTATAATAGTCGATCGACAGCGTGAAGCCCGGTGCGGGCGTGAACACGGTGCCGAGCGAGAAGCTGACCGACTCTTCGGGCTTCAAGGGCGTCGCGCCCAGGAAGGCTGCGACCGGGCTGGTGACCGGCAGCGTCATCGATTCGATCGCGTTGGGATTGCCGGGGTTGAAACCGGTCGCGATGCTGCTGCTGTTGACCTGGCCCGGCGTCGGCGCGCGGAACCCCGTCGCCACCGTGCCGCGCAGGGCGACGATATCGGGAACGACGGCGTAGCGGGCCGAGAATTTGCCCGTGGTGGAATTGCCGAAGTCGGACAGATGCTCGTAGCGGCCAGCGATGCCGAAGGAGAGCTGTTCGGTGACGTCCCCTTCGATGTCGATATACAATCCCTTGGAATTGCGGCTGCTTTCGCCCGCAATGGCCGGGCCGTAACCGGGGAAGCCGTTGGCGCCGACCGGCAACGTGACCGACAGTTGTGATCCGTCCGCGTTCAATACCGGCGTGCCGTCCTGATGGAAGACGAGGTTCCCGGTATATTGCCCGATCGCGTAGGAGGCCGCATCGCCCAGACCCAATTCATAGGATTCGCGGAAATACTGGCCGCCAAAGGCGATGGTGACGGGGCTGGCGAAGCCGACTTCCCAGGGATAGCTGAAGTCCGCATTGACCAGCGTTTCGCGCTGTTCCAGCTTGCCCAGGTAAAATTCGGTGGGGGACGTGATGCCCAGCGACGGGTTCATCGTGCCGTTCATCGTATAGCGCAGCGTTGACTGGCCATAGCTGCCCGACAGGTCGTAATTCAGACCGAAACCGGTTTTGCCCTTGTAACCGACAGTGCCCGAAATATCATCGATCTTGCCGAAGAAGATGGGCGTGAAGCCACCAGGATAGACGCAGCTCCAATTCTGGACCAGCGGGTCGGAGCAGGTCGCGACCTTGGTATAGTCGCGCGTCGTGACTTCATAGTTGTTGGGGGCGTAGACGTTCCCGCCCGCAGCGCCTGTCTGGATGCCCGGCAGCGTGTTGTCGAAGTCGGTGAAATAATCGTTGAAAATGCCGTTCTTGCCGAAGCTGTTGCCTTCGATATCCACGCCGGACGTATTGACCGACTGGCGATAGTTGAAACTTTCTTCCTGAAAGCTGTGACCATAGTTGCCGAAGAAATAGATGCTGGCGTCATCGCCCAGGTCGAACCCGCCATTGACGAAGAAGCGGTAGGATTCCATCGCCGGGTTGCCGTAGCGCTGCGCCAGCTTTGGCACGCCGATGGTCGGCTGCTCCTGCGCAAGCAGATCGGCGCCCGCGCGGGTCACACCGCGGCTGGTCTTGCCCGCATTCACATATTCGCCGCTGATGTTGATGAACCCGCTGTCACCCAGCTTAAACCCGCCGTTGAGCGCGAGTTGATAATCCTCGCCATCGCCGCGATAATATTGGCCGTAGCGCGCATAGCCGGAAATGCCGTCGGTGTCGTCGCGCAGGGTCATGTTGATGACCCCTGCGATCGCGTCCGACCCATATTGCGCCGATGCGCCATCGCGCAGCACTTCAACGGCGCGGATCGCAATCGCGGGCACCTGCGCCAAGTCGGCGGAATGGGCGCCGGCGGACTGGGCGTTGGCGCCAATCTGGACCAGGGCGGAACGGTGCATGCGCTTGCCGTTGATCATCACCAGTGTCTGGTCGGGCGCCAGGCCGCGCAGGTTGGGGGGGCGGACGAAGGACGAGCCGTCGCCAATGGCGTAGCGTGCGACCGAGAAGGAAGGAACGAGGTTCTGGATCACCTGGTTCATGTCGGCCGTGCCCTGCTTTTGCAGTTCAACGCCCGAATAGACGTCGATCGGCGTGGGCGATTCCGCCACGGTGCGATCGGTACGGCGGGTGCCGGTAACGATGATGGTCTGGCCCGGCTCGGCAGCAGCCGCCTGCGGCGGCGCGTCCTGGGCAAGAACAGGTATGGAATAGCAGAGAGAGACAGCAATAGCGCTGCGTGAAATCAGACCCTTATACTTCATCGAAAGCCCCCTTTTTCTCTTTTACAGAGGCCTTTTCGACATCCCCACCCTTATTTTATTTTCGACGTCATGAAGTTACAAAATTCCCCAACCGAAACTGTAAGTTTCAGCGCAACAACAATCTGTAACAATTGGAAACGTAAGGCTGGCATAAATCCACCATCAACAAAATGGCCCTTTTTGCCGCAGCGCAAAATCTTTCGTACCAGGCAAAGCCGGACGCTCGTCAAACTTTGTCAAATCCTTGTAACATAAAGAAAAAGGCGGCGACCTTGGGGGTCGCCGCCTGTATCTTTTTTACAACTGTCAAGAAGCGTCGTTAACCGTTCACCTTTGTGCAGTTAACCTTCGCGCCTCAACCTTCGCGCCATCAACCTTCGCGATTGTCGCGGCGCTCGGCGATGCGAGCGCGCTTGCCGGTGCGGCCGCGCAGATAGTAGAGCTTCGCGCGACGCACGACGCCACGGCGGACGACGGTGATCGAATCGAGGTTGGGCGAATAGAGCGGGAACACACGCTCCACGCCTTCGCCGAAGCTGATCTTGCGCACGGTGAAGTTGGAACCCATGCCCTTGTTCGAACGGGCGATGCACACGCCTTCATAGTTCTGGACGCGGCTACGCTCGCCTTCGATCACCTTCACGCCGACGCGCAGCGTGTCGCCGGGGCGGAATTCGGGGATGTCCTTGCCGAGGGCGGCGATGTTTTCCGCCTCGATCTGCTGGATGATGTTCATGTCAACTCAGTCCTTGGTCGTTCGTTGCGCACCAGAGGGCGACTGGACCCGAACGCCGATGTGACGTTCCCAAAGGTCCGGCCGCCTTAGCCGTGTATCATCTTCCGCCTGGTGTTTCCGCCAGGCGGCGATCTTCGCATGATCCCCCGATCGCAACACTTGCGGGATCGTGCGCCCCTCCCATTCTACCGGGCGGGTATAATGCGGATATTCGAGCAACCCCGTTTCAAAGGATTCCTCGACTCCGCTGGAAGCCGCGCCCATTACACCGGGCAGCAGGCGAACACAAGCATCGAGCAGCAGCAAAGCCGCCATTTCCCCGCCCGACAGGATGATGTCGCCCATGCTGACCTGCTCGATCGGCCGGGCGTCGAAGATACGCTCGTCAAACCCCTCGAACCGGCCGCACAGCAGGGTCACGCCCGGCCCTTCCGCCAGACTACGCACACGCGCCTGGGTGATGGGCGCACCCCGCGGCGTCATCGCCAGCACGGGCAGGTCGGGCCGCTTCTCCAGCGCGTGATCGACCACCTTGGCTAATATATCCGCGCGCAGCACCATGCCCGCACCACCCCCCGCGGGCGTATCGTCAACGGTGCGGTGCCGGTCGGCGGCAAAATCGCGAATATGAATGGGGGCGCACGCCCACTTCCCCTCGCTGAGCGCCCGTCCCGCCAGCGACACGCCCAGCGGCCCCGGAAACATTTCGGGATAGAGGGTCAATATCTGCGCGGCAAAGCTCATTTCCGGCGTCGCGCCCGCAGTCGCGCTGCGGAAAAACCGCCCACCAGACAGATGATGCCGCAAACGAGCAGGGTCAGCCCCAACTGGATCAGCACATCCGACCAGGCATTATGGCGCGTCGCCCCTGGAATGATGAACAGCAACGGCATGGGCAGGACCAGTGCCAGCATCACCGCCATCTTGATCCGCACTGTCCAGTCAATGGTCGACAGCCGCCATCCGGCTGCGACGAGGAACAGCAGATAGGCGCCAAGCAGGATTTGGGGGATGATAGGCATCAAGCGCGCTTAGGCGATGCGGCGCGCAGCGTCCAGATCAGGGCGCCTTGATCGCCATCTTCAATTCCTGAATCTGCGCGGTCTGCGTCGGGGCCAGCAGGATAGAACCCGCCAAGCGCCCCTTTTCACAGGTCCAGGTGAAGCTGCCCGACAGGTTGCCGCTGGCCTTGATCGGGGCATCGGTGCGGCACGCCCCGACCTCGCTCTTGAGCGCGGCGAGTTTCTTACGCCAACTGTCCATGTCGCTGTCCATCAGGAAATTCATCGCCAGCCGGTCCCGCCCCGCTTGCACGTCCCCGGCCGCATAGATGCGCCCCGTCGCGGCATAGCCCTCCGCCAGCAGGGGCGACACCGCCAGCGTCCGCTCGACCAGCGCGCCGGCCTTCTGCAAAGCCACGGCCGCGTCCCAGGCGGGGCCAGCGCCGCCATTATAGGTGCGGTTGGTGAAGACGAAGATGCCGACGCCATGGTCGGGCATCAGCATCACATGGCTGCCATAGCCCGGATAGCCCCCGCCATGGGCCAGCGTCAGGCCCAAGTCGCAATCCTGCGCCACCCGCATCCCAAAACCATAAGCCACGGCCTGACGACAGGCGGACGGGCCGCTGACGCCATTGCGTTGGGCAAGGCTCACGAAATTGCTCCCCTCCGCCAGTATCCGCACCGCCGAACGTGGGACCGGCCCGGCATCGGGATCGTCCCGCGCGGGCCAGGCGGATAGTAGGAAGGCGACCCAGCGGGCATAGTCGTTGGCGCTGGTCTGCAACCCGCCCATCGCGCCGAATGCGCCGTCACGCATCGTCGGCTCGACCTTCCAGCGCCCCTCTTCCCAACGATAGCCGATTGCACGGCGATCGGGCGGCCATTCGCCGACCTCATAGCCGCTCGACGCCATGCCCAACGGCGTCAGCAACGTCTGCTCGACATAGCGGCGATAGGGCTGGCCGGAGACGGTCGCGACGATCCGGCCCAGCAGCGCAAAACCAAAATTGCTATATTCATAGTGGCTGCCCGGCGCGCTGCTGAACGGCACGCCCTGTTGCAGCATCCGGGTGAAGTCGCCTTCCGGCAACGGCGTCTGGCGATCGCCCCACGGATTGTCGTCGACCAGCCCCGCGCTATGGGTCAGCAGGTCGCGGATGCGGATGCGCGGACTATCCTTGGTCGGATAGGTCCAGCCTCGCATCTCCGGCACATAGGTTTCGGCCAGATCGTCGAGCGAAAGCCTGCCTTCCTCGCGCAGTTTCAGGATCGACAGCGCGGTAAACGCCTTGGTCATCGACGCGATGCGGAACAGGCTATCGGGCGTCACCGGCCGCCTATCGACCAGATCCTGTACGCCCACCCCCTTCACATGGATCAGGCGCCCGTCCGCGACGATGCCGTACACCAGCCCCGGCGCATGGCTGTCCACCTGGAAATCGGCGAACAGGCGATCGATCGCGGGGATCGCCTGCGCGATCTTCTGCGCGTCGGCGGCATGGGCCGGGTGCGCGGCCGCGATCATTAAGAACAGGCAAGCGGCAAGGCGCATCGAAAGATCCCTCCAGCGACGGAGGGTCAACCATGCCATGCTACACCATGGCCGCAAGGGCCATTTACCCTTTATTCGACGAAGATCGCGTCAATCAAGGCGCGTTCCGCCTCCAGCGTCACCGCATGCATCGGCACCATGAAGCGCTTGCCTTTCTTGCCCTCGACCGGCGGCCGCTCGACCTCGATGATGTCGCCCGCGCCGAAATTCTCGATCGCAATGATCTCGCCCAGCACTTCGCCCTCATTAGACAGGCAGGGCAGGCCGATGATGTCGGCATGATAATATTCGCCCTCGCCCAGAGGGGGCAGAGCGGAACGGGGCACCGTCAACGCCGTGCCACGCAGGGCTTCGGCCGCACCACGATCGCCAACCTCGGCGAAACGGGCAACAGCGCCATTGGGGCCAGGGCGCACCGACTTCAACGTCAATATGCGCCCCGCCGCATCGAAGCTCTTATAGTTTTTGAGGCTTTCGGCCCCTTCGCCAAAGAGCTTTAGACGGACATCGCCCGCCACTCCATGCGCACCAACGATCGCGGCGAGAGTGACGGGCTTGTCGGTCAAGAGGTTCAGCCCTCGGCCTGTTCGGCAACGACTTCGGCAGCCGGCGCTTCTTCAGCAGCCGGAGCAGCAGCGGCCTCAACGGCGGCAGCCTTGGCGGCTTCGGCAGCTTCAGCTGCTTCGGCGGCCTTGGTGGCGCGGTCTTCAGCGCGATCCTTGGCCTTCTGGCCCGGCTCCGCCTTCTTAGGGTTGTTGCGCACAATGCGCTCCTTCACGCCAGCGGCGTCAAGGAAGCGGGCGACGCGGTCGGTCGCCTGGGCACCGGCGGCAACCCAATGCTTCGCACGCTCGACGTCCAGAACGACGCGCTTCTCGTCGCCCTTGGGCAGGACGGGGTTGTAGCTGCCGATACGCTCGATGAACTTGCCGTCACGCGGGGCGCGGCTGTCGGCCACGACGATGCGATAATAGGGACGCTTCTTGGAGCCGCCGCGCGACAGACGAATGGAGGTTGCCATGGAACTTGACCTTTCTACTCAAACCAAAAATGTTGAAATTACTTACTTCTTCATGAAATTCTGAAAGCCTGGCGGCAATTTGGGCATGTTGCCGCCCAATCCACCCAGGCCCGACAGATCGGGGCCACCCCCGCCTGCGCCGCCGTCCGGGCCGCCAAGGCCGCCCAAACCGCCCATGCCACCGCCGCCGGCGAACATCTTGGCCAGCCCTTTCAGGCCGCCCATCTTGCGGATCTTCTTCATCGCGCCTTCCATCTCCTGATGCATTTTCAGGAGGCGGTTGACGTCCTGCACGGTCCGCCCGGCACCCTTGGCGATGCGGATCTTGCGCTTGGCGTTGATCAGGGCGGGCTTCTCCCGCTCCTTGGGCGTCATGGAGCCGATCAGAGCGTCCAGATGCACCAGCGTCTTGTCGTTCGCGCCGCTATTGGCCATCGCCGCCTGCGCCTTTTTAAGGCCCGGCAACATCCCCGCGAGCGCGCCCAGCCCGCCCATGCGGCGCATCTGGTTCAACTGGCTGCGCAGATCGTTCATGTCGAACTGACCCTTGGCCATCTTCTTGGCCAGCTTGTCGGCTTCGTCCGCGTCGATCGTCTCTGCGGCACGCTCGACCAGGCTGACGACGTCGCCCATGCCCAGGATGCGCTGCGCGACGCGCTGCGGATGAAACAACTCAAGCGCATCGAGCTTTTCGCCGGTGCCGACAAACTTGATCGGGCGACCAGTGACCGCGCGCATCGATAGCGCCGCACCACCACGCGCATCGCCGTCCATACGGGTCAGCACTACGCCGGTCAGCGGCACCTGCGTCGCAAAGTTCGTCGCGACATTGACCGCGTCCTGACCGGTCAGCGAATCGACCACCAGCAGGATTTCGGCGGGATCGGAGGCGTCGGCGACTGCCTTCATCTCGTCCATCAACGCCTGATCGACATGCAGGCGACCGGCGGTGTCGAGCATCACAACATCGAAGCCCTGGAGCTTCGCCGACTGGAGAGCGCGCTTGGCGATATCGACCGGCTGCTGCCCCGCTACGATCGGCAGCGTGGCAACGTCGATCTGCGTGCCCAGCACGGCCAACTGTTCCTGCGCGGCCGGGCGCTGAACGTCGAGCGACGCCATCAGCACCTTTTTGCGCTCTTTTTCCTTCAGGCGCTTGGCGATCTTGGCGGTCGTGGTGGTCTTGCCCGACCCCTGCAAACCCACCATCATGATAACGGCGGGCGGGGTTACGTCGATCAGCAGGTCCGACGCTTCGGAACCCAGCGTTTCGGTCAGCGTGTCCGAAACGATCTTGACGACCATCTGCCCCGGCGTGACCGACCGCAGCACGTCGCTGCCAACCGCCCGTTCGGTGGCCTGGTCGACGAACTGCCGCACGACCGGCAAAGCGACATCGGCTTCCAGCAGCGCGATTCGCACCTCACGCATCGCGGCGCGGACATCGTCCTCCGTAAGCGCGCCGCGCCCACGTAGTTTGTCGAATACCCCACTCAGACGATCGCTCAGCGAATCGAACATCATCACCTCATTTGGGCCGCAAAGGCCCGGAAAATCTTGCCTCCCTGCAAAACGACAAAATCGCCGGTGGGCGAAACCTCGCCAACCAGCGTCCATACAAAGCGCCTCATGCATCCCGTTTCCGGCCGCGCGCTCAATGGATAAGTCAGGGACCGAACGGTAAACCGCTCGATTGCAGCAGCGCCCTTAGCGCAGCCTTGCGATAATCGCAAGTCGGGCCATCCTCATCCGTCATGCCAGCGCAGGCTGGCATCTCACTTTGCCTTTCCAGCGGGGCGATCCTAAGAAAAGACAGTTGCCGGCCGACGCCGATAAAACAGATAAATAAGGGAAGCCACACGATGAGCTGGACACGCCGCAAGCCGATGAGCGCGATGACGCCGCAGGACGCAGGCCATCAACTGGCGCGCACCCTGTCCTGGCCACATCTGCTGGCGCTGGGCGTCGGCGCGATCGTGGGCACCGGCATCCTGACCCTCATCGGCGTCGGCGCGGACCGCGCTGGTCCGGCCGTGCTGCTCTCCTTCGCCATAGCCGGGGCGATCTGCGCCTGCGCGGCGCTCGCCTATGCCGAACTCTCAACCATGATGCCCGCGGCGGGCAGCGCTTACAGCTACAGCTATGTCGCACTGGGTGAAGGCATCGCCTGGGTCGTGGGGTGGAGCCTGATCCTGGAATATAGCCTGGTCGTGTCAACCGTGGCGGTCGGCTGGTCGGGCTATGCGGCACCGCTGCTGACATCGATCGGCTTCCCCGAATCGCTGACCGAAGGGCCTGCGCTGGGCGGCCTCATCAACCTGCCCGCCATCTTCATCATCGCTGTGGTCGCCGGCCTACTGATGCTCGGCACCCATGAAAGCGCGCGGCTGAACAGCGTGCTGGTCCTCATCAAGATCGCGACCTTGAGCCTGTTCGTTTGGTTCGCCCTGCCCGCCTTCGACGCGCAAAATCTGGAACCCTTCATGCCCTTCGGCTTCGCCAAGCATATGGGACCGGACGGAGTGGAACGCGGTGTGATGGCGGCCGCGGCGATCATCTTCTTCGCTTTCTATGGCTTTGACGCCATTTCGACGGCGGCGGAAGAAGCCAAGAACCCCGATCGTGATCTCGCCATCGGCATCGTCGGGTCGCTGATCGTCTGCACCCTTATCTATGTTCTGGTCGCCGCCGCCGCGATCGGCGCACTGCCCTTCACCCGCTTCGCTGACAGTCCCGAACCACTGGCGCTGATCCTGCGCGAAATGGGCCAGGGCAGCGTCGCCCGCATCGTTGGCATTGCCGCAGTCATCGCCCTGCCGACCGTACTGCTCGGCTTCCTTTACGGCCAGAGCCGCATCTTCCTGGTCATGGCGCGCGACGGCTTCCTGCCACAGAGCCTGGCGAAGATTTCAAAGCGCGGCACCCCCGCGCGCATCACCGCCGTCACCGCCGCGCTGGTGGCCATCATCGCTGGTCTGCTGCCGATTGACGAGATCGCGGCGCTGGCCAATGCCGGCACGCTGATCGCCTTCACCGCGGTCGGCTGGTGCCTGCTCGTCCTGCGCCGCCGCAGCCCCGACCTGCGCCGCCCCTTCCGCACCCCCGCCGCATGGTTCGTGGGTTTGGGCGCGATCGGCGGCTGCGCCTATCTGTTCGTCAGCCTGCCGATGCAGACGATCATGGCCTGCTTCGCCTGGAATGGCATTGGGTTGCTAGTCTATTTTCTCTATGGGCAGAAGCGGGCGACTGCGGCCGCCCGCTAAACTCACGCCGCCAGCGGCTTGACCGCCAATGCGTCTGCGTGTTGGCGCGCCATGGCCAGATCATGGCGCGTCTGCATCCGCATCAGTGTTTCGGCGTCGATGCCGAACAGCTTTTCGAAACGAACCGCCATTTCCGCCGTCAGATCCTGCCGCTGATTCATCAAGCGACTCACCGTCTGGCGCGTGACCCCCAGATGATCCGCCAGATCGCCCAGTTTGAGGCCATGCGCCTCGACGATTTCAGTCCTCAGCCATTCGCCCGGATGAACCGCCAGCGATGCATGCATCTTAAGCGCCATGATAATCCTCCAAATCCATGTCGATCAGCGCGCCCTGCGCGTTCACGCCAAAGGTCAAGCGCCAGTTGCGCGTCACCGTCATCGCCCATGTGCCAGCCCGATCGCCGGTCAGCGAATGCAGCCCATAATTGGGCGGCTGGGAAAGCACCTCCAGCGACGTTGCGGCATCGATGAATGCAAGCATTTTTCGTACCCTTGCCACATCGCCAACTAGGCCTTTGGCGTTACCTGTCTCGAAGAAGCGGCGCAGCCCCTTATGCGCCATGCTCTCGATCTGCATATGTAACGCGATAGGTTACATCCCGTCCAATGTCAATCATGACGTTACATTGCGTGCCCGCTGGCCTTTTCCCTCCACCCCCACTAAATGCCCTCCCATGGGACGCTTCTCAAAAATGCACGGCTTGGGCAACGACTTCGTCGTGATCGACGCGCGCGTGGACGCCGTCGAAATGACGAACGCCCGCGCCCGCGCCATCGCCGATCGCCATGCCGGGATCGGCTGCGACCAGCTGATTCTGATCGGCAACGCCCCCGACGCGGATGTGTCGATGCAGATTTTCAATGCCGACGGCAGCGAAGTCGAAGCCTGCGGCAACGCCACCCGCTGCGTCCCCCTGTTCGTCGGCCGCGACGTAACGATCCGCACCAAAGCGGGCTTGCTCGACGCGAAGGCGGTCGATGGCGGCGCCAGCGTCGATATGGGCGCGCCCCGCTTCGACTGGGACGCGATCCCGCTCGCCTACCCCATGGACACGCTGACCATGGGCGCCAGCTGGGAAGACCTGCCCGCCCCCGCCGCGGTCAATGTCGGCAATCCGCATGTCATCTTCTTCGTGGATGATCTGGACGGTGTGAACTTCGACCATCTCGGCCCGTTGATCGAGCATGATCCGCTGTTTCCGGCGCGCGTGAACGTCAATTTCGCGCAGGTCGTGGGCGACGATCATATCCGCCTGGTCGTGTGGGAACGCGGCGCGGGACTGACGCGCGCCTGCGGGACCGGGGCCTGCGCCACCGCCGTCGCCGCCATCCGCCGCAAGCTGGTGGCCGGGCCGGTGACGGTCAGCCTGCCGGGCGGCGATCTCGTCATCGACTGGACGCCGGGCGGCACGATCCGCATGACCGGGCCCGCCACCCATGTCTTCGATGGCGAGGCTGACTGGGACCGTTTCTGATGAGCGGACCGGACATCATCACCATGGGCTGCCGCCTCAATATCGCGGAGAGCGAGGCGATTCGTGACATGGCGGCCGGCCAGGATGACCTGATCGTCGTCAACAGTTGCGCGGTGACGGCAGAAGCGGTGCGTCAGACCCGCCAGGCGATCCGCCGCGCGCGCCGCGAACGGCCCGACGCCCGCATCCTAGTCACCGGCTGCGCCGCCCAGACCGAACCCCAGACCTTCGCCGCCATGGCCGAAGTCGACGGCGTGATCGGCAATCGGGAGAAAATGGAGGCGAGCAGCTTCGCCGCGATGACTGAGAAGGTCCGCGTCTCCGACATCATGGCCGTGCGCGACACCGCGCCGCATATGGCCAGCGCCTTCGCCGATCATGCCCGCGCCTTTCTGGAGGTGCAGAATGGCTGCGACCATCGCTGCACCTTCTGCATCATTCCCTATGGACGGGGGAACAGCCGCTCCGTCCCCGCCGGCGCGGTGGTGAACAAGGCGAAGCAACTGGTCGATGCGGGCTATAGCGAAATCGTGCTGACCGGCGTGGACGTCACCAGCTATGGCCCGGATCTGCCCGGCAGTCCCTCGCTCGGCCTTCTGATCGAACGTATTCTGAAGGGCGTGCCCGACCTCCCCCGACTGCGCCTTTCGTCCATCGACAGCGTGGAAATAGACGATCGGCTGTTCGACCTGATCGCCCATGACCCACGCATGATGCCGCATTTGCACCTGTCCCTACAGGCTGGCGACGACTTGATCCTCAAGCGCATGAAGCGCCGTCACAGCCGCGCCGACGCCATTGCCATCGTGGAGCGGCTCAAGGCGGCCCGCTCCGACATCAGCATCGGCGCGGACATCATCGCTGGCTTCCCGACAGAGGACGACGCGATGTTCGAAAACAGCTTGGCGCTCATCGATGAATGCGACATCGTCCACGGCCATATCTTCCCCTATTCGCCCCGCGTCGGCACGCCCGCCGCGCGGATGCCGCAGGTCGATCGCGCGACGATCAAGGCCCGCGCCGCCCGCTTGCGCGACGCCTGCGCCGCGCGACGCGAGGCCTGGCTGGGTAGCCTGATCGGCACGACCCAATCGGTGCTGGTCGAACGCAGCGGCCTGAGCGGCCATGCTGAAAATTTCGCGCCGGTCCGCTTCACGACGACACAGTCCCCCTCCTCCATCGTCTCTGCTGCCATCACGGCGCTTGAGAATGGCGCGCTGATCGCGCAAGAGGCGCAGCAATGACAGACACCGGCACCAGCTGGCGCGACCGCCTCTTCGGCGGATTGAAGCGCACATCCGACAGGCTT
Source organism: Sphingobium psychrophilum (assembly GCF_012927105.1). GTDB lineage: Bacteria > Pseudomonadota > Alphaproteobacteria > Sphingomonadales > Sphingomonadaceae > Sphingobium > Sphingobium psychrophilum. The sequence continues at coordinate 357,301 of NZ_JABBFV010000001.1, read as the reverse complement.
GGCGACAACCTCACCGGCCTTTTCTCCAAGGCGGCGCTCGACGACCAGACGCTGGACGAGATCGAGGAAGCCCTGATCGTTTCCGATCTTGGCCCCGCGATGGCCGCGCGCGTGCGCGAACGGCTTGCTGAAGGGCGATTCAACAAGGAACTGACCGAGGAATATCTGCGCGAGATCATCGCGGAGGAGATCGAGAAGGTGCTCGCCCCGGTTGCTCGCCCGTTGGAGATCGAAGCCTTTCCGCGGCCGCAGGTGATCCTGGTGATCGGCGTTAATGGCTCCGGCAAAACCACCACCATCGCCAAGCTCGCCCATAATTTCCTGGAGCAGGATTATGGCGTGATGCTGGCGGCGGGCGACACGTTCCGCGCCGCGGCCATCGGCCAGCTCAAAGTCTGGGCCGAACGGCTGGGCATCCCCATCGTCGCGGGCAAGGAAGGCGGCGACGCGGCGGGCATCGTGTTCGACGCGGTCAAGCAGGCGACGGAGACCGGAATCGACGTGCTGATCGTCGACACAGCCGGACGGCTTCAGAACAAGACCGAATTGATGGACGAGCTGGCCAAGGTGCGCCGCGTGCTGGGCCGGTTGAACCCAGCCGCCCCGCACGACGTTGTGCTGGTTCTGGATGCCACCACAGGACAAAATGCGTTGAACCAGATCGAAGTCTTCAAGGAAACCGCGCAGGTGACAGGGCTGGTCATGACCAAGCTCGACGGCACGGCGCGCGGCGGCGTGCTGGTCGCGGCGGCGGAGAAATTTCGCCTGCCCATCCACGCCATCGGCGTGGGCGAAAAGATCGAAGATCTGCGCCCCTTCGATGCGGGCGACATGGCGCGCGCCATTGCGGGGACGGCCTATGTCCGCTGACGTCAAGCCCGCTGCAAAGCCTGCCCATGGCGGTACGCTCAGCCTGGCGCTCGATTTCGGGCCGCTGCTCATCTTCTTCCTGACCTACAAGGGTACTGGCTGGTTCATGGGAGCGGGCAATCCGATCACCGCCATGACCTTTGGCACGGCCGCGTTTATGGCCGCGATCGTGATCGCCGTGATCATCTCGAAAGTGAAGCTGGGCCGCGTGTCGCCGATGCTATGGCTATCGGCGCTGCTGATCCTATTTTTCGGCGGCCTCACCATCTATTTCCATGATCAGAGCTTCATCCAGTTGAAGCCCACGATCATCTACAGCTTCTTCGCGCTGATGCTGTTCGCCGGCTTGTTGCGCGGCAAGCCCTTGCTCAAATATCTGCTCCAGGCCGCCTATGATGGCCTTAGCGAAACCGGCTGGATGAAGCTGTCGCGCAACTGGGCGCTTTTCTTCGTCGCCATGGCCATCGCGAACGAGCTGATGCGGCGGTCCATGAGCTTCGACAGCTGGCTGGCGGTCAAGGTCTGGGGCGTGACCATCGTATCGGTCGTCTTCGCCGCCGCCAACATCCCGATGCTGATGCGCCACGGCCTGACGCTGGGCGACAGCCTCGACAGCGACGAGGTGGGCGAAACCACCCCACCCCAAGGATAAACGCTTATTTCTGCGATCGTTTCGCAATAGGCACATATCTGTTTTCTTGGGCGTTGGGGGAGCATATGGGAAGCGGCGGAGGCGTCCACGCCCCGCATGGACCATATGACCAATCGGCCGCTCCGACCCGCGTGCGGCCGCCCCATAACGAACCCGAGGAGTTCCGCCATGGCTTTTGTTCTGCCCGACCTGCCCTATGCCAAGGATGCTTTTGGCGACATCCTGTCCGTCGAAACCTTCGATTTCCACCATGGCAAGCATCATAATGCCTATGTCGTGAAAGCCAACGAACTGGTCGCCGCCGACGCAAGCCTTCAGGGCAAGTCGCTTGTCGAACTGATCAAGTCGGCCAAGGGCGGCCTGTTCAACCAGGTCGGCCAAATCTGGAACCATACATTCTACTGGCAGTCGCTGTCGCCGACCAAGACCGCGCCGACCGGCGAACTGCTGACCAAGATCGAAGAAGCCTTCGGTTCGGTCGATGCGCTGATCGAAAAGCTGAAGGCGGAGGCCGTTGGTCATTTCGCCAGCGGCTGGGCCGCGTTGGTCCTGAAGGACGGCAAGCTGGAAGTGACCAGCTATCATGACGCCGACACCCCGGTCGCGCATGAAGGCCATGCCCCGCTGCTGATCGTCGATGTATGGGAACATGCCTATTATATCGACTATCGCAACCTGCGCCCCAGCTATGCCGACCGCATCCTCAAGGAAGCGATCAACTGGGACTTCGCAGCGCTGAACCTGGACGGCGAAGGCGCCAGCCGCGCCGACCAGCCGGCCTGATATTAAAAAAGGGACCGGTCGCATGGACCGGTCCCTTTTTTTGTGCGGTGTGTGGCTGAAGCGATCTGATCAGGCCGCTTCCAACTGCGCGACAAATTGTTCCGCCGCGCGCTGCAACGCCTTGGCCGTTTGCGACAAACTCGAAGCGGCGCTGGAAACGCGACCCGACAGGCTTTCAGTGTCGCGCGCGACATCGGCCACCCCTTCCATCTGCCGCGTCATGATGGCGGCATCCTGCGCCGTATCACGCGCCGATTCGCCGATCGCGCTGGTCGCATCGCGCTGATCGACGACCGCTCGCTGGATAGCGTCGGCCGCCTCCGCCAATTGTTCGACGGCACCGGCGACGTCGGACAGCGCCTCACGCGCGACGCCAGCCCCCTGACGGGCGGACCAGGCCAGAGCGTGAATCTCGCCAGTCGCGTTGGCCGCCTGACCCGCCAATTGCTTCACTTCTCCGGCCACCACGGCAAAACCGCGGCCGACCTCCCCTGCGCGCGCGGCTTCGATCGTGGCGTTGAGCGCAAGAAGATTGGTGCGGGCGGCGATATCCGTGATGGAATCGGCGAAACTGGTGATCGATGTGGTGCGATCCTCCAGATCGTGCACGGCCTGATGCCCCTTGGTCGATACCCGCTGCGCTTCGCCGCCAAGCATGGCCTGCTGATGCGAGGCCGATGCAATTGCGGTGATCGATTCCGATAATTGGTCGATTCGCCGGGCCAGCATGGTCGCATTGGCGGAAGATTGTTCGGCGATCGCCACAGTCTCCTCGGTGCCTTCGCTCGCACGTTGGGCCAATTGATTGAGCTGCCGGGCCGAATCGTCGAGTTCCTGAGCAGCAGCGCCAACCGCGCCCACGATTTCCGCCACCGAATGTCGGAAATCGCCGACCAGCGTCAAAGTGGCCGCCCGCCGATCCGTGGCCATGCGGGCCTTCTCCGCCTCTTGCTGTTCGCGCAGGCGCGCAGCGCGAGTCTCCATCTCGCGGCTCGCCGTCATCGCCGCTTCCGCAGCATGCCGTCCCTTTTCGGCTTGCTGGGCCAATTGCCCAGCTTGCGCCATATGCCCGTCCAGAGCCAGCAGCATCGCGCGCAACCGAATCGTCAGGTAACATAGTACGGCCGCTTGCAACACGACCGCCACGCCATGGATCGCGACCCGGCCGATATTGGCATTGTCCGGAAAGACCCAGGTCGGCAGGAACAGGCTGAGCGCGAGATGATGGGCAGCCGTCAGCGAAGCCGCCAGTAAGATCGGCCGCCAGTCATAGAGCAGCGCCAGCCCCGCCAGCGCCACGAAGAAGAACATATGGCCATCCATCTGCCAGCCATGGCCGGACAGCAGATATAGTCCGATCGCCGGTTGCACCGCAGCCAGCGTGCCCATGGCCAGACGGGCTTCGAGGTCGCGCCGCTCGCGCATCACGCGGATGGTCGGCAGCGCATTGACAAGGGCGGACAGGAACAGGGCGCGCCCGCTATGTTCCGCCCCCAGCAGCAGGCCCGCAAGGCCGATCGCCACGGTCCAGATCCAGTTAGCGAACAGGAGGATGCGCAGACCCTGTAGCCGCAGCCGATCCAGGCTGGTCATCGCGCTCATCAAGCCGATGCTCCGCAACCACTCATTTGCGTCGACAAGGCGACTATTCCGCGACGCAGTAGCGCAGGGGCCAGTTCGTTCCGCCTGCCTTCGACCAATAAGGAGCCTGCCCAGGGGCCTTTCGCGACCAACCGGGCACCATTGGCGATAGCGACGGGCGCAAGCACACTCCTTGCCCCGTCGGTCAATGGCAGCAGGATCATCCGGCCGCTCGTCGGCGGAAAGCCATATAATCCCAAGAGGCCAAACAGGATCAGGCCGCATTGCCCTGCCAAGGGCAGGACGCGGCGATAGGGGGCAACCAGCTTCATTCCACCCGATTAGGAGGAATTGGTGAGGAAAATGTTAAGGATGTTGGGGCGCGTGCAAACCCAGATTTTCTGCCAGTTCATCCAGATCGGCACCCGGCCGGACCAACAACCATTCGCGGCTTGCCGCACCATCCACCACCGTTACGGCACCCTTGGGGCATATGCCCAAGCAGTTGACCTCAAGCACGCCTGCAGCCGCCTTGCGCCCCGTCTTCAACGACAAATGCTTGCGCAGCGCCTTGGCCAGTCGCTCGCCCCCACCGGGACCGAAGCCGCCATCCAGCTTCTTGGAACATTTGCGGCAAACCAGAACCACATTGGACCAGTTCGACCGGACATGATCCTTCAAGCCTCCGCTCCGCGCGGTTTCCAGGTCCGACGCTCTTCGGCCGCACGCAGCACTTCATAGGCTGCCTGGATCGCCTGGAACCGCACGGCCGCGTCACTGTCATTAGGCCTGACGTCGGGATGATATTCCTTGGCGAGCCGGCGCCAGCTCTTCTTCACGTCCTCGAAACCGGCGTCGTCTTCCAGTTCCAGCGCCTTGAGCGCATGCATTTCATCGCGCGATCGGCTGCCATCGCCCGGTCCGCCCCAACTATGATAGGCGCTGGACTGGTAACCGCCCGCATCCCGCCGCTCGGCCTTTTCACGGGAAGCGCGTTCTTCCTCGTCCAGCCCCTGAAAATAATCCCAGTTGCGGTTATATTCGCCGGCATGGTCGGCGCAGAAATACCAGCGCTCCGGGCTGTTGGGCGATTTGGGCGCGGGGCAGTCGCCTGGCTTGTCGCAACCGAAGCGATCGCACATGCGCACGCGCTGCGCTTCGCGCGCCGCGCCATAAGCGCGCCATCGCGGAAATCCCCAGTCATTGGATCGGCTGTGTCGTGCCATATCGTCGAATTAGGGAATAAGCCGGGGAAACGCTACCCCGCCTGCGGATTTTGAACAGGAAAATGCCAGAGGGCCTGTAAGCCGGGTTCTGTCCACCCTGTTTCCAGGGATAGGCGACCATTCCTCTAGGGAACGGATTGCTCCGTTCCTCAAGCAACCAACCCGGGCGGTCTCGGCCGAAACAGGCCTAGCGGTCAAAGCCGCGCGCCGCCCCTATTCGGTCTTGCTCCCGGTGGGGTTTACCGTGCCGCCTTGCGTTGCCGCAGACGCGGTGCGCTCTTACCGCACCCTTTCAATTTCGCTTAGCCGAAGCTGTAGCGACCTGCTTTCTGTTGCACTGTCCCTTGGATCACTCCAGCCGGTCGTTAACCGGCACCGTCATTTCGTGGAGCCCGGACTTTCCTCGCCGTGGAAGTTACCCGCCACGCCGCGGCCGCCCGGCCCTCTGGCGAAACGGGCCTTAGACCGATTTTCCGGCTTCGTCATCCCGCTTATTCATCGCCGCGCGGTTTGGGCAGCAGCAGCGCCAACAGGATGGCGCGACATTCGCCATCGACCACGCCGTCGATCAGTTCAGGGCGGAAACGGCGCTGGAAAGCGACCACGGCCGCCTGCGGATCGGCAATATCATAGCCAAAGCGTTCTAGCGCCAGCATGAAGCCGCCATCGGTCCAGTGCGGGTCCATCAGATTCTTGGTGGGCCGCGGCAGGGCAAGGCGCAGGCGCGCAAGTTGCCCCCAGGGGAAAAGTTCGCCCGGATCCTGCTTCCGCGCAGGCGCAATGTCGCTGTGGCCAACGATATTACCGCGCGTGATGCGGTGTCGCTGAACGATTTGATGGACCAGCGGGATCAGCGATCCCATCTGCGTTTCGGGAAAGGGGCGATAGCCCCATTCATGCCCCGGATTGACGATCTCTATGCCGATACTGGCTGAATTGATGTCATCGACGCCGCGCCAGTGCGAACGGCCTGCATGCCAGGCGCGCTTGGCCTCATCGACCATGCGGATGATCTGCCCATCCTCCGTCACGACATAATGGGCCGACACCTTCGATTCGGGATTGGCCAGCCAATTGATGGCGCTCGCCGCATCGGGCATGCCGGTATAGTGCAGCACCAGCATCGAGATGGGCAGGCTGCGCTCGTCGAAATTGGGCGACGGCGTTTCGATCATGGGCATGTCGGTCATCGGGAAAGGCCAGTCACTTGCAGCTGCTCGATCATCGCACCCTTCCGGCTCGCCTCTCTGGCGGCCTGAACGTGACAATGACTTAGACCGGCGCAGCAATCAAGCAGGGTTAATGCGAACGAAGCCGCTTCAGGCCGTCCGGCGCATCGGCCCACCAGCACAATCCGGCGTTAGCGCCTTACGGGCATAGCCGCCGCGAAATTCGGGATGGGACTGGAAGTCATCGCCCTGTCCGATCACCGTCTCCCCTGCGCCCAGTAGCAGGACCGACCCGGCATGGCTGTGTCGGGCCAGCAGGCGCAGCACGTCCCCACGCCGCTCCGGCGTGAAGTAGAGCAAGACGTTGCGGCAGAGCAGCAGGTCATATTCGCCCGATGGGGCGCGCGGATCGAACAGATTGTCATGCCGAAAATCGATCATCCGGCGCAGATCGGGGCTGGCGCGCCAATCCTCGCCATGCGGTTCAAACCATTTGATGAGGTCGCCGACGGCCAGACCGCGTTGGACATCCATCTGCGAAAAGATGCCGGCGCGCGCCTGTTCGATCGCGGCCGTGGAAATGTCCGTCGCCAATATCTCGATGCGCCACCCCTGCCAGCGCGCCGTGTCATTGCGCAGGCGGATGGCCAGCGAATAGGCTTCCTGCCCAGTCGAGCAGCCAGCGCTCCAGATCCGCAATGTGCGATCCTGCCGATGCTCCTGTACGCGCGGCAGGATCTGGCGATGGATCATATCGAAAATCTGGAGGTCGCGGAAAAAGCTGCTTTCATTGTTGAGCAGCGCATTGACGACATCCTCGTCCAACCGCGGGTCGCGCTTACGCAACAGCATCGCGGCCAGATCGTCGATATCCTGCAACCCATGGGCGCGCAGAACCGGCCGCAGAGCAGTTTCCATCCGCCATGCGCGGCCTTCCGACAATATCTGGCCTGTTCGCGCCTCCAGCAGCCCGGATAGTATCCGCGCGGCACCCTGGAAAATGGCGGCTCCGGCTGGCGGTAGCGGCATCAGGCAGTGACCTTCCCGCGGCGTGCGATAAAATGCATCATCGACAGCGGCTCCATGACTGCGCAGGTCAGCCCTGCCCCCGCGACCGATCCGGGCATGCCCCATACGACGCTGCTCGCCTCGTCCTGAGCGACGATCCAACCGCCGGCCGCGACGATCTCGCGCGCGCCCAGCGTCCCATCGCGCCCCATGCCGGTCAGGACGATCCCTGCGGCACCCGCGCCATACACCTCCGCCATGCTGGCGAACATCGGATCGACGCCGGGCAGGTTGCCGGTCGGCGTGCGTTCAGGATTGAGGATGATCATGGCCCGGCCATGCAGGCCGCGCCGCAGTTGGATATTCGCGTCGCCGGGCGCGACATAGACGATATCGGGCATCAGCAGATCGCCAGTCTCCGCGACCTTCACCCGCAGGCTGGTCATGCGCGACAATTGCTGCGCGAAATAGACGGTGAAACTGGCGGGGAGATGCTGTGTCAACAGCAGCGGCACGCCCAGCGGCGCGGCCAATCCCTGGAACAACTGGCCCAGGGCATGGATACCGCCGGTCGATGCCCCGATGCCGATACAGGCAAGCGGCGCGGCGGCCGGCGCAATGGACGGCGGACTGGAGAGACGCGGCAAGAGCGGCGCGACCGGTCGATCGCCGAACAACCGATTCAACCGGTCGATCAACGCTTGAGGGAATTGTTCGCCAAAGCTGCCGCTGCCGGGTTTGGACACGATATCGCTGGCACCCAGCGCCAGCGCTTCGATCGCGGCGGCGCTGCCTTCCTCGCATTTGCCCGACAGGATCGCGACCTTGACGGTCGGATTGGCCCGCAGGATCTGCGGCAAGGCAGCCAAACCGCTCTGTCCGGGCAACTCGATGTCGAGCAGCACCAGATCCACCGCATGTTCGGCCAGATAGCCCAGCGCATGTTCGGCGCTGTTCGTCTTGTGGACCACGCTATAGCTCGAATTGCCATTAAGAATGCGTTCGATGACCGTCCGCACGACCACCGAATCATCCACAACCAACGTGCGAACGGCATGTTGTTCACTGATGCGGCTGGATGGTATCGGCATGATCGCGTTCATCATGGGCTTTCTGCGCGGAAGGATCAGATGGAAATCGGGCACTTCTGGATCAGCGGGCAGGCACCGCTAGATCACGCCGACGATCGCCAGCTTGCTTTCCAATGTCTCCCGATCGAAAGGCTTCATGACATATTCGTCGGCACCGGCCTCGACCGCAGCCTTGATATGGCTGATGCCGTTTTCGGTGGTGCAGAAGATGATCTTGGGCCGTGCCGCCATCTTGGCGGTGGAAAGCGCCTGCAGGAATTCCATCCCGCTCATGATCGGCATGTTCCAATCGAGCAACACCACGTCGGGCGGACAGGCTTCGCACTTGGTCAGCGCGTCCTGCCCGTCCACCGCCTCGCTGACCGTCAGGTCCAGCGATTCCAGAATATGACGGGCAACCTTGCGGATGACCTTTGAATCGTCGACGACCAGGCAATTCTTCATGAAGCGTCCCTTAGGTTTTTGCGTCCCGTTGCAGCCAGCTTAACCGGCAAAGCCAAGTATTTGGTAAACGAGCCGGGCATATTTTACGCCGCCTGCGCGAGCGCCCCGCCCTCAATGAACGCGGCCAGCGACACTAGCAGCCAGGGATGGCCATCATGTTCGACCAAGGCGCGGGCATAGGGCGCCCAGGCCGGATCGAGTTGACCGCGCAACGGCAGCTCCCCTTCCGGCACGCGACAGATATCGGACACGCCATCCACCATCAGGCCATAGCTGTGGCCGCTGATATTGGCGATGATGGCCAGGCCGCGCCGCTCAGCCGGTGTAGCCCGACCATGGATCAGCGCAGCGACATCAATGATGGTGAGCACCCGGCTGCGCAGCGCAGACAAGCCGGCGACATGCGCGCCCATGCCCGGCACGGGGGATATGTCGGTCAGGCGGACGACCGCCTCGACCTCCCCGGTTTCGACCGCAATCCGCGTGTCGGCCAGCGTCGCAAGAAGATAGAGCTGATCCATGGCCGCGTTCCTTATGCCCGCCGACCGGCGATCGCCGCCATCAGCGCATCCTGGTCATAGCGATAAATACTGCCGTCCTGTGGTCCGGTCGGACGAGGCGATGCACGCAGGTGCACAACGCGGCATCCCATGATTTCCGCCGCCTGCGCGGCGTCCGCTTCCGTACACAACACTACGTCGTCGGGATCGACGGCGCAATTTCCGGGCAACCCTAAAACCACCTCATGCCCCGCCTGACGCAGCAAGGGTGCCAATATCTCGCGCGTCCAGCCATCGCCGCTGTCGGCCAGCACGCACCGCCCCCGCGCGCGTTCGACCAGCGCTTCTTCAGGGAGTCCGGCGAAGAGCGCGAAGGGATTGATCACCTCCAGATGCTCGCCATCGACCACCGCGACGCCGCTCAACATGCCATGCATTGCGACCATATCGGGGACCGCCGGCATTTGGACAATATCGAATACGGCCGCCACCGGATAGCAGGCCTCTCGCCGATCGTCGCGCAGCCGCAGGGCCGATACCCTGGCCCGGTCGAACTGCGACAGCCCGTTAGCGACAGGCACCAGTCGCTTGTCGAGCCGCACGAAGGCGCGGCCACCCGAACGACCAAACAGGCCCGCGTCAATATCTTCGACCCGTTCGATCAGCGACAACTTTAGCAGGCGGCGTTCGCCCGACAGTTCCTCGAAGCGCAGCGCCGCGACCATCTCGACGCCGGCTTTCGCGTCGGCTTCCTGGTCCTGCTGCCGCGCTGCACGATCATCGATAATGTTGGGCAGGCGCGCCGCATTGGCCAGCCCCGCCGCGTCAAGCAGCAGCATAGGCTTGCCATTGTCGGGCAGCGTCATACCGGCATAAACGCCCGTCGCCATCACCAGCGGAGAAGCCGGTCGAATCACCAGCTCCTCATGATTATCGACTGCCGACACACCCATGGCGAAGGGCACGCCGGTCGCCGATCTCACCACCATGATGGCGCGCGGCCCCTGCTGCACCGGCTTTTCCATGCCCAGCACATCCTCCAGATCGACCATCGAATGACGGATCGCACGAATCGTCGCGATCTTCGCGCCGCCGACCTCGCTCAGGTGCAGCGTCTCATTATTGTCGTGCAGGATTTCGACCACCGCCGAACGCGGAATCGCGAAATGCTGGCCGCCAGCCCTGACGATAAGCCCCGGAATGATCGTCAGGGTCAACGGCACGCGCAGCGTGATGCACAGCCCCTGCCCCGGATGATTGTCGAGCGCGATAACCCCGCCGATACGCTCTACATTGGCGCGCACCACATCCATGCCGACGCCGCGGCCTGAAATCGCGGTCACCTGATTGGCAGTCGAAAGGCCAGCCTGGAAAATGAGGTCGAGCCTGTCCTCTTCGGACAGACGCATGGCGGCCTCCGGGCTCAACCGGCCTGCGGCGATCGCCTTGTCCACCAGACGCGCCGTGTCGATGCCCGCCCCGTCGTCGGCGATCGCGATGACGATCTGGTTGCCCGACTGGCGCGCCTCCAACCGCAATCGGCCAGCTTCCGGCTTCCCGGCGGCGCGACGTTTTTCCGGCGTCTCGATGCCATGGTCTATGCTGTTGCGCACGATATGGGTGAGCGGGTCGACGACCATCTCCACCATCTCGCGGTCCATTTCGACGTCGCCGCCTTCCAGCGTCAGGTCGATGCGCTTGCCAAGATCGCGGCCAAGATCGCGCACCATGCGCGGGATCGCAGCGAACAGGCGCTCCACCCGCTGCATCCGCGTCTTGGATATCACATCGCGCATGTCGGCCACGCAGGTCGACAGCCGTTCGAACACATTGTCCAGTTCGGGATCGGCGGATCGTTCGCGCAGCTTGCGCGACAATTCATTGCGCGCCAGCACCATGTCCGACACGCCGTTCATCAATTGATCGATCAGGCTGAGCGGCAGGCGGATAGTCCGTGGTCCCGACTGCGCCCCACCCTGGCGGGCAACCACGACGGGGGCGACAACCGCCTGGACCGCCGGTTCAGCGGCCTCCGCGGCCTGGGCGCTCAGAGCGCCGATCAGAAAATCGTCATTCTCGCTGGGCAGGGCCGCGCCGATCGCAACCGCCTCGGTCAGTTCGCCAATCCGGTCCATGATGCCCAGCACCGCGCTGACTGTGGCTGGGTCCGCCCCGCGCTTGCCCGCGCGAATTTCGGACAATACATCCTCGGCTGCGTGGCTCAGTCGCTCGAAACGCGGCAGATTGAGGAAGCCGCAGCTGCCCTTGACCGTGTGGAAGAAGCGGAAGATGGCATCCAGCCGGTCCCGGTCCGATGGATCGGCTTCCCAAGCGACCACTTCGCCTGCAAGAGCCTCCAGCGTTTCCTGGGTCTCGGATATGAATTCCTGAAGTAGTTCGTCCATTCCCTATCGGCCCCACGGATGCGCGCAGGGGGCACCATGGCGCGGCGTGGTTAAAGGGGCGTTAAAGGCGCGACAAACCGAGCAAGGACCGCAAGCAAAAAGGGCGTCGCGCATAGACGCGACGCCCTTGTCGGCTCGGGTAGCGAAAAGCGGCTTACTGCTGCTTTTCGACCGCGTCTTCGGCCTTATCACCCGCTTCGCGAGTGGCGGCGGCCTTGTTCTCCAGCGCGTCGGCCGCGTTCTCAGCCGCGTTCTCAGCGTTGCCGCTCAGATTGTCGGCCATCGCTTCCATATTATCGGCTTGGTTGTCGAGTGCGTCCGCCTGATTCTCGTAAGCGTTCTCGACCTTATTTTCCTTCGCGGAATCGCACGCGGCGAGCGCGACAAGGCTGGCAAGGCCAAGGACTGTGACGAAAGTTTTCACGGCGTTTTCTCCTGTTTGTGCCCCCAGGGGCTGACGTCATTCGGCACAGGTTACAGGCGGTTGAAGCCACCTGAAACCCTGACGCCGATCAACCGGCCGCTGGCGCGATGGTTCCCCCAACTTGCTCGTTTCGTCGCAAAAACGATTATTTTTTAAGCGAATCTCGGATTTCGCGCAGCAACAGGACGTCCTCCGGCGTCGGGGCTGGTGCAACGGTTTCCGGCTCCGGCTTGGTCGTCAGCTTGTTCATTGCCTTGACCAGCAGGAAGATGATGAAGGCGAGAATGATGAAGTTGACCAGCACGGTCAGGAACTGACCCCAGCCGAACATCGCGACGCCCGCCGCTTTCAGGTCGGTATAGCTTTCGGCATTGCCCTTGAAGCCAGCCGGCAATTCGCCCAGCCGCACGAAATAACCCGAAAAGTCAGCACCGCCGAAGATATAGCCGACCACCGGCATGATGAGATCGTCGGTCAGCGACTTTGTGATGGTGGCGAAAGCGCCGCCAATAATCACACCGACGGCCAAGTCCATCACATTGCCGCGGTTGATAAAAGTCTTGAATTCAGAAATCAGCCCCATAGGGAACTCCTTGCCCTGTATGCGATAATATCAGGATGGCCCGTTGCGCCTTTAAGGACAACGCCCTATTTCCACAGGCGAAACAAAAAGCCGAGGATGTTCCATGACGCTCCTGCGCCGCTTCTCTAAAATTCTGCTGCCGCTGTTCGGGGCGCTTGCCCTGTCCGCATGCGGCATCAACAGCGTGCCTACCGCCGAAGAAGAGGCGAAGGCCAAATGGGCCGACGTGCAGGCGCAGTATCAGCGCCGCGCCAACCTGACCGGCAATCTCGTCGCCACGGTGAAGGCGGCGGGCAAGCAGGAACAAGCGACGCTGACCGCCGTTACCGAAGCCCGCGCCAAGGCGTCGTCGGTGCAGGTGAGTGCCGACGATCTCTCCGACCCCGCCAAGGTCGCGCAATTCCAAGCGGCACAGGCCCAGCTTAGCCAGGGATTAGGACGCCTGCTCGCCACGGTGGAGGCCTATCCTGAGCTGAAAACCAACGAGAATTTCCTGCAACTCCAGTCGCAGCTGGAGGGCACGGAAAACCGCATCGCCGTCGCCATTCGCGACTATAATGGCGCGGTGCAGGCCTATAATACCCGTATCCGCACCTTCCCCGACGCGATCGGTGCCAAGTTGATCCATGGTGCCAAGCCCATGACCCCGTTCCAGGCCACCACGCCGGGCGCGGAAGAGGCGCCGAAGGTCGACTTCGGCAACTGATCGGATGCTTCGCCGTCTGCTCCTGATCCTCACGCTGCTGGCGTTCGCGCCGCCAGCGTGGGCGCAGAGCTTCCCCACATTCGATGACAAGGGCGTGGTGGATGCCGCAAACCTGCTCGACCCCGCGCAGGAACAGGCGCTCAGCCAGAAACTGATCGCGCAGAAAAAGGCGAACGGACGCTCGCTCGTCGTGGCGACCATTCCCGATCTTCAGGGCTATGACATATCCGACTACGGTTATCGCCTGGGTCGCGCCTGGGGCATCGGTGACAAAGACAGCAACGGCGCCCTGCTGATCGTCGCGCCGGCCGAACGCAAGATACGGATCGAGGTGGGCTATGGCCTGGAGGGCGTGCTGACCGATGCGCTGTCCTCACAAATCGTTCGTAACGCCATCACCCCGCGCTTCAAGGCCGGCGACATGGCAGGTGGCATTGATGCAGGGGTCGATCAAATTACTGGTCTGCTGGCCCTTCCCCCTGACGAGGCCAAGGCGCGCGCAGCGGCGGCTGAGGCGGCCGTGCGCAAACAGGATGATGGGGGCGGCGCGATCATCGGTTTCTGGATCATATTATTCATCGTCTTCTTCGTTGCCCTCCCGCTCCTGTCGCGCGCTCGTGGGGGGAAGCGCTATGGCCGGGGCGGCGGAAGCGCACCGATCATCCTCTGGGGGCCGGGCGCAGGCAGTTCGGGCTGGGGATCGGGCGGCGGCTCTGGCTGGGGCGGGGGCGACAGCGGTGGCGGCTTTTCGGGCGGCGGCAGCTTCGGCGGCGGCGGCGCGTCGGGGGATTGGTGATGCAGCTTAATCTCACTAAAGCCGACCATGACCTTGTTTCAGCCGCCGTGGCGAGCGCAGAAGCACATACGTCGGGCGAGATCGTCACCATCGTCGCCCGCCGATCCGATAGCTATCATGACGTCGGCCTGAGTTGGGCAGCGGCAGCTATCTTCATCGCGCTGGCGGTAATGGCCGCCTTCCCTGAGCATCTCCGTGCCTTCCTGTCCGCGCTGCTGCTCGACTGGGAACATGAGCTGGCCGATTGGAAGCTTTTGATGGGGCTGCTCGGCATCCTCATCCTCAAATTTCTGGTCGTGCGCTATCTGCTGGCGATCATGCCGCTGCGTATGATCATGACCCCGCGCGCGACCAAGGCGCGGCGGGTGCGACGGCGCGCCATCCTGCTATTCCGCACCGCCGCCGAAGCCCGCACGCATGGACGCACCGGCGTCCTCATCTATCTCTCGCTGGATGAGCATCGCGCCGAAATCGTCGCCGATCGCGCGATCAACGAAAAGGTCGCGGCCGAAGCCTGGGGCGATGCGATGGCCGCGCTCATAGAGGCGATCCGCGCCGGTCATGCCGGCGAGGGCTTGGCCGAGGCCGTGCGGCAGGTAGGCGTCGTGCTTGCCGCCCACTTCCCGCGCGCCGATGACGACATCAACGAATTGCCCGACAGGCTGATCGAATTATGACAGACCCCGACCGCGGCGCACCCGAAGAAGTAATGTGGGCGGGGCGTTTCATTACTGCCAAGAGGCGCGGCAAATGGGAATATGTCGCGCGCTCGCGCGGAATTCACGCCGCCGTAATTTTGGCGATCGATGACGCGGACGACGGTCCGCATGTCCTTCTGGTCGATCAATATCGCGTCCCTCTGGGTCGCCGTTGCATCGAATTGCCCGCGGGCCTGGTTGGTGATCAGGAGGAAGGCGAAGAGGCCAGCATCGCGGCAGCGCGCGAATTGGAGGAGGAAACCGGCTTCCGCCCCAACCGCCTCGAAACGCTTGGCCAATATTACAGCTCCCCTGGGATGGTGTCGGAAAGTTTCACCCTGTTCCGCGCGCGCGGCCTGGAGAAGACCGGCGAAGGCGGCGGGGTGGACGGAGAAGACATCCACGTCCATCGCGTGCCCATCGCTACCCTGCCGGACCAGATCGCCCTCTGGCGCGAGCAGGGCTATGCGATGGATGTGAAACTGCTTTTGCTATTGGGCGCGGGCATGATTGCCTGATAGCTTCGCATGTGCCGCGGATCGGCGTTGGCGTCGCATTACGACACGCGATACCACCCGGCCACCCTGTCGAGCGCCAGCGTCAAAACCAGCTTGCCTGCCCGACTCGGCCAACCAAGCGCTTTTTCGGCAGCCACCAACCCCTCGCCCGCGCACGCGACACGCCACAATATGTCAGCCAGGCCCGGCCCGGCCGCCTCGATCGCCCTGTCGAACCGATTGCGCGCCGACAACTGGGCCAGGGTGGGATCGCTCGCCCCTCCCCCACTATTGGCGCTGTGTGGCGCGGCATTCCATCGCATCGTGACCCGCGCACTTAGCCCGGCCTTTTCCCAATCACGGCGCAGCATGTCGCCGGCCAGATAGTGACGTTCGCTCAAATGCCCCCGTGCATGCAGCCAGGCAAGCGGCGATTCGCCGACATGCACCAGCACGGCTTGGGTGCGGCCGTCCGGGTCTTCGATCATCTGTTCGATATGGGTCGCGGTCATTTATATCTCCTGCCTGGCGAGAATCGATGCGGAAAGCCTTGCCATGTGGGATAGTTTGTAGGAAAGAGAAAACCAAATAGGTTATATTTTGAGGTGCAGGTGATTACGCGCATCCGCGAGGTTCGCAAGGCGAGGGGGCTTACGCTCGAACAGGTCGGCGCGCTGTGCGACCCGCCCACGACGGCCCAGACGATCGGGCGGCTGGAAACCGGCACCCGCACCGTATCGGTCAAATGGCTCAACCGGATCGCGCTCGCATTGGGCGTCACCACCGCCGAACTGGTCGCCTTGCCGGGGCAAGCCGACATACCGGTCGCCGCGCTGCTCGGTCCCGATGGCGCGCGCGCGCCGACCCGGCCGCTGGCCTTTCCGTCCTCAATCGCGTCCGACGGCATGGTCGGCGTGCATGTCAACGCCAGCATCGGCGATTACCGTAGCGGGGACGCAATCTGGTGTCGCCGTATCGCTCCGGACGAATTTTCGGGCGCGCTCAATCGCGACATATTATGTCCCCGCCCCGCTGGCCGCTTCCTGTTCGGGCGACTGATCGGTCGCGAAGGCGACCGCCTGCAACTGCTCCCCTTGGGCTCTGGCGCGCGCCAGTTGGTGTTGACCGACCCGCCATGGGCCGCGGTGGCGGTGCAACTCGTCCGACGCCTCTAGCCAAGCTGGCACGGGGCTGCTTAACCGTCCGCTAAACATTATACTGCGAAAGAGAGGCCATGGCGCTCAACGTCCTTATGCTATCGACCCTCTTTCCCGACATTAGCCGGCCCAATTTCGGCGTGTTCGTGGAACGGCAGGCGCGCGAACTGGCAAGCCGCCCCGAAGCGGACGTCACCGTGATTGCACCCGTTGGCCTGCCACCCTGGCCGCTGTCGCTCGCGGCGCGCTATGCGCCCTTGCGTGCGCTGCCGCGCAAGGAACGCTGGCGTGAACTCACGGTCTATCGGCCGACCTTCCCCATCATTCCCAAATTTGGCGGCCGTACCAATGTCGGCGCCATGACCCGCGCCATCCTGCCGCTGGTCAGGCGACTGCA
This sequence comes from Sphingobium psychrophilum, assembly GCF_012927105.1. Taxonomy (GTDB): domain Bacteria; phylum Pseudomonadota; class Alphaproteobacteria; order Sphingomonadales; family Sphingomonadaceae; genus Sphingobium; species Sphingobium psychrophilum. The sequence goes on along the minus strand of NZ_JABBFV010000001.1, from coordinate 340,314 downwards.
CGCCGAAAAACCTTTCGACGTGATCGACGCCAGCTTCTTCTTCCCCGACGGCCCGGTCGCCCAGCGTCTGTCGAAGGCGCTCGGCATCCCCTATTCGGTCAAGGCGCGCGGTGCCGACATCCATTATTGGGGCACGCAAAGCGGCACCCGCAAGATGGTTCTGCAAGCGGCAGAAGGCGCGGCTGGCCTGCTCGCCGTATCGGACGCGATGCGCCGTTCGATGGCCCGGATGGGGATCGAGGCCGACAAGATCCGTGTCCATTATACCGGCGTAGACCTCGACACATTCGAAATGGGCGACCGGGATGCAGCAAAGGCCGCACTGGATTTCAGCGGTCCGGTGCTGCTGTGCGTCGGTGCGCTGATCCCGCGCAAGGGTCAGGATCTGTTGGTGCGGGCGCTGCCCATGCTACCGGACGTGACCCTCTTGCTCGCTGGACAGGGCGCCTTCCGGCGTACGCTCGAAAACCTCGCGCAGGAATTGGGGGTCGAACGGCGCATCGGTTTCCTGGGATCAGTGCCGCATCACAAATTGCCCCGCATCTATACCGCCGCTGATGTGATGGTGCTGCCGTCCGAGTCAGAAGGGCTCGCCAACGCCTGGGTGGAATCGCTCGCTTGCGGCACACCGATCGTCATCACCGACGTCGGCGGCGCGCGCGAACTGCTGGACCGCCCCGAAGCCGGCCGGATCGTCGCGCGCGAACCCGAAGCGATCGCCGAAGCCATTCGTGCGATATTGGACGCCCCACCCGCGGCGAAAGATGTGCGCGAAGCGGCGCTGCGCTTCACCTGGGCCGCCAATGGCGACACCCTGCTGGCCCATCTTCAGGCGATCGCCGGAAAAGCGGAAACCTAATCCCAAAAGCGGGCCAGCCGCGCTCGTCCATCGGATGTCGGGAAATGACCGCCGTGGAAGGGCACTTCGCCCCATCGCCAAGGCGTCAGTTCGTGATAGGCCGGGTTGGACAGCGGCGCATGACGTCGCAGGTCGAACAACCGCCCCTCCCCTTGATAGACCGACAGCCGGGCATGTTCGCGATAGATGTCCGCCGACCGCTCATAATGAAAGGCGTCGTGCCAGCCCATGGCGCGCCCAATGCGCGTCACGATCCACCAGCCCGGCCGCGCCTCGCCCGGCAGAGCAAAAACCGGCCGTTGCCGACTGATCAGGCGATCCGCACCGGTGATCGTGCCCTCGCGCTCCAGCGGCCCCGGCATTGGCATCGCCAGGTCGATACGATCCGCCATAGCGGGATCAAGCCGGTCGCCGGCAAAGAGCGTGAAGGGGCGTTGATCGGGCATGGCGTCTAACAAGGCGTCAGGGGCGTTCCCCAGCATGAGCAGCGCCTTTATAGCTCCATCACCGATCGCTTGGCGCAACGCATGGCCAGACAGGCCCGGCGCTGCGACAACTTTATGGGTCGACCAGAAACGACTGACCGACGCCAGCGCGTCAGCCGAAAAATCCCGATGCGCGGCCAGAACCGTTGCAATGCATCCGACTTCGCGCGCGCCCATGGCGTTAGGCGCGCCGGGCAGCGCGAAAGGCGCCGCGCCAGGCTGGCCGATCCTGCCCATGGCGAGGTGCAGGGCCAGGATCGCCGCCGCTGCAGGCGCATCCCCCTCCCCGGCGTCGGGATCGAATATCGTCACCGTGCGCGGCGCGCTTGCAATTATATCTTGGAATTCGCGTATCTTTCTGATCGGCAGATCTGTGATGCCCGATACCGACCATAGGTCGTGCCCCGGCCGCAACGCTTCCCAATAGCCATCCGGCACCGTCACATGTTGCGCAAGGAAGGCTCGATCCACTAATTCCGCATCATGCAAGCGCAACAAAAGGCCGCCTAGCAATGCCGCGACGCTGCCGGGCGCCGGTGCCAGATGATGATCCGCAGGCAACAGCCGCGCGTCGGGATCAGGATCGACAATCACAAGTTGCGCGCCTCGTTCCTCGCGCGCCGAAGCGACCCGGCGCGCCAGCATCGGATGACGCCGCAATACGCCCGCACCTATCGCCAGGATCAGGTCCGCGCCGTCCACATCCTCGGCGCTTGCGGGCATCATATCTTCGCCGAAGGCTGCAATCTGCGTGCGTGTGGAAATATCATGCCATGGGACATCGATATGCGCCGAACCGATGAACCCCTTCATCAGCTTGTTGGCCGCGAAATAATCCTCGGTCGGCAGGTCGCCTGCGACATGGAGTGCGACACTTGTGGGACCGTGCTGGGCGATGATGTCGGACAGGCGACGCGCGGCGTGCGCGATCGCCCGGTCCTGGCTGACGCGCTTGCCGGCAAGCAACGGATGCAACAGCCTGCCATCCAGGCCCGTATCAGCGGCAAGCGTCTCACCTGCCGGACAGAGCCAGCCCATATTGGTAGGGTGAATCCGATCGCCTTCGATGAAGACGCGCCGCGCATCGTCTTCGCTCAGGCCAGTCATGGCCCTTACGCCGCAGCCCATGGCACACCGGCCGCATAGCGTCTTGATTGCCGTCATCGTCGCGCGTGTAACCGATCACGATGTTGGGAAAAAGATCACAAAGCGCGTTCGCGGTTGAGTTGCCCGGCGATGCAGCGCAAAAGCGGCATGATGCGCGTCCTCCTTCGATCCCTTGCCGCTATTTTCATCCTAGCGATAGTCAATCCGGCCGGCGCCGCGAACGAGCGCGGACCGCTGGTGCTGGCCGCCGCCAGCCTTCAGGACGTACTCGCTGCCGCCGCCTTGGAATGGGCGCGACAAGGCCACCCGCAACCGATCCTCTCCTTTGCCGGCTCATCCGCACTAGCGCGTCAGATCCGCGCCGGCGCTCCGGCCGACCTGTTCATCTCGGCCGACGAAGATTGGATGAACGTCGTCGAGAAAGCCGGCTCAGTCCAAGCCGGAACACGGGCAGACATCGCCGGCAACCGGCTGGTGCTTGTCGCGCCGCTGCATCAACCGGTGCGGCTGGCGATAGCCAGCGGCATGCCCATCATACGGGCATTGGGTTCGTCGCGGCTTGCCATGGCCAATCCAGACAGCGTGCCCGCGGGAAAATACGGCAAGGCCGCGCTGACGAAGCTCGGCGTCTGGACGGGGGTAGCGCCCAAGGTTGTGCGTGCCGAAAATGTCCGCGCTGCCCTTGCCCTGGTGGAGCGCGGCGAAGCGCGGCTCGGCATCGTTTATGCGACTGATGCGCGCGCATCGCGCAAGGTGCGGACCGTTGGCGTCTTCCCCCCCGGAAGCCACCCGCCGATCCGCTATCCAGTCGCCCGGCTTATGAGCAGCCGCCATGCAGATGCCGAAGGGTTCCGCCGCTTCCTTCTTTCGCCCAGGGGGCACGCCGTACTGAAGCGTTACGGCTTTACCGCGCCTTGATCGCCGGCCTGTCCCCTGAAGAATGGATCGTTCTGACCCTCTCGCTCAAGGTCAGTCTGGTCGCCGTCACGGTTAGCCTCCCGATCTGCTTCTGCATCGCCTGGATGCTGGCGCGATGGCATTTCCCAGGAAAATTGCTGGTCGACGCGCTGGTCCATCTGCCGCTTGTGCTGCCGCCGGTGGTGACTGGATGGCTACTACTGCTGCTATTCGGGATGAATGGACTGATCGGGCGCTGGCTGTCGGACGTATTCGGGGTTACTCTGCTGTTCCGCTGGACCGGCGCAGCGCTCGCGGCCGCGATCATGGCGGTGCCACTGATGGTACGAGCCATCCGCCTCTCAATCGAGGCAATCGACAGGCGGCTGGAGAGTGCGGCCGCAACACTAGGCGCATCGCGCCTACGCATCTTCCTCACCATCTCACTGCCGCTCGCTTTGCCTGGCGTGCTGGCAGCGGTCGTCCTCGGTTTCGCCCGATCGCTTGGCGAATTCGGGGCCACTATCACCTTTGTCTCCGACGTGCCGGGGGAAACCCGCACCCTGCCCATAGCCATCTACGCCGCCATGCAGATGCCGGATGGGGAGCCGATCGTCACGCGCTTCGCGATCTTATCGATTCTGCTATCCTTGGGCGCGCTGATTGTATCGGAAATATTAGTGCGCAGAATCGCACGGGGTGGGCGCCATGTCATTTGACATCGATGTGAAGCAAACCCGCAGCGGACGACCGATCACCCTCTTCTGCCGCACCGACTCTCCGCTTGTTGCGCTGGTCGGTCCCTCCGGCGTGGGAAAGACCAGCATTCTAAACATGGTCGCGGGCATTACATCGCCCGACCAAGGCCATATAATCGTTGCAGGACAGACCTTGTTCGACAGCGACACCGGGATCGACCTGAAAACTGCGCGACGCCAAGTCGGATACGTCTTCCAGGATCGCCGTCTGTTCCCGCATCTGCGGGTGCGTGCCAACCTGGCCTATGGTCGCCGCGCAGCCATGTCGATGGACATGGACGATGTACTCGCGTTCCTAGGGATCGGGCATCTGCTCGACCGATGGCCGCACAGCCTGTCCGGCGGAGAGGCGCAGCGCGTGGCCATCGGGCGGGCGCTGCTCTCCGGGCCGCGTTTTTTGCTGCTGGACGAACCCCTCTCCTCGATCGACCGTGACCGCAAGGCAGGTATTCTTGACGCAATCGACCAGATTCGCAGGCGCAGCCCGATCCCGATTCTCTATGTCACGCACGACGTCGCCGAGGCCGAGCGACTGTCCGCGCTGATCGTGACCATGCACGAAGAGGATTGAAGCCCCGCGCCTGGTCTTCTGACATGCGACGATCGCGTCGATCGCCGAAAGCGTCTCCTGCGGATCTCGAACTCGCACGGTGTCGAGGCCCAATTGCTTCGCCGGATAGTCGTTGCCGCCTGGGAAGATGGTGTCGCCAATGAACATCATCGCATCGAGCCAATGCTCGCATCGCGCAGCTCCTTCAGGCCATAACCTGCCAAGATGACTTTCTAATGCGATCTTGGGGGTGAAAGGTGGCCTGGCAAAACTGCTCGAAGCGCTCTGCGACCAACATCATGAATATTGCGAACAGGCGCTGAAAACCCTCGGTGAAGACCATGATCGCAACGCCAAGCCCGATATTCCGCTGATCGAAGCCAGGCTGGAAGCGCTGGAGAAAAAGTGGGTGCCGCGGACACGCAGGAAAGCTTGAAAGGCCGCATCAACGTCGCCTTCCGTCGGCGCTTACGCACAATTGGCAAACGCCCTTCCGAAATCGGTAATCGCAGCAGCTTTGGTCATTGGGAAGGCGACCTGATGATCTTCAGGTTGGAATATGGCAAAGCCAACCTCACCTCGCTGGTCGAGCGCCGCAGCCGGTTTACCATCCTCGCCCGTAATCCCAGTCGGCATTCCGCCGGCGTCATGGCGGGAATCCAGCATCACTTCCATATCCTGCCCCCTTCCCTGCGCCAGAGCATCACCTTTGACCGGGGAACGGAATTTGCCGCCTTTGCGACGCTCCAGAAGAAACTCGCGATGACGAGCTATTTCTGCTTGCCATCGGCGCCTGGCAAAAGGGCAGCGTGAAAAACAGCAACGGTCGCATACGGCGCTTCCTGCCGTCTGACACGGGCTTGGCGTTGCTATTGGATATAGGAAATCCAGGCCGTAGCTGATCGCATCAACAGCACCCCTCGCAAGTACTTGAACTGTCGCACCGCGCATGAGGTTCTGACGGGGCAAATCACTCTCCTCAATGCCCGACAGATTTTGCCATCCAGGGTGGGGCTCGCCCCGCCCTGGATGAAATGCTACGCATCCCATGGATCTCGCACTTCAAATCGAAACTGCCTCCCAGCAAAAACCGCCATACAGAACAGTTCAGTTCAGCGGACGCTAATAAGAAAGCAATTTGCGGCTGATGGCGGAATGAGCGACGATCACAGCGCCTTTCGCCTGTTCGCGTTCACCGGCCAGGCGACGCACCGCATTATCGACCAGCAGCGTCAGCCCTTCTTCGCTTAGCAATCCGCCATGGATCAGGCAACGATCCATCAACACCCGGCGAAATGCGGAATATAGGTCGCAATCGAGCTTTCCGGGTTCCGTCCAGAAGGCGTCGAGCGGCCCGGTGTTGACGATCCCAGGCACCTTGTAGACCGCATGGCCTAGCACCGTGACAGGTTTGCCTTCGTTCAGCGCCAGTGTTCCGACCGTACTGTTGACGGTTACGACACCCACCGCATTGCGGACGAGTTCGGCAATGTCGCCTTCTTCCAGATAGAAGACCCGGTCGCCGACGCCATATTTCGCTGCCAGCCTGCGCGTCAGCCGCGACCAGGACACCAGGCCTGAATCGAGCGGATGCCGCTTCACCACCAGCGCGACGTCGTCGGGCGCATGGTGTGCGAAGCTCTTGAGGACGAAGCGCAACGCGGCGCGCATATCCCCAAAGGGCGAATGTATCCGAATCTGATAGTCGGAATTAAGTTGCAGAGGCAGCGCGAAATAAGGGCGATCCCGCACCTTTTCCCATTGCGTCAAGGATTTAGCCGCATGGTGCTTGCCCACCAGCAACTTGTAGGTCCAAGCTACCGATTCCATGATGAAACTATGGGGCCGATGCGTGCGGTAATAGGGGAAAAGCGGCCGCATCAACGCAGATGCCAGGCCGTTGCGCATGGTGTTTCGCGCACGCGCGCGAAACGTAGACGGTACGGGAGGGAAGGTCACCTCTACCTGATCAAGCTTACGGGCTTCATCCAGATACCATTGCGGATCGAGCGGCAGGGTCGAATTGCCGTTCACGCCATCATCCTGCAACGTCAGGAAGTCTGGACGGATATAGCCTTCCTCCACCACATGCACCCGCACGGACCGCAATCTGGCCATACCATGCGCGGAGGCGTGATAGGGTCGACAGTCGCCATAGAGGATCAGGTCGGTAACGCCATGGTTCACGACGAAATCGTCGAAAAACAACGGCCAGTTGCGAAACGTGCCTCTGTAATCGCTCGCTTCACCTGGCCAGTCGATCTTGTCGCCGCCATTGATATTGATCCGCAGCGCGATATGCCCGCGCTTGCGCAACGCATCGGCCAGCATAGCGAAATAGGGGCCATGCGGGCCTTGCAGGAAAAGAAACGTCCGTGTCGAAGCGTCAGTCATGAAGAAACTCGGCGCACAAAGTCATAAATCTTCGTAGCTTTCCCTGTGCCGCTCGTGCTCTGATAAGCCAGGTGAGGTTCGGTGTCGATGCACTTGCCATGCGATCCACCATCAGTTCCGGGCCGCAAGGCAAACGCGTCACCGGATCAATATATCGAGGATAGAGAATGAGCGTGCCGGCGACCAGTTGATCCACGGTCAGCCGACGTCCCCGGCGGCCCGTAGGTTCGGCAAGATCGCGGGTCAGGCCCCAACCGGCGTAGAAGGGCATGCCATGGACGGTCACGGACTGTCCGCGCACCAGCGCCTCGAATCCGGTCAACGACGACAGCACATGCACGTCATCGACCGCCTGCACCATCGCCATCAAAGGCGCCCCGCTATCGATCGCGTCGGCATGGCTGAGGATCGCGGCGTCGCTCAGATGACCGCGGCGATGCCCGGCCTGGACGTCGGGATGGGGACGGTAGATGATCCACGCATCTGGCTCGCTGCGGCGCACGCGGGACAGAAAGTCCAGATTGCCCTCCACCCCTGCCCCGCCCAGGCGCACGGACATATCGTCGTCCACTTGGCCCACCGCCAGCACGGTGCGACGACCGGCCGGCAAATCGATCATCCGGCCGGCCTCGATCCCATATTTGGTAACGCCGGCCTCGCTGATGGCGGCGCGTAGACGCTTCGCCCGATCGACCAGCGCCGGCGGAAACGGATGAGTCGCCAGCACATGCTCCAAATCGCTGGGCGCGCAGGCGTTATAGTAGATGCCGGCATGATCGATCACCACCGAACTGGGCGGATGCAAACCAGCTCCCAGCCCGTTGGACCTTAGAAATCCGTCTTCCACCCGACAGATCGGAACGTGCATCCGTTCGGCGTCGTGCGTTGTTGAAGCCGGCACTCGTGAAGGCCATATCGCCAGCGCGCGCCCCGATTCCTGGGCGCTGCGCAGGCCTTTTTCGGGAGGAAGAAAAGATGGTGCGCGCAAGCCATCCCACAGAAACTGGCGCATCATGTCTCGCTTCCAGAAGGCCATGCCGCTGGCGGCGGCAATGCCGCGATTGCCGTCGAGATGACGGCGCCATTCGCCCAGCCGCTCGATGGCCTGCGCGACCGGCACGTCCCTATCTGTGAAACAGTCGCGATAGCGCGCCATTCCGATACGCGCGCGCGCCGCATGACGTAATCGGTCGGTCGGCACCGCCCGCCCCTGCCCATCGAACACCGCAACGCCCAGCAGGCCGGCGACAATAGCCAGTTCGTCCTCGATGTCGGCATGGACCGCATCGGCGCCCGCAATCAGATGCCAGGGATCGACAGGATCGCGCAATCGGCGTCCCTGCACCATGGACGGCATATCACCGACGATGCCGATGCGGTCCGAATCGACCCCGCTCAACCGTTCGGCCGAAACCGTGACGCCCGCACGCACGACGATGGTGATACGTTCCGGCCGATCACCCCAGAAGGCGCCACCTACTCGCGCATCCGCCACGGCGTCCAATACGCTATCGCCAACCGGCGCGCTTTCCGCAGCGGCACTCACAGCCGCAACCGATACGGCGACACCGGGAAAAGGTGGCGAGCGCAGGAATATGGGATGGGTCACCAGTCTATGCATGGGCAGGCCCGCCACGCCAGCGCCAGAGATCATGTCCTGGCTCGATCAATTTGCCCCCATTCGGCGCAAACGGCCGGTCTTTCAATCGGTTCTCCGCTTCCATGCGGGCTGTATCAACGAGCGTCAAGAAACTTGCGCTGTCACCTCTTCGATCAGGTCAGTCACTATGTCGAAATAGTCGCGCCAGGTCGGCGCGCGCCAATGGGCCAGCCGCGCGATCTGGGCCGCGCGATCGGGCGCATCGGGCTGGCTATAGGCCTCGATCGCCTGCATCCATCCCAGTCCGTCGAGCGGGTCAAGATAATCCGGCGCATCGCCGCCAACCTCGCGATGGGCGGTGATGTCGCTGCAAATCACCGGCACGCCGGCCGCCAGCGCCTCCACCACGGGCATGCCGAAGCCTTCGGCGAAGGACGGCATCAACATGGCGCGGGCGTTCGCGACCAGCGCCTGCATGCGATTGTCCGACACCTCGCCCGCTTCGATCACATGGCCGCGCAGCGCCTCGGCCCGGTCCAGCATGTCGATGACATTTTCGTTTTCCCAGCCGCGTCGGCCGATCAACACCAGCACCGGGGTCGCATCGCCCAGCCGTTCGACCATGCGCCGCCACAGGTTGAGCAGCAGCAGGTGATTCTTCCGCGGCTCGATCGTCGAAATATAGACGAAATAGGGTCGTTCGGGCAGCGCCTCGCCCTTGGCGCCGAAGATGTCGGCCGCATCGGCCCCGAAATGCGCGACGCGAATCGCCCGTCCGCTAAGGCCGTGGCGCATATGGGGCGCCAGCGCATCAATGGTCGCCTGGCTGTTGCCGATGATGCCGCTTGCGAAACTGTCGATCGTGCGCACCCGGCGGCGATGTTCGTCCGCTCCCTGCGGCCGGGCATATTCGGGATGGCTCAGCGGAATGACGTCATGTACCAGGGTGATGAACTTCGCGCCTTCCGCCCGCAGGATCGCGCCGACCTGGGCATGGTCGTCCAGATGGTGCGGCGACACCTGCAGATATACGCGCGGCCCCGACGCGCGCGGCACCGGGCGGGGCCGGGTGGCGAACAGGTGGCGGATCACCGCGGCTTTGCCCTCGCCGGCATCGGTCGATCGGGCACTACGCCATTTGGAGGCCGTAAAGGCCAGGAACTGCCGCACGGCAGCGCTATTCAGTCGCCCATAATAACCCCCGGCAGGATGCACCGCCGAAAACGCCAGACGATCGGGCATCCGCCCCAGCAATTCGCGCGCGTAGACATATTCGACGCGATCGATGCCCGTCGGCGCGGGATGGAAGGAACGGGACAGCAGCCGCGAAATATCGAGGATCACCTCGCTTTCGCCGCGCTCGCCCTGAAACAGCTGGCTGGCGCGCTTGGACCGCAGCGCAAGGCGCGCGCCGGGCGCGTTGAAGGGACGCAGCGCCATCAGCGCGCTCCCCGCGTAGATATCGGCCTAGCGGCGAAACGGGCGCGCATCAGAATTGGGCGCGAATCTCGTCGGCCAACGCCGTGAGCGCCGCCGCGTCGACGACATTACCTTGCGCATGGGCGCTGAATCCCAACGGCCCGCCTTCCCAGCGCGGCACGATATGGACATGCAGGTGGAACACGGTCTGCCCGGCCGGCGCGCCATTGAACTGGGCGACATGGATGCCGTCGGGGGCCAGCGCCTTGCACGTCGCGTTGGCGACCTTCTTGACGGTCGCCATCACTTGCGCCAGCGCCTCGTCCTCGATCTCCAATATATTGCGTGCCCTGGACCATTTGGAAATGACCAGGCTGTGCCCCTTCGACTGCGGCTGGATGTCGAGGAAGGCGAGCGTATGCGCATCCTCGTATAATTTGATCGACGGAATCTTGCCCGCAAGGATCAGGGCAAAGGGATTATTGTCGTCATAAACGCCGTCAAGGCTCATCCTGGCCGTCCTCAGCTCACATAATGTGCACTGGTCTTAGCCGCGATATCCTCCGCCGTCACGCCCGGAGCCAATTCGACCAGCTTGAACGGGCTATCATGGTCGGGACGCTGGAAAACGCACAGGTCCGTCACGATCATATCGACTACATTCTTGCCGGTCAGCGGCAGCGTGCAGGCCGGGATGAACTTGGGATCGCCATTTTTGGACGTATGTTCCATGACGACGATGATCTTCTTGACGCCAGCGACCAGATCCATCGCGCCGCCCATGCCCTTGATCATCTTGCCGGGGATCATCCAGTTGGCGATGTCGCCATTTTCCGCGACTTCCATCGCGCCCAGCACCGTCAAGTCGATATGGCCGCCACGGATCATGGCGAAGCTGTCGGCCGAACTGAAATAGGCGGTCTGGGGCAATTCGCTGATCGTCTGCTTGCCCGCATTGATCAGGTCGGCATCTTCCTCCCCCTCGAACGGGAAAGGGCCGATGCCTAACATGCCGTTTTCCGACTGGAGCGTCACTTCGACTCCGGCTGGAATATGATTCGCCACCAACGTCGGAATGCCGATGCCCAGATTCACATAGAAACCATCCTGCAATTCCTTCGCCGCGCGCGCGGCCATCTCGTCACGAGTCCAGGGCATCAGTTTAGACTTCCTTCCTGAATGGTCGTTATTTCGCCGACCTGATTGCGTAATTCCGCCGACAGTCCGGCGACGATCGATTGTAGAGCCTGTGCCTCATCGACACCCCAAGTCGTGGCGTAAGCCCGCGCCGCATGTCGGATCGTGTCGGACATCAGATAGCCGAATATCGTTGGGTCTTCGAGCATTCGGGCAGAAATCCAGACATGGCTCCCTGCCCCGTTCGTTACCCAAACACGCACGATCTCATGTGACTGGTCAGTCAACACATCCCCATGATCCAGCGATATGGCGTTGACATGATTGGTTTGCGTCATTCCGCGCTTCCCATCATCTTCCTGCCTCTCCGGCGGGCGGCGCCCACCTCTTGTCCATAGGAAATATGTCGTCAAACCCGCCCTTGAGGCCGCTGCCATAGACGGGGTTGGGCATCACGAACCAGCCATGGCCCCACAGGCCAGCGACCGGCGGTTGCAGCGTTGCGGCGCGGCGTGCGGATACGGGCTGCGCGGAGTTGAACAGGTCCGAAAAATCGCCAAGCTGGTCGCCGCCCATCGCGATGACGCAATATTGCGCAGCGATCGTCGCGCGGCGGCCATCCTTGCGCGATCCCATCGAATCGTCGCCGCTCAGATACAGCGTCCGGCCATGCACCGCGTCGCCCAGGCCCGCGGCCTTGATCGCGCGCACGGTCGCATCGGCATTGGCGGCCGACCGGTTGGTGTTGAAGATGACGGTCACGCCCAGGCCGCGCAGCGCGGCCACCCCCCGGTCGGCACCCGGCACCGGCCCGACCGCGCCCTCGCCCGTCTTCTCCCAAGCGTCCCAGGCGGCAGCATCGAAGCCCCGGCCGGTCTTCGCATCATGATATTCATAGCCGATGTTGAGCATCACCGTTTCATCGACGTCGAACACCGCGGCAAAGGGCTTGTCGCCACAGGGCACGAACCGTGGCGCGGCAAGGCTCGCCCCATCGGCCAGCACGACGCTGTCCGTCGGCCGCGACTTAATCTTGGCCGATACATAGGTCAGCAGCCCATTCCAGGCCTGCGCCGAAATCGCGGCTCCTTCGCCCGATCCGTAGAGATATTGCATCCCTGCAGGTGGATCGGCCACAGGCGCGGGCGACGGCGCTACGGTCGCGCAAGCCGCCAACGGCGCCAGCAGCAGCGCCCAACCCAAGCGCTTCGCCACCGACATCAGGCTGCTTCCCGAGTCCGCACCGTCCGAAACTCGATCTTCTTGTCATAGGGCGCGCCCACGATCATGCGCTTCACATAGATGCCGGGCAGATGGATCGCGTCGGGGTCCAGACTGCCGGTCGGCACCACTTCCTCGACTTCGGCGATGCAGATTTTCGCCGCGGTCGCCATCGGCTGGTTGAAGTTGCGCGCCGTCTTGCGGAAGATCAGGTTGCCGCTTTCATCGGCCTTCCAGCCCTTGACGATCGCAATATCGGCAAAGATGCCGCGCTCCAATATATAATCCTGGCCATCGAAGCTCTTGACCTCCTTGCCCTCGGCGACCTGGGTGCCGACGCCGGTCTTGGTGTAGAAACCGGGGATGCCCGCCCCGCCCGCGCGGCAGCGTTCGGCCAGTGTCCCCTGGGGGCAGAATTCCACCTCCAGCTCGCCCGCCAGATATTGCCGCTCGAACTCCTTATTCTCGCCGACATAGGAGGAGATCATCTTCTTGACCTGGCGCGTGCGCAGCAGCTTGCCCAGCCCCTCGCCATCGATGCCGGCATTGTTGGACGCGATGGTCAGATCCTTGACGCCCGCATCGCGGATCGCGTCGATCAGCCGTTCGGGAATACCGCACAGGCCAAAGCCGCCCGCGCACAGATGCATCCCGTCGAACAGCAATCCTTCCAGCGCCGCAGCGGCATCGGGGTAAAGCTTCCTGGCCATCGGCATCCTTCCTTTTTTGAAAGTTCACACCGCTCTTAGGCATCACAACCAATCAATACCAATGATTTGTTTTTTCGGTTAAACATAAGTGATGTCTATCAATCGCATCGCCTTCTATCATCTCGAAACGCTGCTCTGGATCGCCCGGCTCGGCACTTTCGCAGCGGCGGCGGCGCGGCTTAACACCACCCAGCCCGCCATTTCGGCGCGCGTGCGCGAACTGGAAGGCCATCTGGGCACCGCACTGTTCCGTCGGGAGGGGCGCAGCATGGCGCTAACTCCGGCCGGGCGCGAACTGGTCCGCGAAAGCGAACCGCTGTGGGCGCGGTTCCAGGGCGTACTGATGGGATGCAGCGACATATCGGGCGCGACCGGGATCATCCGCATCGGCGCGGGGGAGATCGCCGCGGCCAGCTGCCTGCCCGGCTTCGTCGCGCAACTGGGACTGGACCTGCCCCATGTGTCACTGGAGGTAGACATTGCGCTAACGGTCGATCTGATCCAGCAACTCGCCTCCGGCCGCACCGACATCGCCTTTGCCGCGGGCCGGATCGCCCATCCGATGCTGCGCACCGCCCCGATCGGCAGCGTCGATCTGCTCTGGCTGGCCAGTCCGTCGATAGTCCGCGCCATGGACGCAGCCCAGACGCCGATCTGGTCGCTCACCAACCTGTCGCCGCTCTATCGCATCATGAAGGAGGCGATCGCCGCGTCGGACCTCGCCGACTGCCCGCTCAACCTGTGCAACAATGTCCGCACGATGATCGACATCGTGCTGGAAGGCGGCGGAATCGGCATCTTCCCCCAGCCGATGGTGCGCCAGCACATCGCAAACGGGTGCCTTGTGCCGGTGCCCGATGCCCCCGCCATGCCCCCGGTCGAATTTCAGGTCGCGATGCGGGCAGCGGAGTCCGATCCTCTGGTGCTGACGATTTTCGACCGGGCGAGCCGGCTGGACCTGCGCGCGAACGCGCCAGCCTAGATCAACCCCGCCAGCGGGCTGGACGGGTCGGCATACATCCGCCGGCCCATGCGTCCGGCGCGATAGGCCATGCGACCGGCCTCGACCCCCGCCTTCATCGCGGCGGCCATCAACACCGGGTCTTTCGCCTCGGCGATGGCGGTGTTCATCAACACGCCCGTGCAGCCCAGTTCCATCGCCTGCGCCGCTTCGGATGCTGTGCCTACGCCGGCATCGACCAACACCGGCAACTTGGTGCCCTCCACGATCAGGCGGATGGTGACCCGGTTCTGGATGCCCAGGCCCGACCCGATCGGCGCGCCCAGCGGCATGATCGCGACCGCGCCGACATCCTCCAACCGCTTGGCCGCTATCGGATCGTCCACGCAATAGACCATCGGCTTGAAGCCTTCCTTGGCCAATATCTCGGTCGCGCGCAGCGTTTCGACCATGTCGGGATACAGCGTGCGCGCCTCCCCCAGCACTTCCAGCTTCACCAGGTCCCAGCCGCCCGCCTCGCGCGCCAGGCGCAAGGTGCGGATCGCATCTTCGCCGGTGAAGCAACCCGCCGTGTTGGGCAGATAGGTGATCTTCTTGGGATCGATATAGTCGGTAAGCATCGGCGCATTGGGATCGGACACATTGACGCGACGCACCGCCACGGTGACGATCTCCGCGCCCGACGCCGCCACCGCCGCCGCATTCTGTTCGAAGCTCTTATATTTGCCGGTGCCCACGATCAGGCGCGACCGGAATGTCTTGCCCGCCACGGTCCAGCTGTCGTCCGCCACTGCTGACACATCACCGCCGCCGACAAAGTGGACGATCTCCAGTTCGTCGCCATCCTCGACCATGACCTGCGCCAGGGTCGATCGGGGCACGACCTCCAAATTGCGCTCGACTGCAACCTTTTCGGGCACGAAGCCCAGTTCGCTCGCCAGTTGCGCGAGGGTCAGACCGTCGCGGATACGGCGATGCTCGCCATTGATGTGGATGGAAATGGTGCCGTCTGTGCTCATAATGGCTTTCCCGAACATGCGAAGATGTCTCGACTAAGCGAGACACGAAGGGCTAAGGATCGTGCCGCATATAGGGGCGGCCTTGCCCCGGTCGCAACATGCAAGGGGATCGCCATGGCCGACATGCGTAAAATCTATGTATTGAACGGACCCAATCTGAACATGCTGGGCACGCGCGAGCCGGAAATCTACGGCTATGACACGCTGGACGATATTGCCGAGCGGATGGACGACGCGGCGACCCGCGCCCATGTCGAAATCGATTTCCGCCAGTCCAACCATGAAGGCCATCTGATCGACTGGGTGCAGGAAGCCCATGCGGAGGGCGCCCACGCCATCATCATGAATCCCGGCGGCCTGACCCACACGTCGGTCGCGCTGCACGACGCGATCAAGGCGGTGACCGTGCCGGTGATCGAAATCCACCTGTCCAACCCGCACAAGCGCGAAGCCTTCCGCCATAAAAGCTATGTCGGCATGGCGGCCAAGGGCACGATCGCGGGCTTTGGCCCGATGTCCTACATGCTGGCGCTGGAGGCCGCTCTGGAACTATAAGGCGGCGCGTTTGAGCGCACAAAAGTTGCGCTTGGGCGTAAATGCGCATAGGCGCGGGCACCAGAACCGATATTCACCGGCCAGGGACTCACATGACCGAAAAACAAGAAAAGGGCGCTATGCAGGTAGACGTACAGCTGGTGCGCGATCTCGCCGCGCTGCTCGACGACACCAACTTGACCGAGATCGAGGTCGAGGACGGCGACCGCAAGATCCGCGTCGCGCGCAAGGCCGCGGCCAGCGCCGCGCCGGTCTATGCCGCGCCCGCCCCTGCTGCCGCGCCCCCCGCCGCAGCGCCTGCACCGGCCGCCGCGGCTGCGCCTGCCGAAGCATCGTTGCCCGCCGGCACGCTCGTCAAATCGCCGATCGTCGGCACCGCCTATCTGTCGGCCGAACCCGGCTCCGCCCCCTTCGCCCGCATCGGATCGCAGGTCGCGGCTGGAGAGACGATCCTGATAGTCGAAGCGATGAAAGTCATGAACGCCATCGCCGCGCCAGTTGCGGGCACGGTCAAGGCCGTTCTGGTCGATAACGGCCAGCCGGTCGAATATGACCAGCCGCTGATCGTCATTGAATAAGGCCGTCGGACCCATGGCCATCGAAAAGCTGCTGATCGCCAACCGCGGCGAAATCGCGCTGCGCATCCACCGCGCCTGCCATGAAATGGGCATCAAGACGGTGGCGGTCCATTCGACCGCCGACGCCGACGCCATGCATGTGCGGCTGGCCGACGAAGCGATCTGCATCGGGCCGCCCGCGGCCAAGGACAGCTATCTCAACGTCGCCGCGATCATCTCCGCTGCGGAAATCTCCGGCGCGGACGCGATCCATCCGGGCTATGGCTTCCTGTCGGAAAACGCCAAGTTCGCCGAAATCGTCGAAGCGCACGGCATCGCCTTTGTGGGGCCCAAGCCCGAACATATCCGCACCATGGGCGACAAGATCGAAGCCAAGCGCACCGCTGGCGCGCTGGGCCTGCCGCTCGTCCCCGGCTCCGATGGCGCGATCAGCGACCTGGAGGAAGCCAAGGCGATCGCGGAGAAGGCCGGTTACCCGGTCATCATCAAGGCGGCGTCCGGCGGTGGCGGTCGCGGCATGAAAGTGTGCAACTCGCCCGACGAGCTGGAAACGCTGATGCAGCAGGCCGGTTCGGAAGCGAAGGCCGCGTTCGGCGACGCGACCGTCTATCTCGAAAAATATCTCGGCAATCCGCGCCATATCGAAATCCAGATCTTCGGCGACGGCAATGGCAATGCGATCCATCTGGGCGAGCGCGACTGTTCGCTCCAGCGCCGTCACCAGAAGGTGCTGGAAGAAGCCCCCTCCCCGATTCTGAGCCAAGCCGATCGCGACCGCATCGGCGGCGTTTGCGCCAAGGCGATGGCCGACATGAGCTATCGCGGCGCGGGCACGATCGAGTTCCTGTGGGAAGACGGCGAATTCTATTTCATCGAGATGAACACCCGGCTTCAGGTGGAACATCCGGTGACGGAGATGATCACCGGCGTCGACCTGGTGCGCGAACAGATCCGCATCGCCGAGGGCAAGCCGCTGTCGGTGACGCAGGACGAACTGCGCTTCACCGGCCATGCGATCGAATGCCGCATCAATGCCGAAGATCCCCGGACCTTCGCCCCCTCGCCGGGCACCGTCACCAGCTATCATGTGCCGGGCGGGATGCATGTCCGCGTCGATAGCGGCCTGTATCAGGGCTATAAGGTGCCGCCTTATTACGACTCCATGATCGGCAAGCTGATCGTCTATGGCCGCACCCGCGAGGGCGCGATCATGCGGTTGAAGCGCGCGCTGGAGGAATATGTGATCGAGGGGATGAAGACCACGATTCCCTTGCATCAGGCATTGTTGCGCGATCCCGATTTCCTCGACGGCAATTACACGATCAAGTGGCTGGAAGAATGGCTGGCGCGGGAAGATGGCCAGTGAAGGCCGTCATCTGGCATAATTCCCGCTGCTCCAAGTCGCGCCAGGCGCTGGCTATTCTGGAGGAAACGGCGGGAGTGGAGGTGGAGATCTTCGACTATCTGAAGACCCCGCCCTCCCGCGAACAGATTGCGGCGGTACTGACCAAGGCTGGCGTCAGTCCTTCGGCAGCGGTTCGCAAAGGCGAAGCGGTGGTCAAGGAGATCGGCCTCGACACCAGCGACGACGATGCGGTGCTGGACGCGATGGCGCAGCACGCCATCCTGATCGAGCGGCCCATCGTCATTACCGACAAGGGCGCAGTTATAGCCCGCCCACCGGAAAAGGCGCAGAAGCTTCTATAACTGCGCTGCACATTGGTGCGAACCGAACGAAAGAGGGGACGAACCAGCGGTTCGTCCCCTCTTTCGTCTCAATAATGATAGCGCAGCGTGAAGGTGACGTTGCGCGGTTCGCCAAAGGCCAACTGATTGTAGAAGCCGATCTGCGAATAATATTTTTTGTCGAACAGATTGTCGATATTGACCTGGGCCGACAGCCCCTCGACAAATTCATAGCGGCCCATCAGGTTGACCAGCGCATAGGGCTTCACCTTCAACCGTTCGTCCGCGCCGGTCACCGGGTTTGTGGTGTCGGTATAGCTTAGCCCTTCCCAATTGACGCCACCGCCCACGGTTAGCCCCTTGAGCGAACCGGCGAAATCATAGGTTGTGAACAGGCGCAGCAGCTTCTGTGCGAACAGCGTGTTCACGCGATCGCCGTTCGCATCCTTCGCCTTGAACTGAGTATAATTACCCGCGACCGACCAGCCCGGCAGAATCTCGCCATTGGCCTCAACCTCGAAGCCGGTGCTGCGCGCACCCTCCGCAGCATAGGAGGCTTCGAAAATGGTGCCGGGAATCAGATAGCCGGTATCAGACTGGGCCAGATTGTCCTGCTCGATACGAAATACCGAAATGGCAGTATTGAGCGCGCCGCCAAAAAAGCTGCTTTTGATGCCGCCTTCATAATTATTTCCGGTGATCGGGGCCAGAAAATTGCCGTTGCGGTCCTGCGCGCTTTGCGGCTGGAAGATCTTGGTGAAGCTGGCATAGACGCTGTGATTTTGCGTGATGTCGTAGAGCGCGCCGACATAGGGCAGCAGGCGGTTCTTGTCGCCAAAGTCGATGGGTGCACCATAGGAAACACCCTTGCGTTCCCAGCTGCTCAGGCGGCCGCCGACGATGAGCTTGAACGGATCGCTGACGGACAGGCGCGTGGCGGCGAAATAGCCCCACTGCTTGGTCCTCTGGTCAAGATCATGCGACAGGGTGCTGCTCCAGCGCGGCTCAGCGATCGACCCGTCCCAATTGTTGAAGTCGCCAGCCGACACCGAATCGAGCGCCGCGCGGCTGTAGAAATCCTGTTGCTGACGGGCGTAGCTCGCACCCAGGATCAGGTCATGGTCGCGACCGAAAAGCTGATATTTGCCCGTCAAGCGCGCGCCGACATCGGCCTGTTCCAACTTGCCCCGGTAATTGGCCGGGAAAGCGCCCATCCCCAGACCCGTGGTCCGGTCCGGCGAACCCGACAAATAGAGCAACTGCATGTCGCCTTCATTGATGGTGTAATTGCCGTACAGCCTGAGCGACCAATTGGTGCCGATTTGCTGGGTCAGATTGGCGAAATAGGTCTGGTTGGTCGACGCCCAGCGGGTCCAGTCCGCGCCGATCGTCTTCGACCGCTTCCAGTCGGTCCGGCTGCCATCGGAATGCCAAACCGGCAGGCCACCCCATTGCGTGCCGCTCGGGCTGTTATCCTGATAGCTGGCGCCGAAACTAACATGGGTGTCGGGCGTCAGATCGCCGTCGATCACACCGTAAAGCACCAGCTTCTTGTTATGCAGCAGGTCGGTGAAGCTGTCGCCTTCCTCATATTTCGCAACCACGCGCGCGCGGATCGCGCCATCGCTTGACAACGGCGAAGACACGTCCGCCATCGCGAAATAATTGTCCCAGCGGCTGGCCGCCGCCGTCACCGTGGCAGTAAAGCGCTCGCTGTCGGCATGTTTGCGGATGAGGTTGATCGATGCCGAAGGATTGCCGGCACCCGTCATCAGGCCTGTTGCGCCACGCACAATCTCCACCCGTTCATACAAAGCGATGTCGATCTCGGACTCGCCAGCGCTATAGCCTGCGTCCCACTGCACCGGGATGCCGTCGATCTGGTAATTGTCGATCGAAAACCCGCGTGCAGAAAAGCCGTTTCGCGCGCTGTCGAAGGACTTTGCGGATACGCCGGCTGCGTTGTTGATGACGTCGCTCAGCGTGCGGATCGCCTGATCCTCCATGCGCTGCGCGGTCATTACCGTCACCGATTGGGGCGTCTCCTTCAACGACAGATTAAGACCGGTGGCCGATCCCAGCTTGTCATTAGTGGTATAGGAACCAGTTACGACGATCTGGTCCTCGGTTACCGTATCGGCAGGGACCGTCTGCGCCCGTGCTGGCATCGCGAGTGACAGGAACAGAGCCAGCGACGACGCGCTTCCCCAGCATAAATCGGAAATCCGCGATTTCGACATGATAACGATGCCCCCCGATGGACAAATTTTATGATATTGCGAATTATTCGCGAGTGGCGCTATGCGTCGCGCGATATCCTCTGTCAATCGCGTTGCCATCATAAAGCGCGTAACAAGCGCGTAACAAAGCCATGATTGAGCGCTTGCTTTGATGGCGGGAAGCCGTAGCCTCTCGCCCCATGGCAAAGGAACCGACATTGGCGACCATCGCCGTCTACAGTCTGAAAGGCGGCGTGGGCAAAACCACCTTCGCGATCAACCTGGCCTGGGCGTCTGCCTCCATCTCCAAGCGGCGCACCTTGCTATGGGATCTGGACCCGCAGGCGGCGTCGAGCTGGCTCTTGTCCACGGACATGGAAAGCCGCGACGCGGCGCAGGCGATCTTCAGCAAGGATGTGGACGTCCGCAAGCTGATCCAGCCTTCAACCGTGGCGGGGCTGGACCTGATCGCGGCCGATACATCGCTGCGCAGCCTGGACCATCTATTCCGCGAAATGGACAAGAAGAAGCGGCTGGCCAAGCTGATCGAAAGCCTGGGGCGCGATTATGATCGCATCATCCTCGACTGCCCGCCGGGCCTCACCGAAACCAGCGAACAGGTGTTGCGGGCCGCCGACCTGATCGTCATTCCGGTCATCCCCTCCCCCCTGTCGCAGCGGGCGATGGGGGAAGTCGCTCGCTATCTGGTCCAGCGCGGCGGTAACCATGCGCCGATCCTGCCGGTCTATTCGATGGTCGATCGCCGCCGCAGCCTCCACCGCGCGGCGCTGGACAGCCAGCCGGACTGGCCCGCCATTCCGATGGCGAGCGCGATCGAACAGATGACGGTGCGCCGCAAGCCGCTGGGTGCCTTCGCCCCGGCGTCGCAGCCCGCACAGGCCTTTGCATCGCTATGGACGATGGTGGAACGGCAGTTGCAGGTCGACTAGCGGCGCTCAGCCTATGGCGACCCGCTGAGGTGCCGGGAACAGGCGGGCCGCGTCCTGGGGCATCATCGGCCGGCCGAAATAATAGCCCTGCACCTTTTTGCAGCCCAATCGCCGAACCATCTGCAATTCGGCTTCGGTTTCCACGCCTTCGGCCGTGGTGCTCATGCCCAGACTGTCCGCCAGTGTCACCACGGCCCGGATGATGGCCAGGCTTTCGGGGGTATTCTTGGACGCGCCAACGACGAAGCTGCGGTCGATCTTGATCGTGTTGAACCGCGTCCGGCTGAGATAGCCGAGCGAGGAATAGCCGGTCCCGAAATCGTCGAGCGACAGCTGGATGCCGAGGCTCAGCAACTGGTCCAGCACTTTGAGCGCGCCAGCATCCTCATTCATGAACACGCTCTCGGTAACTTCCAGTTCCAACCGGCGGGCATCCAGCCCGCTCTGCGCCAGCGCGGACACAACCGCGGCGACGAAGCTGGGATGGGTCAGCTGTTCGGCCGAGACGTTGACCGCGATGCGGATGTCATCCGGCCACGTCACCGCCTCCATGCAGGCGGTGCGAAGCACCCATTCGCCGATCGGCGCGATCAACCGGGCCTCTTCCGCCACCGGCACGAACTTGACTGGCGAAATGGCGCCGAGTTGCGGGTGGGTCCAGCGCACCAGCGCCTCGAACCCCAGCACAACGCCATGTTCGGCATCGACCACCGGCTGGTAAAGGACGTGCAGCTGATCCTTTTCCAGCGCCTCGCGCAGCGCCAATTCCAGCTGCCGCCGCTCCTCCGCCTGCGCGTGGAGCCGCGGCTCATAGGCGCAATGCACGCCACCGCCTTCATCCTTGGCCCGATAGAGGGCCAGGTCGGCGCTGCGGATCAACGCTTCGGAATCGCGGCCGTCCATCGGCGACAACGCCGATCCGACCGACGCGCCGACATACAGCATATGCTGGTCGACCTGATAGGGCATCGACAATGCGCCAATGATCGCCGACGACAGGCGGGGAATGGCGGCACTGTCGGCGATATGCGGGATGATCACGGCAAATTCGTCGCCGCCGATCCGGCCGCAGAATATGTCCGTGTCGCAAACCTGCCGCAACCGCCGCGCCACCTGGCTCAGCAGCTTGTCGCCGGTCTGGTGGCCCAGCGTATCGTTGATCGACTTGAACCGGTCGAGATCGATCATCAGGAAACCACAGCCGGGCGACCGCCCCTTGGCCGCGTCCATCGCCTGGTCCAGCACCTCGCGCAGATGGCTGCGGTTGGGCAGGCCGGTTAGCGGATCGAAGCGGGCAAGCTGGGCGATCTTGTCGGCCGATTCGCGCTGCGCCGTCACATCCGACCCGACCCCGCGAAAACCCTGGAAAATGCCATTTTCGTCATGGCGGGGCGACGCCGACAGCTCCCACCAGCGCCATTGCCCCTGCACCTCGACCGGCAGCACCAGATTGCTGAAACTCTCCCGCCGCTTGAGATGGTCGGCCAGGCTGTGCAGGCCGGCGGCGAACCGACCATCGTCCCAGCCGCTGCCGGCCAATATCTGCACCAGCGGCGCGCCCTCCAGCTGGTGCGGCTCCATGCCCAGCGTTTCGGCGAAGCGGCTGGACACGCCATTGATCCGGCGCAGCGCATCGGTCTGCCACAGCCAGTCGGACCCGCCCACCTCATATTCGCGCAGCAGCAAGCTGACGACTTCGCTCTTTTCCGCCAGTTGCGCGGTGGTGCTGTGCTGGCGGGCGAAAGTCCGCGCATAGATGAAGCAGCCGCATAGCAGCGACAGCGCATAGCTGGTCGCCAGCGCCCGCAACGGCAATTGCCCGCCTTCGTCGAACATGGCGAACAGGCCAAGGATGCAGGGCAGAAGATAGGCCGTGGCGGACAGCGGCGTCGCTGCATAGCTGATCGCGCCGCAGACCATGACGCAGCTGATCAGCGTCCACAGCGCCACCAGTTCCTCGGTCTGCCCGGACCGGGACACCAGCACCATACAGGCGGCCCAGACCAGCCCTTGCAATAGTCCGCCCAGCGCATGACGCCGCAGGTCGGCGGGCGACAGGCCGATATTGTTGGCGCGATGGCGTTGTCGGTCCATCAGCAGGGCGATGGTGGTCGCGGCGACCAGCGCCGCGCTCCAGCCGCCCAGCAGGGGCAGCGGACAGCAATGGGAAAAGACCTGCCACAAGAACAGCATCCCGCAGATATTCATGCCATGGCGCAGGATGGCGACGCTGTCGGCGGATCGCAGCTGGGCTTCCAGCACGCGGATTCCGCCATCTTGCGCGACGGGACACAGGCCCATGATCGCGCGCAGCGACGCACGCTCCTGGCGGTCCGGTTCCGCGACTTGTTCCTGCTTGCTACCCACGGGACTGGGTTAGCAGTCATGGGTTATCAATCGGTAACCTTGGCCGAAAGGATAGTGCGATCAGGCCGAGCGTCAGGCAGCGATGTCGTAGGGCCGGATTTCGCCGGTCAGATAGAGGTTACGCGCCTTCGAGCGGCTCAATTTGCCCGAGCTGGTGCGCGGCAGGGTGCGCGGCGGCACCAGTTCGACAACGCAGTTCATGCCGGTGATGGCGCGGACCCGTTCGCGGATCTGATCGCGCAGGCGCGAGCGTTCCTCATTGTCCGACGTGCGGCAATGGACCAGCACGGCGGGCGCTTCCTCGCCGCCCGGCGTTGTGATGGCGAAGGCGGCGATGTCACCCTGCTTGAAGCCGGGCAGTTGCTCCACCGCCCATTCGATATCCTGCGGCCAGTGATTCTTGCCGTTGATGATGATCATGTCCTTGGCGCGGCCCACGATGTAGAGATAGCCGTCGGACAGATAACCCATGTCGCCAGTGTCCAGCCAGCCGTCGACCATGCACGCCTTGGTCGCGGCTTCGTCGCGGAAATAGCCGACCATCAGCGACGGTCCGGTGGTCCACACCTTGCCGATCTGGCGCTCGTTCATCAGGCCGCCATCCTCGTCGCGGATTTCCACAACCATGTCCTTGGCAGGCTTGCCGCAATTGACGATCGAGCGGAACCGCTGGGGCCGCCCCTCGGTCGCGTGACCACCCGACAGGTCGGTTTCCTCGACCAGTTCGACGATGATCCCCTCGCCCGGCGGCATGATGGTGACGGCCAGCGTCGCTTCGGCGAGGCCATAGCTGGGCAGGAACGCCTTGGGGCTGAACCCTGCGTCGGCGAACGCATCGACGAAGCTCTGCATCACGTCGGGGCGGATCATGTCCGCGCCATTGCCGGCCAGGCGCCAGCGGGACAGGTCGAACCGCTCGTCCGCCTTGGTCTGGCTGGAGATGCGCCGCGCGCAGATGTCATAGCCGAAGGTCGGCGAATAGCTGATCGAGGTGCCCTCGTTCCGGCTGATGAGGTCGAGCCAGGCCAGCGGACGGCGGGCGAAATCCTCGGTCTTCATATAGTCGGTCGACACCTGGTTGGCGACGACGGACAGGAAGCAGCCGACCAGACCCATGTCATGATACCAGGGCAGCCAGCTGATGCAGCGATCGCTGTCCTGCACCTGCATCCCGTGGCTGTGCGCCGACAGGTTGGACAGCAGCGCATGATGCGTCACCGCGACGCCATGGGGGAAGCGGGTCGAACCACTGCTATATTGCAGATAGGCGATTTCTTCCGGCTGCGCCTGCGGCAGGGCGGCGGGCACGGCGTCGCGGGCGATGAAATCTTCGAACGCGATGCTCTCGACATTCTTCTGACGGCCCGATTCGCCCGCCATCTCTTCCAGTTCCTTTGGGAAAAGGAACAGCATCGGGTCGCAGCTGGACAGCTGGACGTTCAGCTGGTCGATATAGCTGTCCTTGCCGCCGAAGCTGGTCGGCAGCGGCAGCGGCACCGGCCAGGCGCCGGCATAGATGATGCCGAAGAAGAGCATGGCGAAATCCGCGCCGGTTTCGGCGACGAGGGCGACGCGATCGGCGGGCTTCACGCCATGGGCGATCAGGCGATGGGCGCAGCCGATGGCGTCGGCGCGCAATTCGGCAAACGGATAGGGCCGCGCCAGATTGCCACGCGCATCGTGGAAATTAAGGCCGCGTTTGCCCTGCGCCGCATAGTCCAGCGCTTCGCCCAGCGTCCCGAAATCGGAGAAGCGGCGCGGCAGATCATCGGTGGTCGGCGTCGGTGCCATCATCTCTTGCGAACCCGTCATATTGGTTGACCCAATGTCTTGAAAATCTTGAAACCGGGGCCGCTAGCAGCTTTGACCGCCATTTGCACCGGATAGTTGTATTCCAACATGCCCTCATAGCCGACAAGGCACGGTGAAATTCCGGCCCGACTGTGGCATAAAGATGGCGCATGTCGCATGTTGCATCATGATTACCGGCAAACGCCTCCCCCCACCGCTCGACGAAAGCGCGCTGCGCGACATGGCGCTGCGCCATGTGGCCCGCTTCGCCACCAGCCGGGGCAAGCTGCTCAGCTATCTCAAGCGCAAGATCAAGGAGCGCGGATGGGGCGGCGATGAGCCGGCGGACCCCGATGGGCTGGCGGATCGCTTCGTGGATCTGGGCTATATCGACGACGCGGGCTATGCGGTGATGAAGAGCGGGGCGCTGGCCCGGCGCGGCTATGGCGCGCGGCGCATCGGCGAGGAATTGCGCGCGGCGGGAATCGGCGAGGAGGATCGGGAAAAGGCGGACGTGCAGATCGCATCCGAAGCCTGGGCGGCGGCGGACCGCTTCGCCCGGCGCAAGCGGGTCGGCCCCTATGCGACCGGGCCGCTGGACCCCAAGCAACGGGAGAAAGCGATCGCTGCGTTTCTGAGGGCGGGCCATGCTTATGCCGTGGCGCGGCGCTGGGTCGATGCGCCGCCAGGGGAGCCAATGACGGCGGAAGACGAATAGGCCAGGGTCATGAGTGGGTCACGCCGGCGAAGTTCACACCGTTGTTGGCATGATTTTGCGGGGGAAAGACAGGACGAAGCGCCGGCTATGCACGCGCGACGCGCCAGCGACGCGCCGAGGGCCTCCTGGCTTTCGACCATCGGGGTCATGCCAACGCGCCGCCGAAGCATCAGCGACGCGCCTGTCGGGTCACGGGTCTGGCGTCATTGCCGTGCAAAGCATCGGCCAGGCTTTGCGCGTGGAGCGCCAGCGCCTTGGCCCAGGTCCGGTCGAACGGCGCGGACGCGAGGCGACGGCGCAAGCGATGGGCGCTGGCGGGCGACATGCCGGCGGCGCGGGCCGCCTGCGTCACATTGCCGGTGGCGAGCAGGCCGGTGAGGAAAAGCCGCTGTTTTTCCGGCGTCCAGCGGACGGGGTCGGCGGGGGTTGGCGCGGTAGGCGCGGGCGGAGCGGGGTGCGGATGCTGGTCCATCTACAAGGATAGATCAGATGAAATCCTACATTGGAAGGGGATTTTGGGTGGACAGGCGACAGTCCGGTTGTAGGCTTGCAGCCAGACTTACCGGACGTCAATTCCAACCGCTCCCCTCCAACAATTCCTTGCGTTCATCGTCTCCTAGCATTGCCATTTGACCGAGACTGGCACGGCCTTTTCCGAAAGCTAAGACTGCAATGATGCTGTCTATAAGTTCGGCTGCCGTTGCCACGGGCAACTCGGTTATCGCCAGTGTTTGCAGCTTCCGCCAAGCCTCGTCGTAGTCATCGAGCAGCCAGTCCGGCACGCTGGGATTATGCGGTTTCTGGCGTGCCCCTTCGATAGTCGCTGCTATGGCATATGTATTCCAGTCGGCAACGCCTCGCGCCTCGAGCGCGCCGGCGAGCAACGGCACAGCCGCATATGATGCCTCGCCGACATCGCCTTGATGATACAGTTCCTGCCAAAGCTCAGCCCATGCTGTTTGGGCATCGTCGCCGCTCAATCTGCTAATCGCGCCTCTCGGATCATAAGGCGTTCGGTAGCCACCGCACAATTCAGCCCACTGCCTATCGTCCACTGCCGCTGCTCCGCGTGACCTTTAAGAATGACGGGTTTAGGGAGCATCAAGGCGAATGGCTACCGTCCAAAACTGGTCGTTAGCGGCCATCCCCGCCACCAGCACATTAAGGGTTAACCCCCTCCCAATAGCGCGCGAATCGCATTAGGCAGTGCCGATGATCCGCTTCCCCGCCCTTCTTGCGCTCGGCCTGCTCGCTGCCTGTTCCAGCCCCCAGCCTGCGCCCGACAACAGCGCGCAGGCGCAGGCCGTCGCCGCGCTCCTCCCGGTCGTCATCACCACAGCTAAGGGCGCGCATCGGTTCGACGTCGAGGTCGCCGCTACGCCGCAGGAACAGGAAAAAGGGCTGATGTTCCGCAAGGAATTGCCCGAAAACGGCGGGATGCTGTTCCCGATGGACCCGCCGCGCACGGCCAGTTTCTGGATGAAGGACACGCTGATTCCGCTCGACATGCTTTTCATCCATACCGACGGGACGATCGCTTTCCTGCAAAACAACGCGCAGCCCTATTCGCGCATCCCGGTGTCGGCGGGCGTGCCCGTCGCCGCCGTGCTGGAACTGCGCGGCGGGCGCGCGGCGGAGTTGGGACTCGCGGAAGGCGATGTCGTCAACTGGGGCGGTTGCGCCGTGCCGGGCGGGACGGTCGCGACCGACTTGAATTTCTGTCCGGCCGCGCCGCGATAGCGCCATATCCTCCTTGCCCACGCCCGTCGCAGCGGCTAAGCGCTTGGCCCATGGGAATCCTCGGCAAGATCTTCACCTGGTGGGATGGCGCGACCATCGGCACCGCGCTCTTCACCTCCCGCAAGGGCAGCAAGGTCGGTGAAGACCATCAGGGCAATATCTATTATCAGGGCGGCATCGACCCCAATGGCCTGACGCGCCGCTGGGTCATCTATAATGGCGTCAACGACGCCAGCCGCGTGCCGGCCGAATGGCATGGCTGGCTGCACCACACGATCGAGGGTACGCCCGAAAGCTTCCTGCCGCCGCCGCGCATCTGGGAACTGGAATCGACGCCCAACGCGACCGGCACCGTAAACGCCTATCGCCCGTCGGGCGCGCTCGAAAAGGGCGGCCAGCGCCAGAAGGCGACCGGCGATTATGAGGCGTGGAGCCCCGACGCGGCATGAGCCGGCGTCCGGCGGGGGGCATCCCGCCGATCCTGTTTCACGTGCCTTTGCTATCCTGTGCGCTGGCGCTGGCCGCGTGTGGCCGCGATGATGTGCCCGCAGGCAACCAGACCGGGCCGGTCAAGGTCCAGGGCGCGCCGATCCTGTCCGGCTCCGGCGGCGCGCTGCCCGGCACGCCGATGGCCGAGCGCACGGCGGTCATCGGGCTGCTCAACAAGCGCAACGGCCTGACCCGCGACCTGACGATGAAGCCGGGCGAGGCGCTGCGCGTGGGCGATGCGATCGTGCGCTTGCAGGCGTGCGAAATCAGCGCGCCATGGGAAAATGTGCAGGAAACCGGCGCTTTCGTGCAGCTGGACGTGCGCAGCAGCGCGGACGGCAAATGGCGGCGCAATTTTTCCGGCTGGCTGTTCCGCGAACGGCCCGACCGCAATGTCGTGCAGCATCCGATCTATGACGTATGGGTCAGAAGCTGTACGATGGCCTGGCCCGAAACCGGACCGGATACGGTGAAGCTGGGCGCCAAGGGCGAACCGGTTGCAGCGTCCTCGCCCGCCAGCGGCGCGAACGCCAGTTCCGCCGCTGCGCCCGAACCGGCCGCCAGCGCGCCGGCCCCTGCCCCCAGCGCCACGCCGCCTGTCGCCGCGCCCAGCAACTGAAGATAGTCGCGCTGGCTGATTTCGACGGCGCCCATGGTGCGCAGATGATCGGTCATGAACTGGCAGTCGAGCAAGGTAAAGCCGCCAAAACATAGCCGCGCCACCAGCCAGGCCAGCGCCACTTTCGACGCATCGGTCCGGCGCGACACCATGGATTCGCCGAAAAAGGCGCGGCCGATCGCGACGCCATAGAGGCCGCCGACCAGCTCGTCCCCTTCCCATATCTCGATCGAATGGGCGAAGCCGGCGGCGTGCAGGTCGCGATAGGCGGCTTCGATCTGGTGGTTGATCCAGGTCGACGGGCGATCGGGCGCGGCCTGGGCGCAGAGCGCCAAAATCTGCGCAAAGGCGCGGTTCGCGGTGACGCGGAAACGGTCGCGGCGGATCAGCTTGGACAGCGAGTGCGACAGGTGAAAGCCCTCGAGCGGCAATATCGCCCGCTGTTTGGGTTCGACCCAATAGACTTCGTCCGCGTCGCGATCGTCGGCCATGGGAAAGACGCCGATGGAATAGGCCTGGAGCAGGACATGCGGATCGATCATCATCAAAGACAGGATAGGCAGGCGCGGCGACGGGGGGAAGCCCTGTCCTGCCATGGTGGTTGCATGATTGACTTGGGGCGGTGCGGCTCTAGCGTTCCGGGTCATGAAAATGCTGTCCCTGGCCTTGCTGCCGATCCTCCTCGCCGCCCCCGCCGTCCATGCCGCCGCCGATCCCTATGCGGCGCGCATCGCCAGGGTGCTGAAGGCCACGCCGCTCATCGACGGGCATAATGACTGGCCCGAAGCGCTAGCCGACAAGGCGAAGGACAAACGCTGGACGATGGCGCTCGACCGGCTGGACCCGGCGACGTTCCACACCGACATCGCGCGGTTACGGGCGGGCGGCGTAGGCGGGCAATTCTGGTCGGTGTGGGTATCGGCCGACCTGCCCGAATTGCAGCAGGTGAAGGACACGCTGGAGCAGATTGACCTCGCCCATAGTTTCGCGCGCCGTTACCCCAAGGACTTCGCGTTCGTCACCACGGCGGCGGAATTGCGGGCGGCGCACAAGGCGGGACGGGTCGCGTCGCTGCTGGGCGTGGAAGGCGGCGGCCAGATCGATGGCAGCCTGGCCGTGCTGCGCAGCTATCGCGCGCTGGGCGCATCCTATCTGACGCTGACCCACAGCCGCACCATCGCCTGGGCCGACAGCGCGACCGACAATCCACAACATGACGGGCTGACCCCGTTCGGCGAGGCGGTGGTGCTTGAATTGAACCGGCTGGGGATGCTGGTGGATCTAAGCCATGTCAGCGAGGACACGATGCTGGACGCGCTGCGGGTCAGCAAGGCGCCGGTGATCTTCTCCCACTCCAGCGCGCGGGCGATCTGCAATACCCCGCGCAACGTGTCTGACTCGCTGTTGCAGAAGGTCGCGGCCAATGGCGGGGTGGTGATGGTGAATTATGCGCCGCAATATGTGTCGGAAGCGCGCCGCATCTGGGGCGCGGCCCGCAGCGCGGAGGTCGCGCGCTATAATGCGCCGCCCTTTGGTGGGCTGTATATCGGCGATCCGGAGGGCGCCAAGGCGGCGCTGGCGGTATGGGAGAAGGCCAATCCCGAACCGGTGGTGACTTTGGCGCAGGTTGCGGATCATATCGACCATATCGCCAAAGTGGCGGGCGTCGGTCATGTCGGCATCGGCAGCGATTTCGATGGCGTGGGGTCGCTGCCGCAGGGGCTGAGCGGGGTGCAAACCTATCCGGCGTTGCTGAGCGAATTGATGCGCCGCGGATGGAGCGACCGGGATATCGCGAAGCTGGCGGGCGAGAATATACTGCGCGTGATGGCGGCGGCGGCGAAGGTCGCAGCCGGGATGGCTGGCGAGCCGGCGGGCAGCGGGACTGTGGCGGGATTGGATGGGAAGGGGTAGGCAACAAATACAGCAGCTATCGTCACCCCGGACTTGATCCGGGGTCCCGCTTCTTCGCCTACCACTCGCCCAAAAGGAAAGTGGAGTCCCAGGTCAAGCCCGGGATGACGAAGCGAAATGCGCCTCGCCTATCCTCCCTAACTGACCGCCGCCTCCAGCAACCTTATCGTCCCCGCTTCCGCATCCATCTCCGCCATCACGCCCAGCGGCAGGCTATATTGGTTGGCGACATGACCGAACTGGCCGCCCTGGAAGACGGGGATGCCTAACGGTTCGAGATGCTGTTGCAGCACTTCCGACAGGGTGAATCCGCCATAGCTGGCGCCGCCGGGGCCGCAGTCCGTGCATTGGCCGAAGGCGACGCCCGCCAGCCTGCCCAACACGCCCGCCAGCGACAGCTGGGTCAGCATCCGGTCGATGCGATAAGGCTGCTCGCCGATATCTTCGATGAACAGGATCGCGCCGGTGAAATCGGGCAGCCAAGTCGTCCCCATCAGCGCAGCCAGCACGGTGAGGTTGCCGCCCAGCAGCCGCCCGCGCGCCACGCCGGGGCGGAAGGTGCGGATGCGGCCGCTGCGCTGTGCCAGCCGATCCTCTTGCCCGACCGGGGTGGCGAAGGTCGGCGTGGCCGCGTCGAAGGCGACGGCGCGGAAGGCGTCCCAGCTGAACCGGCCCCAGCTGCTCGCGGCATTGGGGCCGTGGATGGTGGTGAAGCCCGCCTTGGCGGCGAAGGCGAGGTGCAATGCGGTGATGTCCGAAAAGCCGACCAGCAGCTTGGGATTTTTGCGAATCATCGCGAAATCCAGCCGGGGCAGGATGCGGGCGCAGCCCCAGCCACCGCGCACCGCGAATACCGCGCGCACATCCGGGTCGGCGAACATCGCATTGACGTCCGCCGCCCGGTCCGCATCGGTCCCCGCCAGATAGCCGTAACGGCCCGCCAGATGGGGCGCGGCTTTGGGCTTCAGGCCCATGGCGACGATCGTGTCCTTGACCAGGTCGAGGTCGAAACCGTCATCGGTGAAGCCCGCCGGCTCGATCAGGCCCACGGTGTCGCCTTCGCGCAGGCGCGCGGGTTTCACCAGGGCGACAGGTGCGGCGTAAGCCGGGGCACCCATCGCCGCGAGCATAGCGCCCATGCCCGTCAGCGCGCCGCGTCGATCCATCCGCATCGTCAATAGCTGCTCCCATCCTTGTGGCGGTAGGCCCCGCCCGACCAGAGAAGGTCGACATCGGGATAATGGCAATCTCCGGTCGGTACTCGGCCGAACGCGACGAAGACGCAGTCGGCCGCGCTTTCATTGACCAGATGATGCGCGTTCGGCTCGCCCTTCGGAAAGGCCGCCATGTCGCCGGTCGCCATCGGCGTGCGCGCACCTTCCTCCACCAGCACGGCCTGACCCGCCAGCATCAGCACAAACTCGTCTTCATCCT
Organism: Sphingobium psychrophilum; assembly: GCF_012927105.1. GTDB lineage: Bacteria > Pseudomonadota > Alphaproteobacteria > Sphingomonadales > Sphingomonadaceae > Sphingobium > Sphingobium psychrophilum. Next base: position 308,137 of record NZ_JABBFV010000001.1, on the reverse strand, counting down.
CATGCCAGTGGCGCTGGGAAGAGGCGGCGCCGGGCTTCAGCACGACATGGCTGACGCCGAAATCGCTGAGGCCATGGGCGGGGCCAAGCCGTCGCACCCAGCGGCCCTGCACGATGGCGGCATGGTCGGCGGGATAGCCGGTTCTATTTGTCTGGTCGATGCTGTCCAGGTCGATCCGTGGCATGGGCCGCTCCTCCTCCGGTGGCTGGCCCCTAAAGCTGGCCAACCGGCATGGCTTTCGCTAACGCCGCAACATGAGCATGACCAGCACCAATGACGATGTGGTGGCATTGGCCCAGCGCTTGCTGGCCTGCCCGTCCGTGACCCCGGCGACCGGCGAGGTGTTCGCCGTATTGGAGGCGATGCTGGTCCCGCGCGGCTTTACCGTCGACCGGTTTGTGGTGGGCGAGGCGCCCGACGGGCCGGTAGAAAATCTGCTTGCCTGGCGCACCACCGGGGCCGGGCCGCATTTCGCCTTTGCCGGGCATCTGGACGTGGTCCCGCCTGGGCCGGGCTGGACCAGCGATCCGTTCACGCCGGAGATTCGCGGCGACCTGCTCTACGGGCGGGGCGCGGTGGACATGAAGGGTTCGATCGCCGCCTTCGTCGCGGCGCTGGACACGCTGCCCGACAATCTGCCGGGGACCATCAGCCTGATCATCACCGGGGACGAGGAAGGGCCGGCGGTCTATGGCACGCTGGCGCTGATGGACCGGATGCAGGCGCGCGATTTGCGACCCGACCTGTGCCTGGTGGGGGAGCCGACATCGTCCAAGCGGCTGGGCGATGTGGTGAAGATCGGCCGGCGCGGGTCGGTGAATATGTGGATCAGGGTGGCGGGGAGCCAAGGCCATGTCGCCTATCCCCATCTGGCCGACAATCCGATCCCCAGACTGGTGCGCATCCTGACGGCGATCGAAGCGGAGGTTCTGGATGAGGGGACCGACTGGTTCCAGCCGAGCAATATCGAGATCACCGACCTGGAGGTCGGCAATGTCGCGCACAATGTCATCCCCGGCTTGGCGACCGCGCGCATTTCGATCCGCTTCAACGACCAGCATCGCGGCGCTTCGCTGATCGAACGGATCAAAGGGATCGCCGCGACCGAGGGCGGCACGGTCGAGGCCAAGATCAGCGGTGAATCCTTCCTGACAGCGCCGGGCGCGTTCAGCGATCTGGTCAGCGGCGCGATCCGCGATGTGACGGGCGTGGAAACGGAGCTGTCCACGACCGGCGGCACGTCCGACGCGCGCTTCCTGTCGCGCATTTGCCCGGTGGTGGAGTTCGGGCTGAACAACGCGACCATGCACAAGCTGGACGAGGCGGTCGCGGTGCAGGATTTGCGGGATTTGGTGCGAATTTATGCTCTGGTGGTGGAGCGGGCGCTGGGGTGAGTGGCTGGGGCGGCCCGGAAATTCTGGCTGCCGGCGACTATTTGCCGATACCCAACATCCGTTCAGGCTGAGCCTGTCGAAGCCCTGCTCTTTCTTTAAATTTCCCCTTTATAAAGAAGTATGGCCCTTCGACAGGCTCAGGGCGAACGGATGTTTGGAATTGGGGAATGGCAGGAAACCACCCAAATTAGCCGCCACCCTACCCCGCGTCGCGGACCTGGCCCCTCTGCTGCGCACCGAATTGCGCCAGATAATCCTGCTCCCCGGTCGGGCGGGCGAGATGATAGCCCTGGAACAGGGTGCAGCCGATGACGCGCAGTACGTCCATCTGGGCTTCGCTTTCGATCCCCTCGACCACCACTTCCATGCCCAGCCCCTGAATGAGGCCGACGACGGCGGAGCAGATGGTGCGGGCTTCGGCGGAGGTGGCGATGTCGCGGACCAAGCTGCGGTCGATCTTGACCCGGTCGACCGGCAGGTCCTTGAGCCGCGACAGGTTGGAATAGCCGGTGCCGAAATCGTCGATGGCGACGCGCACGCCATCGCGGCGCAGCGCGCGCAGTTGCTCCAGCACGCGCGGGTCCATCTCCATCGCCAGCGATTCGGTGATCTCCAGCTCCAGCATGGACGGCGGGGTGCCGTGGGTGGCGATGGCATGGCGCAGGCGCAGGAAGAAGTCGGCCTGCGCCAGTTCGCGGGTCGAGATGTTGACGGCGATCCGCTGATGCACGCCGGCCTGCGCCCAGCGCGCCGCAGTCTGACACACCCGGCTCATGACCCAATCGCCCAGCGCGACGATGGCACCGCTTTCCTCCGCCACCGGCACGAAAGCGCCCGGCATGACGAGCGCGCGTTCGGGATGCGCCCAGCGCACCAGCGCTTCGGCCGATACCGCGCGGCCGCTGACGACGTCGATCTGCGGCTGGAATTCGAGCAGAAATTCGTCCCGCTCCAGCCCGCGCAGCAGGTCGCGTTCCAGCTCGGCACGGTCTTCCGCCTTCAGCGCGAGCGCGTCGGTATAGATTTCCGCCCGGCCGCGCCCCTGATGCTTGGCATGATACATGGCGATATCCGCGGCATACAGCAGGTCCGCCAGCGTTGCGCCATGATCGGGGTAGCATGCGATGCCGATCGATGCGCCAAGGTCGACATGCTGGCTGCCGAGGTCAAAGCGCTCGCCCAGCGCGAACTGGATGGCGCGCGCGATCCGCTGCGCCGCGGCGGGGCCGGACAGATGGGGGAAGAACATCACAAATTCATCGCCCGCCAGCCGCCCGATGACGGCGTCGCCGCCGCCGATGCCGATAAGCCCGCTGACCTGCGCCATCACGACTTCGCGCAGGCGACCCGCGACGCGCGCCAGCAACTGGTCGCCCGCGGCATGGCCCAGCGTGTCGTTGACCGACTTGAACCCGTCTAGATCGATGAAGAACAGCGTGGCGAGGCCGTTGTCGTCGCGCTCCGCGAGCAGCCGTTCGACCTGGCGGCAGAAACTGGTGCGATTAGCCAGGCCAGTGATCTGGTCGAACAGCGCCAGCGCCTGGACATGGTCGAGATTGGTGCGGACCTGGCTAAACAGGCTTTCCATCGCGACCGACAGATCGGGCAGTTCCTGGCCGATTTCGGCCGGCACCAGCGATTGCAGGTCGCCATGCGCGGCGGACAGCAGCCGGTCGGTAGCGGCATCGATGGCGGTAGCGGTGGTGGCGATGGTGCGCCGGGCCGACGCCCAGCTCATCGTGCCGCACAATATGGCGATGATCAGCGCGCGGCCGATCTGGATCAGGTCATCTTCCTGGCCCGGCGTATAGCCCAGCACCAGCGAGAGGATGAACACCAGCGCCCCTGCGGCACAGGCGAAGGCAGCAGCGCGGCTTTTCAACGTCACGCCCTGCATGTGCCTCCCAGCCCGATACCGGCCCCGATGCGAGGCCCCCGATCAGTCGGATATGAAGGACAGTGGTTAAGAAAGGGTCAGCAAAACGTCCGAAAAACGTCACTTTTTGCGGCGCAATATCAGGTAGAGCGCGCCGTCGCCGCCATGGCGCGGGTGGGCGACGCGCACACTGGCAATGCGATCGGCATAGGGGCTGGTTTCGAGCCAATGGCCGATTTCGCCGCGAATTGCCCCCCTGCGCCCCTTACCCTCGCTCGCCGCGCTTTTCGGCGGTTTGCCGGTGACGACCAGCAGGACGCGGGCGTCGCGCGACAGGGCGGCGGCGATCGACTGGTTAAGGCGTGCATGGGCAGCGGAGAGGGTATGGCCATGCAGGTCGATGCTGGTGTCGGGGCTGATACTGCCGCTACGGATTCGGCGCTCCCACCCGGTATCGAGCACCGCCGCGGGGGTCCGTGCGGGCGGCGCGACAGGGGGCGGTTTCGGGGTCCGGACCGGTGGCGGCGTTAACCTTGTTTTGATCGGTGGTTCGATCGGCAGCGGGGCGTTGGTCAGGCCGGCGACGGGCCGTGCGCTGGGCCGGATCGGGCGCACGGTGCGGGCCAGCGCGGACCAGAGCGCTTCTTCCTCGCTGGACAGGCGACGCCGGGCCATGGCGCGGATCAGGGTCGAACGAGGCGCGCCGCCGAGCCGATCGGCAGCAACACCAGCGCGCTGCCCCGCGCCGACATGCCGCCTGCTATGCCCCGCGCCCGCGCGCCCGCGCCCCAGAAACTGTCGAACCGGTTGGCGCCCTTGATCGCGCCGCCAGTATCCTGCGCGATCCACACGCCCGCCGGTTCGGCCCGGTCGAGCGAAAGCAGCACCGGCGCGCCCAGCGGAATGAATTTGGGATCGGCCGCGACCGTTGCTTCCGCCGTCACCGGCACGCCGAGCGCGCCGATCGGCCCGGCGCCGGTCAGTTCGCGGAAGAAGACGAAGCTGCGATTCTCGTTCATGATCGCTGCGCCTTCGGCCGGATGGGCGCGCAGATATTGCATGATGTCCTGCATCGACCCGGCCTGGATCAGCCCGCGATCCTTCATCAGCTTGCCGATGCCGGTATAGTCGCGGCCATTCTGTCCGTCATAGCCGATGCGCATGACGCCGCCGTCGGGCAGGTTCAGCCGGCCGCTGCCCTGCACCTGAAGGAAGAAGAACTCCACCGGATCGGCGGCATAGGCTAGCTCCAACCCGCGCCCGGCGATCGTACCCGACACGATCTGGCTGCGATCATCATAGGGGACAAACTTCGTGCCGTTCACCTTGCCCCGGATCGTGCGGCCTTTCAGGCTATCGCTGAACTGGCCGAGATCGACATCGATCAGGTCGGTGGGGCGGCGATAGATCGGCACCTCATAGCCGGGCTGGCGGGTGCGCGATCCGGCGATTTCAGGCTCATAATAGCCCGTGACGAAGGCCGCGCCGTCGCCCACCTGCACCGCTTCGAAATAACGGGAGAAAAATTCGCTGGCCGATGCTTCGGGCCAGCTGGATGCGGCGGCGCAGGCGTTGTTCCAGTCGGACCCCTTGGTCAGGCCGCTGGCGTCGGTGCGCTTCATCAGAGTCGGGCAGGAGATGCGGAATGCCTGGAGCGCCACGCGGGCACGTTCGCCCGACGGGATGAGGCTCGCGATGTCCGGGCCGCGGGTGACGCCCACGCCCGCCGCCGTGCCCTTGTCCAGCGCGGGGTCGGCAGGCAATTCGACCGGCAGGGTCGGGCGCGGCGTGGCGGGAACGGGACGGGTCGCTTCGCCGGACGGAATCGGGCGCGCGGGACCGGTGGCGGAGGGAGGTATCATGCCGCCCGCGCAGGCAGACAACATCAGCGCTGCAAGCAGCGCCGCCCCCGACTGGCGCGCGATCATGCGACGTCGTCGGTTTCGCTAAGCTTCCAATTGGGGTCCGCGCTGCGGATGTCGCGAGTGAAGGTCCACACATCCTTGGTGCCGACCGCGTCCGTCATCGACCCGGCGACGACGTTGCCGTCCTTGTCGCGGGTGATGGCAGCGATGTCGGCCTCAAACCGCAGCGCGACTTCGGCGATGCGGCCGTTGAGCGAAGCTTCGACGATCTGCGCCTTTTCGATCCGCACCAGGCGGTTGTCGAGGACATGGCCTTCAGCTTCCCGTCCGGCGATCGCTTCCTCGAACGAGGCGCGGACGTCATCGTCGCACAGCCAGGCCAGTTCGTCACGGTCGCCACGCCAGAAAGCTTCCAGCACCATTTTATAGGCGCTCTTGGCACCGTCGACGAACTGGGGAACATCGAAGCTGCGGTCGGCGGCGATCAGCGCGCGCACGCCATTTTCCGCGTCCGGCGCAATCAGCCCTTCGGCCAAGCGAATGGAGTCGCCGCTATTCTGCGCAACAGGGCCGGGTTGCAGCACCGTCACCTTGGCGCGTTCATCGGCCGGACGCAGCGCGGGTTCCTGTTCGTGGCCCGTGCGCTTGCCGAGCACCGAATAGAGCCGCAGCGCCAGAAAACCGGCGATCATGGCGAGGATGACGATCACATACACGGAAGGCTATACCCTTTTGCGTGGGACAATGTTCCAGCCAACATAGGCATGTTTGCACCCAACTTCAAATGGCCCATCGCACAGCGTTTCGCCAGGGTGCGCCATTGCCCTGATCCAACGCCCCTGCTAAGCGCGCGGGTCATCATTGTCCGGGGGCCTTCGCGCCGCCGCCAACAGCGAAAGTCTAGGTAAAGAGCATGGCCGACGAAACGGATCACATCACCACAAACTTGGGTAATGGCGCTTTGGGCAACGGCGCCGACACCGCGCCGCAGATTGCGCTGATCAGCCAATATGTGAAGGATCTGTCGTTCGAAAATCCGAACGCGCCGGCGGTGTATCAGTGGCAGGACCAGCCGCAGATCGACGTCCAATTCAACATCGGTGCCGAAAAGGTCGGTGATGAAGTGCTGGAAATCGCGCTGAAGATCGAAGTGAAGGCGATCGCGCCGCAGGGCACCGCCTTTGCCGTCGAACTGCTCTACGCCGCCATTTTCGGGATGCGCAACGTGCCCGAAGACCAGATCCAGCCCTTCATGCTGGCCGAAGCGCCACGCCTGATCTTCCCCTTCGCCCGGCGCGTGCTGGCCGACGCGATCCGCGACGGCGGCTTCCCGCCGCTGCTGCTCGACCCGATCGATTTCGGCGCGCTGTACCTGCAACAGGCGCAGCAGATGGAAGTCACGACGGGCGAACCGGCCGGTCACGCCTGATAATTCTGATATCCGTTCGTGCTGAGTAGGGACTGAGCTTGTCGAAGGCCCATATCGAAGCATCCGCGAAATTGCCCTTCGATATGCCACTTCGACTTCGCTCAGTGGCTACTCAGGACGAACGGATGTTTATCGCCAGAGGGATGAGGCTATGAAACTCGTCCGCGCCCTTGGGTCGGTCGGCGGGCTTACGCTTGTCAGCCGAGTGCTGGCGCTGGTGCGCGATTCGCTGGCGGCGCGTTATGTCGGCGCGGGCTTTGCGTCGGACGCCTTTAACGGCGTCGCCTTCCGCTTGCCCAACATGTTCCGCGCGCTCTTTGCCGAGGGTGCTTTTTCCGCGGCCTTCATCCCCCTGTTCAACAAAAAGGCGGCGGGCGAGGGTGGATTACCCGCAGGTTATGATTTTGCCGAGCGCGCGCTGGCGGTGCTGCTGCCGGTCCTGATCCTCTTCACGCTCATTCTGATCGCCGCCGCCTGGCCCGTCACCTGGGCGCTGTCGGGTGGCTTTGCGCGGCAAAACCCGACGGCCGATCAGTTCGCCTTCGCCGTGACGCTCTCGCGCATCACCCTGCCCTATCTGGCGCTCATCAGCCTCGCCTCGCTGCTGGGTGGCATCCTCAATTCGCTCGACAAATTCTGGGTCAATGCCGCCGCGCCGATCCTGTTGAACGTCGCAATGATCACGGGCCTGTGGTTCTTCCACGGCGCCGACGAATATGAAACGGCGCGGGTGCAAGCGATGTCGGTGACGATCGGCGGGGCGTTGCAACTGCTCTGGCTGATCTGGGCATGCAGGCGCGCAGGCGTTAAGATGACGATCAAGCGGCCGCGGCTGGACAAGGACGTGCGCGAATTGCTGCGCAAGATTTTGCCCGCGGCCGCAGGGGCTGGCGCGTCGCAGATCAACCTGCTGATCTCCACCGCTTTGTCGGGCTGGCTGCTGGCGTCCGGGTCTATCACCTATATCTATTATGCCGACCGGCTGAACCAGTTGCCGCTGGGCCTGATCGGCATTGGCCTGGGCACTATCCTGCTGCCCACCATTTCGCGCATGTTGTCCAAGGGAGAGGATGCCGCGGCGATGGAGACGCAGAACAGAGGCATCGAACTCGCCCTGTTCCTGACCCTGCCCGCGACCGTCGCCTTCCTGGTGGTGGCGGAACCGATCGTGCGCGGGCTGTTCCAATATGGCCGCTTCACCGCGGACGATGCGATGCGGTGCGGCTGGGCGCTGTCGGCCTTCTCGATCGGGTTGCCGTCCTACGTCCTCGTCAAGGTGCTGACGCCTGGCTATTATGCGCGCGGCGACACGAAGACGCCGGTGCGTTATGCGATGCTGTCGATCCTCATCAACATCATCGGCAACCTCGCGATGATCCCCACGCTCGGCCATATCGGCCCGCCGCTCGCGACGGCGCTCGCCTCCACCGTCAATGTCGCGATGCTCTACCGAACATTGGTGAAGCGCGGCCATTTCGCCGCCGATGCCGGGCTGCGCCGTCGCCTGCCGCGGCTGGCCATCGCCGCGCTCATCATGGGCGTTGCGCTGTGGGCGGGCGAGGATCTGCTCGATCCCTGGCTGTCCGGGGCGATGGTGCAGCGCTATGTCGCGCTGGCGCTGCTTGTCGGCGCGGGCGTGGCGCTGTACGGGCTGGCGTCCTTCGTCACCGGAGCCTATCGGCTCTCCGACATCAAGGCGCTGATGCGCCGCAAAAGTGCAACTTCGTAAGAACGGATCAATCCATGCGCGTCCTTTCCGGCATCCAGCCCACCGGCAATCTGCACCTTGGCAACTATCTGGGTGCGATCCGCAACTGGGTGCGGATGCAGGACGAGATGACCGGCGATGCGCAGTGCTTCTTCTTTCTGGCCGACATGCACTCCATCACCGTGCATGAAGGGCGCGAACAGCGCATCCGCAATGTGCGCGACATGGCCGCCGCTCTGGTCGCCGCGGGAATCGACCCGGATCGCAGCGTGTTATTCAACCAGGCGCGCGTGCCCGCCCATGCCGAACTCGCCTGGTTGCTGAACGGCACCGCGCGCATCGGCTGGCTCAATCGCATGACCCAGTTCAAGGACAAGGTCGGCAAGGACCGCGAGGGTGCCTCGATCGGCCTGTTCGTCTATCCGGTGCTGCAGGCCGCCGACATATTGCTCTACAACGCCACCCATGTTCCAGTGGGCGAGGACCAGAAACAGCATCTGGAGTTGGCGCGCGACATTGCGGCGAAGTTCAACAGCGATTTCGGCGTCGAACTGTTCACCCTGCCCGATCCGATCATCCCCAAGGAATCGGCGCGGATCATGTCCTTCCGCGACGGCAGCGCGAAAATGTCCAAGTCCGATCCCAGTGACATGAGCCGCATAAACCTGACCGATGACGACGACGCCATCATGAACAAGGTGAAGAAGGCAAAGACCGATCCCGAACCGCTGCCCGAAACGGCCGCCGGGTTGGTGGGTCGGCCCGAAGCGCACAATTTGATCGGAATCTACGCGACCCTGTCGGGCACCACGCCCGATGCGGTCTGCGCGGAATTTGCCGGCAAGGGATTCGGCGCGTTCAAGCCGGCGCTGGGCGAGGTGCTGGTCGACACGTTGCGCCCGATTCGCCAGCGCTTCCTCGAATTGCGCACCGACGACGCGGCACTCGACGCGATCCTCGATAAAGGCGCGGCGAAGGCGGCGGCGGCGGCGGAACCGACGTTGCGGGCAGCCTATGACGCGATGGGCCTGATGCGATAATGTCACAGGGTCGGCCTAAACGGCCGGCCGCTGGGCATGGCCTGTACGGGAAGGCGGGGCGAGCGTCGTCCATGTTTTCGACAGGGACATGGTGTGCGCCCGTTCGGTCGGTTCGCGCGTTCAATCGATGTTCAGTTGCGTTTTGCTATCGCAACGCGCAATGATGCTCAAAGGCTCATGCCTGGTACAGGACGCAGAAAAATGACCCGTTTCAAGAAGTTCGGCCTGATAGCGGCACCCGCTCTAGCGCTGGTGGCGCTCTCGGGCTGCACCACCGGTTTCAAGGCCGATGTCGCGCGGTTCCAGCAGCTCCCCGCTCCTGCCGGGCAAAGCTATATCGTCGTCGCCGACAATCCGCAGCTCGCCGGTGGCCTGGAATTCGCCCATTATGCCGACATGGTCGGGCAGCGGCTGGCGCAGACCGGCTATGTCCAGGCCAGCGACCCGGCCCGTGCCGACCTGATCGTGCGTGTCGCCTATGATGTCGATAATGGCCGTGAAAAGGTCCGCTCGACCGGGATCGGCGGTGGTTATGGCGCCGGTTTCGGTGGTGCCTGGGGCGGCGGCTGGGGCCGTGGCCGCTGGGGTCGCCCCTGGGGCTATGGCTTCTATGATCCGTGGCTGTTCGGCGGTGGCGGTTTCAACGACGTGTCGAGCTACACCGTCTACACCAGCGACCTCAGCATGAAGATCGACCGCGCGGCCGACAATCGCCGCCTGTTCGAAGGCAAGGCGAGCGCCCAGTCGCTGTCGAACAAGCTGACCTATCTGGTGCCCAACCTGATCGACGCGATGTTCACCAACTTCCCCGGCCAGAATGGGGAAGATGTGAAGATCACCCTGCCGCCCGAAAAGAAGGGCTGACATCAGGCATAGCGGTTTTGAAAAGCCCGGCGCTTGCCCCCAAGCGCCGGGCTTTTTGCGTTGATGCCCCCCTGACCACGCAGATAGCCAAGCCTTGCGCCATTTTCCGCTGTCCCCTGCCCCGGCATAGCGGATAGCGTGCCCCGGTCCGTTGCCATCGGCAGCGCCATTGCCAGCGTCTACGGGGGAACCACGCCTATGTCCTTGACCGTCCGCATCCTGATCGCGCTCGCGTTGGGGCTGGGCAGCGGCATTGCTCTGGCCGAATGGGGCGGCGGCCTGGAGAGCGGCTGGGCCGGCGACGTCGTCGCGGTGGCGCAGCCGATTGGCAAGGCCTGGCTGGGCGGGTTGCAGATGCCGCTGATCCCCTTGATCTTCGCGCTGCTGGTGACAGGCATCACCCAGGCGGCGACCAGCGCGCGGACCAACTTCATGGCCGGCCGCGCGATCGCGCTATTCGCGATCCTGCTGACGGTGGCGGCCGCGGTCGCCGCGCTGATCGGGCCACTGATGCTGCATCTGTGGCCTGTGCCGCCCGGAGCGGTCGGCGCGCTGGCGGGCGCGGACGGCCTATCGGAGGTGCCGGACGTGCGCCCGTCGGCGGAATGGCTGTTGGGCTTCATCCCGGTCAATCCGCTGAAGTCCGCAAGCGAGGGGCAGGTGGTCGCCGTGGTGCTGTTCGCGCTGGTTTTCGGCTTTGCCGTCACGCGCATTGCACCGGATCGCCGCGCGCAACTGACCGGTTTCTTCCAGGCGCTGGCCGACGCGCTGCTGGTGGTGGTCGGCTGGGTGTTGTGGCTCGCGCCGATCGGCGTGTTCGCGCTGGCGCTGGTCGCGGGCGCCCGGTCGGGCCTGGCGACGGCGGGCGCGCTGCTCCATTATATCGGCTTCATCGTGCTGATCTGCGTCGCGGTGACGCTGCTGGTCTATCCGATGGTCGTGATCGCCGGGCGAATCGGGCTGGGCCGATTCGCGCGCGCCGCCCTGCCCGCCCAGGCCATCGCCTTTTCCACCCAAAGCTCGATCGCTTCCCTGCCCGCGATGATCCAGGCGAGCGACGGGCCGCTGGACGTGCGCGAAACCACACGCAGCATCGTCCTGCCGCTCGCCATATCGCTGTTCCGCATCACCAGCCCGCCCGCTAATCTGGGCGTCGCCCTCTATGTGGCGGCGATGAACGGCGTGACGCTTGGCCCGGCGCAACTGGTGATGGGGGTGCTGGTGGCCGCGATCGTCAGCCTGGCGGCGGTCGGCCTGCCCAGCCAGATCACCTTCTTCACCACCACCGGTCCCATTTGCCTGGCCATGGGCGTGCCGGTGGAGGCGTTGCCGCTGTTGCTGGCAGTCGAGACGGTGCCCGACATCTTCCGCACGGTCGGCAATGTCACCGCCGACATGGCGGCGGCGCGGATTTTGGATCGGGCGGGTGAGGCCAAGGCATAGCGCAGGCGGGAGTCCAGTTCCGCCGTTTGGACTGGGTTCCCGCCTGCGCGGGAACACCATAGCCCTATAACCAAATGGTTTGATGAGGAAACGGCACCCGCTTCACGGCACCCGCCGCACCGTCAGTATCTTCACCGGGGCCGCAAGCATCTGGCCCTTCATCACGCCCTCCCCTGCGGTGGCGGATTTGGGCGCGGCCAGGATCGCCTTCACCACGTCCATGCCCTCGACCACATGAGCGAAGACGGCAAAGCCCTGATTGTCGCCGCCTGCCTGTTGCGGCTGGGCGTCCATGGCCGGCATCTTACCCAGCACGATGAAGAAGTCCCCGGTCGCGCTGCCGGGCGCATAGCGGGCCATCGACAGCGCGCCATCGTCATGGGTGAGGCCGGTCTGGGTCGTGGGTTCATGTTTGATCGGCGGCAATATCCGCTTCGGATCATTTTGTGTCCCGCCTTGGACGAAGCCATAATCGGCCGCGCCCACGCCGCGATAGAAGAGCGTGCCGTCGAACCGCTTCTGATCGACATATCGCAGGAAATTGGCGGCGGTGACGGGCGCCTTGTCGGCATGGACGGCGACTACGATCCGTCCGGCATCGGTGTCCAGCGCGACGCGGACGTCGGCCGGTGCCTCTTGCGGAGGCTGGGCCATTGCAGGCGACAGGCCAAGGAGGGCGGCGAGGAGCAGCAGGAGCGGGCGAATCATGCACTTACCCTAGTCACTCCGCCGCTGGACGCCAGGGGGCTGTGTCAGCCCTCCAGCAGGCGCTGGAGCGCGCGGACGTCGGCGTCCATGTCCGGGTTGCTTTCGCGCAGCGCCTCGATCGTGCGCACGGCATGGATCACCGTGCTGTGATCGCGCCCGCCGAAGATCCGGCCGATTTCGGGCAGCGAGCGGGGCGTCATCTTCTTGGCGAGGTACATCGCCACCTGGCGCGGCCGGGCGACGGCGCGGGCCCGGCGCTTGGAGCGCATTTCCGACGGGTCGATCTTGAAATGGGCGGCGCAGGCCTTCTGGATTTCGTCCACTGTAATGCGCCGCGCATTGGCGCGCACCGCGTCGGCCAACATACCCTGCGCAAAGTCCAGGTCGATCGAGCGGCCGGTTAGCTGGCCATAGGCGACCAGTTTGTTGAACGCCCCTTCCAGTTCGCGCACGTTCGACCGGATCGCGCGAGCGAGGAAATCGATCACTGCGTCGGGAACCGGCGGATCGCCAGCCACCGCGCGCTTGGATTCGAGGATGGCGAGGCGCAGGTCGAGGCCGGCCGGCTGGATGTCCGCGACCAGGCCGCCGGCCAGGCGAGAGAGAATGCGCGGGTCGATCGATTCGAGCATCTGCGGCGGCCGGTCGGCGGTCACGACGATGCGCGCGCCGCTGTCGATCAGGTCGTTGATCGTGTGGAGAAATTCCTCCTGCGTCGATCCCTTGCCCGCGATGAACTGAATATCGTCGATCAGCAGCAGCCGGGCGGCGCGCAACCGGCCCTTGAACGCCATCGTCTCATTGGCGCGCATCGCGTTCACGAACTCCATCATGAAGCGTTCGGCCGACATGTAGAGCACGGGAGCCGCGGGCGAATGGGCCGAAAAGGCGCGGGCGATGGCGTGAAGCAGGTGGGTCTTGCCCTGGCCGGTGCCGCCATGGATGAACAGCGGGCTGAACCGCGGCGTGGCTTCGCCGGCCATCGCCTGAGCGGCAGACCAGGCCAAGCGATTGGTTTCGCCCACTATAAAATCGTCAAAGCCGTGGCGCGGCAGGAAGTTGGAGGCGATGGCGACGGGCGTGGCATCTTCGGCCGGCGTCGCCGGTTCGACATGCATTACTTCCAGCAGGCGCGGGCCGGTGGCGTCGGGCGCACGGCGCAACCGCACCTCGCGCACGGCGGCCCCGGCGCTGCGCCAGGCCATGCGCAGGCGGTCGCCAAACTGGCCGGACACGAAATTGGCGCTGAAGTCGCTGGCGACCAGCAGGTCGAGCGTCTGCGATTCGGGGCAATAGTCGCCCAGGCGGACGGGCTTCAACCACTGGTCGAACATACGCGCGCCGACGTCACGACGCAGGCCTGCACGGATGCTGGTCCAGACAGATTCCAGACCCGCATCGGCCTGGATCATCTCTCCGTCCTGCCAACCAACCACGCCCACAACATCCTTCATATTTTTCGACGACCTACCAACTATGCCCCCCGGTCCGGGCAGGAAAAAAGACGCAAAGATCCTCGATCGGAAAAGCCCCCGCCATCCCGAGTTCCTTACGATATGCAATCTCACATGACGGCCGCATCAAGGTGATTCGACAGCGGCCGGATTTCAAAAATAGACAGGGGCGCACCGCCGGATCAAGGGCAGCATGGTTCAAAAAAGTGAAATAAAGCCGTTGACTCAGCAAAGCCGCGGGAATCGAACGACAATGAAATTATCGCCTTATTTCAATACTTTGTGGGCATGTAATCGTAACGCTTCGCGTCGAATCGCGGGAAATTGGCCGATCGTCAAAAATGACCGATTTATGAACTAACGACGAAAGGCCCGCCCCAGCGATGGGGCGGGCCTTATGATCTGCCGAAAAACCCGAAAGGGTTTAGGCGAGCGCGCTGACAGCCTTGGTCAGGCGGCCGAACTTGCGCGACGCGGTATTCTTGTGCAGCACGCCGCGGGCGACGCCACGGGCCAGCTCGGGCTGGACGGCCTGGAGGGCGGTCGCAGCAACATCCTTGTCACCGGCGGCGAGGGCGGCTTCCACCTTCTTGACCAGGGTGCGGATCCGGCTGATGCGGGCGCCATTGATTTCGGCGCGACGCTCGTTGCGACGGATGCGCTTCTTGGCTTGCGGCGTATTGGCCATTCTATTCCTCGGTTCTCATCAAATCTCGGGAAGAGGCCCGCCGAACAACCGACATGCCTCGTGAAGGTGCGCCCCTTACAGAGGTTCGGGGCAGGCGTCAACGGATTCGGGCCAGGCTATTTCTGACATTTGGGGCAGAAGAAGGTCGATCGCCCGCTATCCACCCGGCGCTGGACCGTGCCGCCGCACAGGCAGGATTCGCCTTCGCGCCCATAGACCCGCCATTGTTTCGAAAAATAGCCCAGTTCCCCGTCGGGCCGCGCATAATCGCGCAGGGTGGAGCCGCCCGCGACGATGGCGGCGGACAGGACGTCGCGAATCGCCTCCACCAGAACGCCAAGTCGCGGTCGACCGATCTTGCCCGCCGCGCGAGTCGGCGCGATGCCCGCCATGTTGAGCGCTTCGCACACATAGATATTGCCGAGGCCCGCGACGATTCGCTGGTCGAGCAGCGCCGCCTTGATCGACGTCGCCTTGCCCTTGAGCGCGGTGGCTAGGCGCGCTGTGTCGAAATCCGGCCCCAGCGGCTCTGGCCCCATCCGGGTGAAGGGCGTGTAACTAGCCCAGGCATCCGACCGCACCAGATCGAGCGAGCCGAAGCGCCGCGGGTCGTTGAGCGCCAGCACATGGCCGCTGCCCGTTTCCAGCAACAGATGGTCGTGCGTGCCGATCTCCGTCGGATCGATTCGCCAGCGGCCCGACATGCCGAGGTGAAAGATCATCATGTCGCCGCGATCGGTTTCGATCAGGCCATATTTGGCCCGGCGCGACAGCCCCGTCACCCGCGCCCCGGTCATGCGCTGGCGCAGGTCGACGGGGATCGGCCAGCGCAGGTCGGCGCGGCGCGGCTCCACCCGCGTCAGCACCGCCCCCTGGAGGACGGCGCGCAGGCCAGCGACAGTGGTTTCGACTTCGGGAAGTTCAGGCATTGAGAACATCTAGGAAATGGCAGGTGCAATAACCAGCTTCTTGGCTGGAACGGCGCGCAATCTCTGTTTAGAGGGCTTATTCATGAACGACACAGCATCCTTCGGTTATCGCGACGTCGATGCCGCCGACAAGCAGGGCATGGTCCGCGAAGTCTTTTCCAACGTCGCGGCCAAATATGATCTGATGAACGACGCCATGTCCGGCGGCGCGCATCGGCTGTGGAAGGACCAGTTCGTGCGCCGGGTGAAGCCGCGCGCCGGCGAGCAGATACTCGACATGGCGGGCGGCACCGGCGACATCGCGTTTCGGATGCATGGGGCTGGCGCGCAGGTGACCGTGTCCGACATCAATCCCGAAATGCTGGCCGTGGGCGTCGAGCGGGCGCAGAAAAAGGGCCATGAAGGTCTGATCTGGTCCGAACAAAATGCGGAAGATCTGACGTTCGGCGACCGGGCGTTCGACGCCTATACGATCGCCTTTGGCATCCGCAACGTCACGCATATCGACCAGGCGCTGAGCGAGGCGCACCGCGTCCTCAAATTCGGCGGTCGTTTCTTCTGCCTGGAATTTTCGACCACCACCTGGCCGGGTTTTTCGGACGTGTATGACGTCTATTCGCACAAGTTGGTGCCGCATCTGGGCAAGCTGTTCGCCAATGACGCCGACAGTTATCGCTACCTGATCGAATCGATCCGCCGCTTCCCGCCGATGCCCAAGTTCGAAGGGATGATCCGCGAGGCCGGGTTCGTGAACACGAAGGTCGAGCCGATATTGGGTGGGCTGGTCGCGATCCATTCGGGCTGGAAGATTTGACGCCCCAATGACCGCTCACATCACGCATATCTGGCGTCTCCTGAAATGGGGCCGCACGCTGGCGCGGCATGGCGCGCTGACCGGGATCGAGCGCGATCCGCTGACCCCGGCACCGGTGCGCCGACTGGTCCGCATCGCCCGTTTCGGCGCGCGGGTGCCCAAGCAGCCGCGCTATGCCGACGCCTTCCAGTCGATCGGCCCAGCCGCGATCAAGCTGGGCCAGACGCTGGCGACCCGGCCCGACCTGGTTGGCGATCATGCGGCAAACGACCTGCTGCGGTTGCAGGATGCCCTGCCCCCCGTCCCGTTCGAGACGATCAAGGCGCAGATCGAGCAGAGTTTCGGCCGCCCGCTCGACGCGCTCTACAGCCGGTTCGATGAAGTGCCGGTCGGTGCCGCCTCGATCGCGCAGGTCCACCGCGCGCTGACTACCGACGGCCGCGATGTCGCGGTCAAGGTCATCCGCCCCGGCGTGATCGAGAAGTTCAACCGCGACATCCAGACCTATGAATGGGCTGCCGCCCATGTCGAGATGCTGGGCGGCGAGATCGCGCGCCTGCGCCCGCGGCTGGTCATCGCCAACATGAAGCGGTGGACGGCGCGCGAACTGGATTTGCGGCGCGAAGCGGCGTCGGCGTCCGAATTGTCCGAAATGATGGAGGCGATGCCGGGCTATCGCATCCCCGCCATCGACTGGGATCGCACGACCGGCAAGGTCATGACGATGCAGTGGATCGACGGCATCAAGATTTCCGATCGCGATGCGCTGATCGCGGCGGGCCATGATGTGAAGGTTCTGGCCGCCCGCCTCGTCAACGCCTTTCTGCGACAGGCGATCTCCGAAGGCTTCTTCCACGCCGACATGCATCAGGGCAATTTGTTCGTGCGGGCCAATGGCGACATCGTCGCAATCGATTTCGGCATCATGGGCCGGATCGACCGGCGCGCGCGCATGTGGCTGGCGGAGATTCTCTACGGCCTGATCACCGGCAATTATAAGCGCGTCGCGGAAATCCATTTCGAAGCGCAATATGTGCCCGGCCATCATAATGTGGATGAATTTGCTACGGCTTTACGCGCGGTGGGCGAGCCGATGCGCGGCAAAGCGGCCAGCGAATTGTCGGTCGGCGGGATGCTCGACGGCCTGTTTGCCATCACCCGCGATTTCGACATGCAGACCCAGCCGCACCTGCTGCTGCTGCAAAAGACGATGGTGATGGTGGAGGGCGTGGCGCACAGCCTCGATCCCGACATCAACATGTGGGAAACGAGCGGCCCCTTCGTAAAGGGCTGGCTGCGCGACGAACTGGGGCCGGAAGCGAAGGCCGCCGACACGCTGATCGAAAACTGGCGCACGCTACAACGCCTGCCGGGGCTGGTGAAGCGGATCGAGGACGCCTTCCCCGAAAAGGGCGGCGCTCCGCCCCCGCCCCCCTTGAGCGAGATCAAGCTGATCCGCGTGGGCGGCGGCTGGCGCTACGTACTGGTCGCAGTGATCGCGGCGGCGGCCGGGGCTGGCGCTATGTGGGTCGCGCAGTTCCTGTGACGACGAACCGGCGGGATAATCCTTATTCTCGCCTGCTTCTTGCGTCCGTCCTGACATGCTGGTTGTCGGGGCTGTGCTTCGTGCTGGAGATTTATCCCGGATCACCTTTCGGGCCGAATTGGGATAAGATTTCCGACCCAGCCAGCTTGGCGGTCGGTGCGCTGTTCCTGATCCTTCCGTCCGGCCTGTTTGCTCTGTTCGCCGTCTGGCCGATCGTGCTTTTCGTCACGCAATTCATGCTGCGCTTCGAACCTGCCGCTTCCCGAAAATTGAACTGGTTTTATTGGATTGGAGGCGGCTTCATCCTGGGGCCGATTGCTCTGTTTGCCTATTCCTTTCCGTTGGGATTGGGGCAGGCGCTTCTGACCAACCTGATTATTACCGGGATGATGTGCGGCGGCTTATGCGCCGCCCTCTGTCGCGCCATAATCGGGCCGAAAATTGACGACACGTCCATCTCTGCCGATCTTGAAACGCCCCACAAGCCCATCTGACCAATATGGCCCGTAACTGTCATCGCACTGTCCCGGCGGCCCAAAACAAGGCTTCAGATGGACGTCATAGATCACGCCGGGCCGAAAAGCAGACGCCCCCTTCCACGCATAGCCGCAGCGCTGTTCAGCGAACTGAACCGGAAAATTCATTGACGACTGACAAGAGCGAAACATCCTACCGTTCATTTCGAAGCTTATGGCCGCCGTCTTTCCGACCATCAGGGTGAGCCGCTGAACTGTTTCCTTGTTATCGTCCCAGCCGAAAATGCGTCCGACCATGCCGCCTTGACGAATATGAAAAGTCAGTTTGCCGCCCTCTAACGCGGCAATAACGACGGGTGGCGGTGGCGAACATCCCGCCAGAAGCATCGCCGCGCCGGGCGCAAGCCATTTTATCATGCGACAACTCCACCTCATCAAACGATCAATAGTCTGGACAAGCCATCACCGCACGACCAAATGTGCGATCGACCATGACCCAGCGCGTCCTCCTCATCATCTCCGGCGGCATTGCGGCCTATAAGGCGCTCGAACTGGTCCGCGTCCTGCGCAGGCGCGGAGTCGCGGTGCGGGCGGTGTTGACGCAGAGCGCGCAGCAGTTCGTGACGCCGCTGTCGCTGGGCGTGCTGACAGAGGATCATGTCTTTACCCAATTGTTCGACCTGAAGGACGAGCAGGAAATCGGGCATATCCAGCTAAGCCGCCAGGCCGACCTGGTCGTGGTCGCGCCGGCGACCGCCAATATCCTGGCCAAGATGGCGAATGGTATCGCCGACGACCTGGCCACTACGCTGCTGCTCGCGACCGACAAGCCGGTGCTGGCCGTGCCCGCGATGAACGTGCGGATGTGGCATCACAAGGCGACACAGCGCAATCTTGAGCGGCTGCATGCCGACGGCGTTCACATCATGACGCCGGACGATGGCGCGATGGCGTGCGGAGAATTTGGTAAGGGGCGACTGCCGGAACCGGAGGTGATCGCGGCGGAAATCGAGCGGCTACTGGCGATGCCGAAGGGCGTCGATCCGCTGGCGGATCAGCCGGATTTCGCGGGGGAGATGCAGCGTTTAGCTTCGCTGAACTCGGCTTTACCTCGTTTCTCGACTTCGCTCGAAACGAACGGGGCTTTGGGTGGCAAGCACATCCTCATCACCGCCGGGCCGACGCATGAGCCGATCGATCCGGTGCGCTACATCGCCAATCGGTCATCGGGCAAACAGGGCTTCGCGATCGCTGCCGCCGCTGCGCAGGCGGGCGCGCGGGTGACGCTGGTGGCCGGGCCGGTGCATCTGCCCACGCCGCCCGGCGTCGACCGGATCGACGTGGAGACGGCCCGGCAGATGCTGGCCGCGGTCGAGGCTGCGCTGCCCGCCGACGCCGCGATCATGGTCGCGGCCGTTGCCGACTGGCGCACCGCCGATGCACCCGACCAAAAGATCAAGAAGGACGGATCAGGCCAGCCCGCCCCGCTCGCTTTGGTCGAAAATCCCGACATTCTCGCCACTCTGGGCCGCCACGCCAACCGCCCCACGCTGCTGGTCGGCTTCGCCGCCGAAACCCAGCATATCGCAACCCATGCCCAGGCCAAGCTGGCGAAGAAAGGCGCGGACTGGATCGTCGCGAACGACGTATCGGGTGACGTAATGGGCGGCGACGCCAACGCCGTGCAGATCGTCACCGCCGCTGGCATCGAATCCTGGCCGACCCTGCCCAAAAGCGCGGTCGCCGACAAACTCATCGAAAAGGTCGCCCATGCCCTCGCCGCTCTTGCCGATTGACATAAAGCTCAAGCGCCTGCCCCATGGCGAAGGACTGCCCGTCCCCGCCTATGCCACTGCGCACGCCGCGGGCATGGATGTGGTGTCGGCCGAAGACCTCATACTCGCGCCCGGTGGCCGCCATGCGGTGGCGACCGGCTTTGCAATGGCTATTCCAGAGGGCTATGAAGTGCAGGTCCGCCCGCGCTCCGGCCTGGCGCTCAAGCATGGCATCAGCCTGCCCAACACGCCTGGCACGATCGATGCCGATTATCGCGGCGAATTGAAGGTCATCCTCATCAACCTGGGCGACGCCCCCTTCCCCATCGCGCGCGGCGACCGGATCGCACAGCTAGTCGCGGCGCCGGTGCAGCTTGCCAGCTTTACAGAAGTCGATAGTCTCGACGATACCGTCCGGGGACAGGGCGGGTTCGGTTCGACAGGAGTGTGATGCGATGACGATGCTGCTTTCGCTGATGCTGGCTGCAATCCCGGTGCCTGGCCCAATGCCGGGGAACGCCCCGCCCATGCCGCAGGATCTGGCCACCGTCCCGGTGATTCAGGAATGGCAGGGCCGTAAAATTTCACCGCGCTGGTCGGAAAATGTCGCGAAACTCTATCGCAATGGCCGCTGTAGCGGCGCGGTCAATTATGAAGGATCGCGGTTGCTGGAGATCGACATGCTGTTCCTGCTGTCGGGCGACGGCAAGCCGCTGAAGATCGCGCCGGTCAACGCCCGCTGCCCGGAGGTGGAGAAGTTCGTGAGCGGCCGTATCCTGGGCACGTTGCGCGGGTCGTTTCCCAAAAGCGGCGCGGCCGAACCCTATTGGATGCGCTCGCAAGTCCGTTTCCTCTGGTCCGACGCGCCGTGACGCTGCGCGACGAACAACTGGACCGCTACGCCCGGCACATCATCCTGAAGGAAATCGGCGGCGCGGGCCAGGCACGGATGCTGTCGGCGGACGTCGCAGTGATCGGCGCGGGCGGCATCGGCAGCCCGGCGATCCTTTATCTCGCCGCCGCCGGGGTCGGCACGATCCGCGTGATCGACAATGACGCGGTCGCCCTGTCCAATCTGCAACGACAGATAATGTTCGGCACCGCCGATGTCGGCGCGCCCAAAGCCGAAGCGGCGATGGCCGCGGTGGCGCGGATCAATCCCGACGTGAAGCTGATCCCGATCAACGCCCGGATCGACGCGCACAATGCCGCGATCATGCTGCGCGACGCGGACGTTATTCTGGACGGCTGCGACAATTTCGACACCCGGCTGGCGGTGGCGGACAGCGCGCAGCACCTGCGCATCCCACTGGTGTCGGCCGCGGTCGGCCCATTCGAGGGGCAGATCGCCACCTATCGCGGCTGGGAAGCGGACAAACCCTGCTATCGCTGCCTGGTCGGCGCGCCGCAGGATGCGCCAGAACGCAATTGCGCGGAAACCGGCGTCATCGGCGCGCTGACCGGCGCCATGGGCAGCCTGGCCGCGTTGGAGGTGATTCGCGCGCTGGTGCCGTTCGGCACGGACATGGCCGGGCGGCTGCTGATCGCCGACCTGCTCTCCATGCGTTTCCGCACGCTGGACGTGCCGAAAGACCCTGCCTGTCCGGGATGCGCGGTGGAACTATGCGCGCCCTGAACATCGTCGTTGCGACGGCCGATGCGGAGCGGCTGCGCGGCGCGCTGATGCTGGCGGCGGCGCAGGCTGCGCTGGGCGGTGCGGCAAGCATCTTCCTGCAACTGGACGCGGTTGCGTTGCTGCGCGCGCCGATCGCCGCGCCGCACGATAGCGCGCATCGCGCCGCGGGCTTGCCTGACCTTGCCGCGCTGCTGGACGACGCGCTGGAACTGGGCGTGATCCTGATCGCCTGCCAGAGCGGCCTGGCCCTGTGCGGCATGACAGCCGCAGACCTGCCCACCGGCGTCGAAACCGGCGGTCCGGTCGGCTTCCTGCAAACGACGGACGATCAGGCCCGGCTGCTCTTCGCCTGATTCTATCGCAGGACCGGCAGGAAGCGCCAGCGTTGCTGCGCATGATCATGCGCGGCGGGGGTGATCGACAGGCCGGACGGCGACAGCGCATCCGCGCCCGGCAAGGTCGCGAGATGGGCAACGCCCCAGGTGGCACCCAGGCAGAAGAAGGCGATCAAACCATAGCGAACCATCTTCATGCGCCCTGCCCTCCTTTCCGCCCGCCGATGCTATCGGCGATGCAGGCCGGGGGCAAGGCGCAGGCGCTTTGTCAGAAATCCTGATAGCGTTCGTTGCCGACGAAGCCGAGTTTGGTCACGCCCGACCGGCGAATATCGGCCAGCACTTCATCGACCACCACATAGCGCGCAGCGGCGTCGGGCTGGAACTGCAATTCCGGCTCCACCGGCAACGCCAGTGACCGCGCCAGATAGCGGCGCAGCGTCAGCCGATCGATCGCCGCGCCGTTCCACCGGATCATGCCGGCGGGATCGATCGTCACCTTGTTCTTCACGGGATCGGGCATGGGCTGGGACGGCTGGACCTGCGCCTGCGGCAGGTCGATGCCGACGCTGTGCGTCTGCATCGGAATGGTGATGATGAACATGATGAGCAGGACCAGCATGACGTCGATCAGCGGCGTCGTGTTCATCTCGCCCATCGGCGCGTCCGCTACATCCGGGCGTGCAAGGTGCAAAGCCATAAACCCTCCTGTTGAAATATGTTATAACAACACATGAAACATGCGCTTTGCGACAGGCGTTGGCAAGAGGGCTTCTATTGACAGTGCGGGCGGCCCATTTAAGGGGAAGGCGCGGCAATTGGGGCCGCACAACCTGCCCATTTCACAGAAAGCCATGTCCGTGTCCGCCATGCTCAAGATTACCCTGCCCGATGGTTCCGTGCGTGATGTCGCGCCCGGCACTACCCCGGCGGACATTGCAGCGGCGATCGGGCCGGGCCTGGCCAAGGCCGCCATCGCCGCGCGCGTGGACGGCGAATTGCGCGACATCACGCGCCCGCTGGAGGTCGACGCCCACCTCGCGCTGGTGACGAACAAGGACGAGGCCGACGCGCTGGAACTGGCGCGGCACGACTTCGCGCATGTGCTGGCCGAAGCGGTGCAGGCGCTGTTCCCCGGCACGCAGATTACTTTCGGCCCGTCGACCGACGATGGCTTCTATTATGATTTCGCGCCGGCAGAGCGGCCCTTTACCGAGGAAGACCTGCCCGCCATCGAGGCGGAGATGCGCAAGATCATCGCCGCCAACAAGCCGCTGGTGCGCGAGGTGATGGACCGCGACGCGCTGATCGCCGCCTGGCGCGCGATGGGGGAGACCTACAAGGCCGAATGGGCCGCCGAACTGCCGGCAGGCGAGGAATTGACCGTCTATCGCTCGGGCGACTGGTACGACATGTGCCGCGGACCACATCTGGCCTCCACCGGGCGGCTCGATCCCGCCGCGTTCAAGCTGACGCGGGTGTCGGGCGCCTATTGGCGCGGCGACCAGAAGAATGCGATGCTGTCCCGCATCTATGGCACCGGCTGGCTCAACAAGAAGCAGCTGGCCGAGCATCTGACGCGGCTGGAGGAAGCGGGGAAGCGCGACCATCGCAAACTGGGCGCGGAAATGGACCTGTTCCACCTGCAACAGGAAGCGCATGGCAGCGTCTTCTGGCACCCCAAGGGCTATCTGATCTGGCGGAGCCTGGAAGCCTATATGCGCAGGGCGATCGACGCGACGGGCTATCGCGAGGTCAAGACCCCGCAGGTGATGGACGCGCGCCAGTGGGAAACGTCGGGCCATTGGGGCAAATATCGCGAGAATATGTTCGTCATCCCCGACGAAGTGCCCAATGTGGACGATGAAGGCCCGCTGGTGTCGGACGATGCCGATTGGATGGCATTGAAGCCGATGAACTGCCCTGCGCATGTGTTGATCTTCCGCCAGGGGATCAAAAGCTATCGCGACCTGCCCTTGCGCTTCTACGAAAATGGCTGTTGCCACCGCAACGAGCCGCATGGCGCGCTGCACGGCCTGATGCGTGTGCGCCAGTTCACGCAGGACGATGCGCATATCTTCTGCCGCGAAGACCAGATCGTCGAGGAAGTCCGCGCCTTCTGCGCGCTCGCCGATCGCATCTACAAGGATTTCGGTTTCACCTATTCGATCAAGCTGGCGCTGCGCCCCGAAAAGCGCTTCGGCAGCGAAGAGATGTGGGACAAGGCGGAGAATGAGCTGCGCGCCGCCGTCGCCGCCGCGGGCCTGAACACGCCGGAGTTCGGCTGGGAAGAATTGCCGGGCGAAGGCGCTTTCTACGCGCCCAAGCTGGAATGGCATCTGACCGACGCCATCGGCCGCACCTGGCAGGTCGGCACGATCCAGTCCGACCGCGTGCTGCCCGACCGACTCGATGCCTCCTATGTCGGCGAAGATGGCGGACGGCACCGGCCGGTCATGCTGCATCGCGCGATCTTCGGCAGCTATGAACGCTTCATCGGCATCTTGATCGAACATTATGCGGGTCGGTTCCCGCTGTGGTTAGCGCCGGTTCAGGCGGTAGTCGCGACCATCGTGTCCGACGCCGACGATTATGCCAGGCAGGCCGTCGAAAAGCTGCGCGCGGCGGGAATCCGCGCGGAAATCGACGTCCGCAACGAGAAAATCAACTACAAGGTGCGCGAACATAGCCTCGCCAAAGTGCCCAATCTGCTGGTCGTCGGACGACGCGAAGCGGATGAAGGCACGGTCGCGCTGCGCGAACTGGGCAAGGAGGGGCAAAGCGTCCTTTCCCTCGACGAGGTTATTTCGCGTCTTGCAATTGAGGCCCGCGCGCCCGATATGCGGTGAGGCAGCAATGCCACAAGGGTTCGTGATTCCGTTACGGCGGGGACACGGACCCCTTTCGGCTTTGCCAAAAAGCCGCTAAGAGCCACTCGTTTTTGAAACGACCATAGGAGATACTGCTATACGTCCCCCGATGATGCGCCGCCCACTGGCGCCGCCGCCGAAGTCCGGCCCCCGGTATAACGAGTTCATCACCGTGCCCAAGGTGCGCGTGATCGACGACGAAGGCGAAAATCTGGGCGTGATGTTTACGCAGGAAGCGATCGAACAGGCGGCCGAAGTGGGCCTTGACCTGGTCGAAGTCTCCCCCAATGCCGATCCGCCGGTCTGTAAGTTTCTGGACATCGGCAAGTTCAAGTACGAAGCCCAGAAAAAGGCGAATATCGCCCGCAAGACCCAGAAGACGCAGGAACTCAAAGAGATCAAGATGCGTCCGAACATCGACGATCATGATTATGATACGAAGATGAAGAAGGTCCATGATTTCATCGGCGACGGCGACAAGGTGAAGATCACCCTGCGCTTCCGCGGCCGCGAACTCAGCCACCAGCAGCTCGGCATGGCCCTGCTCCAGCGGGTGGCCGAGAATGTCCAGGAAGTCGCGAAGGTGGAAGCCTATCCGCGCATGGAAGGTCGCCAGATGCTGATGGTGCTGTCGCCGAAATAAGCGACGCCACACCAGGTTGAGAGATATAAAGGGCGGTGCCGCAAGGCGTCGCCCTTTTGCTTTGCGCTGATTTGGCAAGGCGGCTGTGTAAATGCACAGCAATAATCGGCGCGATCTCCCGCCTAATATTGTAAGGAAAGATTGCTTTCCGCCCCTCCACCGTCAGTCGGCTTGACCATATCCACCCGCCCCGTCATCGGCTGCTTCATATAGTGCGACTTACTCGCAATATTAATTGGGGTGGAAATTGATGGTCCGAAATCATTCACTGACGTCGCGTTCCATGCGGCTTCGGGTCAGCGCGCTGGCGCTGGTCGCGGGATTATCGCCATGCCTAGCCTTGGCGCAGGCACCCGTAGGGACGGACGACCAGTCGAACGCGATCGTCGTGACCGCAGCCGGTTACGCCCAGGACATCGTCGAAGCCCCCGCCAGCATCACCGTGCTGCGCCGCGAGGAGTTGCAGGAAAAGCGTTTCGGCAGCCTGGCCGAAGCCTTGCAGGATGTGCAAGGCGTCGATGTTGGCGGCGAAGCGGGCAAGACCGGTGGCCTCAACATCTCGATTCGCGGTATGCCCAGCGACTATACGCTGGTCCTGATCGACGGCCGCCGCCAGAATGCGCCTGGCGGCGTTACCCCTAATGGTTTTGGCGAAACCTCCACCAGCTTCCTGCCGCCTTTTTCCGCAATTGAACAGATTGAGGTCGTGCGCGGGCCAATGTCCACCCTGTATGGATCGGATGCGATGGGCGGTGTCGTCAACATCATCACCCGCAAGGTCGGCGACCGCTGGGTCGGCACCGCCACCGCCGAAAGCACCATCCAGGGTGATGATCGTTTCGGTAATATCCAATCGATCAACGGCTTTGCCCAGGGTCCGGTGATCGACAATCTCGTCGGCCTGACCTTGCGCGGCAGCGTGTTCCACCGCGAAGGATCGGACATCCCCATCCCCGGTGATCCGGCGCTCACGCTAGGCCGCAACCCGGTGCGGTCGGACATCTACACCTATGGTGGCCGCCTGACGTTCACCCCCCATGCCGATCATGATCTGTGGATCGAATATGATCGCAACGAGCAGAGCTATGATAATAGCGAAGGGCGGCTGGGCACTCTGGGATCGGGCGGCTACGCACCGGAACAGCAGTTCAACCGCAGCAACTATGTCCTGGCTCATAGCTGGCGCTTGGGCTTTGGCCAGCTCGACACCACGCTGACGCGCAACGACACGGAAACCATCGGTCGCCTGATCCCCACCGGCACGCCGGGCGCGACGCCGGGCAGCGCCCGTACACTCGAAGCGCGCAACGACATCGTCGACTCGCGCTTTGCAGGCAAGGTCGGTGCTCTCGCCTTCACCGTTGGCGGCCAATATTGGAAAGCCCGCATGGTCGAAGGCGTCGCGCCAGAACCCTTCACATTCACCCAATGGGCCGGCTTTGCCGAAGCCACATGGACGATCGTCGACGGCTTCAACCTGACCGGCGGCGCGCGCTATGACGATCATTCGACCTTCGGCAGCAAATGGTCGCCGCGCGCCTATGCGGTGTGGAACATAAACGACGCTGTCACGGTCAAGGGCGGTGTCAGCCGCGGCTTCAAGACGCCACGCGTCGAACAAATCGCCGAGGGGATTATCGGGTTCGGCGGTCAAGGCCGCATCCCGTTAATCGGAACGCCGGGGCTGACCCCCGAAACGAGCACAAGTTACGAAGCCGGTTTTTATTATGACGGCCATGGTTTCTTCAGCGGCAATATAACCGTGTTCAACAATGATTTCGACGACAAGATCGCAACTGGTCCCGGCATCCCCAATTGCCAGTTCGCGGGCAATCCCGACCGGCCGGGCTGCCTTGATGTCGGGCCGTTCCCCACGGTCGATCTGCTCGGTCAGTCGATCAATATCGACAAGGCGCGCACGCGCGGCGTGGAAGTGGCGGCCCGCTTCGCTTTCACGTCCAGCCTGTCGCTGTCCGCCAACTATACCTATTCCGAAAGCGAGCAGTTAAGCGGCGCGGAAGAAGGCCTGCCGCTGGTCGGCATGCCCAAACATATGCTGAACGGCAATCTACGCTGGAAGCTGGGTGAAAAGGCCAGCGTCTGGGCGCGCGCGGAAATACGGTCGAGTCGTTATCGCGGTAATAATGCGCAGCAAAGCGCGGTCGGCGACTTCCGGGGTTACGAGTTGTTCCATATTGGCGGCTCGTACCAGATCGCACCGGCCTTCCGCCTGGCGGCCACCGTCAACAACATATTCGACACCGACTATGCCGAATATGTCTCCTACCAAAGCGGTGCTGCCACCGTCTTTACGCCTGCCTACTCGATAAACCAGGAAGGTCGTCGGCTGTGGCTGTCGGCAACGGTGGACTTCTAAGCACGGACGGTCGGGACGAACCGCGCCGCCCATTCAGGCGGACGGTTTGTCCCGATACAAGGCCGGGAACATCGCCTTGAACGCGGCCAGCTTGGGCGCGTCCCAGCGCAGGATATAGGGGTGGCGCGGGTTTTTGCGCATGAAGTCCTGGTGATCCTGCCCGGCATTCTGGAAGCCGGTGAAGCGCTCTACCTTCGTCACGATCGGCTCACGCCACAGGCCCGCCTTACCGATCTGGGCCAGATAGGCGCTGGCGGCCTTGCCCTGCTCCGCGTTGAGCGGGAACAGCGCGCTGCGATATTGGGTGCCATGGTCCGGCCCCTGATAGTCGAGCGTCGTGGGATCGGCGATCACCGAGAAGAAGATGCGCAGCAAAGTACCATAGCTGACCTGTGCCGGGTCATAGGTGACGCGCACGGCCTCGGCAAAGCCGGTGTCGCCGACGCTGACCATCTCATAATCGACGCGGCGATCGCGCGGTCCGCCCGCAAAGCCGGAGACGACGAGTTCGACACCTTTAACGTGGGAGAAGACCCCCTCCACACCCCAATAGCAGCCGCCCGCGAACACTGCCGTCTCCAGCTTGCGCGTGGGCGTGGCGTCCACAGTAGGCACGGGGGCGAGCACCGTGCGCTCGGCACGCAGGGGTGTGGCGAGCGCAAGCGCCGCCAGGAACACGAGGGCTAGGCGGTCAGAGCGTCGCACTGTTGGTCGACGTCGCCGCAATCGCGGGCGATCCGAATACCGGCGCTTCCTCCGGCTGGAGCATGAACATGCCCACCGCGCCAATCGCGAACCCGCCCAGGAAGCGCAGGAACAGATCGGATTTCAGGAATGCCACCATGGCCAACGCCTTTCTAAAATATGGTTCAGGCCGTCTCGACCTGTCGACTACCTCCATGCGCCTTGCTCCTGACTGAACGGTCGATCGCGTGGGAGCGGGTTTCGACCAGTGCCAGGGATAGAACGACGAAAGATGGCAGCCTTTAAATAAGTTTCTCTATGCAACGGACATATAAGCCGCGCTGCGTCAATCGCAAGACGGCACGGCGGGAAAAGGACCGTTTCCATTTTGTGACATTTTTGAGCGTGGCGATGCCGCACCGGCCCACACCCCCCACCCGACCGCCCACAGTATATCCTGGGTGGGCGGTCGGGTGGGGGGGGGGGGGCCGGTGCGGTCTTAGCCTTAACGAAGCGCGGCGCAGGCTTCCTGAATCCGCGTGCAGGCCTTTTTCAGCACATCGTCCGACGTCGCATAGCTGATGCGGAAGGCGGGCGAGAGGCCGAAGGCGGCGCCATGGACGGCTGCGACCTTCGCTTCGTCCAGAAAATAAGCGATCAGCGTCTCGTCGCTGTCGATGGTCACGCCCTTGGGCGTCACCTTGCCGATCACGCCGCTCGCATCAGGATAGACGTAGAAGGCGCCTTCGGGGGTCGGGCAATCCAGCCCCGGCGCGTCGTTCAGCATCGCGACCACCATGTCGCGGCGCTTGCGGAACACACCATTGCGTTCCTCCAAAAAGTCCTGTGGGCCGGTCAACGCCGCGACGGCGGCGGCCTGGCTGATCGAGCAGGGGTTGCTGGTCGACTGCGATTGCAGCTTGCCCATCGCCTTGATGATCCATTCGGGTCCACCGGCAAAACCGATGCGCCAGCCGGTCATGGAGAAGGCCTTGGAGCAGCCATTGACCGTCAGCGTGCGCTCATACAGGTCCGGGCACACCTGCGCGATGGTGGCGAAGGGCGTCGATGCGTACCAGACATGCTCATACATATCGTCGGTCATCACCAGCACATGCGGGTGGCGCAGCAGCACGTCGGCCAGCGCCTTCAATTCATCCGCCGAATAGGCCGCGCCGGAGGGGTTGGACGGCGAGTTCAGCATCACCCATTTGGTGCGCGGGGTGATCGCGGCTTCCAGCTGATCGGCGGTGATCTTGTAACCCTGGCTCGCCGGCCCTTCGATGAAGACCGGGGTGCCGCCCGCGAAATTCACGATATCGGGATAGCTGACCCAATAAGGCGCAGGGATGATGACTTCATCGCCCACATCGACCGTCGCGACCAGCGCGTTGAACAGCGTATGCTTGCCGCCCGAATTGACGCTGATCTGGCTGCGCTTGTAATCCAGCCCGTTGTCGCGCTTGAACTTGAACATCACCGCTTCCTTGACGTCGGCGGTGCCGTCCACGTCGGTATAGCGGGTCAGGTTGTTGCGGATCGCGGCGATGCCGGCTTCCTTGACGAAATCGGGGGTGTCGAAATCCGGCTCGCCGGCCGACAGGCCAATCACGTCCACGCCCTGCGCTTTGAGCGCGTTCACGCGGGCGCTCATGGCGAGCGTAGCGGACGGCTGGATACGACCCAAGGCGGCGGAAGTCTGGCTCATGGTAATAAACTCGCTGAAGAATCCCCAAGGCCCGCAATAAAAGCGGACGCGGCGTCCCTTAGTGCGCAACGGAAGACGGGGCAACCGCCAGATGCCGCTTATTGGATTTACGGCACAATAGACCGGCTATCGCCGCCTCGTCATCGCGACCATGTCGCCGCCGCCATGCCCCGCGCCGCATTGCCGATGAAGAAGCCGCGCTCCAGATCATAGGGGCGCAGATCGCCCTCCACCGCTTCCCCCATATCGATCAGGCTCTGGCGCAGGATGCCGGGCAGGATGCCCCGCGCCAAAGGCGGCGTCACCAGCTTGTCGCCCCGCTCGACGAAGATGGAGGAAAAACAGCCCTCGGTCAGATAGCCCTGCGCGTCGATCAGCAGCACTTCATAGGTGCCGCCACGTTTCAGCGCGTCCTTGTAGAGGCTGCGGTCGCTGGTCTTGTGGAGCAGCCGCAGGTCATCGGCGGGCGCATGGCGCGGCACGGCGGCGACCTTCATGATCGGATCGGGCCAGCCCCGATGATCGCGCACCTCGATCGCGATCGCCCCGCCGCGCGACAGCATCAGCCGCACCCGGCTGCGGCCGCGCAGGCGGAAGGTCGCGGCCTGCAATTCGTTGCGCACATCATGGCGATCGATATGAAAGCCGAGCGCGTCGGCGCTGGCCTTGATCCGCGCCAGATGCAGTTCCAGCAACCTGATGCCTTCGAGCGGGTCGAAGGCCATGGTTTCGATGAGGTCGAACCGTCCGTCAGCCAATGCCATTGAAACTTTTCAAGCCCTTGAGCACCAAAAGTCAACCACCCCTTTAAGGATCAAGCCCAAGGTTAGGAGAGCGAGAGGAAGCGCCCCTTGGCCAGACACTCCGCCCATTCGGATGCGCAATCCGAATCCGCGACGATGCCGGACCCCAGGCCAAGCCGCCCCGTCCCTGCGCCCTCTTCGACGGAAATGGTGCGGATGGCAACATTGAAGGCGGCGTCGCCCTCCGGGTCGATCCAGCCCATCGTGCCGGTATAGACGCCGCGCGCATGGGGTTCGACCGAATCAATGATCTCCATCGCCCGCACCTTGGGCGCGCCGGTGATGGAGCCGCAGGGGAACAGTACGCGCAGCACATCGACCGGCGACAGGCCGGGCAATATGCGTGCGCGGACCGTCGACACCAATTGATGCACAGTGGGATAGGTTTCGACCTTGAACAGGTCGGGCACGGTCACGCTGCCCGCGCGCGACACCCGCGACAGGTCGTTGCGCAGCAGGTCGACGATCATCAGATTTTCGGCGCGTTGCTTCGCGTCGCTTTGCAGCCACAGGGCCTGCGCGGCGTCCGCGTCCGGGTCAGCGACGCGGGTGGCGGTGCCCTTCATCGGTCGCGCCGTCAGTTGCCCGCGAACCTGGGTGAAGAAGAGTTCGGGCGAAAAGGACAGGATCGATCGATCGCCGGTACGGATCACCCCGCCATAGCCCGCCGCGGCGCGCGGCCTGACCGCGGCATAGAGGGCGAGCGGATCGCCGGTCACATCGACGTCGCAGGGGAAGGTCAGGTTGACCTGATAAATGTCGCCGGCGCGGATATAGTCCTGCACCTGGGCGAAGGCAGCGCCATAGGCGGCCTCGTCCACCAGCGGGCGCAGCGGGCCGACGGTCGCACCCGCCGGATCGGGGAGCAGGTCGGGCAGCGTGCCGGGCGGGATCAGCCTGACCCCTTCGAACAGGCCGAACCATAGCAACGGCGCGCCCCCCTCGTCCTGCCCGCGCGCGATCGGTGCCAGCCGATCCTCCAGCGCCAGTCCTGCCGCATAGGCCATATAGCCCGCGACATGCAGGCCGCTTTCCTGCGCTTCGGCGATCCGGTCGAGCGCGGGTTGCACATCGGCCATGCGATGCGCGACGACGACGTCCACCGGGTCGCGGTAGAGGCGCGCCGGCGCGACGCTGCGCGCGCGCGCATCGTCGAACAGGCAATAGACTTCATGGGGACCGGGCAGACGCATGGGCGCTTCTTAACAGGCTTTACAATCGGCGAAAGACGGTAAGGAGGGCGCACGCCGTTGCGCTTGGCCCTCAAAGACCCTAGCTGCCAAGGCATGACCGATCCTGCGCCCTCGTCCGACCGCCCGACCGGTGCCGCCATCGGCCATGGGCTGCGCGGCCTTTGCCCGGCCTGCGGGCAGGGGCGGATGTTCGCGCGCTTCCTGAAAACCGCGCCGGCGTGCCCGACCTGCGGCCTGGTGCTGGACGTGCATCAGGCGGATGACTTCCCCGCCTATATCGTGATCCTGCTGCTGGGGCATATATTGGTGCCCCTTATGATCGAAGTGAACAGCGCGCTGGCCATACCGCTGGGCTGGCAGGCGCTGATCTGGCCCAGCCTGGCGATCGCGCTGGCGCTGGCGATGATCCAACCGGTCAAGGGCGCGGTGATCGCGGTGCAATGGAGCCGGCGCATGGCTGGTTTTCGTTAACGGTTACCCCGAAATTTAAGCGCGGCGCGCTCGGAGTCAGTCCGGCTGGCGCAGGAAGTTGAGTTCCATCGCCTCGCGCAGCGTTTCGTCGATCGACCGCCGGCCTTCAGCGCCATGGGTGACGACCGTGGTGTCGCAAGTCGCGACGCATACGCCCTTTTGGAACCCGGCCGAGCTGATCGTCCAGCTGGTGCGGCCGATATGGCCGATCGCGCAATGGACTTCGAACGGATAGGGGAAGTGCGATTCCTCGACGAAATTCAGGTTCACGTTCGCCACCAGCCAGCGCACGCCCTGTTCCTGCGGATGACGCCCCATATGATGGTGGAAGCGGATACGCGCAGTCTCGAAAATGCCGGAAATCGCCACATTGTTGATGTGGCCCATGGTGTCGAGATCCTGAAACCGCGTGTCGATGCTGGTGACGAAGCGATACGCCTCTGCGTTCAGACGCCAGGATTCGGGTTTGGCCATGTCCTGCTATTTCCCTGATAATGAGCGTGCCGTAGCGATTGCCGATCGGACAGGCGTCCGACGCCCGGAAATCGCGTCAATCCAACAGATAAGCCTCTTAACCCGGATGACGGGTGATGCAATCGCGCCCATAAAAATGCCGCAACTGCGTCCTTTGGGACACAGAAGGCGACAGAGCGGCAACAAAGCGTTTCGCGCCCGCCCGATGGACTTGGCCATGCGGGCATCATAGTTTCGGGTCCGCCATGATCCAGGGAACCACCATGCAACGATACAGCCGGGCCGCCATCTTTCTGCACTGGGCGATCGCCGCCCTGCTCGCCTTCCAGATCGCCGTCGGCTGGGCGCTGGAGGATCTGGGCGCGCGCGGCTTCGCCCTCTACCAGTTGCACAAGTCGGTCGGCATCACCGTGCTGGCGCTGACGCTGGCGCGGATCGCAGTGCGATACTGGAAACCCCGCCCGGCGAAAGTGGAGGGCGGCTGGCAGGGCGCGCTGGCGTCGGGCGTGCATATCGGCCTCTACGCCTTCATGCTCGGCGCGCCGCTCACCGGCTGGGCGCTGGTGTCGACGGCGAAGGTGAAGGTGCCGACGCTGATCTTCGGCGTTATCCCCCTGCCCCATCTGCCTTTGCCAGCCGCCGTACATGGCCTGGCTGAAAACGGCCATGGCCTGATCGCCTGGCTGGGCATCGCGCTGGTGGCGCTGCATGTCGCGGGCGCGCTGCGCCATCACATCCTGATGCGCGATGGCCTGATCTGGCGCATAATCCCGGCGCGCTCGACCGCGCTGCTGGTCGCGCTCCCTGCCCTGATCCTGGTCGGCTTCGTCGCTGGCCGCGCGATCCTACCGGGCCCAAAAGTCGCGCCCGCGCCCATCGCGGCAGAACCCGCTGACGAAACCGCTGACGAAACCGCGCCCGCCAACATCGCCGAAGCTGTCAACGCCGCCGACAACGCAACCGCCAACGTCAGCGCAGCCGCCGCCGAAGACACGGTTGGCCCGCCCCCCGCCTGGACCGTCCAGCCGGGCGGCCGCATCGGCTTTTCGGTCGGCAATGACGGCGAGGCGATCAGCGGCAGCTTTTCCAAATGGACCGCGCAGATCGTGATGGACCCCGACCATCCCGACAGCGCCGACATGAAGGTGACGATCGACATGGCGTCAGCCAACGTGGGCGACTCTTATAAGGACGGAATGCTGCCGGGCGACGAGTTTTTCGGCGTCGCCGCGCACCCGACCGCGACCTTCGTGGCCAAGGGCGCAAAGGCGACCGGCCCCAACGCCTATCGCGCCCGCGGCACGCTGACGCTCAAGGGCGTGTCGAAGCCGCAGACAATCCGTTTCACGCTTGCTGGCAAGGACGCCACCCGCAAAGTATCGGGCAGCGCCACCATCGCCCGCGCGGCCTTTGGCGTGGGCAATGGCGACAGCAGCACCGGCCTGACGCCCACGGTCGCGCTCACCTTCGCCTTCACCGCGAAGCGGAAGGATTGACATCCTCCGTTCGCTTCGAGCGAAGCCTGTCCTGAGCCTGTCGAAGGGTCGAGAAGCGGCTAACGCTGCGCAACGGTGTCTCGACTTCGCTCGACACGAACGGGGGGCGTGATCTAGACTCGCACTCTTCCGTGAGAGACAAGAATGATGCGCCTCCTCCTCGCCACGTCCCTGCTCGCCGCGTCCCCCACCCCGGTCGCGGCGCAGGCGTTCATGTTCGAAACCGGCACGACCCTGCTCGCCAAATGCCGCAACAAGGAACCCGAATATAGCTTGGCTTGCACCGCCTATATCGTCGGCGTGGTCGATGGCATCCGCAAAGACATGTTCATCGGCCGGGCGCGCCCGGTTTGCTGGCCCGACCGGATGAGTGCGGACGATGCCCGGCGCACCGTCATCGCCTATCTCGAACGCTGGCCCGACCAGCGCAAGACGCCCGCCTCGCTGCTCGTCAGCGTCGCGCTCAACGAACGCTGGCCCTGCCAGAAATAGACAAATCATTGCGCAGCGCTATGGCCCAACTGGTACAATCTTGCCTTGCCCCCCAGACAA
Source organism: Sphingobium psychrophilum (assembly GCF_012927105.1). Lineage (GTDB taxonomy): Bacteria > Pseudomonadota > Alphaproteobacteria > Sphingomonadales > Sphingomonadaceae > Sphingobium > Sphingobium psychrophilum. The sequence goes on along the minus strand of NZ_JABBFV010000001.1, from coordinate 272,886 downwards.
GCGTAGGTGCGCCCCCTATTTTATCACATGCGAAGGAGACTCGACGTGGCGGCGAAGTGGACGCCGGATAGCTGGCGGAGCCAAAAGGGCATTCAGATGCCCTTTTACCGGGACGCAGGCGCATTGGCGTCGGTAGAAGCCCAGCTTGGCCAGTTTCCGCCCCTCGTCTTTGCGGGCGAAGCGCGCAACCTGAAGACCGACCTGGCCAAGGTCGTCAACGGCGAAGCCTTCCTGTTGCAGGGCGGCGACTGCGCGGAAAGCTTCGCGGAGTTCCATCCGAACAACATCCGCGACACCTTTCGCGTGTTGCTCCAGATGGCGGTCGTGCTGACTTTCGCGTCCAAGCTGCCTGTGGTGAAGGTCGGTCGCATGGCCGGCCAGTTCGCCAAGCCCCGTTCGGCTGACACCGAAACGATCGGCGGGGTCGAACTGCCCAGCTATCGTGGCGACAATGTCAACGACATCGCCTTCACCGCGGAAGGGCGCGAGCCGGACCCGCAGCGGATGGTGCAGGCCTATAACCAGTCGGCCGCGACGCTCAACCTGCTGCGCGCCTTCTCGACCGGCGGCTATGCCAGCCTGGACCGGGTGCATGGCTGGATGCTCGATTTCATGGGCCGCAGCCCTTGGGCCGCGAAGTTCGAACTGATGGCCGACCAGATCGGCCAGGCACTCGACTTCATGCGCGCCTGCGGCCTGTCGGCGGAAACCGTGCCGCAGCTTGGCGGAACCAGCTTCTACACCAGCCACGAAGCGCTGCTGCTGCCGTTCGAACAGGCGATGACGCGGCAGGATTCGCTGACAGGCGACTGGTACGACACATCCGCGCACATGCTGTGGATCGGCGACCGCACCCGGTTCGAAGGGTCGGCCCATGTCGAATATCTGCGCGGCATCGGCAATCCGATCGGCCTGAAATGCGGGCCTTCGCTGGAGCCGGACGCGCTGCTGCGCCTGCTCGACACGCTGAACCCCGCTCGTGAAGCCGGGCGGATCACGCTCATCACCCGCTATGGCCATGACAAGATCGAGGCCGGCCTGCCCAAACTGGTGCGCGCGGTGCTGCGCGAAGGCCATCCGGTGATCTGGTCGTGCGACCCGATGCACGGCAATGTCGTCAAGGCGGCGAACGGCTACAAGACCCGCCCGTTCGAGCGCATCCTGGCCGAGGTGCGCGGTTTCTTCGCCGTGCATCGCGCGGAGGGCAGCTTCGGCGGCGGTATCCATGCGGAGATGACCGGGCAAAATGTTACGGAATGCACCGGCGGCGCGATCGCCATAACCGACGAAGGGTTGGCCGACCGCTACCACACCCATTGCGATCCGCGTCTGAACGCGGCGCAGAGCCTGGAACTGGCCTTCCTGCTAGCCGAAATGCTGAACGAAGAACTGAAGGAGCGCCGCGCGGCCGCGTGAGAAATAGGCGGCGTTCGTCCCTCTGCCGCTGCTGGCCTGGAGATCTATTGCGTGCCAGACACGGCGGCAGCGGGGTGGCCCTGCATCATTGTGGGGCGACCGATAATCCGTACCGTTCGATAGCGGCGGAATAGGAAGACGTTTGCCAGGGATGGTATGGCAGCGCCGGAGCAGTTCAAATGGGGATCACGCGACCTGCACGATCTTCGAGGGGCAACGATTTGCGGTGCTCTTGTTCATCAACGTCCGGAAACGCTGGAGACGACCGGCCAGGATATAGCTGCGTGACGGCGCGGAGGTCGCCCCATCGCAAACCATCGCGAGCGATGCCTGCTCCGCAAATTCTTCAGCCAACAAAGAGTATGTTACCGAACATCCAGGTAAATGTGCCGTAACCGCCATTGATCGTTGCTTCCTGCTACGGCGTGAAAAGTAGAAGAAATCCCACCCTCTCATAAATGTCCTTACATTTAGCGATACATTATCCAGTTGGTACAACGATGCGCTGAAAGGGTTAATGATTTTACTGGCGTCGGTAATATTTCTTCAAAACGATGATTTAGCATTATCTCGAAAATTAGAGCCGGATGACTTTAGGTTGAACTGCATAGAGCAAAAGTCATCGCGCCCCAGCCTTGTGCACTTCCACGCTGCCTTTCTACTGCGCGCTTTTCCGCTTCTGCGCCCGCCGTGCGAAGATGTTGAGGCACTCCACCAGCGTCGAAAAGGCCATCGCCGCATAGATATAACCCTTGGGCACATGCACGCCAAAGCCGTCGGCGATCAGCACCGCGCCGATCATCAGCAGGAAGCCGAGCGCCAGCATCACCACGGTAGGGTTGCGCGCAATGAAGTTGGCCAGCGGGTCGGCCGCGATCAGCATCACCGTCACGGCCACGATCACGGCGATGTACATGACCGCCAGATTATCGGTCATGCCCACTGCGGTCAGGATCGAATCGAGCGAGAAGATCATGTCGAGCAGGATGATCTGCGTGATCGCCGCGCCGAAGGTGATGGTCGCCACGCTTTTCTTGTCCAGCACATCGTCGCCGCCGGCCGGGTCCACCGTATGATGGATTTCCTTGGTCGCCTTCCAGATCAGGAACAGGCCGCCTGCAATCAGGATCAGGTCGCGCCAGGAAAAATCGGTTTCGAAGGTCGGCGCGCCATGCTGGTCCAGCGGGCCACTGATGCCCAGATCGAATACCGGCGCGGTCAGCCCGACGATCCAGGCGATCATCGAGAGCAAGACGAGCCGCATGCCCAGCGCAAGGCCGATGCCGATCTTGCGCGCCCTGGGCCGCTGCACCTCCGGCAATTTGTTGGTCAGGATGGAAATGAAGACGAGGTTGTCGATGCCCAGCACCACCTCCATCACCACCAGCGCGATCAGCGCGGCAAGGGCCGTGGGGTCGGTGAAGGCGGTAATCAGGCTGTCCATATCGGTCCTTGCTCAATGCTGATGCTTATTGCTGATCGGCACGGTCCCGAAACCAAAATCCCGCGCGCCCGGTTCCCTCATACATGCTTTGTAACATGACAGCGCTAACAGGCCGGTTTGAAAGGGGGCCATGGCTGGACTAGGCTGGCCGTCTGTCCTAGCGAAGGGCGCATTCACTCTTTCCTGCCCGGCGTCCCACATTTCTTGCGAAAGGCGGCCTATGTCCCGAACCACCCTGACCCGTTTCCTGATCGAACAGCAACGCAACGCCAATGTCCTGCCCGCCGAACTGCGCCTGCTGATCGAAACCGTCGCCCGCGCCTGCAAGACGATCAGCCATGCGGTCAGCAAGGGCGCGTTGGGCGAAGTGCTGGGCAGCCTGGACAGCGAAAATGTGCAGGGCGAAATCCAGAAGAAGCTGGACGTGATCGCCAACGAACTGCTGCTGGACGCCAATGAATGGGGCGGGCATCTGGCCGCGATGGCGTCCGAAGAGATGGAGACGATCCACCTCATCCCCAATCGCTATCCCAAGGGCGAATATCTGCTGCTGTTCGATCCGATCGACGGGTCCAGCAATATCGACGTCGACCTGTCCGTCGGCACCATATTCTCGGTGCTCAAGGCCCCCGACGCCTGCGCGGGCCGCGAAGTGACCGAAGAGGATTTCCTGCAGGACGGCCGTCAGCAGGTCGCGGCAGGCTATGCCATCTATGGCCCGCAATCGCTGCTGGTGCTGAGCGTCGGCACCGGCGTCTATGAATTTACGTTGGACCGGGAAGTCGGCAGCTGGGTCATGACTGACGCGGACATGCAGATGCCCCAGGGCAAGTGCGAATTTGCGATCAATATGTCCAACCGCCGCCAATGGTCGCCCGCCATCACCCGCTATATCGACGAGCGCGTCGCGGGCGGCGCGGGGCCGTGCGGCAAGGATTACAACATGCGCTGGACCGCCTCCATGGTGGCGGACGTGCATCGCATCCTCAAGCGCGGCGGCATCTTCCTATATCCCTATGACCATCGCAATCCGGGCAAGGCGAAACTGCGCCTGATGTATGAAGCCAATCCGATGAGCTATCTGATCGAACAGGCGGGCGGCGCATCGAGCGACGGCTTCGTGCCCATCATGGACGTGCCCGCAACCGGCCTGCACCAGCGGGTCGGCGTGGTGCTGGGGGACAAGGCTGAAGTCGAAGCGGTGGTCGCTTATGGCAAGGAAATGGCGAGCGCCTGAGCCAAGCAAGAAAAAAGGGGGAGAGCGCGGTGTGCGCTCGATCCCCCTGATGCTTCGGCTCGCCTTGCCGGTCTTACCGGCGGCTCCTCTCCAGAAACTTGTTATAGTTGGCGCGCCGAGCAGCAACGATCCTCTAGACCAACACCGCGACAAAAAAAAGGCCGATCGCGAGATCGGCCCGAAAGTTTTAGGAGAGGATGCCTGAAAGGCACAGTCTTTCTGTCTTGCTGGCCGAATTTACGCAAATGCGAAGGGCAAAAGCGCGATTGCAAAATCCGCAATCGCTTGCCGAAAATAGCGGCACCGTGATGGCCCGGCACCCGATCGTCGCCTGCGTCCGAGTCGCCCCCGCCCGCATAAAGCAAATGTCAGGGCTTGGCGGTTAAGCCCGACTCCATGCACGGACCAGCGCCAGCTTCGGGACCGGCGGATGGGACCGCCAACGCCCCTCATGCCACCGGGCGGTATCGCCGCGACATAGACGGCTTGCGCGCGCTCGCGATCCTGCCGGTGCTGCTGTTCCACGCCCATGTGCCGGGTTTTTCGGGCGGCTATGTAGGGGTCGATATCTTCTTCGTCATATCGGGCTATCTGATTACCGGCATCATCGCCCGCGAAGTCGATGACCGCCGCTTCTCGCTCGCCCGATTCTATGAACGCCGTTTCCGCCGGATCATGCCCGCGCTGGCGCTGATGATCATGGCCGTGCTGGGTTGTGCGGCTTGGCTTTACCTGCCCGGCGACCTGGAAGGCGTACCGCGATCCGCGCTGGCCGCGACCCTGTTCGCCTCCAACCTGTGGTTTTTCACCGACACCGGCTATTTTTCCGGCGGCGCGGACGTGAAGCCGTTACTGCACACCTGGTCGCTGGCGGTGGAGGAGCAATATTATATCGGCTTCCCGATCCTGCTGATGCTGCTGGCGCGCCATGCGCCGCGATGGCGCACCGGGGTCGTCGCGGCCATCGCGGCCGGATCGCTGGCGCTTGCCATCGTCATGCAGCGGGACACCAGCGGCTTCACCTTCTACCTGTTGCCGACGCGGGCCTGGGAATTGTTCGCCGGGGCCTTGCTGGCGCTAGGCGCGGCGCCGGTCGTCCGCGCGCGCTGGCTACGCGAGGCGATTGCGGGATGCGGGCTGGTCGCGATAGTGCTGGCGGTGGCGCTTTACGATCGCACGACGACCTTCCCCGGCGTCACCGCCCTGCCCCCCGTCCTGGGCTCTGCGGCACTGATCCATGCCGCGCCGGGCACGCGAATCGGGCGGATGCTGGGCTGGCGTCCGCTGGTCGGCCTGGGCCTGATCTCCTACTCGCTCTATCTGTGGCATTGGCCGCTGATCGTCTTCACCGAATATGCGACCGACCTGCCGCTGTCGGGGGGTACGCAGGTTGCGGTCATCGCCGCGTCGCTGTTGGCGGGGACGCTGTCCTGGCGCTTTGTCGAGCGCCCTTTCCGCGTTTCGCAGCGCGTGCCAAGGCGGGCGATCTTCCTGTTCACCGGCGCAGCGATGGGACTGCTCTGCGTCATGGCGCTGGCCCTGCTGGCGATGGGGGGCTGGCCGTCGCGCTTCGCCCCGCGGGTGCTGGCGCAGATGGCCGGGCAACAGGATTTCGCACCCACGCGAAAGTCATGCCACGACACGTTCATGCGCAACGCGACGCCTTGCATGCTTGGCGCGGCGGTTCCGCCCGACGCGATGCTGTGGGGCGACAGCCATGGCGTCGAACTGGTCTATGCCTTGTCGCTGGACGCCAAGGCGCAGGGTCGATCGCTGATCGAACGCACCACGTCCAGTTGCCCGCCGGTGCTGGTCTATCAGGCGAAGGATACGCGCTGCGCCGCCGCCAACCAGGCGGCATATGATGCGATTCGCGCCGATCCGGGGATCAGGCGCGTCTATCTCGCCGCCTTCTGGGCCAATGGCGTTTTCGACGATACCGCCTTCGTGCGCCAGCTGGACCGCACCATCGCCGCGATCCGGGGGCTAGGGCGGCAGGTGGTGCTGATCGGTCCCGTCCCGCCCCAGCCCTTCGACGTGCCCCGCCGCTTGGCCCATCTGGCGCAGGCCGGGCAACTGGAGCAAGCCCGCGGCATCGACCGCGCCTATGTGGAAGCCCGGACCGGGCACCTGCGCGCGCTCTTCGCCCGGTGGCAGGCGCGCGGCGTGTCGTTGATCGATCCTGTCGCGGCGCTATGCCCGACCGGCACGTGTGCCATCGAACGCGACGGCAAGCCGCTCTATTTCGATTCGCATCATCTGAGCACCGCAGGCGCGCGGTGGGTAATCGCAGCCGGCCGTTGACCTATTCGGCGGCGAGCGCATAGCCCGCCCGCGGCAATTCGGCCGCCAACGCTTGCGCCATGCGCGTCACGACCGCCTGCATCCGCGCCACGCCCGGCCCCGGCCGGTCGAGCGTCGCGTCCAGATACAGCACCCGATCGATTTCCACCTGGAGCGCGTGCAACCCATGATCGGGCCGGCCATGCCGGTCGATCATATGGTCGCCGGCATAGGGATGATTTTGCGCCACGATGAGGCCATGGCTCGCCACGACATCGGCCGCCAGCGTCATCAGCCGGCCCGATGCGCTGCGGCCGAAGCGATCCCCCAGCACCACGCCCGGCGCAGGCTGTCCCGCACCGGTGGGCGCCAGCGGCGGCATGGAATGGATGTCGATCAAGATCGCATGGCCGTGGGCGTCGCGCGCGGCGGCCATCATCTGACCCAGCGCCGCATGATAGGGCCGGTGCAGCGTCTCGATCCGGCTGCACGCCTCCGCCCAGCGCATCGGGCCGCGCCACAATTCATGTGCGCCCGGCAGGCGGCGCGGGAAAAGGCCGAGGCCGCCGCGCAGCTTCGCGCTGCTGTGCAGCGCGGCGTCGCGCGGGAGGTCGGCGATCATGCCGGGATCGATCTCGCGCTCATGCCGGTTGAGGTCGATCAATGCACGCGGCGCGCGGGCGACTATAACGGTGAAACCCTGCGCGATCAGCGGATGGACCAGAAGATCGGCCCAGCGATCCTCCAGCCGATGCAGGATCGACAAGGGCACGCGCGCGGCGGCCAGCAAATCATCGCTATAGTCGCGCGCCGCATGGGGGACGGAAATCAGGACAGGGCGATCGGGAATCGCAGGACCATAAAGGTCGAAAGCGGCTTCGCTATGAGTCGGGGCGCGCGGCGCGGAATGATCCAATGCGGCTCCTTTCGCCAGCACGCCGAAAAATCTTGCCCGGCTGGATAATATTTACACCTTGTCGCATATAGTGCGGCTTCGCGCCACCCCGTCGGGTGCGTGCAAAGGGCTGCGGGGCGGCCGGATGAGAGTGTTGGGGGCGATGGTTCGCATTTTATTGGCCGAAGATGACGAGAGCATGCGGACCTATCTGGCCCGTGCGCTGGAACGGTCGGGTTATGAGGTCGTGTCGGTGGAGAATGGCCGCGATGCGCTGCCCCATATCGATTCGGACCGGTTCGACCTTTTGCTGACCGATATCGTGATGCCCGAAATGGACGGCATCGAACTGGCGCAACATGCAGCGTCCGTAGCGCCGGACATGCGCATCATGTTCATCACCGGCTTCGCCGCCGTCACGCTGAAGGCTGGCAAGGCGGTGCCGCAGGCCAAGGTGCTGTCCAAGCCTTTCCACCTGCGCGACCTGGTGCTGGAGGTCGAACGGATGTTCGGCGCCGAAAGCGTGCCGGCGTCGACCGATCAGCCTTAGTCGGGCACCACTTCTTCCATGTCGGGGGTCGGATCGAGCGGGATTCCCGCCATGGCGGCGTTAAACCGTTCGCGGTCCAGCCCCTTTTCCCAGACAGACACCACCACCGTCGCCACCGCATTGCCGATGAAGTTGGTGAGCGCCCGGACCTCGCTCATGAAGCGATCGACGCCCAGGATCAGCGTCATGCCCGCCACCGGCACTGACGGCACGATCGAGAGCGTGGCGGCCAGCGTGATGAAGCCCGCGCCAGTGACGCCCGCAGCACCCTTGGACGAGATCATCGCGACCAGGAGCAGCAATATCTGCTGCTCTAGGCTGATATCGACATTGCACGCCTGGGCGATGAACAAGGCCGCCAGCGTCATGTAGATATTGGTGCCGTCCAGGTTGAAGCTGTAGCCGGTCGGCACGACCAGCCCCACGACAGACTTGCGGCACCCGGCGCGCTCCATCTTTTCGATCAGGCTGGGCAGCGCGGCTTCGGACGAGGAGGTGCCCAGCACCAGCAGCAATTCCGCCTTAAGATAGCGGATCAGGTGCAGGATGTTGAAGCCGGCGAACCATGCCACCGTCCCCAGCACTACCAGCACGAACAGCAGCGCGGTCAGATAGAAGGTCGCCACCAGCCCCGCGAGATTGGCAAGCGTGCCGACCCCATATTCGCCGATGGTGAAGGCCATCGCCCCGAACGCGCCGATCGGCGCCGCCTTCATCAGCAGGGCAACCAGCTTGAACACCGCATGGCTGGCGGATTCGAGCACCGTCATGAGCGGCTGCGCCTTGTCGCCGATCATGGTCAGCGCAATGCCGAACAGGATCGCCACGAACAGCACCTGGAGAATGTTGCCGTCCGCCACCGCCGACACCATGGTCGACGGGATGATGTTCATCAGAAAGCCGGTCAGGCTGCTTTCATGCGCCTTATGCGCATAGTCCGCCACCTTGCCCGCATCCAGCGTGGCCGGATCGATGTTGAGCCCCGCGCCGGGCTGAACGACATTGGCGACGATCAGGCCGACGATCAGCGCCAGGGTGGAGAAGGTGAAGAAATAGGCGAAAGCCTTCGCCGCCACCCGGCCGATCGCGCCCAGTTCCTTCATGCCGGCAATGCCGGTGACGATGGTCAGAAAGATCACCGGCGCGATGATCATCTTCACCAGCTTGATGAAGGCCTCGCCCAAGGGCTTGAGTTGCTTGCCCGCATCGGGCCAGAAATGCCCGATCAGGACGCCCAGCGCGATCGCGACCAGCACCTGGACGTACAACTGACGGTAGAAGGGCAGCCGTGGCGCCGTCTGAATCGGCGAGGATGGCGATGGCAGCATATGTCTTGGCGTCCCCTGTTTGACTGGCAGCATATGGGCCGCCCCTGCCCTGTCCAGAAGAATATCGGCCCGTTTCAATTTCCTGCTTGCGCGCCAGCCCGACCCCCGTTATTGGCCCCCTCCACGGCGGGCGTGTAGCTCAGTGGTAGAGCACTGTGTTGACATCGCAGGGGTCGCAAGTTCAATCCTTGCCACGCCCACCATGACAAAGCCCGTCGCTTCTTTCGAAGCGGCGGGCTTTCTCTTTTCCAGTTTCTGTTAGACCCGGTTCAGCGGGCCGCGACATGTCCCTGACGCAGCTTGTGACAAGCGTCGCGCTTGCCCGCCAGAGCGCGCTCGACCTTGGCCCAGGCCTCTATGTCGGCAGCGGTGATCGTTTCCGTATCGGAAAATCGGGCGGGAAAGGGAATGGGAACGGGCATGTCGATGGTCAACTCATGAGGAAACATGATCTCGACTATAGTCTGCGCGGCTGTCACGGGGATGTCCCGAACATTACAGACAGGCAATGAGGGCAGGACCACAGCCATGACGATGGGATGCGAAACCATAAGCGCGCGGCGCGTGCTGTTCGTGATGGCGGTCGATGCCGAATATGGGCCGCATCTGCGCGCGCGCTTCACCCCATTGCTGACCGGCGTCGGACCGGTCGAAGCGGCGCTGGCCACCGGCATGGCGCTACAGGAACTGGCGCGGCAACGGACCCTGCCCGATCTCGTCGTTTGCCTAGGTTCGGCGGGATCGCGCCTTTGCCCGCTGGGCGACATATTCCAGGTGGCGAGCGTGTCGTGGCGCGACATGGATGCGTCGCGGCTGGGCTTCACCAAGGGGGTGACGCCGTTCATCGACCACCCTGTCGACCTGCCGCTGGCGACGCCGCTGGCCCTGCCCCTCGCCCGCCTGTCGACCGGCGCGAATATCGTGGGCGGCGAGGATTATGCCACGATCGATGCCGACATGGTCGATATGGAGACATTTGCGGTGGCGCGGGCCTGCGCGCGTTTCGATGTGCCGCTGATGGGGCTGCGCGGCATATCGGACGGGCCGGGCGAACTGGACCATATCAACAGCTGGACGGCATTGCTGGGCCTGCTCGACGAGCGGCTGGCGGCGGCCGTGGACCTGCTGCCTGAAGCGCTGGCGCGCGCCGCCTGACGGCTATTCGCCGTCGAAGGCGATGATCGCCTGCGCCGCGACGCCGTCAGCCGACAGTGCCGCCATGCCGCCCAGATCGGGCAGGTCGATGGCGAACAGCGCCATCAGCACGCTCGCGCCCTGTTCGCGCAGCAATTGCGTCGCCGCCAGCGCCGTGCCGCCGGTGGCGATCAGATCATCGACCAGCAACACGCGCGCGCCGACCGGCACTTGGCCTTCATGTAGCTCCAGTCGGTCGGTGCCATATTCCAGGCAATAGTCGATGCCCACGGTCTTGCCGGGCAGCTTGCCCTTTTTACGAACGGGCACGAAGCCCTTGCCCAGCGCCAGCGCGAGGGCCGCACCCAGAATGAAGCCCCGCGCCTCTATCCCCACAATCAGGTCCGGGTCGAGCGGCCGGGCAACCGCCGCCATGCGATCCACCAGGTCACGCAGGCCGTCGCCGTCGGCCAGGAGGGTGGTGATGTCGCGAAACAGGATGCCCGGCTTGGGAAAGTCGGGGATGGTGCGGACCAGCGCGGTCAGGCTGTCGGTGCTCATGGCGGCCCCCATAAAGAAAGGGCGCGGTTCCCACAAGGAACCGCGCCCCGATCTCTACCACCGTCCGTGACGGACGTGGATCAGGCGGCCGCCTTCTTCTTGTCCGCCCAGATATTCTGATAGGACATATAGGCCAGGCCCGTTGCGATCAGCAGGAAGAGGATAGTCGCAAGCCCCGCACGGCGGCGGTTTTCCAGCTTGGGTTCGGCAGTCCAGGTCAGGAAGGCAGCGACGTCCTGCGCCATCTGGTCCACCGTCGGCTTGGTGCCGTCGCCATAGGTCACCTGACCATCGGCCGACAGTGGCGGCGCCATGGCGAGGTTCAGGTTGGCGAAATAGGGATTGTAGTGCAACCCTTCCGGCGTCTTGGAGTCGGGGAACTCCTTGAGCAATTCGGCCGGTTGCGCCTGATAGCCGGTGATCAGCGAATAGACATAGGCGCTGCCATGGTGGCGAGCCTTGGTCATCAGCGACAGGTCTGGCGGGATCGCATTGTTGTTTGCCGCGGCCGCCGCGACATTGTTCGCGAAGGGCTTGGGGAAATAATCCGACGGCACAGGTTCGCGGGTGGAGGCTTCGCCCGTGGCCGGATCGACCGACGGGGTCTTGATCGCCCACTGCTTGGCAATCGCCTTCACTTCGGCTTCGTTATAACCAAGCGCCGCGAGATCGCGGAACGCCACGAACTTCAGGCTGTGACAGGCCGAGCAGACTTCCTTGAACACCTGGAAGCCGCGCTGGAGCTGCGCCTGGTCATATTTGCCGAGCGGTCCGTCGAACGAGAAGGACACATGCTTGGGCGCTTCGTGGAACTCATGTTCGACGGTGGGTACTGGCGGCTCGGAGACATAAGCCACCGCGCCGATCAGGAAGGAAATGAACAGCCAGCCTGCAAAGAAGAGGCCAACGGCGATTGCACCATAGCGTACCATTTTACCTCTACCCCTTATTCGGCCGGGACCGCGACGGTTGCGCCGTCGGTCTTGCCATATTTCGCCAACACGGCCTCGGTGATCGAGCCGGGCAGCGGCAGCGGCTTTTCAAAGCGCGAGATCAGCGGAAGGATGATCAAGAAGTGGGCGAAATAATAGGCCGCCGCGACCTGGCTCATCATGACATAGGGTTCTTCCGCCGGCGCGCCGCCCAACCAGCCCAGGATCACCACGTCGAGGCAGAGAATCCAGAAGAACTTGTTGAAGGTGGGCCGATACTTGCCCGACCGCACCGGCGAGGTGTCGAGCCAGGGCAAGAAGAACAGCAGCAGGATCGATGCGAACATCGCCAGCACGCCCAGCAGCTTGGCGGGGATGAAGAGGAAGTCCACCGTGAAGGCGCGCAGGATGGCGTAGAAGGGCCAGAAATACCATTCCGGCACGATATGCGCGGGGGTCGAAAGCGGGTTCGCCTCGATATAGTTATCCGGGTGGCCCAGGAAGTTCGGCGCGAAGAACAGCAGGATCGAAAAGGCGATCAGGAAGATGCCCGCGCCGAAGCCGTCCTTGGCGGTGTAGTAGGGATGGAAGGGCACAGTGTCCTGCGGCCCCTTCACTTCCACGCCGGTCGGGTTGTTGGACCCTGGAATATGCAGCGCCCAGATGTGCAGGATGATGACACCGGCAATCACAAAGGGCAGCAGGAAGTGGAGCGAGAAGAAGCGGTTGAGCGAGGCGTTACCGGGGGCGAAACCGCCCAGCAGCCAGGTCTGGATCGGTTCACCCACGACCGGGATCGCGCCGAACAAGCCAGTGATCACCTTCGCGCCCCAGTAGGACATCTGGCCCCAGGGCAGCACATAGCCCATGAACGCGGTCGCCATCATCAGCAGGAAGATGACGAGGCCGAGCAGCCACACCATTTCGCGGGGCGCCTTGTAGGAGCCGAAATAGAGGCCGCGGAAAATGTGGAGATAGACCACGATGAAGAAGAAGCTGGCGCCGTTGGCGTGGGCGTAGCGCATCAGCCAGCCCGCATTTACGTCGCGCATCGTCTGTTCGACGGTGGTGAAAGCGACAAGGTCATTGGCGCCATAATGCATCGCCATGATGACGCCGGTGACGATCTGGATCACCAGCGCCAGGCCGGCCAGAACACCGAAGTTCCAGAAATAGTTGAGGTTGCGCGGCACGGGATAGCCCGCGCCCACGGCGTTGTAGACGAGACGCGGCAGCGGCAGCTTCTCGTCAATCCACTGTGTCAGCGGATTTTTGGGGGTGTATTGCTCAGCCCAGGGAAAGCTCATGGTTTCTTACCTCAGCCTACAAGAATGGCGGTGTCGGAAGTGAAGCTGAACTTCGGCACTTCCAGGTTCTTGGGCGCGGGGCCTTTACGGATGCGCGCGGCGGTGTCGTAGGACGACCCATGGCATGGGCAGAAATAGCCGCCATATTCGCCGCGATTCTCGCCCTCGCCCGCGCCCAGCGGCACGCAGCCCAGATGGGTGCACACACCCATCGTCACCAGCCACTGCTTCTTGCCGTCGACGGTGCGCTCTTCCAGCGTCTGCGGATCGCGCAGCGTGGAGGCGTCCACCTTGTCGGCTTCGGCGATTTCCTTCGGCGTCAGCTGGCGCACGAACAGCGGCTGGCTGCGGAAGGTGGTCTTGATCGCCTGCCCCGGCTGGATCGCCGAAAGATCGACCGGCGATGTCGCAAGCGCCAGCACGTCGGCACTGGGGTTCATCTGGTCGATAAGCGGCAGGACGACGGCGACAGCCCCGACCCCCGCAAAGCTGACCGCGGCGATGTTGATGAAATCGCGGCGGCGCACGCCATCTTCGCCCGATGGACCCGTGCCGTCTATATGTTCAACGCTCGCCATGCACCTCTACCCTTGCAATAACGTCCCTGACCCCGCCGCAATGCCGTGACCGACTCTGTTTATCAAGGGGTTTAGGGTGCCGTGCAAGTACGGTCCCCGCCTACCCCCCGGCGTGGTTTGCGCGCCTGATAACCGGACTGCGCGCTCTTTGCCAACAGCAAACTCGCGCCCCCTATGACAATTTGCCGCAGTGCATTAAGGCGCGGGCCATGCGTATCGCCCTTTATCAACCAGAGATCGCCGGCAATGTCGGCGCGATCCTGCGCCTGGCCGCCTGTTTCGCCGTTCCCGTGGACATCATCATGCCGACCGGATTCGCCTTTTCCGACACCCGCCTGAAACGCGCGGCGATGGATTATGGCGAGGCGGCCGACGTCACCCGCCACGCCAATTTCGCGGCTTTCGACGCGGTCCGCCGCGCGGAAGGCCGCCGCCTGCTGCTGATGAGCGCCCATGCCTCCCAGACGTTGCCCGACGTCCAGTTCCACCCCGACGACGTGCTGATGATGGGATCGGAAAGCGCCGGCGTCCCTGATGATGTGCGCGATCTGGCCGATATTCGTGTCCGCATCCCCATGGCGCCGGGCTTTCGATCCTTGAACATCGCCGTTTCCACGGGCATCGCCGTCGCCGAAGCCCTTCGCCAGACCGGAAAGTTTCCCCAATGACCGCCAGCAACCCGATTCCCGCCGTGCCCTTCGCCCTGGACGCCCGGCAACAGGCGGCGCGCAACTGGTTCGAATCGCTGCGCGACCGGATCTGCGCCGAGTTCGAGGCGATCGAGCGGGAGGCGGGTAGCGACGCGCGGTTCGACTATACCGCCTGGGATCGGGAAGCCGAAGGACAGGCCCCCGGCGAAGGCGCCAATAATCAGGGGGGGGGCGGCGTGCGCGGCGTGATGAAGGGCAAAGTGTTCGAAAAGGTCGGCGTCAACATATCGACCGTGGGCGGCGAATTTGCGCCCGGATTCGCCCAGACGATTCATGGCGCGGCCGACAATCCCGCTTTCTTCGCCACCGGCATCAGCCTGGTCGCGCATATGGCCAATCCGCATGTGCCCGCCGTCCACATGAACACCCGCTATCTGGTCACGACCAAAAGCTGGTTCGGCGGCGGCGCGGACCTCAATCCGCCGCTGCCCCATGCGGAAGATACGGAGCATTTCCATGGCGTGCTGAAGGCCGCCTGCGATGCCCATGACCCGGACTATCATGCGCGCTTCAAGGCATGGGCCGACGAATATTTCTTCATCCCTCATCGCGGCGTGCATCGCGGCGTGGGCGGCATCTTCTACGATCATCTGGAATGTGCGGATGATGCCGCGTTCGACGCCCATTTCGCCTTCACCCGGGCGGTGGGCGACGCCTTCCTGAACGCCTTCCCGCCGATCGTAAGGCGGCGCATGGAGGATGCCTGGAGCGAGGCGGATTATCGCACCATGTTGGAATGGCGGGGGCGCTATGCGGAATTCAACCTGGTGCATGATCGCGGCACGCTGTTCGGCCTCAAGACCGGCGGCAATATCGACGCGATCCTGATGAGCCTGCCGCCGATGGCGAGCTGGAGCTGAACCCCATGGCGCTGACGCCGGTCGAACGGGGCATGGTGGCGACGATCGTCACCCATCTGGAAATGCGAGACCGGCCCAGGCCCGCGCCGGTCCCGGTGGCCCCGCTGCGACTGGTGCCGTGGAAGACGCCCGATCTGGACGCCTACCGCACGCTGTTTCGGCGCGTCGGAACGCCATGGCTATGGTTCTCGCGACTGGTGATGGCCGATTCGGCGCTGGCGACGATTATCCATGACCCGGCCGTGGAGGTCTATGCCGTCACCGATCCGCGCGGCACCGCCATCGGCCTGCTGGAACTGGATTTCCGATCCCTGCCCGATTGCGAACTGAGCTTTTTCGGACTGGTGCCGGAACTGGGCGGCAAAGGAATGGGCCGCTGGCTGATGGCGCAGGCCAAGTCGCTGGCCTGGCGCAAGGGGGTGACGCGATTCTGGGTCCACACCTGCACGCTCGATAGCCAGGCGGCGCTCCCCTTCTACATACGGTCTGGTTTCGTACCTTATGCGCGGGAGATCGAGACTTTCGCCGATCCGCGGCTGGCCGGCATATTGCCGCGCGACGCCGCGCCGCATATGCCGCTGCTGGGCTAGTCAGGACTCCATGCCTTCAAGCTGGCGGTAGATGCGAGCCGTCAACACCAGCAGATAGACGTTGAGCACCCCAGACATTAGCGCGACCGCCACTTCGCTGATCGACCGGCCAGCTTCCTTGCCGAACGCCAGCGTGCCGACCACGCCGACCGCAGACTGAACCGCCAACTGAACGATGAAGATCAGGATCATCGAAATCATCAGGAACGCCGCCATTCGGCCGACCTGCCCCTTCGTTAGCCCCAATGTCGCCCGCAGTGACGCGACCACACCCAGGCGGCGATCGATAACCACCGCGCTGAGCGGCACCAGCCGTCCCCCGACATAGAGCAGTGCGCCGGTCATAAGCAGAAGCGCAATCTGCACCCCCCCGGCCTTGCCAAGCACGCCCGCCAGCAGGCCGCCAACCAGCGCCACCCCAAACAACGCCAGCACCAGAGCAAGGCCAGCCAGCATCGACGCGCCGATCAGCGTAGGCAGGCGGGACAAGGCAAGGCGGATAGCCTCCGCCACGCTGATGCCCGGCCGCAACGCGAGCGCGTAGACCGACAGCGATCCCGCCACCATGATGATCGCACCCAAAATCACGCTCAGGCTGACACCGACCGGCAAAGGTGGCAGCGCATCCAGCGCCTGCCCCGGCTGAAGTTGCATGAAATTGGCCGGCACCATCTGCTGCACAATTGCGAGCGGCACCGACAGGAACAGCAAGGCAACGGGGAAAAGCAAGTGCCCTTCCCGCTTGATGAAGGCCTGGCTGTCTTCCCACGCCTTGCCGATCGACATTGTCGCCATATGTTGAACCTGATCTCTGTTCGGAAAATGGGAGAGCCGAGCCTTGATCGCTCACCCACTTCAAGTCAAGGAAGCGCCATGATGCCGCCCCTGCCCTTTCCCGATCAGGTCGAATGGCGAATCGCCGCCGCGCCGGTCGATTATCCAACGGCGCTGGCCGATATGGAGGCGCGCGCCGCCGCCATCCATGAGGGACAGGCCAAGGAACGTGTCTGGCTGCTGGAGCATCCACCGCTTTACACCGCCGGGACCAGCGCCGATCCGGCCGAACTCCTGTCCCCACGCTTTCCGGTCTATGATGCCGGGCGCGGCGGACGCTATACCTATCATGGGCCGGGGCAGCGGATCGGCTATCTCAACATCGACCTTGGCCAACGGGGCAAGGATGTCCGCAATTTCGTCCATCATCTCGAAGGCTGGATGATCGCAGCGCTGGGCGACGTGGGCATAGCGGCGCGCCGGGCGGAGGGACGGATCGGCATCTGGACCGACGATCCGGCGGGGCGCGAGGCGAAGATCGGGGCGCTGGGCATCCGGGTGCGGCGCTGGGTTACGCTCCATGGCTTTTCGATCAATGTCGATCCCGACCTGTCCCATTTCGGGGGCATCATACCCTGCGGCATCAGCGAATTTCCGGTGACCAGTATCGCGGCCCTTGGCGGTGACGCCTCCATGGCGGCGCTGGATAAGGCGCTGCACGATCATTTCCCACTTTTTCTCAGTCGCTTGGCCCGTTGCGGCACAGGGGTTGAGCAATGCGAGGCGGGCGGCTAGGTTCGCGACTTCTTTCGCCGGGCGGGGCCGCGCCTGAACCCTCTATCAAGGAGACCCGGATGCGCCGGACGACGAAGACTGCCCTTACCGCCGCATTGCTGGCCGGTTGCATCGCGCTCGCGGCGTGCGGCGACAAGGACCAGGGCGGGAACAAGGTGCAGATGAAGGATATGGAAGTGGTGGACGGCACCGCGACCGACGCCATGACCGACCTGGACGGCGTGCAGAGCGAAGGCACTGCCATCGCCCTGCCCAGCGGCAATGCCGCAGACAATAGCAGCACGCCCGCCAAGGCCGCCCCGGAACAAGCGCCGGCGGAAGAGGCGGAAGTCCTGTCCGACCAGTAGGGCTGGCGGGATCGTTCAGGCCTGATATCATAACCGCATAATATGAAGGCGCTGGTTACCAGGCGCTTCCCGAGAGGCAGATTCGAATGACATTGCGTTCCCCGTTGCGCCGCGCGCTGGCCAGCCTCACCCTGGCGATCGCGCCGATGATCGCGCAGCCGGCATCGGCCCAGTTTTTCTGGTCGCCGCCCGACATGAGCGCCCCGCCGCTGACCGATGCCGCCGCCGCGACCGCGATGGGGCTGCCGGGCGCCACAGCGGCGGAGGTCAAGGCCGGGCTGGCGTGGAATTTGCGCGCCGCGCTCAATGTCGCGGCGCTACAATGCCAGTTCGAGCCGACCTTGCTGGCGATCAGCAATTATAATGCGATGATCGCCCATCATGATGCGGAGCTGGACACGGCGCAGGCCGTGCTGCTGGGCTATTTCCAGCGCACCGTGGGCAAGGGCAAGCCGGGCCAGTCGGCGTCGGACATGTATAATACCCGAATCTATTCGGGCTATTCGACGGTGCAGGCGCAAAAGGGCTTCTGCCAGGCCACAGCGGAAGTCGGGCGGCAGGCGATCTTTGCCGAGCGCGGCACGCTGAACGAAGTGGGGCGCGTCGGCCTAGGTTCGATCAAGAAGTCGCTGGTCGCAGCGGGCGAGCAATTTTATGGCACACCGGGCTATGATTATGTCGTCGCCCTGCCATCCTTCGCGCCCACATGCTGGAAGAAGGGCGTGCTGCTGCCGGTCTGTCATCAGGCATGGAACGATCGGACGGGCGTGAAGCCGTGAGGGCTGTGCCGACCGCTTGGTAACATATGTTGCCGGGCAGACAGGAACCCACTCCCGACGCCTGGACTGCCCTCTGGCGCTCTTAGAAACAGGCTGTACGCATAGCAGCTAGTGGCTCGATTACGGCGGGCCAGCCGCCCCAGAGCGTGATGACATTGAAGCGGCCCACCCCCGTTCGTGCTGAGTAGGGGCTGAGCTTGTCGAAGACCCATATCGAAGCATCAGAGGCTGCGCGCGGTCCTTCGATACGCCAATTCGACTGCGCTCATGCCTGTCCTGAGCGACTGCCTTCGCAGGCAGTCGAAGGGGCTACTCAGGACGAACGGATCAAAGTAAATCATCATACTCTAATTTGGCGGCACGCCAGGGTTGGAAAGCTTGGGTTGAGACAGCGAGTGCGACAGTACTAGCGATATTTCGATGATCATGCGTGGACGGAAGCAATCCGCCTGTTCGTGATTTCTACGCATCAATGAATGATGTGAGGGCGTGCTGAAGCGCCCGAACAATTCCGGTTCGCCGACAATCGCTCCAAAAAGCGTTTTTACCGCAGGCCCAGATATTTATGGGCCTGCACCGTCAGTCGCCATTGCGGCCGGTCCATCACCACGGCAATCGCGGCGCGGGCGTTGTCGGCCGCATGGGGATCGTCCAGTGGCTGGAGCAGATGATGGTCGAACGCCCATCCCTCCATCGCGGCGACATCGGCCAGGCTATGCCCGCCATCGGGTTGCGGCCAGACCAGTTTCAGTTCGTGGCCGGACCGCTGCACGACGTCGCTGCCCGCCTTGGGGCTGATGCAGATCCAGTCGATGCCAGGATGAGCGGCGATGGTGCCGTTGCTTTCGATCGCGATGGTGAAGCCGCGCGCATGGAGCGCATCGACCAGCGCATCGTCGACCTGCAACATCGGCTCGCCACCGGTCAGGACGATATAGCGACCCTCGCCGCCCTCGCCCCAGAAGGCGAGCGCCGCATCGGCCAATGCGTCGGCGTCGGCGAATTTGCCGCCGCCCAGCCCGTCCGTGCCGACGAAATCGGTGTCGCAGAAACGGCAGACGGCATCGCGCCGGTCTTGCTCGCGTCCGCTCCATAAATTGCAGCCGGCAAAGCGCAGGAAAACCGCCCGCCGCCCGGCCTGCACCCCTTCACCCTGAAGGGTCAGGAACATTTCCTTGACCGCATAGCTCATCGTTCAGGGCTGCGTGGCATAGATGGTGGGATCGGGCAGGCCCGCTTCCTGATAGCCCTTCGACCGCAGGCGGCAGCTGTCGCACAGGCCGCAATGCTTGCCGTCGGGCGTCGGATCATAGCAGGACCAGCTTATGCCCGCATTCAGGCCCAGCCGGTGCGCCTCGCGTGCGATGTCGGCCTTGCTCATATATTGCAGCGGCGTCTGGATGCGGATCGGATGGCCTTCCACACCCGCCTTGGTCGCCAGCGTCGCCATTGTCTGAAAGGCGTCGATAAATTCCGGTCGGCAGTCGGGATAGCCCGAATAATCGAGCGCGTTGACGCCGATAAAGATGTCGCTCGCCCCCGCCACTTCGGCCAGGCCCAGGGTCAGCGACAGGAAGATCGTGTTGCGCGCGGGGACATAGGTGACGGGAATCTCGTCGCCCACCCCGCTCTTGGGCACGGCGATGTCGGCGGTCAGCGCCGATCCGCCGAACGCGGTCAGGTCCAGCGGCAGGACGATGTGGCGGATCGCGTTGAGTGCTTCGGCGACGCGGGCAGCGGCGCGCAATTCTATGCGATGGCGCTGATTATAGTCGATCGACAGGGCCAGGATGCGATAGCCAGCCTCCCGCGCGAGCCCGCCCGCAACCATCGAATCGAGACCGCCCGACAGCAGCACGACGGCGAATTTTCCATTATTGGCAACCATTATTCCGCGCTACCGCTCAGAACGCCGATGCGCAAGCGCAGCACGATCAGGCGTCACGATCAGGAACAGGCGCCGATGCGCCGCCCTTCCGCGGCGAAGGCGAAGGGCGCGCCCTGCGCCACGCCCTGCGACCGAATCTGGACCAGTTTATTGGTTTCCACGCGCAGGTCGGTGCGGCCGTTGCCCGCCGCCGCGCAATCATAGGTGATCGTGATCGCGTGCGCATCGTCACTGATGGTGAAGCTCCGGCAGAGCGCCCGGCCATGCTGGACCTGCAACAACTGGCGCAGGTCGCTGACGCACAGCTTGCGCGTTTCCGCGCCTTCGCCCCGGCCGCGCAATTCCCATTCGCCAGGTTCCAGCGTGCGCAAAGCCTGATGCGCGATCGGTGGAGTCGGGACGTTCGCCGCCTCCGCCATGGAGCCGATCCACGATGCGGTCATCGCCGCCATGATCATCGCAACCGCGCCGAGCGCGTGCCGTTCCGCCCTCTTCATGATTCCGCTCAATCCCGTGACCCGCCACAAAGGCTCTCGCGGCTCATGGCCGCCCACGCTGTCCATGACGCCAAATTACGGCATTTTCATAGCGCAAGCGGCCATGCCTGCCCCAATTACAAATAGCGTTAGCGAAACGATTGCCGAATCAATGGGCGACGAAACTGTCGAGCGCGAGCGGGAACAGCCGCGAGCAGAAGGCGCAATCCACGCCAATGATGCCCTGTTCGTCGGCCATGTCGATTCGTTCGCTGGCGGGAAAACGACCGATCACGTCGCGAATATGGTTGATGTCGCAGCGGCATCCCTTGGCGAGCGGCGTCGGATCGGTTGCCCGCACTTCGTCTTCCTCATGGAACAAGCGCCACACGATATCGGCCAGCGGAAGCGCCTCGTCGGTCAGCTCGTCCGGCTTCAATGTCTGGGCCAGCGCCTGAACATGCTCCCATTCCGGGTGGTCGTGGCGGACGTGCAGCCGCTCGCGCCCCACCTCGCCCTCCGGCAGATGCTGGAGCAGCATACCGGCGGCCACGCAGCCCGCGCCCTTGTCATGCCGGGTGGTGATCTGGATCACGCTGGGGATTTGTTCGGACTGGAAGAAATAATGTTCGGCGGCCTGCGCCAGCGACTGGCCCTCCAGCGGGACGATGCCCTGATAGCGTTCGCCGCTCACCGCCTGGTCGAAGGTGATCGCCAGATAGCCTTTGCCGAACAGGCCGAACAGCGTCGGATCGGCGCCCTGTTCGGCCAGGCGATCGGCATCGAACTTGGCATAGCCGCGCACGTCGCCATCCTTATAATCGGCGACCAGCAGGCTGACGACGCCGTTTTCGGTCTGCGCCTGCAAGGTCAGCTGGCCGTTGGCCTGCTTCAACGTGCTGCCCAGCAGCGCCGCCAGCACCAGGGCGGAAGCGAGCAACCGCTCGATCGCGGGCGGATAGGCATGGGCGGCCAGCACCTGGTCCAGCACCGGCCCCAGCCGTACAAGGCGACCCCGCGCATGACGCGCGGGGATGGTGAAGCCAATGGCCTGGTCGAGATGGGCGGCAGACGTCAATGTAGAACTCCGGTCGTCCGGCCTATCAGCGATCGGACAAGAAGGCGGCATCCTATGATGCGGGCGAGCTGCCTAGATAGGAAGCCCGCCCGCAAACTCAACCAAGGTGCCCAAGCGCCCAGAGCAGCACCGATTTCTGGGCATGGATGCGGTTTTCCGCCTCGTCCCAGATCAGCGACTGCGGGCCGTCGATAACCTGCGCCACCACTTCCTCGCCGCGATGGGCGGGCAGGCAGTGGAGGAATTTCGCGTCTGGTTTGGCCTTGGCCATCAGATCGGGCGTGACCTGATAGGGCATCATCGCCGCCAGCTTTTCTTCGGCGTGGGACTGACCCATGGAGATCCAGGTGTCGGTGACGACGACATCCGCGCCCGCCACCGCCACTGCCGCATCGCGCGTCAGGGTGATGGTCGATCCTGCCGCGCGCGCCGCATCGGCAAAGGCCGGGTCGGGATCATAGCCGTCGGGGATGCCCATGCGCACATCGAACTTGAGCAGACCCGCCGCCTCGACGATCGAATGGAGCACATTATTGCCATCGCCCAGCCAGGCCCATTGGCTGCCCGGCAGCGCCAGTCCATGTTCGACCACGGTCAGCAGGTCGGCGACGATCTGGCAGGGATGCGACAGGTCCGTGAGGCCGTTGATGACCGGGACGGTGGCGTAATGCGCCATCTCCTCGATCTTGGCATGGTCGTCGGTGCGGATCATGATCGCGTCGGCCATGCGTGACAGGACGCGCGCGGTGTCGGCGATCGTTTCGCCACGGCCGATCTGGCTGGTCGCGCCTTCCAGGATCAGGGACGAGCCGCCCAACTGGCGGATCGCCATGTCGAAGCTGACGCGGGTCCGGGTGCTGTTCTTTTCGAAGATCATCGCCAGCGTGTGACCGGCCAGCGGCGCGTCGGCATCGCTCGCGCCCTTTGGCTTGCCCGCACGCGCGGCTTTGCGGTCGATGGCGTCCGCGATCATCGCGGCGATGGCGTCGCCGCCCGCATCGGAAAGATTTAAGAAATGCTTGGTCATTGGAAGTTTTCCCCGCTTCCAACCGCCGTTCGTCCTGAGTAGCCATTGAGCGAAGTCGAAATGGCGTATCGAAGGATCAATGCTTCGATACGGGCTTCGACTTCGCTCAGCCTCTACTCAGCACGAACGGGGGTGGGATTGGTCAGGCCGCCTGCGCCGCCGCGAAGGTCCGCGCGCCCGCGGAAATCTTCTCGATGGCTTCGGCGATATGGCTTTCCTCGATGACGAGGGGCGGCAGGATGCGCAGCACATTCTGGCCGGCCGACACGGCCAGCAGGCCATGATGGTCGCGCAGATGGCCGACGAAAGCGCGCGCGTCATGCGTGTCCTTCAGCTTGACGCCCAGCATCAGGCCCATGCCGCGCACATCCTCGAACATGTCGTCATGATTGGGAATGAGCTGTTCCAGTGCCGCACGCAGGCGTGCGCCCATGGCGGTCACGCGGTCGAGAAAGCCCTCAGCCAGCACTTCTTCCAATACGGCCAAGCCCACCGCCATGGCGAGCGGATTGCCGCCATAGGTCGAACCATGGGTGCCGAACACCATGCCCTTGGCCGCTTCTTCGGTCGCGAGGCAGGCACCGAGCGGGAAGCCCGCGCCGATCCCCTTGGCCACCGCCATGATGTCCGGCGTGATGCCATATTGTTCATGGGCGAAGAAGGTGCCGGTGCGGGCGTAGCCGCACTGGACCTCGTCCAGGATCAGTAGCAGGCCATGCGCGTCGCATGCCTGGCGCAGGCCCTTGAGGAACGTCTGCGTCGCCGGAGTAACGCCGCCTTCGCCCTGCACCGGTTCCAGCAGGAAGCCGGCGGTGTTGTCATCAATCGCGGCCAGCGCGGCGTCCAGATCATTGAACGGCACCACGGTAAAGCCGGGCAGCAGCGGTTCGAAACCGTCGCGCATCTTGGGCTGGCTGGTCGCCGAAATGGTGCCCAGCGTGCGCCCGTGGAAGGCGTTGTCGAAGCTGATGATCTTGTGCCGGTGCGGCTCGCCATTGGCATAATGATAGCGCCGCGCGGTCTTGATCGCGCACTCGACCGCTTCGGCGCCCGAATTGGTGAAGAAGACGGTGTCGGCGAAGCTGTTGTCCACCAGCTTCTGCGCGAACGCTTCCCCCAGCGGCGAGCCGTAGAGGTTCGATATGTGCATCAGCGTCGCCGCCTGATCGGCGATCGCCTTGACCAGCCTGGGGTGGCCATGGCCAAGCAGGTTGACCGCGATGCCGCTGGCGAAGTCGAGATAACGCTCGCCGCGCTCGCCGATCAGATAGCAGCCCTCGCCTCGCACCGGACGGACATCGCACCGGGGGTAAACGGGCATGAGCGGCGTAATCGACATGAGCCTTCCCTTTCTGGGTGATGCTGCGCGTCCTGTGCGCATTGAATATAACGCAAAAAGGCGGCCCCCGCCGGGCCGCCCTTGTGCGAGTGCCGCCTATACAGGGGGCATGTTTGGGGCGCAACCCCGCCCGGACGGGCGGGCGCGCGGCCGTCAACGGCCGATCTGGGTCCAGGCTTCGGCGATTTCGGCGACGATGGCGTGGGCCTGATCGACCGGATCGGCCGACCGTTCCTTGGCGCCGATCAGCAACAACCGGCGCGCTTCGCGATAGATTTGCGCCAGGCCGACCGAAATGTCGCCGCCCTTGTCGAAGTCCAGGCTCGATTCGAGCGCGAACAGGATCGACATCGCCCGCGCCTGCTTGTCCGACACCTTGACCCGGTCGCCATTGCGTTCGGCCAGCGCCGCCGCTTCCAGCGCCTGGAGCAGTTCGTCGAACAGGATCTTCACCAATGCGTGCGGCGTCGCGCCTTCGGTGCGGCTGCCCGAATGGATGGCGGCGTAACGGCGCGCCGCGCTGGCGCCTGCATAACCCTGATTATAGAACATCGTCTGCGTCCCCGATTAACTGTCGCTATTGTTCCAGACCTCGATCTGCTGTTCGAGGTAGCTTTGTGTCGCCTTGAGCGCGGACAACCGCGTCTCCATCGCTGCGTAGATGGTGGTCAGATGATCCTGATAGTTGGTCATCTTCTCATCCAGATCTTCGAGCTGCCTGGTAAATTCCTCGGCCTCGGCATCGTAGCGCGCCTGCGCGGTCTTGAGCGGGCCGTCTTCTTTCTCGATATTGTCGCGGACCGTGTCCATCAGCGCCGACAGGCCGGGGCTGGTAGCGGTCGACACCTTGGGGTTCACCATGTTGGTGACGGCTTCAGGGTCCGCCTCCATCACCGATGCCAGCCGGACCGTGTCGAGCGTCAACGTCCCGTCGCGATTGGTCGACACGCCGATATCGGCCAGCGTCTTGTAGGTGCCGGTCGCCGCCAGCTGGGTCGATGTGATTGCCGACAGCTGCCGCTTCATGTCGCGCACGCCGGCCACGCCGTTCAGCACGCCCGCACTGGACGAATCCGCGCCGGTCGCCGTCGCGGTGTTTAGCGCGCCCATCAACGTGTTGTAGGCGCTGACAAATTCCTTGAGCAGGTCGGACAGGCCGGCCGTGGGCTGGCTCATCGACAGGGTGACGGTGGTGCCGGGCGACGCCTTGTTCAGGTCGATCCGCAGATAAGGGATCGCATCGTCGATCGTGTTGCTGGCATATTCATAGGCGACGCCGTCCAGCGTGATCTTGGCGTTCTGCGCCGTGGAAGTGCTGGCAAAGCTCATCTGGCTGATTGGACTTGACGAATCGTTAGCATCAGCACGCGCGGCGCTAACGGAAAAGTCATTGTCCGCGCCGGTTTCGCCTTTGAAAACGAGGCGTGTACCTTGCGTATCAGTCACGACGCGCGCGGTAACGCCGGTGTCGGCGGCATTGATGGCTGCGGCAGCATCAGCGAAGGTCGCGTTCTCATCGACGGTGATATTGAACACGGTCGGGTTTTGGGGGTCCGTGCCGGGTTTCGTGATGGTGAACGTGCCTGCGCCAATCAGGCTGCTCGCCGTCGCGCTGCTGGTCGCACCGGTTGAATAGACACGGGCGGAAGCGAGTTGATCGACGGTCAGTTGGGCAGGCAGACCGGCGGGGCTGCCGCCGCTGAGCAGGGTGACCGATGCGATGCTGGCGTCGTTGGAGGCGGCCGTGCCGGTATAGGCGGCGCCCGACAGCACTTCGGTCAGGGCGTTGGCGAAGGTGTCGAGCGAGCTGGCGGCGGAGGCCAGCGCCGAAATACGCGAGGTGTTGAGCGTCTGGCGATTGGTGATCGCCGTCTGCTTGGGCTCGCGGGTCGCGCTCACCAGACTGGTCACCAACGCGGAGGTGTCGATACCCGACCCTGCGTTGAGCGCCGTCAAAATGCTGCTGCCTACCGAAGTCATGCGCCGTCCTTTCAAGGGGATAGAACGGCGCTAACGGCAAGACCTTTAGGAATGATTTGCGCTGCGCCGGAACCGCGGAAATCAGCCCGCAGACGTGACCTGCTCGACCGTGGCGCGCGACACATGGGCGTGCGCGCCATGGGCGTAGGATGCCCGTTCGACGATCCGCTTGGCAAGGACGGCGGCATGTTCCACCGCTTCCTTGCTGGCGGGCGGCAGCGGCACCAGCACCATGGGGCGCGGAATCATCGACTGGATCGCGTCGGCCGCATCATCGACCCCGCCGACGCCCGACTGGAGGTCCGCCAATATGTCGGCGATCCTGGCATGCACCTCGACATATTCGGCGATGCTGGCCAGATCATCATCCACGACGACGCCGTCGCCTTGCGGGGACGTCCTGGCTGCCTGGTTTGCGGGGATCTGGGTCGAACGACTGGGTGCCACAGGCTGAACAGCCTGGACGGGTGCGGGCGCACGCGAAACGGCCCTGTCGACGGGCGTCAGTTCGCTTCTGGAAACATAGTCGTTCATGACGCACCAATCCTAATGCGTCCCCAATGAAGAGATTACGGACGGGTGCGGTTAAACTTTAGGGCATCATCCACATTTTTTTCGCGCATCAGATGAAGGGTGCCGCGTTGGGGGCGAGGCCGGGTTTGGGCCGAGCCGCCATCGCGCCTATTGCTTCTGCCCGTCCGCGTTGAACCGCAAGTCTTCGGGCACGGTGATGAAGGGCCGGTCCATTTCCGTCGCCATCTTGTTTTCCACGCGGAAGACGAAGGCGAGGACGGTCGCCACGGCCATATACAGGCCTTCGTTGACGATCTGCCCCGCGCGGGACGTGAAATAGACGGCGCGCGCCAGTTCGGGATATTGGAGGACAGTCACGCCATTCTGGTCCGCCAGTTCGCGGATCGCCGCGGCGATCGCATCGCAGCCGCGCGCGACCACGACCGGGGCGGCGTCGACGCCGGGCTTGTAGCGCAGGGCGACGGCGAAATGGGTGGGGTTGGTGATGATGACGCTGGCTTCGGCGACCGCCTGGCGGGTGGAGCCGTTTAGCACCTCGAACTGGCGGCGGCGCAGCTGCCCTTTCATTTCGGGCGAGCCCTCGCTTTCCTTATGCTCGTCCTTGATCTCCTGCTTGCTCATGCCCAGCCGCTTGGCGCGCTGCATGATCTGCGCGGGGACGTCGATGCCCGCGATCAGGAACAGGCCGCCCGCCATCACCAGACAGGTCAGGATGAAGAGGTTGCCCAGGTCCGCCATGGCGGGCGCGACGCCCATCTTGCCCAGCGCGGTGATCTGCGTCAGCCGATCCCAAATGAACCAGATGCCAATGCTGCCGAGCAGGCCGATCTTGGCGATGGATTTCACCAGTTCGATCAGGCCCTGCGTGCCGAAAATCTTTTTGAGGCCCGCGCCGGGATTCATCTTGGACATCTTGGGGGCGAAGGCGCCGGGACGGAAGCCGAGGGAGCCGAGCAAGGCCGGCGCGGCGATCGCGGCGATGAAGGTGGCGAGCATGACGCCCGCGGCCGGCAAGGCGATGGTGCCGAGCAGTTCGGCCCCGCGCGCGGCTGGCGAGAAGTCGATAATATCCTCGCGCCGGAAGCGTAGGGCGTCGGCCAGCATGTCCGACAAAGCGTCGATCAGGGACGGGCCAGTGATCGCCAGCCAGGCGATGCCCGCCATCACCACCAGCGCCGTGCCCAGTTCGCGCGACTGGAGGATGTCGCCCTTCTTGGCCGCGTCGTCGAGTTTCTTCTGGGTCGGTTTCTCGGTCTTTTCGCCGCCGCCGGGACTGTCCGCCATGGTTTAGCGTCCTTCCGCAATCGACTGGGCTTCTTCAAGCCCGGCCTTGAGCGACGCGGTCATGCCTTCGGCCATGATCGGCGTGGCGATGGCGAGCAGGATCAGGCCGGCCATCATCGCCACCGGCATGCCGACCGCGAACAGGTTGAGCGAGGGCGCGGCGCGCGCCAACATGCCCATCACCACCTGCACCAGCACCAGCGCGAAGGCGACCGGCAGCGCGACGGTGACGCCCGCCCCCAGCAACGCGCCACCAAAAGATATCAGGCGCCAGACCGTGTCGTTGGACAATATGCCCGCGCCCGGCGGGATCGCCTGGTAGCTTTGGACGACGAAGCTGGCGAGCAGCAGATGGCCATCCATGCCGAGCAGCAGGAAGGTGGCGAGGATGGAGAGGAAGGTGCCGAGCACCTGGGTCGATTGGCCTGACGACGGATCGACCATGGCGGCGAAGTTGAGGCCCATGGCGTTGCCGATGGTTTCGCCCGCGACGAAGGCGGCGGCATAGCCGATCTGAACCGCAAAGCCCAAGGCCAGGCCCGCCATGACTTCGCCCGCGACCATCATCACACCTTCGAAGCTGGCGACGCCGTCCTGTGGCAGGGTGATGGTGACGCTGTTGAGCGCGGCAAGGCCCAGCGCGAGGCTGAGGATCAGGCGCAGTTGCAGCGGAACGGCGGGCGCACCGAAGACCGGCGCGGCGATGAAAGCAGCGCCCGGCCGGATCATGGCGATCAACCAGACCCAGAGCTGATTTTCGACCCCGGCGAAGCCCGGCGCGATCACGGCCCGACTCTCATTGCAACAGGTCCGGGATGCGTTCGAAGATTTCGCGGGTGAAGTCGGCGATCAGCACCATGATCGACCCGCCGAACAGCGCCAGCATGCCGCCGACGACGATGATCTTGGGGATGAAGCTCAATGTCTGCTCGTTGATAGAGGTCGCCGCCTGCACCATGCCGATGATGAGGCCTGCGATCAGCGCCGGAATCAGCACAGGCGCAGCAGCAAGCGCCGTGATCCACAACGCCTGTTGGGCCAACCCCATGAAGAAATCGGCATTTTCCATGCGGACTAGATACCCCGTTCCGTTCGCTTCGAGCGCAGTCGAGAAGCGGCAGCGCAACCGTTTCTCGACACGCTCGAAACGAACGGATGTTGGAGCATGACGCCGGTCATGTCGCGAACGATCCCGCGAGCGACCCCATGGTCAGCGCCCAGCCATCGACCAGCACGAACAGCAGCAATTTGAACGGCATCGATATGATCGTGGGCGACAGCATCATCATGCCCAGCGCCATCAGCGTGGAGGCGACGACCAGGTCGATGATGAGGAAGGGCAGGAAGATCATGAAGCCGATCTGGAACGCGGTCTTCAATTCGCTGGTGACGAAGGCGGGCAGCAGGATCGTGAAGGGAATGTCGTCGGGCGTACGGAAGGCCGGTGCCTTGGCGAGATTCTGGAACAGTTTGAGGTCGCTTTCGCGGGTTTGCTTGGCCATGAAGCCGTGCAGCACCTTGCCCGACCGGCCGACCGCTTCCTCGATGCTGATCTGGCCCTTGCCATAGGGGTCGAAGGCCTGGGCGTTGATCGCATCGATCGCGGGGCGCATCACGAACAGCGAGAGGAAGAGGGTGAGGCCGACCAGCACCTGGTTGGGCGGCGTCTGTTGCAGGCCCAGCGCCTGGCGCAGCAGCGAAAGGACGATGATGATGCGGGTGAAGCTGGTCATCATGAGCACGAGCGACGGCAGCACCGTCAGCAGGCTCATCAGGACGAGGATCTGGAGGCTGAGCGAGAGCGAGCGACCGTCGCCCGAAATCTGGCCCATGGCGCGGCTCAATGCGCCGCTATTGTCGACCGGCGGGGTGGCGGCGGGCGCGGCCTGGGCGAAGGCGGGGACGGTGAAGAGCAGGAGGGCGAAAAGGATCATGGCCGCAAGGGCGGGCAACCACCGCCTCAACGGTCCGGCCTCAGCGAAGGCGGACATGATCGCCTTCCGCGATCTTCTCGATCCGGCTGCGGGTGACGGACAGCAGGATTTTCTTGCCCTCAAACTCCACCACGGCGAGCTTGCCAAAAGCGCCCATCGGCAGCGCTTCAAGCAGTTTCAAGGAGCGGTCGCCCTGCCCCGCCATCATGCCGGGCTGATATTTGCGCCACAGCCACAGCGCGCCAAAGGCCATCCCGCCTACCAACGGCAGCATGATCAGCAGTTTGACGAAATACCAGAACATGAAATGGCCTGCCCGCAGCTATGGTTAACAGCGCCTGCGATCCGCAGTTTCGCGGCCGAAGGCAAGCTTAAAATCAGAAGCGGCCCGTCAGCCGCGCCGTTCGATCCCGGCGAGGCGATTTTCGGTCGCGGCGATATCGACGATCCGGATGCCATAGCGACCATTGACCGTCACCACTTCGCCCTTGGCGATCAGCGCGCCATTGACCATGATGTCGAGCAGGTCGTCAGCCTGGCGATCCAGTTCGACGATGCTGCCTTCGGCCAGGTCCATGACTTCGGCCAGGCGCAGCGAGGTGGAACCGACCTCCACCGACATGCGGACCGGGATATCGGCCAGCAGCTTGAACTGGCGATTGTTGGTCATTTTGCTCAGCGGGTCTTCGCCCCGATCCATGCGGGGGGCTTCGCTCATATCGCTCATTGGTCGGGTTCCTGTGCGAGTTTTTCAATCTGGAAGGCGGCGCGGCCGTCCTGTTCGCCGATCGTGCCATGCGCGACGATGCGGTTGCCGACGATCAACGGCAGCGATCGGCCGATGGTGACGGGAATGACGTCGCCGACCTTGAGCTGCATCAGCTCGGCCAGCGAGAGGTTGGGGCGCGCCAATACGGTGCGCGCGGGCATCCGGATGTCGCGCATCCGCCGGGCGATGCGCGTCTGCCAGACGGGATCGCGCTGTTCCTCGTCAGCGGGCAGGTTGCTGCCCATCAACGCTTCAACGCCGCGCAGCGCCGACAACGGAAAGACGATGTCGATCGGCCATTCCTGATCGCGGGTGATGGAGATTGTGAAGCGTTGCAGCACCATCTGGTCGCCCGGCTGCGCGGAGGCGGCATAGCCGACCGCGCTTTCGCGCAGGATCAGCCCCTGTTCCAGCGGCAGGATGTCGGCCCAGGTTTCGACCAGGCGGGTGACGATGCTATCGGAAAGGCGGGCGATCAGCCGGTCTTCGGTCGGCGTGAATTCGCCGCGCGCGGGCAAAGCCCGGTTGCCGATGCCGCCATAGAAACAATCGACCATGGTGGAGATCATCGCCGCATCCATCCGCAACAGCATCTGCCCTTTCAGCGGCAGCAGGCGATAGATGGACAGGCTGCAAAAGGCAGGCACTTCGGCCGTCCAGGCGGCGAAATCCAGCACACGGGTATCCTGCGCCACGATATGCGGGCGCACGCCGGCGATCGGCTCAATCAGGGCGCGCATGCGCCGGCCGAGCTTCTCGCTCAGCCGGTCCAGCCCCGACAGCATGATCGGCGCCTGCGAATCCCCGCGCCCGAAGGCGTAGGTCTGTACGTCGTCCATATTGGTCCCCTGCCCCATGGCGGATCAGGGGACGTCCTGATCCTTTGGCGCAGCGCCATTAATAACGAAAATGGTAAAATTGGAGTTAACAGGGCGACGAGCGGCGCCAGCGGACGAGCGCCAAAGCGGCCGCCTTACTGAATGACGAAGTTGGTGAAATAGACGTTGTCGATGCCGCCATAGCCGGTCTTCTGCTTCAGCACATCGTTGATGATGACCTTGATCTTGCCCTGTAGCGCCTGCTTGCCCTGCGGGGTGTCGAGCACCTCCTGCGGCTGTTCCGCCAACATCATGAGCATCTGGCTGCGGATCGGCATTTCATGCTGCTTGATCGCGGCGATCACGCGATAATCATAATAGGTCGATACCGCGACGGAGATTTGGGCAAAGGCGTCGGTGTCCGACATGTTCGACGTAAAGGGTGCCTGGAGCTGGAAATAGGTGGCCTGATAGGCGGCCGGATTGGCTGGCGTGGGCAGATCGATGCCCTTGCCCGGCGCGTGGCCCGCGGACACGGCATGGCTTTCGCCGCCGCCGGATTTACCGCCGCCTTCGCCGCCGCCCGCTTCGCCGGCCCAGCCATGAGCGGTCGCGATCGCCTGCGCATCCTCACCGGCCAGCACCAGCACGGGCTTGTTGGGGTCTTCCTTCGGCCCCTCCGCCTTCGGGCTGAAGAAACCGGCGGCATAGAGCCCACCGGCTGCGCCTGCGCCACCCACGACGACGCCCACGACCAGCAGCAGGATCATTTTCATGCTCCCGCCTTTCTTTTTCTTGGCCTTTGGCTCGTCGCTCATCGTTCTGGTCCCCTAGGAAAAGCGCTGGTCACGCATAGCGCGCGCGAACGGCACCGCCGGCGTTTTCGCCGACGTCCGTATGGTTAAGAACGGCAGCGTCGCTCCCCGCTTTATGCCCCAGCGCGATATTTTCACGTTGCTGGCCACGGCCCTGCATATGCGACTGGGCCGACGACTGGCCCATGCCCTGACCAGTGCCCTGCCCCATGGCCTGATGGCCGTTCTGGCCCTGATTTTGGTTCTGGCCGCCAGATTGCTGCTGCGACATTGTCTGGTTGCCGCTGCTGTCCGCACGCGCGGTTTCGGCGACATGGGGTGCCCGCTCGATCTTCATCTCGCTGATGCGCATGGCGGACAAGCCAGCGTCCAGCTTCAGCCGGTCGCCTTCCTGCCGCAACGCCTGTTCGGCCGCCTCGGTCGCTACGGTCAGGCTGATGGTCGCGCCATCTTCGCCCTGCCGGATATCGACCTGGATCGGGCCGAGCTGATCGGCGTTGATCTGGAACCGGCCCTGCGCGCCATTGGCAGACAGGCCAGCGATATCGCGCGCCAGTCCGTCGATCCACTGGCCCGACACGCCCATATCGACCACCTGCGCGCCAAGCCTGGCGGACAGATCGACGGTCGGGATGGACGGCGCGGTGGCCGCGAGCGGCTGGACGGTCGGCTGCACCAGTGGCGCCAGAGACGATATGCTGTCATTCGTGGCCATCGTCAGGATCGCGGGCGCAGCGTCGGTGGCGACATCTTGGCCAGGCACGGCGGTTTCGATGCGGCGCGGCACGCGCAGGCCCATATGGTCGCGCACCAACTCGAGCAGCGAGACGGCCTCCGCGCGCGGCTTGGCGGGTGCGGCGGGGGGACTGGCCTGTGCGATGTCGATGGGCTGGTCGGCAGTTTCGAGCGGTTCCGCGGGTACGGGCATCGCAACTGGGGTGGTCGCCACGGTTTCCGCTAACGGCGCAGTGATAGGCGACGCGGGCGTAGCCTGCGGCGCCGGCTCGGCGGCTGGCGGCGGGCTGGCATTCTGTATCGGGGTTGCCGGAGCGGGCTGGCTGGCCGGGCGCGGGGCAGGCGTGGCGGCGGACTTGCCGATCGCCGTCTGCTCCACAAGCCTATCGGTGGGGTCGATCGCAGCTTGTGTCAGCAGCGGCGATGCGGCGATCGCCTCCGGCTTTGGTGCGACGGATGAAAGCGGCGCGGCCTCGATCGGCAGCGGCGCGGCGTCGTTCGACGCGACGGCTGGGGGCGTCGAGGTGACGGGGGTTGGCGATTTGGTCGCTTCCGTAGCGGCGAGGCTGGGGCTATCGACCGATGCGCCCGGAACAGGCCGCGGCATGGGGGTCGGCGCGGCGGTCGATCGCGAGACGGGGGACGGACCAGCGGCCGTGGCGTGGGTCGCTTGGGCTGGTGCTATTTCGGATTGCGCGACGACTAGCGGAGCGATTGGAACAGGGGACGCCATGACCGGCGCGGTCGGCTGAACCGGCGGCTGGCTGTCGTCCGGCGCAACGGGCACCGTCTCGTCTTCGGACGCCGACGGTTCGTGGGCGTCCTGCACATCGGATGTTTCGGTCGGCAGCGAGGCGGCGGCAGGATCGACCGGGACAGCATCATGCGGCTGCGCGGGATGCGCCCTGACCGGCGCGGGCGCGGACTCCTGCTTGACGGCAGCAGGTGCGGTTGGGGCCGTGGCAACCGCTACGGGCGCGAGCAGCTCCGGAGCAGCCCCGGCACCCTCCGTCTGTTGCGGCAAGGGAATGTCGGCCGGCGCTTCGTCATCATCGATGGAAACCATCTCAACCGGTGGCTCGACCGCTGCGGTCAGTGTGGCGGGCACAGCGGGTGCGGCAGGCACGGCGGGTGTGGCGGGTGTGGCGGGTGTGGCGGGCGCTAACGTCTCGTCCACATCGGGACGTGCGACGGCGAGTTGGACAGTTGTTTGGGGTTTTTCCGATTCTGGCAAGGATGCGACAGCGGCAGCCGGAGGTGTCGCAATCGCGATGGCAGGATGCCAAACAGGAATATCAACACCCTGATTTTCAAAGTTATTTTGAACAGGTGCCGTAGTTTCCCTGTCGGCGGAAACCGGCGCGCCCGACTGCGCGGCGACGGTCGGTACGGCGTCGACGCTGTTCAACAATTGCGCAAAATTGGTGCTGCCCCCGGCCGGCATAGCGTCTGTTTTCCCGCCCGGCGATGCGGGCGTGGCGAACAAAAGCGCCTTGAGGCTGGTCAGCATGGTCATCGTCAAACGTCCCCGTTGCGCTGCATCCGGCGATAGCGCGGCAGCGCGGCAAGCTTTGTCTCGCGCCACGCCTCCAGATCCGCGCGGGCGCGGTCCTTGAGGCGGGTGGCGATTTCCTTTTCCCGGTTCGCTGCAAGAGTCATGCCTTCTTTGGCCTCGACCTTGCGCTTGGCATCATAAAGCGCGCCGTCGAGCTGTCGCCCGGCCTGTTCGAGGCGGGTCGCCAGTTCCTGCATCGCGGCGAAGGACGCGCCGGTGGCCATGCCTTCAGTTTCGAACAATTCGCTGCGCACCTTGGTCAGGCGGTCGATATTGCGGGCAAGGCCGTCGGCCTCGTCGCGGGCGCGGGCGGTTTCTGCGACCGCCATGGCGTGCTGGACGTGACGCACACGCAACACGCGCTGGCGGCGGCCGACCAGGCCCTTCATGCGCCGAATCCGGCGATCAGCGCATCAGCGCTGATGGTTAGGTCGATCCGACTTTTCTGGTCCTGCCGGATGAAGTCCAATATTTCCTGCCGCCGCTTGACCGCTTCGTCGATGACGGGATCGTTGCCGGGGCGATAGGCGCCCATCAGGATGAGGTCGCGATTTTCCTCATAGGCGGCCCAGAGGCGGCGATAATTGGCGGCGGCCATGCGATGATCGTCGTCCACCACATCGGCCATGACGCGCGACAAGGACTTGCCGATGTCGATGGCGGGGAAGATGGATTGTTCGGACAGGTGCCGCGACAGGACGAAATGGCCGTCCACAATGGCGCGGGCGGCGTCCACGATCGGATCGTCGGTATCATCGCCATCGGCCAGCACGGTGTAGAGCGCCGTGATCGAACCGCCGGTGCGGGCGTCCACCCCGGCCCGTTCGACCAGACGGGGGATGAGCGCCAGGGCGGAGGGCGGATAGCCCTTCATCGCGGGCGGTTCACCCAGCGCCAGGCCGATTTCACGCTGGGCATGGGCGCAGCGGGTCAGGCTGTCGATGAGGAGCAGCACTTTCTTGCCACGAGCGCGATAATATTCGGCGATGGCGGTGGCGCGCGCGGCGGCGCGCAGGCGCAGCACCGGGGGATGATCGGCAGGGACGGCGACGACGATGCTCTTGTGCATCGTGTGCTTGAGTTTCGTTTCGAGGAAGTCGCTGACTTCGCGGCCGCGTTCGCCGATCAGGCCGACGACGACGATGTCGGCTTCGGCTCCGGCGATCATCTGGCCCATCAGGACGGATTTACCCACGCCAGAGCCAGCGATGATGGCGATACGCTGACCGCGCCCGGCGGTGAGCAGCGCGTTGACGGCGCGAACGCCCAGGTCAAAGGCTTCGGTGACGCGGCCGCGGTCGAGGACATTGCCCTTCACGCCGTTAAGCGGCCAGGTGCCGCCGGCGATGATCGGTCCCTTGCGGTCGAGCGGCTGGCCCATGGCGTCGATGACGCGTCCGATCAGGCCGTCGCCCACCTGCACCATATTGGCCTGGCTGTCGGGTTCGACGCGGATGCCGTTTTCCAGCGGTGCGTCGGCGTCCAGCGGCACCAGCAGGGTGCGGTCGCCGCGGAAACCGACGACTTCGGCGCGGCAGACGGAGCCGTCGCTGGCCATGACGCGCGCGCCGGAGCCGATCGGACGGCGGAAGCCGGTGACTTCCAGCATCCCGGCGTCATGGCTGACCAGTCGGCCGATCCGGCGGGGCGCGCGGTTCTGAACCTGGAGATGGTCGAACAGGCTTTCGGCCTGGGTCAGCGCGGCGCGGATCATGGCTTGCCTTCCATATCGTCCATCAAGGCGCGCAGCCGGGCGAGGCGGACGTCCGGGCCATCCTCGACCCAGCCATCGGCGGTTTCGAGCCGCACGCAGCCGCGATGCATGGCCTTGTCAGCCACCAGCTTGACGCCGATCGTCTCGCCTTCCAGCAATGTGATGTCTTCGGGGTGGAGATGCAGCGCGCTCTTGCCTTCATTATCTTCGATGAAGGCGGCGACGGTGTCGCAGCGCTGGACCAGCCGTTCGATGTCGATTTCGACCTCACCCACAATCTGTTCGACCAGGCGGACGACCGTGGCCGACAACATGGTGGACAACATGCCGCTGGGCGCGGGCGCGAGGGTTTCGAGCGCATCGGTCAGGCGCGTGCGCGCCTCGCTTTCCTGCCCATGGGTCTGGGCGGTGACGCGGCAGCCTTCGTCAAAACCCATGGTGAAGGCTTCCATCCGGGCCTCCTCCATCAGGTCGATTTCCGGTTCCGCCTCGATCACGCCATTGCGCATCGTGCCGGCCAGAGGCGCTTGCGGCGAGGTGTAGAGGCTGCGGAAGCCGCCTTCGGCCGGGCGGAAGCCGGCGACCGCGACAGGCGCGGCCTCCTGAATCGCCTGCGCGCCCCAAAAGTTAGACAAAGTCGTTCCCCTTGCCGCCCAGCATGATGGTGCCGGCGTCGGCCATGCGGCGCGCGGTGGCGATGATGAGTTTCTGCGAATCCATGACTTCGGCCAGGCGGATCGGCCCGCGTTCCTCAATCTCGTCGGCGATGGCCTGCGCGGCGCGGGCGGACATGCAGCTGAAGATCTTGGCCTTGAGCAGGTCGTTGACGCCCTTCAAGGCGACGACCAGAACGGCGCTGTCCACAGTGCGCATCAGCGTGCCCAGATTCTTGTCGTCCATGTCGATGAGGTTGTCGAAGACGAACATCTCCTCCTCGATCGTCTGGGCGATCATCTTGTCGCGCTTGGCGACGGCCTTCATGATCCGCTGTTCATTATCCTTGCGGACGTTGTTCATGATCGCCGCGGCTTCGACGGTGCCGCCGCGTTGCGAGGCTGCGCCCTGCTTCTTGACCGGACCGCGCAGCAGAAGTTGCTCCAGATCGTCCAGCGCCTCGTTCGACACCGGGCCGAGCGTGGCAATGCGATAGACGATCTCTTCCTGATATTCGGACGGCAGCAATTGCAGCACATCGGCCGCGACCGGCGCTTCCAGATGGGCCAGCACGATCGCCATGATCTGCGGATGCTCCGCCTCGATCAGCGTGCCGATCTCCTTGGCGTCCATCCATTTCAGCATTTCCAGCTGGGTCGAACGGGTCGGCGGGGTGATGCGGGCCAGGATGGTTTCCGCACGTTCCTCGCCCAGGGCCTTGGTCATCGCGCCGCGGATATGGCGGGTGGCGCCATAGCCGATGGTGGTGCGCTTCTTCGCCTTGGTCACGAAATGATCGAGCGCTTCGTTCACCTCTTCGGGATCGACGTCCGCCACATCATACATGGCGTAGCCGAGCTGGCGCACTTCGTCAGGCTCCAGGCGCGAAAGGATCTGGGCGGCTTCATCCTCGTCAAAGAGCATGAGGAGAACGGCGGCGGCGGCGCTGCCCTTCAGCGCTTCGGGACGACCGGGAACGATCTCAGGCATTTTCCTTCTTCCCCTCCTTCAGGAGGTCGCGGACGACGAGCGCGGCCCGATCGGGGTCTTGCTTGACGAAGTTGCGGATGAGGTCGGCGCGCTGGGCATAATCATAAGTGGAGGAGATCATGTCGAGCGTGATCTTGGCTTCCGCGCCGTCCGGCCCGGCGACGACCGCCTGCTTGGTGATCTCGCTGGAAATCTCGCGACCGATGCGCTGGCCTTCCTGCGGGGTCGGGGCAGCCAGAGCGTCGGGCGCAGCGGCGCGGCGCTTCAGAAGCGGGCGACCGATGCCGAAGATGACCAGCAGGGCAACCAGCAGAGCCGACAGGTTGCGCACCAGCGGCGACATCCAGTCCGCCTCATACCAGGGCGGGGTAACCTCCGCCGTCTTGAGGAAGCTGCGCGAGGACAGGGCGACCACGTCGCCACGCCCCTGGTCGAAACCGACCGCGCCCTTCACCAAGGCTTCCAGCGCGGCGATTTCCTGCGGGGTGCGGGCCTTGCCGTCGGGTGCGGTGTCGAGCGCCACGGCGACCGACAGGCGCTTGACCGTGCCGATGGCATCGCGGGTGACGGAAACTTCACGACCCAGTTCGAAGCTGCGGTTGAAGGTTTCCTCGGTCTTCATCAGCGGGTTGGGCGGAGAGCCGGGGGCCGCTTGCGCGCCCTGCGCCGTCTGACCCTGCGTCACCGCCTGACCGTTCGGATTGGTTTGGGTCACGGTCGGGTTGACTGGGGCCTGGTTGCTGAGCGCGCCGGGGATGCCGGACGCTTCGCCCGCACCCTGGCCGCGCGGATCGGACGCCCAGGTGCCGGTTTCGTTGCGCAGCCGCGCTTCGTCCTGCGGGTAGGTTTCGCGGGTCGCCTGGCGTTCGGCGAAGTTGAGTTCGGCATGGACCTCGGCGGAAAAATTGCCGGTGCCCAGGATCGGGGTCAGCAGCGCAATCACCGACTGGCGATAGCGATCCTCGATCTTGCCCTGGACCGCCAGTTGCCGATCGTCGGCGGCGTTGCCGTCATTATTGCTGAGCAAGCGACCATTTTGATCGACCAGCGAGATATCGTCCGGGTTGAGTTCCGGAATGGAGGAGGCGACGAGATGGACGATGGCGTTGACCTGCGCATCGGTGAGGGTGCGGCCATTGGCCAGGCGCAGCATGACCGACGCGGAGGGCTTCGACCGTTCGCGCAGGAACACGCTGGGCGGTTCGACGGCCAGATGGACCTTGGCGGTTTCGACGCTGTCGATCGCCTCGATCGTGCGGGCGAGATCCATTTCGCGGGCGGTGCGCAGCTTTTCGCCCTCTACCGCGCGCGATGCGCCCATCGGCAGGCTGTCGATCATGCTGTTGCCATCGGGCGCGCTCTTGGGCAGTCCCTGGGCGGCGAGCATCATCTTGGCCTTGAAATAATCGTCTTCGCCAACGGTCATGCCGCCGCCGTTGTCGAAGTCATATTTGATGCCGCTCTGGTCCAATATCTGCGCGACGGCGGACTTGTCGGTGTCGGGCAAGGCGCGGAACAGGTCGCGCTGCGGCGGTTCGCGCAGCGCGAGCCACGCCGCACCAGCCACCGCGACAGTGCCGAGCAGGCCGAGCAGCGGCAGGCTCTTGGCCACGGCGGGCTGTTTGATGAAGCCGGTGAAGCGCGCCTTGAGTGCGTCCATGCCCTTAGCGTTGCCGCCAAAGCCGGAAGCGGGGGTGAGAGCAGGCGCCGATGCGCCGACATTGGTGCTGAGTGCGTTTTCCATGGTTTAGA
Organism: Sphingobium psychrophilum; assembly: GCF_012927105.1. Taxonomy (GTDB): domain Bacteria; phylum Pseudomonadota; class Alphaproteobacteria; order Sphingomonadales; family Sphingomonadaceae; genus Sphingobium; species Sphingobium psychrophilum. Next base: position 233,024 of record NZ_JABBFV010000001.1, on the reverse strand, counting down.
CCGGCATGCTCATAATGTCCTTATAGGCGGACAGGAGTTTATTGCGGACCTGGAGGGTCGCTTCGAAGCTGACCGACGCCTGCTGCTTGGCCAGCATGACCGCGGCGATATCGGTGGTTTCGCCACGCTCGAACGAGGCGGCGGCTTCACCGGCCTGGGTCTGGAGCCCGTTGACCTGTTGCAGGGCGCTGTTGAGCGCTTCTGTAAAGCCACCCGGCGCCGTGCCCTGGGCGCCGCCGACGCCGGGTGCGCCGACCGTTCCGGTCGAGGCGACGTCCCGCAGGGCCGCGTTCTTTTGCAGGATGGCGTTGCGGATCGCCATGACGCTGTCTGTGGGTGAAACGCCGTTGATGGCCATGGTTCAGCCCTCCTTCAAGCCGCTGCCAGCTCACGCATTTCGGCGAGCCGATAGCGAAGCGTGCGTTCGGAAATGCCCAGTTTGCGGGCGGCGGCGGCGCGGTGACCATCGGTTTCGCGCAGGGCGATGCGGATGGCCTCCAGCTTGCTGTGATGGGCGACGTCGCGCAGGCGGGTCGGTTCGACATTGATAGAGGCGGGCGCAACGATCGGCGGCACGATACGCAGCGGCTGCGGCGCGCCGGTCAGGTGCAGGTCGTCCGCCTCGATCATCGCGCCGTCGCGGAGCACCAGCGCGCGTTGCAGGACATTGCCCAGTTCGCGGGCGTTGCCGCGCCAGACATGGGCGGCAAGCTTGTCGAGCGCAGCGGCGGTCGGCCACACGAACGATGCCTTGGCCATGTCCTGATGCCGCAACAGCATGGCGGCGGCGATCGCGGCGACATCGCCAGGGCGTTCGGCCAGCGGGCGCAGTTCCAGCGGCATGACGTTGAGACGCCAGTACAGATCTTCGCGGAAGCGGCCGGCGGCGACTTCACCCGCCAGATCGCGGTTGCAGGCCGCGATGATGCGGACATTGACCGGAATTGGGTGGGTCGCGCCGACGGGCAGCACTTCGCCCTCTTGCAGCGCGCGCAACAGCTTGGACTGGAGCGCCAGCGGCAGTTCGGCGATTTCGTCGAGGAACAGCGTGCCGCCATCGGCCGCCAGGAACAGGCCATCCGATGCGTTCGACGCGCCGGTGAAGCTGCCCTTCTTATGTCCGAACAGCATCGCTTCCATCATGGTTTCGGGGAGTGCGGCGCAGTTGACGGCGATGAAGTCATGGTCGATGCGGCCCGACTGGGCGTGCAGGAAGCGCGCCATGCCCTCCTTGCCGGTGCCGGTGTCACCCTGGATCAGGACGGTGGCGTCGCTGCGGGCGACACGGCCGGCCAGCGTCATCAGCCGTGCGCTGCCGCTGTCGCCGACTGCGGGGATCGCGGCGGGACGGGCCAGTTCGGCGATCAGGGCAAAGGCAAAGCCCATGTCCGCTATGCCAAAGGCGACCCGCGCCGGCAGGCCGTTGGCGGCGGGCACCAGGGAGGGCGCACCGTCATGCACGTTGATCAGGATATCGCGATAGGTGGCGTGACCGATTTCGGTCGCCAACAAGATACGTTGGCTGTCCCGGTCACGGGGGCCTGCCGCATCGACGATGCGCACCTCATAAAAGGCATTTTCAAGCCAGTGCTGCAAGCCCGGAAGAAGCGCGCAGACGCCACGGCTCACGTCTAGTGTCGACATGAACAAAACCCCATCTTTTGGCTGGCTTGTACCCCCGTACGCCCCAACCCCCTTCGATGGTTAATAATTACGCCATCTGTGGTTATCAGATAGTTAATGCCGTCGGTCCGCTTGCCGCAATGCGGCAGTTTTTTTCCGGCAAAAACGGCAATATCTTCGACCTTGGTCTAAAGCGCGCACGTCGCGCCCGCGTAAGGGCATTTCCGGGCCGCCCGAATCACACCCTTTTCAAAAAAAAACGACGTCGGCGCTAAAAGCTCGTGACGCCCCGCCGTTATCCCCTTTCGAGGCCGCAAGCGCACTAACGGATGGCAGCGACCTGATAGTGAAACGAAAGGGAACACCATGACTGTTATCGGAACCAACACTGGCGCCATGCGCTCGGCCAACGCTTCGACCGCCGCCACCAAGGCGCTGGGCACCGCGATGGAACGCCTGTCGACCGGCAAGCGCATCAACAGCGCGAAGGACGACGCCGCCGGCCTCGCCATCGCATCCAGCATGACGGCGCAGATCAAGGGCATGACCCAGGGCGTCCGCAACGCCAATGACGGCATCAGCCTGGCGCAGACGGCGGAAGGCGCGCTGAACGAAGTCAGCAACATGCTGCAGCGTATGCGTGAACTGACCGTCCAGACGCTGAACGGCACCAACGACACCGACGCCAAGGCAAACATCCAGGCGGAAGTCGCCCAGCTCCAGACCCAGATCACCGACACGCTGGCCAACACCGAATTCAACGGCACCAAGCTGTTCGACGGTTCGGTTACGGACGTGACGATCCAGGCCGGTGCCAATGCATCCGACACGGTAACGATCACGCTGGACGATGTGACGACCGCCATGACCGACGCATTGGCGGTTGACGCCACCACCGCCACCACCGCCGACCTCGACACGTTCGACACCGCGCTGGCTTCGGTCGCAACGACCCGCGCCAATCTCGGTGCGGTGCAGAACCGCCTCGAATCGACGGTCAACAACCTGACCAACAACATCACCAGCCTGACCGACGCCCGCAGCCGCATCGAAGACGCCGACTTCTCGGCCGAAACGACGGCGCTCGCCAAGCAGCAGATCCTGAGCCAGGCGTCCACCGCGATGCTGGCCCAGGCCAATCAGAGCCAGCAGGGCGTTCTGAAGCTGATCGGCTAAGGCGTAACCAGATTGGTCGGCTGAGGTCTTGGTCACCGAAAGCCGCCCAAGTGGCCCCCGGCACATCAACAGTCCCCACCGTGCCGGGGGCGACACCTTCGATCGAACGACCAGCCTCATTGAAGCCTCCGTCCCCCCGGGCGGAGGCTTCTTCGCATGGGCGCGGATACAGACTTGGCTTCGCCGGTTGTCCGCCCCATGATAAAAGCCATGAATGAGATCAACCGGCGCGCGATGATCGCCGCCTCCGCATCCGCCCTGCTCCTTCCGGACATGCTGTTCGCCCAGACCGGCGGCGACGCCTTTTCCTGGGACCGGCTGGTGGCGCAGGCGCAGCGCCTGGCGCGCGCGCCGTTCAAGGAGACGCCGCCCCATCCCGGCGCGGCGAAGGTCGATTATGACGCGCTGCATCAGGCGCGGTTCCGTGACGCGCGCACCCTGTGGGGCGACCTGCCCGGTGATACCGGGGTCCGTTTCTTTCCGCTGTCGGTGAACGCCGCCCAGCCGGTGTCGATCGCGATCGTGGAGAAGGGCCGCGCGACGCCGCTGCGCTATGACCCGACCATGTTCGAAACGCCCGCGGGGAATGCCGTCGCAGCGCTGGGACCGGATGCGGGCTTTGCCGGATTCCGCATCATGAATGCAGCGCGCGACGGCGATTGGCTGTCTTTCCTGGGGGCAAGCTATTTCCGCGCGCCCAGCCCGCAAAAGCAGTTCGGCCTGTCGGCCCGCGCGATCGCGATCAACACCAGCCTGGCGGGCAAAGAAGAGTTTCCCCGCTTCACCCATTTCTGGCTGGAGCGGACGGGTAATAGCAGCGTCACCATCTATGCGCTGCTGGACGGCGCGTCGATCGCCGGTGCCTTCCGCTTCGTCAGTAGCCTTGGGCCGCAGGGCGTGCAGCAGGACGTCACCGCCGCGCTCTTCCCGCGCCGCGCCATCCCCGAACTGGGGCTGATGCCGATGACCAGCATGTTCTGGTACGATCAGGCGAACCGGGTTCAGGGGACCGACTGGCGGCCGGAAATCCATGACAGCGACATGCTATCCATCGCGAGCGCCGATGGTTCCGCCCATGCCCGGCCGATCGTCAACCCGTCCGCCCCGCATTTCAGCGCCTTCAAGGAAGTCAGTCCCAAGGGCTTCGGGCTGCTCCAGCGCGACCGCGACTTCGACCATTATCAGGATGACGGCGTCTTCTACGATCGTCGCCCCTCGCTCTGGTCGACGCCCACCAGGCCGCTTGGTGCAGGTGCCGTGCGCCTCTACGCCTTCCCCACCGACAGCGAATATACCGACAATGTCGCCGCTTACTGGACGCCCGACGCTGCGCCGCGCGCGGGTGCACGGATCGACCTCGCCTATCGGCTCGACTGGTCGGCGGCGCGCACGCCCGCTTCGACCGGCCCAGCTTCTACCGGCATCGCCATCGTCGAGAATGTCTGGCGCGGACGCGGTGACGGCGATGCCGATCGGTTGGTGATCGACTTTGCCGGCGTCGCTGCGGGTAGCAAGCCCGACATCTGGGCGGATGTGGCCGGCGGCACGCTCATCAAGAAAGCCGGTTATCCGGTACTGGGCCGCGAAGGCCTGTTCCGCACGGTGCTCGACATACAGCGCGCGCAGGGCAAGTCGGCCGATATCCGGCTGCAATTGCGGGCGGGCGATCGGGCCTTAAGCGAATATGTGCATTATCCGCTGGGTGTCTGAAGGGAACCGTCTATGCATCGGGCGGTTGTGACATATTGGGTCAATCGCGATGGGTCTGATGAATGACGGGGAATGGAGGCGTGCAGGCGCCGACCACCGATGCCGGGGGCAAGCCGCTGGCGCGCGCCTTTGAACAGGTGCCGCCGGAAAGCGCGCTGGCCATGCCGGAACAGGATTTCGGTGCCCGACCGGATTTGATCGCGCGTCGCCCGCTCAACATCGATATCTGGGCGCGCCGTTTGCTGGTTGTGCTGCTTGCCCTCCTCCCCGCCGCCATGGCCGCGCATGAAATGCGCCGCTCGATCGGGCTGGACGGCATTTCCGCGTGGGAGGGCGTCTATCTCGCGCTCTTCATTCCGCTATTTGCCTGGATCGCTTTCGGCTTCGCCACCGCGATGATCGGTTTCCTGCTGTTGACGGTCGGCAAGGGCCGCAGCGTCACGCCCCGGCCGCTCAATGCCGCCACCCCGCTGAAGGGCAAGACCGCGATCCTGCTGCCGGTATGCAACGAGGATTTCCTGGGCGTGCTCGGCCGCCTGTCGATCATGGAACGATCGCTGGCGCAGGTGATGGGCGGCGAACGGTTTGAATTTTTCATCCTGTCGGATTCCAATCCCGAAAGTGGCGAAATCGAGCGCCGCGCCTTTCAGGAGATGCGCGCCTCCTTCTCGCGCCCCGTCCATTATCGTCGGCGCGCGCTCAATATCGGGCGCAAGCCGGGCAATATCGCCGAATGGGTGCAGCGCTTCGGCGGCGGATACGACTATATGGTCGTGCTGGACGCCGACAGCGTGGTCAGCGGGCAGACCATGGCGCGCCTGGCCGCCGATATGGAACGACATCCCCATGTCGGACTGATCCAGACCGTCCCCACCGTGATGGGCGCCGCCACCCTGTTCGCGCGCTGGCAGCAGTTCGCCAGCCGCCTGTTCGGGCCGACCTCGGCCGCCGGCATGATTTGGTGGGCGGGATCGGAAGGCATGTTCTGGGGCCATAACGCCATCGTGCGGGTCAGCGCCTTCGCCGAGAGTTGCGGCCTGCCTGAATTGCCGGGCCGCGCGCCGTTCGGCGGGCATATATTGAGCCACGACATGCTGGAGGCCGCCTTGCTGCGGCGGCGCGGCTGGGACGTGCATATGGTCACGGCCGACGACAGTTTCGAAGAATTTCCGCCGTCCATGCCCGACCTGTTCACCCGCGATCGCCGCTGGTGCCAAGGCAATATCCAGCATGTGCCCCTGCTGGTGAAGATCAAGGGCCTGCATCCGGTCAGCCGGTTTCAGCTGCTGGTCGGCGCATCGGCTTATTGCACGTCGCCGCTGTGGCTGGCGCTGATGCTGGTGGTGTTGGGTGGCGCGCTGACCGGCGTGTGGCCGCCGAGCGCGATCCTGCCGTCGGGCGGATTGCTGGCGCTGACGGCGGTGCTGCTATTTGGTCCCAAGCTGTTGGCGATCATCTGGGCTATGGCCGATCCGGCGCGGCGCATCGGCTTTGGCGGGGCGGCGCGGATGACGCGCGGCGTGCTGGTCGATATCATCCTGTCGATCCTGATGGCGCCGGTGGCAATGCTGACCCAGACGATCAACCTGTTCAGCATCTTGATGGGCCGCAAGGCGAGCTGGAACGGGCAGACCCGCGATCGCGACGGCATGGCCATGACCAGTGCGATCTGGCTGTTCAAATGGCATTTGCTGCTGGGCGCGGGGCTGACCACCATGGCGGTGAAGGTCGGGAGCCTGGGCTGGATGTCGCCGGTGGTCGCCGGGCTGTTCGCCGCGCCCGTGCTGGCCGCGCTGACCGCCCGCAAGGATCTGGGGCGCAAGGCGGAGGAGAATGGCCTGTTCCAGGTCGCCGATCCATGGTGGCGCACGCAAAGCTATCGCCCGCTGCGCTTCCGCTGGCCGAGCACCGACGGTCGGCGGGTCGGGCCGCTGGCGGCGAATGATGAGTGACAGCATGTTCCCCGGCGAAGGCCGGGGTCCAGTCCAGCCGTTTCAACTGGACCCCGGCCTTCGCCGGGGAACATGAAGTGTGGTCTTTCAGTCGTCCCAGTCGCGCAGTTTCTCGCGAAGCTTGTCGAGCGCCGCTTTCTTGATCTGGCACACCCGCGCTGCGCCGATGTCCATGGTCTGGCCGATTTCCTCCAGATTGAGTTCCTCGACGAAATAGAGTTGCAGTACCAAGGCCTCGCGCTGGGGCAGTTCGCCGATACAGGCGGCTAGCGCCTTTTTCAGCGATTCCTTCTCCATAATGTCGTCGGCGCGGTCCTCGACATCGGCAAACCACATCGACTGGTCGGAATAGACCTCGTCCATGCTGGTGTGCTGGACCATTTCGACGCTGTCGGCGATCTCTCGATAGGCGGCCGGCTCCAGCCCCATGTCCGCGGACATTTCGGCCTCGGTCGGCAGTCGGCCTAGCTTCTGCTCCAGACGATTACGCACCCCGGCAAGTTGTTTCCGCTTGGCCATGGCCGACCGGCAAATTGTTGCCTGCCGCCGCAGATGGTCGATCATCGCGCCGCGCACGCGCAACTGGGCATAGGCGGCAAAGCCCAGCCCCCGATCCTCGAAGCTGTTGGCGGATTCGACCAGCGCGACCATGCCGATCTGGAGCAGATCCTCGATATCGATCGCGGTCGAAACGCGGCCATGGACGTGCCAGGCGATCTTGCGCACCAGCGGCATATATTGGCGGGCCAGCCGTTCGGGACTGTTGTCGCCGGGCTTGGCATAGGTGTGGGCGCCGGCCGCGATCTTGTTCATATACATGACTCAGCCTCCTTTCAGGCGACCCGCTCGCGCGCTGGTTCGCGCTGGGGCGCGGGGTCGTGGCGGGGCGTGGGGCGTTGTTCGTTGCCGACGACGGCCACGACCTCGACGCCCTTGCCATCGGGGATTTCGAGGAAGGACAATATCGGCGTTTCGGGCAGATGCGGCTTGAACAGGCGGGCCAGCGCACGGCGCGCGACCGGCGAAGTGACGATGGCGAAATTGCGCGCCTGCCCCAGCAGCGGCCGGGCGGCGTGGATCACCGCTTCGACGATGCGGTTGGCGAGCGCCGGTTCGATCGGATGCTTGGCATCGCCTGCAACGCGCATCGCCTGCGCCAGCAATCCTTCCAGATCGCCGTCCAGGGTGATGACCGGCAGCGGCATCTTCACGGGCACAAGTCCTTGGATGATGAGCGCGCCGATGCGCTGGCGCACCGCTTCGACCAGTTGTTCGTGGCTCATGTCGGGGCGCGCGGCGTCGACCATGGCTTCGCAGATGCGGCGGAAATCCTTGAGCGCGATGCCTTCGGACAGGAGAGCGCGGCAGAGCGCGCTGATCTGCGTCAGGCTGAGCGTGCCCGGCGTCAGGCCATCGACCAGTTGGGGCGCGGCGTCCTTCAATGTGTCGAGCAGCTTGCGCGCTTCGTCCAGGCCGAACATTTCGGCGGCGTTCATCGCGATCAGCTGGTTCAGATGGGTGGCGACGACCGTCGGCGGATCGACCACGGTATAGCCCGCGACTACCGCTTCGCTGCGCTTGGCTTGGCTGATCCAGACGGCGTCGAGGCCGAAGGTCGGGTCTTTGGCCGGGCGACCGGCGACCACGCCTTCCAGCGCGCCGCTGTCGAGCGCGAGCAGATCGTCGGGCCAGATTTCGTCTTCGCCCACGACCACGCCGGCGATGGTGATGCGATACTGGTTCGGCTCCAGCGCCAGATTGTCCTTCACGCGAACCATCGGCACGACGAAGCCCAGTTCCTTCGACAACTGGCGGCGTATGCCGGTGATGCGCGCCATCAGCGGCGCGCCCTTGCGCTCGTCGACCAGGGCGATGAGGCCATAGCCGATCTCCAGCCCCAGGATCGCGCCGTCCGATACGTCTTCCCATTCGATGACGGCTGGATTGGGCGCGGGGGCGACCGGGGCAGGCTCGGCCGCCTTCTTCTGGACCGCCTTGCGCAATTGCCAGGCGATGCCGCCCGCGATCCCCGCAGCCGACAGGATGATGAGGTGGGGCATGCCGGGCAGGACACCCAGGAAGCCCAAAATCGCGGCGACCGGCACCCAGGCGCGGCCCGACCCGAACTGGCCGGCGATCTGGCCGCCCAGATCCTGTTCGCTCTTGACGCGGGTGACGATGGAGGCAGCAGCGATCGAGAGCAGCAACGCCGGGATCTGCGCCACCAGCGCGTCGCCGATCGCCAGGACGATATAGGTTTGCGCCGCTTCGCCGATGGCCAGGCCATGGCTGACCACGCCCAGGATGATGCCGCCGACGATGTTGATGACCAGGATCAGGATGCCTGCAACCGCGTCACCCTTCACGAACTTGCTCGCGCCGTCCATCGAACCGTAAAAGTCCGCCTCGGTCGCGACTTCGACACGGCGCAGCTTGGCTTCTTCGGGCGTCATCAGGCCGGCGTTCAGGTCGGCGTCGATCGCCATCTGCTTGCCGGGCAAGGCGTCCAGGGTGAAGCGCGCCGACACTTCGGAGACGCGGCCCGCGCCCTTGGTGATGACGACCAGATTGATGATCATCAGGATGGCGAAGACGAAGATGCCCACGACATAATCGCCACCGATCAGGAAGTGGCCGAACGCCTCGATCACCTGTCCCGCTGCGTCCGACCCCTCATGCCCCTGCACCAGCACGACGCGGGTCGAGGCGACGTTGAGCGCGAGGCGCAGCAGCGTCGCGAACAGCAGCACGGTAGGAAAACTGGAGAAATCAAGCGGCTTGCCCGCATTCAGCGCCACCATCAGCACCGCAAGAGAGATCATGATGTTGGTGATGAAGCCGATATCCAGCATGACCGCCGGAACCGGGACCATCATGAACACAACGACCATTAACGTCGCAAACGGCAGAACAGCGCCCTTGACGGCGCTCATCCAGATCTTCGCTTTGACTTGGGCGGGAGACATAAAGGGCCGTTACCTTCCGAGGGTGGCGAGCATGAGATAGGCGAGGCGCGCGGTCTGTGGCTGCGGGCGGATGCCGACATCCACCTGTTCGCTCAGACGCTGGGTTTCGATCCGCACATAGTCGGCGGGCTGGACCGTCTTCGCGCCCGCAGGCAGCGCAGCGGACGCATATTGGATGTCGGCGCCCAGGCCGTCAGAGCTTTTCTGGAGCTTGGAGGCGAAGCGATCACGGATGTCGGCAAAGCTGCGGGCGTTGCCGCTACGGTCGTAGAAGATCGAGCGGTTGGCGCGCGCTGCGGACGGGAACAGCGATGCCGCGCTCGCATCCGGTGCGCGATCATGGACCGACAGGAATTTGGACGCGCCGCCGACGCCCAGGAAATGGGCGAGATAGAGATCGACCGGCTCGGCTTCGCGTCCCAGCTTCGATTCCAGATAGGCTTTGTTGTCGGCGGCATGTTCCGCCGCCATCACTGACGCCGTCTCAGGGTGCTTGCGCAGGTCTAGGATCTGCTGGCGCAGTTCCGGGTCAGCGACATAGTAACGGCCGCCGCTCTGCTGGATCGCATTGGACGCCCAGCCCAGGCCATATTCGCTGCCATGCTTGTCGACGACGGCGAGCCAGCTCTGATCGATGAATTGATAAAGGCCGGTGGCGGACGATGTCGCCGCGCGGGCGGTGGGGTTCAGGCTGGATTCGATCTTGGCCTGGCCCAGCAGATAGGAGAAGTCGACACCAGTACGGCGGCTCGCCATCGCAATCGCGTTGGTGACGCGATTACCTGTCGAAGTACCGGTTGCTGATATGTCTGCGAAAGCCGACACGACTAAAATCCTCATTTGCTAGCGAGGACATTAGAGCAAGGCTTGTGCCAAGATTTGGTTAACGCCGGTAAGGATTTCGGGACGTACAACGAAAAACGGCGCCGAAGGGCGCCGCTTTAGTCGAAACTGGAAAAAAAGAGTCTATTAGCGGCCGTAGGTCAGCGGCGCGGCCTGCGCGCCATGGGCGGCGAGAATGGCGAGGCGTTGCTGGGCATGATCGGCCAGCAGCTTGACGCGGATACGGGCGCTGTCGAGCAGCGGCACCATCATGCTCAGCCGTTCGATCACGGCCAATTCAGAACGCCAGGCACCGATCGCGCGGACGGACGCAGCCGCGCGGCTGACGCGATTGCTGGCCAGTTCGATAGCGGCGGCGTCAGTGCCATCAAGCACGTCGCGAAGATCCTCGAAAGCGTCGAAGAGATCGTCCAGCGCGGCAAGACCCAATGGCATGATATATGTCCCTTATCAGGCGGCCGACAGGTCGAGGGCGACCATGCGTTCCGCGATAGCGTTGGCGTTTACCGGATAGTTGCCCGATGCGATCGCAGCCTTGATCGCGGCGATGCGATCCATATCGACCGGCGCACCCTGGGCGGCCATGCGCGCGGCGGGACTGGCCGACGCGGCGCTGGCGGAGGATGTGGCCGAACCGGTGGCAGCGGATGCGCGCGTCTTGGCCCCTTCCCGCAGGCGGGTCGCCTCTATGGCGGCGCTGATATTCTGGCCCACAGACTTGATCATTGGGTAAATCCTTCACTCGTCCCTACTGCCTATAACGGACAAGTTCAAAAATCATTAAATGCCGGAATGCGCACGACGCCCATTTGTACGACCTGGGCGAAAATCGGCGAACTTTTCTTGTCTTCGCGCACGCGGATCGTCTCGCCCATTGCCCCGTCCTCATCCGCGACCATCATGCGCGATACGCTGAACACGGCGTTGCCGGCCATGAGTTGCACAGGATCGCCCTTGCGCACGACCGCCTCTTTCGCGGCGACCGGCGCGGCGCGGGTGAAGCGGTTGGCGGCGGCGGCGTAGCGGGGCACTGGGCCAGATGCAGCGGCGGATGCGCCCGCGACCAGCGGCACGCGGATGCGCCAGCCAAGCGCGGCGCATTGCACCATCGCTGCGCCGAACACCGGCCCTTCAACGCTGGGCGTGGTCGGACAGGCGGCCAGGCGCAGGCGGCGATCGACCGGCGCAGCGGGGCCGCCCGGCTCGCCCAGATTAGCGCCGACGGTCATCGCCACCAGGCTGTCGATACGGTCGAGATTTTCGAATTTCTGATTGCCCTGCGCCTGGGCCAGCGCGGGCGACACGCTGGTCAGCGCGGCGGCGGCGAGAAGGATGGGCGAAAATCGAAACACGGCATGTCTCCTGACGGACGGTCTTTGCCAGGATTTCAGCAATATCCGTGCCAATTATCGTTAATGGCCCGGTGCGATGTGGATCAGCTGCCCCTGCCCGGCCTTGTCGTCACCCTGATCGAGACCGCGGATCAGCAGGCGATCCTGCGCGATGCCGTTCATGCGCAGCGCGCGGGCGACCGCACCCAGACGGGCCGCGGCGAGATCCCAGTCGTCGAAGCGCTGGCGGCCGCGGTCCGATCCGTCGCTGCGGATTTCCAGCCCGCCCGGCTCCCGCGCGAAGCGCTGCGCCACGACGGCCAAACGCGCCCGACCGGCGTCGCTGAGCAAGGCGTCGCCCGGCACGAACAGGTCGGCGGCGCGCAATGCCACGCCCTGCCGCATCGCCCGTCCGCCAAATTGTTGGCTGACCTGCGATAGCATGGCGTCGCGGCGCGATCCGCTGGCTTGCAGCAGCACGAAGAAGGCGAGGAGGAGAAGGAGGAGATCGGCAAAGCTGACCGCCCAGCGATTGCGCCGGGCAGCGGTAGAGGATGCCGAAGAAGGCGGCGCGCTCATGCGACTTCGCGGATCGCGGCGCGGCGCAAAGGTGCATTTTCGCGGCGGGCGATTCCCAGCATCCGGTCGGCCACTTCCCGCTGCCAGGCCAGTTCGCGTTCGGACAGGTCGGACAAGCGCGCGGCGATCGGCGCGGCGAGAAGATTGGCGACGACGACGCCATAGAAGGTGGTGAGCAGTGCGAGCGCCATGGCGGGACCAAGCGCAGCCGGATCGTCCATGGCGGCGAACATGCCGACCAGGCCGATGATCGTGCCGGCCATGCCCAGCGCGGGCGCGGCGTCGGCGATCGACAGCCAAGCCTTGTGGACCGCGCCATGGCGCTGCGCCCGGTCGGCCAGCGCTTGCGCCGCCCAGAGTTCGAACATATCAGCGCGCTCGCTATTGGCGAGCTTGCGCGCGGCTTCGGTAAGGAAGGGGTTGGCGGTCTTCACCCGATCGGTGCACGACAGGCCGCGCAATTGCGCCACCTGGTCGATCTTCAGCATCGCCGCCCGCGCGGCATCACGATCGCGCGCCGGATCGGCCGTCATCAGCGGATGCAGCGCCGTAATAGCGCGACCCACCGCCCCGACGCCATTCTGGAACAGCGCCACCAAAGCGATCCCGCCCAGCATCGCCGCTAGGGTCAATGGATCGAACAAATGGCCGATAATCGCGATCATGAACGCCCGTTCCCTTACCCTATCGCTTGTCGTCTCGTCCGACGGCGGCAACGCCCTGCCGCCGACCGGCAAAAATTTGCCGCCCTTGCCGCCTCCCCCACGAAAAGCCTGGTTTTCCGCGATTGTCCGCGCTGCCGATGCGTCACCCACGCAAATTGGCACGGCTCTTGCTGATCTCCAGGCTGGATCACCCGCAGGAGACGCCATCAGGTGTCAGAACGGCGGGGGACGCAAAACTTTTAGAGCGAATTTGACAATGTCGGTGGAAGACAATCTCTTCGGGATACATGGGAAGGCGCTGGCGCTGCGTTCGCAACGCCTGTCCCTGCTCGCATCCAACATCGCCAACGCCTCCACGCCTGGCTACAAGGCGCGCGACATCGATTTCGAGGCCGCGCTGAAGGAAGCGACGACCCGCGTCGGCAGCAGCGCAACCGACGTGCTGCAGGCCGCCGACGATGCGATGGGCTATCGCGTGCCGTTGCAGCCCAGCCTGGACGGCAACACCGTCGAACTGAGCACCGAACAGACGCTGTTTGCGGAAAATGCCGTCAAATATCGCACGACCCTCTCCTTTCTGGAGGGTCGCATCAATACCATCAACCGTGCGCTGAAGGGTGAATGAGCATGAGTGGTTCCACCCCCATGAACATCTTCGACATTGCCGGCCGCGCCATGAGTGCGCAACTGGTGCGTTTGAACGCCACCGCGTCCAATATGGCGAACGCCGGCAATGTCACCGGCAGCGCCGCGGAAGCCTATCGCGCGATCAAGCCGGTGTTCGAATCCGTGACCGACACGCCCGGCGTGTCGACCGTCAAGGTCAAGAATGTCGTCACCACCAGCGCCGAGCCGACCAAGCGCCACGATCCCAATCATCCGCTGGCGGATGCCAATGGCGATGTGTGGGAAGCCGCGGTGGATGGCAATGCCGAGCTGGTCGACATGATCGAGACCGCGCGCATGTATCAAAATAATGTGCAGGTGCTCAACACCGCCAAATCCCTGATGCTCGAAACCATAAGGATCGGCAAATGACGACGACCACCGCAACCGACAGCGCTGGCCTGTCGGTCTATAATCCCAAGGCGATCGTCGGCACCGGCAGCGCAGAGATGGGCCAGTCGAGCTTCCTGACGCTGCTGACCGCGCAGATGCAGTATCAAGACCCGTTCGAACCGGTCGATAACGCCCAGATGGTGTCGCAGATGGCGACCATCACCAATTCGTCCGGCATCGCGGAAATGAACCAGACTCTCAAAAGCCTGGCGAGCGAGCTGACCGGCACGCGGCTGGGCGATGCGGCCAGCTGGATCGGCAAGTCGATGCTAGTGCAGAGCAATATCGCCGCGCCCGACGCGACAGGCACTTATGCCGGCCAGATCACCCTGCCCGCCGCGACCGAAGGCGCGACCATCGACCTGGTCGATAGCAGCGGCAATGTGGTCAAGACCATCGACATGGGATCGCAGGCCGCCGGCGACGTCACTTTCTATTGGGACGGCAAGGATGACGCGGGCGAAACCGTCTCAACCGCCGCCTTGCAGGTCAAGGTCAATGGGGCGACCCCCACCAAGGTCGCGACCTGGGCCACCATCGCCGCCGTCCAGTCACCCGCCGACGGTTCCTCCTCCAAACTCATCACCGCGCTCGGCAGCTACAGCCCGTCCGACGCGATCAGCCTGATGTAAACCCTACCCTTTTTCACTCATCCTTTTCACCCAAGGAGTAACGCCATGTCCTTCTATATCTCCCTGTCGGGTCTGAAAGCATCGCAGACCGACCTATCGACCATTTCGAACAACGTCGCCAACGTCAGTTCGACCGCGTTCAAGAAGAGCAAGGCGCAGTTCGGCGACATCTTCGCCGCCGCGCCGATGCAGACCACCAGCCAGGTCGCCGGCCAGGGCGTGCGTGTGCAGGGCGTCGCCCAGCAGTTCACGCAAGGCACGCTGGAAACCACCGACAAGACGCTCGACCTCGCCATCACCGGCGAAGGCTATTTCACGGTCAAGGGCGAAGACGGAAATATCAGCTACACCCGTAACGGCGCCTTCGCCGTCGATGACGACCGCTATGCCGTCGACACGACCGGCGCGCGCATCCAGGTGTTCGCCGTCGATCCGACCACCGGCGCGACGACCGTCGATCCCACCAGCGCAACCCCGGCCAACCTGACCGACCTCCAGATCCCCAACACCTTTGACGGCACCGCCACCGGCGCGCAGCTGACCAGCGTGGGCGTGGACAAAAAGGGTATGGTATCGGCCGTCTATGCCGACGGCAGCACCGTCTATCTGGGCCAGGTCGCCATGGCGTCCTTCAACAGCCAGGAAGGTTTGCGGCAGGAGGGCGACGCCCACTGGACGTCGACCGTCGCCAGCGGTTCGCCGATCCTGGGCACCGCCAATCAGGGCATGTTCGGCTCGGTAAACAGCGGCATGCTCGAACGCTCCAACGTCGACATCACCGACGAACTGGTGAACCTGATCGCGGCGCAGCGCAATTTCCAGGCGAACAGCAAGGCGATCGAGGCGGCGAACACGCTGACCACGACCATCGTCAACCTGCGCACTTAAAACCAAGCTCAGGATAGAAGGCTCAGCCCATGGATCGGCTCGTCAATACGGCACTTACCGCGATGCGCGGCGCGATGGCGCGGCAGACGGCGGTCGCGAACAACCTCGCGAACGTCAATACCGTCGGCTTTCGCGCCGAGATCGCCAATGCCGAGACGCGCTGGATCAAGGGCGACACTTTCGACACCCGCGCGCAAGCGTCGGAACAGGTGATCGCGGCCGACATGGCGCAGGGCGCGGTTACCGAAACCGGCAATCCGCTGGACGTGGCGATGAACGGCGATGCTCTGCTCGCCGTTCAGGCCACCGATGGCAGCGAAGCCTATACGCGCCGCGGCGACCTGAAAATCACCGACAGCGGCCTGCTGACCACCGGCGACGGCCTGGCCGTGCTGGGTGAAGGCGGCCCGATCACCCTGCCCCAAATGGACAGTGTTTCCATCGCCAAGGACGGCAGTATCTGGGGCGTGCCCCAAGGCGGCGACCCGGCCAACCCGCAGCAGGTCGATAAGCTGAAGCTCGTCAATGCGGCCGGCTCCAGCATCGCCAAGGGCACCGACGACCTGTTTCGCGAAGTCAATGGCGGCGCGTTGCCGTCCGATCCGCTGGCGACCGTCACATCGGGTTCGGTCGAAGGATCGAACGTCAATGCGACGCAGGCGCTGGTCCAGATGATCGAAGCCAGCCGCGCTTGGGAAACCCAGGTGAAGATGATCGATACCGCCAAGCAGATGGACGACGGCGGCGCATCGCTCATGAAACTGGATGGTTAATTTTGGCACGCATCTTGCTGTGATTGATGCACGAGCACCCTTCGGGGATGCGCCACGGAGAAATGAACGATGAGCAACGCCGCCCTTCATGTCGCCCGCACTGGCCTCGACGCGCAGAACACGAAGATGCGCGTGATCGCCAACAATCTGGCGAACGTCAACACGACCGGTTTCAAGAAGGACCGCGCCGATTTCGAGACGCTGGCCTATCAGCAGATCATCCAGGCCGGTTCCAATTCGGACAGCGAGAACAAGTTCGCCACCGGCCTCAATCTCGGCTCCGGCGTCGCGTTGCAGGGCACGAGCAAGATCAACACTCAGGGCACGCTGAACCAGACCAACAATGTGCTGGATATCGCGATCGAGGGTTCGGGCTATTTTCAGGTGCAGCAGCCCGACGGCTCCATCGCCTATAGCCGCGCCGGCAATTTCAGCGTCACCGCCGAAGGCACCGTCGTCACCAGCGACGGCCTGCCGCTGATCCCGCAAATCACCGTGCCGCAGGGCGCGACGTCGGTGGCGATCGGCAATGACGGCACCGTGACCGCGACGTTGCAGGGCGAAAGCGCGCCGAGCAATCTGGGCCAGATCGAAATCGCCACCTTCATGAACCCGGCGGGCCTGACCTCCATCGGCGGCAACCTGCTGACCGAAAGCGCCGCGAGCGGCGTGCCGCAGGTCGGCGTCGCGGGCCTGGAAGGCCGCGGCCTGATGCGGTCGGGCTATCTGGAAACATCGAACGTCAACATCGTGGAAGAGCTGGTCGACATGATCGAAACCCAGCGCGCCTATGAGGTCAACAGCAAGATGATCAAGGCGACCGACGAGATGCTCCAATATGTCAACCAGAATATCTAAGGCCAGATGATGCGCCTCTCCTACGCCACCATCGCCGCGATTTCGCTGATCGCGCTGGCCGCGTCGCCCGCCGACGCAGCCAAGCAGAAGAAGCGCGATATCGAGCGCGATTTCTACGCGCCGACCGTCATCCCCCTGCCCGTCGCCCCGCCGGCGAACGGGTCGATATTCCAGGCGTCGACCGGCTACACCCCGCTGACCAGCGGTGCGCGCGCGACCAGCGTGGGCGACATCATCACCATCGTCCTGGTCGAACGGACCCAGGCGAGCAAGACGACGAGCGCCGACACCGCCCGCAACGGAACGATCGGCATCGCGCCGCCGACCACCGGCATCCTGTCCAAGCTGTTTTCCGCGAGCGACGTATCGGCCGGCGGCCAGAACAGCTTCACCGGCAAGGGCAATGCCAGCCAGTCGAACGCGCTGAGCGGCGAGATCACCGTGACGATCGCGGCAACCTATCCCAACGGCACGATGCTGGTGAAGGGTGAAAAGGCGCTGACGCTCAACCGCGGCGACGAATTCATCCAGATCAGCGGCCTCGTCCGTCAGGCCGATATCGCACCCGACAACCGCATCGCATCGACCCGCGTCGCCGACGCCAAGATCATTTACAAGGGCAAGGGCGAGATCGCCAATGCCAGCCGCCAGGGCTGGCTCCAGCGCTTCTTCTCCGCGATCAGCCCCTTCTGATGGAAGCCGCAAACGCCATGATCCGCCCCCTCCTGTTGCGGCTGTTTCGCCTGCTCCTGCCGATCTTCGCGCCCCTGTGCGCGCTGGTCGCCGCGCCCGCCGCCCAGGCCGAGCGGGTCAAGGATCTGGGCACCTTTCAGGGGGTCCGTCCCAACCAGTTGACCGGATACGGCATCGTCGTTGGCCTCGCCGGCACGGGCGATGACAGCATCGAATATGCGACGCAGGGCATGAAGGGCGTCGTCTCGCGCTTCGGCCTCACCCTGCCGCAGGGCGTCAATCCGGCGCTCAAGAACGCGGCGGCCGTGCTTGTCACCGCCGACCTGCCTGCCTTTGCCAAGCCTGGCCAGCGGCTGGACGTCACGGTGTCGGCACTGGGCAAGTCCAAGTCGCTGCGCGGCGGCACGCTGATCCTGACGCCGCTGCGTGGCGCGGATAACGAGATTTACGGCATGGCGCAGGGCAACCTGGCCGTCGGCGGCCTGGGCGTGTCCGGTGCCGATGGCAGCCAGGTATCGGTCAACATCCCGTCGGCCGGGCGCATCCCCGGCGGCGCGACGGTGGAACGCGCGGTCGCGACCGGGTTCGACACCGCGCCGACGCTGACGTTCAACCTGGCCGAAGCGGACCTGACCACGGCGCTGCGCGTCGCGGACGGCGTCAACCATGCCTTTGGCGACCGCCGCGCCCGCGCGATGGATGCCGTATCGATCGCGATCGACGCCGCGCCGGGCGCCGAAGACCGCATCATGATGATGGGGATGATCGAGAATATCGAGATTTCGCCCGCCGATGCCCCGGCCAAGGTGATCGTCAACGCGCGCACCGGCACCGTCGTCATCAATGGCGCGGTGAAAATTCATCCGGCCGCGGTGGCGCACGGCAAATTGACCGTCAGCGTCAACGAAAGTCCGCGCATTTCCCAGCCCGCGCCCTTCAGCCAGGGGCAGACCGCGGTGGAGCAATCGACCAGCATCAGCATCGACGAACAGAAAAAACCGATGATTAATTTTAAAGGTGGGGCGTCGCTGGCCGATATAGTCAAGGCGGTCAATGCGATCGGGGCTTCCCCGGCGGATATGGTCGCGATCCTCGAAGCCTTGAAACAGGCGGGCGCGATGAAAGCCGAATTGGTGGTGCTGTGATGCAGGTAGCGACGACAACCTCCCCCGCCACGGCCAGCGCGGGGACATCGAACAAGGCGTCCCTGCAAAAAGTGGCGCAGCAGTTCGAGGCCGTCTTCCTGCGCCAGATGATCGGCGCGATGCGGTCGGCGAGCCTGGCCGAGGGCATCGACGATTCCGCCGCGACCCAGCAATTTCGCGACATGGCTGATTCCCGCACCGCCGATGCGATGGCCAGCAAGGGCGCGATGGGCATCGCCGAATTGCTGCTGAAACAATTTGGCGACCGGGTGAGCGACGCTCCTGCAACGCCGGACGCTTCGACCGCGGCGACGGGCGCATGAGCGACCTCTTCATCATCGGCGCTTCGGGGACCAAGGCCTATCGGGCGGCCATGGCCGCGATCGGCGAAAATATCGCCAATGCCAGCACCGACGGCTATGCACGCCGATCGGTGCGGACGATCGAATCCGGGTCGTCCACCGCGACGATGGCGACCTATATCTCGCGCGCCAATTTCGGCGGCGTGCAGGTCGCCGGCATCAACCGCGCGGCCGACCCCTATCTCGACGCCACGGTCCGCAACACCGGCATGGCGATGGGCAGTTCGACCGCCCGCCTGCGCTGGCTGACCGACGCAGAAACCGCGCTGAACGACACCGGCACCGGCATCGGCCAGCTGATGACGGGCATGTTCCAGAATATGGAGAAGCTGGCGGCAAGCCCGACCGATACGTCGCTGCGCGTCACCACGCTCGACAGCATCAGCCGGGTTTCGCAAGCGTTCAGCCAGACATCCGCCGATCTTCAGAATGTGTCGAGCGGCGTCGCCACGGAGGCGCAATCGTCAGTCGATACGATCAACCGTTCGCTCGCCTCGCTGGCGGACATCAATAACAGCCTGCTGCGCGCGCAGCCCGGCACCTCCGCTTATGCCCAGTTGCTCGACAGCCGCGATTCGGCGTTGCAGACGCTGTCGGAAAATCTGAACGTCACCGTCAGCTTCGGCGCGCATGACAGCGCGCAGATCATTTTCGGGGGGCAGACGCTGGTTACCGGCGACAGCGCGACCAGCCTTTCGATGGCCGCCGGCACCGATGGCAGGCTTTCGCTGAGCCTGGCCGATGGCACGGCGTTGACTGCGCCTGCCAACGGCACGCTGGGCGGCCTGTTTTCCGCCGCCGGCACCGTGGCGGACCGTCGGGAAAATCTGGACACGCTGGCCGAACAATTCGTCACCGACATCAACGCCTGGCACGCGCAGGGCGTGACCGACGGCGGCGCAGCGGGCAGCCCATTGCTGTCCTATGGCGGCAGCGCCGCGACCGTCGCCGCGCTCATCACCGATCCGGCCCAGCTGGCGACCCGCTCGTCGGACGGGACGCTCAACGGCAATCTGCTGACCGTCAATTCCGTTCTGCGGGGCAATGGCAGCGTGGAGCAGAATTGGACGACGCTGATCGCGTCCCACGCGACTTTGGTGGCGTCGACCCAGGCGGAATATGACACGGCGAGCAGCCGCAACGACCAGGCGGTCGCAGCGCGCGAAGCGGTGAGCGGCGTCGACCTGGACATGGAAGCGGCCGACCTGCTGCGCATCCAGCAGGCCTATTCGGCCTCCGCCAAAATCCTGCAGATCGCCAAAGAGACGATCGATTCTATCATGAACATCATCTGACCCGGAAAGGACTGAGCCATGGTAGGTATCACCAACAAGATCATGCTCGCCGAAATCCGGCGGCAGCAGAAATTATCGCAGGACATTGTCGATGGACAGACCGCGATCTCTACAGGGATCACGCTCAACAAGCCGTCCGACAATTCGCTCGCCTGGGTTCAGGTATCCGACATCGGCCGCGCCCAGGCGCAGCAGGCCGCCTGGCAATCCAACATCAGCTATGGCACCACCCGCGCCGGCAATGCCGAGGCCAATCTGTCGGAAATCGACAATCTGCTGACGCGCGCGCAGGAATTGGTGACGTCGGCCCGCAACGGGTCGCTCAACGACACCAGCCGCGCCGCGATCACCGAGGAAATGTCCACCATCCGCACGACGATCGACGAACTGCTGAACCAGAAGGATTATCAGGGCGTGTCCGTCTTCGACGACGGCCAAAGCGTGCTGGTGCCGGTCAGCCGGGGCCTGAACCTGGCGGTGGTCGGCACGAAGCAGGACGTATCGGAAGGGATCGACGTCGATGGCACGCCGATGTCGATCGACGACATATTGGCGCAGAGCATCGCCGCGATCCAGAACGGTGACGACGCGGCCATCGCCGCCACGCTCGAAGGGGTAAAGGTCGCACAGGGCCATATCGCGGTCGAGCAAGCCAAGCAGGGCGTGCGCAGCGATCGGCTGGACGTGGTGGGGACGCGGTTGACCAATGTCGACCTGGACCTGACCGAACGGCGCGCATCCCTCGAATCGACGGACCTGAGCGAAGTGATCGCCAATGTGAAAGCCCAGTTGCTGCAACTCGACGCGGCGCAATCGGCCTTTGCCCGGATCAACCAGCAGACCCTGTTCGACCTGATCAGCTAATCGCAGGCTAAAAAGCGGTGCGGTCCTAAACCAGACGCTAACCAGTCCGTATTAACCACAAGGACACGGCGTCGCACGCGACGTGGGGAGTTACCGCCTCCGGGCGCGTCAATCGGGGATTTTCATGTTCGCAGCCATCGGCCTAGTCATTCTGATCGTCATGGTGTTCGGCGGCTTCGCCTTCACCGGCGGCGACCTTGGCCCCGTGTTGCACGCGCTGCCGCACGAAATGCTTATCATCGGCGGCGCCGCGGTCGGCGCGCTCGTCATCGGCAATAGCGGCGCGGACCTGAAGGCGCTGGGCGGCGGCCTTGCCAAGGTATTCAAGGGCGCCAAATATAAGAAGCAGGATTTTCTCGACTGCATCTTCCTCGTCAGCAAACTGATGAAAACGCTGCGCGTCGAAGGGCCAGTCGCGCTGGAACCCCATATCGAAGACCCGTCCAGCTCCACCATCTTCACCGAATATCCCAAGCTGATGAAGGACAAGGCGCTGGTCCACCTGATCAGCGACACGCTGCGTCTGGTCGTCATCTCGTCCGGCACGCTCGACCCCCATGCGGTCGAGGACGTGATGGACAATGCGCTCAAGACCCATCACCACGAAGCGATCAAGCCCGCTGACAATCTGCAAGGGCTGGCCGACGCCCTGCCCGCACTCGGCATCGTCGCGGCGGTTCTGGGCGTGGTGAAGACCATGGGTTCGATCGACCAGCCGCCCGCCATATTGGGCGCGATGATCGGTTCGGCGCTGGTCGGCACTTTCCTTGGCATTCTGCTCGCTTATGGCATGGTCAATCCCTTCGCCAACCGCTGCCGCAGCGTGATCGAAGCGGACGGCGCCATCTATCAGGTCGTCAAACAGATCATCATCGCCTCGCTCCACGGCCATCCGCAGCCGTTGGTGATCGAAGCCGCCCGTTCGGGCCTGACCCACGCCAACCAGCCCGGCTTTGCCGAAGTGTTCGACGGCATGCGGGGCAAATAAGCCATGGCGGAAAAGAAGCGCGGCGCGAACGAGCCGGAACCCCGGCCGATCATCGTCAAAAAAATCATCGTCGAAGGGCATGCCGGCCATCATGGCGGCGCCTGGAAGGTCGCCTATGCCGACTTCGTGACGGCGATGATGGCGTTTTTCCTGCTGATGTGGCTGCTGGGTGCGACCACCGAAAAGCAGCGCAAGGGGCTGGCCGACTATTTTACGCCGACGCTGGTGCAGATGAAGGAAAATTCGGCCGGGTCCAATGGCATGTTCGGCGGTGACAGCATGATGGGGAAGGATAATTATCCGACCACCGGCGGTCAGGGCAATCTGGCCATCACCATCCCGCGCGATGCCAGTGGCACCAAGGACCAGGGCGGCAAGGCGACCCGCGCCGCCGACCGCCAGAAATTCGAATCGATCAAGAAGAGCCTGGAAGAGCGCATGATCGCCAAGGGGCTGGGCAAGCTGCGCAAGAATGTGCGCTTCACCGAAACGCGCGAAGGGTTGCGCATCGACCTGATCGACGAAGCCGACTTCGCGATGTTCGCTATGGGCACCGACCGGCTGGTCCCGCAGGCGCGCGCGCTGATTTCAGAAGTTGCGACCGTGCTCCAGACCATGCCCAACCCGCTGATCGTGCGCGGCCATACCGATGGCCTGCCCTATGCGTCGGGCCGGACCATGACCAACTGGATGCTGTCGTCCAGCCGGGCCGAAACGACGCGCAAGACACTGGCCGACAGCGGCATCGGCAATGCCCGCTTCGCCCGGATCGAAGGGGTGGCCGACCGCGAACCGTTCATCAAGGACGACGCCTATGATCCCCGGAACCGGCGCATGTCGATCATCCTGGGCTGGACCCGCGGCGGCGGCGATGGCGATGACGGCGCATCGGACGCGGAAACCAAGACCGCGATCAAGGAACGCGACAACCCCGTCCGGGCGGCGAAGGAACAGGCGCAGAAGCTGGACATGGGCGGCACCGGCCTGCCCAACGGCGCAGCGCTGATCAACCCGGCCGCACCGGGAACGTCGAACAAGCCGGGCAAGCATTGAGTAAAGCGCGAGTGGCAAAAAGGGTGGAAGGCGGACGGGCAGCTTTGAACTATTTGGTAGGAGAAACCTGTCATTCGCTACCCAACGACACGGGGCTGAAGCATGGAAACCCATAGCCTAGAAAGATTTGGCGTTCGTTCTGCGGAGGACATCGCATTGCGCGAGTCCGCCGCTGCACTGGAAAATGATATCCGTGCGGCTCCCGGCTTATCCGAATTGCTGCAAGACGATTCAACAGCCTCTCATGTCGGTCATCACATGTGGGGTGGCGTGATACGTAAACTGGACACACCCATGTTTCTTCAGATTTGCGATGGCGAGATTGGCCAGATGCTCTCAAATCTCAGAGGCAAAGGCGAACACTACATGTTCCTTCCGCGCCTTAGAGCGCGTGAAATCGGCCCGGACGAAATAACGCCGGAAGAGTTCCTCAAAGCCGCCGGTTGGCAAGTCCTGAACGACGACGACCATGTTATCTTTTGGGAGGCTTGGAAAAAAGCTGGCAATCGCTGGGTTGAGTAGATGACCGCTTATAAGGCGAACGGTAGTCGGTAAAAATGGCAACAAATGGTCGGTTAGACGACCTTCAACCCGGCAGCAGCAAACTCGCTTCCAACCCGCCTTCGGGCCGGTTCGCCAAACGCAATTCGCCCTGATGTTCGGCCATGATCGCCCGGACCAGCGCCAGGCCCAGGCCCGAACCGCCGGTTTCGCGATTGCGTGAGCCTTCTAGGCGGGTGAAGGGTTCCAGCATCTCTTCCATCCGGTCCTCCGCAATGCCCGGCCCTTCGTCGGCGACGGCGATGCGGATGTTGCCATTTTCGTGCAGCACCGACACATGGGCGCGATCACCATAGACGATCGCGTTTTCGATGAGGTTGCGCAGCGCGCGGCGGATCTGCTGGGGGCGGACGAAGGCGACGGCGCGATCGCAGTCGGCCAGGTCGACGGGCGATCCCAGTTCGATGAAATCCTCCACCACGGCGTCGGCGAGCGCGGCCAGATCGACCTTCTGCGCGGCCTGCGTGCTGCGGCCCGCGCGGGCAAGCGAAAGGATATCCTCCAGCATCCGGTTCATCTCGTCGATCGTTTCGGACATGCGTGCGCGCTCTGCATCGTCCTCGACCGATTCGGTGCGCACGCGCAGCGAGGCGAGCGGGGTGCGCAGGTCGTGGCCGATCGCGCCCAGCATCCGGTCCTTTTCGTCCAGCATGGCGATGATGCGCGCGCGCATGGCGTTGAACGCCATGGTGAGGTCGCGCACATCGCCCGGCCCGCGCTCATCCACTGCGTCGGCCGCGCCGGTGCGGGCGAACTGCTGGGCGGAGCCGGTAAGCTGTTTCAGCGGGCGCGCCAGTCGACGCCCCATCCAGAGCAGCGGCAGCAGGACGATGACATAGAGGATGAGCGTCTGGCCAACCAGCCAGCCGCCAAAGCGCTGCGGCCGGTCGCCGCCAGAACGCGCCTGCGCCACCACCCATTTACCCGGTTCATATTCCGCCGCCAAGGTCAGCAGGCCGACACTATGATCGTGCGGCCCATCCCCATTGGCGCGCATACGGATACGTTCCCAGCGTCGGACGGGCATGACTTCGCTCGTCTGGACCGCGCGGACGCTCAGGATGCGCAGGCCGACATCTTCGAACATCACCGTCGCGCGCCGTTCGACATCCGGGCGCGCTTGCCCGGTCAGTTCGGGCGCGCCGGTGACGAAGCGCGCACGCATACGGCCGCGTTGCCGGTCCCCTTCCCGTTCCACGCGATTGTCGAGCGCATCGACGACGCGATAGACGGCGGGCGCAGTCTGGCCGGTCAGTTCGAGCCGCTGCCGTTCGCGCAGCAGCAGGCCGAAATTGATCGCCTGCGCCACGAACAGCGCGATCGCGACCAGCGCGATGATCTGGCCGACCAGGCTTTGCGGCCACAGGCGCAGCTTTTTCATAGGGGCCGCTTCACAGTTTGCGGACTTCGGCCGACAGGGTGTAGCCGCCGCCCCAGACGGTCTTGATGAGCGTCGGGTTCTTGGGGTCCGGCTCGATCTTCTTGCGCAGGCGGCTGATCTGGTTGTCGATCGCCCGGTCGAAGGCATTGGCTTCGCGGCCCTGGGTGATGTCGAGCAACTGGTCGCGGCTGAGCACCGAATTGGGGCGGGTGGCAAAGGCCAGCATCAGATTATATTCGGCCGTTGAGAGCGGCAACGACACGCCCTCGCTGTCGACCAGGGTGCGTTCCTGCGTCTTGAGCATCCAGCCGGCGAAACTGTAATTGGCGCCATCAGGCGCGGTGACGCGCTGGCCGCCGGTGGCGACGCGGCGGAAGATCACCTTGATCCGGGCGACCAGTTCACGCGGCGAAAAGGGTTTGAGCACATAATCGTCCGCGCCCATTTCCAGGCCCACGATACGATCCGTCTCTTCGGTGCGCGCGGTCAGCAGGATGACGGGAATCTCGCTCGTCTCGCGGATGTGGCGGCACAGCGAGAGGCCATCCTCGCCCGGCATCATGATGTCGAGGATCACCATGTCGATCGCATTGGCGGCGAGGCGCAGCCGCGCTTCGGACGCGCTTTCGACGGCGGTGACGCGAAAACCGTTGCGGCCCAGATACTGCGCCAGCGGTTCGCGGATCGAACGCTCGTCATCGACGAGCAGGAGATGGGGTCGGTCGCTCATGCTGCCTGTCTGTCATGGCTGGAGAAAGGTTGGAAGGGCGAAGGCAAAAGGGGGCAAGCCTTCGCCCTTCCGGTGCGGGTGGCGCTGGCGCGGAGCCAGGGGAGGAACCCCGCGTCCTGCGCCACCCGATGGGTCGATCAGTGTGCGATCAGTGCGCGATCAGTTCTGGGGCGCGGGCGGCGGACCCTTGCGGTCCTTCCATTCGGCCCGCATCGTCTGGCGCGCGGCCTTCATTTCGTCGGCGGTGACGAAACCGTCCTTGTTCGCGTCCGCCTTGTCGAACATCGCGACCGGGCGGGCCATGAATTCGGCCTTGGTCATCGTGCCATCCTTGTTGGCGTCACCAAAGCCGCCGCCCGGACCGCCATGGCCCATCATGCCGCCACGACCGGGGCCGCGATGATGGCCGCCACGGCCGCGCCCTTCGCGTTCACCCGGCTTTCCGGCTTGCGCGCGGCGTTCCTGACGCTTGTCGGCGCGGGCTTCATGACCGGCGGTAAATTCGGTCTTGCTGATCTGGCCGTTCTTGTCGGCGTCGAGTTCAGCGAAGCGGGCGTCCTGCCGCTGCTGGCGCATCGCGTCGCGATCCTTCTGGGTGATCTGCCCGTCGCGATCGACGTCCATCTTGGCGAAGCGGGCTTCCAGACCGGCGGTCAGTTCCGCCTTGCTGATCTTGCCATCCTTGTTGGTGTCGGCTTGTGCCATCATGCCGCCGCGCGGGCCGCCTTCGGCACCGGGCTGGGCATAAGCGAGATGGGTTGCCGCCACGCCGCCGACGAACAACGAACCGACCGCAACGGTGGTGAAGAATTTGCGAAGCATGTCTGTCTTCCTTTTTGCATCTGTTGGGCGGCATGTCCGCTGCCCTTGACGATGTTTATGGAAGGAAGTTGTCCCGCAGATATGTCACGCCGCCCGCTAGTTTGTCGCATAGTGTAACGGGCGGCGGCATGGTCATTCCCGGTCGCGACGGCCCAGCAGACGCAAACGGAGCGCATTCAGCTTGATGAAGCCCGCCGCGTCGCGCTGGTCGTAGGCGCCCGCATCGTCTTCGAACGTCACGACCTTTTCGCTGTAGAGCGAGTAAGGCGATTTGCGGCCGACGACGGAGACACTGCCCTTGTAGAGCTTCAGGCGGACGGTGCCGGCCACCTTTTCCTGGCTATGGTCGATCGCGGCCTGGAGCATCTCGCGCTCAGGCGAGAACCAGAAGCCGTTATAGATCAGCTCGGCATATTTGGGCGCGAGTTCGTCCTTGAGATGCGCGGCGCCGCGATCGAGCGTCAACTGCTCGATGCCGCGATGGGCGAGGTGATAGATGGTGCCGCCCGGCGTTTCATACATGCCGCGCGACTTCATGCCGACGAAGCGGTTTTCGACCAGGTCGAGGCGGCCGATGCCATGTTTGCGGCCATATTCGTTGAGCGTTTCGAGCAGGGTCGCCGGCGACATGCCGACGCCGTTGATCGCAACGCCGTCGCCTCGTTCGAAATCGACGGTGATATATTCGGGCGCGTCGGGCGCATCTTCCGGGTTTACCGTGCGCGAATAGACATAGTCCGGGGTTTCGTCCCACGGATCTTCCAGCACTTTGCCTTCGGAGCTGGTGTGCAGCATGTTGGCGTCAGTCGAGAAGGGGCTTTCGCCGCGCTTGTCGCGCGGGATGGGAATCTGATGCTTTTCGGCGAACTCGATCAGCTTGGTGCGGCTGGTCAAATCCCATTCGCGCCACGGCGCGATCACCTTGATGTCGGGGGCCAGGCCATAATAGCCCAGTTCGAAACGCACCTGGTCGTTGCCCTTGCCGGTTGCGCCGTGGCTGACGGCGTCGGCTCCCAGCATTCTGGCGATCTCGATCTGGCGCTTGGCGATCAGCGGCCGGGCGATCGAGGTGCCGAGCAGGTAGAGGCCTTCATAAAGCGCGTTGGAGCGCATCATCGGGAAGACATAATCCTTCACGAATTCCTCGCGCAGGTCGTCGATGAAGATATGTTCTTCCTTGACGCCCATCAGGCGCGCCTTGGCGCGGGCCGGCTCCAGTTCCTCGCCCTGCCCCAGATCAGCGGTGAACGTCACCACTTCGCACTGATAGGTCTGTTGCAGCCATTTCAGGATCACGCTGGTATCGAGACCACCGGAAAAGGCGAGGACGATGCGGTTGATCTTGTCTGGTGTCGGGGCTGGCATGGCTGGGGCGATTCTTCCGTAAAAGGGGCGCGGTAATGACCGGCGCGCCGGTAACAGGCGGGGGGCCAAAGCGCAACCGATGGGCTCCATGAAAAAGGGACGGAAAGCCGGTTTGGCCTTCCGTCCCATGGGAGTTCAGCTTGCGCTGCTTGTTAGCGGGTGCGCGGCTTCAGGAAGCCCGACGGCGCGCGATCATTGCCGAAGCGATAGACAGTCTGGCTGCGATCGATGGCCGCGGCGGGAACCGGCTCGGCATGCATCGTCTGCGGTGCGGGCGCAGCGACCGAGAAGGCTTCGCGCTGGGCGATCAGATGCTGGGCGCGGCGCAACCTCTTCGTCCGGGTAAGGAACGGATTGTCGGCACTCGGCGCAGCGGCGACCATCGCCTCCAGCGTCGCATTCTCCGTCTGTGCCGTAGCCAGCGCCGGGCGCGGCGTGATCGCACGAGCAGGCGTCACGGGAACGGGCGCAGGCTCGAACGTCGTAACCGGCGCGACGCGGGCGTCAGCGACCGCTTCATCGGGACGACGACGGCGCATCAACGCAGCGCCGCCCAGACCCAGCAACAGCATCGCGCCCCCACCCAGCGCCCAGAGCATCGCCTGGTCAGAGCGCGCGACCGATTGCGCCGCCGAGGCGGCCGGGGCGGCCTCCTGCGCCGGCGCAATGGCCGGGGTCGATTGAACAGGCGGTGCCGTCTCGACTGGCGCGGGGGCGACCGGGGTCACAGCGCCGGCGCGGGCAGCGACGGGTTCAGCCGTGCGTTCAACCGTCCGGGGGACGGAGCGAGCCAGCATCGGACGCGGCTTGGCGGCCTGAACCGCAGCCTGTTCTGCTTCCGCAGCGGCCGTCGCGGCGGCGATACGTTCCTCCAGCGGCGGGGTGGCCTGCACCACCGGCTGGCTAGGGGCAAATTCAGGCGTCGGCGTGGCAGCCGGCGCTGCGATAAGATCAGGTGCCGACGTCACCGGCATCGGCGCAGCGGGGGCAGCTTCCGGCGCAACGGTCGGGGCGACCGGCGACGCAGCGACCTGGGCCAGCAGCGGGGTTGCAGTCAAAGCCAGAACAGCGGCAATCGCGGCCCTGGCGGGGCGGTTTGTGCGAATATTTCCAGTCATAGCAGGACACCAACGGCCGACCGGGCGATTCAACGCAACCAGCCAATCCAAATCACGACGAATTGTGATAGTTCGGGGGCAAGATGAACGATATGAATATTCGTTCAGCTGAACATGAACGACTTATTTACAGAATAGGCCGAACAGCACGCAAATAACCATCCCATATATAGTGCGGCATCCTAATCGTCGCTGGACTCGCGTCTTGCGCCATCAAGCAGAGCAATACGGCGCTGCTCCTCTTGCGCATCCGCCAGCCGTTGCGCCTTGGTGCGCCCGAAACGCGCGCGATTTTCCTGCGCCGCCTGCGCCTTGTCCACGCGCGCCTTCGCCTTGCGCGCCTGCCGCAGATTGACGATGTTGGTCATGATCGGTCTTTCCATCGCTCCTGTGCCGCCACCCGATCATAAACTTGCCACGGGCGACTTGCCAATCGGCATCGGCTGTCGCCATGGTCGGCGCTTTCCGCTCCAGCCCCTTCCGCTCCAACCCCCTCTGCTCCAACATTGCGAAGATTCATGACCAGCATCCACGATGTCGCCGCCCTCGCCCAGGTTTCGATCAAGACGGTGTCGCGCGTCGTCAACAAGGCACCCAATGTCAGCCCGGAGTTGCAGGCGCGGGTGGACGCGGCGATCAAGCAGTTGGACTATCGCCCCAACCAGTCGGCGCGGCGGCTGGCGGGGGGCAAGTCCTTCATGATCGCCTTCCTCTATAACAACCCAGCGCCGGGCTATGTCAGCCGCATCCAGATCGGCGCGGCCTGGCGCTGCCGCGAACTGGGCTATCATCTGGTGGTGGAGCCGATTTCGCCCGGTGGTGAGGAACGGTTCGAAGTGCTCGACCGGCTGGTGGCGGCGCTGCGCCCCGACGGCGTGCTGCTGGTGCCGCCGCTGTCGGACGATGAAGGGCTACTGGCCCGGCTGGCGGAGATGAAGCTGCCCTATGCCCGCATCGCCGGGTCGGTGGTCGCAGCGAGTTTCACCATTCATACGCCAGAGCGCGCCGCAGGGCGCATGGTCGCCGACCATCTGATCGCGCTTGGCCATCGCCGCATCGGCGTCATCACCCCGCCCCCGACCCACCGCGCGGCGCTGCGTCGGGTCGATGGGGTTCGCGACGGGCTGGCCGCCGCAGATATCGCCATCGACGACGCGCTGTTCGTCCAAGGCCAGTTCGATTTCGCATCCGGCATAGAGGCGGGTGAGGCGCTGCTGGCGCTGCCGCAGCCGCCAAGCGCGGTCTTTGCCACCAATGACGACATGGCGCTGGGCGTGCTGACTCTGGCGCATCGTATCGGGCTGCGCGTGCCGGAGGATCTGTCGGTGACCGGGTTCGACGACACATCGGCAAGCCTGACATCCTGGCCGCCGCTGACCACCGTGCGCCAGCCGCTGGAGGATATGGGCCGCTCCGTCATCGACGCGCTGGCCAACGGGCCGGTCGATGCGCCGGAATTCCTGTTCACGCTGGTCGAAAGGGGCAGCTCGGGACCGCTGTCGCCGGACCGCTGAAAACAGCGTGGAGCGGGTAGCGGGGATCGAACCCGCATCACAAGCTTGGAAGGCTAGTGCTCTACCATTGAGCTATACCCGCCCGGCAGGCGGCCGCCCTGCCATCATCGGGTGGCGCTCGTCAACAGTCCATTGCAGGATATGGCGAAGATCGCCCTTAACCCCCTGCGATATTTCCTCTATCACCGCCCGATGGACAGCCCCTCCCTGCGCCAATTGGACATATTCGCGCAGATGGTGGCGGCAGGCGGTGTTACGCGCTGCGCCGATGCATTGGGCGTCGAGGTGGAGCAGGTGCTACGCGACCTGGCGTCGCTGGAGATGCGGCTGGGCTATCGGCTGTTCGACGATCTGGACGGCGCGGCGCGGCTGACGCCGGCGGGGCGCAAGACGGCGCAGGCGATGACGCTGCTGAGCGAGGACCGACCCGCGCCGGTGGAAGAGGCAGCGCTGCCCCCTCAACCCACCCCGCCATCGCTGCCCCAACCGGCCACCCTCTTCCCCGCGCCACCGACGGTGCCGGAGGGTCCGGCCCGTCTGGTCATCACCCTGGCCGCGCCGCCCCCCGTCTTCGGCCATTTTCAGGATGCGCTGGCCGCGTTCGAGGCGGCGAACGAGGATATCGCGATCATACTGGACCTGCATATCCATACCGCGCAGGACGCGGCGGTGGCGCTGGCCAATGGGCGGGCGGACATCGCCTATTTCTACGCGCTGGAGGAGCCGGAAGACCTCAAGTCCCGCTATGGCTGGTCGGAACCGCTCAACCTTTATGCCGACAGCGGCCATCCCCTGGCGCGGGCCGACAGCGTCAGCCGCGACGACCTGGCCATGACGCCGATGTTGTCGCTGGAAACACGCAGCGGGATGCGCGACATTATTGACGCGGCGCTCGCCAAGGGCCGGGTGCGCAATGTGATGCCGCTGCTGGAAAGCGACAATATGTTCGAGATCATCGCCGCGCTGCGCGATGGCGCAGGCTGCTTCGCGGCATTTGGGACGTTGGCCCGCGACCTCGGCCGGATGAGCGGCATCAAGCGGCTGGCACTGGACATTCCCCTGCCCGCCGTCGAAATTCGCCAGGCGGTTGCCCCGCGCGCGGCGGAAAAGCCGGCGGTCGAGGCGCTGGCGGAATTTCTCTTCCTCTGATCGGGCGCAATAATGTCGCGTCGCAGCAAAAATGCGGCGAACCGATATTGATATGATGTATCATCCTAGATACAGGATTACATCAGACCAGAACCAAAGGGTTGATCCTCATGTCCCGCTTTCCGATGCTGCGCGCAGGCTGCGCCGTTACCGCGCTTTGCCTCGCCATGCCTGTTCTCGCCCAAACCACGCCGACGCCGGATGCAGGCGATCAGGCCTATCACGACGCGCAAGCTAATATCGTCGTCACCGCGATCATCCCGCGTAAGCAGGGCGACATCCTGTCGGGCACAACGGTCATTACCGGACAGAAATTGACGCGCGAAATGCGCTCCACCATCGGCGAAACGCTGGCGCGCCAACCGGGCGTGTCGGCCACATCGTTTGGCCCCAATGCGTCGCGCCCGGTGCTGCGCGGATTCCAGGGCGAGCGCGTGCGCATCCTGACCGACGGGATCGGCAGTTTCGACGTGTCGAACACCTCGGTCGATCATGCGGTGGCGATCAACCCGCTGACCGCCGACCGGATCGAAGTGCTGCGCGGCCCGGCGGCGCTGCTCTACGGATCGTCGGCGATCGGCGGCGTGGTCAACGTGATCGACAGCCGCATCCCGCGCCGCGTGCCTGACGAGCCGGTGCATATCGACGCGATCGGCACCTATGGCAGCGCATCCAATGAGCGGACCGGATCGGGCGAGGTCGAAATCCCGTTGAGCGACAAGTTCGTCGTCCATTTCGACGGCAGCTACACCAAGACCGGCAATCTCGACACCGGCAGCTATATCCTGACCCCGGCGCTGCGCGCGCAGGCGGCAGCAAGCGGCGATCCAGAGATCGAGGGTCTGTCCACGCTGCGCGGCAAGTTGCCCAACAGTGCGGCCGAGACATGGGAAGTCGCGGGCGGTGCGGCGCTCATCACCGATGGCGGCAATCTGGGCTTTTCGGTCGCCCATACCGACAATTTTTATGGCGTGCCGGTGCGTTATGCGACGGAGGCAGGCGGCGAGGCGGAGCAGGTGCGGTTGCACATGAAGCAGGACCGCGTCGATATGCGCGCGGAATTGCCGGTCAATGGCAGCCTGCTGGAATCGATCCGCTTCCGCGCCGGTTTCGCCGATTACCAGCATCAGGAAATCGAGGACACGGGCGAGGTCGGCACGACATTCTACAACCAGTCGATGGAATCGCGGCTGGAACTGGTCCAGGCCAAGCGCGGCGGATGGGACGGCGCGATCGGCGCGCAGTTTTTCACCCGCAAATTCTATGTCGTGGGCGAAGAGAAATTTCTGCCGCGCAACCAGACCGACCAGTTGGGCATCTTCACGCTTCAGTCGATCGACCTGGGGACGACGCGGGTCGAGGTCGGCGGGCGTTTCGAACATACCGACGTCAGTGCGGACGCGGACGCAACCCTGTTCAACCCGGCCTATGACCGTAATTTCAACACCGTGTCGGGGTCGATCGGCGCGAGCCATGAACTGACGCCGGGCTGGCGGCTGGGCCTGAACCTGTCGCGCACGGAGCGCGCGCCGTCGGCCGAAGAATTATACGCCCGCGGCAATCATGCCGGCACGCAGGCGTTCGAAGTCGGCAATCCGAATTTCGGCAAGGAAAAAAGCTGGGGCGTCGAAGGCACGCTGCGCGGCCAAGGCGAAGGCTACACCATAGCCCTGTCCGCCTATCATAACTGGTTTAGCGGCTATATCTATGACGCGCTGGTCGATGACAGCGCCTGTATGGCGGTAAATGGCGGCGCGGAGCTGGAATTTCCCTGCTATCAATATAACCAGGCCGATGCCCGCTATATGGGCTTCGAGGCGGAAACCACGGTCAAGCTGGGGCAGATCGGCGGCTATGCCATCAATCTGGACGGGGTGGCCGACTATGTCCGCGCGACGATCAAGGGCAATGGCCCCGCGCCGCGCATTCCCCCGCTGCGCCTGTTGGGCGCGCTGGAAGCGCAGAGCGACCGGCTGAGCCTGCGTGGCGAGGTGGAGCATAGCTTCGCGCAGAACCGCACCGCGGTTCGCGAAACCGACACCGATGGCTTCACGCTGGTCAATGCGTCGCTGTCGTGGAAGCCGCTGAAGGGCAATGACCGCACGACGCTGACGCTGTCGGCGAACAATATCTTCGATGTCGAAGCGCGGCGGGCTGCGAGTTTCCTCAAGGATTATGCGCCGCTGCCCGGCCGCGACATCCGCCTGACGGCGCGCCTGTCGATCTGATTTGCGCAATCGGCCCCTGCGCATATCGCGCAGGGGCCGATTGCGAAATATGACAATATCGTTACAAGGCGCGCATGGAACGCGCGGTGGGCAAGAGGATGGAACAGGGCAAGGCCCCATGGCGGGTCGGCTGATGCGCCAGATTGCCGCTTTGCCCTACAGCACCGCCGCCGACGGATCGATGCAGATCCTGCTCATCACATCACGCGAAACGCGGCGCTGGGTGATACCCAAGGGCAATCGCATCAAGGGCCTGGCCGGGCATCGCGCCGCGGAGCTGGAAGCCTATGAGGAAGCGGGCATCCATGGCATCGCCTGCCCCGCGCCGCTGGGCCGCTACAGTTATGACAAGCGCAAGCGCAAGGGCGGATCGCGCGAGGCCACGGTCGAGGTTTTTCCGCTTGCGGTCACCGGCCACCTGACGCAATGGCCCGAACAGGGCCAAAGGGAACTGCGCTGGTTCCCCGTCGCCGAAGCCGCAAAAGCGGTCGACGAACCCGATCTGCAATCGATCATCGCGGCCTTCCGCGAACCGCCCGCCGATCCGGGCTGGTTCCTGCGACTGCTGCTGGCGATCCGCGACCGACAGAATGAAAGGACTGGAATGCTCCGCTGGTTTCACGCGCTGATGCCCAAGCAGGGACGGTTCTTCGAACAATTCGAAGATCATGCCGCGACCCTGGTGTTCGGCGCCGATGCGCTGGGCAAGCTGCTGAAGGGCGGCCCGGACATGGCGGCGCATATCAAGGAGATTTCCGACCGCGAACATGAAGCGGACGACATCATCCGCGACGTGTTGCAGGACGTCCGCCGCATCTTCGTCACCCCGTTCGACCGCAGCGCCATCACCGGCCTCATTGGCGTGATGGACGATGCGATCGACCAGATGAACCAGACCGCCAAGGCGATCGCGCTGTACGAGGTCAAGGAGTTCGCGCCGCAGATGCAGGATATGAGCGCGCTGATCGTGGAATGCGCGCGCATCACCGCCGAAGCGATGCCGCTACTGCGCTCGCTCAACCTCAATTCGACACGACTGCACGATTTGACCGAGCGGCTGGTGAAGCTGGAGGGCCATGCCGACATCCTGCACGAATCGGGATTGAAGGCGCTGTTCCAGAAGGCGCAAGCCGGCAACACGATGGACTTCATCGTCGGCAGCGAGATTTACAGCCATCTGGAAAAGGTGACCGACCGGTTCGAGGATGTCGCCAACGAGATTTCCGGCCTGGTCATCGACCACGCCTGATCCGCTCACGACACATACACCCGTTCGCTTCGAGCCTGTCGAGAAGCGGATAGCGCGCCCATCTCGTTTCTCGACTTCGCTCGAAACGAACGGATTTTAGGATGCTTCGATCCATGCAGGATAGAGTTTAGCTCGCCATGGACCCCATCGCCCTTCCCCTGCTGATCGCGCTGATCGGTGTCGCATTGCTGTTCGATTTCCTGAACGGCCTGCACGACGCCGCCAATTCGATCGCGACCATCGTCTCGACCCGTGTGCTTAAACCGCAATATGCGGTCGCCTGGGCCGCCTTCTTCAACTTCATCGCCTTCCTCTTCTTCGGCCTGCATGTCGCCGAGACGGTGGGCAAGGGCATTGTCGACGCCAGCATCATCGACCCGCAGGTGATCTTCGGCGCGCTGATGGGGGCGATCGCCTGGAACCTCATCACCTGGGGGCTGGGGATTCCGTCCTCGTCCAGCCATGCGCTGATCGGCGGATTGCTGGGCGCGGGCACCGCCAAGGCGGGGCTGGGCGCGGTGGTGTGGAGCGGCGTGTTCAAGACCAGCGCAGCGATCGTGATCTCGCCCGCGGTCGGCCTGTTTCTGGCGCTGATGCTGGTGCTGGTCATCAGTTGGGTCTTCCGCAAATTCACGCCGCAGGGCGCGGACAGCGTGTTCCGAAAGCTGCAACTCGTATCCGCCTCGCTCTATTCGCTGGGCCATGGCGGCAATGATGCGCAGAAGACGATGGGGATCATCGCCGTGCTGCTCTATTCGCAGGGGATGCTGACCGGCGGCTTCCATGTGCCGCTCTGGGTGGTGCTGAGCTGTCAGGCGGCGATGGGTCTGGGCACTTTGCTGGGCGGGTGGAAGATCGTCCACACCATGGGATCGAAGATCACCCGGCTGACCCCGGCGCAGGGTTTCTGCGCGGAAACCGGCGGCGCGATCACCCTGTTCATGGCGACGCATCTGGGCATTCCGGTATCGACCACCCACACCATCACCGGCGCGATTGTCGGCGTAGGCGCGTCGCGGCGGCTGTCAGCAGTGCGGTGGAACGTGGCGTCGAGCATCATCGTCGCCTGGGTCGTCACCCTGCCCGCCAGCGCGGCGATCGGCGCGCTGTTCTACTGGCTGACGAAGTTCTTCTGACGTAGCGTGTTGGGTAATGAAAGGGGCGCGGGAATGATCCCGCGCCCTTTGTCATGCGGTCCGTGCGAGTGTTTACGCGACCCGACCGAGGCGGTGGTAGAGATTGGCATATTTGACCGATTCCGGCTGGTCCTGAACCTCGCGCAGATAATGGGCGATGGCGGTGCGGATCAGGCCGAAATCCTCCTGAGAGAAAACGGCGCGCGAACGGGTCGGCTCGCGGGTCTGTTCGATCGTGTCGGTGGTCATGTTGATGTCCTTCGCGGCTGTGCCCGTTGGGGCTGATGAACACCGAGTTAGACAGTTGAATCATAATGCGTAAGAGCGATGAGTGGCCGCCAGTCATAATCTGATTTGGTCATACTGTCATTTTATGACATTATGACCTTATGGCAGAATTGACCGACCGCAAACTCTATCTTGGCCCCAAGCTGCGCGTATTGCGCCGCGAACTGGGGCTGAACCAGACGCAGATGGCGGAGGAACTGGGCGTGTCGCCCAGCTATCTCAACCATCTGGAGCGCAACCAGCGCCCGCTGACCGCGCAGATGCTGCTGCGGCTGGCCAACACCTATGACATCGACATTCGCGATTTCACCGCGCAGGCGCAGGAGGGCGGCCCGCGTGAGTTGAGCGAAATCCTGTCCGACGCGCTGGTGCGCGACATCGGCATCGCGCGCGACGAGGTGCTGGAGGTCGCGGAAAATTATCCCGGCGTCAGCGAGGCGATCGCCCGCTTCTATCGCGCATTGAGCGACCTGCGGCGGATGCCGGGCGAGGCGCTGGCAAGGGGCGACGGGGCACCCGCGCCACTGGTCGCGCCGGTCGACTGGCTGCGCGAGATGATCGCGCGCGCGGGCAATCATTTCGCGGAGATCGATGCGGGGGCGGAGGCGATCATCGCCGACCTGCCCGACGACCCGACGCTTTTACAGGCGGAATTGCGCGCGCGATTGAAGGACCGACACGGCATGGCGTGCCTGGTGGTGCGCGGCGACGTGCTGGATGGGACATTGCGCCATTATGACATGCACCGGCGACGGGTGATGCTGAGCGAGCGGCTACCGGCATCAGGCCGCCTGTTCGCGATCGCCTATCATCTGTGCGCGCAGGAACTGGCCGATGCGATCGCCGCGCAGATCGCCCGCGCCGCGCCACCGGACGAGGACAGCCGCCGCCTCGCCAGCATGGCGCTGACCAACTATGCCGCCGCCGCGCTCATCATGCCCTATGATCGTTTCCGCCAGGCGGCCGAACAGAGCCGGCACGACCTGCCCCTGCTGCGCGACCGGTTCGGCGTGTCGACCGAGCAACTGGCGCATCGCCTGACCAGCCTCAATCGCACCGGGGCGCGGGGCATCCCCTTTTTCATGGCGAAGATCGACCGGGCGGGGATCATCTCCAAGCGGTTCGATGGCGAGGCCTGGCCCTTCGCCCGCTATGGCGGCACCTGCCCGCGCTGGGACGCGCATGGCGCGCAGGAAGCGGACCGGGTCGCGCCGCAACTGATCGAGACGCTGGACGTCAAGCGCTTCCTGACGCTGGCGATCGGCCTGCCGCCGGGCGCGGCGCGCGGCCGATCGGTGATCGCCCTGGGGTGCGAGGCGAAACATGCGGGCCGGATCGTCCATGCCGACGGGATCGACGTCGAGCGGGACGCGGCGACCGGGATCGGCCCGACATGCCATTTGTGCGAACGCCGCGCCTGCCCCGATCGCGCGCTGCCGCCGGTGACCCGCGCGCTCGACCTGCACAGTTACGAACGCACGGTCGCGCCCTTCCCGTTCAGGCGGGTCTGAGCTTGCTCCGGCGCGCGCAACGCCCGCGCATCACCATAATATGCCGGCCTTGTCGGGGGCCAGCGGCGGCGGCGCGGGATCGCCGATCGCCTGAAGCAGGTCGATCTCGATCGTGCGGCACATGGCGCTGAGCGGCAGGTCGTGCGGGCTGTTGTCGAACGGATCGACCAGATCGTCGCCGATCGCCAGCACCGCCAGGAACATCAGGCCCGCGACCGTCGATCCCAGCGGCGTCGCCAACCCCATCGTTTCGACCAACCCGATGGGCAGCAACAGGCACATCAAATGGGTGAACAATGTCGGGAAGAAGCGATATTGCACCGGCAACGGCGTATTCTTCAACCGCTCCATGCCACCCTGGGCATTGGCGATATCGACCAGCACCGCCTCCATCGCCGCTTGCTGGATGGTGTCGATCCAGCCACGTCGCCGCGCATCGTCGATGCGGCGGCCGGTGCCGTCCAACAGGCCGTTGGCAATATTGGCCCGCGCCAGCGCCGGATCGCCTTTTGACAGGAAGCGGGTGACGTCGGTGTCAGGCTTTTGCCGCCGCAACTGGCAGCGCAGGGCGTGGACATAGGCGATCTGGTGCAGGACGATGGCGCGCTTCGCCTCCCGCGCTTCCTCGGGCAGGAGGTTGCGCGCCTGCCGCGCCAGATTGCGGCTGGCGTTGATCATCAACCCCCATAGGCCGCGCCCCTCCCACCAACGCTGATAGGCTGAATTGCTGCGGAACCCCAAGAATAGCACCAGCGCCGAGCCGAATAGCGTCAGCGGCAAGGACGGGGCGGTAAAGGGGATAATGAAATAGGTCGCGGTGACAATCACGTCCCACACGAACAGCAGCGCCAGCGGCTTCCACACCTCCCGTACTATCTGCTTGATGCCTGGTGTTGCGGTGACGATCATGATGGCGCCATCCCCGATGACGGGTGGGCCGGATGCAAAAGCCGTTGCATGGGATCAATCGACGCCAGGTGCCCTGTTGCCGCCCACCTTGTCACCAGCGATCCTGTCGCCCGACACCTCGCCTCGCGTCAGGCGGAACGAGCGATCGCCATGCCTGGCCTGCGCCGCATCCTGCCTGTCGGCATATTTGTCCGATGCATTGGCCATCGCCAGCGCAGCGCCGGACGCGGGGCGCACCGCGAACCATTCGGCCCGATCGATCGCGATCAAATAGGCCAGGCTGCCAAGGCCGAAACAGAGCAGCATGAATGAAGCCGCAGCTTTCTCGATCATCATACGGCGATTCTTGGGATCGGTTTGGTTCATTGAAGACCTCCATCTGATGTTACGCCCCCCAAACTAGGAAGCCTGCAAGATGGATGCATGGCGCGGCTGTAAGATAATATTGCTGTGCCGCAGCATGGGGCGCAGCGCGCGTAATCGACGGCAAAGCAATATTTTGTTACATATTTTTAGTCTTATCGATAAATATACTCGCATTCGCAGCATGGCAGATCGGCAGATAACCCAGCCAATGATCCCATCATCCCGCGCGCCCGGACGCGAAAAAGGGCCGCCCTCTCGGGCGACCCTCTTTTCATCCTCTCCCCTGTAACAGGGATGGTTCGTCGGTGCCTTATTCGGCCTTCGACTGGAGGTTCACCGCAGCGTATTTGCCGCGACGATCGACTTCCAGTTCGAAGTCGAGACGGTCACCCTCGTTCAGGGCGGCCATGCCGGCGCGTTCGACGGCGCTGATGTGGACGAAGGCGTCAGGCTGGCCATCATCGCGCTGAATGAAGCCGAAGCCCTTCATCGCGTTGAAGAACTTCACCGTGCCGCTGGAGCGCTCGCCGGTCAACTGACGCTGCGGGCCACCACGATCGCCGCCCGCAGGGGCGCCGAAACCACCGGCGCGCGGTTCGCGTGCTTCGCGCGGCGGACCGCGATCGGTCACGGGAAGCGGCTCGCCTTCGATCTTCAGATCGGTCGCCGACACCTTGCCGCCGCGATCGACCAGCGTGAAGCCGAGCGGCTGACCTTCGGCCAGACCGGTCAGACCGGCCTGCTCGACAGCGCTGATATGCACGAACACGTCTTCGCCGCCATCATCACGAACGACGAAGCCGAAGCCCTTTTGCCCGTTGAAGAATTTGACGACGCCCGTGCCTTCGCCAACGACCTGGGCAGGCATGCCGCGACCACCGCCGCCGCCGCCGCCACCGAAGCCGCCACCACCGCCGCCGCCGCCGAAGCCACCGCCGCCGCTGCGACCACCGCCGAAGCCGCCGCCACCGCCGCGATCACCGCCGCCGAAACCTCCACGATCGCCGCCGAAGCCACCACCGCCGCCGCCGAAGCGATCACCGCCGAAGCCGCCGCCGCCACCACCGCCGCCAAAGCCGCCACGGCCCTGATCGTAGAAATTGTCGTCGCCGAAACCGTCGCGCTTGTCCTTGCCGCGCCCGCCGCGGCGACCTCTATCAAAACTCATGCCCTGTTAGTCACTTTCGCTTCGCCCCAAGACCAATCGGACAAACACATGTCGGGCGAATGACATGCAGAATCCACCGCAGACGCGGATTTGGGAATCACTATATCAACTTTTCAGAGCAGCGCGAATGATTTTCACTGTTGCGATCCTGTTCCGTTCCAATTGGCCAAAATGGCCCCCAGCCACCGCCATGCGCCGGGCAAATGACGGCTTTCGTCGCGAAGATCCGGCCCGGCAAAGCCTTGATTGCGGTTGGACCTGTTTCACCATAAGGGAAGGATATGACCGTTCATTTCCATGAAGAAGATCTGCCCGCCGGCGTGCTCGCCCCCGGCCCGATCGCCATCGACACCGAAACCATGGGGCTGATCACCCCGCGCGACCGCCTGTGCGTGGTCCAGATCAGCGATGGCAAGGGCGACGAACATCTCGTCCGTTTCAAGCCCGGCAGCGATTATGCCGCGCCCAACCTGCGCGCCGTGCTGGCCGATCCGGATCGGCTGAAACTCTATCATTTCGGCCGGTTCGATCTGGCGGCG
This sequence comes from Sphingobium psychrophilum, assembly GCF_012927105.1. Taxonomy (GTDB): domain Bacteria; phylum Pseudomonadota; class Alphaproteobacteria; order Sphingomonadales; family Sphingomonadaceae; genus Sphingobium; species Sphingobium psychrophilum. The sequence continues at coordinate 191,535 of NZ_JABBFV010000001.1, read as the reverse complement.
ATCAAACATTATATGGGCATCGTCGCCGCACCCGTCTATTGCACCAAAATCGCCTCGCGCCTGATCCGCACCTATACCGACCGCCATGGGTTGAAGGAACTGGTGCGCGAACTGCTGGGCCAGGACATTAGCAAGCAGCAGCAGTCGAGCGACTGGGGCGGCCCCGTCCTGTCGGACGCGCAGAAGGATTATGCCGCGTCGGACGTGCGCTACCTCCATGCGCTGAAAGCCGAACTGGACAAGCGCCTGATCCGCGAAGGGCGGATGGAACTGGCCCAGGCCTGTTTCGACTTCCTGCCCCATCGCGCCGAACTCGATCTGGCCGGATGGCCGGAAATCGACATTTTCTCGCACATGTAACGCAGGCTGAAAGGTCCAACCATGTCCGTCCAGGCCGATCAGCAACGCGATGTCCGCCGCCAGTGGGCGCAGCCGGGCGGGAGTCATGACCGGCTGGTCGCGCTGCTCAAGAATTGGTTGCCGGTCGCGGTCGGGGTGCTGGCGGCGCTGCTGGCGACCGCGCCCTTTACTGGCGGCGATAAGGTCAGCTTCGTCCTCGACAAGAACAAGGTCGAAGTGGCGAAGGACCGGATGCGCCTGACCGAAGCACTGTATCGCGGCGAAGACAGCAAGGGCCAGCCCTTCTCCCTGCGCGCTGGCTCTGCGGTGCAGAAAAGCTCGCGCGAACCGATCGTGGACTTAAGCAGCATGTCGGCGCGCATCCTGCTGTCGGACGGCCCCGCCGTGCTGACCGCGCAAAAGGGGCGGTACGACATGGACACCGAGCGGGTCGGGATCGAAGGGCCGGTGCAGTTCGAGGCGGCGGGCGGCTATCGCCTGACCACGCGCGACGTCGGCATCGACCTCAAGACCCGGCGGATGCGCAGCGCGGGGCGCGTGGATGGGCGGATTCCGATCGGCACGTTCAGCGGCGATCATCTGGAAGCGGACATGGGCGCGCGCACGGTGACATTGAATGGCCGGGCGAACTTGCGCATCGAGCAAAATGGCCTCAAAGGGCGAAACTGATGACACGCACCCTGATCCTGCTTTCGACCGGCTTTGTGGGCGCCGCCGCGATGATGTTCGCCGGTGCCAGCGCCCCATCCTTCGCGCAGGTGATGAAGAATCACGACAGCAACGCCCCGGTCAACTTCAACGCCGACCGGATCGAAGTACAGGACCGCGCCGACCGCGTCGTCGTGTCGGGCAATGTCGAAGTGACGCAGGCCGGCATGACGCTGAACGCCGCGCGCATGACCGTCGCCTATAGCAAGCAGCCGAACGGCGGATCGAATGGAGTGGACATCGACCGGATCGATGCATCCGGCAATGTCGTGGTGACCAAGGCGGACCAGACGGCGCGCGGCAATGTCGCCATCTACGACCTCAACAGCAAGCTGATCACCATGTTGGGCAATGTCACCCTGACGCAGGGGGCGAACCGGCTGAGCGGCGGGCGTCTGGTCATGGACCTGAACACCGGCCGGTCGACGGTCGACGGGCGTTCGTCGGGCGGCGTACCGGGCGCGGCGACCAGTCCCAGCGGGCGCGTGTCGGGGACGTTCACGGTGCCACAGCGGAAGAATTGAGGCGGGGTCGGCGGCTACAAGCGACGATTTTTAGGCTCTCGACGCGGGGATAGGCTCGCCCGATAGCAGCCATTCACCCATCTCCGCTCTGACGCGATCAACCGTCCTGCCCCACAAGACCGAACGACCGTTCCGCTTTCGGGGAGCAGTTATGCGAATATGCGATGCCGAGCATCGGTGAAATGAGACAGACTCCTACGCTACTTGCCAAGTCGCTGCGCCAAATATGCAACGAGCGCTTTCGTCTCCGGATTGAGCTCATTACCAAATATTCCCCGATTGGTGCTGGTATCTGATCGAGGCATTTTGCGAACTTCAGCGATGATACCATGCTCATTAAGTAAGGCAGAAAAGTCAGCGCTGCTGCGCTCATTCCGCCTTTCTTCAGACACCAGAAGCAATGCGTTGGGAACATTGGGCATCGCGAGATGGCTGACTGCAGAGTTGGCCTTTCTTTTTTCTTCCGTTTCACCAAGCGATTCTAATATCTTTGCGCGCCGGTCTGACCTTGCGGTCTGCAGCGTGAGTTCCGGGTCAAAACCGACCGCATCGATCAAGATTAATGCCCGCAAATTTTCAAAAAACAGCGACGTTCCACCAGTCCAGTTCGGGTCGGTGGCCATTAGAGCGGCCGCAGCACCGGCGCTCCCAACGCCGATAATCGCTAACTGGTCCTTTTGGATGCCTCTCCGTTCCGCTTGGCTGGCTAAGCATTGCAGCATGTCACGGGCGTCGGCGATCACATCACGGACTCCGACCGGACGGTTCGGCCTGCTTCCCATCGCTGCCACCGCAATTCCGCTTGCTGCTAGCGTTGCGGCAAGTTTGTAGGTTGAGGGCTTCGGGCTGGTCGGCCACCCACTACTCTCGATAATCAGCACCAATGGTGCTGGCGTGCGGCCTGACGCGCGCCAAAAGTTCATGATCTGTGAATTGCCTGAGCCATAACGAACCGAAACAGGCGGGCGGATTGGGGCAAATTGCTCGCCGATCAACTGGCTCTGCGCATGCGAAGGTGAGGCGGCAACAGTCAGGCCAGTAAAGAGAATGGCTGTCATTAGGGCATGCCGCTCCGCCATGTTGGTCATTCCTTCGTCAGTATGTTCGCCAGCGCCGTCATCGCCTCGATCGCGGGGACGATCACGTTGTCGGCGTTCGGCGAGATGTAAGCTGTAGTGCCATCTAAGATCAATCTAGCCGGTCGCTCCGATGTGCCTCTCTAACCAGTCAGAGATTACAACGAGGCCGAAAACATCATTCACGAAATTAGAAATGAACCGCCGGACGGCGAGAGTGGTGTAAGACAGGTGATGGCACCTAATCCACCATAACTCGGCTTTTTATGCCATCGGGCGTCAGAGCGAACTGACCGCGTCCCACCCATTATGCCATTGGCACGGTCGCCCTTCGTCCGCCCCTTACTGCGGTGCCAGCGCGTCCATGATTTGGCGCACCGGGGCGATGTCATAACCCGCCGCCGCAGCCTGCGCCGACAGCACGTCGGCATTGTCCCCAGCGCGGGCGCGGGTCAGGGCCCAGAGGAGCGTGCTGCGCGTACCCGACCGGCAATAGGCGAGCAGTTTGCCGTCTCCCGCTTGCTCCAGCGCCTGCGCCATGCCGTCGAGTTGCCAGGGGGCAAAGCCGCCATGCGCGACCGGGACGGCGAGATAGGCGATGCCCGCGGCCTTGGCCGCCGCCTCGATCTCTGCGCCGTTGACCTGGCCCGGTTCCTCGTCGTCGGGGCGGTTGTTGATGATGAGTGTGACGCCCTGCGCCTTGGCTTGCTCGACCTGATCGATCGTGATCTGCGGGGCTACGAGGATGCGGTCGGTCAGCTTGCGGAACATGGGATGCGTCTCCTTTGGCGGACGCCATGCGCGCTCATATCCGAGGTTTCAAGAGATTTGGTTCGCGCAGAGGCGCGGAGAGCGCGGAGACAAGAAGAGGTGTCTTCACTCCCTGCGCCCTCTGCGCCTCTGCGCGAACGCCTTTACAGAAACGGCCGGATCGCGTTCAGAAAGGCGTCGCCCCAGGCGTCCAACTTCTTCTGGCCGATGCCGCTGATGTGGCTCATTTCACGGATGGTGGACGGGCGTTGTTCGGCCATTTCGCGCAAGGTCGAATCGTGGAAGATGACATAGGGCGGCACGCCCGCTTCCTGCGCCAGTTCGCGGCGGCAGGCACGCAGCGCGTCGAACAGCGGATCGCCAACCGGATTGGCCTCTGCCCCATTGCGGGCGTTGCGCTTGCCGCGTTCGCGCTTGGGCGGCATCAGGATGCGCACCTCTTCCTCCCCGCGCAGGATCGGCCGGGCGTTGGGGCCGAGCATCAGGCCGCCATGTTCGGTCGTCTCCAGCGCGTCGCGCACCAGCAGCGCGCGCGACACTGGGCGCAGCAGCGCGGTTTCCTCGCCCGTCACGATGCCATGCACCGAAATCTTGTCATGGCCGCGCTCGCGCACCTTGTCGTTCGCCGCGCCGGTCAGCACCGCTTCGATATGGCCGCTGCCGAAGCTCTGGCCGGTGCGGTAGACGGCGGAGAGATATTTGCGCGCCACCTCGGTCGCATCGACGCTGGCCGGGGGCGACAGGCAATTGTCGCAATTGCCGCAGGTGGCAGGCGGCGATTCGCCGAAATGGCGCAGCAGGATCGCCCGGCGGCAGGTCGCGGTTTCGACCAACGCGCCCAGCGCCGCAATGCGGGTGCGTTCGCCCTGCTGGCGGCTCTGCTCCAGTTCCATGATGCGCATACGGGCGCGGGCGAAATCCTCCGCGCCCCAGAAGAGATGCGCGACCGCCGGTTCGCCATCGCGGCCCGCGCGGCCCGATTCCTGATAATAGCCCTCGATCGACTTGGGCAGGCCTGCATGGGCGACGAAGCGCACGTCGGGCTTGTCGATGCCCATGCCGAAGGCGACGGTGGCGACCATCACCATATCCTCGCTGGCGATGAAGGCGGCCTGGTTGCGCGCGCGCACCGCCGGGTCGAGGCCGGCATGATAGGCGCGCACCGCCCGGCCGCCCTTGCCCAGCGTTTCGGCGAGTTTCTCGGTCGCGGCGCGGGTCTGGGCATAGACGATGCCGGGGCCGGGATTGGCGGCGACGAGGTCGGCGAGTTGGCGCGTCAGGCCATCGCGCGGATGGACGGCGTAGCGGATATTGGGCCGGTCGAAGCCGGAGATGATGAGGCCATCGCGCGGGATGCCGAGCTGGACCAGGATATCCTCGCGCGTGTGCGCGTCCGCCGTGGCGGTGAGCGCCAGGCGCGGGACATCGGGAAATTCGTCGAGCAGCGGGCGCAGCAGGCGATAATCAGGGCGGAAATCATGGCCCCATTCGGAGACGCAATGGGCTTCGTCGATGGCGAACAGCGCGACCTTCGCGGCGCGGAGCAGGTTGCGGAACGGTTCCTGGCTGGCGCGTTCGGGGGCGACATAGAGCAGGTCGAGATCGCCATTGCGCAGCCGATCCTGCGTCTCGCGCCAGTCGGCGTCGACGCTGGTAAGGCTGGCCGCGCGCAGGCCCACCGCATTGGCGGCGCGCAACTGGTCATGCATCAGCGCGATCAGCGGAGAAACGACGACGCAGCAGCCATCCAGCGCGGCGGAGGGAAGCTGGTAGCAGAGCGACTTGCCCGCGCCGGTCGGCATGATGGCGAGCGTCGGCTGGCCCCTCATGACGCGGCCGACCACCTCTTCCTGCACCCCGCGAAAGGCGGTGAAACCGAATATGTCGTGGAGAAGCGTGGGAATGTCGGGCCGCATGGGGTGGCCTTAGCGACTGGGGGGTGGCGGGGCTAGGGGGTTGGGGGCGAAGATGGGTGGAAAGGGGACTGGCGGGTTTACAGGAGCAATTGTTCTAGAGCAGTCATAAAATCCACCGTCACCCCAGCGAAGGCTGGGGTCTCAGGCGGCCGCGCGCTACGGTAGGGCATGGCGCGAGGCGGCTACACCTACATCATGACCAACAAGCCGAGGGGTGTTCTCTATATCGGCGTCACAGCCGACATTGCAGCACGCGCCGAACAACATCGAAACGGCACTGGTTCGGCTTTTTGCAAAAAATACGGACTGACCCGCTTGGTTCTAGCCGAGCCACATGATGACATCATGCGCGCCATTGCCCGCGAGAAGGCGCTAAAAGCCTGGAAGCGGGAATGGAAAATCCGGCTTGTCGAAGAGAGGAATCCAGGTTGGCGCGATATGTCAGACGTTATCTCGTGACCGCCTGAGACCTCAGCCTTCGCTGGGGTGACGATGAGGGAAACGGCCGCTTCCAGACAAAGGCACACCATGTTTTGAAGGCAAAAAATGGTCGTTCCCGGCGGCCCCTCCCTTGCCGCTGACACCCCTCTCTCAATCAATACTTCTAATGTAGGATTTTCTCTGATCTACCCTGCGGGATGCGACAACGCCCTGTCTCCTGCCCCATCCCATACCCCATGACCCAGATGGCGCGTCACCGGCGCGTGGGCGTGACTCAGATGGCGCGTCTGCGATACCTATGCGGGCCTCAACCGTGGCCTGACCGCGACGCGCATCCTTCCTCCCCCACGCTTTTCCGTCGCATTCTGGAATCCTTAATCTCCGAAAAAACGCCAGCGACGGTGTGAACTTCGATGCGTGACCCAACCGCGCCATTTCGTTCCCTTACCTTGACCCCACAAACCCGTCCGGCAAAAGCGACGGCAAAACCCACCCGATAAGGATCGCACCCGCTCCCATGTCCACCGCAACCGCCATCGCCTATCTGAACGGCCGCTTCCTGCCCCTCGACGACGTCCGCATTTCGCCGCTCGACCGCGGCTTCCTGTTCGCCGACGGCATTTATGAAGTCGCGGCCGTGATCGACGGCAAGCTGGTCGACAGCGCCAGCCATCTCGCCCGGCTGGAGCGCTCCACCGCCGCGATCGGCATCGCCCTGCCGCTCAGCCTGGCCGACATCGAAGCCGCGCAGAAGGAACTCGTCGCCCGCAGCGGCCTGACCGAAGGCCTCGTCTATCTCCAGATCACCCGCGGCGCCGATGCCAGCCGCGACTTCATCCCCGCTCCCGACCTTCAGCCGACCCTGTTCATGTTCATGCAGGACAAGGTGCTGGTTGACCTGCCCGCGGTCGGCACCGGCATCGCGGTCGCCACCATGCCCGACCTGCGCTGGGCGCGCCGCGACATCAAGAGCGTCGGCCTGCTTGCCCAGGCGATGGCGAAACAGGCCGCCAAGGAAGCGGGCGCGCAGGAAGCCTGGATGATCGAGGACGGGCTCGTCACCGAAGGCGCATCGTCCACCGCCTTCATCGTCACCGACGAAGGCATCGTCACCCGGCCCTACAGCCAGTCGGTGCTGGCCGGCTGCACCGGCGCGGCGCTGACTGCGCTGGCACAGGAAAGCGGCATCGCCGTCATCCGCCGCCCCTTCACCGTCGATGAAGCGCTGGCCGCGAAGGAAGCCTTCATCACCAGCGCATCGACTCTGTGTCTGTCGGTGGTGCGGATCGACGGGCAGCCGGTGGGCGACGGCACGCCCGGCCCGGTAGCGATGCGGCTGCGCGCGCTCTACATCGATTTCGCCCGCGCAACGGGGGTCTGACGAATGACTCCATAATGGAGGGAGCTTCATCTTTTCCTGGGAGGATAGGAAAATCCCATCATTTCGGCGGCAAAATGGGGGCAAGCTGGATGAAGGAGCGCGCGAACCAGGCGTGGCGCGCGGTCCTATGAGGGGATTGCTCCAGACCTTATCCATAATGGCCATTTTGTGGGGCTGAAACGATCCGTTCTTGCTTTATTCTCCGGAACGAAGGTAGAACAGGATTCGGATCATGATGGACGATTTTTCCTACGCCCAACCCCTGACTGGCCAGCCCATAATCGGCCAAGCCACGCCGCTGGCGGCGCGCGACGAGCGCGCCAGCCTGCTGGTGATCGCGGACCAAATGGATGCGCCCGATCTGGCACCGGTCGCCGCCGCGGCGGGCTTCCGCCTGCTTGGCGTTGCCGCCCTGGCCGATGCCCCGGTCCGGCTCGACCTTCAGGCGCAGTGCGACACGGTCCTGTTCTTCTGCCCGGCTATGACGCCGCTGCTGGAACGGCTGCTGGTGCAACTCGAAACCCAGGCGATCCAGAATGGCATGGCGGTGATCCTGGTCGCGGGTTGGGAGACGGTGGAACTCGCCTTCGCCTGCCTGCGCGGTCCGCACACGCAATTGCTCTGCGATCCCGACCGCACAGAACTGGCCGCGGCGCTGGTCGCCGCGGGCCAGCATCGGCCGGTCGTCGGCCATGTCCATGAAGTCGATCGGGAAGGCGCGCGGCTCCAGCAGTTGAGCGAGGAAGTCGGCCGTCTCGCCCGCACGCTCGACGCGCTGACGGAGCGGACGCGGATGGCGACCCCCAGCTTCGACCTTGGCCCGCGCATTTCCGACCGACCAAGCGACTATATCGGCATGCCCGCCCTCGCCCCGATCGGCACGCCGTTGCAGCCCGTGGAGAAAGCCGCGCCCGCCATCACCGCCGCTCAGGTCCGCGACCTGCTGCGCGCCCGGCGCATCCGCGCCGATTTCCTGCCTGGCGACCTATTCGCCGACCCGGCCTGGGACATGATGCTGGACCTGCTCGCCGCGCGGCTGGACCATGAGCGGGTGTCGGTATCGAGCCTCTGCATCGCCGCCGCCGTGCCGCCCACCACTGCGCTGCGCTGGATTCGCACCCTGACCGACAAGGGACTGGTCGAGCGCCAGGCCGACCCGCATGACGGCCGCCGCGTCTTCATCGCTTTGGCGGAGGAGGCCGCCGATGCGCTCACCCGCTGGTTCGGTGCCAGCCGCCGCCTGCTCAGCGCCTGATCGCCATGTTCCACCCTTGACCAGCGCGCTTTTTGTCGTAGATAGGCGCTCTCCCGAAACGGGGGCGATTAGCTCAGTTGGTAGAGCGTCTCGTTTACACGGCGGTGAGCCAAGGGGCTGAGAACCGCAGGAAAGCTAGGCTTTCCGCTTCCTATTTTTCTTCTGGTCGGGACTATGTCGGGACTCGCTCGCATCGAGCGCGTTGCGGACGTCGTCATCCAGGACGTGCGCATAGCGCAGCGTCGTCTCTATGCGCTTGTGCTTGAGCGCTTCCTTGGCAGCCGCCAGCGATCCCGTGGCGCGGATGATGCGCGTCCCGCGCGTGTGGCGCAGATCGTGGACGCGCAGATTATCTATGCCAGCGTCGGCCTTGGCCTTTTCGAACGGCTTGCGGAGAGAGGTCGGGGTCAGCGGGTAGCGCTTCCCGGCGCGGCGATCGCCGCGGCTTTTCTGACAGACGTAGGTGAAGACAAATTCCTTGCCCTCATCATCGGTCGCTTGGGGCTGCCGCGCGATGATCCCGACCAGCGTATCGGTCAACGGCCGCACGACGAAATCGCCACCCTTGATCCGGGTGACGGCCTGTTTGCGCGGCAGGTTGACGTCGGTCCAACGCAGGCCCAGCACCTCCCCGCGCCGCCATCCCGACTTCAATATGAAATCGACAGCGTCCGACACGTCGTTGCGGATCGCGAGGAACAGCTTCTTTTCCTCGGTCATATCTAATTCGCGGGGCGGCTTTGCGGGCACTTTCAGGAACAGCTTGCCCCACTTGGGCATGGTGCCGACGTCATATTCCGTATCGTCAGCGTGTCGCCAAATCGCGCGCGCGTTCTCGATCTCGCGGTTGATCGTCGCATTGGATCGGCCGTCACGGCGCTGGGCGACGAATATCTGCAAATCCCGTTGCGAGATCTCAGACAATAGCCGGCCTCCGCCCAAACCCTCGATCAGCGCAGCGATCATATATTTGATCGTCGGCCAGCTGGGCAGATGCTCGGCATGTTCCTGATAGAGGCCGCCTGCCTGATCAACAGTAATAGGCGACCGCTGCAGTTGTGGCAGGGCCGCCTTGTGGCGCTCGCGACGTTCAAATTCTTCGGCCTGCCGTTTAGTCGTGCAGCCGGTCGAGCCGTGATAGCGGCGGTGATTTAGCTGAAAATCATAATGATAATGCGGCTTGCCCTTGGGCTTATAGATACTCACGCCATCACCGCCGGGCGTTGCGCTCCGTAAATGGTACAACGACACCGCCGCCAGCTGGCCTTTGGACAGACGTTCGACGGGTAGGATCGGCGGGCGGACATGCGGGCTGCACCTGGCGGAGTTGCTCGACGTATGATTCGAGATCCGCGACACTGTAGCGCACGGCCCGGCCAATCAAAACATAGCGAAGCCGCCCCGCCTGGCGCTCCTTCCGCAAAGTGCGGGTGCAGAGGCTCAGCCGATCGGCCGCTTCGCTTTCAGTCAAAAGGATCTGCTGACCACTCAAGCCGCCTTCCTCTCCTGGCGATCGGCGCGCAACTGTTGGTGGAAGGCCAGATAGTCGTCAATTCCGCTATATAAGCCAGGATGGCCCGGCAGCTCTTCGCGGTAGAGATCGCGCATTTCTTCAATACGGTCCCGTCGCTGCCATATGTCGAATATGGGGTCGATCGCGTCGCCATGCAGAACACGCAGCATGTAGAAGTCCGCGCCCATATTTATGTAGCGCTGGATCCTGCTGCCCGACGCGCGGATTTCTTTCGCCATAGCTGTGTCGTAGCGGGCGATCGTATCTGTCAGCACGGCGATCTTGTCCTCGATCGTCGCGTCGACGCCCTTGTTGCCCCGTCCAGAGACAATGCTGCGCCAGTCGGCAACGATGGACGTCCAGATGCGGATCTCATCGGCAGCGACCTTTTCGTCCATCCGGCCTTTTGCGACCAGGTCGGGATACTGCCGGGCGCGTCGATCGAGGGCGCCCTCGGCTTCCGCCAGCATGGGGGCCAGGCGCGCGCGGATGTTTGCGACCAAGTCCGTCATGCCGTTTCCTCGATCGCCGCGCCAATACGCGCCACAGCGGTTTCGAAATGCTTGGGATTATGCTCGATGCCGACGAAGCGCTTGCCGGCGCGGATCGCGGCGACGCCGGTGGACCCGGTGCCCATGAACGGGTCGCAGATCCTCTCACCCGCGACATTGCGCATGATCTTCGTCATGAGATCGTCCGGCTTCGTCGTCGGATGATCAAAGCGGGCCGCGCCGCGCGGTGAACCGATCCGGCTGACGCGCAGCTTGTCGCTCATGTCGCCCTGCGGGTGATATCCGCGGTTCCAGGCATGGACGTAAAATTCCACATCGGGCCGATAATGTTTGTTGGCGAGGGGCTGCGGATTGGTCTTTTGCCATACGCATAGGGCGTGGCGGTTGAACCCTTGGACGCGGGCGAGCAGCTGGACGAGCTGATCGTTATGGGCGAACACGATCGCAGATCCGCACCTGCGTGGATCTATGATGTCCATGTCGAAGCCGCGATGCAGCCCTTCCGCCATGAGGATATCCATCATCGGCCGCCGCTTGCGATAACGCCCTGCCCCGCTAGCGCGGATCAGATAGGGCGGATCCATGACATCGGCGTCCATGAACCCGAGCGTTGGTCGGATAACATAGGCGTCACCGCAATAGAGGACGGCGATCGGCGCGTCGATCGGGCCGATCGTCATAACTGTCATATCTGAACCGGGCTGAGCCGGATCGAAACCGATCAGGGATAACTGCATCATGCGGCCAGCTTCCGTTCTGATATACCCGGCTGATTGGCGGCGACCAGTGCGTGAGCGACCGGCGGGCAAACGCTGTTGCCGATCGCGCTGATCTGCATAGCTTTGGGCAGGCGGCCGAATTTGCGGTTGCCCTTTTCCGTCGTGTACCAACATTCTGGATCAAGGATGTAGGTGTCAGGAAAGCCCTGCGCGCGCGCCAGCTCACGCGGGGTGAGCATGCGCAGACCGATGTCCACGATTATGTAGGTAACCGCATTGATGGTCACGGTGACCACGGCGAAGCGAGCCTTGGTGGTGATTGTATCCAGCGGACGGTCAACGGGCTGGCTTTGCGAAGCCTCATTCTCACCATCGGTCGCATAATATTTGACGAGGAAGGTGGCGACGTTGGTGGCGCGCTCCATCAATTCGGGCGGCAGATCGCCCTCCTCGACCAGCGTGGTTTGAACGATGCGCTGTTGCGATCCGGTGGCCGTTGCGGTGGAGAGCGGGCGACGGGCATCGCGACCTGCCGATCGTGTGTTGCGCGGCCCACCATTGGCCTGCTCGATATGGGCGGTGACTAGTCCATGGTGCTGGCCGCCTCCGGTGAGTTGCAGCGGCTGCATGTCTCAATGCTCCAGATATGCGCGAGATTCGGACAGAAGCGGCTCGCCCTGTTCCGTTTGCAGAAAGCTGTCCCAGATAGGGTCCAGCGCGGCATCCGTGTCCGCTCGCTCATCAAGGCGGGCCTGTCCGGCAAATCCAGCACCCGACACGAGCCACGCCTGCGCCTCCGAATGCATTCGATAGACGGCGGTCATGTGCGCACGGACAGGCTTTACCTGAGCAATATCGCGCAGGATTTGCGAAACTAGCTTTTCGTCATAGACGACATCGCTGTCTGCACTGAGCGGCAGTTCCAAGCGAAAGGTAAAAGGATCCATCGTATCGCGATCCTTGAACCACTCGACGATTTCAATCAGCGGATCGAAGCGATCGAGCACGAGCCGCAGTGACGCTGGCGTGCCCTTGCGCTGCTGAAACCGGATCGCGTCCGCCACGGCCGCACGCTTTTGCGCTTCGGTCCAATCTGCGTTCCAAAGGTCGAGGGAGAGCCCCCAGGCAAGCCAGGGCAAAAGCGCGGCGGGACAAGTCGCCGGGTTCCAGATCGCATCTATTGCGACTGGCACCCCCGCCAAGCGTGCGGCGATGATCTTGTCGATCGCCACTTCCAACTTTGTCGCATTAGGCGGCAGGATGTTCTTCATGCGGCCACCGTCACGCTGGTCGCCGTGACATTGGCGAAGCCGGTGCGGCCCGGATCGACGTCCGCCGCCGGCAGGGTGAGATTGGTGTTTTCGACGCCTTCCACCTGTAGCGAACCGATGAGGCCTGCGCGGGCGACCATGCGGCCGATCCGGCGACGCTGGTCTTTGTAGGTTTCAAGGTCAGCATTGGCGGCCTGCAATACGATCGCCGGATCAGGCCCGCCTGCAATGGAGAGCGCGGCCGCAATCTGAAAGTCCACGCGGGTCGCGCTGGCGACGGTGACATAGTCGGTCAGGGGGCGGACATCATCGCCCAGCGCCGCGACGACGGCCGCGATCTGCGCCGGCGTGGCAGTCCCATCACCGCTTTCGCTCAGCAGGCTGACCAGCACTTGGCCGGGCGCGGGCGAGGTGGCGACGGCGTCGGCGATCGACACGTCGGCGCTGAGTGCGTGGAAGACATAGGCCGCTTCCGGCCCGGCGACGGTGAATGCGTCGGGAGCCAACAGGATGCGCCGGCGCAGGCGATCGTCGCTTTCTCCGTTCAGGCGCGTGACACCATAGAAGGCCCCCAGATTTTCAAGATCGGCGCCGGTCGCCTTCGCGATCAGCATCGACACGGCCCGTTCGTTGAAATTCTGACGGATCAGCAGTTCGCGATAGGCCCATGCCTCGATCAGCTTCATGACCGGGTCGCTTTCGACCAGGGCGTCGAACGGCAATTCGGCCTCGACCATCAATTGCTGAAACAGCGCCAGCATGTCCGCCTTGATGATGTCGTAGGACAGCGTCTCCACCACCTGCGGCGATGGCAGGCGGGACAGATCAACCGCGACGGACATTGGTGCTTCGAAGGCCATGTCCATCGCATGGCGCGGTCCAACGCGCGCGCGAAGCGGCTGCGCTGGTAGGAGGGGCTGTTACCTAGTTGGCGTCAGGATCGAGCAGGCCGCCGGCTGTTTCCAGGATCAATGCCCGATCATCCTGCGAAAGGCCCAATAGGCGGCGCTCAGGATATTTCGCCTTGATGGTGCGGCCGTCGCGCAGGCGGCCGACACGATCGCTTTCCCCAAATTGATGCACTGCGGCTATCCTCATGCAGGGCAACGCGCAGGGCCGCATATTCGCGGCCCGCTTCGGTGTCGGGTCTGGGTTCTGGCGGCGCGTCCTGCGGAGACGTGAGGGCCAGCGACGCGCCGCTCTGCAGCGCCCTGGTCATTTGTTGGTGGCGGCGGAACGGGCTGACCATGAAAATCTCCTGCGGGGTTTGGCCGCGCTATCCGTCGGCGGCCGACCGGGAACGGACGCATGATGCGCCTCCGCTCTTTTCCGGCCTTATGCTCAGGCTCTGGCGGCACCGGCCCGGATGCCAGTAACCGCCGTCAAAGCCTCTCGGTTGTTACGGACGATCGCCGAAGGTGATGTTTTCGGCCATCACCATGAAATCGGTGTCCTCGATCACATAGCCTTCGTTGACGCTATTATAGTCGACCAGGGACGCCTTGTTTTCCGGCTCATCCTTGATGTAACGGCGGCGCGACCCTTCCTGATAATAGATCGACAGGTTCGAACTGCCCGAACCACCGGGCTGGGCCAGTGGCGTGATCGCCATGGTGCCTTCGGGAAATTTCGGCACGATTGCCGCCGGACGCCCGCCGATCTGTTTGGTCGACATGATGATGTCGTTGGTGACGACGTCGCTGATCGAGCGCCCACCATCGATCGTGTCGCTCAGCGGACGGTTGATCATCGGGAAATATTTTTCGTCGACCAGATCCTGGCTGACCAGCACGACATGTTCGGTCGAGCTGCGCGCCCAGCTGGGCATGCCGGAAATTAGGTCATAGGCCAGCGCATCGATATTCTTGTAATCGCCGTCCGCCGTGTCAGCGCCGGGGCCGATATAGATCGGCTTGGCCGTGCCGGTGGCGGTCGGCACGCCGCCGACATTGGCCGTGTTGCGGCCCATCACGTGCGCAGGCTTCTCCAGGCGCAGCTTCTGGAGCCAGCCAATGTTGACGTCTTCGCCATTGGGGTTCGTGACAGCGTTGGTGCTGGCCGCTGCGGTCAGGCCGTGCCAGCCCACCGAAATACGGCTGAGCGCGACCGAGATCGCGACGTGGCGCGAATAGCGCTGGGCGAAGTCAGGGAATTTCGACCAAGCGTCGATGATCTGCCAGGGCAGCTTGGTGTCGAACTCGGTGTCGTACAGCCGATATTCGCGGCCCTCCGTCTCACCGATATATTTCGGCTTGCGCGGCAGATCCGCCTCCGCCGTGCGGGAAGCGATCATATCCTCGGTCCCCAGGCCGATCACCTGGCCGACAAGGTCGCGGACGCCGATCACGTTGATTCGCTGAAGGAAGGCGACCTGTTCGCGCTGGACATCCTCCAGGCGCTGTTCGGCGGTGGGGTCGAGCGCGAAGCTGCTGTGGACACCGCGCGTGGTGCCGTTGATCTGGGCAATCGTTGCGTAGAGGCCGTCAAGCGCCCGGCGCCCGCGATCGGAAAGAGAGTATTTCGCCATGTGTCAAATCCTTGGAAGTAGCGGCGTGGGGTGCGGTTCGCGGGGCTTGTGGGGTTAGAAGACGCCTGCGGTCTTTCCGGCATTGCCGTCGGAAAGCGGGCGGCGCTGATAATGGTGGGCAGGCGTGTCTTCCTGCTGGTCGGACAGTTTCTTGAACTGCACGGCCAGGCCGTCGACCTCGGTCCGCAATTCGGTCCGGATCGCGCCGATCTCAGTCTTGATCGTCTGCCCGAACTCTTCGAACACGGGTTTCAGCACGGCGAAATCGAAGGCAGCGGAATTATCGTCCGTCCCCGCTGCGGGCTTTTCTTCCGGCTTCGATGGAGCGAATTTCGCTGCGAAGCGATCGAGCATGGCGTCGAACTTGGTCAGCAAGCTTGAGCCGTCTCCACCCGTCTTGTCTTCCGCGAATTCGAGAGACGTGGCTTCATCGCGCGAAAGGTTGATCGTGCCAGGCCGGGACCGGTTGAACTGCAGGCGCTGGGTTGCGATCGACGCGGGACTGTCCGTCAGGGCGCAGCCCATGAGATAGGCGAAGCCCTTGCCGCCGAAATTATCCTCAATCTCGATCGACGGATACACTTTCTGATTGGCGTCGTTCAGCGCCTTTGCATCGCCGGTCACGTCGAAGACGCCGAACAGGCCAAGGCGTTTCTCGATCTTGCCGTTGAAATTGACGTCCACCATGTCGGTCGATAGCGAATCGATATCGCCATAGGCGCGGAACGGCTTCTCACCCGAAATGCCCCGGATATGCTCGATGTTGAGGCGCGCGCCGTAGGTTTTGGGATCATAGCTGACAGGAGCCGCCCAGTGTCCGCAAACCCCAATGTTCCCTCCACCGACGTAATCGAGCAGGTCGAAGCCGATGAAGTGGCGACGCCCGGGCAGATGTTTGCCTTTGGCGAGCCGGAAAGCGTGTTGGATCGCCGCGAACTCGCCCAATATTTCGAGATCTGGCACAATGGCCGATGGTATGAACCGCCCTTGCCCATGGGCAAGCTGACACAGACGTTCAACATGTCGCCCTATCATCGCAGCGCCATCGCGCTGAAGGTCAACCTATTGGTGTCCCAGCAGGTATCGAGCCGGTGGCTGGATAGCGACACATTCGAACGGTGGGCGCTGGATTTCACCCAAATGGGCAACGGCTATCTGGAATGGGTGCCGAACCTGGCCGGACGGCTCGCCCGGCTGCGCCATTGTCCGGCGGTCCATACGCGCGCCGGCGTAGAGGAAGACGTCTATTGGTTCGTCAACGGGCCGCTGGGCGACATGCACAAGTTCGAGCGGGGACGTATTTTCCAGCTGCAGCAGCCCGATGTCGCGCAGGAAGTCTATGGGATGCCCGAATGGCTGGCGGCGCTGCAGAGCGGTCTGCTCAGCGAAAATGCCACGCTGTTCCGCCGCCGCTACTATCTGAACGGCGCTCATGCTGGCTTCCTGCTATATCTGTCGGAGCCGCTGGCGGACATGAAGACTGCCGACGCGATCAAGGACAAGCTGAGCCAGGCCAAGGGCGTCGGCAACTTCAAGAATCTGTTCGTCCATATTCCCAAGGGGAAGAAAGACGGCATCCAGATCATGCCGATCGCCGACGTGACGGCGAAGGATGAATTCACCAGCGTCAAGAATATCAGCCGCGACGATCTCTTGGCGGGTCATCGGACGCCGCCGCAGCTGATCGGTGTCATTCCGCAAAATACTGCCGGGTTCGGCAAGATCAGCGAAACGCGGGACGCCTATTATGAGACCGAGATCGTTCCGATCGCCCGGCGGATGCTCCGCGTTAACGCCTGGGTAGGCGGCGCGGCGCTCGCTTTCGCCGACTATGTTTGCACCGATGGGTCGATCATTCGTCAGGTCGGCGACGGATTTCAAAAATTGCCCAATCGCAATCAAGGTTGACGCCCCTTTATGACCATTCTCTCTCCACTATTTCCCCACACCAGTTTCATAAGCCGTCGTACCAAGAAGAGGCTCTCTGGCTGGCGTTCTTCGTAGATCAGCCAGGTTGTTCCACGCGACTGGAACCAGCGCGCGTACTGTACCGCGCAAGGAAGCCCCTTGGCATAGGCACTCGGCGTGATAAGCGGCGGGCCTTTTTGGAACTCCCAGCGCGGACTTCCTGATGGCAGCCATGTGTCTCGGGGAGATCGGGCAATAGAAAACACCCAATTCTGCCCCGGCGTGCATCCTAGGTTTTGATCCATGGCTTCGAAAAGAAAATAGCTGTTCCGTTTTGTACTCAGAACAGTAGCGGTGCCTACGCCGACGCAGGCGCTTATCCATCGACGACAATCATCAGGACCGAGCATCGCGCCTTGCGGCAAATCCCCTCCCCGCGTGTTCCACTTCTGGAAATCCTTAGTTGTTGCGATTCCGCGCACGCCCCGGCCTGATTTTAGTTCGTAGCCATGAAAGGTGACATAGAACAGACCGTTCGCATTCCTGACTATGTCAGGGGTTCCTTCAAACTGAGTTCCGCTCGGATCGCAGATACCTGGCTTATCTGCGCACATAGAACTCCATAGCATCCCTGCTTTTACAACTGGGTTGAGAGGATCGGCAACGAAGCGGCCGAGGGGGGACCTCCCCTGGCGTGTGTAGTGGCAGAGCATCCAGCTACCGGCATTGTGAAGTTCTAGGCATTGAGCGAGCATATGCCATGTATCGGACGCCGCATCATATATACTTGCGCCGTCCAAAATCGCGCAACCATCACCGCGTTTGCTATCACCTGGCGCAGCGACCACTGTCGGCGGAGTCCATGTTGCCCCCTCATCTGAGCTTGCCCGAACCACGGTCTGCATATTGTCAGTAGGGCACGCGGGGTTTCGTTGCGGCACGCCTGCCCGATTGAAGGCGTACCAGGTACCGCCATCGATCGCGAACCAGGACGATGTCTCAGCGTAATCCCCGCCCGGAAGTTTTGACCAATCGACCTTACGTGTCTCGACAAAGTGAGCTTTATCGGCCCAGAAATCGTCCAATGTGGGGGGCTGTTGAGCAACAGCGCCACAACCTGCCACGAACAGGATGGCCGCCCAAGCAACTCTGAAAATCCATTGATCGGTTCTTGGTAGCATGATGGTGCTCCGGATCGCATTAATGGCACGCCGTCGACGACAGGCAGCCGGGCCGCTCATTGATCCGATAGGCCATCAACGCACGACATCAAAGTCTCGTTCGCCATCCCGCGCGCAGCGCTCGCCCCCACGCCACGCTTTCGGCTTCTTCATCGGATTTCTTGCATATGAGGCCATATCCTTGCGCCCCCCCAGGCAGGGACCCGATTTCGCAAAAGCGTTATTTCCGTAACATGCCACCAAGCAGCAGGCGCAAACCCGCAGAAAACTGCGATTTCCCATGTTACGGTTCAGACGTAATATGGGTGCTATCTCCTACAACCGTTTTCGTTATCCCATTGTAAAAGCGAGATTTTCTCAGGTTTCGATATTACAATAAACTAACGTAATCTTATTACATATATATAGCATTTATATAACGTGCTAAGTCTCTGAAATCACAACGATGTTACAGATATAACGTCTTTGCGACGCATACCCGCCTCTTGAAAAATGCTGACGGGGATCCGCCAAAAATTCGAAAATGAAAATTGCGGTTACTTCATCGCGTGTGGTGGGATCAGCCCTTGCGCTTCCTTGCGCAGGACGCTTCGTCCTCAGCGGCCGCATCCGGTCGGGAATTTGGTCGGGACTATGTCGGGACTCATGGTTCCGATCTGTTCCGATCGGTCCCGCTATGTTCCGCGAACGTGCCTGTTGACCGGCGAGAAAAAACGCCTAAAAGCGCGGAAATCCCGAGAGGGGGCGATTAGCTCAGTTGGTAGAGCGTCTCGTTTACACCGAGAATGTCGGCGGTTCGAGCCCGTCATCGCCCACCAGTTTTGCGGCCTTGCGGCGCTTGCGGGCAAGCGCCCCCTTCAATTCGCAACCGTAATGGTCATCCTGCAGCAAGCATCGATGCGGCATCGTCGCTCCATGCCCTTCGCAGCGCTCCTCGGCGGCACGATCATGCCTCTTCTGCTAATGCTGTCGCCGCTGGCGGTGATGGCGGCCAGCGATTGCACCCGTTGGCATCCGGTCGCCAAAGCGGCCAAGGCTGGCGACGGGACATCCTGCACCCGCCATCGCCTGCCATTGATGTAACAGTGGATATTGCGGCGCAGCGCAGCCGCTGCTAACCCCGCATCCCATGATCCAACCGCCCGAAATCCTCCGAGTCTCCAAATCCCGCGTATCGTGCGATGGCAGCGGCGACATCCCCGCTGCGCTCGGCCATCCGCGCGTCTTTCTGGAGATAGACGAGCATGGCTATGTCGATTGCGGCTATTGCGATCGGCGCTTCGTGCTGATCGGCGGTGCAGCGGACAATGGCGATGTCGCAAACAAGCCGGACATCGCGTCGGGCGCCAGCCTCTAAAATTTTCATTGGGCTTGGAGAGCGCCGCCCCTATATCGGGGGCATGACCGAAATCGCCCCCCTGTTCACTGACGCCCGCGGCCTGCTCTATCGTCCGGGCCTGCTCGATCCCGACGGCGCGCGCCGCTTGACCGCCGAAGCGCTCAAGGCCTGCGACGACGGCGAACTCTATCTGCAATATCGGGCGAGCGAGAGCTTCGGCTTCGACGATGGGCGGCTCAAGACCGCCGATTATTCGACCGATGCGGGTTTCGGCCTGCGCGGCGTGTCAGGCGAGATGACCGGCTTCGCCCATGCCAATGACATTAGCGAAGCTGCGATCCGCAAGGCGGCGCATACCCTCACTCTGCTAGACCCGGCCAGCAGCCCGGCCGCGCCGCCGCCCCAGCGCACCAATCGCCACCTTTATACCGACGCCAATCCGCTGGAGATCGTCCCCTTCGCCGAAAAGGTGAAGCTGTGCGCCGAGGTCGATGCCGCCGCGCGCGCCCGCGATCCGCGGGTCGCGCAGGTGTCGGTCAGCCTGGCGGGCAGTTGGTCGGTGGTCGAGATCGTCCGCGCCGACGGCTTCACCGCGACTGACATCCGTCCGCTTGTGCGCCTGAACGTCTCCATCATATTGGAGGAAAATGGCCGCCGCGAAACCGGCGTGTTCGGGGTAGGAGGGCGCTATCTTTATGACGAGGTGATGGACCGCGCCGTCTGGAACCGCGCCATCGACGAAGCGCTGGCCCAGGCTGAGGTGAATATGCGATCGATCGCCGCGCCGGCGGGCGAAATGACCGTCTTGCTCGGCCCCGGCTGGCCTGGCGTACTGGTGCATGAGGCGATCGGCCACGGTCTGGAAGGTGACTTCAACCGCAAGGGCACCAGCGCCTTTTCCGGCCGTATAGGCCAGCGCGTCGCAGCGCCCGGCGTCACCGTTGTCGATGACGGCAGCATCCTCAATCGCCGCGGGTCGCTGTCCATCGATGACGAAGGCACGCCGACGCAGGAAAATATCCTGATCGAGGACGGCATTCTCAAGGGCTATATGCAGGATCGCCTCAACGCCCGGTTGATGGGCGTCGCGCCCACTGGCAACGGCCGCCGCGAAAGCTATGCCCATGCGCCGATGCCGCGCATGACCAACACCTTCATCAAGGGCGGACAAGACGATCCGGCCGAACTGCTCAGCCGCATGAAGTCGGGCATTTTCGCCAAGAGCTTCGGCGGCGGGCAGGTCGACATCGTGTCGGGCAAATTCGTCTTCTCCTGCACCGAAGCCTATAAGGTGGAGAATGGTCGGCTGACCGACCCGATCAAGGGTGCGACCCTGATCGGCGATGGCCCTACCGCCCTGACCAAGGTGGTCGGCATCGGCAACGACTGGGCGCTGGATGAAGGCATCGGCATGTGCGGCAAGGGCGGGCAGAGCGTGCCAGCGGGCGTGGGGCAACCGACGTTGCTGATGGAAGGGCTGACGGTCGGTGGCACAGCGACCTGACGGACGCGGCTCCGACCGCCGATGAGGCGACCGGAGACTTTTGCATTATGAGTAGCGGGAACCGCGGCGGCTGTCCGTCATTGGACCTGTATGAATATGCTGACCGACAGCCATGACGCGGTAACGGCCGATTGGGCCGCCGCGCTGCTCGATTGCTGGTTCAATCAGGTGGGCGAGACGGGCTGGTGGCACCATGACCCGGCGTTCGACCGACGATGCGACCAGCAATATCGCGAATTGTGGCAGAACAAGCAGGCCCTTCCGGCCAACGCCTTTCTCGACCGGGCCGACGATGCGCTGGCGGCGGTCCTGCTGTTCGACCAGATGCCGCGCAACATGTTCCGCGGAACGGCGCAAGCCTTCGCTACGGACGCGCTGGCGCGGGACGTGGCGCGCGGCGCGATCGCCCAAGGCTATGACATCCAGATCGGCGGTGCCGGCCGCTTGTTCTTCTATATGCCCTTCCAACATAGCGAGGCGATCGAGGACCAGGACCTCTCGCTGACCCTGTTCGAAGGAGCGGGCGACGAACAGTCGCTCGATTTTGCGCGCCAGCACCATGCAACCATCGCCCAGTTCGGCCGTTTCCCGCATCGCAATGCCGCCTTGGGTCGCAAAACGCTGCCCGAAGAGGCAGACGCGGCGGCCAAAGGCGCAGGCTGGTAAAAATCTGCCCATTTTTTAGGCAGCGGCTGGGTGCTGCCCATTTTTTCGGCGCTGCACCATGGCCCGGCGCGGCCAAAGCCCGCATTAACCCGCCATTAGCATTTTGGCACGCCTCTTGCTGAGTATGCTCCGCACACCAGTAACAGGGGGCGACATGAAACTTGTCATGGCTATCATCAAGCCGTTCAAGCTTGACGATGTCCGCGAGGCACTCTCCTCGCTCGGCATCGCAGGAATGACGGTTAGCGAAGTGAAGGGCTTCGGCCGCCAAAAGGGGCAGACCGAAATCTACCGCGGCGCCGAATATTCGACGAATATGGTCCCGAAGATCAAGATCGAGGTGGTCTGCGACGACGACCTTGCGCCGCGCGTCGTGGAAGCGACCCAGGCGGCCGCCAATTCGGGCGCCATCGGCGATGGCAAGATCTTCGTCCTCGATGTCGGTCAGGCCGTGCGCATCCGCACCGGCGAGACCGGCGAAACCGCGCTGTAAGAAGGGGGAAATAATGACCTTTTCCAAGAAACTTTGCGGGGTTGCGGGGGCGATAGGCCTGTCCCTGCTCGCCGCGTCTCCGGCGCTTGCCGCCGTGGGCCCGATCAAGAATCCCGATGCCGCCGCCATGGCCGGCATGGTCAACAAGGGCGACGTCGCCTGGATGCTGGTTTCGGCCGCGCTGGTGCTGATGATGTCCATCCCCGGCCTTGCCCTCTTCTACGGCGGCCTCGTCCGCACCAAAAACATGCTCAGCGTGCTGATGCAGGTTTTCATGATCGTGTCGGTGGCTGGCCTGGTCTGGTGCTGCTGGGGCTATTCCATCGCTTTCACCAGCGGTGGCGAAAACCACTTCTTCGGTGGCCTGTCCAAGGCCTTCCTGATGGGCGTCGACGGCACCACGTCCGCCGCGACCTTCAGCAACAATGTCTACATCCCCGAACTGGTGTTCGTGGTGTTCCAGATGACCTTCGCCATGATCACCCCGGCCCTCATCGTCGGCGCCTTTGCCGAACGCGTGAAGTTTTCGGCGCTGATCGTGTTCGTGGTCGCCTGGCTCACGGTCGTCTATTTCCCGATGGCGCACATGGTATGGTATTGGGCCGGCCCGGACTTCCTGGCTGACGCTCCGACCGATTCCGGCCTGCTCTGGGGCTGGGGCGCTCTGGACTTTGCTGGTGGCACCGTGGTTCACATCAATGCGGGCATCGCGGGCCTGGTGGGTTGCCTCATCATCGGCAAGCGCATCGGTTACCCCAAGGAATCCATGGCACCGCACTCGCTGACCATGACCATGATCGGCGCCAGCCTGCTGTGGGTCGGCTGGTTCGGTTTCAACGCCGGTTCCAACCTGGAAGCCAATGGCGTCACCGGCGTCGCCTTTATCAACACCATGGTCGCCACCTGCGCAGCGGCCGTCAGCTGGGCGCTGGTCGAACAGTTCCATCATGGCAAGGCATCGCTGCTGGGTGCCGTGACCGGTGCGGTTGCCGGTCTGGTCGCCATCACCCCGGCCGCTGGCCTGGGCGCGCCGATGACTTCGATCGTGCTGGGCTTCGTCGTCTCGCCGATCTGCTACCTCTTCGTCGCCTTCGTGAAGGGTAAGCTGGGCTATGATGACAGCCTGGACGTGTTCGGCGTCCACTGCGTCGGCGGCATCGTCGGCGCCATCGCCACCGGCATCGTCGCATCGCCGGCGCTGGGTGGTCAGGGCGTGTTCGACTACACCGTCTTCCCGGCGGCGTTCGACGCAAGCAGCTACTCGATCGCGACGCAGGTCGTCATCCAGATCAAGGCCGTCCTCTTCACCCTGGTTTACTCCGGCGTGCTGAGTGCGATCCTCTTCTTCGTGATCGACAAGACCATCGGTCTGCGTCCGAGCGCCGACGCGGAGCAGGAAGGTCTCGACCTCTCCAGCCATGGCGAACGCGCCTACAACTACTGAGATTGGCAGGGCGGCCCGCCCATCGGGCAAGGGCCGCCCGCCTTACCTTGTTCCTCCTGCGAACATGCCTTGGGCCGATGCGAAAGCATCGGCCCTTTTTTGTGCGCGAGAAATGGTTCGCGCAAAGGCGCAGAGATCGCTGAGGATTTTTGCTGCGAGGCAATTACTACGCGCGTGGCTGGAGGCGTCAGTCCTTGAAGCTGGTCCAAAGACCCGCGGGCCGCGCGGCATCCGCTGGCCAGCGTCGGGCGCGGCCGATCACCTGCACCGCCGCCCGCGCTACCCAGCCCAGCTTCTCGCGTTTGGGCGT
The DNA here is from genome assembly GCF_012927105.1 of Sphingobium psychrophilum. Taxonomy (GTDB): domain Bacteria; phylum Pseudomonadota; class Alphaproteobacteria; order Sphingomonadales; family Sphingomonadaceae; genus Sphingobium; species Sphingobium psychrophilum. The sequence continues at coordinate 167,716 of NZ_JABBFV010000001.1, read as the reverse complement.
GACAACGCGACGGTCCCAGGCCTGCTCGCCGCGGCGCGCGACTTCGCGTGCGATGTCGCCATAGATACCGGCGGCCGCCAGCACCGCCCAGGCGGCGCGGGGCGGCAATGCACCGGTGCCGTGGCGGGCGCTGTCCTCATAGGCGGCGGCCATGTCGGCCATCCTGCGGGACAGGATCGCCAAACGCGGCCGTGCCCAGGGCTTCATATGCTCGCCCGGCGGGATGTCCATTTCGGCCAGCCACTCTTGGGGAAGATAGCAGCGATCCGCCGCCTCATCCTCACTGATGTCGCGGGCGATATTGGCCAGCTGGAAGGCGAGGCCGAGGTCGCAGGCGCGGTCGAGCGTCGCACGATCGTCGGGATCGACCCCCATCAGCACCGCCATCATGCAGCCGACCGCGCCCGCGACATGATAGCAATAGAGCAGCATGTCGGCTTCGCTGCGCGGCCGCCAGTCGCGCGCGTCGAGCGCGAACCCCTCGATCAGATCATGGGCATAGCGTTCGGGGATGGCGCATTCGCGCATCACCACGCCGAACCCGTCAAAGGCCGGATCGCCGGTCGGCTCCCCACGCAGCGCCATGCCGGTCAGGACGCGGATGGTCGAAAGTCGGGCCTGCCCGTCTGTCACCCCCTGTAACGTGCCGCCATGGTCCTGCCCGTCGGCGATGTCGTCGCACTTGCGGCACCAGGCGTAGAGCAGCCAGGCGCGTTCACGGCTTTGCCGGTCGAACAGCTTTGACGCCATGGCGAAGGATTTGGAACCGCGCGCGATACTGTCGCGGGCGTGGGCGACGAGGGCGGCGCGGTTGATCTGGCTGGAATACATGGTCACGACATGCCCTGCCTTGCAAGGAAAGTCACCCGACGCCCGTTCGTTTCGAGCGTAGTCGCGAAACGCAAAGGTTGCGCCAACCGCTTCTCGACTTCGCTCGAAGCGAACGGCTATGTTTCATCTCGTCAAAGTCGATCCGCCTTCATCGCGAAGATCGTCTCATGCGGTTGATAGGCTGCCATGGCGTCGACCAGCGCGTCGATGCCATCGGCATGGATCATGATCCCGGCATGCTGGGCGCGGATGAAGCCGGCCTCCACCATCTGCCGATTGAAGCCGATCAACTGGTCGTAGAAGCCCGCGACGTTGAGCAGGCCGACCGGCTTGCGATGATAACCCAGCTGCGCCCAGCTGATCGCTTCCCACAATTCGTCCATCGTGCCGACACCGCCCGGCAGGGTGACGAAGCCGTCCGACAGGTCGGTGAAGAGCTGCTTGCGCTGGTGCATCGTCTGGACGACATGGAGTTCGGTGCAGCCGCGATGCGCGACCTCGGCCCCGACCAAGGCTTCGGGGATCACGCCGATCACCTCGCCGCCCGCCTCCAGCGCGGCGTCCGCCACCGCGCCCATGAGGCCCAGGCGCCCGCCGCCATAGACGACGCCGATACCCCGTTCCGCCAATGTGCGGCCGACATGGCGCGCCGCATCGATATAGGTCAGGTCGGCGGGGGTCGCCGATCCGCAATAGACTGCCAGTCTCTTCATCTTATCCGTCCGCGGGAATAGAGCGATCGATCCGATTGCATCGGATCGATCGCTCTACATTATTGGTTTACGCGATTTCCCAGTCATCAGATGATTCCATCTGATTAGCAATCGCTCTAAGCCCCTACTTCAAATCATCCAACATCAGCGCCGCGGTCGCCTTGGCGCTGCCCACCACGCCGGGGATGCCCGCGCCGGGATGGGTGCCGGCCCCTACCAGATAGAGGTTGGGAATGACATCGTCGCGATTATGCGCCCGGAACCAGGCGCTCTGGGTCAGCAGCGGCTCTAGACTGAAGGCGCTGCCCATATGCGCGTTTAAGTCGCGACCGAAATCGCTGGGCGCATAATGGAAACGGGTGACGATGCGCGACCGGATATCGGGGATCAGCCGATGCTGGATTTCGTCCAATATACGCTCCGCATAGGCAGGGCCGAACTGGTCCCAGTCGATCGGCAGCTTGCCCATATGCGGCACCGGAGCCAGCGCATAGAAGGTCGAATGGCCGTCCGGCGCCATCGACGGATCGGTGACGGTGGGATGGTGCAGGTAGAGCGAGAAATCCTGCGGCAGCACGCCATGATCGTAAATGTCGGTCAGCAGTCCCTCATAGCGCGGGCCAAACAGGATCATGTGGTGCGGGATGCCGGGCCAGCTGCCCTTGATGCCGAAATGGAGCACGAACAGGCTGGGCGACCAGCGCTTGTTGGCCAGTTTTTGGCCCTGCTTCTGCCCGCGTGGATGATGGCCCAACAGGTCGCGATAGCTGTGCATCAGGTCGGCGTTTGTGGCGATGGCATCCGCCTCCCCGCGCCACCCCGATGCGGTATGAACCGCCGTCGCCTTGTCACCATAGGTTTCGATCCGGGTGACGGCATCGCCCAGCCGCAGCGTGCCGCCCAACCGTTCGAAATGGGTCGCCATGCCATGGACCAGCCGGTTCGTGCCGCCCTTGGCGAACCAGACGCCGCCGTCCTTTTCCAGCTTATGGATGAGCGCGTAGATGGCGCTGGTCTTCATCGGATTGCCGCCGACCAGCAGCGTGTGGAAGGACAAAGCCTCGCGCAGCTTTTCGTTCTTCACATGGCTGGAGACGACCGAATAGACCGAGCGCCACGCCTGATATTTCGCCAGCGACGGCGCCGCTTTGATCATGGATGCAAAATCGAGAAAGGCGACCGAGCCGAGCTTGCGATAGCCCTCCTCAAAAACACCCGCCGCATAATCGCAGAAGCGATCATAGCCCGCGACATCGCCCGGATCGAGCTTGGCGATTTCGGCGCGAAGCGCGGCTTCGTCGTTGCTGTAATCGAAATTGGTGCCGTCGCGCCAGTTGAGCCGGTAGAAAGGCGAAACCGGCATCAAGGTGACGTCCTGCGCCATGTCGTGCCCCGACAGGCGCCATAATTCGTTCAGGCAATCGGGGTCGGTGATGACCGTCGGCCCGGCGTCGAAGGTGAAGCCGTCCTTTTCCCACATATAGGCGCGGCCGCCCGGACGGTCGCGTCCTTCGACCAGGGTGGTGTCTATGCCGGCGGATTGCAGGCGGATGGCCAGCGCCAGGCCGCCAAAGCCTGCGCCGATGACGATCGCTGTCCTGTTAGTCATCAGGCGGGCGGGTTCCATAATGTTCGCATGGCGTCTCTTATGGGTACAGGCGGGCGTCCGCACAAGATGCGCATACGGTCAGTCAGCGACGAACGGCCGGCATAGAATCGCTGGATCAGGTCCGCGCGCAGCCCATAGAAGCGGGCGAAGATGCGCCAGCGCTGGTCGGGGGCGGCGGCACCGAACAGCATCTTGCCAAGCAGCCGATAATAGCCACCGCGTCGCCAATGGGCGGCGGCATAGGTGCGGGTCACCGCGGGCAGATCATTGAGCGGCTGATCCACCAGCCACAGCGCGAATCGTACTGCATCGGGCAGCGAGTAGCCGGTCATCGGCTGGAACAGGCCGGCACGTACCCCAGCGCGGGCGACCGGATCGTCCTTCGGCCAATAGCGATCGAAGTCGCCGCCATGGACGACCGGCAGGACGCCCTGTTCGCGATGGACCACACCGCCGCGCCAGCCCCTGGCCTGCGCATAGGCGGCGATGCGGTTATCGATCGTGGGCACGTCCAGGTCCGGCGTGTCGCTGTAATAGGTATCCTCGATAAAGAGGGTGTGATCGTCCCAAGGGAGCAGATAGACGAAGCGGTAGCCATCGACCTGATCGACCGTCGCATCCATGATGACCGGGCGGTCGATGCCATGGGGGCCGTCGCAGCGCAGCGCATGGCCGACAAACTTTTGCCAGCCGCAGCGCAAGGCCGACAGATTCGCGGCGCCGCGGGCGTCGATGACCGTCCCTGCCGCGATTTTCCGGCCGTCGGTCAGGCGGATGGCATGGGGTTCGACCGCTTCCGCCGTCGCGCGGGTCAGCAGCCGGTCGCCCAATTGGCGTTCGAGTGCGACAGCGAGTCGGACAGTAGTAACGCTGTTATACGGCGTCGCCAGATCGCGCGCATGGCCGGGAAAACGCACCGCATGCCCCTGGGGCCAGCGATGGGCGACAAGGGGATCGATGAGCCAGCGATCGGCGGGCGCTACGTCGCCGTCGAAGAAGGACCAGAGATGATTACCGCCGGGGCGCTCCCCCTGTTCGACCAGCAGCAGCCGCACATCGGGCCGCAGCGCGGCGAAGGCGAGCGCGATCAACCCGCCGGCAAGGCCGCCGCCGATGATCGCCAGGTCGCAGTCCAGATCGCTTGTCATGGCGACAGTGATAGGGGAGCGACGCATCCCGATCCACCCTTGGTTTCCAAGCAAATATAGTATAGGGGGGTATCCTATGCACATTATTGCGGATCGAGATAAATTGTTGGCGCGGATACGCCGGATCGCAGGACAGGTCGCCGCCGTGGAGCGGCAATTGTCTGGCGATGCCGGCTGTTCGGAGACGTTGCAGCTGGTCGCGTCGGTGCGCGGTGCTGTGGGCAGCCTGATGGAGGAACTGATCGAGCAGCATATGCGCGAGCATGTCGCCCGGCCGGGCCTGTCCGACGAGGCGCGTCAGACCGCGACCGAGGAAATGCTGGCGCTGATCCGCCGTTACGGGAAATGACGATGCACGACGACCATCACCATGCTCACGGGGACCACGGCCATGGTGCCCACAGTCCCGCCGACCAACCTGCCGCTGTTCAGGACGATGATGGCGAGGAAAGCCATTATTTCGACCATATCTACCTGTCGGCCGGGCACGACCAGAATGCCAAGCGGACCTTGTGGGTCGTCTGGCTAACCGCCGCGACCATGGTCGTGGAGATCGCCGCGGGCTGGTGGACCGGATCGATGGCGCTGCTGGCGGACGGATTCCACATGGCGACCCATGCCGGGGCGCTGGCGGTGGCGGCGGCGGCCTATGGCTATGCCAAGCGTCATGCGCGCAACCCGCGCTACACGTTCGGCACCGGCAAGGTCGGCGACCTGTCGGGCTTCGCCTCCGCGCTGCTACTGGGCGTCACCGCGCTATTCATCGCGATCGAATCGGGCATGCGCCTGTTCCAGCCGATCGACGTCGCTTTTGGCGAGGCCACTCTGGTCGCGGTCGTCGGCCTGATCATCAATATCATCAGCGCGCTGTTGCTGGGCCACGATCATAGCCATGATCATGACGATGATGGCCACGATCACAAACATGGCCATGCCGACAATAATCTGCGCGCCGCCTATGTGCATGTGCTGACCGACGCGCTGACGTCGGTGCTGGCGATCGGCGCTTTGCTGGCCGGGCGCTATCTGGGCTGGTGGTGGATGGACCCGGCGGTGGGGATATTGGGCGCGGTGGTGATCGCGCGCTGGGCCTGGGGCCTGATGAAGGATACCGCAGCGATTCTGCTCGATACGGCTGAACCGGCGCTGATGGCGCGGGTGCGCACCCAGGTGGAGGCGGAAGGCGCGACGATCCGCGACCTGCATGTCTGGCGCATCGGGCCGCACGCCCATGCCGCGATCATCAGCCTGGCACCGGGCGCCGATGCGCCCAAGGTGCGCGCGCGGGTGCGCGCCCTGCCGCGGATGGAGCATGTCACGGTAGAGTGCGGGTAAAATTAAGGGCGCTCGTCCCAACGAATCAGGCTGACCGCCCCGCTGCGATCGACGGCCAGTTCCCCAAAGGCCCCGGTGCGCAATTTGAGCGCGCCCATCGGAAGGTTGGCGGCGATCAGCGCGAATCGCGCCGCACCGTTGCTGGTGACCAGCAGGTCGACGCCGGCTCTCCTTTCCGCGAAGAGAGCGCGCCAGGCGGCGATGCGGGCGTCGGCGTCCACGATCCAGCCATCGGGTGCGATGCCGCACTCGTCCCAGTCGGCCAGCGCCTGCCCACCGATGCGGGCCAGTACCTGCGCCTCCGCCCGCCCCTCGTCGGGGCCATGGTCGATCTCGCCCAGCCAGTCGCGCGTGCCATCCGCGCCATGGCCGGTCGCAGCAGCGATAGCGGCGGCCGTTTCACGCGCGCGCAGTAGCGGGCTGGACAAGAGACGATCGATCGGCAGCGCCTGGCGTGCGAACCATTGGCCCAGTCGGTCGGCTTGCGCGTGGCCGCTCTCCACCAGCGGGATATCGGTCCGCGCGCCCACGCGGCAAGCATCGGCGCTGCTCGCAAAGGTGTTGCCATGGCGGATGATGAAGATGCGGCGCATGATGGCAGGCGATCAGAGCGGCGGGGTGGGATCGCCATAGACGGCGATCAGCGCCTCAACCCGGCTGATGTCGGCCTCTGTATCGATGCCGCTGCTGTCGAAGCGCGGGGGATCGACGGCGACGGTCATGACCGGGATACCCAGTTCGAGCAGGCGCAACTGCTCCAATCCCTCCAGATTTTCCAGCACAGTGGGCGGGCAGGCCTCGAACCGTTCCAGCGCGTCCAGCGCATAGCCATAAAGGCCGACATGCCGCCAGACGGGCGACCGGGGATCGGTTTCGCGCAGCTTATCCTCATTGCGGATCGCCGGGATGATCGTCTTGGAAAACCACAGCGCGTGGCCATCGGGCGCACGGGCGCAGGTCGTGCCGCTGAAGGGCGAGCGCGTCTTATGTTCGCGCAGCGCGTCGAGCGCGGGCCAGTCCAGCGAGATGACCGGCGTGGCGACCGGCGCGCCACCCTGTAGCGCGGCAATCACCGCGCCGAGCGCGCCTTCGGGCTGGAAAGGCGAGTCGCCCTGGAGATTGACGACGAAGCGTGGCGGCGAGGACTGCGCCTGCGCCGCGGCGAGCGCGCGGCCCGACCCGGTGGCGATGGCGCTGTCGGTCATCACCGCGTCGCAGCCGGCGGCGCGAGCATGATCGGCGATCGCGTCATCATCGCTCGCGACGGTCAAGGCGACGTCCGCGCGGGTGCCGATCGCCGCCCGCGCCATGGCGATCGTGCGGTGCAGCAGCGTCCGCCCGGCGATCAGGCGAAGCGGCTTGCGCGGCAGACGGGAAGACGCCGCCCGCGCGGGAATGACGACGAGAAGGCTCAGGCGACGCCGGCGTGGAGCAGGTCGTGCATATGGACCGCCCCGATCAGGCGGCCATTGTCGCAGACGAAGAGCAGCATGATATTGCGTTCGTTCATCAAGTGCATCGCTTCCGACGCGAGTTCGTCAGGACCGACGGCAAAGGGCGTCAACGTCATGGCGCGGCTCACATTTTCGGTCAGATTCTGCTTGCTGGTTATGGTGCGGCGCAGGTCGCCGTCCGTAAAGGCACCGATCAGCCGGCCGTTGCGATCGACGATCGCCGTGCCACCCAAGCGCGCGCGCGACATTTCGATGGTCGCGTCCAGCAGCGACGCCTCTTCCAACACCATCGGCACGTCGTCGCCGGTGGCCATCAGTTCACGCACCTTGACCAGTTGCGCGCCGAGCCGGCCATTGGGATGGAATTTATGGAAGTCGTCGGCGGAAAAGCCGCGCATTTCCATCAAGGAGATGGCGAGCGCATCGCCCAGCGCCATCTGCACCGTGGTCGATGTCGTGGGAGCGAGCGAATTGGGGCAGGCTTCTTCGACTTCCGGCATCACCACGCACATGTCGGCCGCCATGGCGACGGTGCTGTTGGGCTGGGCCGTGATGGCCACGAGCGGAATGGCGAAGCGCTTGCAATAATGGATGATCGGGCCGAGTTCGGTCGATTCGCCCGAATGGGACAGCATCAGCACGACATCGTCCGGGGTGATCATGCCCAGATCGCCGTGACCCGCATCCGCAGGGTGCAGGAAAATCGCGGGTGTGCCAGTGGAGGTGAGGGTAGCGGTCATCTTGCGCGCGACGATGCCGCTCTTGCCGATGCCGGTGACGATCACGCGGCCGCGTACTTTCATAATGACGCCGATCACGCGCAGGAAGGTGGCGGCAAATTCCCGTTCGGAAAATTTGGCCTCCAGCGCATTAAGCCCGAAAGCTGCAATCGAGAGACTGCGGCAGGCAGTCTCCACGATACGGCCGCCGGAGCCGAACGGGACGATCTTCGAAGCTGGTGTCGACACGCGTTTGCCCTTTTATCCGCTTTCTCACGGCCGAACTCTCCGGCCGGATCAACGGCGACGAACCATCGTATTCGATGCGTCGTCTTTCCCTCGTTCCGCGACCCCTAGCTGATTTTGCAACCAGCATGGGAGCACGGCTTACGCTGTTTCAGGCACTTATGGCAATCTATTTTGCAAGTGCGAAAGAAAATTCGCAGCAATCACAGGCGGTCAGCCCTGATAGCGGCAAGGTGAACTGATTATATATAGCGACAAGCCGTGGAACCAATTCCTATTTCCTACGTGCGCATGCATCATGCGGTCATCGCGTTGCATGATAGTCACGATACCATTGCACGAATCGCGGCACGCCCGACTCGATTCCCGTTGTCGGAGCGAAACCAATATCCTGCGAGATCGCGCTGATGTCTGCATAGGTGGCGTGCACGTCGCCAGGCTGCATCGGCTGGAAGTCGATCTCGGCCTTGCGACCCAGAGCGTCTTCCAGCACGGCGATCAGATGCATTAGTTCTTCAGGTTGGTTATTGCCGATATTGTAGAGCCGGTGCGGCGCGCGACTGCCCCCGGCTTTGGGCGCACCATCGTCGGCGGGTGGATGATCGAGGCAGCCGATGATGCCGCTTACGATGTCGTCTATATAGGTGAAGTCGCGCTGCATCCGGCCATGGTTGAACACCGGGATCGGTTCGCCCGCCAGTATCTTCGAGGTGAAGATCCACATCGCCATGTCGGGTCGCCCCCAAGGACCATAGACGGTGAAGAAGCGCAGGCCCGTCATGGGGATGCGGAAGAGATGAGCGTAGGTTTCGCTCATCAGTTCATCGGCGCGCTTGGTCGCGGCGTAGAGCGAGACGGGGTGGTCGGCGCGGTCCTCCACCCGAAAGGGCAGCGTGTCGTTGCCGCCATAGACCGAAGAGGAGGAGGCATAAACCAAATGCCGCACCCGCCGTTCCCGCGCCAGTTCGAGCATGTTGACATGGCCTGCCAGGTTGGAGCGGACATAGGCATGGGGATTGATCAGCGAATAGCGCACCCCCGCCTGCGCGCCCAGATGCACGATCGACTCGATCACCTGGTCGGCCAGCGCGGCGTGCAGCGCGTCAAGGTCAGCGAAATCCAGTTCGTGGAAGGTGAAGAGCCGACCATGGTCGGCCTGCAATCGGGCGATCCGGTCCCGCTTCAGCGATACCGGATAATAATCGTTCATATTGTCGATGCCGATCACGGCATGGCCCTGCGCCAAAAGCCGGTCGGCGACATGCATGCCGATGAATCCGGCAGCTCCGGTAACGAGGATCGTCATGCATTTCCCTCTTGGCCTGGGTGCAGATGCGCGTCCCCTCCCCCGTCTCAGACAATCCACCACGGCTTGTAAAGCCCTGATCCGCCGCAAGCCGCGCGGAACGCTCAGACTTTCGCCGATCTTTACCCCCCTCTAATCTTTATCACCTAAGCGAAGGCCATGGACATGGCATCCCATCCGGCGCTCCCGTCGCGCGACCTGATCGAGCAGAGCCAGCAGGCGCGCTGGCTGGCTCTGGCGCGCGACACCGCGGAGGCCAACGCCTTCTATGCGCCCGACATGCTGGTCGCGGCGATCCATCATCTTGTGGGCGACGGAGACATCCACCTGATCGAGGCGCGCGACGGCGATAGGGCGATCGGCCTGCTGCCCGTCGTCCGCAAGCCCCGCCACGGCCGTCTGCCGATCGGCTGCGTGGCGAACTGGATGCACGATCATTGCTTCTTCGGCGCGCCGATCATCCGCCGGGGGCATGAAGTCGCCGCGTGGCGCAGCTTCCTGGCGCAGCTGGACGCAGCGCCCTGGGCGCGCGGTTTCCTACACCTCGAAGCGCTGGATGCCGCTGGTGCCAATGCCGCGGCGCTGGAAGCCTTATGCGTGGAGCAAAGGCGCGGGCGACTGGAAATCCATCGCTATGATCGCGCCATGCTGCGGTCGGACCTGACCGGCGACGCCTATTGGGAAACGCAGGTCCGGTCCAAGAAGCGCAAGGAATTGCGCCGCCTGCAAAAACGGCTGGCGGAGATGGGGGCTGTCGAGACGCGCCTGCTGACCGAACGGGATGATCTGGCGCGATGGTGCGGCGATTTCCTGGCGCTGGAGGCATCGGGCTGGAAGGGGCAGGAAGGCACGGCGCTGGCGTGCAAGCCGGCCGATGCCGCCTTCTTCCGCGCCGCCTGCGCCGCCGCCTTCGACGCCGGACGCCTGCACATGCTGCGAATCGACCTGGATGACAGGGCGATCGCGATGCTGGTCAATTTCCGCCATGGCGAAGGGGCTTTCTCCTTCAAGATCGCGTTCGACGAGACGCTCGGCCGCTTTTCGCCGGGCGTTCTGATCGAGATCGCCAATCTGAACGCGGTCCAGGCCGATCCGGCGATCGGCTGGATGGATAGTTGCGCCGCCCCCGATCATCCGATGATCGACAGCCTGTGGGCGGAACGGCGGACCATCGTGCAATATCGCATCGCCCTGCATGGCGTCGGCATCGCCCGGATGCAGCGCGGCGCCGCCTTCGCACTCGCCAACGGAGTGGAGGCGATCGCCAGAAAACTGAAAGGACAGGCATGACCGCCCATAGCCCGATCGCTCCGGCCGCCGACGCCATTTTTCCCGACGATGCGCGCGCCGCCTTTGCCGCCGCCTATCCCGACCAATCGACCAAGCTGCACCATGGACTGGTCGGCCACGGCCTGCTGACGCTCGACGCGCTGGCGACGCTGGCCGAGCGGATGCCCGCCGCCTCGGTCGAATATAATCTGGGCAAGCTGCCGCTTGGCGTGCGGCCGGAGGATACGCCGTCCAACGGGCTGACGCTGGGCGAGACGATCCGCACGATCGACAGCAATGGCAGCTGGGCGGTGCTGAAGAATGTCGAGCGCGACCCGGCCTATGCCGCGCTGCTGGACGCGGCGCTGGCGGAACTGGCCCCGATCGTCGCGGACCGGACCGGGCCGATGCTGCATCGCGAGGCGTTCATCTTTCTCTCCTCACCTGGCAGCGTCACGCCTTTCCATATGGACCCGGAGCATAATATCCTGCTCCAGATCATGGGCATCAAGACGATGACCGTCTTCCCCGCGCGCGACCAGCATCTGGTGCCGGCGCAGAAGAGCGAGGATTTCCATGGCGGCGGCCACCGCAACCTCGTCTGGCAGGACGGGTTCAAGGCGCGTGGTACGGCCGTGCGGCTGGCGCCGGGCGACGCGATCCATGTGCCGGTGAAGGCGCCGCACTTCGTCGAGAATGGCCCGACCGTGTCGGTCAGCCTGTCGGTGACATGGCGGTCGGAACGCAGCGTGGCGGAGGGCGAGTTGCATAGTTTCAACGCGCTGCTGCGCAAGCGCGGCCTGCCTGTCGGCACGGTCACCTCGCGGCCGGAGGCGCAGGGCATCCGTCGCCTCGTCTATCGCATCATGCGGAAGCTGGGCGCTTAAGCAACCGGCGCAGCAGCGCTTCGGCTTCGAGGCGCGGGCTGAACCGTTCCAGCACCCACCATTCCAGCGATTCCTCGCAGGTAGCAAGGCTCTGCTTGTAGCGATCCTTGCCCGCCAGCAGCGAATAGCGGGACAGGCCGCGCACAGCATAATGGCCGACCGCCGCCGTATGGCACAGCAGGCCGGGCTTGTCCTTGGGGGTGCGCGGCGCGGCAAAGGCGGACTGATAGTTCATCGCCACGCCGCGATGGACGAAATTGACCAGCAGCCCGACCACGCCACCGGCATCGGTGAAACGCAGCAGTTGCACCGCACCCGATGACAGACCCCGCGCGCAGATGGTGCCGACGAAACCGCGGAAGCCGGCGTCGTCCCAGGCATTGTCGGCATGGCGACCGCCGTTGAGTACGGCCATTTCTTCCAGCCAGGGCGTGACGTCGTCCAGGCCGCCAATAGCCACATCGGGAAGCGGGCCGCCATGATCCTTCATCGCGCGGCGGATCTGGCTGCGCGTATTGGTGCTGAGCAGCGACAGATAGTCGCCGTCGGCTGCGCGTACAGCGTCGAGATCGACCTGATAGACGGGCGACACATCGATCCGGTTGCGGCGGCGCGCGGGCAGGCCGAGCAGCGGCGAATCGGGCGCGATCCCGCTGAGCGTCAGCGCCCGCCAGTCGCGGCGGCGCGTGAGGGCAGCGATCGCGGCCGCGTCGGCTTCCGTTTCGCGCCCGGCTTCGGTCAGCAGGCCATTATATTCGACATAGGGTCGATCGGCCTGGGGATCGCCCGACTGGTTGAGGCTGAGCGTCGCAATGCCGCCCAGCAGGCGCGGCTGCATGGCATGGCCGACCAGCGCCAGCGCCACATCCTGTCCCGCTGCGTCCGTGACGGCGAGCAGATCGGGCCGGACGCCATAGCTGTCGAGCCATGCACCAACCCAAGTCCAGCCGAGGAAGAAACTACCTTCCGACCGCGCCTCCAGAGCCTGCCAGCGCTCAGCCAGGGTCGCCCGGTCGGGCTGCGAGAAGGTCGCGGATACTATCATCGCGCCCTTTTGGCAGAGCACGGGGGCGGGTCAAGCGGATCGCTCAGCCAAATCGATCAGGCAGAGACGCGCAGGGCCGGATCGACCGTGCCGTCGGCGCGCACCCCGGCGCGGGCCAGGTCACGCCCCATATGGCCGGTCAGGAAGCGATACCACATGACGAAATCGGCGCGCAGCGACCAGAACGGATAGCGGAAGGTGGCGGGGCGATTGCGTTCGATCAGGCTGTGGCCGGCCCAGGCGAAACCATAGCCCACCAGCGGCAGGGCGGCCGCCATCCACCATCGCCCGGCAAAGGGTGCCGCGGCGACCAGCGCCACCACCAGGCTGGTGCCCGCATAATGCAGCGCGCGGGTGCCCGGACGTGCATGTTCCTGTAGATAATAGGGCCAAAAGTCGCGGAAGCGCTTCATGCGTGTCACGGCCATAGGTCTGGCATCCTCTCTTTGACCGCAAGCGTAACGACACAGCCGGTGGCTGTTAAGTCTTATGCGCCAGACCGTGCGCCCTGTCGGGAGCATAGAGGAAATAGTCATAGGCCGCCCGCGCCGCCTCCGCGATGATGCGATCCCGCGCCACATGGCCCTTGCCGTCCTTCATCACGAAGACCGCGATGGCGAAGCGGCGGCCGTCAGGCAAACGCACCACGCCCGCATCATTGCCGATGCCGTTCAACGACCCTGTCTTGTGCGCGACCGCCGTGCCGGGTGGCAACATGCCGACGATGCGCTTCTTCCCCGTTTCGCAATTCGCCATGATGGTGAACAGGCGCTGGGTGCTGGCCGCCGACAGCGCGCGGCCCGATTCATAGGCGGCGATCAGGTCGAGCATCGCCGAGGGTGTCGATGTATCCTGTATTTCATTGGCGAAGGCCATATTGGGCAGATCGCGGATGTCGCGCGTGACCAGTTGCGGATCGGCGCGGCGGGCGGCGTCCGCATTCTGGCGGAAGCTGCCCGCCAGCGGATGGATGCCCATGGCGCGGTAGAGGAGATGCACAGTGTCGCTGTCGACGCGCAGCCCGGTGACGCCCAGCTTGTTCACGAAGCCGGTGATCGCCTGCGGCCCGCCCGCACGCGCGACCAGCACGTCGGTCGCATTATTGTCGCTCTTTTGCAGCATCAGTTCCAGCAGCCGGTCGATCGACAGGCTCGCGCCGGGGCGGGAGAACATCCAGGCGATGCCGCCTTCGCTCGCCAAGGCAGGGTCGAGCGCAAGCTGTTCGTCCAGGCGCGCCTGCCCCGCATCGACCAGCGCGAAGATGCGCCCCGCCACCGCGACTTTGTAAGCGCTGGCCATCGGGAACAGTGTGTCGCCATTCAGTGCCTGCGTCTCACCCGTTTGCAGGTCGCGCACCGCGATCCCGACCGAACCGTCCGACAGGGCGGCAAAGCGGGCGAACTCGCCCAACAATTTCGCTTCGGCGCTCTGCTGGACCAGCGGCTTGGGCTGCGGACCGAAGGCATCGGCGCTGGGCAGCGGGGCAAGGAATAGGCCAAAGGCGGCGAACAGGCTGACGGGGCGAGCAAACGACATGATTTTTCCTGTCGCGGATCGGCGCGCGGGAGGCAAGAGGCTTTGCCCCCGATTGAGGCAGGTTGACAGGGCTTTGCGCCCCGCGCCATCAGGCGGCATGAGCGACACCATCAAGCTGCACGAAAGCTGGCGCGCGCCGCTGGCCGACCAATTCGCCGCCCCGCATATGCAGGGGCTGAAGGATTTCCTGCGGGCAGAAAAAGCGGCGGGGAAACGCATCTTCCCCAAGGGCAGCGAATATTTTCACGCGCTGGACCTGACGCCGCTGGACCAGGTGAAGGCCGTGATATTGGGGCAAGACCCCTATCATGGCGAAGGGCAAGCGCATGGCCTGTGTTTTTCGGTGCAGCCGGGCGTGCGCACGCCGCCGTCGCTGGTCAATATCTACAAGGAGATGCAGGCGGACCTGGGCATCGCGCGGGCGAGCCATGGCTTTTTGGAGCATTGGGCGAGGCAAGGCGTGTTGTTGCTCAACAGCGTATTGACGGTCGAGATGGGCCGGGCCGCGTCGCATCAAGGCAAGGGCTGGGAACTGTTCACCGACGCGGTGGTGCGGATCGTCGCACAGAAGGAGGAGCCGGTCGTCTTCCTGCTGTGGGGCGCCTATGCCCAGCGCAAGGCAGGCTTCGTTGACGAAAGCCGCCATCTGGTGATCAAGTCCGCCCACCCCTCCCCCCTGTCCGCGCATAACGGTTTTCTGGGATCGCGGCCCTTTTCCAGGGCCAACGCCTTTCTGGAAGCCAAGGGCCGCGGCGCGATCGATTGGGCGCTGCCGGAACTGGGCGGCGGGCAGCAGGCGCTGTCGCTTTAGCACCTTAGCGCCATAGCTGAACGGTGCATAACAGGCCGGTTCAGGAACGAAACAAGTGGCTCATGCGATACCCAGATCACAGTCAAAGAATACAGGTCTGAGGAGAAGTCACATGATCATTCGCAAAGCCGCCCTGGCCATCGCTCTTGCCGCCGCATCGCTGAGCGCGGTCGCACCGTCCGTCTCCTACGCCCGCGACCATGATCGTCGCGGTCATCATCGCGAGTATCGCAGCGATCATCATCGTGGCGACCGTTATGCGCAGCGTCGCAGCTATCGTGACGACAACCGCTATCGCTGCCGCAAGTCGGGCGGCACCACCGGCCTGTTGGTCGGCGGTGTAGCCGGTGCCCTGCTGGGCCGGGCCGTCGATACCCGCGGCGACCGTGCGCCGGGTACGATCATCGGCGCGGGCGCTGGTGCGCTGGCCGGCCGGGCGATCGACCGCAACGGCAGCTGCTAAAAACGCAAAAGGCGCTTGGGACATGCCGTCCCCCGCGCCTTTTTCTACGTCACCAAAAGCGAGGCCCGGTCCTGCTTACGCAGGCCGGGCCTTCGTTCCTCTCCAAACTTGTCCAGCGATCAGCCGTCGTAATCGCCGCCGATATTCTGGTTGCGCGGCGGCGCAGCGGCGGTGAGGCGCAGGGCCTCCGCCGACTGGGCGATCGATCCGATCTCGTCCGGCGTATCGTCGTCATCAATCTGCACCTTTTGCAGCGACGCAACGACCGAAGCATGGAGATCGGCGGGCAATACGGTTTCCTCTGCGATCTCACGCAGGGCGACGACCGGATTCTTGTCGCGGTCGCGGTCGAGCGTCAGCTCGGCCCCGCCGGAAATTTCCCGTGCGCGCTGCGCAGCGAGAAGGACGAGGTCAAAACGGTTGGTAACCTTGTCGACGCAATCTTCGACGGTAACGCGGGCCAAACAGGGCCTCCTGCAAATAACGGAAGGAAAGTCGTGAACAGGGCGCCTAGCATCGGTCCTAATCAGAGTCAATGAGAAGGCTATAAAGCCATGGCGAAACCCGATTAAAATAGGCATGAGGGCGCCATGGCGACTACCGACCCGACACCCGCTTGCGCCGCTGCGGACGATATCCGCCTGGACCTGCAGGGCAATCATCTGCGCCTGATCGCGGACGGCCCGGCGTTGCGCGACGCGCTGGTCGCCCTGATCGACGGCGCGCAGCACAGCCTGAAACTCTATTATTATATCTTCGCGGCCGATGGCAGCGGGACGCTGGTGCGCGACGCGCTGATCGCCGCGCGGCGGCGCGGGGTGACAGTGACGCTGATGGTCGACGGGTTCGGATCGGCCGCTACGCCCGACGACTTTTTTGTGCCGCTGATCGAAGCAGGTGCGCATTTCGCGCGGTTCGGGACCAGCCGCTCCACCCGCTATCTGATCCGCAATCATCAGAAGATGGCGATCGCCGACGACAAGCGGCTGATGATCGGCGGCTTCAATGTCGAGGACGGCTATTTCGGGATACCCGCCGACGATTGCTGGCGCGACATCGGCCTGCTGATCGTCGGCGACCAGGTGGAGGCGATGACGCGCTGGTATGGCCAGCTATGGCGCTGGGGCTCCACCAAGAAGCATCGGTTTCGCACGTTGCGACGTATGGTCCGACAATGGCATCCCTCGCTGCACCACCATCCTGACGACCCGTTCCGCTGGCTGATCGGCGGGCCGACCCGGCGGCTCAGTCCCTGGGCGCAGGTTGTGAAACATGATCTGGAGCAGGCGCAGCGGGTCGACATGATCGCCGCCTATTTCTCGCCAGGCCGCGGGATGCTCAAGCGCATCGCCCGCGCCGCGCGACGCAAGGGGGCGCGCATCATCCTTCCAGCCAAGTCGGACAATGGCGCGACCGTGGCCGCCGCGCGATTGCTGTATGGGCCGCTACTGCGGCGCGGGGTGGAGATTTACGAATATCAGCCTTGCAAGCTGCACATGAAGCTGATCGTCATCGACGACGCCGTCTATGTGGGATCGGCCAATTTCGACATGCGCAGCCTATTCATCAACCTGGAGGTGATGTTGCGGGTGGAGGATGCCGGATTTGCCCAAGAGGTGCGCCAGTTCGTTGAGCGTGAGGCGGAGCGGAGCCGGGCCATCAGCCTGGAGGCGCATCGGTCCGGCCGCAGCGGCCTCACCCTGCTGAAACAATGGATCAGCTATCTGCTGGTCGGCGTGCTGGACTATACGGTGACACGGCGGCTGAATTTCCGCGACCCGAATGCCGATTGAGGGGGCAGGCGCTGCCCGCCCCCGTATCAGGCGTCAGCGGCCATTGTCGGTCAGTACGCGCACCTCACCCATCGGATAGCCCTTTTCGGCCATTTCCTTGGCGTAATCGCCGCGTGCATCAGCCAGTTCAGCACGATATTCCTCCCAGGCGTCGCGATTATCCTCCGCATCGGACGAGCCGCGCAGATCGCTGGTCAGTTCCTTGCGCGCTTCGGCAAGATCGGTCTGATAATGGAACCAGTAATTATTTTGAACGCCCGCGATCGGCGCCTGATAGACGAGTTGGGTTTCGACCTGGGCCAGCTGTTCTTCATAGCTGACCGGCCCTTCCTGCGCCAGAACGGCGGCGGGCGCCATGCCTAGCAGGGCGGCGGAGGCGAGAAGCTTTGCGTACATCATGGGTTCTTCTCCTCTTCTGATCTGAACCATGGAGGACACAACGCGCCGACCCCGGCCTTTTTCGCCTGAACGGATGTGCAGAATGGACGAAGCGAGGAATTGAGACGACGGGCCGAAGCGGGCGCAACTCGAAAAAGTCGGACTTATCGCACAACCAGGTAGAAGGCCGCCGGAACAGGCCCGCCATTTTCGATCACAATGTCGTAGCGATCGGTGAAGAGCGGCAGCCACGCGCAGTCTGCTTGGGCTTCTCCGATCGGCTTGGCGCAGAGCGTATTGCCGTCCGCGCCCTGCACCCGCATCGACAGATTGGCTGCGCCGCGGGCAGGCGCGACCGAGATTTGGGCGCGCTGTCCGGCGAAGAACAGCTGACGCACGGTCATGCTGCCCCGCGCGCCGAGCGATCCGCGCCGATAGGCCGGCCCCAGCGCCCGCCCCCGGAAACCCAGCGCCGAGCGGGTGACGCCATGATCCTGCGCCTCCTGCGTCCAGCGCGCAGCCAGATCATCCTGTCCCTCCGCCGGGGTCGCGCCGAGCGCCTTGAGGATTTGCGCGGTGTCGAGCAACGCGGCGTGATTGCCATCGCCCTGCGCCACATCGCCTTCCATCAATGTCCGCAACACCGGATCGGCGGGCAAAATGTCGGCCGCCGGCGCGGCCGGCCCGGCGGCGAGCAGCAATCCCGACAAGAGCAGCCTAATCATCGCGATCCTCCGGCTGGAGCACGAACCGCGCACCAGGCGCGGCGTCCTCCACATGCAGCGACAATTCGTGTCGCTCTGCGATCGCCCTGGCGAGCGAAAGGCCAAGGCCATGCCCCCCACCCCGCGCGCCGTCAAGCCGGACATAGCGTTCGAACACCCGCTCCCGGTCAGCGGGCGGGATCCCGGGGCCATTATCCTGCACCACGATATGCGGGCCGGGGGCCAGTTCCAGCACGATCGAGCCGCCGCTGGGCACATATTTGAAGGCATTGTCGAGCAGGTTGGACATGAGCCGCGTCATCTGCATCGGGTCGGCACGCGCCCGCACGCCTGGCGCGATCCGCGCATGGAAGCCGATGCCCAAATCCTCCGCGCTGGCGCCATAGAGATCGGCCAGGCTTTCGGCGATGTCGCTCAAATCGACTTCGGCCAGGCCGCGCAGGTCGCCGCGCATCGCCTGGGTGCCGGCAATGTCGAGCAGCGAATCGAGCAGCCGCACGACGCCGCGGATTTCCGCACGCGACTGGTCAAGCGTGCGCAGCAGCGCTTCGTCCTGCGTCCCCTCCATCGCCTTGAGTATGCGGGTGTCGAGATGCATCAGCGGGGTGCGAATCTCATGCGCGGTCTGGTCCGACACGGCGCGCTGCGCCTCCACCAGCCGTTCGACCTGGTCGAGCATGGCGTTGGTGTTGGCGGCCAGTTCGGCCAGTTCGTCATTATTCCCCGGCCCCGGCGCGCGCGCGGCGATCCGCCCGGCGCGGACGGCGGCGAAGGCCGCGTTCACCACCTCCACCCGCGCGCGCAGGCGACGGGCGGCAAAGTGACCCGCGATCAGGCTGAGCAGCGCGATGCCTGCCCCGGCGATGGCGAAAGCCATGGCGAGCCGCGCGAGCAGCGCCTGGCCGCGATAATTGCTGCGTCCCACCAGCAGGCGGGCACCGGTGCCAAGCTGGGTCGCCCGCGCGAACATGCGGTCACCATCGGGCAAGATGACATAGCGCGCCTCCGACACTTCGGACGCGATCATCGGCCAGCGATCGAGATTGCCGGCCAGGCGGCGGCCGGCCCGATCGGTCAGCAGATACCAGCTGCGTTCGCCATCCTCGCGGTTCATGACGAGCCGGTCGGCGATCCGCGCCCTGAGTTCCGCCTCATCGCTGCTAAGATAGACGTCGGCAAGGCCCGCCAGGTCGGTGTCTACCTCTCGCGCCAGCATCGTCCGGCCATCATCCTCGACGATTTTTTGGACCACCAGGAACAGCGCCAGCGTGGACAAGAGGCTGACCAGCAGCGCCGAAAGCGTGACCCGCCCAAAGACCGACCGAAACAGGCCGGGTCTAGGCACTCGGCGACCCCGTACCCGTCCCTGGCCCTGCCCCCGCCGCGGCGATCAGCCGATAGCCGGTGCCCCACACGGTTTCCAGCACCGGACCGTCGAATCCGTCCTCCAGCTTCCGGCGCAGGCGGCCGACATTGACGTCCACGACATTGGTCTGGGGATCAAAGCTCAATTTCCACACCTGGCGCAGCAGCATTTCGCGCGTCACCACTTCGCCTGCATGTTCCATCAGATAGCGGAACAGTTCGAATTCCTTGGGCGAAAGCGGCAAATGCCTGCCCTGGCGAAAGGCCGTGCGCGCCTTCACATGACATTCCAAGTCGCCGAACAGCAGCACCGGCTCATGACTGCGCCGACTGGCCCGACGCCACAGCGCGCGGACGCGGGCGACCAGTTCGTCGGGTTCGAAGGGCTTGGCGAGATAATCGTCCACGCCGCTTTCCAGCCCCTCGACCCGATGTTCGCTGCGGCCGAGCGCCGACAGCATCAACACCGGCGCGCCCACGCCGGCCACGCGCAGCCGGGTGACAATGTCGATGCCGGACAAATGGGGCAGCATCCGATCGAGGATGATGACGTCGTGGCTGCCGCCGCCCGCGCGGTTTAGGCCGGTGGCACCGTCGATCGCTTGTTCCACCACCATGCCAGCGTCGGTGAGGATCGTGGCGATGTTGGCGCGCGCGGCCTCATCATCTTCCACCAGCAATATCGAAATCGCGTCTGCCTGCGCCATCATGTCCCCCGGCTCGCAGATAACGCGAAAGGCCGCCAGTGACAAAGCTTGTTAGCCCGTCACCGGCGGCTTTGTTCAGCCTTGAATTGAAAGGCCGGTTTATCCTTGCAGGCCGGCGCGGAACATGATGACCGAAATGATGATCAGATAGGTGCCGAAAATCTTCTTGAGCGGCCCGGCCGGCAGGCTGTGCGCGGCGGCAACGCCCAGCGGCGCGGTCAGCATCGACATGGAGGCGATCGCCAGCGTCGCGGGGATATTGATATAGCCCAGCGAACCCCAGGGCAGACCGCCTTCCTTGAACCCGATGATGGCGAAACCGATGGTGGTGGGGATGGCGATCAGCGTGCCGATGCCCGATGCCGTCGCGATCGCGCGGTGAATGGTGCGGCCGCAGAGCGTCATCACCATGATCGCAATCACGCCGCCGCCGATGCCGAGCAGCGAGGAAAAGGTGCCAAGGCCCCCGGCGATCCCCATGCGGACGATGCCCGATGGCATGGTGTCGCTGACGACCTTGCCACTGATGCTGGGCAGCAGGAAATTGAGCGACATCAGGCCGACGCCGGTGGCGAAGATCATCTTGAGCGTATTGCCGTCGACATGGCCCGCGAGCATCACGCCGACGCCGCAGCCCAGCACGATCCAGGGCGCCCAGGCCCGCAGCACTTCGAACTCCACCGCGCCGCGCTTGGCATGGGCCAGCAGCGAGCGGATGGAGGTGACGATGATGGTCGCCGCCGACGTACCGATCGCGACATGCGCAATCGCGTCATGCGTGCCGCCCAGCAGGGGCAGCACGACCAGCAGCGCTGGCACGACGACGAAACCGCCGCCAATGCCGAAAATGCCCGCGGCAAAGCCCGCCACCAGTCCGGCGGCCAGCATCGAAAC
Organism: Sphingobium psychrophilum; assembly: GCF_012927105.1. Lineage (GTDB taxonomy): Bacteria > Pseudomonadota > Alphaproteobacteria > Sphingomonadales > Sphingomonadaceae > Sphingobium > Sphingobium psychrophilum. The sequence continues at coordinate 146,482 of NZ_JABBFV010000001.1, read as the reverse complement.
TAGCGGGACAAGCCAGGTCATCAGTTCGCCGTGCATTATCGCGTCCCTTCCTGCCCGATGCGGTCAGCGCACATGTTGCTGCGTTCGCCTTTACGGATCAAGGCGGGGAAAGTGGGGAAATCGACCATGACGTAAAACCATGCCTCTCTTCGGCGAAATCAAGCTGCATGGGGGGCATGTGGTCATGTCCCCCTGACCCGCTAGACGAACGAGAGGCGCGAACCCGCAAGGCCATGGCCTAAAGTGCAAGACGATGGAGAGACAAAAGGACGTCGCGGCATCAGGCGACCGCGTCGTCCGCGGGCGTATAGGGCAGGCCCAGATCTTGCGCGACGGCCTGATAAGTGACCTTCCCGTCCCAGATGTTGAGGCCCGCGCGCAGGTGCGCGTCGCCACGCAATGCGTCCTTCCACCCCAGTTCGGCGATGCGCAGCGCATGGGGCAACGTCACATTGTTGAGCGCATAGGTACTGGTGCGCGCGACCGCGCCGGGCATGTTGGCGACGCAATAATGGACGATGCCGTCGATAATATAGGTTGGGTCGGCATGGGTGGTGGCGTGGCTGGTTTCGAAGCAGCCGCCCTGATCGATCGCGACATCGACCAGCACCGCGCCCTTTTTCATGGTCTTCAGCATCGCGGCGGTGACCAGCTTGGGCGCGGCAGCGCCGGGGATCAGCACCGCGCCAATCACCAGATCGGCGTCCGCCACGCATTCGGCGAGGTTCGCGCGGTTGGAAAAGCGAGTCTTGGCCCGCGCTTCAAAATACATGCCGAGCTTTTCCAGCACTTCGGGGCTGCGATCGAGGATGGTGACGTCGGCGCCCAGGCCCGCCGCCATCTGCGCCGCGTTGAAGCCGACCACGCCGCCGCCGATCACCGCCACTTTGGCCGGCAGCACGCCCGGCACCCCGCCCAGCAGCACGCCGCGGCCACCATGCGCCTTTTCCAGAGCCGTCGCCCCGGCCTGGATCGCCATGCGACCAGCGACCTGGCTCATCGGTTTCAGCAGCGGCAGGCCGCCATGGGCGTCGGTCACGGTTTCATAGGCGATGCAGGTCGCGCCAGACGCGATCAGATCGCGGGCCTGGTCCGGGTCGGGCGCAAGGTGCAGATAGGTGTAAAGGATCTGGCCCGGCCGCAGCAGGGCGCGCTCCTGTGACTGCGGCTCCTTCACCTTCACGATCATGTCGGCGGTAGCGAATATGTCGGCGGCGGTAGCGGCAATCTCCGCCCCCGCTTTCTTGTACAGCGCGTCGCTGGCACCGACCCCCTCGCCCGCGCCGCTCTCCACCAGCACGCGATGACCGTGCGCTGTCAGTTCATGCACGCTTTCGGGGGTCAGGCCGACGCGATATTCGTGATTCTTGATTTCCTTCACGGTGCCGACGATCATCGCGCCTCTCCAAAAATGGGGGCACGTTGCCATCGCGCCGCTCTGCGCCATCATAGCGCAGGCGGGATGACGAAGGTTCCCGTTTTAAGGCGCGGCCCTGACCGGCACCGGCGCATTGCAGATGTCTACGCCGCCGGCCGGCCGGTCGTAGAAATCATCCTTCCGGTTGGCGCGCAGGCGCAGATAGTCGGCGAAGCTGGAGGACAGCGTATCCATCATCTCGAAGCGCGGGCGGTCGGCAAAGGACAATTCGCTGGCGAGGCGAACGGTCAGGATCGGCACCTGATGTTCGGTCGGCGTGTAGAAGCCCAGTTCGCCCGATCCGCGCGGTAGGCTGGACAGATACGCCATGCCCTCGATTACGCGGCCGACGACGGCGATGTTGCGGTCGAGCTGACGTGGCGCCTGACCGATCACGGTGTAAAGTTCGGCGCCCGTCCCGGCGTCCGGCGATAGATTGCGGCCGACGCCGACATAGCCATAGCAATGGGGCAGCCAGGCCGACGTGCCGTCCATCGCCACCGGCCAGCCGCCCACGAAGCCGGTCGAGGGGGCGTAGGGATCGACATAGGGCAAGGGCGTTACTGCAAGCCGGCGCGTCGCCAAGGGCAGCGTATAATCGGCCGGGCTGGTGGGAGACAGGCCGGGCGGCATCGGCTTCTTCTCGGTCGCGTCGCCCCATTGCACGACATAATTATCCTGCACCCGGTTGATGCTGGTGCCGTCCCACCAATGCGCCTTCGCCAGCGTCGCAATGTTGGCGACATGGCGTGGCGAGAAGGCGGGCGCGAGCTGGATGACCACGCGCTTGCCGCCCTCTATAGTCATGATCAGCAGTTCGTCCGCGGATATCGGCCGCCACGCGCCTGCCGGCGCCTGCACCACTACGGCGGCCGGCGTGGCGGGCGGATCGGCGGCGAGCGCCTGGGTAGCAAGACAGGTGGGGAGGATGGCGGTGGACAGCGCAAGCGCGAGGAGGCGGTTCATCGCGCGATCAAACAGCGGCTGCGGCATAAAGTAAAGCATCCCCTGCCCATAGCCCTTGCCTAGCGGCACATCGCGCGATAGGGAGCCGCACTTCCAGTGCAATGCGGAGCGGTGGCCGAGTGGTCGAAGGCGCTCGCCTGGAAAGTGAGTATACGCCAAAAGCGTATCCAGGGTTCGAATCCCTGCCGCTCCGCCAAGACCTTGTTTCCTATATCCCTAGCGAACCGAAAAAGCCCAGCATTTCCGGGCCTTCCGGGCTGATTCGCGTCCCACCTCATCCTCTCGCATCCGTCGGTGACCGATTTGGCGTGTGGTAAAAAGCGTGGGAGAATATGGGCATGGGACAGCTCTCCGTAACAGGTGTGAAGGCCGCAGAGCGACCGGGCCGTTTCGGTCATGGCGATGGCTTGTTTTTGGTGGTCCGATCCAGTGGCTCTAAAAGCTGCGGGTGCCGCGTTCAGAAGCATGGCCGCAGGCGCGACATCGGATTGGACAGCGCATCGAAGGTCACGCTGTCTGTCGCCCGCGATCGAGCGCGTGAGGTGCCGACCTGGGTGGATATCGGCCTCGACCCGGTGCGAGCGAGATCGCCTCGTAAGATCTCCATTTCCGCCGTCGGGCCGTCGCCGGCCATGTCTGCGCTGAGGAATGCCGCCACAGGTGCGCCCTTCTCATTGACCCAGGCAGTCCCTTCCCCACCCGTGCCCGCCTCACGTGCCGGTTTTTCGATACTTATTTCGTATGACTTCGCGGCCGACGCCGCGGAAAGCCGGATTGCGCTCGACGACGGTGACGTTATGGCCTTGGCGGTCAAGCCAATAAGCTACGGAACGACCGGCTATACTGGCTCCCGTGATGAGTATGCGTCGCGCGATGATGCCGTCTCCCTCGTGCACGACCGCAGGTGAGCTAGTCCGTTCCGAATTGCGTGGTGAGCCTCCAAAGAATGACTGGTTCTGGGACTTTTCGACTGTCGGCTTTGAAGCCTGCCTGAAACCAAAGCTGCCGTCGATAGGCCGAAACTTACCGTCCAGGTCGTTGTGGTTGACGTCGCGCAGGGTGTGATCCCTGGTTATAGATTGGCCAATGCACTTTCCGCTGACGCCCGGCGAGCCGAGGCCGCGCCGATCTGAAGCCCATCTATGAAAATGGCAAGTCACCAGCATCCCGCCATTTTTAACCGACAAAGGCTCTTTCGATCACATAATCGCCCGGCTTCGCGTTGGAGCCTTCGATAAAGCCCCGCGCATCCAGCAGGTGAGCGATATCCTTGATCATGGCCAGGCCGCCACATAGCATGATGCGATCGGTCTGGACCGAGAGCGGCGCACCACTCAGTCCAGCCTGCGCGAACAGGCTGCCATCTTCGATCATCGTTGTGATGCGCGCGTTGCAGGTAAAGGCTTCGCGCGTGACCGTGGGCAGATAGGATAGTTGCGCCATTGCCGGTTCCGATACCAGCGGATCATCCCGCAGGCCGGATTCCAGCTCCGCACGAAATGCCAGGTCGCTTGCCTGCCTGACGCTGTGGACGACGATCACGCGGTCATAGCGTTCATAGACGTCGGGGTCGCGGATCAGGCTGAGGAACGGCGCCAGCCCGGTGCCGCTTGACAGCAGCAACAGCCGGTTGCCGGGCAACAGCGCGTCAGTCACCAATGTACCCGTGGGTTTGCGCCCAAGATATATCTGGTCACCGGGCCGGATATTCTGCAATCGCGACGTCAGGGGGCCGTCCTCCACCTTGATCGACAGGAATTCCAGCTCCTCGGCATAGGCAGGGCTGGCCACCGAATAGGCGCGCAACAGCGGCTTGCCACCCTCGCCCGCCAGTCCGATCATGACAAACTCGCCGGATCGAAACCGAAAGCTCGCCGGGCGTGTCACCGAAAAGCTGAACAACCGGTCGTTCCAATGGCGGACATTCAGGACAGTCTCGACCGACAGAGCGCCGGTCGCGGTCAGTTCTATCTTGTCCCTGTGTATCGCGAATCGGTCCGCGGCGGTCATGCCGACATCGCCGGATGGAAATAGCGGGCCAGGAAGGTGCCGTCCTCGCCGAAATGATATGTCTCAAGGCTGTGCACTGTGACGGGATGGCCTTTCACCATGCCTTCGTTCCGTACGCAGGCTGCGGCCTCATGCCCGTTCACGATCAGTTCGACAAATGTCAGCTTCCAGCCGACATAGCGGTCGAACAATTCCCCGATCAGGTGCAGCCCCTCCTGACGATCGCTGCCCACCGGGTCATCGATCAGCAGCCCGCCTGGCGCGATGTCACGGTAGGCGGCGATGAAGTCGTCACGCCGACCCTGATTGAACATATCAAGTTGATGCCGGAGAAATGCTTCGATCCGGCCTGCGTCTAGCGTTGCCATGTGCATGTCCTTTTTAGCGGCCCGCAGCCGCTCTTCTGATTGCTGGAACGATCTCTGACCATGGGAGAAACCGCGGGCAAGGCGACAGGCTATCGCCGGAATGCAATAGGCTATCGTTTCGCAACAATCATGTGACGCGGAAGCGGCGCGGCTATCGCCGACCCGCGTTTCACTATCGATGAACCGTGCCACCCTTTCCTAAGGTAGGTTGTCGTCCCATCAAAATGTCGCCTGTCCGCCAACAATAAAGATATGTGGGAGAGAGTGATGATAACGTCCAAACTGATGGTGGCGACGATGCTGTCGGGCCTGCCTGTCGCGATGGCTCAGCCCGCGCGGGCGCAAGTCGCACCACAGGAAGCGGCTCAGGAACAGTCCGGCGGCATTCAGGATATCGTGGTCACCGCGCGGCGGACCGAGGAAAGCCTGCAAACCACCCCGCTGGCCGTCACGGCATTGGGCGATGTCGCGATCCAGCGCGCGCAGATCGTCAGCGTTCAGGACGTGCAGCGTGTCGCACCCAGCGTCGTCATATCGACCGGCTCTGCCTCCACGTCCGGCTTCGCATTCGTGTCGATCCGCGGCCAGGGCAATCTCCAGCCGCTGATCGCCAACGATCCGGCGGTCGCGACCTATATCGACGGCGTTTATATAGCCCGGCCTTCGCAGGGCCTGACCGATCTGCACGATCTCCAGCGGCTCGAAGTGCTGCGTGGTCCGCAGGGCACGCTGTTTGGTCGCAACACGACGGGCGGCGCGATCAACATTCTGTCCAAGGATCCTGTCGATCGGCTGGAAGGCAGCCTGAAGGGCGAAGTCGGCAACTATGCCTATCGGGATGTCGAAGCCGTTTTGAACGTGCCGCTCGCAGAGGGCCTGGCCGCGCGTGTTGTCTATGATTTCCATGATCGCAACGGCTATGGCGACAATGCCCGGCTGAACCGCGACGTGGGCGATCAGAAAAGCCACTTCCTGCGCGGCAAGCTGAAATATGAAAGGGACGGATTCGACGTTACCCTGAGCGGCGATTACAACAGGATCACAGACATGGGCCAGCTTGCCCAGACCGCCGGGTTCAACCCGCTGTCGTTTCAGGGGCCGTTGGCAGCCTTTGCACCCGGACTGGCCAGCGCCATTCACACCAAGGACAATTGGTACACGACCTATGCAGGTGGGCTTGTGCGGCCCACGACCAACCCGACCTTCGCCACGTTGCCTGCCGACATCCAGGCGAAATACAGCCAGTTGCCGTTCGACAAGCTGGTTGCCTATGGCTTTTCCGGTGTCGTCAACATCGACATCGGCGAACATAAGCTCAAATCGATCACCGCTTATCGCTATTCGGATTCCGACGGTCTGATCGACCTCGATGGATCGCCATCCCCCGTCCTTGCCGTGTTCGGCGGCGCGCATTCGGAATCCTATTCGCAGGAGCTCCAGCTATCCGGCAACATCACGGATAAGCTGAGCTATATTCTAGGCGGCTATGCCTCGCGCGAAACAGGCTTTGAATATTCCCGATCGCAGATTTTCGGCGGGTTGATCCGCAACAGCTTCGGCGACGCGAAGAATACGACCAAGGGTGCCTATGCGCAGCTCTATTATAATCTGACCGACAGCGTGCGTGCAGTGGGCGGCTTTCGCTACACCTGGGACGGGCGGGAGGTTGTCCTGCACAATCAGCAGGTGCTCGGCCTCGCCCCTAACGCGCCCGTCGCGGGCACGCCGTTCGGCGTAAACTGCAATCTGGTCAATCCAGACCAGACGCCCACGGCGACGCAGTGCAACCAGACCCAGTCGAAAAATTTCTCCTATCCCGCCTGGAACCTGGGTCTGGACTGGCAGGCGAGCGAGGACATCTTCCTCTACGTGGCCACGCGCGGCGCGGCCAAGGCAGGCGGCTTCAATATACGCGCCGGGTCGCTCCCCGCCTTCTCGCCCGAGAAGGTCAAGGACGTGGAAGGCGGCATCAAGGCGAGCTGGCTCGATAATCGGCTGCGCACCAACGTCGCGCTGTTCCACACCTGGAAAAGCAATGCGCAGGTGATCGTCAATGCCGTTGCACCTGGCGTGGGCGTCACCCAATATACCCAGAATAACGGCGATACCCGCGTCTGGGGGGCAGAGTTCGAGGTCGTGGCGGCACCATGGTCGGGCATGGAAATTTCGGGCAATCTCTCGCTGCTCAACGGCAAATATAAGGCCGGGAGCATTTCCGAAGTGCAGCGGATCACCAGCGCCACGCCGCTGACAGGATGCGCCGCCGCGCCGCCGACAGCCGCTGGCGTCCCGCGTTACGACTGCACGGTTGACCTCAGCGGTCGTGCGCTGACGCAACTGCCCAAGATCCAGTTTAGCATCGGCGCGACGCAGACCATCGCCCTGTCGACCGGCGACCTGATCCTGCACGTCAATTACGCCTATGTCGGCAAGCAGCATTTCAATCCGGTGGTGGCCTCGGACCAGCAGACCGCTGCGGTCAAGGCCGCCTATGCGCAGGAAAATGCGTTAGGTGAAACGGCAGGATACGGCCTGCTCAACGGCCGCATCGCCTATCAGCTCAAAGATCCGAATATCGAACTCTATGTCTATGGCCGCAACCTGACGGCGAAGAAATATCTCAGCCGTCGCTTTTCCGATCTCTACCAGACCGGTGGTCTGGGCGTGGCGGTCGATTATGCGGGTGACCCCCGCGTGGTCGGGATCGGTATGCGCTATCGTTTCGGCGGACAGTAAGCGTGCCCGATCGAAACCTGGACAAGAAAGGCTGCTAGTGATCGACCTTCCCGACAATGTGCCACGCGAACTCGTCATGCCCTTTGCCCTGACGCCGCGTCGGGCGACGACGGTCAATCCCTATACCGACATCATTCCCAGACTGCATGAAGGCCCGCCGATCTTCTACGGCACCGACGTGTTTCCTGGGCGTCAGCCGGGCTGGGTGGTGCGGCGCGCGGAAGACCTGCGGAAAATCTACGCCGATACCGACAGTTTCGGCAAACGCGGCAATACCGGCTTTGCCGCGGGGATCGGCGAAAGCTGGGACATCATCCCGACCGAACTTGACCCGCCCCGACACACCGGCTTTCGCAATGCACTCAATCCCGTCTTTTCGCCCAAGCGGATGGGCGAACTGGACGGCAAGGTTCGCCTGCGCGCGCGGGAATATATCGACAAGTTCAAGGCCCGGGGGGAATGCGATTTCGTCCGGGATTTCGCCATCCCTTTCCCGGTGTCCATTTTCCTCGATCTGCTCGACCTGCCGCAGGAAGAGATGCAGCAGTTTCTCGATTGGGAATTTTCCCTGTTGCACACCGACGACATGGAAGACCGCGTCAAGGGCACGCGCGCGGTGAAGGCTTATCTGCTTAACGCCATCGAAGATCGTCGCAAAAAGCCCGGCGACGACCTGATCAGCATCGCGCTCCAACTGGAGTATGAGGGGCGCAAATGGACGCCTGAAGAAGTGTTCGGCCACTGCTTCAACCTGTATCTCGGCGGACTGGATACGGTGTCGGCGAATATCGGCCTGCATTTCCAGCATCTGGCGACCCATCCGGCCGATCAGGACGCTCTGCGGCAAAATCCGGCGGGTGCCACCGTAGCCATTGAGGAGTTGCTGCGCGCTTATGCCGCTGTCACGACCTTCCGCATCTGCACCAAAGACGTGATGCTGCACGATGTCACGATCCGCGCGGGTGACCGGGTTGCGATGTCGACCCCATTGGGATCGAACGATCCCGAAGCGTTCGAGGCACCGGCGCGGATTCGCTTCGACCGCCGCCCGTCGCATCTGACCTTCGGCTATGGCCCGCATCGCTGCCTCGGCGCACATCTCGCCCGGCGCGAGCTACAGATCGCCATGCAGGAAATGCTCGCCGCCCTGCCCGCTTTTACAGTGCAACCGGGGTTCGATGTGCCCTTCTATCTCAGCAACATCATCCATGTGGAATCCCTTCCACTGGTCTGGGCCAGATAGGTATGGCGCGCTCAGCGATAGCGTCTTTGCAACCAGCGATAGCAAAGGCGGTCGTACCCCGGCGGCGGCTGCCCTAGTTTGCACCGGAGCACCACAGGCGATCCATGGATCGACACAGAAGGTGCCCAAGGGGAGATGAAGCTATGAAATCCGTCAAATTCCAGGTGCTTGCCACCAGCGCACTGACCCTGATCGCGACCGCCGTACCGGCCTTGGCACAGCAGCCTGCCGACCAGCCTTCGGTAAATAGCGGACTACAGGATATCGTCGTGACCGCCCGCCGCCGCGAGGAATCGCTTCAGTCGGTGCCGGTATCGATCACCGCAATCTCTGCCGAGATGCTGGAGCAGAAATCGGTCCAGGATCTGAGCGATGTCGCCACGCTCACCCCCGGATTCCGTTTCTCGCAGGAGGGCGGCAAGAACCAGCCGACATTGTCGCTGCGCGGCCTGGGCCAATTGCCGATCGGCGAAGGCGTGCCCGCGATCGTCGCCTATTTCAACGATGTGCCGCTCTCCAAAGAGGGTGGCAATATCCCGACTTTTGATCTTGCCAATATTCAGGTGCTGAAAGGTCCGCAGGGCACATTGTTCGGGCGCAACACCATCGGCGGCGCGGTGCTGGTCAATTCCAAAAAGCCCACCTTTGATACCGAAGGCTATATCCAGGCGGGCTATGGCAATCTGGACTATAAGGAACTGGAAGGTGCGCTCAACGTGCCGTTGGCCAAAGATGTGGCGGCGCTTCGCATCGCTGCGCAGTATCGCAACCGTGACGGCCGGACGAAGAACCTGACACCCGGCAATCCCGATCTGGACGACACCAACCAGTTGAGCTTTCGCGCGTCGCTGCTACTCCAGCCTACCGAAAATCTGACCAACACGCTGGTCTTCGACTATTTCCGCGCGCGGGAAAATCCCGCTGCCGAAGTGCCCTATCGCTACAATGCCGGTGTGCTGTCGGGTATATTGGTCGGCGGCTTCGGATTCGCGCCAGCCGACGCGGCTGTCTACGAAGCGGATCTCGCCAGCCTGTTCGCGCAGCAACAGGCCAACGGTCCGTACAAGGTCACGAACGAATTGGTCAACGATGGCAGCGGCCTGAAAGTCGCGGCAGATCGGCGGATCTGGGGCATCACCAATACCACCAGCCTGGAACTGGGCGACGTCACCATCCGCAACATTTTCGGCTATCGCGACGTCTATAATTATCAGTTCGTCAATACCCAGGGCACCCGCCAGTTGATCGGTCCTCAAGGACGGCTTGTCATCTATCACACCGGCGCCGAAGCGAATAAATCCTTCCTCACCGACGAGTTTCAGGTGCTGGGCGACATGGGCCGCCTCAATTGGATTGCGGGCGCCTTCTACAGCAAGGACAAGCCCACCGGCACCAACGTCAATTTCCCGCAGCAGTTCAGCTTCATCGACCTTTACGGCCCGGCGGTGAATTATAGCACGTCGCATTATACCAACAGCAGCTTCGCCCTGTTCGCGCAGGTGGGATTCAAGATCACCGACAAGCTGACCGCCAACGCAGGCGCGCGCTACACATGGGACAAGGTAGAGGCGTGCGCGGGCAACAGCCTGGCAGGGGCGCTCAGCCAGCAGCAATGCGCCGATCAGGCCGCGCTTGGCCTGCCCGACGGCACCGGCATCGTGAAGAACAAGGGCGATTATGCGACCTGGACCGTGGGGCTGGATTATCAGGCGACCGACGACCTGTTCCTCTATGTCACGTCCCGGCGCGGCATTCGCGGCGTCAACGTCAACACGCCGCTGTTCGAAACGCCGTTCACGACGGGGGGCGTCGGCGCGTGCCTGGGCGGCATCGATTGCCCTGACCTGCGTCCTTATCAGAAGGTGAAGCAGGAACAGGTCACCGACGTCGAACTGGGTATGAAACTCAATTGGCGCGCAGGCGTCATGAAAGGCCGCTTCAACGTCTCGGCGTTCCAGACCAAATATAAGGACGCGCTGCAATTCTTTAACGTCCGCCCGCTCGGTATTCCGCCGACGGCACCCGATCAGCCGACCCGGACCTCGCTCGCCATCAACGCATCCGACGCGACCGTGCGCGGCATAGAGGCCGAACTCGTGATCGAGCCAGCGCCCTGGCTGACGTTCAGCTTTGGCGGTGCCTATGTCGATCAGAAGGTCGATGATGTAAAGCCGTTCGGCCCGCTGACGCTGACCAAGAACGAAGTCACGCTGCCCACGCCCAAATTCTCGGGGACAGCCGCTTTACGCGCCGTGCTGCCGATCCGCCCGATGGATGGGGAACTCGCCTTCAACGCCGACCTCTATCACACATCGGCCTATGATGCGCAGTTCGGCCAGCAACTGCCCGGCTATGATGTCGTCAACAGCCGCCTGGAGTTGAGCGACATTGGCGGGCGCGGCATCAGCATCGCGGCCTATGTCCGCAACCTGTTTGATAAACAATATCCGATCGGCCCGGCCGTGCTGCTCAGTTCCTTTCCGGCCAGCACCGTCTATTATGGCGATCCGCGGACCTACGGCCTCCAACTCACCTATCGATTTGGCAGCTAGGACAGCATGACGATGACCCACGATGGCGTACAGCACCGCACCTGCCCCCTGTGCGAGGGGATGTGCGGGGTTACCGTAACCGTGGAGGGCGGACGGGCGGCGACCGTCCGCCCCAACAAGCAGGATCGGTGGAGCCTAGGCCATATCTGCCCCAAAGGGACGACTTTGGGCGCGCTCCATCATGATCCCGACCGGCTTCGCACGCCGATGATACGCGACAGGGGCGCGTGGAAAAGCGCCTCGTGGGAGGCCGCGTTCGATCGTCTGGAGACATTGGTCGAAGGGGTGCGCGAGCGCCATGGCTCCCATGCGTTCGCGGCTTATGGTGGCAATATGGCGGGCAAGGACGCCACGCTGTCTCGCTATTCGGGTCTGATGCTGGCGACGTCGGGCATTCAACAGGTCTATTCGTCCGGCACGGTCGATCAGCACCCCAAGAATCTGTCGGCCATGCTGATGTTCGGCAATGAATGGAAAATACCCATTCCAGACCTCGACCATACCGACCTGTTCGTCATCTTCGGCGGCAATCCGGCCGCGTCGAAGGGCAGCATCTTTTCCCATCGCGATGTGATGGGCGCGATGCGGGATCTGCGCGCGCGCGGCGGCCGCGTCATCGTCATCGATCCCGTCCGCACCCAGACGGCACGATCGGCCGACCAGTGGATCGGCCTGAAGCCCGGTAGCGACGCGGCCTTCATGCTCGGCATCGCCCATGTCCTCTTCGCCCGCGACGCCGTGCGGTTGCGGCACCTCGACGGCCTGGTCGACGGGCTGGAGACGCTGCGGGAGATCGTCACTGGTTTCAGCCCCCAATGGGTCGCCCATCATTGTGGTATTGACGCCATCGTCATTGAAAACCTGGCCGACGAACTGATCCGCACGGAACGATCCGCCATTTACGGCCGCATCGGCACCTGCACCCAGACATTCGGGACGCTGGCGTCCTGGATGATCGACGTGCTCGCGATCCTGACCGGTAATCTGGACCGGCAGGGTGGCAGCATGTGGAGCCGCCCCGTCGCGCCGCTGGTCGACATGCTGGCGACGCTGCCCGCCGACATGCCCGTCGTCATGGGCAAGAGCCGGGTGCGCGGCGTGCCCGCCGTGCTGGGCCAGTTCCCCGCTTCCTGCATGGCCGAAGAGATCGCGACGCCGGGACCGGGCCAGATCAAGGGGCTGCTGACCTTCGCCGCCAACCCGGCGCTCAGTGCCCCGGATTCGGACAAGCTCGCACAGGCGCTTCCGCTGCTGGAATGCATGGTCAGCCTGGACAATTATCTCAACGAAACCACCCGCCACGCCCATGTCATCCTGCCCAGCCCGTCCATGCTGGAAAGCGCGCATTATGACATGTGGTCGTGGGTCTTCTGCCTGACGAGCGGCGGCCATTATTCGCCACCGGTATTTCCCGTCGCCGACCGCCCCGACCATTGGCGCGTCGTCGCGCGGGTCGGCGCGATCATCGCTGGCCAGCCGGATGCTGACTTGGACGCCATGGACGATGGCTATTTCCGCGCACTAGCCACCGGGCGCGGGATCGACCCCGACATGGCGATCGCGGCGCTGCCCCACCGTGGACCGGATCGCATTTTGGACCTGGCAATCCGAACCGGCCCATTCGGCGATCGCTTCGGCATGGTAGCCGACGGCCTGACGCTCGACAGTTTCCGTGACGAACCCGACGGGCTGATCGTGGCGCCCGCCATCCCGCGCGCGCATGAGGGGTTCGAAACCCCGTCCGGCAAGATCGACCTCACGCCTGCCCTCATCCTGTCCGACCTCCCCCGGCTGGAGCGGGCGCTGGTCGCCAATGATCCCTCGCTCGTTCTGGTCAGCCGCCGCCATCTCCGCTCGCTCAATAGCTGGATGCACAACATCGATACGCTGGTGAAGGGCAAGGATCGCTGCACCCTGCAAATGCACAGCATCGACGCCGCCGCTCATGGGCTGGTCAACGGCGATCTGGTCGCGCTGACCTCTGCATCGGGCGAAATCCATGTCCCGCTGGAGATTGACGACGACATCCGCCCCGGCGTGGTGTCAATGCCGCACGGCTGGGGGCATCGCGATCCACAGACCCAAATCGCGATCGCCCAGGCGCACGCCGGGGCCAACACCAATATCCTCAGCCCCGGCACGATGGTCGACGTCATTTCGGGCAATGCCGTGCTGAACGGCATCCCGGTTCAGGTCCGCAAGGCTGATCGTCAACCCCGCGAAACAATTGGAGCAACTGCGTGAACAAGATATTGGGTTCCTTGTCCGGCGTGATCGGTTTCGCCCTGATCGCATTCGGCATCTACGCCCTGGTCGCAACGACCGCCATTACCGACATGACCGCGCTGCAACCCAGCGGGGTGGCTGGCCTGAACGAAGCGCGTGCAATTTACGCTGGCTCCTTCTGGGCCATGGGGGGACTTATCCTCTACGGTCTTGGAACGCCTCGTTTTCGGCAACCCCTTTTGCTCGCCGTTGGCGTAATCTTTGCAGGCTTCGTGGCCGCACGGATCATTTCCATCGCGATGGACGGCTATGCGCCGATCCTCGCGGCTTCGATCGGATCGGAGGTTGTGGCGGCGCTCATTCTGATTGCTGCCAGCCGGACCGCGCCTGTATCCTCAGTCTGACAGCGCCGCCTGGCCGCCCACCGCGACATCGTGCGGATAGGGCGCACCGGGCAGTCGGGCACTCGCGAAAAACTCCACCGCCTGCGCCGCCTCTACCAGCCCCAGCACCATGCGATAGAGCCGCGCTTCGGCCGATGGCAGGGTGTCCGATCCGAACGCATCGAGATGCGCCATGATGTCGGCCAGCCGGGGCGCGGTAGTATCATAAAACTGCTTCAGCGCATCGAACGGCATGTCCTGACGCGCGCGATAGCGGCTTTCCATCGTCTCCAGTCCGATCCACAAATGGGCGAACGGTTCCAGATCAGCGAAGGCCGCGGGCAGGCTGGCACTCATGCCGCGCTCCTCATGTTCGCCTGCGCGCCGTTCAAAACGGATCGGATCACCGCCGCGCGGTGTCGGGGAAGCATCTCAGCCTCGCCATAATAGAAGCTGTCGGTTGCGCCGGACGCCAGTCCCTTTTGCTGCCGCGCCATCACCATGAAATCCTCCATCCCCGAATCCCGCCCGAATGCGGTCGCCTGGGCGATCGCCAGGCGTTCGCTGGCTGTGACGGGGGCATGATAATAATAATGCGCCGTCCAGCGATGGCTCTGCGCCGTCAGCGGCCAATGCTGCTGCGTGAACCAGCCGCCTGCGCCGGGATGGATCATGAAATTGGGAAATATCGCCAGCGACGCCGGAGTCTCTGCGCTCGGATAGCCCTCGCCCGCTACGCGCCCTGCCAACGCCCCCATCGTCTGCACCGCAAAGGACTGGACGATCCGGTCGGCGCGTGGTCGCCAACTCGGGTTACCCTGCGACCAGCCTGCCGCGTGCGGCCCGGCAAAGGCCATCTTGCGGAATTCGGAAAAGGGGTTGGCAGGCGTCACCGATATTTCGCGGATCGTCAGGGCATGGACGGTGCCGACATGATAGCCTTCATATTGCGGATCCAGCCCCGCCTTCCAATTGGCCGCGACGTCATATGACAGGCTGTCCCGATGGGTGAAGGGGGCCAGCGTCGTCGCCTCCAGCAGCGGCGCGATACCACCCAGAAACGCCTTGAGTGACAAACCGGGCTGTGGATCGAGATTGATGAACACGAACCCGGCAAACACGTCGATCGCGATCGGCACCAACCCCAGATCACCCGCATCTAACGCCGGAAAACGGCGCTGGTTGGGGATGGCCTTCAGGCTGCCGTCCAGGCCGAAGGTCCAGCTATGGTAGGGGCAGCGAAATGCCTCTGCCTTGCCGCAGGCGCCGTCGGCGACAGGCATTCCGCGATGGCGACAGACATTGTGGAAGGCGCGCAGCACGTCGTCCTTGCCCCGCACGATCAGCACCGACACGCCGCAAATCTCGACATTGCGCACAACATAATCGCCCGGTTCCGGCAGGTCCTCCGCGCGCACCATATAAAGCCAGCATCGCCGGTATATCGCGTCGCGCTCGGCCGCATGCCGGGCCTCGCTCCAGAAGCTGTCCGCCGCTACACGACCATCGCGCAGGATCGCGGCGTCCGGCATCATCATCCCATGTCCCAGATCGAAACCGCCTTCCGGCGTCGCCGACAGTATATTGGTCATGCAACTGGCTCCCGCAGTCCCGCCTTGTCCGCCAGTTTATAGTCGCCGCCTCGCTCGATGCTCCGCCGGAAGGCAGGACGGCCATGCAGCCTGTTCAGCCAGGTCACGATATGGTGATAGGCGTCGATCGGCATCAGCGTCTGCGCGATTTCAGGGATGAAGCTCATCTGGATATCGGCAGCGGAAAAATCCTCGCCCAGAAGGAAGGGGGCGTCGGCCAACGCATCGTCGATATAGGCCAGCGCCGTCGCCAGTTCGGTATTGGCTGCCTCATCGATCGGGCTGCCATCCAAACCGAAGGCGCGGGCATAGACCTTTATCATGATCGGGTTCATGCCGGACGACACGGCGTAATAAAGCCATTGCCTATACCGCTCATGCGCGTCCGTACCCGGCACTGGCGCCAATCTACCATCGCCATGCCGCTCGATGATATGCTCCGTAATCGCGCCCGATTCGATGACGATCCGTCCCTCGTCCTCGATCATCGGCGACTTGCCGACCGGATGCAGCGCCTTGAGCGCGGGTGGTGCCATCATCGTTACCTGATGCCGCTGATAAGGCACCAGATCATAGGGCAAGCCCAGTTCTTCGAGCAGCCATATCGTCTTCTGAGCGCGGGAGTCGTTGAGGTGATGCACGGTCAGCATTGTGGGTGACTTTCAATCTGGAGAAGGAGCCGATCAGCATCGCGTCCGATACTCGACCGGCGTCATGCCCGTCGTCTTGCGAAAGGCGGCCGTGAACGCTGCCGCGCTGGCAAAGCCGCAGGAATAGGCGACTTGCTTGACCATCAGTTTTTGATCGTCGAGCAGCGCCTTCGCGCGGTTCAGGCGCTCCCGTGCGATATAATGGCGCAGGGTAACGCCCGTGGCGCGCTTCACCAGCGGTGACAAGGCACGCGACGTCACACCACAATGCTGTGCCAGATCGACCACCGTGGGCAATTTGCCGCTTTCATGCAGAACCTGCCGCAACATCGTCATCTGGCCGGGCGAAAGGGCGCCGTCGCACTCCTGCGGCACCGGTTGCCCCAGCGTCGCACGGCGTATCTCGCCGCAAATGGCGAACAGTAGCGACCGGACCATGAACCCGCTGTCGAGGCCCGGCGTGACGACCTCGTCAGCGATACGGGTCAGGCCGGCCTGGAGGAATGGGCTGTCGAGATTGAACTGATGGTCCCCGTCGAGACTGGAGAGGAACGACAGCAATTGAGGATAGTCGGCCAGTAATTCGGACCGAAAGCTACAGGATATGGTCCTAAGACGGCCGCTGTTCCAGCGCGTCCGCACCGCCTGCCCTGGCGGCACGAGGATGACGGCATGAGACGTCACGAAGTTGCGCCCTGGACGTGCGCATTCGATATCATCCTCCCGGTACATCAGCCATTCCAGGAAGAATTGATCCGACAGGATAGTTGCTTCGCCAGGCTGCGACCATCGGACATTGTCGACCCGCACCGAATAATCCGGGTCCACAAGCGCGCCTTCCAGCATCCCGGTGTAGAGCATTTCACCCCTGAAAGCCTGCTCCTGCTCCATGCGCCTATCCTCTTTCTAGATATGGGTGGCCGAGTCGTGCGCCATGACAGTCGTCGAATGTGAGCTGGAAAAAGCCAGCCGATCGATAGGGCCGGGCACTCTGTTCACGATCGGCCCAGGGTAGCCATGCAGCAATTGCAGTGCGCGCATCGTGCGGCGATGGAATAGGCCTATCAGGTCGGCATCCTCGTCTGGCCCGGCGTCCAGCACATAACGCTCCAGCGCCGTTTCCACCGCCGCGGCGCTTTCGAAACGCTGGCCCAATAATCGTTCTGCTTCCAATCGGTCGCGGCGCGCGATTTCGTCGCCTATCGCTTCGCGACGCCGGACATGGCGGGCAAGCGACAAGGCCGGGGGTTCGCGCAGTCGCCCGCTGGCGGCAGGCAGGTCGGCGCAACTCGCGACCAGATTATCATAAATAATGTCCGTTGATTTTTCGACAGGCGCCAGATCGGTGACAGGCACGAGATCGACACCGCGCACCTGCGCCAACACATCCAGCGCGGCGCGCCGACAGCCAAGATCCCAAGACAGATATTCGACATAGGCAGGCAATTGGCGCTGCGTGCGGAGTGCCGACTCCATCCGCATTGGTACGGCAAGGAAAGACGCGATCGTGTGAAAATCAAGCGCAGCCCAGTCGATCGCATTGCCGCTTTCAGCCGCATAGCGTTGCAGCAACGGCGTCAAATCGCCGATCGGTTCGTTGATGTCGCGCACCCTGATCGATGCTAGGTCCGCCATAGGGTCGCCTAAATGCGCCAGTTCCAGATCATAAATATGGGTGATCCTGTCCCCATCATGAAAAAACTGCGGCGCGTCTGCGATCAGCAGCGCCGTTTGCGTGCGATGCAGCGGAAGATTGCCCAGAACCCATTTGCGCAGAAAGGCGATCAACGGGTCTGGCCCATCGCGATGCCCTTGATAATGCCGATCCGCATCGCCGAAATAGGCGAGCGCAATGGCTTGCGGGCCTTGGGGTTGCGGCAATCCGATCTCTACGGCCTTCGCTATATCGATCCGGTGAACGGACGCCATGATCGCCATATAATCGCCGACCAGCCGATGCAGGTTTGCGTCGCGGTCGGCGCCGCCCGCGAAAGCCGTCGCGTCGATGCGCTCCATGGCAATCGCCGCGGGGTTGTCGCACCAGCCATGGATATGTGGCACGGCGATGCCCTCGTCCGCCAGCAACCGCAAGACATCATGTTCTACGCGCAACGGCTGCGTTTCCTGACCCGCACCCCGATCACCGCGAATATGGATATGGATTATGCCCTCCGGCGTGCGGACCGATGCGTTCCACGCCGGGCGCCATCCCGGCAGGATATCCATGGCGACAATATCGCCCATCGTCGCTTCGATCCAGCGCCGGATATTCTGCTCATCTATCAAGTTCGGCTGGTCGGTCACCAAACATCCTCATGCATATTCGTCACACCGCAGCACGGATGCGATCTTTATGTAAACAGCGTTATCTTAATAGGGTAACACTGTTCATTCAAGCGAATTTATCGCGGGGCAATGCGCCGTGATTACGCTATTCACCACCCGACATCAGACAGGAAAGCGCGCAATGGAGAGCAATGCTAAGGGCCATCAAGATATCCTGGTCGCTGGCAACACGGCATCGCCTCGTCGGGCGCGCAGCGCAGAGGCTAAGGATCATGTGCGGCAAGCATTGATTGACGCGGGACGTCATCTGCTGCTGGCCAAGCCATCAGGACCGATATCGCTTCGTGGAATTGCCCGCTATGCCGGCTATTCCTCCGGCGTGGTGTATCGGTATTTTGCGGATCGCGATTCACTGTTTCTCGCGATCCGTGACAGCGAATTGGCCAATTTCGCTGATCAGTTGGAGTTGGAATTCGCCACATATGACGACGCGGAAAAGCGCCTGTTCGCCGTTGCCGATCGGGCCTTCGATTTTTCACGCGACCAGATCGCCGCCTTCGGCATGAACAGCCTGTTCCTGTTCTGGTTCGACACCGCTGGCACGCAGAATGCCGCTCCCATTCGTGATACTGCACCCGCAGCAGCACGTATCCATGCCTTTTTCGAACAGGCGGTCAGGTCCGTGATGACACCCAGTTCGCATCGGAATTCGAACATTCAATCGGCAGTTGGCGCCCTGATGGCGTCAATATCAGGGGCCGTACTCTTACCGCGGGGAAGCGATCATGATGACTTCCCAGATGGCCGCATCATCTTGCGTGATATCGTCGAAGCATTGATCTGCCGCTGGCAGTCTATGCGGGAGCCGACACGGTAATAATTAGCGAATTCTTATATGGCAGTCAGGGTTTGGCATCGAAATTGTCATCAGCCTTTCATGAAATATGTTATATTAAGCGGCGAGAATTTTGTAGCTGAGCGGCTGGCATGGGTCGATTGTGCTGGAATCCAGAATTGCTGGCTGCCCACCTATCCATGTGTCTAATTGGTTATAGGCTCCAGCGCCTGAACGATATGTTGGGCGAGCAAATGCCCGGTGTCAGAGATTGAACGCCCTTCAATCAAGGCAATTTCGGTATCCGGCAATTTTGGCAACCATTGCGCTGTCGTTATAGGAACGAGAAACGCAGGCACCATCTTTCTGGGCAGAACCGAGATGCCCAGACCCGCCTTTACCGCAGCCTGCGCGCCCGCAAGGCTGGTGGAGGTGTACGCGATGCGCCAGGTCCTGCCGCTCGCATCCAGCGCGTCCGTTGCGCGCTTGCGATACACGCATGGCTCAGGCGAAACGACGAGCGGAATCACCTCGTTCCCGCCGACCGCCTCCTGGTCGCGGGCTACCCACACTAGTGGCTCGCGCCAGACGCGCACGCCCTGAGGCGCGGCTGCCGGCTCGCGCTTGACGAGGACCAAATCGAACGCACCGGCGTGGAAACGATCAAGCAGGTTAAGTGTCAGGTCGCATGTGACTTCCAGTTCGACCAAAGGATGCGCATCCGTGAACAGGGCAAGGATATCGGGAAGATGCGCGGTAGCGAAGTCTTCCGGCACGCCCAGCCGGACGGCGCCGCTGACGTCCGGTTCGGTGAGTTCCGCGATGACTTTGTCGTTCATGTGCAGGATCTTGCGGGCCGAACCAAGCAGCACCTGTCCATCAGGCGTCAACCGCACTGACCGAGCCGTCCGTTCGAACAGGGTACGGCCGACCAGAACCTCCAGACGCTTGATCTGCAAACTGATGGTCGATTGAGTCCGTCCCAATCGCGCCCCGGCCGCTGTGAAACCTCCCAGATCGGCGATAGTAACAAAGGTGCGAAGCAGGTCGATGTCGAGGTTGCGCGTGCTCATCCTGAAGCCTCTGTCAATCATTGGGAATATCAATCCATAGGATTGCCGTAACTCATTTTGCAAATGGACGAAGATACAGGAAGGGCGATCTATGAACGACATGACCCTGGAAGAAGCGAAGTGAATGCGCCGGGCTGCCAGTGGCAGCTATCGTTTCGTTACCGCTTGATTGGTGATCGTCTTTTAGAACCGCAACACGCACGATGGCCTCACGGGGTTTCCGCGCATCGCCGTACATTAGCGTAGGACTTCGATGATGGCTGCCGACGGGCATGAGCGGGTTGATTGGGGGACATTTGCAGGCTGGGCGCGGGCAGCGCTTGGACCGGAACGTCCGTTTCTGACCATGGCATTGACATATGGCGCGGCGATTGGATTCCTCTCGCTGGCGACGCCGATTTCGGTGCAGATGCTGATCAACTCGGTCGCCAACACTGCCTTGCCGGCACCCCTGTTCACACTGGCGGGCGTACTGCTCGCGCTGCTGCTGCTATGGGCGTTCCTGGGTGCAATGCGCATCTATGTGATGGAGATTTTCCGGCGGCGCGTGTTCGCGCGGATCGTGGCGGAAATCACGCTGCAGGCAGTCCACGCGCAGAACCCCTTTTTCCAGGACGATCGGCGCGGTGACCTGTTCAACCGCTTTTTTGAAGTGATGAACGTGCAGAAAGCGATCCCTTCCCTGCTGGTCGGGGGATTTTCGATTTTCTTCCAGGCGATGGTCGGCTTCGTCGTTACATCCTTCTACCATCCGGTTTTCCTGGGCTTCAATCTGCTCTTCATCTTTACGGTCTGGCTGATCTGGAAGCTGTGGGCGCGGCACGCGATGGAAAGCGGCATTGCGCTGAGCCACCGCAAATATGAGGCGGCCCATTGGCTCGAAAGCGTCGGCGCGTCGAACGGTTTTTACAAGTCCAGCCGCCATCTGGACTATGCCATGGACATGTCGGAAAACCGGACCGCCGCCTATGTGGCGGCCCACCGTACCCATTTCCGCGCAACCTTTCCGCAAGCGGTAGCCCTGCTGCTGCTCTACGCCATCGCCAGCGCGGCGCTGCTGGCGTTGGGCGGATGGCTCGTCATCCAAGGGCAGTTGTCGATCGGCCAACTGGTCGCTGCCGAATTGATCCTGTCCAGCATCTTCTATGGCGCTGCGCAGCTTGGGCCCTATCTCGACACCTTTTACGATCTGGTCGCCGCTGTCGAGGAACTATCCTTATTTCGGGCGATCGCATTGGAGGATATGCCAGCCGAAAACAGTGGCGGCGCACGGCCGCGCGACGGGGCGTTGGCATTGCGGCAGGTGCGGATCGCAGCCGATGGGGACGACGCCTCTTTCGATCTCGTCGTGCCTGCGGGCTCCCATGTCGCCGCCGCCGCCGACCCCGGTGTCGACCGGCTGCTGGCCCGTCTGCTCAAACGCCATTATCGCCCCGACAAAGGGATTGTCAGCCTGGGCGGCGCGGACATCAGCGCGCTCAACATCTATCAGCTACGCAGCGACGTCATCGTCCTCGATCGCCCGACCATCGTGGAAAGCAGCATTCGCGACTATCTGCGCCTTGCAGATCCGACCGCCAGTTCTGCCACGGTGCTCGATGCATTGGAAACAGTGGGCCTGGGCGATCGGATCGCCCGGTTGCCACAGGGGCTGGACAGCTTTCTTTCCTCGACCGGCTGGCCGCTGTCCGTGGCCGATACGATGCGACTAAAACTGGCCGGTGCCATTCTCGCCCGGCCCCGGCTGCTCATCCTCTCAAACCTGTTCGACATGCTGCCATCCGGGGAACTGCGTGCGGCGCTGCGTCAGCTGGATGGTGGGGATGGCAGTACGATCATCGTCTTTACGGTTCGGCCCGATGCGCTTGGCTTCGACCATATGCTCTGGCTGGGCCGCACACACCAGTTGCTGACGCAGGATCGCAGCGCCTTTGCCGCAGTCCGGGGAGGCGACCATGCCGTTTCGCGCTGATCATATCACCCATTTCAAGACGCTGGCAAGCCTTCGCCCGCCCCGCCCCGCGCGCGCGTTCGGCTGGATGCTGCTCTTCGGGATGGCGGCATCCATTGCCTTCCTGCTCTTTGTCCCCTGGGTGCAAACCTCCACCGGCATGGGGCAGGTCATTGCGCTCGACCCGCGCGATCGGGTGCAAAATATCACCGCACTCGTCCCCGGCCGGGTCGAACAATGGTATGTGACCGACGGCGAGATGGTGAAGAAGGGCGATCCCATAGCCCGCATCGCCGACAATGACCCTGATCTGCTCAGCCGCCTGCGCGCGGAGCGTGCGCAGGCCGATGCCGAGATCGCCGCCACGCAGCAGGCCATGGCCGTGGCGCAGCGCGATGTCGGCCGGATGCAGCAACTCTATGCCGAAGGGCTGTCGCCTCGCCGTGATCTGGAACTCGCGCAGATCAAGGTGGCCGATTATGGAGCCAAGGTCGCCAAGAGCCTCGCCGACCGGAACCGGCTCGACATCAACATTAATCGCCAATCGGTCCAGATCGTGCGCGCGCCGCGCACCGGTCGCGTGCTGCGTATCCTGGGCGGAGACAATGCGACGATGGTGAAAGAGGGCGACATCATCGCCACCTTCGCCCCTGAACAGGCGGTGCGAGTGGTGGAGTTGTATGTCGATGGACGCGACGTGCCGCTGATCTATCCTGGTCGCCCCGTCCGGCTGGAATTTGAAGGCTGGCCCGCCGTTCAGTTCAGTGGCTGGCCGTCGGTCGCGGTCGGCATGTTCGATGGTCAGGTCCGCGCTATTGACGTGTCGGCGTCGCCCAACGGCCTGTTTCGCGTACTTGTTGAACAGAAGTCTGGCGCGCGCCCTTGGCCAAAAGAGCCATTCGTGCGGTTGGGCGCCAAGGTGCGCGGCTGGGTGATGATGGACACTGTGTCCACCGGCTACGAACTCTGGCGGCTGCTCAACGATTTTCCGCTGCAATATCCTGTTGGTGCGCTCGACCAGCCGACCGGCCAGAGCGCATCGACAGGCGCAGCCTATGGCCAAGCTTCCGGCGGCGGCGGCAAGGATGGTGGCAATGCCAAATAGGATCGCGGGCGTCCTGCTGGCGCTCGCCGCCAGTGTCGCCGCTCCGCCACTCGCCGCGCAGGACA
Source organism: Sphingobium psychrophilum (assembly GCF_012927105.1). Taxonomy (GTDB): domain Bacteria; phylum Pseudomonadota; class Alphaproteobacteria; order Sphingomonadales; family Sphingomonadaceae; genus Sphingobium; species Sphingobium psychrophilum. Next base: position 123,024 of record NZ_JABBFV010000001.1, on the reverse strand, counting down.
TTGCGCCCCTGCCGCAGATGGCGTCGGTCGACGCGCCTACACTTACCATCGACGCGCTGCTGGCCAATTCCGCACGGCAATCGCCGCAGATTCTGGAGGCGTTGGCCAGGACGCGCGCCGCCGATGCGAAGCGGCTGACGGCGGAAGGCGCGTTCGACACGGTCTTTTCGGCCGAAGGAGGGTCACGGCTGCTCGGCTATTATGGCGGAACCTACGCCGATGCGAAGGTTGCCCGCCCGATCGAGGATTGGGGCGGGCAGGTCTATGGCGGCTATCGCGTCTCAAACGGACGCTTCCCCATCTATGAGGACAAGAATTACACCAACGACCTGGGTGAAATCCGCGCAGGCGCGGTCTTTGCCCTGCTGCGCGACCGCATGATCGACGAGCGGCGCTTCGGCCGCGTCAGTGCGCAAGCCGATCAGGCGATCGGCGATGCAGAACGGCAGATGGTCGCCATCGGCGTGCAGCGCAAGGCGCTTGACGCCTATCTCTCGTGGGTCGCGGCAGGCCAGCGCCTGGCCATCTACCAGCGCCTCCTGTCGCTGTCGCAGGAACGGCAGCGCGGTCTGCAACGCACGTTCGAGGCAGGGTTGCGTCCCCGCATCATCCTGACCGAAAATGAGCAGCAATTGCTCCGCCGCGAGGCGATGGTGGTGCAATCGCAACAGGCGCTTGCCGCCGCCGCCAACAGCCTGTCGCTCTACTGGCGCGATGCGGAGGGCCGACCGACCATCCCGCGCCCGGACCAACTGCCGCAGTCGCTGCCCGAACCTTTGGCGACGGCGCGCCCGGACTCGGTGCAGCGGCCAGACCTGATGGTCGCGCAATTGCGGCAGCGGCTAGTGCAGGATCGGCTGGCGCTGGATCGCAACGCGCTGCTGCCGCGTCTTGATCTGCAAATGGAGGTGGCGCGCGACATTGGCGACATCGGGCCGGGCGGGGTCTCGCGCAGCGGCAATGATGTCCGGCTCGGCGTCAAATTCTCCGTTCCGCTCGAACAGCGCACCGCGCGCGGCAAGCTGATGCAGAGCCAAGCAGAACTGGACGCCAACCGTACCCGCGCGCAGTGGCTGGACGAACAGATTCGCGCCGAAATAGACGGCATCGCCATCACGCTCGACGCAACCGCGCGCCTCATCGGCCTGTCCGAACAGGAAAAGCAGCGCGCCGATGACATGGCCGTGGCGGAACGCCGCCGATTCGACATGGGCGCAAGCGACCTGTTCCTGGTGAATACGCGGGAGGAAAGTGCCGCCAATGTCGCCTTGTCCTTACTCGACATGCGGCTGCGGCGCATCGTCGCTGGCGCAGACCTCGCCGCAGCGTCCGGGGATGCTGTATCACTGGGGCTCCATTAGCGTGAAAATTCCCGTTCCTTTATAGAAATGCATAACAAACCGACGTGATCACTGATGCAGAGAGATCGCGGCATAAAGCGGATCGTCTGGACTTGGGAATTGAGATGTATCGTCTAAACGGTCGGCTTCGGAAGCGGCGGCGACGCGCCATTTTTTTGGCCCGACAGAACCTGTTGCCGAATGCGGCGGCATCAAAGCATGTGGAACGCCAAGTTCCATTTAGAAACCCGCTCAAAGTTGCGATATGCCGGCCCGGCTCTTCATTAGCGGCTGTATGCGTGTTCCGAACGCTTCTACGCCTTCTATGAAATTGTCGAAGGTCAGTAGCACGCCACCGGTGTTCGGCACTTCGGCCATGTCGTCGAGCATGCGCGCCACGCTTTTGTAACTGCCGACCAGTGTGCCCATGTTGATGTTCACGGCCCCTTCCGGCGCGGCGAGTTGGCGGACGTTGGTGTCGGTGTTGACCGTGTCCCTTGCACCCTGATCGGCCAGCCATGCGATGGCTTCGAGATCGACGCCGTCATTATAGCGCCGCCATTTGGCCATGGCTTCCTCGTCTGTCTCAGCGGCGATCACCATGACCAGGACGAAGACCGAGACGTCGCGGCCGGTCTGTGCGGTGAACTTCGCCAGCCGGTCGTTATTGGAAGCAAAAGCGGTCGGCGTGTTCACGCCCTTGCCAAGGCAGAAGGCATAGTCCGCCCACTTGGCCGAGAAGGCCAGTCCCGCGTCGGACGATCCCGCGCAGATGATCTTCATGTCCGCTTGCGGTTGCGGCCGGACAAGGCAATCGTCCATTTGATAATATTGGCCCTTGAAGTCCGAGCGCCCGGTCTCCCACAACTCGCGCAGCACATGTGCATATTCATCCAGCACGTCGTAGCGATTGCGAAAATGCTCGTCGCCTGGCCACAGGCCCATCTGGGTATATTCGGGCGGCTGCCAGCCGGTAATCAGGTTCAGCCCGAAACGGCCATGACTGATGCTGTCGATGGTATTGGCCATGCGCGCGGCGAAGGCGGGCGGAATGATCAGCGTGGGGCAGGTGGCGAAGATCTTGATCTTCTCCGTCACCGCAGCAAGGCCCGCCATCAGCGTGAAGCTTTCAAGGCCATATTCCCAAAACTGCGTCTTGCCACCAAAACCGCGCAGTTTGATCATCGATAGCAGGAAATCGAGCCCGTATTTCTCGGCGCGCAGCGCGATCTCCTTGTTGAGATCGAAGCTCGGCATATATTGCGGCGCGCTTTCGCTGATTAGCCAGCCATTATTGTTGATGGGAATGAAAACGCCGACCTGCATGGACTTCAACTCCTGAGGAATGCGAGAACGACGCGGTTGAAATTGTCGGGATCGGTCACGTTGCAGGCATGACCGCCCCAATCGCACGTGGCGGTCCGGGCGTGCGTAACCGGCTTGGCGAGATCGAGCGCGGTGGCGAACGGCACGAGAAAGTCGTCACGGGTGGCGATGACTAGCAGATTTTCCAGCGCCGCCAGCCCCGCCGGATCGGGTGTGTAGGTCTGCACGGCGGCGATGCGCCTGGCCGTCGTCTCGACGCCCGGAAAAGCCGCAAGATGGTGTTCGAGGTCAGCCATCAGATCTTCGTCGTGGGCAGCGATCCAGTCGGGCGGATAGAGGAAAAGCGGCTGTGCTTCGAGAAAGGCCCGCTCGCCAGCGCCGTGCAGCAATGCGAGGCGGGCGGCGAAACAGCGCCGCGTGTGGGGGGAGAGCGAGCGCCAGCCGTTGACGACGACCAGCCGGTCGATCCGCCCTGTGCGGATGGCCGTTTCGACGCCGATGGCCCCGCCCAGCGCATGACCGATGCAATGGACGCGCACGATGCCGATGGCATCCATCAGCGCGATCATGTCGCTTGCCATGTCCTCGACAGATAGGGTGTCGGCAAGCGCGCAGTCGCTGCGGCCGGTGCCGCGATGGTCATAGGCGATGACGCGGAAATGCGCAGCCAGCGCCGGCAGGTTCGGCACCCAGTAGGTCGCCGAACCGCCAAGGCCGCTCGACAATATCAGCGGTGGCGCATCAGCGCTGCCATGGATTTCGTAGTAAAGCCCTGCCGCCTTAGCCAAGATGGGCGACCGAGGCGATCTCCACCAGACAGTCCGGCTTCACCAGTTCGCACTTGATGCAGTAGCGCGCAGGTTTGTCACCCGGAAAATATTCGGCATAGACCGCATTGAAGGCGGCATAGTCATTGAGGTCGGTCAGGAAGATGTGGTTCATGGCGATGTCCGCCATCGTGCCGCCCGCGGCCTCGATCGTGGTCTTGATGACGTCCAGCACATGGCGCGTCTGCGCGGCGGCGTCGCCGATATGCAGCACCATGCCGCCCTCTCCCAGCGCCAGCACGCCAGAGACGTACACCGTGTCGCCCGCCTTGGCACCGGCTGAATAGGGAGCGATGGGCTTGGGGAACTGCGGCGGATTGATCGGTTCGAAAGGCATCAGGCCTCCTTCTTTGGCAGTTGGCCGACAGCGGTGCGGAAATCGGCGACACTGCTTACCCAGCCGAAGAATGTCTCGACATTGTAGAGGCTGGCTTCGCGGATAAAGTCCGGCCCCAGATGATGCACGGCGTCCTCCAGCAGCACGCCGAAATATTCGAGGTGGAAGCCGTCGCGCAAGGTCGATTCGACACAGACATTGGTGGCGATGCCGGTGAAGATCAGCGTGCGGATGCCGCGTGCCCGTAACACGGAATCGAGCTGCGAGTTGAAGAAGGCGGAATAGCGCGGCTTGTGCACGCGCAGGTCGCCCTCCTGCACATGCAAGCGATCCACAAGGTCATAGTCCCATCCACCGCGCGCTAGAAACTTACCGGCCAGTTCGGGTCGCGCCCGCATGGTCTTGAGCGCATTGGATTTGTGCCAGTTTGGCGAGAGCGGCGTGCCTGCCTCGACATAGTGGGAATCCCAGCCATTCTGCAGGAACACCACCGGCATGCCCGCTGCGCGCGCCGTATCGACGACTTCGGCAATCTTTGGAATCACACCAGCCGCCGGGCCAATATCGAAGCCAGCCTCGTCCACATAGCCGCCCTCGCTGGCATAGGCGTTCTGCATATCCACGACGATGACCGCCGTCGTCGCGGCATCGAGACGGATCGCTTCAGGCCGCGCCGGGAGCACCACAGAGGGGCCGGAACGGGAAGGGGCTGGATCGACGATGACTTCGTTCACCCGCGCAGGATTGAGCAAATGCATCCGGTGGTCAAGCGGAGTGCGCTCATTTTGCTCGACCCGACCAGATTGACCCACCTATAGATTTTGCAATGCCCGGCGATCTGTTTCGATGGTGAACTGCGCTACCGAAGATACAGGACTGTCTGCTTTTGTGCGATCTGCGATTGCCCGGAAATCTGCGGTCAAGACGCTTGCGCTGATATCGATCAGAACATAGCCGGCATGATCGACATCGCTGAGGCGGATGTGAGGATTATTGGTCTTTACGTCGTTGAACCGGCCCGGTGGCGGAGACGCGGCAGCGAGAGCGGACGTGACGATTTCGGTGCCGACAGCCTTACCATCCACATCGTTCAGATCATTCACCCAGAAGCTATGGACATCGCCGCTCAACACCACGGGGTTGCGCACGGCAGGCTGGGCTAGGCCAGTTAGCACCCGATCGCGATTGGCGGCATAACCGTCCCACTGATCGCTGAAACTGCTGGTGCACGCTTCATCCAGACATAAAGGCGCGAAGAAGACCTGCTGCGCAATAAGCGTCCAGGGACACCGCTCGCTTGCCAGCCGTCCGGCCAGCCATTTTTCCTGCGCCGCACCCAGGATCGTGCGTTCCGGCGCGCGCGCCTCTGCACAATCGCTGATTACGATATTGCGCGCCAGGTTTGGCGCGGCGCATGGCGGCGCACTGCGATACTGCCGCGTGTCGAGTACTGACAGGGACATCAGATCTGCCCAATCCACGGCGCGGTACAGGCGCGGCGCAGCGCGGCCCAGCCATAGGCTAGGCCGAATTGGCATATGTTCGAAATAGGCCTGGTAGGCAGCGGCGCGGCGCAGCGCGAATATTTCCGGAGGCAAGGCATCGCGATTGGCCAGATTGGCATAATCGTTCAGCACCTCATGATCGTCCCACGTCACGATCCACGGCGCGGCGCGATGCGCAGCCTGCAAATGCGGGTCTGTCTTGTAGAGCGCGTGGCGCTGCCGATAGCCTGCAAGATCTTTGGGTTCGGGCGCACCGAATTCGCGCACTTTAGGCTGTCCGGCATAGCTTTGTTCGTAAATATAGTCGCCGACCTGCAGAATGATGTCGGGCTGCACCGCCACCAGGTCGCGATAGACGCCAAACTGCGCCTGTTCCCAATGTTGGCAGGATGTCAGGGCGATACGCAGCCGGTCGGCACTGCGCGGCACGGTGACTGCGCGGCCGACGGGGCTGGTGGCGCCCAGCGCGTGAAATCGATACCAATAGGGGCGACCGGACGGCAGACCTGTCGCTTCGACATGCACCGCATGCGCATGTTCGGGGTGGGCGACCGTCCGCCCGGTGCGAATGATCTTGCGAAACATGGCGTCGGTGGCGATATCATACGATATCGCCACCGCATGGGCGAGCAGCGGTTGGAAATCGGCGCCGATCAGTCGGGTCCATAAGACGAAGCCGTCCAGCCCCGGATCGCCCGACGCCACTCCCAATGCAAACGGATCAGTCACCGCACGAGCGCCCGCATCGACTGGCAAAACGGGGACTACCGCTAAGGCCGCCATCGCCTGCACCAGTGCTCGGCGATGCCAAATAAGAGGGAGGGGCAACATGATGTCAGCGCCTAGGTGCGCTTCATGACTGCTGCATGACACCTGATGGATTTGTCTTCAAAATGCCATCAAAGCGTAGCGTCATTGTCGCTTATTGCGCGTAGCGGCGCACCACCGATCATCCAGATCGGGGGGAAATTACCATGAAGTTCAGGACAGTTCTGCGGACGTCCGCGACCTGCATCCTGCTGCTGAACGCAGCGGCGGTACAGGCGCAGACGGCTACAGGAGAGGGCAATGCGCCCGTAGCCGCCCCGGCAGAGGGCAGCGCGACGCAAGGTGGAACCGAGATCGTCGTCTATGGCCAGGGCAAGGTCCGCCAGGAACAGACGGTATCGGCCAAGGCGATCGAGATACTCGCACCGGGCAGTTCGCCGTTGAAGGCCATTGCCCGCTTGCCCGGCGTCGCGCTGCAAAGCTCCGATCCGTTCGGGTCCTACGAACTGGGCACTCGCCTGTCTGTCCGTGGCTTCAACCAGAGCCAAATGGGTTATACGCTCGACGGCGTGCCGTTGGGCGACATGTTCTACAACGGCCATAACGGCCTGCATGTCAGCCGGGCGATTGCTGCGGAAAATATCGCGCGGGTCGATGTGTCGCAGGGCGCAGGCGCTCTGGGCATCGCGTCTACCAGCAATCTGGGCGGCAATCTGGAGTTCGTGTCGCGTTCGCCGTCGCAGGAGATGGGCGGGGAAATCGCGGTTACTTACGGTATGTACGACACGGCGCACATCTACGCCCGTTTGGAAAGCGGCGAACTGCCGAGTGGCACGCTCATTTCCCTGTCGGGGGTCTATCACGACGCGGACAAATGGAAGGGCTTCGGCGAGCAGACGGACCGCAAGGTCAATGGCAAGGTCGTGCAGAAGATCGGCGATGCGACGCTGACCGGCTGGGTCAATTATTCGCTGCACAAGGAACGCAATTATGCGGACCTGTCGCCCGCGACACTGGACCGGATCGGCTATGATCTCGACTTCCTGGCGCCCGACTTCGATACAGCGGTACTACTGTCGCAGGTCAACGCCAATAAGACGGCGGCCGCTGCCGGGCGCGCTTTACCCTTCCCTACGGCGGGTACCAATTTTCCTGCGCCATACACCAATGTCAACGACACCTATTATGACAGCGGCGGCGTGCGTGAGGACGTGTTGGGCGCGGTGACGCTGGACGTATCGGTCAGCGAATGGCTCGATGTCTCCGCTACCTATTATCATCATTATGACAAGGGTAGTGGCGGCATCTATACGCCTGCCAAGTTCAGCCCGGACGGCTTCCCGCTGTCCGTGCGGACCACCGAATATGGCATCAATCGCGACGGCGGCATCGCCAATGCCACCGCACGCCTTGGCAACCACACGATCCAGATCGGCTATTGGTACGAGGATAACGACGCGATCACCGATCGCAACTATTATGCCGTCAGCCAGACCAACCGGCCCGACGTCACTGATTTCCTGCAAAACCCGTTCGCCAGCGACTTCCTGACCGATCTGACCACCGTCACCAACCAGTTCCATGTCAGCGACAGCTGGCAACTGAGCGATGCGCTGACCATCGCGGGCGGGTTCAAGGGCGCGCGTGTGGAAAATGGCATCACGACCAATGCCGGCACGCCTTTCATCAATGGCAAGATCGCCGCGAAGGACTGGTTCCAGCCGCAGATCGGCGCAACTTACAAGGCCGGGCGTCAGGAATTCTTCGCCAATTATGCGGAGAATATGCGCGCCTATATCAGCTCCTTCCGTGGTCCCTTCGGCACGACCCAGGTCGGGTTCGAAGCGATCCGTGGCACGCTGAAGCCCGAAACCTCGCGCACAATGGAGGCAGGCTGGCGCTTCGACGCTGGCAAGCTGCGTGGTGTCGTGACCCTCTATGACGTGAAGTTCGAAAACCGCCTGCTGGCGGCGTTCAGCGGCGCGAACATCCTGGGCAACCCCAGCATCCTGCAAAATGTGGGCAGCGTCACCAGCCGGGGCATTGAAATCGGCGCGACCTATCGCGTGACGCCCGCTTTGTCTTTGATCGGGTCCTATTCCTATAATGACAGCACTTATGACGACGACACCGTCAACGGCACCGCATCGGTGCCGACCAAGGGCGTCCGCACCGTCGATACGCCTGCGCATCTGGCCAAGGGCGAAATCAATTATGACGACGGCGTCGTCTTCGGCAACCTGTCGGGTGCCTATACGTCCAACCGCAACCTGACCTATACCGGCGACTTGAAAGTCAAGGGTTATGTCCTGTTCGACGCCGCACTCGGCTATCGCTTCCCGGCGGGCGGCGTGTTGGGCGGGGTCGAGCTTCAGTTGAATGCGGTGAACCTGCTCAACAAGAACTATATCGCCGCTCTGGGCTCCGGCCAGTTCTTCAATAATGCGACGTCGCTAAACAATACGATGCAGGCCGGTTCGCCGCGTCAGGTGTTTGGAACGATCCGCAAGAAATTCTGATGCGTAGGACCGACAGCGACGAAATTCGCTGTCGGTCCTACCACAGCGGATCGAAATCAGTCGGGTCTTGCCAATCCGTTTTTACGGCCTGAACCCGGCAGCCGTTTTTCATTCTGTCTGCAAAGCTGCCGGGCCGGACCTAGGAAAGCAGAACTAGCCGGTAAAAGGCCGATTTGTGTCGTTTGCGACGTTGCAGATTTCGGAGAGTGTACAGGCAACGCCCTTGGCCAGAGAATAGAATGATGTATGGCGGGCCATTGCCGGATTGTGACGAAGCAGAATGCCAAGTTCTGTGGGTGCCAGAGCGCAGAGCGTTTGTTTGCGGCCCAAGCGGTGCAACATTGCGCATCTGGTCATGATGGCGGCTGCGAGCTGCGATAACACTCAATGGATGTGCGATGGGTCAGACTTTGGAAGATCTCGGGTGGCGGCCTTTTTTCAGCGCGCAAATCTCGGAAGATGACGGTGCCGGATGTCATCCCGCGCGGGTGATGGCGGTTCATCGCGGCAACATTGCTGTGGCGGGCGCTGGAGCGATGCGACTGATCCCACCCTATGTCGCCGACGCCTCCGTTCCTGAAGATCGTCCCACGGTAGGCGACTGGTTGCTGGTCGATGAGGTAACGCTGGAGGTCAGGCGCGTCCTGCAGCGCGAAAACCTGTTCAAACGGCAAGCGCCAGGCACTGATAAAAAGACGCAACTGATCGCTGCGAACGTCGATACGCTCTTTATCGTGGCCTCCTGCAACAAGGATTTCAGCACGGCACGTCTGGAACGGTATCTGGTACTGGCGCAGGAAGTCGGCGTGCAGCCGGTCGTGATCCTCACCAAGACGGATCTTACGGACACGCCAGATATTTTCGTGGCAGCGGTACGGGATCTGCGACCGGGGCTGCTGATCGAAGCCGTCAACGGGCGCGATCCTGTCAGCGTCGCGCGCCTTGCCACCTGGTGCGGCAGAGGACAGACTGTTGCCCTTGTCGGTTCCTCTGGCGTTGGCAAGTCGACGCTGGTCAATAGTCTGCGTGGCTCCGACGGCATAATGACGCAGGCCATCCGCAAGGGGGACGACACGGGGCGCCATACGACGACGGTGCGCGAGATGCACCGGCTGGCGGGGGGGGGCTGGTTGCTCGATACCCCTGGCATGCGCGAATTGCAGCTGACCGATGCAGGATCGGGCATTGCCGAGATATTCGACGATTTCGTCGAGTCGGCCGAGCATTGCCGATTTTCCAACTGCACGCACGAGGTGGAACCGGGCTGTGCAGTTCGCGCGGCCATCGCCGACGGTAGGCTTTCAGCCGCGCGCCTGGATCGCTGGCGCAGGCTGACGAGCGAGGAAATCTACAATAAGGCAAGCCCGACCGAACGCCGCGCCCTTCATCGCATCGCGACCAGAGTTTCGACCAAGAAGAAATAAGCCGCAGGCCCTCAACGATCCCCTCCACGACCTATGCACAAAGCTTGCACTCGGCGACGGAAATTTGGCTTATGAACGTCGTATAAGGTTCGATTATCGTTAGATGAAACGAAGTGAACACGTACATCAGATGGTAACAACCCGCCATTTTGTGCGTCACTCGGCGCGTTTGGCGTTCCAATTGAACAGAAATGAACGATGTTCGGCCCATGTTTGGCCCTCCACGCCGCCATCGCGGAGGCAAGCGCTCGTATAATATGGGCCCGCGCCGTCCGTTGTTCTGAAACTGACGCATGTTCGTCCGCGATCGTTCTTCCAGCGGCCGGCCAAAATTCTGCTGTCGTAAAATGAGCCACTCACGCTGCCGTCAGAACCCAGCTTAATTTCCATCTGCTTTTCATATGGCTTGGTCGGGTCAGTAGAGAGATTGACTGTCCAACGTCCATCGAACCCGATGGTCGATTGCCCATGTGCCGATAGGGGCGTCACTGTTGCTGCAATGAGGGTCAGGGCCCGCATCCATTGACTAGCTCTCATGGCTGTCCTCATTTTATCGCCCGTCCCCGCTGGACCCGATTTTGAATATGAGAAACGCGGCAGCAAGTCACCAGCTTCTGTTCTGGCGTTCATCATGGTTTGTTGCCAGGTGCTGACGCGAGATGGGGTTCTTGTCCGTCGGCCAAGGGCAGGCCTGACGCTATGGCCGCCCGCGCGAGGCCGACCACGTCGACGCGGGCTTTCAGCCGCGCGCAGAGCATAGCTGTCCCGCTGATCTTTCGCTGAACAAACAGCTTTTCGGTGTCCGGGATATGCCAGGTAGCCCGGTCGCCGACCAGCGACGAGGCCTCTGCCTGCACGACAGGCACAAACGCCCGATCGCCAAAGTCGAAAGGTTCTGGTCTGCCGAGCGCGTCGTCGATTGCCGCAATGATGCGGTCAACCGTGGCGCGGTGGGCGGCGACGGCTTCGGCACCCAGAAAGCCAGTTTCAACCGCTATATCGCGGATGCCGTCGCGATCATGCGCCAGCCCGGCGGCGATCAGTGCGCGGTAGGACTCGACGGTCTGGACCGGTACGACCCGTGTCGCACCGAAGTCGAGCAGTACCAGTGCCCCAGTATCCGGCTGCCACCTGAAATTAGCGAAATTGGGATCAGTCTGCATGACGCCGAACTCGAAAATCTCGCGAAGGACAAGTTCTATGAGCGTCGTCATGGCGCGGTCACGGACGTCCTGTCCCGCATCGGCGAGTGTCTCGATCGGCTGTGCTTCCACAAACTGCATTGCCAGCACGTCCGCCGTGGTGAGATCCGAATGCAATGTCGGAACTATGTAGCGCCCGTCGCACGACAAGCGCTCACCATAGGCGCGCATCTGCTCCCCTTCACGCAGATAGTCCGCTTCCTCGGCAAGCTGCCGCTTGGCCTCGGCCAGCAACGGCGAAAGGTCCAGCGTTCGCGGGAGCAGGTTTGAGATGCGCAACAGCGTCGCCACGTTGTCGACATCGGCGTCGATGCTCGCCCGGACACCGGGATACTGGACCTTTATCGCGAGCACCTGTCCGTCAGGAAGGGTCGCGCGGTGCACCTGCCCGATGGAGGCGGCGGCGATCGGCATGGCATCGAAATGCGAAAAGCGTCGCCGCCAGTCCGTCCCCCATTCCCTCTTGAGCACAGCACCAAGCTGTTGCGGAGGCATGCGATATGCTTGGTTGCGCACGGTTGCCAGAATCGTTGAAAGCTCCGGCGGCAGTATGTCACCGGCGTCCATCGAGATCATCTGGCCAAGTTTGAGGGCCGCGCCGCGCAAATGTGACAGACGGTCTGCAACCCGCATGGCGTTACCCGGTGTGAGAAGCAGGTCGCTCAGCCGCGGTCGCTCGCCGCTGGCGAGCCGGCGCATGCCTTCTGCCGCCATGCCACCCGCAACGCCGCCGGCAAGCCGACCAAAGTGACCCAGCCGGGACAGTCGCCCCCGTGGGATGCTCCGTTCAGGCCGGTCGCCCTTGCCCTCGCTCAACGCCTTACCATCCCATGCTCCCGGGTCCGCCCTTGAACGGTCCGGCCAGATCGGCAGTGATCCAACCGCCATAAAAGCCGCCCGGCTGGGGAAGCACGGTCTGTCCATCGACCGTGCAGCGATCAAACGGAGCGGCATAGAAGGCGACATGGTCACGCAAACAATCGAAATTGGGCGTCGGCGCCGGATAGCTCCATCCTACACGCGACAGCGATACGCCATCGAGGACAACGTCCCAGTAAGTCGCGGCACCCTTCCACTCGCAGAATGAACCGCCGCTGGCTTGACGCAGAACGCCGGTCGCGATGTCGTCCCTTGGAATATAGTAGCTGGGCGGATGACTGGTTTCCAGCGTTCGCACCGCACGGCGCGTGTCAGCGACGATGACACCATGATGTTCGATGACGACATGCAACCCAACAGGCTCGGCCACCGCCGGACGCGGAAAGTCCCACACGCTCACATGGCCAGGTGGCACCGGGTCGCGACGCGGCGTCATCTCGCTGACCTCCCGCCAGCAAATCGCTGGAGCGTCGGGCGCGCCTTCAGGAACGTCACATATGCGAACTCCAGAACCCTGAGTATTGTCGGCGACTTTGCCAGCACACCGAGAGGCCGCAGCAGTGGGATTGCGCGCCACATTGCAGCGAAGGCGGCCGCGCCCGAAAGCAGGACATCGTTCTCGCTCGCGTGCAGCCGGGCAAGAAGGGTCTGCCGATCAATCGGGCAGATGCCACCCTCTTTGCTCACGTCGATGAAATCAATCCGCCGACGTGTATCCAGTCGACGCATGAGCGCAATCTCGCGATGGCAAAGGGGGCATCCGCCGTCATACCATATTGTGACTTTAGCCATGACGCCGATGTGTGGTGGAACGGTTGGGCGTTCAAGCTGACCTTTCGTCCGATGAGTGCAAAGGCCGCTGGAATAGCGGACCGTCAGCGCATGGGGACCGAACATTGGCCTCTGAGCGCCTCACTTGGGTCGATATTGTAAGGCCTGAGTTGGGACCGCCATTGAATCAATCAAACACCAACTCCTAAAGTGATTTAACAGGTCCCGAGCCTAGCGCGGTGCCATACATGGAGGATCATCGCGGGTAGCGCCTGCGAGGGTGAAACTCCGGCCGCATGAATAACGTCGATTATGGGACTTCTCCATCGGTCGGGTAGGACAGCGATGCATTTTCACTATCAAAGCAAATGTCGGCGCGGCCTCTGCGGGCATGTCCACGCCCGCTGGCAACCCTTTCTGCTAGGCACTGACCCTCATCGGCGATTGGCAGCCGTCACATAACGGCGTCAAGGCAATTATCCCATCGCGACCTATACACAGTCATCCAAAAGAACCTAATTTTAGTTTGTTTTTAAGAACTGAAAATATCGCGTCGGCGGATCGCACATATGGAATTTCAGAAGCATTTTCTGTTCGTCAAAAATTATTTATTTTGCTGTTTTACATAGATAAATAAGACATATCAACCTAACTCAGGCGTATCCGGATCCCGTTCGAGATCGCCGCGTTTCCACACCGTCTATTGCCAGTTGACATTTCCCTAATCACAGTTAGTTTGAAGTTCTCAAAGATGCCTGTAGGGGCACGGCAAAATGGGAGAGTGTTATGAATGTTAAGCAACGATTGGCTTGTGGCATTGCCACTGTTGGGCTTTTGGCTGCGATGCCTGCATTTGGTCAGGATGCCCCTCAGGCGGCGGCCGACGAACCGGGCAGCGAGAAAATCGCGTCGCCAGCCGACATCGTCGTCACCGCCCAGAGGCGCGAACAGTCCCTGTCCAAAGTGCCCGTGGCCGTCGCGGCCTTCAATGCCGACACACTCCAGTCGCGCAACGTCGCCAGCGAGCAGGATCTGGCGGCGCTGGTCCCCGGCCTGATCGTCAAGAGCGGACAGAATTCCAACCAGCTCAATTTCACGCTGCGCGGCCAGACGCTCGATCCGTTTTCCGGCTCCAGCCCCGCCGTTCTGACATATATCAACGAGGCGCCGGCCACTGAAGGCAATACGTCGACGGCCTTTTTCGATTTCAATTCGGTGCAGGTTCTCAAAGGACCGCAAGGCACCCTGTTCGGCCGCAATGCGACGGGCGGCGCAATCCTGTACGAAACGACCAAGCCGGGTGATGATTTCGGTGGTTTCCTGACCGTCAAGGGTGGCCAGCGCAACTATATCCAGGTCCAGGGCGCACTGGACATTCCAGTGTCCGACATCATCAAGGTCCGCGTCGCGGGCGACTATAACAAGCAGGATGGCTACATCCGCAACATCAAGACCGGCAACACGCTGGGCGATACCGATTCCCTGTCTGGCCGTATCACGGTCGTACTGGAGCCAAGAGATGGTTTCAAGATGACGACGGTCGCGCAGTACAGCGACTTCGGCGGATCGGAAGGTGCCGGCGGCCTCTATTCCTATCATCAGGTTGGCGAAACCAATAACGGGTTCGTCCTCAACAGCACGCTCGACACCCTGTACGGGATGAACAGCCCCTTCGCGCCGCTGATTGGCGACGGGCCGCGGGGCGATGGCACCTGGCCAGGCGCGGTGGCGGGCTATCTGGCATGGCAGCAGGCCAATCCCTATAAGGTGTGGCTAAGCTACGACCTGCCCCATAAGGCCCACACCGCGTTCATCACCAATACCGTGGAGGCCGAAATCGGTGACGACGTCGTGCTCAAGAATATCTTCAACTATGCCGATGCGTTCGCCCGGACGCCGGGCATTCTGACCGGTTCGCCCTTCGGTTCGCTGAGCCTCTACAACCGCTCGGGCCTGGGCAATGGCCCTCCGGGCGGCGAAGTGTTCAGCACCGAACGGATTTCGAACGAGCTTCAGTTGCAGGGCAAGACCGGCGGCCTCGAATATATCCTGGGCGTCTTCTATTCCGATACGACCAAGCAGGAATATATTCCGGTGATCGTCGGTGCAGAATTGCCGACGCCGCTGGCCGACATCGCCTATAATTATGAAGTCGGCAACGAATCGAAGGCCGTGTTCGGCCAGCTGACCTATGCCGTGACGGACAAGCTGAGCGTGACGGCCGGCGGACGCTATAGCTGGGAAACGGTGAGCCTTCGCCAGAAGGCGGGAAGCCTCTTCAACCTGAGCGGCACCACACCACTCAAGCAGGAAGCCAAGCTTCATGATCCAAGCTGGACCTTCAACATCCAGTATCAGATCAATTCCGGCAACATGGTCTATTTCGCGCAGCGCGGCAGCTTCCGCGCCGGTGGTTTCAACGGCGCGGTCGGACCGTTCAACAACGCCAATTTCTTCGACAATGAAAATACTTATGACTTCGAGCTGGGCTATAAGTTCAACGACTATATCGGCTCCATGCCCACGCGGGTCAATCTGGCCATCTATCGCCAGATCGTAAAGGACGCTCAGCATTCGCTGTTCGTCGACCTTGGCGCGGGACCATCGGCGTTCACCGTGAACGTGCCCGAAAAGCGCATCCAGGGCGTCGAGTTCGACGTCAACCTCAAGCCCAGCGACTGGTTGGAGTTCGGCATATCGGGCGCTTATACCGACGCGAAATTCACCAAGAACATCGTCGATCTTGCGCCGCTGGGCGGACCGATCATTCCGTTCGACACCTATTCCGATGCGCCCAAATGGGCGGGCTCGGTTTTTGCCGAAATCACGATGCCCTTGTCGGAAGACGTGGGTAAGGTGAAGCTGCGTACCGACGTGTTCGGCCAGACGTCGACCCATTTTTCGAACAATGAAGGCTCGATAACGCCACGCACCAAATTGCCTGGCTACGCGACCGTCGACGTTCGGTTGAGCTGGAACGACGTCATGGGCAGCAAATTCTCGGTCGCGGCCTACGTCAAGAACCTGCTCGACGAATTCTACTATAATTCGGGCTATGTCGAAGGCGGCAGCGGCGGCTTCAACACCGCGATCTGGGGCGAACCCCAGACTTTTGGTGCGGAAGTCACCTATCGGTTCTGATCACGGCATTGGGGGGCAGGGCAGTATAGCCCTGCCCCTTAAGCCATCCCATGTCGCCCATCCTGTCCCGGTGCCAGACATTCAGCCTGTCAGACCAAAACCGGACTATCGCTTGAAGACTGGCGACGTCCCATCACCCTATCGCGCTAAGAAAGTCATAGACCATGCCGACTATTATGAACCCCGACTATGACGCAGTCGTGATCGGTGCGGGCGTAACCGGCATCTATCAAACCTATCTGCTCGACCAGAACGGAATGAGCGTGCTGGGCGTCGATGCGGCTGAGGATGTCGGGGGCACCTGGTACTGGAACCGCTATCCGGGCTGTCGGCTGGATACCGAAAGCTATGCCTATGGCTATTTCGCGCTGAAAGGCATCATCCCCGAATGGCGGTGGAGCGAGAATTTCGCCGCGCAGCCCGAAATGCTGCGATACGTTAATGCTGCGGCAGACAAGATGAATATCCGGCGGTTCTACAAATTCAGGACGAAGGTCGTGTCGGCCCATTATAATGACGACGGCAATGTCTGGGATATCAGGCTGGACGACGGCACCGATTTGACCTGCCGCTATCTGATATCGGCCACCGGCCCGCTATCGGCATCCGCCATGCCAGATTATAAGGGGCTGGACCTGTTCCAGGGCGAGGCGTTTCATTCGTCGCGCTGGCCCAGGGATGCAGACGGCAAGCCCCGGAACATCGACTTTTCCGGCAAGCGTGTGGGCGTGATCGGCACCGGCGCCACCGGTGTCCAGATCATCCCCATCGTCGCGGAAACCGCGCAGGATCTGTTCGTGTTCCAGCGCACGCCCAATTGGTGCACGCCGCTTGGCAATTCGGCCCTGAGCGACGAAGAAATGGACCTGATCAAGGCCCGTTTTCCGACCGTGTTGGAATATGTGAAGACGACGCCCACTGCTTTCCCCTATCATCGCGACACGCGCAAGACATCCGAAGTGCCGGAACCGGAGCGCACCGCATTTTTCGAGGCGCTCTATGATCGCCCCGGATATGGTATCTGGCTGAGTACCTTCCGCGACCTGTTACTGAGCAAGGAGTCCAACAAGATATTGGCGGATTTCGTCGCCGGGAAAATCAGACAGAGGGTCGATGATCCCGAGGTGGCTGAAAAGCTGATACCAGTCGATCACCCATTTGGCGCGAAGCGCGTGCCGATGGAAACCAACTATTATGAAACCTATAACCAGCCCAACGTCCATCTGGTCGATATAAAGACGACGCCGATCGAGGAGTTTGTCGCGCAAGGTGCGAAGATCGGCGGCGAGATTTACGATCTGGACGTCATCATCTTTGCGACCGGCTTCGACGGCATAACCGGATCGCTCGACCGGATCGATATCCGTGGCCATGACGGCGTGCGCCTGATCGACGCCTGGGTCGATGGCCCGTCAACCTATCTAGGCTTACAGGCGCGCGGCTTTCCCAACTTCTATACGCTGGTTGGACCGCATAACGGCTCGGCATTTTGTAATGTCGGGGTGTGCGGCGCGCTTCAGGCTGAATGGGTCACGCAGATGCTCTGTTACATGAAGGCTGGCAATTACAGCTATGCGCAACCGACGCAGGCGGCCGAAAAACAGTGGACCGACGCGGTATATGCCGATTTTGCCAGGACGCTGATGGCCGACACCAATGCCTGGTGGGTCAAGGTGACGCACAAGCCGGATGGGACCACGGTACGCCGTACCCTGGTCTATGTCGGTGGTGGCCCGGAATATCGCAAGCGGTGCGAGGAGGTCGCCTATGGCGGCTATGAGGGGTTCGAACTGGCGTGATGCCGGGGAAGGACGGTCGCGGCTTGCCGATGGGCCGCATCAACCGCTATCTGCCCGACGATAGCAACACGACCGATCTAGCGATGTTTGCAGCCTGAATCGCGTTACCCAATTCAAGGAGCGGCTATGACAGCTGTATATATTCTGGCGGGCGTTCGTACGGCGATAGGTGACTTTGGCGGCAGCCTAAAAGATTACCCGCCAGCGAAACTGGGCGCAGCGGTCATCGCCGAAGCGATCGCACGGTCCGGCGTCGCCGCCGATCAGATGGGTCATGTCGTCATGGGCAATGTCATCCCCAGCGAACCCAAGGACGCCTATCTGGCGCGGGTCGCGGCGGTCGAAGCCGGCATTCCGATCGAGGTGCCCGCCCTCACCCTGAACCGGCTGTGCGGGTCTGGGGTCCAGGCGATCATCTCCGCTGCGCAGATGCTGGCGCTGGGCGAATGCGATTTCGCCGTCGCCGGCGGCGCGGAGTCTATGACCCGTTCCCCGCACCATGTCGCCGCGGCTCGTTTCGGGCAAAAGATGGGCGACGTCAAAATGGTCGATGCCCTACTGGCGGTCCTGAGCGACCCCTTCGAAGGCTTCCACATGGGCGTGACCGCTGAAAATGTGGCTGCCGATCATGCCGTCTCGCGCGAGGATCAGGATCGTCTGGCCGTCGAGAGTCACCACAGGGCGGCGCATGCCCAGAAGGAAGGACGCTTTTCGTCGCAAATCCTGCCGATCGCGGTCAAGGATCAGAAAGGGACCAGGCTGTTCGATACCGACGAGCATGTGCGTGCGGATGCCAGCGTGGAACAGCTTGCCGGGCTGAAGCCAGCCTTCAAGAAGGACGGCACCGTCACCGCCGGCAATGCATCTGGGATCAACGACGGCGCGGCCGCTGTCGTCCTGGCGTCGCAGGCGGCGGTTGATGCGGGCAATCTGAAACCGCTGGCCCGGATCATCAGTTGGGGCCATGCCGGCGTACAGCCGGACCGTATGGGCATCGGTCCAGTCAAGGCGGTTCCCATCGCGCTTGCGCGTGCGGGTCTTGCGCTTGAACAGATGGATGTCATCGAATCGAACGAAGCCTTTGCAGCGCAGGCCTGCGCCGTCGCCAAAGTCCTGGGATTCGATCCGGCAAAGGTCAATCCGAACGGGTCCGGCGTGGCCCTGGGCCATCCGGTTGGCGCGACCGGCGCGATATTGACCGTCAAGACGATCTACGAACTGGAGCGGATCGGGGGCCGATACGGTCTGATCACCATGTGCATCGGCGGCGGACAGGGCATCGCCATGGTCATCGAGCGGATGGGATAGCCTATCCGCTGGCGATGCCCGTCCAGATCACCGAACGGAAATCAGCCCGCCATCGACGGGGATGAGTTGCCCGGTGATGAAGCGCGCGCCATCGCTGGCCAGGAATAGCAGCACAGGCGCCAGATCCGTGTCGGCATCACCGAATTTTCCGCCCAGCGGAATCTGTTCGGCGGTCGCCTTGTCATGGGCGGCCAGGTCTTCCGGGGACAGGGCCTCCCGAAAACGCGCGTACATGGGCGTTACGATATAGGGCAGCACCGCATTCAGGCGGATGTTGCGCTTGCCCCATTCGCGGGCAACGCTGCGGGTCCAGGCGTGGACCGCCGCCTTCGACGCACCATAAACGGCATTGTTGATTTCAGCGGTCAGCCCTGATTCCGACCCGAAATTGATGATGGAGCCACCGTCCGGCATATGCCGATAGGCAGCGCCGTTGGTATAGATGGTGCCGTTCACATTGACGTTGAAAAGCCAGGCCAGTGTCTCGTCGGGTACGTCATGCGTGGGGGCATGGCGATGAACGCCCGCGATATGGGCCAGCACATCAAGGCCGCCCAAACGGGCCGCCGCCGCATCGAAGGCGGCATCCACTTCTGCGCGATCGCCTACATCACATTTGATGAAGAAGGCTGAGCCTGGCCCTTTGGCGGTCGCGGCGGCGGCCATCGCCTCCCCCTGCGCCGCGTCGATATCCATCGCCGCGACATGCGCGCCGGCCGCCACATAGGCGCGAAGGGCGGACGCCCCGATGCCTTGCGCCGCGCCGGTGACGATGATCTTCTTGCCGTGCAGTTCCATGATTGTAACACCTTTCCAAACGCAGCCAGGCTGCGACATATTTTCTATCGGGACTGTTTTTGCGACCAGGGCACCGGCACCGCGCATGGGATTGCGGGGGTCACCGGCCTTGCCACCGCGGCGCGCGCCTCTCTTTCCAGGCCGACGCGGCTTCGCGGCAATCTGCCGTCGCCGCATAGGCATCGATCAGCGGATAGCGGCGATCGAGCGCCGCTTTGAGGCCATGCTCCAGGCCCAACAGCGCAGCCTGTTTGCCGCCCTGCGATGCGAGTGGTGCGCAGGCGAGGATCTTCTGGGCCCAGCGTTCAGTCGTCGCGACAAGATCCGCCATGGGTGCGGTTTCGTTGACCAGACCGTATTGCAAGGCGCGGGCCGCGTCGAGCGGTTCGCTCGCCACGATCATCGCCATGGCCACGTGATGGGGCAGTTGGCGGATGGCGCGATGCACGACGCCGCAATGGTCGATGAAGCCCGCACGCGCCTCTGGCAGGCGGAATTGCGTGTCGTCCGCGGCGATCAGGATGTCGGCGCACATCGCCATTTCAAAACCCAGGCCAAGGACATGGCCATGCACCATGGCGATCAGCGGCTTTTGCAACGGCACAAGGCGACCGCCAATGCCCGTCAGCCCGCCGCCGAACGACAGCCCGTCCTGCCCAGTGGGCGGGTCCGACATGTCCGCCCCTGCGCAAAAGGCCCGATCCCCCGCGCCGGTCAGGATCGCGACACGAATGTCGGGATCGCTGTCGATCCGCGCCCATGCCTGCGCCAACGCCCGGTCCATCTCCGCGTTGACGGCGTTGAGGACCGCGGGCCGATTGAGGCGGACCTCGGCCAGGTTTCCCCGCACCTCAAAGTCGATCGATGCCATGGGCTTTGGCCCCGCCTGTTGCCTAGTGCGCCAACATGCCGGCGTCGACCAGATGTTCCGCCCCGGTGATATAGGAGGATTCATCGGACGCCAGGAACAGGACGAGGTTCGACACCTCGATCGGTTCGGCGATACGGCCGAGCGGGATCTGGGCAAGGGCGTCGCCGCCAACTTCGTCAGTCGCCTCTACCATCATCGGCGTCTGGATGAAGCCGGGATGGACCGAATTGACCCGGATATTATGCTTGCCATACTCCATCGCCGTCGCCTTCGTCATGCCGCGCACGGCAAATTTGCTCGCGACATAGGCCAGGCTGGGGAAGCCGTAATTGGCGGCCATGCCCGCGATCGACGAAATATTGACGATGGACCCTCGGCCCGCCTTGACCATCACCGGCAGGACCGCCTTCATACCGTAGAAGACGCTATGCTGGTTGATGGCGCAGACCTGATCATAGCCTTCTTCGGTCAGGTCGATAGTCGTCGCCATCGGGCCCAATATACCGGCATTATTGACCAGAATGTCGATGGTGCCATGGGCGTCCACCGCTGCCGCGACAACATCGGCCCAGGATGCTGGCTGGGTGACATCATGGGCCACGAAGGTTGCAGCATCGCCCAGTTCGGTCGCCAGCGCCTGCCCGCCATCGACATTGCGATCGGTCAGGACGACATTGGCCCCTTCCTGCACGAAGAGGCGGGCGTGCGATGCCCCCATGCCCCGCGCCGCACCCGTGATGATGGCGGTTTTTCCTGTAAGGCGGCCCATATTCTCTCCTATAACTGGGTATTTGGCTGTTGAAGCCTAATTTTGGTTATACAAAGCGCGGCTTGATCGGAAAGTCAAGAACGGGATTAGAGCGCGGGTCATTCTGGCCGTATAGCCAGCCCGTAATATGAACTATATTTCATATATATCATATGGATAACACATTTCCCGGCGATTTTCCCGACGGGCTTGGCCCTAGGGATCAACACCCCGACCGGATTTGCTATTGTGTAATTTATCTAATTCTGATTAGTTTGCCATCGATCGAATGCCCGGTTAAGCGGGCGCGGCACCATGTCAGCAAGATGGTGGGACCAAATTGGGTCGGTATCGAGAGGATGGGCCATGTACGGTAAAGCCGCAGTACTCGTTGAAAAGAACCGCCTGGAAACATGGGATGTAGAAGTCCATGCGCCGGAGCCGGGCGGCGCGCTCGTCCGCACGATATTGGGCGGCGTGTGCGGCAGCGACGTTCATATCCTGACCGGCGAAGCGGGCGAGATGCCCTTCCCGATCATATTGGGGCATGAAGGCGTCGGCGAAATTACGCAGTTGGGCGCGGGCGTCTCCACCGACTATGCCGGAACGCCGGTCAAGGCTGGCGATCTGGTCATCTGGTCGCCGATCGCCCTGTGCCATCGCTGCTATTCCTGCACCGTGCTGGAACAGACGCCATGCGAGAACAGCCAATATTTCGAAGACGCGGCCAAACCCAATTGGGGCAGCTATGCGGACTATGCCTGGCTGCCCAACAACATGCCCTTCTATCGTCTGCCCGATGGCGCGCAACCTGAAGCGATAGCCGCGCTCGGCTGCGCCCTGCCCACCGTGCTACGGGGGTTCGATCGCTGCGGCCCGGTGCGGTTCGGCGATTCCGTCGTCGTGCAGGGCGCTGGCCCGGTCGGCCTGTCCGCCATCCTGGTCGCGGCACAGGCCGGCGCGCGGGAAATCATCGTCATCGACGGCGCGCAGGCCCGGCTGGACGCCGCCATGACATTGGGCGCGACATCCACCGTGTCGCTCAGCCTGTCCCCTGACGAGCGCAAGCGGATGATCTACGATCGGATCGGCAAGCAGGGACCGGACATCGTGATCGAGGCCGCCGGCGCGCTGCCCGCATTCCCGGAGGGCGTGGACATTAGCGGCATCCATAGCCGCTACATCATATTGGGTCTTTGGGGCGCGATCGGCACGCAGCCGATTTCCCCGCGCGACCTGACGCTGAAAAACCTGACGATCGGCGGCGCATCCTTCCCGGCGCCTAAAAATTACTATCAGGGGATGCAATTTGCCGCGCGGGTGCAGAACCAGGTGCCGCTGGCCGCACTGGTCAGCCACCGCTTCAGCATCAGCCAGGCGGCACAAGCCCTGACCGTGACCAAGAATGGCGTCGCCACCAAGGCCGTCATCGATCCCACCATGAGCTGAGAAGGACGCAGGCATGAACGTCGATACGATCGCCCCGCCATCTGCCAAGCACCGTATGCCCATTCCCGATTATGTACCCGCTCCACTGGTGCGCGACATCGACATATATGATCTGGATGGCATCGAGGAAGGCGTGCATGAAGCCTGGAAGAAGGTGCAGCAACCCGACACACCGCCGCTGGTCTGGACGCCCTTTACCGGCGGCCACTGGATCGCGACGCGCGGCGCGCTGATCGATGACATCTATCGCAACCCGGACCGCTTTTCGAGCCGGGTGATCTGGGTGCCGCGCGAGGCGGGCGAGGCCTATGACATGGTCCCGACCAAGATGGACCCGCCCGAACATACCCCCTATCGCAAGGCCATCGACAAGGGGCTGAACCTGGCGCAGATCCGCAAGGTCGAAGGCGATGTGCGGGCCGTGGCGATCGAGTTGATCGAGGGTTTCGCGGCGCAGGGCCATTGTGACTTTGCCAGGGATTTCGCCAACATCTTCCCGGTGAAGGTCTTCCTGGCGCTGGCGGGCCTGCCAATGGAAGACGCGGCGGGCCTCAACGCGCTGGCCAAGGAAATGACCCGGCCGTCGGGCAATACGCCCGAAGAACAGGGGCGCTCCTTGAAAAAGGCCAATGCCGGCTTCTTCGCCTATGTCGCGCCGATCATCGCGGAACGACGCGGGGGCACAGGCACCGACCTTATCACCCAGATGGTGAATAGCGAGATCAACGGCGCGCCCACGCCCGAAGACAAGATGTTGGGCCTCGTCTCGCTGCTGCTGCTGGGCGGACTGGACACCGTCGTCAATTTCCTCAGCTTCATGATGATCTATCTCGCGCGCCATCCCGAAACGGTCGAGGAGATGGTGGCGGACCCAATGAAGCTGCAACGCGGCGTGGAGGAGATGTTCCGTCGCTTCGCCGTCGTGTCCGATGCGCGTTATGTGGTGGCGGACATGGAATATCATGGCACGCAGCTCAAGGCCGGCGACCTCATCCTGCTGCCCACGGCGCTGCATGGCCTGGACGATAGCTTGCATGAAGACGCCATGACGGTCGACCTGTCCCGCCGCAATGTCGCCCATTCGACCTTTGCCCAAGGGCCGCACCGCTGCGCGGGTATGCACCTGGCGCGCATGGAAGTGCTGGTCATGTTGCAGGAATGGCTGGCCCGCATCCCCCATTTCGCGCTGAAAGAAGGCGCCGCGCCCGTCTATCACGCCGGTATCGTATCGGCCGTCGAAGATATTCCGCTGGTCTGGAAGGTGTGAGGGAACGCATGTCCATCGTTGCAGACGCCGCTACTTTCCGGCAAATATTGGGCCATTATCCGACCGGCGTGTGCGCCATCACCGCCATGCAGCAGGACGGCACGCCCGCCGCGATGATCGTCGGGTCGTTCACATCCGTCTCGCTCGACCCGCCCCTGGTCGCCTTCTTCCCCGACAAGGCCTCATCCAGTTGGCCCAAGATCGAAGCCTGTGACGGATTTTGCGTCAATGTGCTGGCGGATGATCAGGAAGGTTTGTGCCGGACGCTGGCGTCCAAAGACCCCGCCAAGTTCGACGGGGTGCCGCATCATCTGTCGGCCCGCGGCGCGCCGATATTGGACGGGGCGCTGGCATGGATCGATTGTTCCTTCCATGCGATCCATGAGGCGGGCGACCATTATATCGCCATTGGCGAGGTCCACGCCCTGGACATCCACCATCCCGGCGCACCCCTGCTGTTTCACAAGGGCCGCTACGGGAAAGTGTCGCCTCTGCTGTAACCGGATGGAGCGAGGGGCGAGCAATCTCGTCCCCCCCCTCAATCGGCTAATATAGGCGCGGGCGCAATATTGACGTCGCGCAGGGGAATGCGATCCCCCACCGTCAGGCCAAAGCCTTCGAGCGCCGCCAGTTTCGCTTTGCTCGACGTCAGCAAGGTCATCTGCCGCACGCCAAGGTCCAGCAGGATTTGCGCGCCTATGCCATAATCGCGGGTGGCATTGGCATCATGATAGGTTTTGCGCCCCCCCTCGATCCGCTTCGAGATGGAGTCCGGGCTGGGATCGCGCACGAACACGGCGACGGCCTGCCCCTCATGCGCGGCGATGGCTTTCAGCGCGTGGGGCACATAGTCGGGATGCGCCTGGGACCAGCCGAGCATGTCCGTCGCCATGTCGACCTGATGCACGCGGACGAGCGTGTCACGATCGGGGCGAATCTCGCCCTTGACCAACGCAACATGCTCGCCGCCGTCGACTAGGTTGCGATAGACATGGATGGTCAGGTCGCCGCCGTAGAAACTGTGGAACGGCGCGCTTGCGACCCGCTCGATCAGCTTTTCGAACCGACGCCGGTAGGCGATCAGGTCGGCGATCGTGCCTACTTTCAACCCATGTTCCTTGGCGAAGACCAGCAGTTCGGGCAGCCGTGCCATGCTGCCATCGTCGTTCATGACTTCGCAGATGACGCCGGCGGGGGTCAGCCCGGCCAGGCGGGAAATGTCCACGGCCGCTTCGGTATGCCCTGCCCGCACCAATACGCCGCCGTCGCGCGCCGTCAGCGGGAACACATGCCCCGGCGACACGATGTCCGACGATGTCTTGGTCGGATCGACCGCCACGGCGATGGTGTGCGCGCGATCCTGCGCAGAAATGCCGGTGGTGACGCCTTCGCGCGCCTCGATCGATATGGTGAAGGCCGTGCCATGACCGGACTGGTTGTTCACGGCCATCGGTGGCAGTTTCAGCTGTTCCGCCCGCGCCTTCGTCATCGCCAGGCAGATCAGTCCGCGCGCATGTTTGGCCATGAAATTGATCTGGCGCGGGGTCGCGAACTGCGCCGGGATGATGACGTCGCCTTCATTCTCGCGATCGTCGGCATCGACCAATATATAGGGCAGCCCGTTTATCGCGTCGTGGATGATGTCCTCTATGGACGAAATGCCTTCGCTACTCATCGATCCGTCTTTCCATGTCTGGGCTGTGCGTTCAGGCCGCGCCGCGTTGCGTGGCGAGGTGGGCCAGCGCCATCTCTCTCAAACTGTTCTTCTGGACCTTGCCCGTGCCGGTTTTCGGCAGATCCTCTTCCGAGATAAACCAGATGTCGCGCGGCAATTTGTACCCGGCCACTTGCGGCTTCAGCCAGGCCAGGATGTCCTCTTCCGACACGGCATAGCCTTCGGTAAGCACCATCCACGCGCAGCCGCATTCGCCCCAACGGTCGTCGGGCATACCAATGAAGAAGGCCTGACCGATGGCGGGATGAGTGGTAACGAGTTGCTCCAGTTCCTTGGGCGACACCAGTTCGCCCCGGCTCTTGTACAATTCCTTCGATCGTCCCGTCAGGAACAGGTTGCCGTCCGGACGAAACTGCCCCAGATCGCCCGTGCGAAGCCATCCGCCCGGTAGAAACAGCTTTTCCGTTTCCTCGGGTCGGCGGAAATAGCCCAGGCTGTTCATCGGACCGCGCGTGCAGAGTTCGCCCGCAACGCCCGGCGGCAGATCGGCGCCAGTGACGGGATCGATCGTCTTGAACTCGCAAATCCGGCCATCCTGCTCGGCGATCCCAGCGACGCCCGCCTGCACGATGCAGCCCTGCGTCTGCGCGACGATGTCGATCGAATCACCCGGCTGGGTACATACGATCGTCGCGGTGGCTTCGGTCTGGCCGTAACTGGTGAATATCTCCTCGCAGCCGAACGTCTCCTGAATGTCCCGCCAGACCCAGCTGGGGGTCGGCGCTGCCGCGCTATGGACGGCGTTGAGGGAACTTAGGTCATAGGTCTTGACCTTCGCCCGCTCCATCATCGCGATCGTCATGGTGGGTACGCCCATCAGATAGGTGGCGCGATGGCGCTGCGTCGCCGCGAGCAGCGCATCCGCATCGAAGCGGAGCAAGGGGACGATCGATCCCCCGACGACCATGCCTGACAGCAGGCCTACGACCAGGCCGAAGCCATGATAGAGCGGGAGCGAGAAAACCGCGCGCCGCCCTTCATCGAACGCCTGATGATAGGCTCCCGCATAGGCCGCCCGCAGCAGATTATCATGGGTCTGCATGACCCCCTTGGGTGATCCTGTAGTGCCGGACGTGAACATGATGACGGCGGGATCATGCGGGTCCGCGCCTTGTGTCGGCAACGCGCCGACCGGGAGAGAGTCGAGAAAGGCCTGGGGCGCTTCCGCATCATACACCAGGCCTGCGCGCAATTCCGGCAGGGCGGCGCAATCGCCGGTGCGCCAGCCGGGCACCTGGGCATCCAGTTCCAGATCATAGCGTCGTGACCCGAAGCGCGCCATGCTGATCAGGACGTTGCAGCCCGCTTCGCGGATGACATATTCCAGATCCTTGGGGGCATAGAGGGTGTTGATCGCCACCGCGACACCCCCCGCACGCCAGATGGCGAACATCAGCGATACCGTGATCGGATAATTGGCGAGCAGCAGCCCAACCCGGTCGCCCCGATTTACGCCCAGCCCGCCAAGCGCGGCCGCGAAACGCTCCGACTGCGCGTTCACCGCCGCATAATCGAGCGTTTCGGTATCCGTGATAACCAAGGGCTTGGCCGCGAAATGGCGCTGCGTGTGCGCAAGATAGGCATCCAGCGTCATCTCTTCCCAGATGGGGTGCCGATCGGACATGGCCCGCCGCCGTTCTGCTATGGCCTCCATCACCGGGGCTCTCCTCCTCTACCTAATTGAAATTAATATGCCCACTTTGCCCTTTTGCGTCAAGCACCGTCCTTCCTCCGGACCTGGCCTATCCTGTTATGTCGCCTGTACGCTGGCATCATTATTATCCACTATAATGATGATATACATAGATATTATTGGGATTCGAAATTTTGTTTCGGTCGACGTCGGCAACCCATCTGGCGCGTTTCCGCAGCAAAGTTTCAGGCGGGGGCTTGCCAAAGTAGCCTAATTTTGATTAGTTTACTTCCAACAGATTTTTTGGAGGCTTTTATGGATGTGGGTTTGGGGCTGACGTTCCAGAATCTCAAGGATCAGGTCAGCGATAACGAAGTCTACCGGCATGAGCTGGCGCTGGCGGCCGGGGCCGAGGATCGCGGCTTCGATTCCGTCTGGACGCCCGAACATCATTTCACCGGTTACATGATGACCCCCAACGTGCCGCAATTCCTGTCGTGGGTCGCGGCCAAGACGAAGCGCATAAAGCTGGGCACTACGGTCACGGTCCTGCCTTGGCAGAACCCGGTCCGCATCGCCGAAAGCTTCCTGTTGCTCGACCAACTGTCGGAAGGGCGTGCAATCCTGGGCATCGGCCGGGGACTGGGCAAGGGCGAGTTTGACGGGTTCCAGGTGCCGATGGGCGAAGCGCGCCACAGGTTCCGCGAATATGCCGAAGCGCTGCTCGCCGCCCTGGAAACCGGGGTCATGGAATATGACGGCAAATATCTGCAACAACCCCGCGTCGAATTGCGCCCGCGCCCCTATGCCAGCTATCGCGGCCGGGTGTTCGCGTCAGCGGTATCGCCGGAATCGGTCAAGCTGATGGCGAACCTCGACGTCGGCCTGATGATCATCGCCCAGAAGCCCTGGGACCGGGTGGCCGAAGATGTGAAAAGCTATCGCGACCGCTTCTTCGCCATGCAGGGACGCCCTGCGCCCAAGCCCGTGGTCGTCGCCTTCGTCGCGGTGAACGAGGATGCCGCCAAGGCGCAGGAGATGCGCGACAAATATCTGGTCGAATATGCCCGGTCGACATCGTCCTTCTACCAGTTCGGCAACAAGGAATTCGAGAAGATCGAAGGCTATGAATATTATGGCGCACTGGCCAATAGCGTCGAAAAGCATGGCATCGAGAAATTCAATAATTTCCTGGCCGATCTCCAGATCTGGGGACGCCCCGAAGAGGTGGTGGAGAAGCTGAAGGCGATGGTCGAACGCTTCGATGTCGGCAGCTTCATCATCTACACCCAATTTGGAGACATGCCTTTCGAGGTCGGTCGCGACAATTACGAACTTTTTGCCCGCAAGGTGCTGCCGCATCTCAAGGATATCGACGTCTCAGCCCCGACCCTGGCGCCTCCCCCCCTGCAATCGGTCGCCTGAGCTGTTAGCATCCGTCGCGGCGCGCAAGATGTCGCGACGGGAATAGAGAGAGGATGAACATGGAAGACGCCGCACAGCAGCTGCTGTACGAGGTCCGTGACGGAACGGCCTGGATCACCCTCAATCGTCCCGAAAAGCGCAATGCGCTGAGCGAACCGTTGCAGGAGCAACTGAGCGCGCTGCTCTGGGAAGCCGACGAGGATAACCGCGTCCACGCGGTGGTCCTCAAGGCGGCGGGGCCGGATTTCTGTTCGGGCTACGACCTCCAGAAATATGACCAGCCGATCCCCGGACAGGTCGACCACAAGCGCGGCCGCGCGAAGTTCGACGACGATAGCTGGCACCAGGAAAAGGCGCAGCGATTGCGCATGGCCCTGTTCGACATGCACAAGCCCGTCATTGCCCAGGTCCATGGTCGCTGCCTGGCAGGCGGCACCGACCTGGCGCTGTTATGCGACATGGTGATCTGCGCCGACGACGCGCTGTTCGGCTTCCCGCCCGCCCGCTCGCAAGGGTCGCTCCCCAGCCATATGTGGCTGTATCTGGTCGGCCCCCAATGGGCCAAGCGGCTGCTGCTGACCGGCGATTCAATCCGTGGCGACGATGCCGCGCAGATCGGGCTGGCGCTCAAAGCGGTGCCTGCCGACCAGCTTGACGCGGAGGTCGCCGCGCTCGCCGCGCGCCTTGCCCTGATCGACGCCGACCTGCTGAGCGCCAACAAGCGGATCGTGAACCTGGGACTGGAACTGATGGGCGCCCGCACGTTGCAGCGCATGGCCGCCGAAATGGACGCGCGCGGTCATCTGGCCGCCAGCCGCACGCGTTTCAACGAGACGGTCCGCAGCGAGGGATTGAAGGCGGCGGTCCGCCAACGCGACGAACCCTTTGGCGACCCCGTGATCAAATTATAATAGCAGACAGGATGAGGCGATGATGGAAGGTGAAGGCTGGCGGTGCCTGTGGGATGCCAAGGCGATATTGGGCGAAAGCACGGTCTGGGA
This sequence comes from Sphingobium psychrophilum, assembly GCF_012927105.1. Lineage (GTDB taxonomy): Bacteria > Pseudomonadota > Alphaproteobacteria > Sphingomonadales > Sphingomonadaceae > Sphingobium > Sphingobium psychrophilum. The sequence goes on along the minus strand of NZ_JABBFV010000001.1, from coordinate 92,951 downwards.
CGATCGGGACGGTTGCATCTACTGGGTCGATATCGAAGCGCCCAGCATCAACTGGTTTCATCTGGACAGCGGCCGCACGGGGCGCTGGGACGCGCCCGCCTGGATCAGCGCGATTGCGCCCCGCGCCAGCGGCGGCTTCGTCGCCTCCTGCGCCGATGGCTTTGCCCATGTCGATCCGCACAAGCAGATTTACGCGCCGTTCATCCATCCGATACCCAATCCCAAGATTGCGCGGCTGAACGATGGCGTCACCGATCGCAAGGGACGCTATTGGTCCGGCTCGTGCGATTCCAGCCAGTGGGACGAAAGCACGACCACAGACGACAAGGAAAGCACGCTCGGCAAGCTCGACGTGCGTAACACCGGCGAACTCTATCGGCTTGACGCCGATGGCAGCGTGAGCACGCAGGAACGCAATATCGTCACCGCCAATGGTCCCGCGTTCAGCCCGGACGGTCGGACCGCCTATGTGAATGATTCCATGCCGCTGGTCAGTTGGGCCTATGACGTCGCCGACGATGGCACGCTGTCGAACCGCCGCGACTTCCTGAACTTCAAGCCGCAGGATGGCTATCCCGACGGGATGGCCGTCGACGTCGAAGGCTGCATCTGGATGGCGTTTTACGAAAGCTGGGTGCTGCGTCGGTTCGCGCCGGACGCGACGTTGATCGAGGAGCGACGCTTGCCGGTGCGGCGCGGCCTTCGCCCCGCCTTTGGAGGCAGCAACCATGACCGGCTGTTCCTCATCACCGGGTCGCAAGGCTTTTCCGCCGCGACGTTTGCCGAGCAGCCGCTCGCCGGCGGGTTGTTCGAAATTCTCGATCCCCCAGCGTCCGGGGTGCCTAATGTCCCTTATGCCGGGTAGGCAGCGAACGGCCGCCATAATACTGACATCCCCTTATATTGTTGCTAAGGGATGCCATGGCACACGCAGATAACGGCCGAACGCGCATTCTCGATTCCGCGGCGACAGTCCTTCGCCAGAAGGGATTAGCGGGCGCAAAACTCAGTGAGATTGCCAAGGGCGCCGGAATGCTGGCGCCCAGCATCTATCATCATTTTCCGTCCAAGGATCATCTGGTCGAAGAAGTGATGATGGAAGGGATTTACCACAATAGCCGCCATATCGTGGCCCGCGTCGAGGTGTTGGGGCCGGATGCGGCGCCGCTGGTCAGGCTGAGAGCGGCGATCGTCGCGCATATCGACTTCCTGCTGTCAGGCGACGATTATTCCTCCGCCGTGGCCCGCGTGTTCAACGACCTGCCGGACGAAATGCGGCGGCGCGTTCTGGCGGCCTATTCCAGTTTCGACAATTATTGGCGCGACCTGATCGTGGCCGCGCAAGCCGACGGCAGCGCCAGTGCTACGCTGGACCCGACCGTGGTCAGGAAGTTCTTGATCGCCATGCTGGATTCCTGCTCATCCTGGTATCGGCCGGGCAAATTGGCCCCAGCCCAGATCGCGGAGCAGGCAGCGGACCTGTTGCTGCATGGGTTTGCCGGCAGTTCTCGCCCCGCCTGAAGGGCCATGATGAAGAGGGGGATTTTGCCCCCTCTCCATCCTTCGTCTCGTTCAGGCAGCAACCGACTCCGCGGCGACCGCTTTGGCACCGGGCAATTTGACGCGCGGCGCCACTTCCTTGGCGATCAGTTCAAGCGAGTTCCACCAAGGTGTTGGATCGTCATAATAGTCATGCGATTCGACCTGAAGCGTGCCCCAGCCACCGCAGCCTTCGAATAGCGTGTTCAGCTTGTCGACAACCGTGTCGGGCGAGCCCACGACGAACACATTGTCGACCAGGAATTCCAGGTCAGCGTCCGCCGGATCGATACCCGCATCCTTGGCAAAGCCGTCCATCATGCCGAAACGATGCCAGATCGGGATCAGATATTTGTTGAAGCAATAGCCGATCGGCCCTTCCATCACGAGACGCTTTGCTTCCTTGTCCGTGTCGGCGCAGAACACCGTCTGCGACACCGCATGGCGTTGGCGATTGGGGGTGAAGCCTGCCTTGATATTGGCCTCGGCATAGATTTCCCAATGGCGCTTAAGCGCGTCCAGGCCCGAGAAGATCGAGACCGGTTTGAAGTTCTTCTCGCCAGCAAGTTTCATCGACGGCGAATTGGCGCTGAAGCCGGTGACGGCGATTTCGGGCAATGCGCCGTTGAAGGGCGCGAAATTGGCGAGCATATGCTGCTCGTCATCCTCGGTTTCGGCGGGCGCTTCTTCGGGGAAGCCGGCGTCCCAATATTTGCCCTCGTGGAAAAACGGCTCACGCTTCCAAATCTTTTCCATGATCATCAGTGATTCACGGACCATGTCGTTCAACATCTGCGGCTCGGCGTCCTTGATGCCGTGCATATAGGATGCCTGCGGATAGGCACCCGCGCCGATGCCCAGGAAATAGCGGCCTTCCAATATCTGCGAGAGCCAGCCGATCATGACGGCCAGCTTGGCGGGGTGCTGATGCGGCAGAATGTGCGCCATCGGGGCAAACTTGATCTGGCTCGTCTGCAACGCAGCGGCGGCCATGATCAGTTCGGGGTTGGGGATATTTTCCCAGATCTGCGATGCATGTTCGGAGATCATCATCGAGGTGAAGCCTGCCTTGTCGCAGGCAACGCTATTCTGGACACCCCATTCGAACGTCTGCCTCGCCGTGCGTCCGGGGCGCATATAGGGGTGAAAGATAAGGCCGGTTTCCATCGCCATGAAAGTCTCTCCTTGAGCGTCTATCGCGTCTTGCCGTTTTGACCGTCTTGGCGCGGTGCCGGCATGGCGCTGTCTAATGACGATTAGGGAATAATCGATTTAGGCAATTTAAGTCAAGTGTAAATACGCATATAGCCTGCAAAGGTCGGATTACATGGATAATTCCGCCAATCCGCCTCCTCTCAGCCTCATGAAATTGGAAAAACTTGAATTTCCTGGTCTTTCGTGCAAGCTGACGCGCACAATAGCCGGCACGTCCCGCTTTTGCCCAGCAGCCCGACCCATGCATAGCGGTTAAAAATATTACACTTGTTTTAGGATGTTGCGGTGTCGAACGTGGAAATTGCAATGGACGCCTTGCCCGCGGCCGAAACTATCGACGGAAAGACGCGCCTGATCCTGGCGGGAGAGCAGCTTTTTGCGCAAAATGGCATCAACGGCGCGTCCATGCGGGAAATTGCCACGAAAGCGGGCCAAGGCAATCATGCTGCCGTGCAATATCATTTCGGTTCGCGCGAAGGCCTGGTCCGCGCCATTTTCGACTATCGCATGGAGCAGATGGAAGCAGAGCGCGGTGCCATGCTCCAGCGCGCCAGGGCAATGGGCCGCCTCAAGGATGCCCGGACCATCCTAGAAATAATCCTGCTTCCTCAGCTTCATCTGCACGACGCCGACGGCAACCACTCCTATGCGAGCTTTCTGAGCCAATATCTGCTGCAAAGTCGATCGCCCGAATTTGGCGACTTTAGCGGGTCGGAACCACCGCACCTGACCGAAGCGCTGAGGCTGATGCGCGAGCGCGTCGATTACATTCCCCCCTATGTCGCGCAACGACGGCTGATCAGCGTCAGCCTCATGTTCCTCAACATTCTGATGCGCCACCACGGAACCGACGAGGCCGAATTTGGGGAATCCTTCCCGGACGCGCTGGAGGATACGATGGAGCAGATTGTCGGCAGCATGTGCATGCCGCTAAGATTGGTGCCGACCCAGGGGGCGACAAGCGACTCATAATCTTGGGAGGCCGTTCGCGCCATTGGCGGACAGATTTCCGGCATTGGCATAGCAACGCGATATCCCCGGCGCGCCATCGGCCATCATCCCATCGACACGGCGCTGCCGTTCAGGCAGGCAGAGTGAACTCGATCGGCGCGGTAAATTCCATGCGATCGCCCGGTAGTTCGGCGGGCGCGCGTGGATAGGGGGAGGCGCGGCGCAGCATCGCTTCGGCCTCCTGGTCCAGTATGGCGTGGCCCGATCCATGGATGACCGAACCTTCCAGCAACATGCCCGCGCGGTCGAGGACGAAGCGGACCTGCACCCGCCCTTCTTCTCGCCGCATCCGGGCGCGCCGGGGATAGATTTTATGGGCGTAGAGCCAGGAACGGACCTTGGCGGCATAGCTGCGGCTGGTGCCGGGCGGCGCTTTTACGTCCAGACCGTCGGCGGTTCCGCGTCGCGGCGGAGGCGCAGCCGAGGACGAGGTGGAAACGGCCGCCATGGCTTGGTGCGATGGCGGCGCGGCGGGACTCGCAACGGGCGCGGCCGCCTGCATCGGCGTGGAAAAGGACAGACGCGACAGTGCCGCCACGATCGGTGGCGCAGCGGGCGCCACGACCGGCTGTTGCGATACCCGCGGCTGTTCGACGGGTGGAGGCGGGACGGCGGGCGTGGTGCTGGGCGCTGCCGTCTCCGCCTCTTCCTCGCCCTGCTCCACCCCCTTGAGCAGGGCGAGGGACAGGACGGTCAGCGTCGGCGATTCGGTCCGACGACTGACATGCCCCAGGCCCAGGTTCAGCAGCGCCGCGATCAGCAGGCCGTTGACCAGCAGCGATGCCGCCGCTGGCCCACCGATGCGGAAAGGATGCGCCACCCGTGCCATGGCGTCAGAATATGTTCGCCACGGTGAACTTGAAGCTCTGTCCCTCCGCCGCGAGCGACGACAAGTGGCGGCGATATTGCTTGTCGAAGACGTTATCCATGGCGATGCGGAACTCAAACCCCTTGGCCGCGCCACTTTGCGGCTTGAAGGCGAAAAAGAGGTTGTAGACGGTGTAGCCAGGCGTCGGCAGGCCCGATCCGGCGGAGGAGAATGCGCCGGTCGTCACCTTGTCCTGCCGTTCGGCAAACTCGCCGGTCCAGCCGCCCGACAGGCCGCTCGCCGCATCGGCATAGCCCAGGGTCAGCCGATAGTCGTTGGCGGGGATGGTGTTGAGATAGTCCCCCGTCAGCCGGTTCTTGCCATTGATGAAGGAGGCGTTGCCGCGTGCGAAGAATCCGCCAAGTGCATATTCAGCCTCGACCTCCAGCCCCTTGAAGCGCGAGCGGTTGACGTTTTGGAAATAGGGCGTGCCCGCCGCGGCGGTGACGTTAACGATCAGATCCTTGACGTCGTTCTGGAACAGAGTGGTCTTGGCGCGGAAGCGATCCCCCTTGCCCAGCATGTCGTCGAAGGAGAAGGTGAAGCCGACTTCGACATTATCGGACTTTTCGGGTTTCAGGTCTGGATTGTTGGGGCGGGTCGCGGAACGGGTGAAGATTTCGTCCACATTGGGCATCCGCACCGTGCGCGCGACCGATCCGAACAGGCCGAACCAGGGCGTGAAATTGTACAGCGCTGCCAGCTTGGGCGATACGCCGCTATCCTTGACCTTATCCGTCAGGGTGGTGCCGCCAACCACCGTGTCGCCGGGCGTCAGCTCGGTCCAATCGACGCGGACGCCGGGCATGATCGTCAGCTTGTCTGACCAGATGATCTCCAACTGACCGAACAGGCCATAGCGGCTCATATCGCCTTCGGGATGAGTGCCCGCGCCCGGCGTCACCGTGCCGTCCAGCGCCACGCGCGGGTTGCGCCGCTCCTGCTTGCTCCACTGGCCGCCCAGGATCAGGAAGGTCGTCCAGTCGCCGCCCATGGCGAACTCGCTGGTGTTCTGGATCTTGGCCTGCCAGCTTTCATAGGAAAAGTCGGAATAGGCGAGCGGGCCAAGGAAGGTGGTTTCGGTCTGGTGCACCTTCGACAGCGAATAGGCGACCTGCGCCTCGACATTGAAGATCTTGCTGCCGTCGAAATCGTTGACATAGCCCAGCACGGCGGTCTTGTCGTGGACGCGGCGGCGCATCAATGCAGCGCCGGTGGCGGCCGAAATCTGGTCGTAGACCTGCGGCGCGTCGCTGATCCAGTCCTGATAGCTGGCCCAGATGGCATGTTTCTTGTTGCCGCCGATCGCGACCCGGCCCTTGACCAGCCAACTGTCGGACAAGGTGGCGGAGGCCGCGACGGTGTCGCCATTGCCGCTCTTATAATCGTCCGTGCGGCGGTAGTTGTAGCTGCCCAGCAGTTCGACACCCTCGATCGGCTGGACCGCGACGATACCCGACAGGGTGTGCGCCTGCGCATTGGTTTCGGTCGCCGCCTTCAGACGGACTGCCAGCGGATCGCCCTCGTTCAGGAAGTCGGACGCATCCTTGGTCGTGAAATTGACCACGCCCGCCAGCGCACCGGCGCCATAGAGGGTCGAGGAGGCGGGGCCACGCAGCACTTCGATCCGCTTGTAAAGCTCAGGCTCAGTGAAGAGCGCGCCCATGCGATATTGTTCGTAGAATTTGGTGACGCCATCGACGGTCAGCAGGATGCGATTGTCGCTATCGCCGATCGCAGTGCCCATGCCGCGAATGTTGAAGCCCTGGCCGAGCTGGCCGACGCCGCCCTGGACGTTGACGCCCGGCATCCCTTCCAGCAGGTCGCCCATCGTGGTTGCCTGGACCTGATCGATATCGTCCTGGTCCAGCGTACTGACCGCCTGCGGCGTGTCGATCGCGACCTTTTCGGTGCCGGCGGAGATGACCATGCGGTCGAGCGCCATGCGCGTCGTTTCCGGCGCGTCGGCATCATCCTGCGCCCATGCCTGGATCGGCGCGAAGATCATCGCGGTTCCCAACAACAGCGTTAATCTGGTCTTCGTCATCTATGCGGCCCCTATTTTCGGCAAATGGCATGGGGCCTTATCGCCCCGAACGACGACGCACCTATCAGTTGTAAATGATATTGCAAGTGAGTCTCATTAGATATACTCGGTCGGCGAGAAAGGGGACTTTATGACAATATTGCACTATCGCCGCGCAGCGCTGCTGCTGGCTCTCGCTGGCACCTCCGCCGCGAACGCGCACATGCCCTATGTGCTCCCGACCCTGTTCGATGTGGGCAAGGGCGATCATATCACCGTGCAGTCGGCCTTTGCAGAAGACGCGTTCCTGCCCGAAGTCGCAATGCGCGACGCGCCTTTCCATCTGGTCGGCCCGGATGGGAAAGACCTGCCGACCGGACCCATCACCCATTTGCGCGACCTCAGCGTCTTCGAGGCGGCGATCCCCGCCGACGGCACTTATCGCGTGACCAGCGGCCAGCGCGCCGGACGCAAGGGCAAGATGTTCCGGCAAGGCGACACGTGGGCGATGCGCGGCGAAGGCGAACCACCCGCCAATGCCGAGCAGGTCGAGGTGCAGAGCATGACCCTGGCCGACGCCTATGTGACGCGCGGCCAGCCCACCGACGCGGCGCTGAGACCCATCGGCACGGGGCTTGAGATCCAGGCGATCACCCATCCCAACGCCATCGGTTCAGGATCGGACGTCCGCTTCGCGCTGCTGTTCGACGGCAAGCCGCTCGCCCATACCGACATCACCCTGTTCCGCAGCGCGGGCCTTTATGACGGGCGCAAGGTGGCGGCGCAGGTGAAGAGCGGCACAGATGGCCGCTTCACCCTGAAGCCCGAAGATCCAGGCACCTATCTGATTCTGGTGCGCCATCGCAGCGCCGCGCTGGCGGGGTCGGAAACGCCTTACCGCAGCTACACCTACACCCTGACCTTCGACGCAGCCTGAGCGCAGCGCCTTTCCCATTCGACGGAGATTGTATGCAATTCCAGCTTTCCCTGACCGCCGCCCTGCTTGCGCTGACCGGCACCGCCGTCGCCGCGCCGCATGAAGGATCGGCCTTCATCCACGATTATGACGCCGATCATGACGGCCAGGTCAGCCGCGCCGAATTCGACGCCGGCCGCGTCGCCCGTTTCAAGGCGACTGACGCCAATGGCGACGGCTGGGTATCGGAGGATGAATATGTGCAGGAATATAGCGCGAGACTGGAACAGCAGCTCGCCGCATCCGACCGCAGCACAGAGAAGAAAGTCGAGGAACGGCAGCGCCAGATCCGCCAGACCCATGTCCGCTTCGGCGTGCTGGACAAGGACAAGGACGGCAAGATGGCCAAGGCCGAATATGACCTGTCGGGTGCGCGCGCCTTTGCCGAGCAGGATAATGACAAGGACGGCATCGTAACCGCCGCCGACGCGGCAACGACCGCCGCCCGGCAATTGGCGGCCCGCCAGGCCGCGGACAAGGCGGATAGCTGAACCGGCCGGGCTGGCAAGAAGTAAGCCCGGCCCTCAACCGCGCCCGATGAAGGGCATGTTGGTCGCCATCAACGTCATGAACTGTACGGTCGCTTCGGGCGGCAGTCCGTCCATATAGGCGATCGCCTCACCCACCTGCGCCACGTCCATCACCGGTTCGGCCGCCCGTTCGCCATTGGCCTGGGGCACGCCTGCGGACATGCGCTGACCCATGGCGCTGCTGGCGTTGCCGATGTCGATCTGGCTGCAACTGATACCGAACGGCCGCCCGTCGAGAGCGGCCGATTTGGTGAGGCCCGTGATCGCATGTTTGCTGGCGGTATAGGCGATCGATTGGGGCCGCGGGCTGTGCGCGGAAATCGAGCCGTTGTTGATGATTCGGCCGCCCTGCGGCTGTTGCGCCTTCATCGCGCGGAACGCCGCCTGTAGGCAAAGGAAGGCCCCGGTCAGATTGGTGTCGATCACCCGGCGCCAGTCGCCCTCCGCCAACTGGTCGATCGGCACATCGACCACATTGATCCCGGCATTGTTGAACAGCAGGTCGACCCGGCCGAACGCTGCGACCGTGGCATCGAACAAAGCCGTCACGCTGCCCGCATCGGTGACGTCGGTCGGGACCAGCAAATGCGCCTCCCCGCCCCCATCCATCATGTCGCGCGTGTCCGCCAGACTGTCAGCCCGCCGCCCGGCCAGCGCCAGCCGATAACCACGCCGGTCCAGCGCGATCGCGACGGCGCGGCCAATGCCGCTGCCCGCCCCGGTGATTACCGCGACGCGCCGCGTCATCACAGGCTCAGCGCCGTGGGCGGCCGCCGTCCGGCCAGCAGCGCATCGACATTGGCGAGCACCAGATCGGCCATGGCGATCCGCGTCTCCACCGTGGCGCTGGCGATATGCGGGGCCAGATGCGTCCGATCACTGGCGATCAGGCCGGCCGGCGCCGATGGTTCTTCCACGAACACATCGAGCGCCGCGCCGGCAATGCCGCCGCTGCCCAGCGCCGCCACTAGCGCCGCCTCGTCCACCACCGATCCGCGCGCAACATTGACCAGATAGCCGTCCGCGCCCAGCGCCGCCAGGATATCCGAATCGATCAGGTTGTGGGTGTCTTCGGTCGCGGCGCAGGCCAGCACCAATATGTCGCTGTCCCGCGCCAGCGTCGCCAGGTCCGGTTCGAAGCGATAGGGTGCATCCTTGGCCGACCGGCCATGATAGGCGACCGCGCCAAAGCCGCTCAGCCGATCGGCGATCGCCCGGCCGATCCGGCCCAGCCCGACGATGCCAAAGCGCCGTCCGCTGACCTTGCGCCCCAGCGGGAATGTTTCCTCCATCCAGCGGCCATCGCGCACGAAGCGATCGGCCGCGGGCAGGCGGCGCAGCAGGCCGATGGTCAGGCCCACCGCCAGGTCGGCTACATCGTCGGTCAGGACATCGGGCGTGGTGCTGACATCGACGCCGCGGCCATTGGCGAAGGCCACATCGACCTTGTCATAGCCCACGCCGTTTATGGCGATCAGCTTGAGCGACGGCAGCGCCGCGATCAGATCGTTGGAACAGCCCAGATGCCCACCGGTCACCACCAGAACCACTTTGTCCGCGTTGGTTTCCAACCAGGCGCGCTGCGCGTCCTCGTCCATGTCGAACCAACGGAGCAATTGGCAGCGAACGGCCAGTTCCGCCTCCAGATAATCGGACAGCGGGCAAAGCTGCAACGCGATCGTGTCGGCCATGATAGTCACTCCTCAAATCACCGACAGGATGCCGCCATCGACATAGATGGTCTGGCCGTTGACGAAATTGGAGGCCGAGGAGGCGAGGAAGACGGCCGCGCCGTGCAGTTCCTCCAGCTTGCCCCAACGCCCGGCGGGCGTGCGCTGGCATAGCCACGCATCGAACACGGGGTCCTCGACCAACGCCTTGTTGAGCGGCGTATCGAAATAGCCCGGCCCGATCGCGTTCACCTGCAATCCGTGCCGTGCCCAATCCGCGCACATCCCCTTGGTCAGATTTTTCACCGCGCCCTTGCTGGCGGTATAGGGGGCGATGCCGGGGCGGGCCAGTTCGCACTGGACGCTGCCGATATTGATGATCTTGCCATGCCCGCGTGCGATCATGTGCGGCGCCACCGCCTTGCTGACATAATATACGCTGTCGAGGTTGGTCGCCATCAGTTCGCGCCAATCATCGTCGTCGAAGCGGTCGAGCGGCGCACGGCGCTGAATGCCCGCATTGTTGACGAGGATGTCGATCGCGCCGACATCCTGCTCCACTGCGGCGATAGCGGCCTTGACCGCCGGCTGGTCGGTCACGTCGAACAGGCTGGTCGCCACGTCCACGCCCTTGCCCCGCAGGATCGCCGCCGCACCATCCAGCCCATCCTGGCTGCGCCCGTTCAGGACGACGCGCGCGCCGGCTTGGCCCAGCGCATCAGCGATCGCGAAGCCGATGCCGCGCGCCGCGCCGGTCACCAGTGCGGTACGGCCATCAAGACTGAACAAGGACATAAATCGAAACCTCCATCACGCGCTTTTGCCTATTACGTGACCGGTCACATTGCAATCTGGAAAATTGTCACATCGTCGCAAATATTGGATATTGCGATCCAATGTGCCAAATGATATCGGTCCCATATAAGGAGAGCGTGATGCTGGCTGCAATATGTCATGGGAAGAAGGATCTGCGGGTGGAAACCTGCCCGGAGCGCGCCCTGGCGCCCGACGAGGTGCGCGTCGGCGTCGCCTATGGCGGAATCTGCGGATCGGACATGCATTATTATCATCGCGGCGCGGTCGGCGATTTCGCGGTGCGCGAACCGATGGCGTTGGGGCATGAAATTTCGGGCGTCGTGATCGAAACCGGATCGGCCGTGACCCATGTCACGCCGGGCATGAAGGCCGCGCTCGACCCCAGCCGCCCTTGCCTCACCTGCGACTATTGCCGCGCCGGCCGCATGAACCTTTGTACCGACATGGTCTTCCTGGGCAGCGCTGGCCGCTTCCCCCATGTCCAGGGCGGCTTCGCCCAGACGCTGATCCTGCGCCAGGATCAGATCATTCCCGTCCCCGCCGACGCAGACCTACTGAAACTGTCGGTCGCCGAACCGCTGTCGATCGGCCTCCATGCCGTGAACCGCGCCGGGCCGTTGATGGGCAAGCGCGTCATCGTCACCGGCTCTGGCCCCATCGGCCTGCTGACCGCCCGCTGCGCGCTCCATGCCGGCGCGATCGAAGTGGTCTGCACCGATGTCGAGGATGCCGCACTCGCCGTCGCGCGGGATCGCATGGGCGCGACCCGCACCATCAACGTAGCCAGCGATCCTGATGCGCTCGGTGCCTATGCCAGTCCCGCCGGCCATTTCGACGTCGCGTTCGAAGCGTCCGGCGCGCCCTCGGCCGTCCTCTCGCTCTTCCCCATCGTCCGGCGCGGCGGCCGCATCGTCCAGGTCGGGATGCTGCCCCCCGGCACCGCACCGATCCCTGTGAATCCCCTGCAATCGCGCGAGATCGAGTTCGTCGGCGCCTTCCGCGCCAATGGCGAGTTTCGCTTGGCCGTCGACCTGATCGTCAGCGACGCGATCGACGTCTCGCCCATCCTGTCCGGCACCTTCCCGCTCGAACAATCGGTCGACGCCTTCGAACAGGCCGGCGACCGCTCCCGCTTCGTCAAACTGCACATCGCCATCAACAAGGACGTCCTGTGATCACACGCACCGCCATTTTCGAAGGCACGATCAAGCCGGGCTTCGAGGACCGTTTCCGCGAAGAGGTCCGCACCCGTCTCGCCCCGCTCTGGGGTCAGTTTCCCCATGGCAGTAATGTCCGCCTCTTCTTCGTCGATCAGGTGGACGAAGGCGCGCCGCCGATCGCGATGATGCAACAGGTCGACTATCCCTCCCTCGCCGCGCTGGAGGAGGCGCTTGCCTCCCCCATCCGCACCCAGGCGCGCGCCTTGACGCTGGAGTTGCTGGAGATGTTCGAGGGCCGCTTCTACCACGCCATCAGCAGCGGCAATGCGGTGGCCGCCGCCGCCTGACGCTGATATGCGACCAGGATAGCAGCCATCAGGAAAGCCCCGCCCATGAGCCGTCCCCCCCGCGAAACCGCCGCTCCCGCCGAGCCGAAACCCGGCCGGCGCACGTCGCAGCGACCGACCATCCGCGACGTGTCGCGGCTGGCGGGCGTATCGCGCATGACGGTGTCGCGGGTGCTCAGCGATCCCGAACTGGTGCTGCCCACCACGCGCGACAAGGTGTTCAAGGCCGTGGCGGACCTGGGCTATGTGCCGGACAAGACCGCCGGCAGCCTGTCGAGCCGCCGCACCGGCTTTATCGCCCTGATGCTGCCGACGCTGACCAACGCCAACTTCGCCGCCGTCGCCCATGGCCTGACCGACGCGCTGCGCGGGGCCGATTATCATCTGCTGATCGCCTATACCGACTATGACATGGCGGAGGAGGAGCGGCAGCTGCGCAACCTGCTCGCCCGCAGGCCCGAAGCGATCGTGCTGACTGGCGCGATGCATAGGCGCAATGCGTCGCGCATGTTGATGGCCGCCGACGTGCCGGTGGTGGAGATTGCCGACCTGCCGAGCCAGCCGATCGAACATGCGATCGGCTTTTCCAACTATCAGGTCGGCCGCACCGCCGCCCGCTATCTGCTCGATCGCGGCTTCACCCGGATCGGCGCGATCGCCGCCTCGCCCGAAGGGGAAGTTACCGACCATCGCGGCGAAGAACGTATGCGCGGCTTCGAGGAGGAGTTGCGCCTGGCCCGCCGCTCGACCGACGGCGTCCTGCGCCACGGCACGGCCCCGGTCAGCTTCCACCATGGTGCCGCGGCTTTCCGCGCGCTGGTAGAACAACAACCGGATATCGAAGCGATCTTCGCGGTGTCCGATCTGTCCGCCGTCGGCGCGGTGATGGAGGCGCAGCGGATGAACCTGCGCATCCCGCAAGACATTTCCATCATGGGCTTTGGCGATTTCGAGATCGGCCGGGAAATCAACCCCGCGCTCACCACCATCCATGTCGATTTTCACGCGCTGGGGCTGCGCACCGGCAAGATGCTGGTCGACCTGCTCGCCAGCGATGCCACCCCGGCCCCATCGACCGTCGATGTCGGCCTGCGCATCGTCGAGCGCGCTTCGGTAAGGGACAGATAATATGCAGATCGCGGTCATCGGTGTGGGCGTGATGGGATCGGCGATCGCCGGTCGCCTGCTGGATAGCGGGGTCAGCCTCCACCTCTACGACCGCGATCCCGCGCAGATGGCCCCGCTGGTCGCGCGCGGCGCCACCGCCGCTGCCAGCGCACGCGAGGCCACGGCCAGCGCGAGCCATATCATCATCAGCCTCAACAGCGCCGCCATCGTGGAACAGGCGGTATTCGGCCCCGATGGCGTTGCGCAAGCGCCGGACGCGGCCAAACTGCTGATCGACATGTCCAGCATCGACGCCGGCCACACCGCCAGCATGGCGCAGCGGCTACGCGACGAAACCGGCATGGGCTGGGTCGATGCGCCCCTGTCGGGCGGCGCGCCGGCCGCCACGCAGGGCAAGTTGACCCTGATGGTCGGCGGCGCGACGGAGGATGTCGATCGCGCGCGACCGGTGCTGGAGCTGCTGTCCACCAACATCACCCGCTTCGGCGCACCCGGCGCAGGCCAGACGGTCAAGCTCATCAACCAGATCCTCTGCGCCAATTATTTCATGGCCGTGGCCGAAGCCGTGCGCTTCGCCGAAGCGCATGGCGTCGATGCCACCCTCATCCCCGCGGCACTCGCAGGCGGCCGGGGGGATAGCCGCATCCTACAGGAATATATGGCGAAAATGGCCCGGCGCGACTATTCGCACACCGGTCGGATCGACAATATGCTGAAAGATCTGGAAACGGTGCAGGCCTCTGCTCTCGCAACCCGCACGCCGCTGCCGGTCACCTCACTGATCGCCGACCTGCACCGCATGGCCGTGGCCGGCGGTCTCGGCGCGGCCGACAGCGCCGCCTATATGCGCCTGTTCGACCTGGACGGAGAGCGGTCGACATGACTCGCGCGGTCGTGGTGATGGGGGTGGCCGGCTGCGGCAAATCGACCCTGGCGCACGCGCTGGCGCAGCATCTCGGCTGGACCTTCGTTGAAGGCGACCTCTGCCATCCGCCCGAAAATGTCGCACGCATGACCGCCGGCATCCCGTTGGACGATGCCGCGCGCCAGCTGTTCCTGCGCAACGTCGCCATCGCCCTCACCGGGTCGAAGGGCGGCGCAGTCGCCGCCTGCTCCGCGCTTAAACGCTGCTATCGCGACCTCATCCGGCAGCAGGTTGGCGACATATTATTCGCCCTGCCGCATCTGTCGCGCGCCGATCTGGAACGGCGCGTGGGTCAGCGGCCCGACCATTTCATGCCGACATCGTTGCTCGACAGCCAACTCGCCACGCTTGAACTGCCGGATGCGGACGAGCGGGCGCTGATCCTCGACGGGACTCTGCCGGTCGCCGAACAAGTCCGCCTGATCGAAGCCGCACTGCACCATTCATAAAGAGGCTGCCGTCGCCAGCCCGTACCACAAGAGGATGAACATGGCCCTGATGACCCAGCCGGACATCCCTGTCCCCGAAGCAGACGCCGACCAGCGCCCCTGGCCAGACGCGCGCCGCGCCTGGACCGTGGCGCTGCTGCTCTCGCTCGCCTCGATCGCCTCGCAGTTCGACCGGGTCGTGCTCAACCTGACGGTCGAGCCGGTGAAGGCGGAATTCGGCCTCGACGACACAAGCTTCGCGCTGTTGCAGGGGGTCGCCTTCGGCATCTTCTACACGCTGGGCGCTGTACCCTTGGGCCGTCTCGCCGATCGCTACGAACGACGCATCGTGCTGGGCATCTCTCTCTTTTTCTTCAGCCTCGCCTCAATGGGGTCGGGGTTGGCGCGCAGCTTCTCGCAACTCTTCCTCTCGCGCGTCGCGGTCGGCTGCGGCGAAGCCAGCGTGACGCCCAGCGGGCTGTCGTTGCTCAGCGACCTGTTCCCATCCGAAAAGCTCGGCCGCGCCGTCAGCGTCTTTTTCCTAAGCGCCCCCTTCGGCATCGGCCTTGCCTTCATGGCGGGCGGCAAGCTGCTGCAATGGCTCGCCGAGCGCTGGACCCTGTCCGGCCTGCCCTTTGGCCTGGAACCCTGGCAGGCCGCCTTCCTGATCGTCGGCGCGCCAGGCCTGCTGCTGGCCCCGGCGCTATTCTTCATGAAGGAACCGGAACGACGCGGCCCCGGCGGCAAGACGCCGCTCACCATCCCCGAAGTTCTCGCCGTCATCCGCGCCCGCCGCCGCGCGCTGACTTTGATGTTCGCGGGCTTCTCGATGGTGACGGTGGTGAACTTCGCCTATAATGTCTGGACCCCCGCTCTGTTCTCCCGCGTCTATGGCTGGACCCCGGCTGAGGTCGGCATCGGCTTTGGCCTCATCATGATGATCTGCGGCACGGGCGGCACCTATTTTGCCGGCTGGCTCAGCGACCGGCTGACCCGCGCCGGCCATGTCGACGCCCATCTGCGCGTCGCCGCCTTCGGCTTCCTCGCCTGCGGTGTCTTCGGCACGCTCGCCCCGCTGATGCCGAACGCTTGGGCGGCGCTGGCGCTGATCGCGCCCGCCATGTTCTTAAGCTGTATGCCCGTTCCCTGCGCCGGCACCGCGCTGCAACTCATCCTGCCTAACCGCGCGCGTGGCCAGGTGACCGCGCTCTACATCATGGTGATCTCGCTGGTCGGCATCGGCATCGGCCCGGTGGTGATCGGCTTCATGACCGACCATCTCTTCACCGCCCCCACCGACATCCGCTACTCCCTCGCCATCGTCGTCGGCTGCGCCGCCCCGATCATGTGCGTGCTGCTCCTGCTGGCTCTGCGCCCCTATCGCGCGCTAAGGCTGGCGGGATCGACGGGGTAAAAGCGACCAGAAGGTACATTTAAGCGTCGTCACCCTGGACATGTTCAGCATGACGATGCCTGAAATGTCCGCCGGTGAACTAGAGCTTTGCTCAGCGTCGCGAGAGTCCCGCCGCCCATCGGCCCGTTCAGGCCCCAATAAATGAGGCCCCGCCGGGGGGACAGCGGGGCCTCGATAGGGAGCCGAACGGATCGAGCGGGGGGCAAAGATGATCGCGTTCGGTACAGCATAAACCAGCCAGTCGGACGTCGGTTCCGAACATTTTGTCCTTATCAGCCCGCTAACGTCGTTTTTCTCGCCCCGCCCATAAAAAGAAAGCCCGGCCGCGTGCAGACGACCGGGCTTTTCAGGGGGGAGAGGCTAACCCTTTCTCAGAGGCGATCGTCGATCGAGGAACGGACGAAACCGTCGGGGAAGCTTTCGACATGGTTGCCGACGATCGTATATTCCTTGGCGCGGCCGGAAAAACGGCCTTCCAATTCCATATAGCTTTGCGGATCGAACAAAGGCGTGGCGCTCATGCCCATGATGCCGGTCGCATCGACCTTCTCGCAGGTATAGTCACAACCCTGCTGCGCGAAGTTTTTGATGCCATGTTCCAGCATCCCGTCCATCGCGGCTTTGAGCGTATAATGCATCGTCATCATGTTGAAGCCGAGGGGATGGATCTGGTCCACCGTGACCGCGGGCTTGCCGTTGACGTTGCGCACATCGGGGAACATCTTCCACCCCGGGACCTTGGACGACACATATTGGGCATGTTCCAGCGTGCCGATCTTGACCACCGTGGTCATCTTCGCGCCCAACTCATGCGCCAGCCGCATCCGCTCGCACCCTTCGTCCATCTGCGTTTCCGGGTCGGCGTTGGTGCGCGCGATCAGAAAGCAGTTGGTGCCCTCCAGCGCCGCGAGCGCCGCCCGCACCTTTTCCAGATAGCGTTCGCGCGGCAGCAGGCCGGTGGATTCCTCCATATCGTCGGCATCCTCCAGTTGCAGCGCGGTCGCGCCCGCCATCGCCATGCGTCGGGCGCTGCGATAGACGGCCAGCGGCCCGCCAAAGCCATCCTCGATATCGGCGGCCAGCGGAATGGGCGACGTCTGGCTGATGCGGCTTGTGATCCATTCCACATCGGTCAGGTTGTTGAAGCCATAGTCGATCACGCCGTTCATCGCGATCGACACTTCGCCGCCCGACAGCATCATCGCCTCGAAACCGACCATCTCCACCGCCCGCGCTGACGCACAGTCGTAGACGCAGGGGGCGACGATGCATTTGTCGCTGGTTTCGAGCAGTTGTTGCAGAGTCTTCTTTGCCATGTGCTTGCCAGTTTCCTTAGTTGAATCAGTTACATGCGAACGCGCGCGCCGACCTTGAAATAACGGCCGATCGGATCGAAATAGACCTGGTTGGTGCCCCCTTGCGCGCTGGCGGCGAGCGGCGGGTCTTTATCCAGCAGATTGTTAACCACGCCGAACAGCTCGAACTGATCGTTCACCTTCACCGTGGCGCCCAAGTCGAGGTAGAAGCGGCCCGCAACGCGGTTGCTGTTGACGCTATTCGGCAGGCCGGGCGAATAGCCATCATCCTCCGGGCCGACCAAGGTCGTGTCGAACACACCCTTGGGGATATATTTGCCGTGCAGGTTAAGAGCGACGCTACCCAGATCCCAGACGACCGTGCCATCCACGATCCAGTCAGGAACGCCCGTGGTGGTGCCGGGACGATAGCCGGTCTGGCCAGTCCGGTCGATGCCGCCAATCTCCAGCTTCAGGTATCGGGTCGCCAGCAGGCGGAAGTCCAGGCTACCGAGCGAACCGACATTGGTGCGATAGGTCGCCTCGAAATCGATGCCGCGATTGCGCACCTGGCTGACATTCTGGAGCACGTCGCTGACGCTGGTGAGCGTGCCGGACGCATCACGCTGTACGAAGTCGCACAGCGATGTCTGCCCGCCCGCACAGCGATCGACCAACACCTGCGCGCCCAGCGTCGAAATCGCGCCTTGCAGGTCGATGTCATAATAATCGACCGAGAAGCGGACGTTGCGCAGGAAACCCTTGGGTGCCAGCACCACGCCCGCCGTCCAGGTATCGGCCTTTTCCGGCGACAGTTGCTGGTTGGCGCCAGAGAAGCTGTTCACCTGAATCTGCGCGCCATTGTTGAGCGGATCGACGATCGTCGTGCGGCCTAGCGTCACCGGACCGAAAAGTTCGGTCAGGTTGGGCGCGCGGATGTCGCGCGACCGGGTGACGCGGAAACGCACTTCCTCGATCGGCGCATAGATGCCGCCCAGCTTCCAGGTGGTCGCATTGACGCTGGTGGTGTCGAGGCCGGGGCTGGAGCGGCGATAATGGGTGCGACGGACCGCGCCGTTCAGTTCCAGCGTCTGGGCGAAGGCGACGTCCCTCAGGATTGGCGCCTGCGCCTCTAGATAGGCTTCGGCGACCCGGATGCTGCCATTCACCGCTTTGCCGTTGAACGACCAGAAGGCGTTGGCGGTGGACAGGGCGTCAGCGGTGCCGACCGCCTTGTCGCTGCGATATTCGCCGCCCACCGCGATCGAGAAGTCGCCGCCCGGCAGCGCGAAGACCGCGCCATTGATGTTGGCCGCGACCACATGTTCGGTGGTGTCGGTGGTCTGATAACCCGACGGCGCGATATAGGCGGCGGCTTGTGGCGAGATATTGCCGGGGCCGAACAGGTTGATCGGCACGCAGCTGCTATCGTCATTCGCGGCGCTGGCGTCGGCATTGATGCCGCATACCACCTGGCCGTTCACATTCACCGCATTGGCGGCGTTGGTGACGCGCGACCCGACGACGTTGCCGCTATAATCCTGGCGGAATTTATTGCGGCCATATTGATAATAGGCGTCCCAGCGCCAGTTATCGCTGATCTTGCCTTCCAATGACAGTACGGCGCGATAGGTCTTGTTATCGCTATGGTTGACCGATCCGCCCAGGTCCATCAGCGCGCGGCCCAGGGTGAAGGAGGTGATGGCGTTCGCGTCCATGATCGCCGCGACGCCGTCCGGCAGATAGGCATTGTTGCGCTGGATCGTCTGCGTCGTGCGGGCAACCGATCCGATCACCATGCCCTGCGACCGGGCATAGGACAGGTCCAGATTGGCCTTCAATGCATCGGAAAATTCATAGGAGGCCTGGCTATAGGCCACGAAGCGCTTGACCGGCGGGATCAGCAATATGCCGTCGAGGAAGCCGTTGCGCACCGATTCCTCACCGCCTTGCGTAAAGAGCGGCGACGGGTTGGTGCCGTAGATGGTGCCGAAATCATACGCATGCGTCGTGCCGTCCGCGTTGAACGCCAGACCCCGCAGCGGCCCTCCATTGGCGACGATCAGGCCACCGGACGAGATATTGCCGGTGCCGGCCGGGCCGCCACGGATGCTGGCGGGCAGGCCGCCCGACCCCGCCGGGCTGTTGCCGATCAGCTGTTCGCGCGGGCACCAGTCGCGGGTGTAGCAATCGCCCATCCCGTCCGACCGGTCATATTCGCCCGCGATCATGAAATGGCCCTTGTCGTCGGCGAACTTCGTGCCCCAGGCGAGTTGCGCATTCTGCCCGGCATAATCGCCGCGGTCGGATATGCCCGCCTGGATCGATCCTTTCAGGCCCGTCAGATTGCGGTCGAGGATGAAGTTGACGACGCCGGCCACCGCGTCCGACCCATAGGCCGCCGACGCGCCGCCAGTCACGACTTCGGTACGCGACACCAGCGAACTGGGGATCAGGTTGACGTCGATCGTGCCCTGCGTGGTCGACGGCACGAAACGCTTGCCGTCGAGCAGCACCAGCGTCCGGGTGGCCCCCAGGCCGCGCAGGTCAAGCACGCGCGCACCGATATTGCCGCCCACCGCCTGCTGCGTCGCCGGGGTCACCAGCGGCCGGAAGGACGGTAGTTCATTGAGCGCGTCGCCGACATTGGTGATGGCGCGCTGCTCCAGCCGCTCGCCGCCGACCACGGTGACGGGCGTGGGCGCATTGAAGCCCGAACGGGCGATGCGCGATCCGGTGACGACGATGTCGGCGGTTGCCGCGTCATCGACCGCTGCCTGCTGGGGCTGCGGCGCGGCGTCCTGCGCCATCGCGACATGGGGCAAGGCGCACAGCGCGACGCTACCCAGAAGCCCGTATTTGAAGCGAGATACCAAATGAAGATTCATATTCCCATCCTCCCAACACTCTCGGATTTGCCATCCGCTTTATCGTGATATCGGTCACATTAGCGAATGTGTTTGATCAAGGCAATCCCCCTGCACCCAAAGAATGACATTTGCGCTGCCCATGAAAATGTCCTGCATACAGGCCCTATTTGGCTTTTTACCGTCATATTCCGCCCCTGAGCCAGAGAAAAAATGATTTCGCCGCATCCCGCACTTGGACATTGGAACGACATTTGATATCGGTCCCATAAACTATATGGATAATGAAGAGAGGACAAAGATGGACATCCGCGCCGCCGTCGTCGAAGCATCGGACCGCCCCATGGTCATCCGGCCGCTGACCATCGAACCGCCCCGCGCGGGCGAAATATTGGTGCGGCTGGTCGCCACCGGGGTCTGCCATACCGATGCGACCATGTGGCAGCAGGGCGTACCGGTGCCCCAGCCAGTGGTCCTGGGTCATGAAGGTGCGGGCATCGTCGAACAGGTGGGCGATGGCGTGACCGACATCCGTCCGGGCGATCCTGTGGTGATGAGCTATAATAGCTGTGGCAACTGTCCAACTTGTTGTTCGGACCACAGCAGCTATTGCCACGAATTCTTCCCGCGCAATTTCTTTGGCACCCGCCCCGACGGCAGCACCGCCCTCTCAACGGCCGATGGCGACCCGGTGTTCGCCAATATATTCGGCCAATCCTCCTTCGCGACCCACGCCATGTGCCACGAACGCAATGCCGTGGTCGTGCCGGCCGATCTGGACCTGCGCATCGCCGGACCGCTCGGCTGCGGCATATTGACCGGCGCGGGGGCGGTGATGAACGCGCTTGACGTTCAGGCCGGCCAGACCGTCGTGGTCATGGGCACCGGATCGGTCGGCCTGTCCGCGATCATGGCGGCGAAGTTGGTCGGCGCTGCCGAGATCATCGCGGTCGATCTGAACGACGATCGCCTGGCGCTGGCGGCCGAACTGGGGGCGACATTGACGATCAACGGCCGGTCCGAAGATCCGGTCGCCCAAGTCCTCGCCCGCGTGCCGGGCGGGGTGGATTATGCCATCGACTGTACGGGCCTGCCGATCGCCATCCAGCAGGCCATTGCGATGCTGGGTATCCGCGGCACTTGCGGGATTGTCGGCGCCGCCGCGCCCGGCACGATGTTCCAGGCGGATGTGTCGCATGTGATGAGCGGCGGCCGCGCGGTGCGCGGCATCGTGGAGGGCGACGCCGATCCCAAGACCTTCATCCCACAACTGGTTGCGCTGCATCAGTCGGGGCGATTTCCCTTCGACAGACTGATCCGCTTCTACCCGTTTGAAAGCATCAACGATGCCTTCCGAGATTCGGAGAGCGGCGTAGCGATCAAGCCGGTCATTCTCTTCTGATCGCAGCGTCGGGTACGAACGAAGAATGAGATGAGGACGGCGGCTGGAGAAGATTGAGACGCCGCCTAGCGCAAGCCCGCCGCGGCAAGAATGGCGAGCAGGTCCATCCGCTTCACCTTCAGCGACTCGCGCGGGTTTATATCGATCCACTCGTCCAAGGAATGGCCGCGCCCGCCCGTCGCTGCCCGCGGGATCGTGATGGCGGGGATGCCCAGGTTCATCGGCACATTCGCGTCGGTCGAACTGAAGCTGAGCCTGGCCGCAACGCCCTCGGTCGCGAAGGCGGCGGCGGTTTGCCGGACCAGCGCCGTGTCGGCGCCGGTCATGCCCGCCGGGCGATCGCCGATCAGAGCCTTGTCCACACTGATCGCGCCATCCTTGATCGATCGCGCCTTATTTTCCGATGCCACCGCCAGGTCGACCTGCGCCAAGACCGCCTGCTCCAGCTTCGCCAGTTCTGCCGCGCTTTCGGACCGCATGTCCAGTTGCAGCCATGCCTCGCTGGGGATCGCGTTGACCGACGAACCACCACCAACAACGCTGGCGCTATAGGTGGTCTTGGGGGATGTGGGGACGGCAATGCCGTAGATATTGACGATCGCCTGGCTCATTGCCGTCAACGGATTGACCAGCCCGAACGCGCCGAAGCTGTGGCCGCCCGGCCCCTTGAAGGTCAACCGATAGCGTTTGGAGCCGACGCCACCGTTGGTCAGGCCATCGACCGACCCGTCGTCGATCGAAAAGAAAGCGGCGATACGGCCTTTATATTTCCCCTCGCGAAACAGATGCTTGATCCCGCGCAGGTCACCCAGCCCTTCCTCGCCGACATCGCCGACGAACAATATGTCCATCGGGGTCGCGACCTTACCAACCGCCAGCGCCTTGACCAGGCTAAGCTGGGTGGCCAGGCCGGCGACATCGTCGCCTATGCCCGGCGCGTACAGCTTGTTGCCCTCCCGTCGGACGGTGACGTCGGTGCCTTCGGGGAAGACGGTATCGAGATGTGCCGACACGACGATCAGCTTGCCGCCCGGCTTGCCGGTGCCACGCCGCAGGCCCAGCACATTGCCGACCTCGTCAATCTCCACATCGGCAAGGCCGGCGGCCTTGAACCGCTCGGCATAGGCCTTGGCGCGCGCCTCTTCCTTAAAGGGCGGCGCTGGAATCTGGGTGAGCGAGACGATGGTGTCGACCCACTGGTCATGCTCGCTCTCCAGTGCGGCGAGCGCGGATTGGACCGTCGGACGGGCCTTGATCGCCGCCAGTGTCTGCGCGTCTGCAGGGGAATGAAGCGGTGCGCTGGACTGCGCCAAGCCGCCCACGGACAGCGACAGAGCCGCGCCCGCCAGCATCGCCTTCAACGCCAACCGCTTCATCATAGTCCCCTTCATGCGTTCATGGCGGCGCCGACCCAGCGCCGCCATCATCCTGCTTAGATCAGAAGCGAACCTTCGCTCCAACCGTCATGTAGCGGCCAATCGTGTCATAGTGAATCGCGCCATAGGTGGTCAGCGGCAGGGTATAGGTCGCCTCGATATCCACGCCGCTGGTCGTCAACGCCTATCGCGAAACCCCGATGGCTCGTGGCTATCTGGACCCCGTCGACGCCCAGCAGGTCACGCAAACAGCCTATCTGCGCAGCGGCACGCTGCACGGCAAGCCTGCCCGGATCGCGACCGAAATCCGCGGCCGGGGCCTGTGCGCCGATCGCTGGCGACTTCAGCTTCGCTGCGATCGGCGACCTCATTTATCTTCGCACGACATGCCGCGCATCCTGCGGGGCGCGGACGTGACCTTCGGCAATTTCGAGACGACCGCGCTCGACCTCCAGACCTTTAAGGGGTCGCCCCAAGCGGAATCCGGCGGCACCTGGATGCTGGCCGATCCGGCCGTCCCAGGCGACGTCGCCATGATGGGCGTCGATATCGTCGGCCACGCCAACAACCACGCGACCGACTGGGGCGTGGAGGGGATGCTCGACACGCTCGACCTGCTGGATCAGGCGCATCTGGTCCACGCCGGGACCGGCCGTTCCATGACCGCCGCCCGCGCGCCGTCTTATTATGACGGCCCGCATGGCCGCGTCGGCCTGATCTCGGCAACGACCAGCTTCACCCCCATGACTCCCGCCGCCGATCCGCTGGGCCAGGCGCCCGGCCGCTCCAGCGCCAACACGATCCGCAGCACGGAAATCGGCCTGGTGTCGGACACGGACCTGGCGACCATCGCGCGGCTTGCCGGTACGAAACCGGACGCGGCGGTGAAGATAAAGGGACGGGAGTTCCGCGCCACGGCCAATCCCGCCACGCCGATGACGATCGAATATGATCTCAATGCGAAGGACGTGAAGGCCAATCTGCTCGCCGTCCGTCAGGCCAAACAGAATGGCAATTTCACCGTCTTCTCGCTGCACAATCACGAACCCGGCAATGCCTTCCAGACCCCTGCGAATTTCGCCCAGGGCCTGGCGCATCAGGTGATCGACGCGGGTGCCAACGCCTATGTCGGCCATGGCCCGCATCAGCTGCGCGGGATCGAAATCTACAGGGGCAAGCCGATCTTCTTTCGCTCGGCAACTTCGCGATGATGAACGACAGCCTCGATGACGTGCCCGCCGACATGGACGACCAGTTCGGCGTGGCACCCGGCATCGTCACCACCCCCGAATCGCTTGCAGCCCGCAACGCCAAGGAGTTTGCCGATCCCAAACTCTATGAAACCGTCATCGCCGTCAGCCAGTATCACGATGGCCAGCTGGCCAAGATCCGCCTCTATCCAGTCGATCTGGGCGTCAGCGCGACCGGCGCTGCCCGCGGCGTGCCGCATATGGCCGATGGCACCACCGGCGCACGCATCCTTGAAAGGCTGCAACGGCGGTCGCAACCCTTTGCCACCGCGATCACGATGGAGCGCGGCGTCGGCGTGATTAGGACAGCCGGACCGCAGTAAGGCGATGGGACGCCCTGTGGTGCGCGGAAAATCCCTGTCGATCAACCGCCATCATTCCAACCCCCGCCACGCCACAACCATGGTATCGCCTGGCAACGAATCCAGCGGCAGAAGGTTTTGCGAGGATGGACGACGAGATCATCAATACGCCCGACGGCCCCATGACATGGGCGGCATGGAAGAAAAAGAATCCAGTGCAAATCCCCTCCCGCCGCACCAAGGGCAAGAAACTGCCGAACAAGGTCAAATTGCGGACCGATGAAACATGACCTGTCGTCGCGCGGTTGGCGATTCCATGGCATAAAAACCTGACTGCCGTCGATGCCGAACATCCCAACGATTCATGCTTATCAGTTTGATATAGCTGTATATTCCATGAATCGCCGTCGGTCAGGGCGATCGCTCGCTTTGAAATTGGGCCAATCTGTGCTAGGCGGATTTCGCTGAACGTCGCGTTTTGACGGATATCGGGCCGCTTCGGCTCTCCTTTGTCCCCATTTTTGCCTCTCAAAGCCGGGATGCGCGAATTGTCGCGTGTGCCCGTGTACCTGCGACAAGGAGACTTCGTTATGATCACCGGAACCGTCAAATTCTTCAACGCCGACAAGGGCTATGGTTTCATTGCCCCGGAAACGGGCGGCGACGACGCCTTCGTTCATATTTCCGCTGTCGAGCGCGCCGGCCTGCGCACGCTCGAAAAGGACCAGCGCGTCACCTATGATCTGGAAAAGGATCAGCGCGGCAAGACCTCAGCGGTCAACCTTCAGGCAGCCTGAAGATCGTGCGCCGGGCGGTCATTGGTCGCCCGGCCGCTTCTGGCATGGACTTAAAACAGGATAATTTACTGCATGAAAAGATATAAGGAACCACAGTTTCAGGAGCGCATCGCTGCGGCCGCGCGCGCCCGGACGACGGTTCTCGAGCAACTGCGTGACAAGCCCCCGGTCGATGAAGCCGCAGCGGCCGAACGCGCCGAACGGCGTCTCGCGAAGGAAGCGGCTGCGCGCGAAAAGCGTCAGAACGCCCTTTTAGCGGCTAAAGAAGAGAAGGCCGCCAAAAAGGCGCTGGCCCTCGAAGCCGCAGCGGCCAGTGCCGCACGCGAGAAGCCTGTCCTGACCGAAGCCGAACGTAAAGCTGCGCGCGACGCGCGCTATCTCGCCCGGAAGAACCGGGCCTGATCTTGAAGAGGCAGGGCGCACTTCTACCGACAAGCGGCAATCCGGGGATCATATCCCCACGACATGCCCTGTGGGAAGACCGCGCCTGTCGCCTGCAAACAGAACGCGGCCCAGGCCGCCAGGATTTTATATGAATATCATGCCCGAAAACGCCAGCCGCCCGGCCTTCCGCCTGCCTTATGGCAGGTCGGCCGGACGCTCCGCCACGCCCGCCGCAGCAACCCTGTCGAGCGGCGAATTGAAACAGATCGTCGCGGCCGTGCTGGGCTGACCACCACAGGCCTGCAAGCCATATGCTTGCGGGCCTCCCAACATTATAAGGAACGTACATGAGCCGAGAAAAAATTCGCCCCTTTTTGATCACCAAGGATGAGGAAGGGAATTTTCGGCTCACCGTTCGGGAAACCCGTTATAATTCGCAGGGTTATCCGCTCGTCACATCCCAGTTGCAGGATGAACTGTTCAAGTCGGCGGCAGCCGTCCGCAATTTTGCGCGGGACACGTTCAAGGCCCAACCCGGACAATATGCCACACAATAACGGCGCATAAAGCCAATCAGGGGGCATGTTTTTTGGCCATCATTGCTGAAGTTGCGACGGTTCCGGTGGAACTGGTCGACACCGCCGATCTTCCCGATGGCGGGACGTTGCGCCTGTTGCGCCGCGGCGACGATTATTCGATCCGGTTTCGCGACACCGAATTGATGGGCAACCAGGTCCGCCAGTCCGAAGAGGCGCTGGCCATCCTGACATGCGAGCGCCTGACGCAGAGCGACAGCCGCATTCTCATCGGCGGGCTGGGCATGGGCTTCACGCTCGGCGCTGCGCTCAAGTCCCTTCCGGCGACCGCCGCCGTCACGGTGTCCGAACTCCTCCCCGCGATCGTGGAATGGGCAAAAGGGCCGCTGGCCCACCTGTTCCATGACTATCTGACCGATGCCAGGGTGACGCTGAAAATGGGCGATGTCCATGACGCCATCGTCAAGGAAACGGTCGGATATGACGCGATCCTGCTGGACGTCGACAACGGGCCTGACGGGTTGATCCACCTGGCCAATGAGCGCCTCTATTGCAATTGGGGATTGCGCGCGGCCCATGCGGCCCTGCGGCCGCGAGGCGTACTCGCCATATGGTCGGCCTATCCCGACGATGATTTCGTCGATAGACTAGAGCGCGCCCGTTTCGATGTCGAAGAGGTTGACGTGGCGGTCGTGATCGACGGCGAAGCCGCCGCCCACACCATCTGGTTTGCGACCAGGCAGGACTGATACCGGCCGCCTAAGCCGGAGGCGCATCGAACATAACGCAGATCCGGGTGCCCGGCTCTGCGTTATGTTCGAGCGCCAGCAACTCCGTCATCTGGTGCGCTACGTCTGCGGTAAAGCGCCGTAAGCTCCCTTTCAGGCCAAGCGCGCGGCCGGCTCTGCTATTGCCCCACCACGTCATGGTGCATCGGCGCCAGTTTCGACAGGAAGCGGTTCTGCGCCTGGAAATCGATCTTTTCCTCGCGCATCGCCTGTTGCAGCAACTCGACCAGCCGGTTCATATCCTTGCGCTGCACGCCCAGATCCTTGTGCGAACTGGCCATGTCGCGGCCGCTATAAGAGCAGCCAGCGTTTAGGATGTAGCAAAATTGCTCGACCAGCGTCCGTTTCAACCGGATCTTGTCATGGCTGGTGAAAATCTCGCCAATGACCGGATCGGCATAGGCCCGCGTTACCATGCCATCGACCACGCGGCCGATACCCTCCTGACCATGAAAGGCTCTGGCCATCGCATCGCCGGTGAAGGGCGTCGCGCCGGCATTGGCGTTGCTGGCGACATAGGGATCGACGGTCGCCTCGCCGGGCATGGCATGGGGAGCCGCCTGAAGCAGAAGCAGGGAAAGGATCAGCGACATTGGAATAGTCCTTAAAAGGCGGCCTGGAGCGAGAGGAAGACGCCGCGCTGGCCCTTCACCGTCGCGATCGAGCCAAGATCGGCATAGGCGACCGTCGCGGTCAGGTGACGGCTGAGCGACAGGGCGGCGAAGGCGTCGAACCAGTCATCCTCCCGCGCGATGCCCAGATTGTTCGGCTTGCTGCGAAACTCGCCGCCAATGGCCAGCCCGCGCGATAATTGCCACGCGGCCGATCCTTCGAATTCCACGCCATAATCGCCATTCTTGTCGCCGCCAAAGCCCAGCAGGCCCATCTGGTTCGCCTTGGTCAGGCGCGCCGTGGCGGACAGAAGGATGGAACGGGACAGGAAAAGGCGGCTGACCGACGCATAATAATCCACGCCTTCATCATCGCGCGCGCCCAGCGCCCGCACGACGTCGCCCTGCCCGTTCTTCTTATATTGCACGCCCAGCGCGATCGCCGGCAATGCATCATAGACCAGGTCGCCCGCGACGCGCAGCTTGGCACCGACGATATCCTGCGAAAAGGCATAATCCTTGCCCAGGCCCAGCGCCGCGCCGATCTCGTTCGTGTTGAAATCCTGATGGGTGTAGCTCAGCTCCAGCCGGTCGCGGATGCCGATGGCGACGCCAGCGCTCTGATAGTCATAATCCTTGACCTCGACGATCGTGCCATGGGCGGACAGGCCAAAGCCCTCGTCTGTCTCATTGCCCGCGATCACCGCCCAGGGGGTCAGGCCGCCACCGGCTGCGCCCTCCAGCGAGCTGATGCCATTGGTCAGCAGCAATTTGCCGCCATTACGGAGCGGTTTGGCCATGGCTTGCCCGGCGGGCAGGGCAAGGGTCAGGGCGGCGAGCGCGAAGAAAGAAAATCGGGTCATGCCATGCTGATAGCCGCACGTGGTTAATATTCGATTTGCCGATCAAGGCGGCCATGCGCTGCAAAAACTCGCTCCAGTTCGCACTAAACATTTCTTCAATCTTAGCGATTAGGAGAGCGCTTCATGTATTACCTGCGTCTTGCCCCTCTCGCCCTGACCTGCCTGGCCGCGCCTGCGCTGGCGGGCGATCTCAACCTAAAGCTGGTGGATGCGGCGGGGCGCCCGGTCGCGGACGCCGTCGTTACGGTGCGCCCCGCCGGCGGCATTCCGCCCGGCCCCATCCGTTTTCCCTGGGCCACCACCATGGTCCAGCAGAATATCGCCTTTGCCCCCCATGTGCTGGTGGTGCCGGTCGGTACGACGGTGCGCTTCCCCAACAAGGACAAGGTGCGCCATCACGTCTATTCCTTCTCGAAACCGGCCAAGTTCGAGATCAAGCTGTTCGGCCAGGATGAAACGCGCAGCTACACCTTCACCTCGACCGGTGCCGTAGCGCTGGGCTGCAACATCCACGACCAGATGAGCGGCTTCATCAAGGTCGTCGACACCCCCTTCGCGATCAAGAGCGATGCCGCCGGCTCAGCGCATCTCGCCGGCATGGCAACGGGCACGGCGCAGGTGACGATCTGGCATCCGCTGCTCAAGACGAAAGATAACGAAATGGTCGTCAACGTCCCCATTCCAGGCAGCGGCGCGGCCAGCAAGACCGTCCCGCTGACATTGCGCAGCGGCCGATGATCCGCATCGCTGCTCTAAAGCGGCTCTGGCGGCGCACCGTCTGGCGTTTCCAGTCGACGCTCACATTCCGCATGACGCTCTTCTACGGCGCGCTGTTCGCCGCAGTGTCGATGCTGTCGCTATATGGCACGCGCAAGGCGATCGAATCCTACGCCGAAAGCCAGATCCGCCGCGAAATGACGGTCGGGAGCGCCCTGTTCGACCGAATTGCCGCGATGCAGTTCCACCAGTTGACGCAGGCCGGCAATGTGCTGGCCAGCGACTTCGGCTTTCGCGAGGCGGTCGGCACCAATGACGCGGCGACGATCGCCTCGGCGCTCCAAAGCCTGCAAGGCCGATTCAAAATCGACCATGCCATGTTCGTAAGCATCGACGGCGTCGTCGCAGGCCGGGCCGACGGCTTGTCGGTGGACGACCAGACCCAGCTTTTCGATACGCTGGATGCCGGCCGCGAGCGCGGCATCGTGCGCTGGCGCGGGCAAAGCCATATGGTCGCCGCCGCGCCGGTGCGCGCGCCGATGCTGATGGGCTGGGTCGTGTTCGCGCGCAATATGGGGCCGACCGACTTGAGACAGCTGGCTAAGCTCTCGTCGATAGATCTCCATCCACAACTCGTGCCGCTTACCGGTGCCACGAGACGTAGTACCCAGGTGCAGGAAGTCGATCGCGACGGCGAACGCATCCTCAGTTGGGCGCGTCCGGTGCCTGCGCTGGTGGAGGCGGCACCGCAACGGCTGGTGCTGGAATATAGCCTCACCCGCGCGTTGCAAGGCTATGCGCCTATCCTGTGGGCCTTATTGGGTTTCGGCGCGCTCGGCCTGCTGCTGGCGATCGCCGGTGCCTTTGCCGCATCGCGTCGGCTGGCGCGGCCGATCATCGCGCTGGAAGCTGCCGCCCGCAAGGTCAGCGCCGGCGAACATGCGCAGGTGGAAGTGGAAACCCGCGACGAGATCGGCCGTCTCGCGCGCAGCTTCAACCGCATGGTCACCGCAGTCGAGGAGCGCGAGCGCCAGATCGCGCATATGGCCTTCCATGATTCGCTGACCGGCCTCGCCAATCGCACCCTGCTGCGCGAACAGATAGCGCTGGCGCTGCACCGCCACGGCGGCGTGGACTTTGCGCTCTTCTGTCTTGACCTAGACAATTTCAAGGCGGTCAACGACACGCTGGGTCATCCGACCGGCGACGCCCTTTTGTGCGAAGTCGCAACGCGGCTGGCCGAAACCTGCCCACAGGGTTTCGTCGCCCGGCTGGGTGGTGACGAATTCGCGGTCATCGTTCAGGACGGCAGCGGTGCCGCCGACCAGACCGGCCGCGCGATCGTCCAGGCGCTAACTCGCCCCTTCACCGTCAATGGCCATCGCATCGTCACCGGCGGCAGCGTCGGCATCGCGCTGGCACCCCAGGACGGGCAGGATGCGACCTCGCTGCTCAAAAATGCCGACCTCGCCCTCTACCGCGCGAAGCACGACGGCAAGGGCAGCCATCGCTTCTTCGAAAACGCCATGGACGCCGAAGCGCAGGCCCGCCGCGCGATGGAGGTCGATCTGCACGACGCGCTGCGCAATGGCGAATTGGAGCTGCATTTCCAGCCCCTCTTTGGCCTGTCGCAGAACCGCGTGACCGCGTTCGAGGCGCTGATGCGCTGGAACCATCCGGTGCGCGGCATGGTATCGCCGATCGACTTCATCCCGCTGGCGGAAGAAACCGGCCTGATCATCCCGATCGGCGAATGGGCGCTGCACGAAGCCTGCCGGATCGCCATGAGCTGGGGCGACGACATTCGCGTGGCGGTGAATGTGTCCCCGGTCCAGTTCCGCAGCTCGACGCTCAACAGCATCGTGCTCCAGGCGCTGGCGCGATCCGGCCTGGAGCCGCAGCGGCTGGAGTTGGAGATCACCGAAAGCCTGTTCATCGACAATGTAGAGGCGACCCTCGCCTCGCTCCACTCCCTCAAAGTCCTGGGCGTACGGGTTGCGCTCGATGATTTCGGCACCGGCTATTCCTCGCTCAGCTATTTGCGCAGCTTCCCCTTCGACAAGCTCAAGATCGATCGCAGCTTCATCGTCGACCTGCTCGCCAACAAGGGCGCCACCGCCATCATCCGCGCCATCACGACGCTGGCGGACGCGCTGGGGATCGAAACGACGGCCGAAGGCGTCGAAAGCAGCGAACAGCTCGACATATTGCGGTCCGAAGGCTGCAACCAGATCCAGGGCTATCTGTTCAGTCGGCCGATCCCGGCGGCCGACGTTCCCGCCCTGCTGGTGAAGCTGTCGGGCAGTCGCATGGCGGCCTGAGCCGCCTCAGCCTGCATCCAAGCCCCTGACCAGCCCGGACACCGGCTTCGCGTCCATGCAGGCGCGCGGTCGGCATCACCATGCGCGCGTCTCCCAATGTTGCAGGCCCGCCAAGACCGCAACAGCCGTCCCGCAGCGATTTTGAGGGTGCGCTGCGAATTTTACGCAACCGTTAGACCATGGTCGAACTCTGCGCCGCTACGGACCGCGCGGTAAGATTTCGTTAGCCGCAAATCCGTCCAAGGGAACCAGTGCTCCAACAAGGACTGGAACCATGGCCCGTATATTGATCACTCTCCTCGCCGCCGCGGCCGTCGTCACGCCGGCAGTCGCTTCCCAGGGACCGTTGCAGGTCGCCTCCAAGATCTTCGTCGAACAGCGCGCGCTGGACAAGGCAGGCGCCGTCAGCACCTCGCTCGCGCCTGCCACGCGCGCCGTGCCGGGCGACCATGTTGTCTTCGTGCTCGCCTATCGCAACACCGGCGCGCAATCGCTCTCCAACATCGTCCTCGACAACCCCGTGCCCGGCGCGATCACCTATCGCGCGCCCGGTGCCGGATCGGCCACCCCGGAACTGTCGATCGACGGCAAGACCTATGGCGCGCTCGCCCAGTTGCGCGTGCCCACGGCCAGCGGCGGCAGCCGCGCGGCCACATCCAATGATGTCCGCCACATCCGCTGGCGCATCGCGACCGTGCCTGCCGGAGGACAAGGCCAGCTCGCCTTCAAGGCCGTCCTCAAATGATCCCCGCTGCTCTAACCACAGGAACCCACAATATGATCTCTCGCTCCCTGCGGCTGATGCTGCTGAGCGGCGCCGCCATCGCCGCCACCGGCACGGCCCACGCCCAGTCCGCCTCGACCGCGACCACCGCTGGCACGGAAGTCTCCAACACCGCGACCGTGACCTATACCGTTAACGGCGCGTCGCAGACGACGACGTCCAACACCGCCAAGTTCGTGGTCGATCGCAAGGTCGATTTCACCGTCATCACCGACCAGACCGGCGCGACCCAGGTCAATCTGAGCCAACAGGCCGCCGTCACCAAATTCAAGGTCACCAACCACACCAACGGCGCGCAGGATTTCTGGCTCGATCCCGACCAGACAACCTTGTCGGTCGGCATCCTGACCGGTACCGACGATTTCGACATTTCCACCATGAAGGTCTTTGTCGATAGCAATAATAACGGCGTCTATGACGTCGATGTCGATACCCAGACCTATATCGACGAATTGGCGCCCGAAGCGTCGGTCGCCGTATTCATCATCGGCAACATCCCCGCGACCGTGGGCATCCACGAAGCGCAGGTTTCGCTGCATGTAATTGCCGCCGCTGGCGGCGCTTCGGGAACCAAGGGCGGTTTGCTCGTCGCGACCGACCTCAATCTTGGCAATGCCGACAATGTCGTAGACATCGTGTTCGCGGACGATGACAGCGACGCCGCGCTCAACCTGGGCGATATCGCTCGCAACGGCCAGGGGCGCGCTTATGCCGCCTATGTCATCGGGACGCAGAATGTGGCGCTGACCGTGACCAAGTCCGCGCTGATCCTGTCGGATGGCGTGAATACCCTAAATCCCAAGGCGCTGCCTGGCGCGACAGTGCAATATTGCCTGCTCGTCCACAACGGCACTGCGCTGACGGGGGCAAATGGCGTCGCACTGACGGACGTCGTACCTTCGACCACGACCTATGTGCCGGGGTCCATCAGCGTCGGCCTGCCGGGGGGCACTTGCGTCCTCGCCGGCACCACCGAGGATGACGATAGCGACGATACAGCGGAAACCGACAGCTTCACCGCCAATTACAATAGCGGCACGCAAACCGTCACCGCCAATGTCGGCACCGTCGCAGGCCTGGGCTCGCTGGCCGTCGCCTTCAAGGTGACGATCAACTAAATCACTGTAAAAGCAAAGGATTACTTGGCGGCGCGCGCTTTACCCGCGCGCGCCGGTAGGACCCCTATGGCCAAAATCCGCGCCCTTGCCAGCCTGATCGCCGCCCTGACCGGCGTGGCCGCCGCGACTCCCGTCGCGACGCAGGGGCAGACGCGCGTCGTCAACACCGCGACATTGCACTGGCAGGCCCCCACCGGCCCGGTCAGCATCGATTCCAATACCGTGGCCTTCGACGTCGAAGCGCGCGGCAAACGCCCGACCCGGTTGAGCTTCCGCCTGCTCCCGATCGGCTACAGCCTGCAAGGCATGCAGTGCCAGACAGCGCCCTCCATCCTCTTCACCCCCGCCCCCGTCGATGCCGCCGACCTTGCGCGCGCACCGGTAGCGGAATCCATCGACCTTACTGTCCCGCTCATACTGGTGCTGGACAATCCCGGCGGCAACCATGATCCGCTGGCGCGCGAAACCGCCTGGATCAACGTCCATACCCCTAACCTGACCAGTAGCATCGCCCTGATGGAAACCGGCCCCGACACCGGCGTCTTCGCCGGTGGCGTGCCGAAGGGCAATGATGGCGCTGCGTCCCCCTGCGATCCTACGCTGGAACGCGGCGCGCAGCTGATGCTCAGCTTCACCGAAGACGCCTATAGCTATGGCTCGACCAGTTCGATCCTAATCGACCCCACCGGCTATGTGTTCGATTCCGAAACCGGCGCGCTGGTCGATGGTGCCACGGTGACGCTGCTGGGCGAAGACGGCCAGCCAGCCAAAGTGTTCGGCGACGACGGCGTCAGCGCCTATCCCGCCACCGTCGTCAGCGGCGCCAGCGCCACCGACGCCAGCGGCCGCCTCTATGATTTCCCGCAGGGCAATTACCGTTTCCCGCTCACAGCGCCGGGCCGCTACCATCTGCGGGTCACGCCGCCGGCCCATTATATCGCGCCCTCGACCCGCAGCCGCGCCGACCTAGAGGCGCTGCGCGGGCCGATGAATCGCGGTTTCATGCTGAACGAAGCGTCGTTCGGCGGCGTTTTCGCCCTGACCGATCCCGAACCCTTCATCGCCGACATCCCGCTCGACCGCATCGGCGAAACCCGCCTGCTGCTGACCAAGACCGCGTCGGTGCGCGAAGCCTCGCCCGGCGATTTCATCCAATATCTGGTCCGCGCCGATAACCGCTCGGAATCCGACGCCAGCGGCATCCACCTGACCGACATCCTGCCGCCCGGCCTGCGCTACGAACGCGGATCGGCCCGCGGCGCGGAAGAACCCGCGGTAGCGACCGACGGCCGCACATTGGATTTCACCATTGCGACCCTGCCCGCCGGCAAAACGATCGAGATACGCTACATCGTCTCGGTCGCCCCCGGCGCGCCGCGCGGCGAAGCGCTCAACCGCGTGCTTGCCTCCGGTTCCGCTGGCGCGACCAGCAATGAAGCCGCCGCCTCCGTCCGCATTGGCGCTTTGCTCTTCACCGACGGCTTCACCGTCGTCGGCCGCGTTACCGAGGGCGATTGCAACGCCCCGGCCAAGGGGCGCAAGGGCGTAGGGGGCATCCGCCTGCTGATGGAGGATGGCAGCTTCGTCGTCACCGACAAGGACGGCCTCTATCATTTCGAAGCCGTGCGTCCGGGCCGCCACGTCGTCCAACTTGACGGTGCCAGCCTGCCCGCCAGCCACGCGCCGCTGCTGTGCGATGCCGACACCCGCAACAGCGGCAGCGCGACCTCCCGCTTCGTCGAAAGCGCCGGCGGCCTGCTCCAGCGCGTCGATTTCCAGCTGGGCCTGACCGGCGTCGCTGTGGCCACCACCACCGACGCCCTGCCCGCCGCGCCCGACGCCGCCCAGGCCGCAGGCGACCGGGACTGGTTCGACGGACAGGATGCCGGCATCGCCCTGCTCTTCCCGGCGCAGGGCTATAACCCCCGCTCGCCCTCCACCCGCGTCGTCATCAAACATCATGCCGGGCAGAAGGTCGCTTTGCGCCTGAACGGCGGGCTGGTCGATGCGCTGTCCTATGACACCACCGATACCAACGGCGACATCGCGGTCGCCAAATGGTCCGGCATCGGCCTCAATCCGGGTGACAATGCGCTGGAAGCGACCGTGATGAACGCGGACGGCAGCATCGCCCAGACGCTGCACGGCACCGTCCATTATGCCGGCGCTGCTGCCAACGCCATCGTCGCGCCGGACGCCAGCAAGCTCGCCGCGGACGGCCTGACCAACCCCGTCCTCGCCTTCCGCCTGACCGACCGAAGCGGTCGCCCGGTGCGCGACGGCACGACCGTTCCCGTCACGGTCGATCAACCCTATGCCATCGCTCTCGACGCCACCGTCCCGGCCAGCCGCCGCGCCAGCGGCACCGCGTTGGTGATCGGCGACGATGGTATCGCCTATATCGCGCTCCAGCCCACCACCCAGGCCGGTGCCTTGCGGGCGACCGTCACCCTGACCGACGACAAGCAACAGCGCGCCATCGAACTGCGCGCGCGCCTGACCGCGGTGGCGCGCGACTGGACCGTGGTCGGCTTCGGGTCTGGCACGATCGGTTTCGACACGCTGCGCAAGCGCGCGTCCGCCCTGCCCGACGCCGGCCGCAACAGCCTGGTGACCGACGGTCAGCTGGCGCTCTATGCCAAGGGTCGGATCAAGGGCAGCTGGCTGATGACCATCGCCTATGACAGCGACCGCAAATATGATCGGTCGCGCGGCCTGCTGGGCCAGATCGACCCCGATCGCTATTACACCGTCTATGGCGACGCCACCCGCCAGGGCCATGACGCGGCGACCGCGCGCAAACTCTATCTGCGGCTGGAGCGCAAGGATTTCAGCGCCCTGTTCGGCGACTTCGAAACCGGCATGACCCAGACCCAGCTTACCCGCTACAGCCGCACCCTCAATGGGATGAAGGCCGACTATGCCGACGATCGCCTCAGCTTTTCCGCCTTCGCCGCCAACAGCGACGACCTGCACGCCCGCGACGAAATCCAGGGCAATGGCCTGACCGGCCCCTATCGCCTGTCGGGCCGCGACATCGTCCCCAACAGCGACAAGCTGAGCATCGAAGTGCGCGACCGCCTGCGCCCCGAGCGCATCTTGTCCTCGACCCCGCTCACCCGCCATATCGACTATGACATCGACGCGACGATCGGCACCATCCGCTTTCGCGAACCGGTGCTGGGCCGCGACGCCGCCAACAATCCGGTCTTCATCGTCATCGACTATGAAACCTACGGCAAGGGCAAGAAGCTGACCGCCGGCGGCCGCGCCGCGATAAAGTTCGCCAAAGGCAAGGCCGAAGTGGGCCTGTCGGCGATCAAGGACAACAGCCATGGCAATGGCCTGCTGCTGGGCGCGGATGTCCGGGCGCAGATCAGCGAAACGACCCAGCTGCGCGCCGAAATGGCGGCCGGCAGCCGCGACGGCCTGGCCGACGGCCGCGCCTGGCTCGCCGAAGTCGAACATCACAGCAAGAAGGCGGACGTCCTGGCCTATGCGCGGCAGCAGGACGACGCCTTCGGCCTTGGTCAGCAAAATCTGGTTGAAGCCGGCACCCGCCGCATCGGCTTCGATAGCCGGGTCCAGTTGGCCGACAAATGGGCCGTCACCGCATCCTCCTGGTATCAGGATCAACTGGTCGGCGCCGGCAGCCGCTTCGCGGGCGAATCCCGCGTCGAATATCGCCGCGAGCATGGCACGATCTTCGCCGGCGCGCAGTTCGCGCTCGATCGCGGCGTCGATGGCAAGGATCGCGACTCCCGGCTGCTAACTTTGGGCGGCACCCAGATATTGATGGGCGGCAAGCTCACCCTGACCGGCCAGACCCAGTTCGCGCCGGGCGGCGACCGCGACAGCATCGACTTCCCCGCCCGCCACCAGTTGATCGCCGCCTGGCGGGTCAAGCCCGGCATCCGCCTGATCGGCGGCTATGAAGTCGCGCAGGGCCAGGATTTCACCACCCACACCGCGCAGATCGGCTTCGACGTCCAGCCCTGGACCGGGGCGAAGGTCACCACCGCCATCAACAATCAAACTTCCCGCGAAAATGGCGGGCGCGTCTATGCCAATTACGGCCTAGTCCAGTCACTGCCGATCAGCGATCGCTGGACGATCGACGCGACCTTCGACGCCAGTACCACCGTCCGCGGCAAAATCCCGGCCGGCGGCGTGGTCCAGCCGTTCCAGACGAGCGGGTCCGGCAGCGTCGGCGGCGGCGCGCTGGGCAGCCTCTATGGCAATGACGGCGATTATGCCGCGGTGACACTGGGCGCCAATTACCGCGCCGACCTGTGGTCGTGGAACGGCCGGGCCGAATATCGCAAGTCCGATCAGAATAAGCGCTTCAACCTCACCAGCAACGTCGTCCGCGCATTGGGCGAGGGCAAGACGCTGGCCGGCACCATCCGCTACTCCACGCTGGGGCAGGTCAGCGGCGCGCAGGCGAAAAGCCTGGCGACATCGGTCGCGCTCGCCTGGCGGCCGCTCGACAGCCGCTGGTCGCTGCTGGAGCGCTTCGAACTGCGCAAGGAAAGCGCGGACGCGGGCGTGGGCGGCGGCAATGTGCTGGGCGTGCCAGCCGGCAGCGGCGTGGGCCAACGCACGTTGCGCCTCATTAACAACCTCGCCGTCAACTATCGCACTGGCGAGGAAGGCGCGCGCCACAATGTCGAAGCCACCGTCTATTATGGTGCCAAATGGGTCAACGGCAGCTACGGCGCGGACGATTACACCGGCTATATCGACGTCACCGGCGTCGACCTGCGCATGGACCTGGGCAAGCGTTTCGACATCGGCGTGCAGGCGTCGGTGCAACATGCCTGGAGCCGCGGCGTGGTGGCGTTCAGCGGCGGGCCATCGGCCGGCGTCTCCCCCGCAGCCAATGTCTGGATCAGCGCCGGTTACAACATCGCTGGCTATCGCGACCGCGATTTCGAGGATGACCGCTACACCCGGCGCGGCCCCTATGTGACCATGCGCATGAAGTTCGACCGCGGCGCCATCGCCGGCCTGCTAGGAAAGGGCCGCTGATGCGCCGGTTCGCCTTCCTCCTGCTCGCCGGCCTGTCCACGCCCGCTCTGGCCGATCCGATCTCGGCGACCAAGTCAGTGAGCATCGTGTCCGATCCCATGGGCAACCTCATCCCGCGCGCCATCCCCGGCGCGGTGGTCGATTATAGCGCGACCCTCGCCAATCCACTCACCAACTTCGGCAAGACGGTGCGCGGCATCGCGTTCGAGGAGCCGCTACCCGCCAATGTCATCCTGCGTGTCAGCGACCTGGGGGCGAGCGGCAGCGGTCCGGTGCTATTCACCAACGGCGCGATCATATTGGGCGTGGGCGACAGCGGCCTGGCCTACAGCTTCACCAGTCTCGACAGCACAACCGACGGCATCGAATTCAGCAACGGGGCAAGCTGGGCCTACATCCCCGTCCCCGATGCCGACGGCTATGACGCCAATGTCCGCGCCATCCGTATCAAACCCGTCACCACATTCAAGACAGGCGGGTCGTTCACCGTCCGCTTCCGCGTCAAACTGCGTTAACCAGGGGTAATTCAGACATGCCACATCGAATGGAACAGGCGGCGATGCCGCCGACCGCCGCCGCCCCGACCGCCGGGCCGTCGGCCGTCCCGGTGGAACGGCGGCACGATGCGCGGGCAGCGACGGTCTTCACGATCGGCAAGATATCTTTCGACGGCCGCAGCCTGCCCTGCATGGTGCGCGACCTGTCGGAAGGGGGGATGCGCATCCAGTTGCCGGCCCCGCCGCCGCCGGGCGCCCGCGTCCTGATCGAAATGCGCGGCCTCGACCCACGCCTCGCCCGCATCCGCTGGGCGGTGGGGCATGAAGCAGGCCTCAGTTTCGACCTGCGCTGCTGCCCGGCCGATATTTTCGCGGCGCGCGCCAGCCGGTCGGGCCGGATCGCCCGCCAGCCGCGCTTCCCGATGCGCCATGCCGTGCCGCTGCTGATCGACGACATGCCGATCCCGGCGACGATCGAGAATATTTCGGTCGGCGGGGCTCGGCTGACCCTGCCCGAACCGCTGGAAGACGGCCGGCAGGCCGTGCTAGGCCTGACGCTCGGCGACCGACACGGCATCGCCGGCACCATCTGCTGGTCGCGGGACGACAGCTGCGGCTTCCGCTTCGTTCAGCCGATCAGCAGCGTCACGCTCGCCGTCATGCTGGACGCGGCGCGCCCGGCCTGATCACCCGCTTTCAGGGTGCCTCCGACAGCCAGCGGTCGATTACGACCAGGGCGGTCCGACTGTCGCGCCGCGCCGTCGCAGCGTCACCGGTTCCCTGATCCACCGCCTGCCAACTGGCGCTTACGGCGGCAAAGCCCAATGTCCCCGCCAGCCCCGCCATCTTGTGGGCATCCACGCCGTCCGCGCCATCGACCGCCCGCTGCAATTCCGCACGCAGACCCTGCACCACCGGCCACAATCCCTGGCGCCCCAACATGGCCTCCATGCGCTCCAGACGCTCGATATCGGGTGGCAACCACTGGCTGAAAATCTCGGTGATCGGGCCGATGCCCTGTTTCGCGTCGATGACCAGATCGGCCGGGAAAGACGGGACCAAACTTCCCTCGACTATAGCCGCGACGATTCGGTTGCCGGGCGATAACGGCGGCTGGTCCTGCCCGTCGACCACCACCATGCTGGCACCGGCTATGGCATCGGCATCATCGCGATCGACCGATTGCACCGCCCAACCGGCCATGCGCAACGCTTTTCCGACATGCGAATAAGTTAATGCTACAGTCGTAAAGATGACAGCCAAAGTGTTTTGCGATCGATCCATAGATGCACTACACCCTCCATGCGCCCGATCCATGACTAGCCCATTGTTTCGCGGATGGATAACGACAAGGCAGGAGGATGGCAGAAACCGTAACTGGCGGCCGCGTATTGATAGCGGACGATCATCCTCTGATTCGTGAGGGACTAGCCCTTGCCGCACGCGCGGTGATGCCGGGCGTCACGGTCGATACCGCGGGCACGATCGGCGAAGCCGTAGCGGCCCTGAAACGCCATGGCAAATATCGGTTGATCCTGCTCGACTTTGTGCTGCCCGACGCGCGCGGCTTTTCCGGCTTCCTCCAGTTGCAGCATGAAGCTGGCCGGATGCCGATCGCGATGATTTCCGCCCATGAAAACCCCGTGCTGGTCGAAAGCGCACGCGCCTTGGGCGCGGCAGGCTTCCTGTACAAGACGCGGCCGTTCGACGATCTGGCGCGGGACATCAAGAAGCTGGCGGAAGGACAGACGAGCTTTCCAGCGGGCGAGGCGGGGGCGACCCCAGCGGCGCTGCGCGATCGGATCGCCAGCCTGTCCGGGGCGCAGTTGCGCGTCCTGATCGCCTTGTCAGACGGGCGCCTCAACAAACAGATTGCCGCCGACCTCGCCGTGTCGGAAGCGACCGTGAAGGCGCATCTGACCGCAATATTCCGCAAGCTCGACGTCGGCAACCGCGCCCAGGCGCTGCTGGCGGTGCAACCCCTGCTCGGCATCGTGACGGCGGATCGCCCGACATGAACGGCGCTGCCCCCCAACCGCCCAGCGCATCGCCCTTTGTGCTGGCGGGGCTGGTCGTTCCGATGATGCTGGCGGCGCTGCTTTTTTGGCTGGGGGGCGAATATGGCCGCTGGAACGGCCTGCGCGAAGATGCCGACCAGTCCTTCCAGCGGCGCGTGCTCCTGACCGACATATTGTCGCAAATGCGCGCCGCCGAATCCAGTCAGCGCGGCTATGTCATCACCAACGACCCGGAATTTCGCGTCCGCTACCACGGATGGCATGGCGACATTCAGCGCGCCTTCGCCAGCGCCGACGCGCTGTACCGCGATGCGCCCTCCCATCGCACCGGCTTCGACAGCCTGCGCCGCATCGCCCAGGCGAAGATCGCGGAAATGGACGAGGTATTGCGGATATATGCCAGCCGCGGCCCGGAAACGGCCCGGCAGCGTGTCGCCGATGGTGAGGGCAAGCGGCTGATGAGCCGCCTGCAACAGCAACTGGATCGCGTCATCCGCGACGAACAGCGCATCGGTGAGACGCGGGTCGTCGCCTATCGCAGCCGCACCGAAACGCTGCAGCGGGTGATGTGGATACTCGTCGCGCTCAGCAGCCTGTCGCTGGCGATCGCGCTGATCGGCCTGTGGCGTCAGCGTGTATCGCAATATCTGATCGAGTTACGCGGGTTCGAAGCGGCGCGGCGCAACGAAACCATCCTCGACAGCACGATCGATCCGATCATCATCGTCAATCCCAGCGGCGGCATAGAAACCATCAACCAGGCAGCAAGCCGGATGCTGGGCTATGAAGGCACCAGCCTTGCCCGCCGCGATTTCGACCTGATTTCCGACATCGCGCCCGGCCTTGGCAGTTTTCTTGATCGCATCGGCCTGGTCGATGGCCAACTGCGCACCCCCTATTGGACAGACCGACAGGTCCGGCACCAAAGCGGCCGCCTGCTGCCCGTCGATATCGCGCTGGGCGTCATGCCCTTGCCCGACGGCGACCATATCGTCGTGTCGCTGCGCGACATCGTCGAACGCAAGCGGGTCGACCGGCTGAAGGACGACCTGATCTCCACCGTCAGTCATGAACTGCGCACGCCGCTCACCTCGATCGTCGGCGCGCTCGGCCTGTTGCGGCTGGATGCCAGCAATCGGCTCGACCCTGAATCGGCTGGCCTCGTCACCATCGCGGAAAATAATGCGCAGCGCCTGATCCGGCTGATCAACGACATGCTCGACATCGACCGCATCGATTCAGGCAAGCTGCGCATGACGCTGGCGCCGATCGACCTGCACCATGTCGTACTGCGCGCCTGCGACGACAATGGCGGCCTGGTCCGGTCCGCCGGTGCCGTGCTGGGCCGCGCCGTTGCCGACGAAACGCTGATGGTCCAGGGCGACGAGGAACGGTTGTTGCAGGTCATCACCAACCTTTTGTCCAACGCCGTCAAGATATCGTCGCAAGGCAGTCATATCGCCGTCGGCCTGCTGCGCAGCGAGGATGGCCGACGCGCGACCGTCTATGTCGATGATGAGGGGCCAGGCATTCCGGAGGAATTTCGCGGGCGCATTTTCGGCCGGTTCGAGCGCGCCGCCAGCGACGAAGCCGCGCCAGGCACGGGGCTGGGGCTGGCCATCGCACGCGAAATCGTCACCCAACATGGCGGCGAATTATGGTTTGAGGACCGGCCCGGCGGCGGCACCCGCTTTGCCTTCGCGCTGCCGGTCATGCTGCCCGCAGCGCTGCCCCGCGCCAAGATGGGCGACCTGTCGAACGGACCACGCATCCTAATTTGCGAGGGCAATCCTGCCGTCGCCCGCCTGCTGCAATCGCAACTGACCGACGAAGGCTATGCCAGCCGCGTCGTGGTCAACGCCCGCGCCGCGCGCGAAGCGATCGCCACCCATGGCTATAATCTCCTGTTGCTCGACATGGCGCTGGACGATGCCGATGCGTTCAACTTCGCCCGCGAAGTCCGACGGCTCGAAAGCCCGGAAAAACTGTCGATCCTGATGGTTTCGGCGCATGGTGGGGATACAACGACGCCGCTGTCGCTGGACCTGGTGGACTGGATCGACAAGCCGATCGACCCCGGCCGGTTGAAGGCCGCAATCGCCACATCCTTCCGCCATTCAGGCATCGAACGGCCGACCGTGCTGCATCTAGACGACGATCAGGACACGCTTGAAATCACCGCCGCCGCGCTCAAGGGCATCGCCTATATTCTCAAAGCCACGACCCTGGCCGATGCACGCGCGCTGCTCCG
The DNA here is from genome assembly GCF_012927105.1 of Sphingobium psychrophilum. Lineage (GTDB taxonomy): Bacteria > Pseudomonadota > Alphaproteobacteria > Sphingomonadales > Sphingomonadaceae > Sphingobium > Sphingobium psychrophilum. The sequence goes on along the minus strand of NZ_JABBFV010000001.1, from coordinate 49,690 downwards.
GGTCGAAACCCCGCATCTGGCGATTCTGGACGTGCATCTGGAGGAAGGCCTTGGCCTCGACCTGCTGCCCGACCTGGTGGATGATCAGGGCGTCGCCATCCCGACCATTATCTATTCCGCGCATGACATCGATATCGAGATTGCCGGCCAGATCGACGCCGTGCTGGTCAAATCCCGCACCTCGCTGCCCGACCTCAAGGCGACGGTGCGCCGGGTCGTCGCGACCCGCCACGTCAAGGCGGAAGGACAATGAGCGAGGCCGATCGCCTGCGCATCCTCTATGTCGATGACGACAAGGATATTCGCCATATCGTCAAATTGTCGCTGGCCCTCGACCCCGGAATCGAGTTGCGGCTGTGCGCCGACGGCGCGGAAGCACTGGAGGCCGCTGCGACCGATGCATGGCGACCCGACCTCGTCATGCTCGACGTCATGATGCCCCGCATGGACGGCCCCACGCTGATGATTGCGCTGCGCGGCATGCCGGGTTTTGCGGAAACCCCCTTCGTCTTCGTCACCGCGCGTGCGCGCGAAGCCGACGTGCAAAGCTATTATGCGGCAGGTGCAAGCGGGGTAATCCTGAAACCCTTCAACCCGCTGACCTTGGCGGGCAATGTCCGCACGCTGGTCGGCTGAACCGCCGCGGCATCAGGCATCGACCAGATGCCGGGCGCGCATCAGGGCGCTGGCGTCGGGCGTGCGGCCCAGAAACGCCCTGAACGAGTCCATCGGATCGCGGCTGTCGCCTGCCGCCAATATCTCATCGCGGAAACGGGCGGCGAGTGCGGAATCGAAAATATCGCCCGTCGCCAAAAACGCCTCGAACGCATCGGCGTCCAGCGCCTCCGACCAGGCATAGCTATAATAGGCGCTGGCATAGCCGCCGTCGAAAATGTGGGTGAAATAGGGGAAGCGATGCCGCAGCCCGATTTCCGTCGGCATCCCCAGCCGCTCCAGTTCCGCCGCGACGAAGCCGCGCGGATCGGCGGCGGCACCGTGCGACCTGTGCATGGCAAGGTCTACCAGCGCGCAGCTGATCAATTCTACCGTGGCGAAGCCCTGGCCATAGGATCCCGCGTTACGGATCGCATCGATCAGCGCATCGGGCACGCCGAAACTCGACAGCACATCGCGGCTGACGATCCAATTTTCCATGAACTTGCTGGGAAATTCCACGAAATCCCGCGCGACCGCCGTGCCCGACTGGCTGGGATAGGTGACGCGCGACAGCAGGCCGTGGAGCGCATGGCCAAACTCGTGAAACAGCGTGCGCGCCTCATCGATCGACAGGCGCGTGGCGGCGGTGTCGGGCGGCGGTGCGGCGGCGAAATTGGCGACCAGATAGACGACCGGGCGCACGTCGCCGTCCATCGCCTCCTGCACGCGCAGGCTGCCCATCCAGGCGCCGCCATGTTTTTCCGGCCGCGCCAGATAGTCGGTGAAGAGCAGGCCGACCAGCGCACCCGTCGCATCGCCCACTTCCCAAGCCGATACGTCCGGATGATAGCCGGCAATGTCCGTCCGGCGGGTGAAGGTCAGGCCATAGAGGCGCGCGGCGCTGTCGAAAGCCGCCTGACGTACCGCGTCCAGCCGCAGATGTTCGGCCAGCGCCCCGCCGTCCAATGCATAGCGGTCGCGGCGCACCTGCTCGGCGTAGAAGCGCCAGTCCCAGGGCGCGAGCGCGAAACTATCGCCGCCCGCATCGATCAACGCCTGCAATTCGGCCGCTTCCTCGGCGGCGCGACGCTTGCCCGGTTCCCATAGCTGGGCGAGCAGGTCGGCGGCGGCAGCGGGATCATGCGCCATACTGTCTTCCAGCGCATAATGGGCATGGTCGGCATAGCCCAGCAGCGTGGCCCGCTCCTGCCGCAGCGCCAGCATCTCCGCGATCACTGGCCAATTATCATGCGCCCCGCCGTCGCACCGATCGGTAAAGGCCCGCCACAACGCCTCGCGCAGGTCGCGCCGCGCGGAAAAGGTCAGGAAACTCTCATAATCGGTGCGGTCGAGCGTGACATGATAGCGCCCCGCCCGTCCCTTGGCCGCCGCGCGCCCGGCGGCGGCATCGCACAAGCCGGCGGGCAGTCCGGCCAGGTCGTTGGGACCAAGGTCCAGCACCCAGTCGACGGTCGCGGCCAGCACATTATGGCCGAACTGCACCGCCAGCGCCGACAGCCGTGCGTCGATCGCGGCGAACCGCGCCTTCTGCGCAGGTGCCAGTTCCGCCCCGCCGCGCCGGAATCCGGCATGGCTGCTTTCCACCAATCGTATCTGTTCCGCCGTCAGTCCCGCGTCGTGGCGCGCGTCATGGACCGCCGCTACCCGCGCCGCGAGCGCGGCGTCGTGGCTGATCGCGGTCCCATGGGCGCTCAGCATCGCCGACACCTGCCCCTCGATCGCGCGGATGCCGGGCGTCCCCTGCGCCGACGACAGCGTCCAGAACAGCCGGCGCACCCGCGCCAGCGGCGCGCCCGACCGCTCCAGCGCGGCGATCACGATGTCGAATGTCGCTGGTCCACCCTCTCCAGCGATCGCCGCGATCTCGTCCCGGTGCCAGGCCATAGCCGTCTCAAACGCGGGCAGGAAATCTTCGTCCCGCACCTTGTCGAAGGGCGGCGCGCCCAGCGCGCCGTCCCAGGGTTGCAGCAAGGCATTGGCATGGGGGTCAGTCAATGGATTGGACCTCGTCGGTGTGCACTTCGAACCGCACCAGGTCCGCCGGACCAAAGGCGGTGGTCAAGGCAACATCGGTGGCATCGCGTCCGCGCGCCATCAGGATGCGGCCGATCCGCGGTGTGTTGTGGCGGGCGTCATGGGTGTACCATTCGCCGTCGATATAGACGTCGAACCAGGCGCTGAAATCCATGGGCGCGTCCACCGGCGGGATACCGATATCGCCCAGATAGCCGGTGCAGTAGCGCGCGGGGATGTTCATGCAACGACATAGCGTGACGGCGAGATGGGCGAAGTCGCGGCACACGCCCTGCCGCTCCTGATAGGCGTTCCAGGCGGTCTTGTCCGGCCGCGCATGATGATAGCCGAACTGGATATGATTGTGGACAAAGCTGACGATAGCATCGACCCGCGCCCGCGCCGTTCCGTAATGCGCGAAATTGGCCCAGGCGACCGCCATCAGCCGGTCCGTCTCGCAATAGCGGCTGCCCAGCAGGAAGGGCATGACCGCATCGGGCAGATCCTCCACCGCGATCTGCGGGCCGTCGGGCGCCGGCGTGTCGGGCAATCCGCTATCCTCGATCACGAAGTCGCAGGACAGGGTGACCCCGCCCGCCGGAATAGTCAGCCGGGTCGCGACATTCCCGAACCCGTCCTCGAAATGATAAAGCGGAATATCAGGGTTCGCCATCAACCGCTGGGGCGTGCGCAAATCCTGGTGGCGGGAGGGATGCAGGCTCAGCATCGCCATCATCGCGGTCCTGGTGTCGGTTTCAAATCTTATGTCATATCCGCAGCGGATCAGCATCGAAGGTCACTTTCCTGAAGCGCCGATGGCTCGGCTGTTGATGGCCCCATGGTCTGACACGGGGAATTTCCGGGGATCGGCGCGCCGCACGTCTACGGTCACGTCCATCCCCAGGAAGCTGGCGGGCAGGCCGAACCAGGTGCCCGACAAAGGCAGCGCCTGATAGGGATCGCGCGCGATGGCGACGCGGATCAGCCCGCGATTGCCGATAATGCCGTTGGTCGGGTCGAACTCGACCCAGCCCGATCCGGGCAGGAAGATGCGCACCCAGGCATGGGTGTTGCCGCCGCCCACCACATCTTCGGACCGGGACGGATTATAGACATAGCCTGAAACGAAGCGCGCGGCAAAACCCAGCGCCCGCACCGCCTCGATCATCAGCACGGCGAAATCGCGGCAGGTGCCTTGGCGCTTGCGCAATGTCTCGATCGGCGATTGGGTGCCCTTTTCCTGGCGCGGGACATAGGTAAAGTCGCGCTGGATGCCGGTCGCCATCCGCGTCAGCAGGTCGACCGTGCCGGTATCGCCATGATTACTGACAAAGGCGCGCGCCCAATTGTCCACGATCCGTTCGGGATCATGATATTGCCGCTCGATCGACCGTAACAGGTCAGGCATGTCCTCTGACGCATAGGTGAAGGGGAACAGCCGGGCATAGGGCTCAACATCGACCTGCCGTTCCGCCAGCGGCGCATGTTCCAAAGTCGTTTCGCTCGTCACAACCAGATGCGACGCCCGCCGCTTGAACGAAGCGATCGCCACCGAATTGCCGAACACATCATGCAGCCAGCGCAATTCACTGGGTTCCGGGTCGATATCGAGCCGGGCGGACAGCAGTCGCTGGTCAAACGCTTCGCGCGGGCGCATCATGATGCGATGTTCACCCAGCGACACCGGCTGCTGATAGCGATAGCTGGTCACATGATGGATCGTCAGCAATGGCATGAGGGGCAATCCTGATGGCCGGGCGCACGGCAGTTGGGCTGTTGGGTGCGGACGATCCGGCGCCGGTCGGACTGTTCAACGCGGCAGGGGCCTCGCCGTTCCTGCTGATCGGCGACCATGCCGGGTCGGCGGTGCCGGCCGCGCTCGGCGACCTTGGCCTCGCCGCCCCGGATCGTGGCCGCCACATCGCCATCGACATCGGCGTCCACGGCCTCGGCCATGCTCTCGCCACGCTTATCGACGCACCGTTCCTGCATCAATATTATTCGCGCCTCGTCATCGACTGCAACCGCGACCCGGAACAAGCGGAGGCAATTCCGCCCCTGTCGGACGGCAGCCGGGTCAGCGGCAATGAAGGGCTGGACGCTACCGCCCGCGCAGCGCGCGTCGCGGCGATCCACGCCCCCTATCACGCCGCGATCGCCGCCACGATCGCCGCGCGTCGGGCGGCCGGGCGCGCCACCATCCTGCTGTCGCTGCACAGCTTTACGCCGGTCATGGACGGCATCGCCCGCCCCTGGGACGTCGGCGTGCTGCATTGGCTGGGTCGCACCGATTTCGCACAGGCGATGCTGGATGCGCTGCGCGCCGACGCCGCGCTGACCGTCGGCGACAACCAACCCTACCAAATGGACGCCACTGACCATACCGTCCCGCGCCACGCCTTCCCGCACCAGCTTCCCTATGCCGAAATGCCCTATGCCGAAATAGAGGTGCGCCAGGATCTGATCGGCGATGTGACCGACCAGCATATCTGGGCGCAACGGCTGGCGCAGGCCGCGCAAAGCGCCGCCGATCACATAGGCTATGGATCGAATGTCGCCGTCAAGGGATTATAGCCCCGCACGGACCGGCACAGCCGACGCGCCATTCATAACATGATAGCAGCAAGAGGGAGCATAACAGCGATGCCCAACCCGAGGTCATGGCAACGGCCCGTCGACCGGCATGCCCCGGCGGCGACGCGCCTGTGAAAAATCCTTTCTCGACCGCGCTCAAGGCCACGCGGATGGCGCGCAAGGGCCGTCCGCTCTCCGCCGCTCTGCTGTGGCAGCGCGCGCTGATGCCCACCATCCCCAAGCCGCCCCGCGCGCCCAAACGAAAAAGTCCCGCCAAAAAAACCGGTCGCGTCGAACGGCCCGCCCCCGGCAGCTTCATCGAAGACGACTTTAGCTGCGCGCAGGGATCGCTGCGCTATCGGCTTTACACGCCGGTCGGCTCAACGCGCCGCCGCCTGCCGCTGATCGTCATGCTGCACGGCTGCACTCAGTCGGCCGCCGATTTCGCGACCGGCACGGCGATGAACCGACTGGCCGACGAACTGGGCTTCCTCGTCCTCTATCCCGAACAATCGCCGCGCGCCAATGCCAACCGCTGCTGGAACTGGCACAGCCCATCCCATCAAAAGCGCGGCAGCGGCGAAGCCGCCGTCATCGCCGGCATGACCCGCCATATCCTCGACCGGTGCAAGGGTCATGACGGCCGCGTCTATATTGCGGGCATATCGGCCGGCGGAGCGGCGGCGGCTATCATCGCCGCGGCCTATCCGCAGCTTTACGTCGCAGTCGGCGTCCATTCCGGCGTGCCGATGGGCACGATCGGCTCGGTCGGCGAAGCGCTGGCGGCGATGCGGGGGCAAGCGACCCCGACCATCGGCAAGACCACACCGCCATTGCCCATGATCCTGTTCCATGGCGACAGCGACCGGGTGGTCCACCCGTCCAACGCCGGCGGTTTCGTAAGCCAGTTGCAGCGGTCAAGCACGCGCGCGCTCAGCGTTCAGTCGGAAGAGGGCGTCGCACTCGGCGGTCGGGCGTTCACGCGCAGCTTCTATCGCTATGGTCGCGAGCCGGTGATGCTGGAGGAATGGACCGTCCATGGCAGCGGCCATGCCTGGTCGGGCGGCCAACCCGGCGGCAGCCACACCGATCCCAAAGGCCCGGACGCTTCGCGCGCGATGGCGACCTTCTTCCTCGTCCGACGCCGCGCCGGATAAGCGTCAGGTGCCGCTGCCCTCATCGCGCTCATTCTCCGCTGGCTTGAGCGGTGCCGGCACCCAGAAAGTCAGCAAGGTAAAGGCCGTCAGCACCACCGCGACGTCATAGCTGCGCAAGCGCGCCGGCACTCCGTCCGCGCCTGACACCCACAGGCTCGCCGCTGTCGCTGTGCCCTGCACGCTGTTCTTCTGCTGCAGGATCGCGCCGCCACCCAGGCAGGGCCAGGCCATCGGCGATAGTCAGCGCCAGCAAATGGGGCATGAATGCGAAACTGTCTGTCATGCCGGCACAACGCGCGGCGATCCATTCGGATGCGCAACGGTCGCACGACCGGGTCTAGCCGATCGCCTGTGCCCAAGCGTCCAGCATCGCGTCCAGCCGATAGGCGTCGATCCGGCCGCCCGGCCGGATGGAGCGTGCCGGATCGATCTGCTGCGCCATCGCCTGCGCCATGGCTGCCGGGTCCGAGGGATCGATCAGCAACCCATGACGCCCCTGTTCCAAGAGCGAGGCCGCATTGCCGGCGCTGCGCGAGACGACGACCGGCACGTCCAGCGCCATCGCCTCCAACAGCACATTGGCCGACCCCTCCCACCAGGACGGCAACACGAACGCGCCGGCGCGTGCGAGCCAGGGGAAGACATTGTCGACCGTGCCGGGCAGGAACAGGTCTGCGCCAATGCCGAGCGCATCGGCCTGATCGCGCAGCGCCTGTTGCGCGCCGTCGCGACTTTCGCCCAATATCACGAGGCGGGCCACTATGCCGTCGCGGCGCAGTAGCGCAAAGGCCGCCAGCAGGGTTCCAAAATTCTTCTGCGGCGCCAGCCGACCGATCGCGACGATCACCGGCACGCCATCGTCATGGCAGCCATGGGGCGACGGTCCGATGGCGCGGGCGCGGGCGATGGCGGGATCGATCGCATTTTCGATAACGTGCGCCCGGCCTTGGGCGAGGGCGCGGGCGAAGGCGCCGACCGCCAGCGTCGGCGATACCAGCACCAGCCGGTCGGCATCCGCCGCCAGCAGGCGCATGGCGAGCAACCGGCCCAGCGAACCGGCCATGCTCCCCGGCGTGCCTGGCGCGGCGCGGCGCAGGTCGTTGCTGATCCGATAGACGCGGCGGAGGCCCGGCACGGCCCGACTGCCCAGCATCGCAGTCAGATGGCCGTGATTGCCCGCCGACAGCAACACATCGGGTCGCGCGCCGCGTAGATAGGCGTGGAGCCGCGGCATCGCCCGCCATTTTTGCAGCATCCGCGATCCGCCCGCCAGCGCCAGCAGCGCATGATGCGGCACGCCCGCCACCCCTTCCCCGCCGGGCAGGGCCGTCACCAGCGTTACATGATGGCCGCGCGCCTGAAAATCTCCGGCGAGCAGGCGCGCATTCCGCACGACGCCAGTCGCCGCGAGCGCATGGACATAGAGGGCGATCTTCACCGCCGTTCCCGCTGCACCGCCTGTGCTGCGCGCCAGTCCGCATCCGTCAATCGGTCGAGCGCATGGCGATAGAGCGCGCCCAGCCGACTGTCCGCCACGCCACGGCCGTTCACCAGTTGCAGGATGTCGGTGCCGGGGTTCCAATTACCCTCGATCAGAACCGGTCCCTGCGTCGTCAGGCCGATGTCCCAGCCGATCAGGGTGAAACCCTGTCGGAACCGCTCATGCGCCCGGAGCGCCAGCGCGCACGCTGCCTCACGATCGGGGATCATCGCGCCTTCGATTCCCATGCCGGTTACGGGATGGCGGCTGTGGCGGGATGGCGCGCGCTTGCCGCCGCTGCGCCAGGCCGCGCCGCAACGCCCCTTTCCATCCACCGCCAGCACCAGATTGCCCGCGTTGAAATTATCGACCGGCCGTGGCCCGCCGGCCGATAGGCGCAGCGCCGTATCGCAGATTTCCGGCGCTCCCGCCTCGTTCAGGCAGGTGACGATGCGCAAGGTCGGCAACGCGCCGGGCGACAGGTCGATCAGCGCCTTATGGGTCGGCAGGCGTTGCTGAATCACGCCGCCCTTGCGCCATAGCGCGCGCAAAGACACAGCGAGTTGGACAGTATTACGGGAAAAATCGCCGGTGCGCCAACCGTCGCCCTGGCGGACGAACCGCGCCACGCCTTGCCCCTTGGAACGATAGCTGGGCTTGGCAATGATATCGTCCTGCCCGGCCAGCCAGGCATTCAGGTCCATCGTGTCGGGATCGCAGGCGTTGGGGAGCGGCAATCCTACAGCCATTTTTGCAAATAATTGCTTGTTTTTCAATGTGTTACTTGAAAGCGGAAAAGCGCCGGGGTTGAGCAGGCGATGCAGCCCCTTGCGGTCCTTCATGCTGAGGCCCTGCGCGCGCACGGCTTCGTCCAGATAGAGCCGTTCGGCGGACGACCAGCCGCCGAAGCCGATCGCCGACAGGCCATGCGCCGCCAGCCGTTGCGCCGGCGACCAGTGGCGCGTCAGCCCGTCATGATAGGCGGCGATCAAGCTGTTGCCGCCGTCCCGCCGGACCGGCAGCGCGCGGAGCGTGAGCAAGCCTTACTCCGCCGCCTGCGCCATGCACATGCGCTGTTCCAGCAAAGCCGTGGCGACGCCATACGAGCGGGCGTTGTCGACATCGATCGCCACCGCGCCATCGGTCAGGATCACCGGGCTGATGGTCAGGCGGAAACGGCGCGAAAAGCGGGCGAAGGCCTGGTCCAGCGTGCCGATGCCAAGACGGAAGCGGATGAGGTTGAGCAGGCCGAATGCGCCGATGATGCGCGCGGGATGCTTGACGAACTGGCCGCCCGACCGGAACGTCTCCGCGGCTTTCAGCGCCGCCCGATCGCGCAGCCAATAGCTGTTGCAGTTGGAATAGCTGTCATCGGCGAAATTGTAGAATTTGCGCTGCCCTTCGCGGTGGGCGGCCAGCACCGACGCGCGGCGGGTGAAGGCGACGGCGGCGTCTGCCCCCTGCGCCGCGCAGCCGTCCAGCATCTCGTCCACCGCTTCGGGCGTCAGCATCACATTATCGGCGGTAGTGATGAGCAAGGGGAAGGCCGCGCCGTCCGCGCCCGCCAGCACGCTGTCGACTAGATTGGGCTGCGCCGCCACGCCGACGACCCGGCCGCTGTGCACCAGTCCGCGGAGCGACGGCAGGCCAGTGAGCAGCGCCGGGTCTTCGAACACCACACGCACGGTGCCGATCCGCCGATTGGCGACCAGCGCCTCGATCACATGCAGTAGCATCGGCTGGCCCGCGACCGGGACCAGGCATTTATGAGTGACGCCGGCGGCCTGCGCCAGCGGATCGGTCGCGCCGTCGCGTCGCCCGGCGAGCAGGATCGCAGTGGTCTTCATGCCGCCACCCGCACGATGGCGTCGCTCAGCAGTCCCTGACGCTCCAGACTATGGCCGACGATCGTTTCGACCAGCGCCGCATGATCGAGGCCGATCGAGGCGGCGGAGCGGGCGATCGTCTTCTTCGACCACAGGTTGCAGGACAGGTTCACTTCCATGAACAGCAATTGCCCGCTGGCGGGATCATAGCGAAATTCGAACCGGCCATAATCGAACGGCCACAATTCGGGCAGCAGGGCGGCGGTCATCGCCTCCAGCCGGGCGCGCAAGTCGGTGTCCTCGACCAGGATCAGCGGGTCGTCGCCCGCATCGACCAGACCGCGCTTCTCCTCATAGCTGCGTTCGCGATGCGGATCGGCGGGGACGTAGAGCATCGGCGGCAATATCCAGGGCTGGCCGCCGCTCCCGCCGATAACCGGCACGGCGACGTCAAGCAGCGGCGCCCATTGTTCGACCAGCACATCATGACCCAGCGCGAACAGGCTGTCGGCATGGTCCTGCGCTTGGCTCCAGTCATCAACCATCTTGACGCCCCAGGAGGCGGAGGAGGCATTGGGTTTCACCACCAGCCGGTCGGCGTGGAAGGCGGGAGCGTCGAACAGGCCGCCGCGCCGGAACAGTTGCGCGTTCATCGTCGGCACGCCACGCGCGCGGGCGATCAGCTTACTGAGATATTTGTCGTCGGACAGGCCGCGCACGATCGGGCTGGCACCCAGATAGGGCACCGCGCGCCGGCTGAGCAGCAGCGGGGCCAGCATCTCGCTATTCTGGAAACCGCCGCGGTTGAGCAGGGTAACGACGAAATCGGCGTCGGGCCGATCGAACAGCGCGTCATAGCTGTCGGCGACATCGACATGCAGGCCGATCGCCTCCAGCGTCGTGCGCATTTCATGATGATAGACGGCATGATTGCCGTCCTGCGCATCCGGCCGACCACCGGCGCGGGCGTGCTTGGCGAGGAACAGGATATGCAACCGCGCCTTGTCGGCAGCCGTGATGCGGATATGGCGGGGATGTGTCGCTGTCATGGCATCAGACTACAGCGGGCAGGTGACGCGCCGCTTACGGCGCGGTTGCAACGGCATGAAGGCCATCGGTCAGTCCGGTGACGCTTTATGCGCAGATTTGTTACCGCAGGTCGATCGGCAGCGCTTGCCCGTCGGGCAGCGTCCCGCCCATGATCGTCGCCAGCGTCGGCGCGATCGCGCGCATATCGATCCGGCCCAGATCCTTGCCCGCAGCAATCCCCTTGCCCATCACCATGAAGGTCGCGTCCAGATGGGCGGGACCGGGCAGATAGCCGTGCATCCCCTTGACCGGCGTGCGCGCAATCAGGGGCGCGCTCGCACCGCGGAAGATGTCGGTGACGAAGCCGGGCTTAAGATTGACATAATAAGACGCCTGCGGATTGCCGCCGATTTTGGCGATCGCCGCCTTGTCCAGTACCGCGGCGATGCCGTTGGCCGGATTGGCGGCGAGTCGGTCGAGCAGCGTCTTCGTCCGATCGGCGATGGCGGCGTCATCCGGGCGCGCCAGCATGATCGCGGCGGACCCGCCAGCAATCCAGGGCATCGCCTGCCAGGACGCGACCTTGCCGTCCTTGTCCAGCGTGATGAGCCCTTCGTCGATGAAGGCGCGGAAGAGGTTGAGGCCGGTCTGAGTCGCTTCGAACCCATGATCGCTGACCAGCGCGATCGCCGCGTCGGGATGCGCCTTGCGCTCGGCAGCGACCAGATCGCCGACGATGGCGTCGATCTTCTCCAGCACGGCTTTGGCCTGCGGCGTGTCCGGCCCCGTCGCATGCTGTTCATGATCGAGCGCGGTCAGGTAAACGGTCAGGAAATCGGGCTTGTGCGCGGCGATCAGGGCGGTGGCGAAACGGCCCCTATTCTGGTCGCCGGGAAGGCTCTCGTCGATGCCCATGGCGTAGGGCTGGCCGACTTTCGCCTCCAGTTCCGCCTTCAATCCCGGTGTCGCCAGCGCGTCGAGCAATTTGGCGTCATCGGCATGGCCGGTCCGCCAGATTTGCGGCAGGTTCCAGGTCACGCCCTTGGCCGCGACGCTGACGGGCCAATGGACATTGCCGGTGGACAGGCCCGCCTTCATGGCCGCCTCCCACAGGGTCGGCACCTTGATGTCCTGGGCATACCAGTACCAGCCGCCCTGGTTGATACCGGTCGGATCGAAGCTGTTATTGGCGACGATGCCATGTTTCGCAGGCGACACCCCGGTCATCAACGTCGTGTGGCTGGGATAGGTCAATGTCGGCGCGACGCCGGTGACGCCCGATGCATGGGCGCCCTGTGTCAGGAAGCGGCGCAGATTGGGCAGGGAAAGGCCGCGCTTGTCCGCTTCCACCACGTCGCCGGGCCGCAGCCCGTCGATCGAGATCAGGAGCAGCGGCTCCGCCAGCGCCGTGCCGGGCAGGAGCGCGGTAAAGGCGGAGAGGAAAAGCGCGGCCTTCTTCATGATTTTAGAACCCGGCCTTGGCGGTGATGAAGAATTGCTGCGGCGCGCCGACAAGCAAGGTCTGCGCATCGCCGCTATTGCCGAAGCCGCCCGACCCGATCGTGCCGACATATTTCTTGTCGAACAGGTTGGTGGCGTTGAGCTGCAACTCGATCTTGTCGGTGAAGCGATAGCCGAGCGAGGCGTCCACGATGACGCGGCTGGGGACCGAGGCGTCGTTGGTGTAGCTGTAATAGCGGCGCGACATATAGTTGACGCCGATCCGGCCGAAGACCGGACCCTGGTCGTAATTCACTTCCCCGCGCAGCATATGTTTGGGGCTGTCGACTACCGTCTTGTCCTTGATCGCCGCGACCAGCGTGCCGTCCGAGCTGTTGAACACATTGTCGCGATAGGTGGCGTCGGTGTAGCTGTAGCTGGCATAGACGCCAAAGCCATGGCCGAGGCGCAGGTCGCCCGCGGCCTCGACCCCGACCGCGCGCACGCCGCCGACATTTTGAAGCGCAGAGGCCAGACCCTGGATCGGGCTGCCCACCTGCACCGACAACAGGCGGTTCTTGAAGTTGACCAGATAGGCGCCCAGCGTGCCGTTGAAGACCGGCGTATTGTAGCGCAGGCCCAATTCGAACGTGTCGGACGTTTCGGGCTTCAAGTCATCCTTGATCGCGTCGAAGCCGGCCTGGTTGGTCGAGAAGGGACCAGTGGTGGTGGCCGACGCAAAGGCGCGGGTGACCTGCGTGAACCCGCCGAAGACTTCCGCTTCCGGGCTGAGTTCCACCGCGAAACCGGCATGGGGCTGGAACCAGTCTTCCGCCTTGATCTTGCCCTGCGGGAAGGTCGCCTGGACGATCGCTTCGGCCTTGTTGGTGACCTTGAAGCCTTTCCACCCCAGGTTGATCGTCACGAGCCCCAAGTCGATCTTGTCCTGCACATGATATTGGAAAGTGTCGGTGGTGAAATCGAACTCCCACTGGGTAGCGAACGGGTTTTTGGGATAGTCGCGGAACGACAGGCCCGGCGCGGTCCGGCTGGCGAAGGCGTAGAAACGGCGCGCCTGATGGAACTGGTTATTCTCATACCAGGCGCCGACGCTGATGTTCTGGATGCCGAGCGTGTAATCGACGCTGCCAAACGCGCCGATCCGGTCCATGTCATATTCGGTGGTTCGCACCGACATGGGCACGCCGTTCGGGCTGGGGGTGTAGGGAGTCGCCCACAGGCCCATGCCGCTATTGTTGTGATAATAGCCCTTGATCTTGAAGGTCGCAGCATCGCCCAGCGGCGTGGTCAGGCCCACCGCGCCCAGCCAGTCCTTGCGCAGGCCGGCGGCGTCATAATAGGCGTCGTCGGCGCTGGTGACATTGCCCGGATAGGTCTGGCCGGTGGCGACGGTCGCGCCGCTATAGTCGTACAGGCCATCGGGGAAGGGCGAGCCGCCAGTGTTGCTCACCCGATCGACGTCGTTCAGCCGGTCGGCATAATCGATCGCGCGGGCATAGTCGGGGTAGGTGTTGTCCCAGTCCCAGCCCAGGCGACGGATCATGCCCATCGACATGTCCTGATAATCTTGTTCGCGGCGGTCGGAATAGCTGAGCCAGCCATCGATCTTGGCGTCGCCGACCGGGATCACGACCTTGGCGTTACCCATATGCTGGTCCTGAACGCCCTCGCCCTTATATTTGTCGGTAGAGCCATAGCCGTAGGACACATAGCCGCGGATGCCGTCTGCGCTGCCCAGGTTGACGCGGCCGAAGGCGCGCCAGGTGTCGTCGCTGCCATAGGTCAAATTGCCCTGCGCGCCGAATTCACCGGTCGGGTCCATCGAGAAGGTTTCGACCGTGCCGCCCAGATTGCCGGTCGCCTGGGTGCCGAGCGAACCGGCACCCTGGCTGACGCGCACGCTGCCGATATTCTCGCTGCTGATCGCGCGGGTGATGTGCAGGCCATTATGGTTGCCATAGCTCATGTCGCCCAGCGGGATACCGTCGAAGGTGAAGCCAAGCTGGTTCTGGTTGAAGCTGCGGATGGTGATCCGCTGCGACCATTCATAATTGCCGAACGGATCAGCCGACTGGAAATTGACGCTGGGCAGCTTTTCGATGGCTTTGAGCGGATTGGTGCCCGGCGTCAGCACGACGATGTCGCGCGCCTTGATTTCCTGCACCTGGCGGGTTTCGCCGCGGCCGAACACGATGATGTCAGCGCCATCGACGGCGGCGGCATCGGCGGCGGGCGCAACATCCTGGGCATGGGCGGATTGGGCGATGATGGCGGTCGACGCCATCAGCAGAGCGGTGGTGATACGCATGGTCGGATAATCCCCCTTTGGACCTTAATTCGGGGGGGCCTATCCGCGTCATGTTGCACCGCAATGTGGATTGCGCGACGGTGCCATGTCATATCCATGACACGCACCGTCACATTGTTGATCAATCGTTCAAGAAGGTCAGCGTCGCCATGTGATAAAGGGTCGCAACCTTCTGCCCGGCCATGCTGAGGTCGCCCTTTTCCTCCTGAGTCGCGCTCAATATATAGCGGCCCTTGTCCTTGATCGGCAGCGTGACACGCCCCTGGGCATCGGTCGTGAACGCCTTGGTCCATTTGTCGGGCGAAATGACGGTCAGCTTGGTGGCGGGCACCGGCTTGCCGTCGCGAACCAGCGTGAAGCTGTCGGCGTTGGCGGCGGTCGGCACGATCTCCAGCGGCAGGCTCGCCTTGACTTCCGCGCGGCCGGCGCGGGCATAATAGATCACGCCCTCCTTCTTGCCCTCTTCGCCCCAGGGCGCGAACACGCTGTCGTCGATGACGCGCACGTCGCCGGCGGGCGCGGCGACCTCGATATAGCCGGTCTTGCGGACCTGCGCCGCGCTCGATCCCGGCACCAGCTTGGGCGCCTTCAACTTCTCGAACTCGGGATCGCCGCCTTCCGGCAAGGCATCGCCCGGCTCGCCCAGATAGATGCGCGCCGGCCCGGTGCCGTCACGCTCCACCCACACCTCATGCGCCTGCGCCGTGGACGACAGGGCCACCAGCGCCAACAGGGCCATGGATACTCTCTTCATGCTCGCTCTCCTCTTATGATCGTCAGAACCGGAACCCGACCGTACCCATCACATTGCGCGGCGCGCCGACGAAACAGTCGCCCCGCGCCAGGCAGGACGCATAATATTCGTTATTGAGCAGGTTGGTCGCGTTCAGCGCAAAGCGCCAGCTATTCCAGTTGATCTCCGCCAGCGCATCGACCGTGGTGCGGGCCGGGGTGACGATCGACCAGATGGCGCTGGTCGACACGCTCTTGCCGCTGTAGACGACGCCGCCGCCCAGGCGCAGCTGGGCCTCGCCCACCAGACCGAAGGTCTTGGTGGTCCAGAAGGACGCCGTGTGGCGCGGCATATAGTCCAGGCTGGTGTTGGTTTCGGACTTGAGCTTTGAATAGCCATAATTGGCCAGCAGTTCGAAATTGCCGGGCAATGTGTGGCTCGCCTCTATCTCAAAGCCCTTGGTATCGAGTACGCCCGACTGGGTGGTCGCGCTGCCCGCAAGATACAGAACGCGGTTGCGTTCCTTGATCTTGAAGACCGTGGCGGTGACCAGAGTGTTGACGTCCGGCTGCCACTTCACGCCCGCTTCATATTGGGTGCCGGTCTGCGGCTTGTACGGATCGCCGACGACGCCGCCGATGCCCATGATGTTGCCCGCGACCGGGAGGAAGCTTTCGGTGTAGCTGAAGAAGGGCGAGATGCCCGCGCCGATCTCGCCGATGATGCCGGCGCGGAAAGTGGTGGCATTGTCCTTCTGACCCGATGAGCCGGTCACGCGGTCGCGGCGCGCGCCCAGCACGACCGAGACGCGATCGTAGAAGCGGATCTGGTCCTGAACATAGACGCCAAGCTGCTTCTGGCTTTCCGTAGTGAAGGGGCCGGTGGGATCATAGGTCGGCAGCGCATCATAATCGATATCGTAAAGGTCAACGATATCGAAACCAAAGGCGCCGCGCTTGGCGACCTTGTTCCAACTATAATCGATGCCGACCAACAGCTTATGCTCGATATTGGCGCCGGTGTTGAAATTGAACTGGATATTGTTGTCGGTCGAAAAGACGTTCATCCGCGCGTCGCTGGCGTCGGCATAGAGTCCGATGGTCCGGCCGTCCGTACCATAGACCGAAAACGGGTCGGTCGGGTTGGAGTAGCTGTCGGCATAATGGGTTTTATATTCAAGGTCGCTGTCGATGTAGCGCGCCTTGAGGTTGAGCTTCACATTATCGGAAAATTTGTGGGTGATGGAGCCGCCGCCTTGCAGCGAGCGACCATTATAGCGGTCCCAACCGGGCTTGCCGACGAACGCATATTGACCCAGCTTGCCTTGCGGATAGGCCGTGTTCGGGAGGAAAGTACCGACGATCGGCAGGAATTGCGATGTCGATCCGGTGTCATCCTCCTGATAGAGGCCGGTCAGCACGATGTCGGTGTCGGGCGTCGGCTGCCAGCGGATCGACGGGGCGAACATCACGCGATCGTCGGGCACATGATCGACATAGGTGTCAGCGTCGCGGGCGCGGCCCACGAAACGCACCGCCAGATTATCGGCCAGCGCGACGTTGACGTCGCCCATGATTTCCTTGCGGTCATAGCTGCCGTAAACGAGGTTCACCTCGCCGCCGGTGCGGAATTCAGGCGTCTTGGACACGAGGTTGACGAGACCGCCGATCGACCCCTGGCCGAACAGCACGGAAGCCGGACCGCGCAGGATTTCCACGCGCGAGAAATTATAGGGGTCCGACGTGATGCTGGCATAATAGCTGAAGATGTCGCGCATACCGTCGCGAAACTGCAATGCGTCCAGGCCGCGCACGTTGAAACCGTCGACGCGGGTGTCACGGCCATAGGGATTGGCCAGCACGCCGGCGGCATATTTGACCGTGTCGGAAATGCTGATCGCGCCCTGCGACAGATATTGTTCCGAGGTAATGACCTTGATCGGCTGGGGCAGTTCGACCAGCGCCGTATCGGTCTTCGACCCGGTAGTGGCGGCGGTGACGATGATGCTGTCCTGCGCCTGATCCACATCCGTCGCCACGGCGTCTTCCGCCGCATGAACGGCCGGGTGACACAGCGCCATTGCCGCAGCGCTGCCAAGCGCGATCCATTTTACCTTCATTCTTCAACCCCTTTTCGATTCATCGAAGGGGCCAATAACGATAATGCGACATATTCGCAATTATATTGGGTGATATTGCGAAAAAATCGCATTTGATGTGGCCGTTTTAGCGCATATGTGCGGCCGATAGTTTTGCGATAAGCTGCAATGAACTCAAAGGCTTGAAGCGCGTTTATTGAGGAGTGACGGCGGGGATGGAGGCATGTGGTGGCGATTTCTGTGCGATTCCCCGATGGCAGCTGGCGTGAAGTTCCCAGCGAATTACGCCCCATCGATCCCGTAACGACCGGCGTGCACAGCCGCTTTCGCAACATTCCCATCAACTGCGATCCGCAATGGCGCTACCTGCGCATCGCATCCACTTGGCATGCGCGGCCCCGCCATGGCAGTCTGGCGATCCTTAGTCCTGGCGTCGACGACTGGTGGCAGGATATCGCCGTAATGGCGGACATGCCCGTCCATTCGGACCAGCAATCCCATTCACCCCGCGCTGCCTGATGGGCGCTTTCCGTCAGGGGCAGGGATCGGGGATGGCGCGATGCACCGCCTCTATCGCCGCCAGCTGTTCTGCGGATAGGATGATGTCCACGCTCGCTATGTCCGCCTTTAGCTGATCCAGACTGGTCGCCCCGATGATCGTTGCGGTGACGAAGGGCTGCGCGTTGACGAAAGCCAATGCCAGCTGCGCCGGGTCCAGCCCGAAGGCATGGGCGATCGCGACATAGCGCGCGCTGGCGAGCGGCTGGTTGGGCAGGTCGTAGCGCACGAACTGGCGCGACACGTCGCGGCGTGAACCCGGCGGAATGACACCGCCCAGATATTTGCCGGTCAGGTTGCCGCCCGCCAGCGGCGAATAGGCGAGCAGCCCCACATCCTCGCGCAGCGCATATTCCGCCATGCCGATCTCGAAGATGCGATTGAGTAGGCTGTAGGCATTCTGGATCGACGCGACGCGCGGCAAGCCCCGATCGCGCGCCAGCCGCAGATATTCGCCCAGCCCCCAGGGCGTTTCGTTCGAGACGCCGACATGACGGATCTTGCCGGCCTGGACCAGTTCGGCCAGCGCCTCCAGCGTCTCCTCGATCGGCACCGTATCGGGACCGTCGGCCAGCGCGCTCAGGCCGCGCGCGCCAAAGGACGGCACCGACCGATCGGGCCAATGCACCTGATACAGATCGATATAGTCGGTCCGCAGCCGCCTCAAACTGTCGTCGACCGCCTGATGGATGTTGCGGCGATCCAGCCGGTTGTCGCCGCCGCGAAATGTGCGGATCGGGTCGCGCGACGGCCCCGCCACCTTGGTCGCCAGGATGATGTCATCGCGCCTGCCGCGCCCGGCGATCCAGTTGCCGATGTAGGCTTCGGTCAGAAATTGCGTGTCGGCGCTGACCGGCGTCACCGGATAGGCTTCGGCCGTATCGATGAAATTGACGCCCTCGCCGATCGCATAATCCAGCTGGGCATGCGCCTCCGCCTCGCTATTTTGCGATCCCCAGGTCATGGTGCCCAGGCAGATCAGGCTGACCTTCAGGTCCGTGCGGCCGAGTGTGCGATACTCCATGCGATCCTCTCGAAACTAAAGCGATTTCTAGTCAGATGCCAGCATCTGACGACTCGGAAATCGCGTAAAACCAATAATCTGGGGCGCTGGCGTCTTACCCGCCAACCGACGGAAGAAAAGGGGTCAGCGCGCGCTTCACCAAAACTCATCGACCTATGAGTCGGGCAAGGTCAGCCCTTTTCCGTCAGTTCCATGAAGTTGCGCGCCGCATCCCGGTCCGCCGCCTCCTTGAACGCCACATCCAGATCGGGGGCATCGCCGAGCAGGAACAGCAGCGACCAGAGCGCGAACCGCCGACCGCGATCCTGTTCCAGCCCCAGATCGACGCGCATCCGCTCGATCCCCGCCTCCACCGCAGATGGAGGCAGGCTGTCGATCTCGGTCGTCCCGAAATAGCGCTGGAGCTGATCGTCGAAATGCATCGCGGCCTGCCTACAGCAGCCGATGCCCTATGGGCAAGCCGCGTCGCCGCCATCCAGCATCGCGCGTAACGCCGTATCGGGCAGCAGCATGTCGAACCGCACGCCAAAGCGCTTGGCCCGCACCCACACGACATGCGCCGCGACTTCCAGACCCGGAAAGGCGAGGATGACGCCCGCGCCGATCCGCGGTGGCCGTTCGGCATGCAGCAATGCGCCCGACACCGACAGGTCGAGCATATGGACGCGGACCGACTGCCCCGCCTGTCGCAGGTCGAACGGCTCGAACAGCTTGTGCCGCGCCGCCCCGCGCTGTCGCATCTCCTGTGCCGTGAAAGACCCCCGATCGGTCATGCCGCAGCCTCCATGCATGACCCTTACACCATCGGGATATGCCGGCTTCTCAACAAGCAGCATTAGGCAAAAATTAACCCTGACTGCCCACGCCCGCGATCAGTCCTGAAAGGCGCAGGGGACGATGCTGGCGGGATCGGGCCGCGCGGCGATACGCCGGAACCGCGCCAGATAGCCGCCAGCGGTCGGTTTGGGTACCACCTGTTCCAGGCGAAATCCCATGGCCGCCAGCTCGCAGGCCAACAGGCGCGGCGGGGTGCCATGCTGGTCGGTCGGCCGGTCGGCATCGACCACGATCAGTTCGCCATCCTTCTTGAGCGCGGGGCTCAGATGCCAGAGAAAGGCATAAGGCTCGGCGATCTCATGATACATATGGACCATCATGATCCGGTCGAAGCTGTTTTCAGGTAGCCTGGGGTCTTCCGGCGCGCCCAGCTTCAGGCTGACATTATCCCATTTTTCGCGGGTGATGCGGCGCGACAGCGCCTCTATCACTTCGGGCATGATATCCTCGGCCAGGACGCGGCCCTTGTCGCCGACCCGCTTGGCAAGGCGCACGGTATAATAGCCCTCGCCCGCGCCGATATCCGCGACGGTCATCCCGGGGCGGATGCCCGCCCGGTCCATGATATCCTCCGCCTCATTGACCCGGTCGCGCGCTTCCTCGCTCGACCAGCGGGTCGATACGATCGGCGCGACCGGCCGGTCGGCCTGCGGAAACGCCTCGGCGGCGGCAGAACGATGCGTCTCCTTGCCGCCCCCCATCTGGTCGCAGGCGGCCAGCAGGACAAATACGCCCGCCATAGCCGCCCGGATCATCAGTCCACATCCTCCACATCGACCTTCTCGCCCGTCACCTTCTGTGACAGAGCCGCGGCCATGAACGGGTCGAGCGCGCCGTCCAGCACATCGTCGGGCGCGGTGGAGGTAACGCCGGTGCGCAGATCCTTTACCAATTGATAGGGCTGGAGCACGTAGGAGCGGATCTGGTGGCCCCAGCCGATCTCGGTCTTGGCCTGATAGTCGCTATTGGCCACTTCCTCGCGCTTGCGCAGTTCCGCCTCGTACAGGCGCGCCTTGAGCATGTTCATGGCCGTCGCGCGGTTCTTGTGCTGCGACCGGTCATTTTGCGACGCGACGATGATGCCCGACGGGACGTGGGTAATGCGGACCGCCGAATCGGTGGTGTTGACGTGCTGCCCGCCCGCGCCCGATGCGCGATAGGTATCGATCTTGAGGTCGCTTTCCTTGACCTCGATATCGATATTGTCGTCGATCACCGGATAGACCCACACCGACGAGAAGCTGGTGTGGCGGCGCGCCGCGCTGTCATAGGGGCTGATGCGGACCAGGCGGTGGACGCCGCTTTCGGTCTTGGCGTAGCCATAGGCGTTTTCGCCCTTAATCAGGAAGGTCGCGGACTTGATACCCGCGGTTTCGCCGGCCTGATAATCGACCAGGTCGACCTTGTAGCCGCGCCGTTCGGCCCAGCGGCGATACATGCGAGACAGGATTTCGGCCCAGTCCTGGCTTTCGGTGCCGCCAGCCCCGGCATGGATTTCCAGATAGGTGTCGCTGGCATCGGCTTCGCCCGCCAGCAGCGCCTTGATCTTGTCCTCGTCCGCGCGTTCGGCCAACGCCTTGAGCGACGCGATGGCCTCGGTCACCATCTCCTCGTCGCCCTCGGCCTCGGCCATGTCGATCAGTTCGGCATTGTCGGTCTTGCCGCCCTCGATCGCGCGGGTGGCGCCGATCGCGCTTTCCAGCCGGGTGCGCTCACGCATCACCTCCTGCGCCAGCTTGGCATTGTCCCACAGGGTCGGATCTTCGACGCGCGCGTTCAGTTCGTCCAGCCGACGCAGCGCGCGGTCCCAGTCGAGGAAGCGGCGCAGCAATTCCAGCGCAGCGTCGATACGGTCGATATATTGCTGCGCTTCGGCGCGCATGGGGTGTCTCCGGCTATGGGCTGGCGCGTTAACGCATCAAGCGACTGCCCCTATCCGAGGGCGGCAGATTTGGGAAGAGCATAGGCCCGGTAGCGCCTCAGTAGATCCCGCCCTGCCCTTCCAGGAAGTCGGCGTCGCTGCGTTGGCGGGTACGGCCCGTCACCGTTCTGGCGGCGGCGACCTTGGCCTGTTCTTCCGCTTCTTCCTTGCGGATGGTGCGGCGGGGTTCGGATTCGGGCTTGAAGGCTTCCCAGATCACCGCCGCCTTTGGCTCGCTGGTGGGCCAGGCACCATAGACGCGCTTGCCCGAACGACGGTCGATCGCGACCATGCGCACGCCCGCCGGCGCGACGAAGGGCGTCTTGGGCATGGTTTCCAGAATTGGCGCCATCGCCGCTTTCCAGATCGGCGCGGCGATGCGGCCGCCCTGCGCCCAGCCGCCCAGGCTGCGCGGCTGATCGTAGCCGATATAGACGCCAGCGACGATGTCGGGCGATCCGCCCACGAACCAGACGTTGGTCGGGCCGTTGGTGGTGCCGGTCTTGCCGAACAGCGGCCGTTGCAAATCGGCCAGCACGGTGGCGGTGCCGCGCTGGACCACGCCTTCGGTGATGTGGACGACCTGATAAGCGGTCATCGGGTTCATCACCTGGCGGCCCTCCATGCCAAAGCGCGGCATCGGCTTGCCGTCCCAATTGGCCATGTTGCAACCGTCGCAGGCGCGCCACCGCTCAGGCCAGATCACCTTGCCGCGCCGGTCCTGCACATAATCCATCACCTTGGACGGGAATTGCCGCCCCTGGTTGGCGAGCGTGGCATAGGCGTTGACCATCTTTTCCACCGTCGTCTCGCCCGCGCCCAGCGCGAAGGAGAGATAGGGCTGATAGTCGCCGATCCCCAGATTCTTGATCGTGCGCACGACCCGGTCCATGCCGGTCTGGCTGGCCGCGCGCACGGTCATCAGGTTGCGCGACTGTTCCACGCCCCAGCGCATCGTCTGCGGCCCGGCGGACCCGCCGGAGAAGTTGCGGAAGCATTTCTGGCCGAGGCCCGCGCCCTGATAGACGCATAGCGGCCCGTCGACGATGATCGACGCCGGAGTCATGCCATTGTCGAGCGCGGCGGCATAGACGAACGGCTTGATGGTGGAGCCGGGCTGACGCATCGCCTGCGTCGCGCGGTTGTAGGAGGACAGGCGCGAATCGAAGCCGCCCTGCATCGCGCGGATGCGGCCCGAATGCACTTCCTCCGCCACCATGCCGCCCGACACTTCGGGAATGGAGCGCAGCGCCCAGCTTGCCCCGTTGCGCGCGACGACGATCAGGTCGCCGGGCTTCATTGCGGAGAAGGCCGGGCCGCCGACCTTGCGATAAGGCATCTGCGCCGATCCGGCGGGCAGCGTGCCGGTGCCGCCGTCGGCAAAGCCGAGCTGCGCGTCGGACGCGGTCCGGCTGATGATGACGGCGACGCGCCATTCGGCATAATCGACGGAGATATAGCTGGCCGCCAGTTCGCGCTCCCAGCCATTGTCGATATTGATGTGGCCGACCGGACCGGACCAGCCGCGCCCGGCATCGAAGCGCAGCAGGCCGTTGCGCAGCGCGGTGGCGACGCTGTCCTGCACCACCGGATCATAGGGGCTGCGCACCCACAGGCCACCGGCATAGACGCTGTTGGGGCCGTCATCAGCCTTTTCGCCGAACAGCCCGATCAGGCGACGGCGCACTTCCTCCATATAATAGCCGCCGGCGCGCGCATCGAAGCTGGAGCCATGGGCGGCGACGGTGCCCAGCGGCAGGGCGATCGCCGCGTCGCGCTGCGCCGCGGTGATCCAGCCGTTCTTCTCCATCTCGCCAAGGGACCAGTTGCGCCGGTCGAGCGCGCGGGCGTGGCCGGTTTCGCTTTCGGGACGATAATTGGCCGGTCCTTTGGGCAGGATCGACAAATAGGCCATTTCATGCAGTTGGAGGTCGGCGACATCCTTGTCGAAATAGGCGCGCGCGGCGGCCTGCACGCCATAGGCGTTACGGCCGAGAAAAATCTGGTTGAGATAGAGTTCCAGGATCTGCTGCTTGCTCAGCACATTTTCCATGCGGTAGGCGAGGATCATTTCCTTCACCTTGCGCGTGGGCGAATATTCGTCGCCGATCAGCAGGTTCTTGGCCACCTGCTGGGTGATGGTGGAGCCGCCGCGGGCGCGCTGGCCCGACCCCAGCTTGCTGGCATAATCCACGACAGCGCCGGCGAAACCCGGAATATCGACGCCATGATGTTCGAAGAAGGTCTTGTCCTCCGCTGCCAGATAGGCGCGGATCAGCAGCGGGGGATAATCGCTATATTGCAGCTGGACGCGGCGTTCACGGGCATAGCTGTGGACCGGCTGGCCATTGATGTCGCGCACGATGGTCGGCAGCGGCGGCTCATATTCCAGCAGCGTTGCAGCGTCAGGCAGGCCGCGCGCGAAGATCAGCCAGAACAAGGCGCAAAACAGCGCGAAGCCGCCCAGCAATATCGACGTCCAGCGGAACCAGCGGCGTTGCCATAAGGGACGCAGACGGCCGAAAAAGCCCCCCGCGTCGCGGCGCAGGCGATAGGCGAAGGACGACGGGGCGGGTTCGGAACGGGCCTCTTCCATAGGAAAGAGGCTCTAGGGTCAAATTATCGCCAAGACCAGTGGGGATGACGCGATCCGCCGCAACTGTATCGGCTGGGCGTTGCGACCATCCCCTTAACTTCGCACATTTCCCGCCGATTCCGACATTTTGTTGCGCCGCCCTGATCCTATCCGAAAGGCTCCGCCATCGTAGCAAAGCCGCCTCCAATAGGACAGCCTATCCGCCCGCAGCCTCGCCGCGCATCGCCAGCTTGCGGGCGAAATGCACTTCGATCGCGCGGGCGACACCGCGGGCGATCTTGCCCTGCCCTTCGCGCGACGAGAGGAAGGCGCTGTCGTCGGCATTGCTGATATAGCCGGTTTCGAACAGCACCGACGGCGTATCCGGGGCCTTCAGGACCATCAGCGACGCAAAGCGGTGATAGGCGCTGCGGAACGGCACATAGGGCGCGGCCTCCCGTTGCAACAGCCGGGCGAAATTGGCCGAGATGTTCATCGATTCGCGTTGGGTCAGGTCGATCAGGATCGACGATACGTCGCCCGACTGGCCGCCAAGGTTTACGCCGTTGATGATGTCGGCCTTATTCTCCCGCGCTGCGAGGCGCGCGGCTTCCCGGTCTGACGCGGTTTCGGACAGGGTATAGACGGTCGCACCGTGCGCTTCGGTATTTTCTGCTGCGTCGGCATGGACGGAGATGAACAGGTCCGCCCCCAGTTTGCGGGCGATGCCATAGCGTTCCTGCAACACCAGGAATTTGTCGTCGTCGCGAGTCAGCGCCACGCGCACCCGACCGGATTTGACCAGCTGGTCGCGAATCGCCTGGGCAATGGCCAGCGTGACGTCTTTCTCGCGCTTGCCATTCTCCTTGTTGATCGCGCCGGGATCATGGCCACCATGGCCCGCATCGATCACAACCAGCGGCCGGGCGCCGTTATTCGTGCCCTCCACCTGCGGCAGCGACACGCCGCGCGACGCGGCGGGGATCGGCACGGTGATCGAATGGATGCGCTTTTGCGGATAGGCCGCCATGTCGGCGGGGGCATCGAAGCGGGTGCGCCCCTTGCCCACTTCCGCGCGAAAGCGACTGTCGGTGACGCCCTGTAACGAAAAGCTGAGCGACTTGCCGTCCTGCGCCAGCCGCGCATTGCCCAGCGTCGCCGGAGTCGACAGGTCGAGCACGACGCGGGCGGTGTCGTCGCTGAGCTGCCCCTGGCGCACCGCGGCGATGGCGCCGTTACCCGGCGTGAACCGCCCCCTGCCCATGTGCGCGCCGTTGATGTCGAGCGCGATGCGGCGCGGCGCGTCCAGCAGAAAGGCGGAAGCGCCGTTCACACGATCGTCAAAGCGCACGACGACCCTGTCGTCCCGCACGTCCACGCCGGATATGCCACCGGCGCTGCCGGGGACCGCCATCAATATTGTGCCTGCCAGGGCAATGCTTTGGAGCATGCGCCGCTTGTGCGACGCGCTGCCGTCGGCCGTCCAGCCAAATTTCATTTGGGCTAATCCGTTCAGCGTCCCCACGCTAAATTCTGGATTAAGCATTGCTCCTTGTGGCCCGGTAAAATGAGAGGGTTAACCCGTCCTTCACGATGAATAGGGCATCGATAGCCACACCGGCGGACATGGCATTATATTTAAGGCGGCCGTTGCCCCGTCGGTATTTGACTGCTACCCATTCATATTCCCGAAAGACTTGCCGATATCAGGGCAGCCTTGCGGGGCAATGAGATAGGCACCGGCGGAGGCAGTATTTGCCCCCCGCAGTGTCGCAAACAGGTTGACGCTGCATGAGGCATGATTTCCATTCCACGCTTGCCCCGGTCACGGGCGATGCGGCGTGGATGGTGCGGCCCGGCGATTTGTCCGGCCCTGCCGACGCAGCAGACGCACATAATTTCCTTCAAACCTGGACGATGCCGACATCCGCGCCCTTAACGGAGCGCGCCCGGCCGTCCCTTCACTATCGCGTGGCGGCGCGGCCCTGTGCCGCAGCCCGTCCACGCCGGAGACATGTAAATGACAATGCGTATGCTGATCGACGCGCGCCACCGGGAAGAGACCCGGGTCGCGGTCGTCAAGGGTAACCGGATCGAGGAATTCGACTTCGAGTCCGCTGAGCACAAGCAGCTCAAGGGCAATATCTATCTGGCCAAGGTCACCCGCGTAGAGCCTTCGCTCCAGGCGGCCTTCGTGGATTATGGCGGCAACCGCCACGGCTTCCTCGCTTTCAGCGAAATCCACCCGGATTATTACCAGATCCCGCGTGAAGACCGCGAGGCGTTGCTGCGCGAAGAACGCGCCCATGCCGAGGAAGAGGCCGCGCTGCGCGCCGATTTCGACGATGACGATCATGATCTGGACCACGACCCCATCGCGCCCGAAGGCGGCGTCGAATATGTCGAGGCGAGCCATCATCATGACGATGAAGAGCCGGGCGAAGACGCCGAACAGGCCGAAGGCGAAGGCGGCAACGAAGGCCCCAGTGGCGAGCGTGGCGGCCGTTCGGGCGGGCGCGGTCGTGGCCGCGGCGGCGATGAAGCCGCCGACGAACTGCGCCGCAAGCGCATGGCGCTGCGCCGCCGCTACAAGATTCAGGATGTCATCAAGCGCCGCCAGGTGCTGTTGGTCCAGGTCGTCAAGGAAGAACGCGGCAACAAGGGTGCCGCGCTGACCACCTATTTGTCGCTGGCGGGTCGCTATTGCGTGCTGATGCCCAACACCAGCCATGGTGGCGGCATTTCGCGCAAGATCAGCAATGTGGCCGACCGCAAGCGGTTGAAGACGATCATCGCCGAAATGGCGCTGCCCTCGTCCATGGGCTGCATCGTCCGTACCGCGGGCCTCCAGCGCACCAAGCCGGAAATCAAGCGCGACTTCGACTATCTCGCCCGCCTGTGGGACGAGATTCGCGAAAAGACGCTGAGCGCCGCCGCCCCCGCGCTGATCCATAATGACAGCGACCTCATCAAACGGGCGATCCGCGATATCTACAATAAGGATATCGAAGAGGTCATCGTCGAGGGCGAGCATGGCTATCGCGCCGCCAAGGACTTCATGCGTCTGCTGATGCCCAGCCATGTGCGCCGGGTAAAGCAATATGCCGACCCGGTGTCGCTGTTCCAGCGCGCCAGCGTCGAGGAACAGCTGGCGGCGATGTACAATCCCGTCGTCCAGCTCAAGTCCGGTGGCTATCTGGTCATCAACCCGACCGAGGCGCTGGTGTCGATCGACATCAACTCCGGCCGGTCGACCCGCGAACATGGCATCGAACAGACTGCCGTGGCGACCAACCTGGAAGCCGCCCGCGAAATCGCGCGTCAGCTTCGCCTGCGCGACATGGCCGGCCTCGTCGTCATCGACTTTATCGACATGGAGGTGAACTCCAACATCCGTAAGGTCGAGAAGGCGATGAAGGAGGCGTTGAAGGACGATCGCGCCCGCATTCAGGTCGGCCGTATCTCCGGCTTCGGCCTGATGGAAATGAGCCGCCAGCGCCTGCGCACCGGCGTTCTGGAAGCTTCCACCCGCCAGTGCCCGCATTGCGAAGGCACCGGCCTCGTTCGCACCGCATCGTCGGCGGGCCTAGGCGCGTTGCGCATGTTGGAAGAGGAAGCGGCGCGCGGTCGCGGCAACCTCATCACCCTGCGCGCCAGCCAGGAAGCGGCCTTCTACGTTCTCAACAACAAGCGCCGCGAACTGGACGAAATCGAGCAGCGCTATGGCGTGACGATCGAAGTCCTGCCCGATGGCGAAGTTGAAGGCGCGCGCATGTCGGTCGAGGCCAGCGGCCCGCGGCCTGAGCGTGTCGTAAGCTACGCGCCGCTGCCGGAAGAGGATGACGATCTGGACGTCATCGACGAGGAAGAAGAGGAAGAGGTCGAAGAGGCCGAAGCCGAACCCGAAACCGAGCGTGAAGAACGCGGCAACCGCGGCGATCGCGAGGACGAAGATCGTGACGGCGGCCGCCGTCGCCGTCGTCGCCGTCGCCGTCGTGGCGGCGCGCGCGATGACAATCGCACCGGTGAAGGCACCGAGGAAGACGCCGGCGACAATGCCGATGCGGAATCCGAGGACGAAGACGAGGGCGAGGCCGTCGTCACCGCCGACGACGCGACCGACGCACCGGCAGAGGCCGCTGCTGCGGCCGACGACGAGGACAGTGGGGCCCGTCGCCGCGGTCGTCGTGGTCGCCGGGGTGGCCGTCGCCGCCGCGAAGGTGGCGAAGACGCAGCGACGCTCGAAACCGAAGCCGAAGCCGGCGAATCGGAAGAGCCTGTTGCCGAAGTCGCTGAGACGGTGGCAGAAGCCCCAGCTACCGAACCAGTCGTTGAGGAAGCGCCCGCCGAGGAAGCGCCCAAGACCCGTCGTCGCCCCCGCGCTCGCAAGACCAAAGCGGATGCCGCGCCGGTAGTCGAAGTCGCCGAAACCATGGCCGAGCCGGTGGCGGAGACCGCTGCCGAAGCTGCGCCGGTCGACGCTGCTGCCGAAGAGGCACCGGCCAAGCCCAAGCGCGCCCGCCGCAAGAAGCCCGTCGCCGACGCAGCGGAAGCGGATGCGGTCGTCGAGGAAGCCACAACGGTGGTCGAGTTGCCCGTTGCCGAGGAAGCGCCGGCCAAGCCCAAGCGTCCGCGCCGCAAGAAGGCCGTCGTCGCTGATGCAGAGGTAGAGGCCGCTGCACCCGCGGCGGAAACCCTTGCCGAAGCACCAGCACAGCAAGCGTCCGTCGCCGAAACCGCTGACGCCGCCAATGGCGAGGATGGCGTGGGCGAAGATGGCGAACCGCGCCGTGGCTGGTGGCAGCGTACCTTCGGCCAATAAGGCCGGACGTTAGGCCGTTATGAACAAGCGCCGCTGCCCATCCGGTTCCGATCGGTGCGCAGCGGCGCTTTTCGTTGCGCCTTACCGCTTCACGGCAGGTTCAGCCCGGCCTTGGCACGACGCCGCCGTGACGGTCTGCCTCTCCCTGCCAAAGACGTACCGCTGATGCGGCCGCGGCTCAAAATCTGCGCGCTGGCGATCGCCGCGCTCGCCTGCATGGGACGCCCGGCGCTCGCCCAGCAGATATTGCGCGATGCCGAAACCGAAGCCTTCATGGCCGACATGTCGGGCCAGTTGGTCAAGGCGGCTGGCATGGAGCCCAAAAACGTCCAGGTCATGGTCATCAACGACCCGGAGATCAACGCCTTCGTCGCCGGCGGCCAATATGTCTGGGTGCATAGCGGCCTGATCGCGCAGGCCGACAATGTGAACCAGTTGCAGGGCGTGGTGGCGCACGAACTGGGCCATATCGAGGGTGGCCATGTCATCCGCTCGGGCGAGGGGATCAAGGACGCCACCAGCGTCACCCTGCTCAGCCTGGTGCTGGGCGCGGCGGCGATCGCGGCGGGCGGCGCGGAAGCGGGCATGGGGATCATGGGCCTAGGCCAGCAGGCGGCGATGACCAAATTCCTGGCTTTTTCGCGCGGGCAGGAAAGCTCGGCCGATCTTGCCGGCGCGCGCTATCTGTCGAAGGCAGGCCTGAGCGGCAAGGGCAGCCTGGAATTTTTCAAGAAGCTGCAAAATCAGGAATATCGCCTCGCCATTCCGCAGGACAATAGTTACGGGCGCACCCACCCTCTGTCGGGCGAGCGCATCAACGTGTTGCGCGAAGTCTATACGGTCGATCCGGCCTGGGAGCGCCCGGTCGATCCGGCGCTGGAGGCGCGGTTCGAACGGATCAAGGCCAAGCTGATCGGCTTCGTGTCCGAACCCACCCAGACCTTGCAAAAATATCCCGAAACCGACCAGTCGATGCCGGCCCATTACGCCCGCGCCTATGCCTGGCATAAAAGCGCCTATCCGCAAAAAGCGCTGGAGGAGGCCGACGCCCTGCTCGCGGCTGCGCCGGACGACCCCTATTTTCTTGAGTTGAAAGGCCAGATCCTGCTGGAAAGCGGCCGCCCCAGGGACGCCGTCGCGCCCTTGCGCGAAGCCGTGAAGATCACCAACCAGCCGCTGATCGCCGTCCTACTCTCTCACGCGCTGATCGCGACCGAGGATGAGGCGAATTTCGCCGAGGCCGAGCAGGTGCTGCGCCTGGCGGTGCAGCGCGACCGGGAAAATCCCTTCGCCTGGTATCAGTTGGGCGTCGTCTATGAACGGCGCGGCGACACGCCCCGCGCCGCGCTGGCGACGGCGGAACGCTACGCCATGATGGGCGAACATCCCATGGCGCTGCGCAGCGCCGACGGCGCGATGCAGGGGTTGAAGCCCGGCACGGTTGACTATCTGCGGGCGCAGGATATCGCGATGACATCCCGCGCGGCGATCGAGCAGCAGCGCAAGAAAAGATAGATATGACAGACCAGACCCGGCCGAGCTTTCGCGCGGCCCTTTCCAACAGGACGATCCAGATGACCCTTGGCGCTTTCGCCCTCATCGCGGCTGCCGCCGGCACCGCGCTCGCCGTGCAGGCACCCGCCAGCGTCAATGCTACCGATAAGGCGGCGATCGAAAAGATCGTTCACGACTATATTCTGGAGCATCCCGAAATCATCCCGCAGGCCGTCGAAAAATTACAGGCGCAGCGCATGTCGGGCACCATCGACGCCAGCCGCAGCGCGCTGGAAACGCCCTATGCCGGGGCATGGGAAGGCGCGGCCAATGCCGACGTCACCGTGGTCGAATTTTTCGACTATGCCTGCGGCTATTGCCGCGCCTCGCTGCCCGACCTGGCCAAGCTAGTCGCGGGCGACGCCAAGGTGAAGGTCGTCTATCGCGAACTCCCCATCCTGTCGGACGAAAGCAGCGCCGCGGCCAAAGTATCGCTGCTGGCGGCGGAGCGCGGCCAATATATGGCCTATCACAAGGCGCTTTATGGCGCGGGCAAGGTCACGCGCGACACGATCGTCGCGGCAGCGGCCAAGGCGGGCATCACCAAATCCGAAGCCGATTCGGCGATCGCATCGACCAAATATGATGCCGAAATCCAGTCCAACATCGCCCTGGCCCAGAAACTCCAGGCCAGCGGCACCCCGACCTTCGTAATCGGTGGCCAGGTGCTGGGCGGCGCGGTCGGCTATGACGCGCTCAAGGCGGCCGTGGCGACCACGCGGGGGAAGTAAGGCAATATAAGCCACATCCGTTCGTTTCGAGCGAAGTCGAGAAACATCAGCAGGGCGCTTGCCGCTTCTCGACTTCGCTCGAAGCGAACGGGCCTATAGATTGCGGCCACCCGCCATTGACTTCCCCCCCCCTTTTGCCTATCGGACGCCCCCTGACTGGTGGCCGCTGTTTTGGCGGCCCTTTTTTGTCACGCCCGATTCTCTAGTTGTTTTTTGAGGAATGAACGATGAAGCGCACTTTTCAGCCGAGCAATCTGGTTCGGAAGCGCCGTCACGGTTTCCGCGCTCGCATGGCGACCCCCGGCGGCCGCAACGTGATTCGCGCGCGCCGTTCGCGCGGCCGCAAGAGCCTGAGCGCCTGATCGACGCGCCGCCGTCCGCTGCGCCTGCCATTATGAGCAGGCGTGCGGATTTTCTGGCGGCGAATCGGGGACGCCGCGCGCCCATGCCGGGATTCGTCCTGCTGGTGCGTGAACGCGGCGATGGCGATCCGGCGATGCGTATCGGCATCACGGTCACGAAGAAGATTGGCGGCGCCGTCATCCGTAACCGGATGAAGCGCCGCTTTCGCGTTTTGGCGCGCGAACTGCTGCCGGCTCATGGTATTGCCGGCGCAGATCATGTTCTGATCGGCCGCGAAGGCGGTATCGAACGCGATTTTGCGCTGTTGCACGCCGAATTGGGCAAGGCGCTAGGCAAGATCATGACCCGCCCGATTGATCCGCCGCGCGGCCTGCCCCGCCCTCGCAAGGGCAAGCCCGCCAAAAAGAGCGATCCACAAGCGCCGCGCACCGGCGAACAGCCGTGATTGCCCGCCTGCTCATCCTGATCGCGCGCTTCTGGCAACTTGGCCCTTCGCGCATCCTGCCCCCCACCTGCCGCTACGCTCCGTCCTGCTCCGAATATACGATTCAGGCGATCGGCAAATATGGCGCGATCAAGGGTAGCTGGTTGGGGTTCAAGCGGCTAATGCGATGCCACCCATGGGGCGGGTCGGGCTACGACCCGGTCCCTTGACACAGACATAAGACGGCGGAGCCGAACAACGTGGACGACAAGAAGAATATCATTCTGGCGGTGCTGCTGACCGCGGCGATCCTGTTCGGCTGGCCCTATGTCTCGCATTATTTCTTCCCGGCGGCCAATCCGCCCGCGACCAGAATCGAAGGCGGCAAGACCACCCCGGTCGCCGCCCCCGGCACCGATACGGCGGACGGCCCCGTCACGATTCGGGACCGCGCCATCGTATTGAAGGAAAGCCCCCGCGTGCCGATCCGCACGCCCAAGCTGACCGGATCGATCAACCTGCGCGGCGCGCGCATCGACGATATCGTGTTGCCGACCTATCGTGAAACCATCGACAAGGATTCGTCCGCCGTCCGCCTGTACAGCCCCAGCGGCACACAGGACGCCTATTTCGCCGGCTTCGGCTGGCAAGGCGAAGGGTTGAAGACACCGAACAAGGACACGGTCTGGACCGCGCAGGGCAGCGCGCTGACGCCGACGAGTCCGGTGTTGCTAACCTGGAATAATGGCGCTGGCCAGCTGTTCGAAATCCGCCTGAGCGTCGATCAAAATTACATGATCTCCGCTGCGCAGAAGGTGTCGAACAGCGGCGCGGGCGCCGTGGGCGTAAAGCCCTACAGCTATATCAGCCGCACCGGTATCCCCAAGGACCCCGACACCTGGACCATCCATGTCGGCCCGATGGGAGTGTTCAACGGCGCGGCCAATTATGACGTGAACTACAAGGATCTGGACAAGGGTCCATCGACCCAGAGCTTCCAGTCCAAGGGCGGCTGGATCGGCTTCACCGACAAATATTGGCTCTCCGCCCTCGTCCCCGGCACGGACGCCGATTTCTCCGGCCAATTCCGCAAGGGTGCCGGCACGCAATATCAGGCGGACGCCGCGCTGGGATCAACCATGTTGGCACCCGGCAAGGCTGCGACGCAGACCATTCGCCTCTATGTCGGCGCGAAGGAAGTCAAGACGCTCCAGGCCTATGAACGCGACGGCGTGAAGCTGTTCGACCGGGCGATCGACTGGGGCTGGTTCTACTGGTTCGAACAGCCGATCTTCGCGCTGCTCCACTGGCTGTTCGAAACACTTGGCAATTTCGGCTTCGCCATCATCTGCCTGACCTTCGTGGTGCGCGGCCTGATGTTCCCGGTCGCCCAGCGCCAGTTCGCCAGCATGGCGGCGATGCGCGCCGTGCAGCCCAAGATGAAGGCGCTGCAAGAGAAATATAAGGACGACAAGCCCCGTCTCCAGCAGGAGATGATGGCGCTGTACAAGACGGAAAAGGTCAACCCGCTGGCGGGCTGCCTGCCCATCTTCATCCAGATTCCGATCTTCTTC
This sequence comes from Sphingobium psychrophilum, assembly GCF_012927105.1. Taxonomy (GTDB): domain Bacteria; phylum Pseudomonadota; class Alphaproteobacteria; order Sphingomonadales; family Sphingomonadaceae; genus Sphingobium; species Sphingobium psychrophilum. The sequence continues at coordinate 15,950 of NZ_JABBFV010000001.1, read as the reverse complement.
GCGCTCTACAAGGTGCTGATGCTGACGATCGAAATGCGCCATCAGCCGTTCGTGCTGTGGATCAAGGATCTGTCAGCGCCCGATCCGCTGCACATCTTCAACCTGTTCGGCCTGCTGCCCTTCACCCCGCCATCCTTCCTGGCGATCGGTGTGCTGGCGCTGCTGCTGGGCATCAGCATGTATTTCCAGTTCAAGCTGAACCCCGCCCAGATGGACCCGATGCAGCAGCAGATCTTCTCGATCATGCCGTGGATGATGATGTTCATCATGGCGCCCTTCGCGGCCGGCCTGCTGGTCTACTGGATCACCAACAACTGCCTGTCGATGGCGCAACAATGGTGGCTGTATCGCCGCCATCCGGTGCTAAGCACGGCGACGGCGACGAAGTAAATAACCCTACCAAGTCCCCGTTCGTGCTGAGTAGGGACTGAGCGAAGTCGAAGGCCCGTATCGAAGCATCGCGCGCCTTCGGCCCTTCGATACACCGCTTCGACAAGCTCAGCGGTTACTCAGGGCGAACGGAGAAGAACGTGACAGAAGAAAATACTGACCTGATCGAGGAAGCGCGCAAGCTCTTCAGCGGGCCGATCGCCTTCCTCAAATCCGCGCCCACGCTGGACTTCCTGCCCGACATGGACGTCAACGAAGTCGCGTTTGCGGGCCGCTCCAATGTCGGCAAATCCTCGCTGCTGAATGCGCTGACCAACCGCAATGGCCTGGCCCGAACGTCCAATACGCCGGGGCGCACGCAGGAACTCAACTTCTTCGACGTGGGCGTACCGCTGCGCTTCCGCCTCGTCGACATGCCGGGCTATGGCTATGCCAAGGCACCCAAGGATGTCGTGCGCAAATGGAAGTTCCTGGTGAACGACTATCTGCGCGGGCGCGCCTCGCTCAAGCGCGCGCTGGTGCTGGTCGACAGCCGCCACGGCGTCAAGGATGTGGATAATGACATGCTCGACATGCTGGACGGGGCGGCGGTCAGCTATCGCATCGTCCTGACCAAGGCGGACAAGATCAAGGCGAGCGAACTCGCCGCCGTGACCCAGGCCACAGCCGACGCGATCCGCAAACGCCCCGCCGCCCATCCCGACATCATCGTCACGTCGAGCGAAAAGGGCATGGGCATCCCCGAATTGCGTGCCGCCGTGCTGCAAAGCGTAACCCAGGGATAGATGACCATGGCCGACGACGATTATGTCTATGACGAAGCCAGCGGCGAATGGATCAGCGCGGCGGACGCCCCTGTGTCGAGCGACGCCGCTGATACGGTCGAGGTGCGCGATTCCGTCGGCAACCTGCTGGTCGATGGCGATCAGGTCACGCTGATCAAGGATCTGACCGTCAAGGGCGCGGGCCAGACGCTCAAGCGCGGCACGCTCATCAAGTCGATCCGCCTGACCGGCGACGCCCAGGAAATCGACTGCCGCTATGACGGGATCAAGGGGTTGGTACTGCGCGCGGAATTTGTCCGCAAACGCTGACTATTGTAACCCGTGTTCCCGCGCAGGCGAGAACCCAGTTCAGACGGTGCGACTGGGTTCCCGCCTGCGCGGGAACACGATGCGGTTAAATCAAGTGAGGCTCTAAAACAGCCGATATTGCGCATCGCCCTTGAGCGGCCAACTGCCCATAATCTCGTGTCGGGTGCGGCCGACATGGCTGCACACCAGCACCACTTCCTCCACATGCCAGCTAAATCCGTCGATGCGCTGCTGGCTGTGCCGCGCGTCGCAGTAGAACAATGTCTGATGCGGGCTGAAGCGCCAGCCCGGACGCGGCGTCGCCCCGGCCCGCGCCATCGCAACGGCGACCTGCTGCTGCACTGTCTTCAACCCGGCAATGCTGCGCGATGGCCGCAGGGCGGCCGACTGGCCGCCAACATGCACGCCGTCCAGCATCAGGTCGAACGGCTCCGCCATGATCCCCGCTGCCGCCCGGCGTCGCGCCTTGATCAGTTCATAGGGATAGTCCGGCCAGTCGGTCGTGATGCCGAGCGTGACATGCTGATGGTCGGGCAGGATACGGTCTGCGCCCGGCGCCAGGGTCGCGGCGAAATGATCGATCTGCCGCGCGACGACCGCCGGCGGCTTCAGCGCGAAAAAAGGGCGGTAAAGCGGCGAGGTGCGGCTTTCCATGGCGATGACTCCCGAATCATGTCGATTATGTTCATGATATGTTCTTATCGATCGAGAGTCGAATCCGATCGATGGAACCCGACTCGGCCTGTCCTGCGTTAACAGCGGATCGAGTAGAGGAGACTCCCATGGTGCAGCACACGATCGCCAGCCTGGCCGAAAAGATGCAGCATATCGATTTCGCCATGCTGTCCACCCATACGGAGGATGGCCATATCGGCGCTCGTCCGATGAGCAACAATCAGGATGTCGCCCATGGCGGCGACAGCTATTATTTCACCACCGAAGATACGTTGATGGTGCGCGATATCGAGCGTGACCCGCGGGTCAGCCTGTCCTTCCACGGCAAAAGCGGCCTGTTCGGCCAGCGCCCGTTGTTCATCGCGCTGGAAGGTCGCGCCGACCTGATTCGCGACCGCGCCCAGTTTGAGGACCATTGGAACCCAGATTTGGAATTGTGGTTCGAGGATGGTGCCGACACGCCAGGCTTGGTGATGATCCAGGTTCATGCCGAACGCGCTCATTATTGGGACGGACAGGATGAGGGCGAACTTGAAATCGACGTGACGCATTAAGTGGCGCGCGGCCGCACCATAGCCCGACTGGTGCTGGCCGCAGCCTATGCCGTGGCCGGCGTCGCCCATCTGTCGCGGCCGGGCGGCTTTCTGGCGATCACGCCGCATTGGGTGCCCATGCCCGAACTGGTGGTGGCGATGACCGGCGTGGCAGAACTGGCGGGCGCGATCGGGCTGATGGTCCCACGCCTGCGCTACGCGGCTGGCGTTGGCCTCGCCCTCTATGCGCTGTGCGTCTGGCCGGCCAATATCAACCATGCGCTCAACGACATTCCCCTGGGAGGCGCGCATCTGAGTTGGTGGTATCATGGCCCGCGGCTGGCGCTACAGCCGGTCATCATCTGGTGGGCGCTCTGGGTCAGCGGCGTGACCGACTGGCCGTTCCGCCGCCGCTAGACCGCAATCCGCGTATAAGGCCGGTCCGCACCACCACCATCCCCCGTTCCGCCGCAGCGCCCTCCGTCTAAGGTAGGCGGTTGTCTTTCAAGCATAGCGGCTTAGGGTAGCTTGGAAACCAGGCCTGCCACCCGCTCCGCCATGCTCCTGCACTCGCAGGAGGGCGGGGATTTCAGGCCAGGCTCCCTATCGACGCGAGGCGGCATGACCCGGCACCTACCCTGGATTTTGATCGCCATCATCGGCGCGGTTGCCCTTACCATCGTCGCGGTGTCGCGCGGTGAAGCGGTCAACGCGCTGTGGATCGTGGTCGCGGCGGTCAGCTGCTTCCTGGTCGCCTATCGCTATTACGCCCTTTTCATCGCCCGCCATGTGATGCGGCTGGACCCCGCGCGGCCCACCCCCGCGATCCGCCGTGCCGATGGCCTGGACTATGTCGCGACCGACAAGTCCGTCCTGTTCGGCCATCATTTCGCGGCGATAGCGGGCGCGGGGCCGCTCGTCGGGCCGGTGCTGGCGGCGCAGATGGGCTATCTGCCCGGCACGCTTTGGATCATTATTGGCGTGGTGCTGGCGGGCGCGGTGCAGGATTTCATGATCCTGTTCATCTCCATGCGCCGCGACGGCAAGTCTCTGGGCGAACTGATCCGCATGGAAATGGGGCAGGTCGCGGGCACCATCGCGCTGTTCGGCGCCTTCATGATCATGGTCATCATCCTGGCCGTGCTGGCGCTGATCGTGGTGAAGGCGCTGGCGGAAAGCCCCTGGGGCATGTTCACCGTCGCCGCCACTGTGCCGCTCGCCATGGCGATGGGCGCCTATACCCGCTGGATCAGGCCGGGCCGCATCGGCGAAGTGTCGCTGCTGGGCCTCGTCGGGCTGCTGGCGGCGATCGTCTATGGCCAGGCGGTATCGCTGTCTCCGATCTGGGGTCCGATCTTCACCTTCACCCCGGTCCAGCTATGCTGGATATTGATCGGCTATGGCGCGATCGCCTCCGTCCTGCCGGTCTGGCTCCTGCTCGCGCCGCGCGATTACCTGTCCACCTTCCTCAAGATCGGCGCGATCGCGGCGCTGGCGATCGGCATCGTCATCATGGCCCCGCCCTTGAAGATGCCCGCGCTCACCCAGTTCGTCGGCGGCAACGGCCCGGTCTGGTCGGGCGGCCTCTTCCCCTTCCTGTTCATCACCATCGCTTGCGGTGCGGTGTCGGGTTTTCACGCGCTGATCGCCAGCGGCACCACGCCCAAGCTGATCGCCAGCGAAGCCCATGCGCCGATGATCGGCTATGGCGCGATGCTGATGGAAGCGTTTGTGGCCATTATGGCGCTGGTCGGCGCATCGATCCTGGACCCCGGCATCTATTTTACGATGAACAGCCCCGCAGCGTTGATCGGGACGGACGCCGCCAGCGCGTCAGCCGCCGTCACCGCCATGGGCTTCCCGATCTCGCCTGACCTCATCACCCAGACCGCGAAGGATGTGGGCGAACATAGCATCATCAGCCGGGCGGGCGGCGCCCCGACGCTGGCGGTGGCAATGGCGGAAATCTTCAGCCATGTCGTCGGCGGCCCGGCGATGAAGGCCTTCTGGTATCATTTCGCGATCCTGTTCGAGGCGCTCTTCATCCTGACCGCGGTGGATGCCGGCACCCGCGCCGGGCGCTTCATGTTGCAGGATCTGATCGCGCTCGCCGTGCCCAGCTTCAAGGATACAAAGAGCCACATTCCCGGCATCGTCGCCACGGCGCTGACCGTCGCGGCCTGGGGCTTCTTCCTCTATCAGGGCGTCACCGATCCGCTCGGCGGCGTGAACACGCTGTGGCCGGTATTCGGCATCTCCAACCAGATGCTCGCGGCGATCGCGCTGATGCTCGGCACCGCCGTCCTCTTCCGCATGAAGCGCGACCGCTTCGCCTGGGTGACTTTGGTCCCGACCGTGTGGTTGCTGATCTGCACATTGTCGGCCGGCTGGATCAAGCTCTTCTCGGCCGATGCCAAGGTCGGCTTCCTCGCCCATGCCGCGAAATTCAGCGCCGCGGCGGATGCCGGAACGGTGCTGACCCCCGCCAAGTCGATGGCGGAAATGCAGCGCATCATCTTCAACGACCGGATCGATGCTGCACTGGTGGCGCTGTTCCTGGCGGTGGTGCTGGCGCTGCTCTTGTTCACCATCCGCACCTGCATCACCGCCCGGCGGACCGCGGCACCCACGGCGCGCGAAATCCCCTCTCAACTGGTGCCGGCCGAATGATCGGGCTATTTGCCACGCTGCGCCAGACCGCGCGACTCATGGTCGGCCTGCCCGACTATGACGCCTATCTGCGCCACATGGCCGCGCATCATCCCGACCGGCCGGCCATGGACCGCACGCAATTTTTTCGCGACCGGCAGGAGGCACGCTACGGCGGCAAGAATGGTGGGCGCTGTTGTTAAATATTCTGTCAAAACAGGATTGATAGCCGCGTTCGGCAAAAGGCTCCGCGCAAAATATTGCAATGCTCGTAATATTACGATAGTAAATCCTCACCCAGCGACAAGAAATTTCACGAATACGTCGTTCGGGGTATTGATACATCCCGTCGCTTTGCTAGGGCGCGCCATCCTTTGTGCCCGACAGCGTAAGGGATGTGTCCCCTGCCCATCCCTTGCGGCAGGGGACACGCATTAGCGTCAACGTCGCGCGTTGAACCCCGCGACCATCCCCGCCGTGATCGACAGCGCGATTTCCGCCGCGCCGATCGCGCCGATATCCAGCCCTGCCGGCCCGTCGATGCGGGCCAGGTCATCGGCCCCGAAGCCCATCGCCCCCAGCCGCTCCAGCCGCGCCGCCTGGCTCTTGCGCGATCCCAGCGCCGCGACATAGCCGGTGGGCGCACGCAACGCCGCCACCAGCGCGGGGTCGTCGATCTTGATGTCATGGCTCAATGTCACGACCGCGGTCGATTCGCCCGGGAAGCGCGCCGCAATCGCCTCGTCGGGCCAGCGGTCGTCCAATTCCACACCGGGGAAACGCTCGACCGTCAGGAAACGCCCGCGCGGATCGATCACCACCGGCGTCACCCCGATCGCCTGCGCCAACGGCACCAGGCTCTGGGCGATCTGCACCGCGCCGACGATCAGCAGGCGGCGCGGCGGATCGTAGCGATTGAGGAAATCGCCCGCCCCGGCCGACTCCCGCGTCACCCCGCTCTCCAAATCGGTCGCCAGCGTGAGCGCCCGGCCGCGCGCGCTTTCCGCGGCGATCCGGTCGAACAATCCGGGGGCGAATCCCGCATCGCCCACCGGCTGGACCAGCACCGCGATCTCGCCGCCGCATGGCAGGCCGACTTCCCAGGCATCGCCATCGGCCACGCCATAGCGTTCGACATGGGCGGCGCGCCCCCCGATCACCTCCGCCGCGCGTTGCAACACGTCGCTTTCCACGCAACCGCCCGAAATACTGCCTTCGAACCGGCCGTCGGCATGGACGATCATATGGCTGCCGCGCGGGCGCGGGGCCGATCCCCAGGTCGACACCACCGTCGCCAGCGCCATGGGCGCACCGCGCCATTCCTGTCCCTTGCGGATTACTGCGCCATTATCGTTCAATCGACACTCCTCTGGCGCAGCCACGCCGTCGCCTTTTGCCCGGCGATAACGCCATGGCCGCTCCGCCTATCCCGACCCAATCGCAAAATATCCACTTGACGGAATGAAACGCGATCGTCGTCAATTCAAGCGCCTGCCGCTCCAGACGACCCGGCCTACAATATCCACCAGCGCCGGGTCGATGTCCGCCCAGTCGGGATAATGGGGATTGTCGCTCACTACGCTGAACCAGCCGCGCCGTGGCCCCATGGCGACGCGCTTGACCATCAGCACGCCGTCCAACCGCAGCACATAGACCCCGTCGCGCAGACGACCGGCGTCATCGTCATGATCGACCATGATGTCGTCGCCATCGTTCAGGGTCGGTGCCATCGATTCGCCATCGACCCGGATGATCGACACACGCTGCGGCCGCACGCCCAGATGGCGCAGCCAGCGCGCGTCGAACGCCATCACGCCCGCCGCCTGCTCATCCTCGTCCAGCGACCCAAGGCCAGCCGACGCGCCCAGCGCCAGCCGCGGCACCGCGACCACCGCGGGCATCCCGCGCATCCGGGCGGGTGCGGCGACCGGCACCGACGCGCCGCCCAGCATCTGCTCAGGCACGCCGAAATAGCGCGCCAGCACGCGACGATCCTCCTCGTCCAGCTTGCGCGGCGTGCCGCGTTTGATGAACTGTTGAATATAGGCAGGATTGCGGCCGATCAGCCGGGACAGATCGGCATAATTCTCCCCCCGCTCGGCAATCAGCCGATCGAGTGCAATCCGGGCATGTTCCGATTCATCCATATCCAATCCATAATGATAGGAATTTTCCTAGACAAGTAGGAAATTGCGTTAGAGATAGGAATAAACCTATCGACTTGCAGCGGGCGAGTCGCGCTGACTGGGGAGAAGAAGGCCTATGTTGCTGCGTGTGATCGAGCAATTTCTTCGCGAATTTAAGATGCGACCAACCACCTTCGGACGCCGTTGCGCGCGCGATCCGCGCCTGGTTTTCGACCTGCGCCTGGGTCGGCAACCCGGCGATCGCATAAGGAGGAGAGTAGAACATTTCATGAACACTTATCGCAGGAGCATCAGCCAATGACAAGTCTGGATCATGGGTTCGGCCCGGCCAACCTCATCCGAAATAAAGGAATAGGAAGAAAAAGGGCCAGCCCGCTGCCACCCTTGCTCGCGCAGCTGTTGGCGCGCGCGGGCCAGCCCGCCATTGTCGAACGGGCGGTCAGCCGCCCCTGGGCCAGCGCCCTGTTCGAAGGGCAGCGCCATATGGTGCGGCTGCGCCTGAGCGGGGATGACTTCCCCGAACGCGGCAGCGCCTTCATGGCTGGCCTAGCCGATGCCGAATGGATGCTGCCGGACCATTTCGTCGCCGACATCAGCGTCGATGATGGCGATGCGGACATGGAAAGCGTCTGGCTGGAACTGTCGGCCCTGACGATCGAAGACTGGTAAGACCTGTGCCGGGCGGCGGCTTACCGTCGCCCGGTCATGGAACGCAGCGCACCCAGCGCCGCGCGCAGCGCTTCGTCGGCATCCTGTTCCACCGCCGCGCGCACCGGCACGGCCGATGCGACCGGCATGTCGGCGATCACGCCGTCACCGGCCCCGGCCGAGGACATTTTCCGCGACCGGTGCGTCAACCCGCGCTCCAGCCGCTCGGTCAGTTCGCTGATCGACAGGCCATGGGTGGAGGGCATGGGCAAAGGGGCAGGGCGGATCGCGTCGGCAGGCTGGGCGACGAAGGCGGGCGTCGCAGGCGCGGCCCATTCAGCCGCCACCGGCAATGGTTCGAACGCGACATAGTCTTCGTCCGCGCCATCATCTTCGCTATCGTCTTCGACCAGGGTCGGCACGGCAAAGGGGCCGGCCGGCCGCAGGAAAGCGGGTTGCGGCAGGTCCGCCTCCGCCAGCGGCATGGGCGCACTGGGCATGGCCAGCTTGCCAAGCGGCACCACCGTCTCGCGCTCCGGATCGCGATGCGCCACCAACCCGCGTCGGCCCGATTCGGCCCGCGGGAAGATATCGATTCCGTCGAAATCCCGGCTGGCGAAGATCGGCGGGCGGGACGGCGCGTCAGGATGCGCGTCGGCCCGACGCAGGATCGGCGCGTCCGGTTCGATACCCGGTGCAGCACGGCCCCGCGCCAGCGCGGTCAGCTTGGAGAATGCGAAACCCATTTTATGTGCTCCCTGGACGCGATGGGCGCGTCCTTTCCCATTATTGTGTTCCGGCCCACTATCTTGACCTGATACGTCCGCATCGCGGCGTGCCAGGCCAACCAGCCCGATCGCCATGATTCCAGCGAAGCCCGCCATCATCAGCCGCGCCTTCAATCCCAGCGGCGGCGCCGCGGCCGGCACCGCTTCGCTGAGGCCGCTCGACGCCACGATCATCTCGACCAGGCCGACCGGCATCCACAACACCAGCAATGCGGTTGCCAGACCGGCCAGTGCGGCGATCGCCATGCCCCGCCTGCTGATGACTCCCGCCGTCACCTTTTGTTCAACCCTTGGCTCATGCGGCCGCACGGGTCCGTGTCGGACGCGCCAGCAGCCGCTGGTAAACCGGTTCATAACGCACAATGTTTGACGACCAGTTACGCTCGCGCTCGACGAAAGCGCGGGCGACGGCGCGGCGTTCATCCCATCCGCCGCAATTCGCGAACATCTCCGCCAGGGCCGCGGCGATCGCGGCTGGATCGTCAGGCGCGAACAACGTGCCGGTGACGCCATCCTCGATCAGTTCGCGATGCCCGCCGACACTGGACGCCGCCACCAAGCGCCCCTGCGCCATCGCCTCCAGCGGCTTCAACGGCGTGACCAGATCGGTCAGCCGCATCGCCTTGCGCGGATAGGCCAATATATCGACCTGCGCATAATAATGTTCGACCTGGTCATGCGGCACCCGCCCGACAAAGACGATATGGTCGGCAAAGGGCGACGCCAGCGCCTGGTCCCGCAGCGCCTGTTCGCGCGGGCCGCCGCCGACCAGCAGCAGCTTGGCCCTGGGCCGGGCGCGCACGAGTCGCGGCATCGCGGCGATCAGGTCGTCCAGCCCCTCATAATCATAGAAGCTGCCGATGAAGCCGACCACGTCGGCCCCTTCGAGGCCCAGTTTTGCGGTCAGCGCCAGGTCGCGATCGACCGGCGTGCCGAACTGGTCCATATCGACGCCATTGGGCGACACTACGATCTTGTCCGCATCCACGCCGCGCGCGATCAGGTCGCTGCGCAGCCCTTCGCAGATCACCGCCACGGCATCGGCCGCGCGCACCGCATGGGTTTCCAGCTGGCGCGTCAGCCAATAGCGCGGATTGCCTTCGACACCGGTGCCGTTGCCTACCGCCGCATCCTCCCAAAAGGCACGGATTTCGTAGATCATCGGGAGGTTATGGCGCTTGGCGACACGCTGCGCGGCGATGGCGTTCAATACCGGCGAATGGGCGTGGATGACGTCAGGCCGCCATTGCCGCACCAGCGCGTCGATCGCATCGGCATGGGCCGAAATGTCGCGCCATTCGCGAATCAGCGGATTGCCGCTGGCCGGTTCGCCCGGCGTGCGGTGGAATGTCAGGCCGTCGACCATCTCTTGCTCCGGTCCCTGCGCTGCATGGCGGTGGCCAGTGATGCCGCGCACCTCCCACCCCCTGGCCATCTGCGCACGCAGGATCGCACGGGTGCGAAAGGTGTAGCCGCTGTGCAGCGGCAGACTGTGGTCCAGAACATGGAGAATACGAGTCATAGCCCGTTCTGTTTGCCGAAAAAGGTTTAACGGCCCGTCAACTCTGTCTCGCTAGTGGGGGAATCGTGCCGAACGGAATCACCCAAGCCCCTATGATCGACGCGCGATGATCGACGCCCTCTCCCTGCTGATCAGCCATGGCGTGATCCTGCTCGCCGCCTGGCGGCTGTTGCCGCGCGCCGACCTGGATCGCGACCCGCCGCCATCGCTTCCTTCGGCGTCGGAGCCGCATGCCGATGCGTGACCTGTTCTTCATCGCTTTCCTGGGAATCTTCGGCCTGATGGGCCTGAAACGGCCGTTCCTGCTGGTGGCGGTCTATGCCTATATCGACATCGTCTCGCCCCAGCGCCTGTCCTATTTCCTGCTCAACACCATCCCCATCTCCGCCATGGCCTTTGCCGCGATGGTCGGCGCCTGGCTGGTGATGGACGACAAGAAGGATTGCCGATTCTCGGTGCGGCAGGGGCTGATGCTCATACTGGTCGCCTATTGTGGCTACACCACCCTGACCGCCGATTTCCCGGCCGAAGCGCTCACCAAATGGAATTGGGTGTGGAAGGCGATCATCGCCGGCATCTTCCTGCCGCTGGTCCTGCGCACACGCCTTCGGATCGAGGCGCTGACCGTTTTCATGATTCTCTGCGCCAGCACCATCATCATCAATGGCGGCATGAAGACCGCGCTGTCGGGCGGCGGCTATGGCGTGCTCAACCTGATGGTCGAAAATAACAGTGGGCTTTATGAAGGCAGCATCATCAGCTGCGTCGCCGTCTCGCTGATGCCGCTGATCCTCTGGCTATCAAACCATGGCACCATCTTCCCGCCGGACTGGAAGGTGAAGAGCTTCTGCTATGCCCTCTGCCTCGCCTGCATGTTGATGCCGATCGGCACGGAAGCGCGCACCGGCCTTGTCTGCATCGTCATCCTGGCGGGCATGATGCTGGTCCGATCGAAGCGCAAATTCGTCTATGGCCCGCTGCTGGCCGTGGCCGCGCTGGCCTCCATACCCTTCCTGCCCGCCAGCTTCACGCAGCGGATGGAAACGATCGAGAATCACCAGGGCGACGAGAGCGCCGCCACCCGCGTCGCGGTGTGGATGTGGACGCTTGATTATGTGAAGCAGCATCCGGGCGGCGGCGGTTTCGACAATTATCTCCAGAACAGCTTCACCTATTTCGCCCAGAGCACCGTCGTCGATAGCGGCGGCGCGCGGATCGAGCGGCGCATCGTCACCGACAAGGGCCGCGCCTATCACAGCGCCTATTTCGAGATGCTGGGCGAGCAGGGCTATTTCGGTTTCTTCATCTGGGCGCTGATCCACGGCATCTGCTTCATCCGCACCGAAATGATCCGTCGCTTCTATCGCAAGCGTGACGGCCCGGACGAAGCCTGGATCTCGCCCTTCGCCTCGGCCCTGCAACAGGGCCATGTCATCTATATGATCGGATCGCTGTTCGTGGGCATCGCCTATCAACCCTTCATCTTCATGATGCTGGCGCTCCAGATCGGGCTGGACACCTATGTCACCCGGCTGCGCACGGACGCGGCCAGGCGCGATCTGGCCGCCACGCTGGCCGCGCGGCACGGCGTTCCGGCATGATCGGAGAATTGCGCCTGTTGGGCATCGCCCACGGCCTGCTGCTTGGCCTGTTGCTCGCCTGTTCATGGCAGGTGCCGGGTCTGCTGCCCTGGGGCATCGACGCACTATTGCTGGTCGGCGGTTTCCAGTTGCGACTTGCCGATCGCCGTTTCACTCCGCGGCCTGGCGCGCGGGAGTGGGTCAGCCATATCCTGATGGCGCCCACCCGCCTCATCCGCTGGGGCGCGGCCGCCGTGGTCGCCCTGATCGCCGGTGATGCCGACCTGACGATCGCGATCCTGCTCGCCGCGCTGGCGTGCGAATTGCTGACCTATCCGCTCACCACCCGGCTGCTCGGCCGGGTTCCGCTGGCACCAGCAGCCGCGATCCTTATATTGCTGATCGCCGCGCTGGGCCTCCCCGGCCCGGCCTCGCTGCATCTTATCCTCAGCTTCCTGACGGGCGTTGCTGCCGCGATGGTCTGGCTGCGCGGCCCCGACGGGGAGCCGCGCGCCCTGGCGGTCGTGCTGGGCGGCAGCGTCGCCGCTGCCGCCGCAGCCTTCTTCGTACCCGGCACCGTGGCTTTCGCTGCGCCGACGCTTACCGTCTGCGCGGCATGGACGCTGGCCTATCTCTCGCTGCTCCGCCGCACGGTCACGCCCTGGCGCCTGGGTATCCCGCCGCTCAGGCTGGGACCGTCTGCGATTCGCTCACTGCTTTCCTGAACGCCTCGACAAAGGCCGGGATATCGTCGGGATTGCGGCTGGTGATGATGTTCCCGTCGATCGCCACCTGCATATCGACCACCGTCGCGCCGGCATTGGCCAGGTCGGTGCGCACCGACGGCCAGCTTGTGACCGTCTTCCCGCGCAATACGCCCGCTTCCACCAGCAGCCAGGGCGCATGGCAGATCGCCGCCACGGGCTTGCCTGATTCGACGAAGGCGCGGATGAGCGCCACCGCCTTCTCGTTCATCCGCAGCGTATCGGGATTGGCCACCCCGCCCGGCAGGATCAGGCCATCATATTCCGCAATCTTCACCGCCTCCAGCGTGATTTCGGGCGTGATCGTGTCACCCTTCTCGTCATGCTTCATGCCTTGAATGGGCTTCGTATCGGGCGAGGCGAGTACGACCTCCGCCCCCGCGTCGATCAGGGCCTGGCGCGGATCGAACAGTTCGGACTGTTCGAACCCGTCGGTCGCGATGATCAGGATGCGGCTTTCTGCGATGGCGGGCATGGAATTTTCCTTCTTGGGGCTGGCCTGTCCTAACGGGCAGCGGCGGGAGAAGTTGCGGAACGAAAGCGACGAACAGCGGGTTTTCGGGCTTCATCAACCATAAGATAACGAGCAGGATAGATGGCCCACCCACCGATCGCCCACACGGACGATGCCACGCCCGGCATCACCCGGCGCAAGCTTAAACATGGTTGGGCCTATTATGACGTCGATGGCAACCGCATCACCGACCGGGACGAAATCGACCGCCTGAACGCGATCGCCCTGCCGCCCGCTTATGTCGATTGCTGGTATTGCCCGTCGGGCCTGGGCCATATCCAGGCGACCGGCTATGACGATCGCGGCCGGAAACAATATCGCTATCATCCCGATTTTCGAGCCGCACGGGACGCGGAGAAATATGCCGGTTGCCCGGATTTCGGCCGCGCCCTGCCCAAACTGCGCGCGCGGCTGGAGGCCGATCTGTCGCGCCGCGGCCTGCGCAAGGACCGAACGCTGGCCGCCGTCGTCCGCCTGCTCGACCTCGGCAAGTTGCGCGTAGGCAACGAACATTATGCGACGACCAACAAAAGTTTCGGCGCGACCACGCTGCGCCGCCGCCATGTCGACCTGTCCGGCAAGTCGCTGACGCTGCGCTACCGCGCCAAATCCGGCAAGCAGCAGCAACTCACCGTCACCGACACCCGCCTGCTCCGCTTCGTGCGACAGGTGCAGGATTTGCCCGGCCAGCATCTTTTCCAATATCTGGACGAGGATGGCGACGCGCGGCCGATCACGTCGAGCGACGTCAACGCCTATATCGCCGACGCCATGGGCGGCCCCTTCACCGCCAAGCATTTCCGCACCTGGGGGGCGTCTACCATCGCCTTCGAAACGCTGGCGGCGGGGCACGTCTCCTTGAAGCAATTGCTCGAACCGGTGGCGCAGGCGCTGGGCAACACGCCGGCGATCAGCCGTAAAAGTTATGTCCATCCCGCTTTGCTGGTGCTTTGCAAAGACGGGCAGGATGCCTGGCGGGAAGGGCTTCGCCTGCCGCGTCAGACGCGCTATCTATCGCGCGGAGAGCGCGGCCTGATTGCGTTTCTCGACGGGATCGCGGATTGCACGCCGTTAGCAGTGGCGGCCTGATCCGCTAAACTATTAAAACGGAATAGCATGGCTGACAAAAAAGACCCCGCCACCGCCATTACGGTGCAGGCACCCAATCTGCGCGCAATGTGGGACTCCACGATCGCCTGGTTCCAGGTCCATTATGTCCAGATCCTGATCGCGATCGGCGCGGCCGTTCTCATCTATCTGGCGCTGACGGCCCTGCGCGAACTGGGCAAGCGGCACAAGGGCCATCGCGGCGATCCGCTGGGCTATACCAATGTTCTGGGCCGCGCGGCGGCGCGCACCACCCATTATTTCATGGTGTTGGTCGCCGCCCGGCTGGTCGTGGGCTATGCCGACGCGCCGCCCGCGCTGGCCAAGACCATCGGCTTCCTCTTCACCATCGCCACCGTGCTGCAGGCCGCACTGTGGGCGCGGGAAATCATCCTGGGCCTGATCGAGCGCAAGACGCTGGCGGAGGATGGCGGAGGCGAGACGCTGGCCAACGCCATGGGCCTCATCCGCGTGCTGGTCAGCTTCGCCCTGTTCGCGATCGCGACGATCGTGGTGCTCGACAATCTGGGCGTCAACGTCACCGGCCTGGTCGCGGGCCTGGGCATCGGCGGCATCGCCATCGGCCTTGCTGCACAAGGCATCTTCTCCGACCTGTTCGCTGCGCTCTCGATTATCTTCGACAAGCCGTTCCGGCGCGGCGAGATCATCCAGTTCGACCAGACCACCGCGCGGGTCGAGCGGATCGGCCTCAAAAGCACGCGCCTGCGCGCCATGTCGGGCGAGCGGAAGGTCGTGTCCAACGCCAATCTGCTGCAAAAGGAAATCACCAGCCTCCAGACGCTGACCCAGCGCCGCGTCACCTACGCCATCGGCATCATCTACCAGACCGACGAGGCGAAGGCGGAAGCGATTCCGTCGATTCTCGAAGAGATTGTCGAGGCCGAAGGGCTGATCTTCGTCAACGCCGGGATCATCGCCTTCGGCGCGAGCAGCCTGGACTATCAGCTCAATTTCGACGTGCCCGATCCCGACCATCACGACTATTTCCAGATGCGCCACCGCATCGGCCTCGCCATCTGGAAACGCTTCAATGCGGAGGGGATCGAGTTTGCGTATCCGACGCAGACGAGCATTACTGCCGGACCGGACGGGCGGGCGATCATGCCCTATCCAGACGTGCAGCCGGTACGGACGGTTGGAGAGAAAGCCTGAGAGCGCTAGATCAAGCTATGGGACTGCGAATATCCAGGCGCAGTTGACGATCAAGGCAAACAGCAGGACGATATTCATCCGTCTTCCCGACGCCATCAACGCCGCTATCATGAGGCATGCGTATAACATGTTCACGAGCCATATGGCCGGTGACCATATGCGTCCCAATACCATCGCAATAACCCAAGTGGAACAGTTGCAGAACAGGATAAGGCCCAAAATTATGCGCTTATTATTCCAGTAATACCAAGCTGCATTGATTACGACCCACGTGCCCATTTGCGGCGTCCGATAGTCATGATGCGCCACGGCTGATCGATCAGTCTATTCCAGGCGTCGCAGCATAGGTCGATGATGTTGTCGTGG